>NZ_JBQEOA010000004.1:85200-692207 GCF_052044975.1 Chryseobacterium sp. 22458 | reverse complement strand
CGGCTGGGATTCGAACCCAGGACCCATACATTAAAAGTGTATTGCTCTACCAGCTGAGCTACCGAGTCGGCCACTTACTTTTTTAAGTAAATCCCTTTGTTTAAGGGACTGCAAAGATAGGAAAATCTCCTTTAAATACAAGCTTTTCACGCTTTTTTATCAGGAAAATTCCATTAAAATAATTAAACATCTGTTTATAAATTAATTACGAAAAATTATTTTTTTATAAAACCATATATGTTTTCATTTTTTGAGGATAAAAATTATTTGTTCAATTTAAAAACTATATATATCTTAGCGATTAAGATAACAATTAAATAAGATAATCATGAATAAAGATATTATTGAACAATTCAGGAAAGCCAGCAGACAATATTCAGATGCTTCTATTTTCATGCATGAAGCTATTGCCAGAAAAGCAGGCTTATCCAGCGCTGATCATAAGTACCTTGGTCTGATTTTACCATATGATACCATAACGGCCGGGGAAATTTCAAAACTGACAGGACTTACCACCGGAGCAGTCACGGGACTAATAGACCGCCTGGAAAAAAAAGAACTTGTTAAAAGGCAATTCACTAAAGAAGACCGGAGAAAAGTACTCATCATTCCCAATGTTGAAAACAGTATGAAATTGCTGGGGCCTGTTTTCGAGGTGCTACAGCAGAAAACCATGCAGCTGGTCTCAACGTTTTCTGAAGACGAAATAAAAACCATCGAACGCTATTTCAATGGAGCTACGGCAATCATGCAAGAAACCGTAAATGATATAAACAACTCATAATATAAACCATGGAAAGCTTAACAACAACTGATGTAGTACGTGCAGAAATCTGGCTCTGCATCACAGCACTACTCTATTTTATGATGAATGGTGCCCAGATCTTTGAGACATTTGTATTTGTACCTAAATGGGTATCTTCACCCCCTGAGAATTTTAAATTACTGCTGGATGGAAAAGGAGTAAGCCTGAAAATATTCTGGATTGTATTTCATTCTGTACACGAAATTGCCTTTATTCTTGCCCTAGTTTTTTGCTGGAAAATAGATCCGGTAAGAAATTGGCTTTTCATTCTGTTTATTGCCCATATTGCAGTGAGAGCCTGGACTCTGATATTTTTTGCTCCTAATATTATCGATTTTCAGAAGCTGGCAGAAACTTCAGTTATCCCTGAGAATCTGGCTTACAGAACCTCAGCCTGGCAAAAGCTTAATTATATACGTGTTGCTATTTTCATCGCCATTTCTATAGGATTTATTCCGCTCTGTATCAAAGTATTGAATCTTCGATCATCATAGAGATCAGATAGTAAGACAAGAAAATTTAAGATTTCCAGGAACTTATCTTTGTATTTTTTCCAAAGATGTCCTATTTTTGAAAGAAATAAAGCTAAAAAGCCCTTAAAAGATTGATTTCTCAACAGGTAAATTCTCATCATCTCAGCTTTCTGTTTTTAATAGTTCAATATTTATGAAATTAATTGCACCCAAAAGATTAACCGGTGGTGATAAAGTAGCCACAATTTCCATGTCATGGGGAGCTGCCGGTGAACTGCCACACCGTTATCTGAAAGGCAAGGAACGGTTATACCGGATTTTCAACCTGGAAGTTACTGAAACGAAAAATGCTTTGCAGCCGGCCCAATGGATTTATGATCATCCGGAAGCCAGAGCTCAGGACCTTATGGAAGCATTTTCAGATCCTTCTGTAAAAGCTGTTATTTCCAATATTGGCGGTGATGACAGTATCAGAATGCTGAAATATATTGATCTTGATATCATTAAAAACAACCCCAAAATATTCCTGGGATTTTCCGACAGTACCGTGGCTCATTTTATCTGTCTTAAAGCCGGTTTAAGTTCATTCTACGGCACGTCCCTATTGGTGGGATTTGCTGAAAACGAAGCAATGCATAAATATCAGATTGATGATATCAACAGAACCTTATTTTCACCTTCAGTTATCGGACAGATTCATCCGAACAAAGAAGGCTGGACCACAGAATTTCTTGACTGGTTTGACGTTTCCCTACAGGATATAAAAAGAAAACTGACCCCTCCTGCAGGTTGGCGCTTTATCAGAGGAAACTCTATCGTACAGGGACCATTGATAGGAGGTTGTATGGAAGTTCTGGAAATGCTGAAAGGAACAGATTACTGGCCGGATCCGGAAGTTTGGAAGGGTTGTATTCTGTTTTTTGAAACCTCAGAAGACAAACCCAAACCGGAATATGTAAGATGGTGGCTGAGAAACTATGCCTCTATGGGAATCCTGGGAAATGCCAAGGGTATTATTTTTGGACGTCCCTATGATAATCTGTATGCAGAAGCATATGAATCGGAAATCCTTAAAGTACTTGATGAAGAAGGTCTATATGATTTTCCTGTCATCACTCAGATGGATTTCGGACATACCTGCCCTACTTTTACGCTTCCCTATGGAAGGCTTGCAGAGATCAATTGTATAGATCAGACATTTTCAATCTTAGAAAGCGGGGTTCTCTAAAATTAAAAATATTGATTAAAATTAATTTCCGGCGGCTTTCAGCCGCCGGAAATTTACCCTATCATTTGATCTCTTAGTCCTTCATTTCTGAGCTTTGCCACAACACATCCCTGATTGTAAGCAATAAAAAAGACTGCCTTTTAAAGACAGTCTTACCACTCTTACTATAAAATTAGCTAATAAGCTATACTTTCTGATATAAAAACCTTTATAAAAAGGAAAGAAATCCCGCTATCCCTGCATGATCAACAGAATAAATAAAACCCGTAAGTGAAAGGAGCTGATTTAATCATACATTATGGCTACGCAGGAGATAATCTGCGGGATTTTAAATAAAGTGCCGTACGGTTCAGATAGGGGAACAGCATGATCAGTAACAGAAAACCTGCAAGAAGCCATATCATCATTTCATAATAATCCATAGCAAAACGTACATGATCCTGCACATTCATCCTTCCTACCAATAATTTATCGGAAGCCTTTACAGCGTGATCTTCGGGCATTCCCCTTGCGATAAGTTTAGCAGTCTGCTTATGAAGAAAGTCTTTTACAAAAGGGTCTACAGCACTTAGATGATCCTGAAAGGCATTATAATGACGGCTCTTTTCATAAAATTCAAAAAAATTGATCAGGGCAATACTTGCACAGAATCCCAGATAACGTATCGCTAACCCCATTGCAGCAGCTGATGGACCAATAGAGGCAGGAACGGATGATATAATAAAAATAATGGTAGGAACCATGATCAATCCCACACCCAGCCCCTGAAGAAATAACGGAATATAATAATTGAACTCATCCGCCTGCACATCAAAGGAATAATACATCAAAACATGAAACAGCAGCATCATTAAAAAGCCTGGCACCCAGATATACTGTATCCTCTTCTTCTGCAGAACCATACAACAGGCAATAATAACCCCAATCACCAATCCTGAAAGATTAAAAATATTGATATAGGATATATAAAACGGATCAAGATGCAGCTCTGTGGCAAAATAAGTATTGGTAATACCTGAAGCAAAACGACAGATATACATTACGAAAAGGATCATCAGCCCTACTTTAAAATTCCTGTAACGGAAAACCTGCAAATCAATATAAGGTCTTTTGATCGAATGCTGCCTGAATACAGATATCCCGCCCAGAATAATGATCGCAATTATGCTTCCCAAAATCCGGTTATCTTCAAGCCAGTAATATTCCTGTCCGAAAATAGCAATATACCCGATAAGCACCAGAATGGTACTGAACACCGCAAAGCTCTGCCAATCCAGCTTATACAAATGAAACCTGGCGTGTGTCCTGTAATTGCTCATGGCAAAGGTCAGGAAGATAAGTCCCGGCAGGTATGAAAATATAGCGGTTTTGTAGACAATATTAAAATTATAGGAGTCTATGAGATCCGCTGTAATCAGATTATTGAAAGGCAGGGCACAGATCAGAATACCGAAGAATACAGAGAAACTGATCTCCCGCCCTCTTTCACTGCTCAGCCTGGTAAAGATCAGCGTAAGTGACAGGTTTACATTCCCGGCAAACAACATTCCCTGAATAAAACGTACCGGAAAGAGAACATATATTTCACGGGTAAAATAGCAGATAAGACAGGCCACTATCTGTAAGGTTGTAAATAATAAAAAATATTCTTTAGCAGCCAGAAAGCTGAAAAACCTTCTTTCCAGACTGTAAAATCCTACATATCCTGCATAGAACAAAGCTACTGCAAACTGAATATCAGCCGGCTCACTTCCGTAATATCCTGCGGCAGCATTCACATTGGCCAGAGGCAGAAAGAATATGATGATTCCCGGCAGCGTCATGGCAAAAAGGATAATTTTCACCAGCCATTCCGGGACCCATCTTTTAAAGAAAGGCATTTGTCTTTTAGCCATCAGGAATGTTTTTTATTGGCATATACGTTGACATTCATTCCCATTTTAAGGATGTCAATATCTTTCCGTTGTCCATCCACTCTGATCCTCACAGGAATACGCTGTACAATTTTCACATAATTTCCTGTGGAATTATCAGGTGGTAAGAGTGAAAAACTGGAACCCGTAGCTGGTGAAAGCGAGATTATTGTTCCCTGAAATTCCCTGTCCGGATAGGAATCAGCAATTATTTTTACACGATCGCCGATGTGCATATCTCTGATCTGAGTTTCTTTATAATTGGCCACCACCCATTTATCAGTTTCATTATTAACAATAAATGCAAGGGTTTCTCCGGCGTCAATCATCTGTCCTACTTCAACCGTTCTCCGTCCCATTCTTCCATCATACGAAGCTACTACTGCCGTATAGCTTACATCCAGTTTATGGCGGTTCAATAACGCCGCCAATCTGGTGATTTCTGCCTGCACTACTGTTTTTTCAGCCTGGATGTCATTTATTTTAGATACAGAAGCTGCATAATTTTCCTGTGACGATTGATATTCACTTTCATTCACATCCAATGTTGCTTTCACATCTTCAAGTCTCTGTTTAGTAGCAGATTCTTCGTCATAAAGCTTCTTATAACGGTTGTAATCAAGCTGCTGCTTCCATACTTTTGCTTTACTGGCTTCAACCTGTGCCTGTGCAGAAGCAGCTTCTTTTGCGGTTGTGCTGGTATTGCTCTCCAGTACTTTTAGTTCGGCACGGGCTTTCTGAAGGGCAGCCTGGGTTTGCTGCTGCTGAAGAACATATTCACGGTTGTCTATCAGTAAAAGGGTATCGCCTTTCTTTACTTCCTGATTTTCCTCAAACTTTACGGCTACAATAAATCCTCCGGCTCTTGAAATAACAGGATTGATGTATTCCTGAACCTGTGCATCATTGGTTTGCTCATACTGATAATAACTTTTAAGGGTAAAACCGCCCCAGACAACAAGTGCAGCAACAATACAGACGGCGATCCATCCTGTGATTTTGGTGATCAGTCTGTCAGTGGGAGTGTATTTTTTTTTCATTGTTTTATAAAACGCCTGTGATGTTTTGTAGTAAATAATAATTGTTCTGTGCCATGATTTTTGCTGCTTCCAATTCAAATTTTGTCTGAAGAAGCTGTATATCTGCATCCAGAAGTTCTGTAATGAGGGAAGTCTGGTTGAAGTAGGTATTTTTGATAATTCTAGCATTTTCCTTTGCCTGGGCCACGTTGGTCTCTGCAACTCTGATCTGTTCCAATGCTTCCTGGTATCGCAAATAGGCTTCTTTTACCTGTTGTCTTACTCTATCTTCCGTATCTTTATGTACCTCTTCTTCCTTTTCAAATTCCAGTGCAGCGGCTTTCACCTTCTGCGTATTATGATAAAGAGAGGAAATGGAAAACGAGGCTTTTACTCCGACAATTCCCAATGAATACCAGTATGGATTGTAAGGGTAAAGGAAGATCTGCGGATTGGCATAATAAAATTCTCCATACATACCTATTTTAGGTCTTACATTTGCCTTTACCTGCTTGAGCTTAATCTTGCTCAGTTCGGTCTGCTGTTCTGAAACGTGATAATCAAAAGAGTGATCCAGTGCCAGTTTCAGATATTCATTATAAGTTGTATTTTCATCCCACTGACTAAAGGGAGCTTCGGGAATGACTACCTGCTCATCCGGAATTCCTAAAATAATATTCAGCTTCTGGGTGGCAATAAGAATATCATTCTCAATGGTCATCAGAGTCATTTTCCGTTTGGAAAGTTCAAGCTCTGTTCTTAAAACATCACTCTTCAGTACCACTCCGTTTTTATACAGAGCCTTTATTTCCTTCAATTGTGTCACCTGGTCCGCAATATCCTGTTTTATAAGATCTCTGAAAATAAGGGTCTTCTGAAGTTCAAGATAAAGTGTTGCTGTTTTATAATGAATATCAGAAACGGACTGTTCTTTACGGATATTACTGATTTTCTGAAGCGTCTGGTTTTCTTTGATTTTAAGATTCAGTTTGTTTCCGTTGTAAATATTTAAATAAAAATCTGCTCCGGCTCTGTAAAGCGTGTGTATGACTTCGTGCTGGGTAGGTTTGGAAAAAATTCCGTTTTCATAGATGGGAATGTTGGATGCTTTTTCTGCAGACCCTTTTACTTCTATTTCAGGAAGCCTTTCCCTTTTGGCATCTTTTACTTCAGCTTCGGCAATGTCTACACCAATGGTTTTGATTTTAATATGACGGCTGTTTTCTTCAGCTCTCTTCCATGCGTCTTTTAGGGAAATCCGGATGGTATCATTCTTTGGACTGCCTGTCTGGGCTGATATAGTATAGGAAGTTCCCAGTATCAGCAGTCCGGTGACATAGATTTTCATTTGAATTTTTCGAATTATTGCACTGCAAATTTATCTTCAATCCGGAAATTATATTTACCTAAAATAGTCAAGTTTTACATGATTCCGGCCAAATGATTATATTTGCATTTTCATTACAATTCAAGTTCTTTTATGGGATTAATTGCTGCGCTTCCGGATATTGATAAACACGACAAAAGTGTCTTCGTCATGCATGAAAAATCAGAAAAGCTGATTCCGTTTCACAAGCATACCAAGGGACAGCTGAGCTATGTAGAGGGCGGTATCGCCTATATAACCATTGATAACCGGACCTATGTAGTTCCTGCCAGACATTTCTTCTGGATCCCCCAGGGAATGGAACATATTTTAGAGATCGGCCATACCGCTACTGTACTCCGGTCACTTTATTTCTATGCCCATGATGATGTTTCAGATCCGTTTTATGGTAAACTCGGAATTTATCCTGCTTCGGAATTGCTGATTCAAATGATCAAATACACAGAAATATGGGATGAAAAACACGTAATGGAGAAGGATGAAAATTTTGAATTTTTAGTGGCATTAAAAAAGATCTTACCTAAAACCCACAAACAACCTTTACCCATTATTCTACCTGCAACTCACAACAAGCAGATGATGAAGATTGTTTCCTATCTTGAATGGAATATCGGCGAAAAACTCACATTGGGTAATGTAAGCGCCAGGTTCGGGTTGAGTGAACGTTCCATGTCCCGTCTGTTCAAGGCAGATATGGATATTTCTTTTCTTCAGTATCTGAAAACTCTAAGAATCATCAAAGCGATTGAATTGCTTTTAAATACCGATAAACCCATAAATGAAATTGCTGATGATGTGGGATATAGCTCCATCAGTGCTTTCAGCGATACTTTTCACGAATTTACCCAGTCAAGACCGTCGGATCTCAGGAAAAGCAGTAAGGCATTTAAGAGTCCGGTAGCATGACCAACCCTTCAAATCAAAAAATTTAACACCTTTCCGGTGAAGAGGAATAACGCGTCTTCAGTCGGGAAATTTTTAAAAAATCATGATCTATATCAATCTTCAGTAAAAATAAAAGACTTTTTTATCTTTTATTAAAAATAAGTTATTACATTTGTCTTATAAAATTCAGAGAACATGTTTTCCAAAACCTGCGAATATGCTTTAAGAGCTTTAATTTACATTGCCCAGCAGTCTAAAAACGACAGCAGGGTCGGGATTAAAGACATTGCCAAAAGCATTCATTCCCCTGAACATTTTATTGCAAAAATACTTCAGGATCTGAGCAGAAAAGGATTTGTACAATCTGCAAAAGGCCCGAATGGCGGTTTTTATATGGATCAGAAAAATCTGAACACAAGCATTGCTGATATTGTAAAAGAAATTGACGGAGACAAACTCTTCTCAGGCTGCGGACTTGGGCTTGACCAATGTTCTGAGCTTCACCCATGCCCGCTTCATGATCAGTTTAAAAGCATCAGACAGGATCTCCGGATTATGCTTGAAACCTCCAAAATACAAATGTTTGTTGATAACCTGGATCTGCAGTTAACCCACCTTAAAACATAAGAGAAAAAAATTTAACACAATAAAAGATAAAAAGGTCTTAATATATTAAATTAGTAAAAATGAAATTCATTCTTAAAAATCCAGTTGTATTAATATTGCTCTGTCTGATGACGGGAATGTTTGTAACAGTCAGTTTTTTAGAAACCCCGCTTAAATTTCAGGTTCCGGGGATAACGCTTCCCATAGCATTAGGATTAGGAAAACTTATGTTTGGAATTTCTACGAATATTCAGGCTGCATTTTTAGTATTCATTATGGTTTTCATGATCATCAGCCGTAAGAATTATACTAAAACTGATTTCATTCTCTTTAGTATATTAACATGTATTCTTGTCCTCGAAAAATTCTGGATGCTTCCGGTTCTGGATATCAGAGCAGATGCTCTTTCAGCAGGAAAAGCATTGCTCGCTACCCCATTGCATAACTATTTTATCTATGCTGAAGTTATCAAGATTATCCTATTGATAGCCGCTATTCTATCACAGTTTAAAAAGAAACAAATTCAATCATAAACACATCGCATTATGAAAACACGATTTTTAAATACCGCTATGATGATGATTCTGACAATGATTATGCTTTCATGTTCTGAAAAAAGCGGAACAACACCAATCCCCATCCCGGAACCCTCCACAGGGCAAACGGAACCACAACCCACTCCACCATCAGAACCTGCTGTATCATCAAATACCTCTGCCGATCCTGCTTTCAAGCTGATTGAAGCAGCTGATTGTCTCGCCTGTCATAAGGTAGATGCCAAACTGATAGGTCCTTCTTATCAGGATGTTGCTGCAAAATATACAAAAGCAGATATTGATCAGCTGGCTCAGAAAATCATAGAAGGCGGAAAAGGAAACTGGGGAGATATCCCGATGACTCCCCATGAAGGGCTCAGCAAAGATGATGCGAAACAGATGGTAAAATACATTCTTTCGCTTAAAAAGTAGTTTTTGTCCCACAAAATTCAAATCAGATTTATAAAAAAAATAGTATATTATGAATACCAGAACAGATTTTATAGGAAATATTGTCGCAGAAGACTTCAGAGCAGCTGCCATCTTTAAAAAAAACGGAATTGATTTCTGCTGTAAAGGCGGAAGAAGTATTGCAGACGCCTGCAACAGCAAGAAGATTGATCCGGAAAAAATTTATATAGAGCTGGAAGCGCTTCCTAAAAATGATGGTGCGGCCATAGATTTCAGCAGCTGGCCTCTGGATCTTCTGGCAGATTATATAGAGAAAACCCATCATCGTTATGTAGAAGAGAAAACTCTGGTTTTACAGTCTTTTCTTGATAAACTATGCCGGGTTCATGGAGAAAGGCACCCGGAATTATTTGAAATCAATGCCTTATTTAATGAGTCAGCTCATGATCTGGCTGCTCATATGAAAAAAGAAGAGCTTATTCTTTTTCCTTTTGTCAGAAATATGATGAAAGCAAAGATATCCGGCGGCCAGCTTCCACAAGCTGTTTTCGGAACAGTGGAAAACCCTGTCAATATGATGCAGCATGAGCATACCGTAGAAGGAGACCGCTTCAGAAAAATTGCTGAAATCACTGATGAATATCTGCCACCTGCAGATGCGTGCAATACTTATAAAGTAGCATTTGCCATGCTCCAGGATTTTGAAAATGACCTGCACAAGCATATTCATCTGGAAAATAATATTCTGTTTCCAAAGGCCATTCAACTGGAAAAAGAATTATCAGCAAAAGTCTAGTTTTTCACATGGCAGTCAAAAAGCCTTAACCATTGAAGGCTAAGGCTTTTTTAATTACAAACTATATTAAATGAACTGTTAATATCTGATAAAGGATTAAGAACTCAAAAGGCTTTTAAGAATTCTCCGAAAGTAAAGCTTTTCTTAACTCTTGAAATCTTATTACATCGTAATGGTTTAAATTATTTCAAAATTCCATCACTCCACTTATTGTGTAGCTTTGATCATTGCTTTAGTAATCTGTTCTTCTTTCTTTTTTGAATAAGTGGAATCCAAAGGTTTTATCACGTCAAATAAATATTGATAGAAAGGAACAATCTGCTGAATATTTTCAGATTCTTTCATTGCTTTCTCTTTTCCCATTTGCTGAAGTCCTTTCACAAAGACATTGAATTTCTGATCTACCGGCACCACAGATTTCAATACATAAGCATGAGCCTTTTCATTCTGTCCTGCCATTCTGTAAGCTTCTGTAACTGCAGATACTACCAGTGCATATTCCATAGGTTTTGAACGTATCTGTTTTTTCGCAGCTGCCCGGAATGAAGGAGAAAGTTTCTGATAGTATTCGTATTCATCAAATATATCTTTTTTAAGATTTTCTGCCAGCTGAAGTCCTTTCTGTTCCTGCCCGGCAACAATATAGCCCGTAACGATGGAACTCAGTGAGCGTGGATCATTATACTTTCCGGCAGGAATTTCTCTGTTCACAAGATCCAGCAGCTCCAAGGCTTTGGCTTTTTGACCACTCTTTACAAGGGCAGAGACCGCTCTGCTTACAGACATTCTGTAACCAATGATATTGGAAGTAGCCGTTTCATCATAATAAATGCTTAAGTCTTTGAAATTTCCCCATTTGTAGTTTTTCACTACGTTGTAAAGAGCATTTGCATCTACCCTTCCTTTATCTCCATCAGGAGCTTGCGGAGTACGGATCGGTATTAGCCTGTAGCTGAACCCGTCAAACTGCAGATAGTCATCCAGGTAAAAAATATTTTCACTGTCATACATTCCTCCCGATGAGAAATTAACCGGCCGTTTCCAGTCGAAGTTCGCCAGCATATCAAGCATCATAAGATTGCTTTTATAAAGGGTATTCGCTTCATAATTGATCGTGATGTGATCAACTGCCACAGGAAGATCTTCTTTGTTAATAATGCCTGCCTTCACAGCATTTTCTTTGTTGACAGGAAGAATAAATTTATTGACCGGAATAATATTATATTTCTCGTATTCTTTTTCCCCGAAATACATTTTCAGCAGTTCATCTTTTGCAGGAGATTTGGATTTCAGAAACTTTATTGCTTCTTTCAGCGTCAGAGAATCCTGAATAAGATACTTTCTGAATTCCTGGAATTCCGTTTCAGGTGCTCCCTGCTCTTTTAACATAGCAAATAACCCTTCCCAATCGTCTTTCTTCATCAGATAAACCTGATCATTGACCCCGTCTCTGTATTCCTCATGAGTTAACTCTCCCGGTATTCCCATCGCATTATAAGTTCTTCTTTTCACCTGGTCAATATTCCAAGGAGTGGCCAAAAGGGTAAAATTAACCGTCTTTACATCATCTCTGAATCTTTCCGTTTCCTGGATTGCCCATACCGGAAAAGTATCATTGTCACCGTAAATGAAAAAAATATCATTTTTGGGTAAAGATGCCAGAAATGAATATGCTGAATCATAAGCGGCTGTCTTTTTACTTCTGTCATGCGATTTGTAATTCTGGAAGCCCATCATAAAAGGAATTCCCAACAGAAGTATTCCCAATATCATATTAGTGGCATTGGACCTGATTCTGGATTGAAGAAACCATAAGATAGCACCAACTCCCAGTCCGATCCAGATGGCAAAAGCATAGAATGATCCTACCATGGCATAATCTCTTTCTCTTACTTCAAATGGTTTTACTCCTGTATAAAAAACAATACCTACGCTCGTCAGAATAAAAAGGGAAAGAAGGGCATAGAATCTCCCGAAATCCCGGTTCAGCTGGAAAAAGAATCCTATCAAGCCTAAAATCAATGGCAGAAAAAAGAATTTTACGGTACTTTCATTTTTAAATTTGGCAGGAAGATGATCCTGATTTCCCAATAAAGCATTATCAATGAATGAAAATCCTGAGATCCAGTTTCCCTGGGTATTTTCCATATGTCCCTGAAGGTCATTCTGTCTTCCGACAAAGTTCCACATCAGATACCGCACAAAATAATATCCGTTCTGAAAGGAAATAAAATAATCCATATTCTGTGCAAGAGAAGGTCTTTGTACTTTGATCAGATCATAAGGTTTTACCTTCATATAATCTTCCACCGTAATGGAATCGTCCTCATATTTTGCCCTCAGCTCGTCAAAGATCTGCTTAGCCTGAGGATTGTCTGCCACATCTTCATTATCATAATTGAATGTAAAATCAGGAGCTCCGTATAAAGCAATATAATTGGCCATTATTTCCTTGTCTTCTTTAAACATTCTAGGCATAAAGCTTATATGAGATTTATTGAAAACATAGTTGAAGCGTTCTCCTGTTTTCCTGTAAGTTCCGGTTTTTTCATCTTTTTCATAAATATCTCCGGTTATATCTCTTTTATAGCTTCCGTCTTCATTTTTCTCAATTCCGCTTCTATCAAGAAATGCAGTATAATTCTGCCCATAGATGGTAGGCCAGTCTCCGTATTGTTCCCTGTTGTAATAATCCCTCATTCCGATAGCCGTATCAGGATCGTTAAGATTCATGGGCGGATTGGCATTAGCCCGGATCGGAATCACCAGCCAGCATGAAAAGCCTATGATCATATACACAACAGATAAAGCAATGGTCTGATAGACATTTTTCTTTGTTTTCCCTGCATATCTGATCACCAGATAACAGATAGCCGCCATTAAAACAAATGCTGCAATCGTCCCGGAATGGAAAGGAAGCCCCAATCCGTTGACAAAGAAAATTTCCAGCTTCCCGAACATGGTCATAATCAGTGGGAAAATCATTTTAAACACAAAGGCCAGAACTCCCAGGGTAATCAGATTGGCGAGTATAAAATTCTTCCAGGTAAAGGTATAGTTTCTGGCATAATAGATCAGACAGATAGCAGGTATTGCCAGCATACACATCATATGTACGCCTACGGAAAGACCTATGACAAAGAAAATAAGAATGATCCACCGTTCACTGTCAGCAGCCTTATAATCGTTCTCCCATTTTGTAACAAGCCATACCAGCAATGCGATAAACATAGACGCCATAGAATACACTTCTCCTTCAACTGCTGAAAACCAGAATGTATCGGAAAAGGTAAAGCATAAAGCACCCGTTACTCCCGCAAACAGAATGGCAATTTCCTGATGTTTGGTAATTTCTTCAAAATCTTTATTTAAAAGACGTCTTAAAAAATGAGTAATGGTCCAGAACAGGAACAAAATAGTAAATGCGCTGCAAAGTGCCGACATTGCATTGATAACAATTGAATAATTCTCTGCTTTCCCCAATGCAAAAATACTGGCCACAGCTCCCAGAATCTGGAATAAAGCGGCTCCCGGAGCGTGGGTAACCTCCAGTTTTACCGCTGAAGAAATATACTCCCCGCAATCCCAGAAACTGAGGGAATGTTCAATGGTAGACAGATAAGTAATCAATGCAATAGCGAAGAGGAACCATCCGAGTACGGTGTTCCATTTTTTAAAAGACCAGTTTTTCATATACTATTTTCCAATAATAGATAAGACAACTGATGGAAAGAGTTTATTACATGGGAAAATAAAAATTTTTATTAAATGAAGGGTTTGGAAGTGGAAGAAGGAGGCCGGAAGGTTTCAGATACCAAAAACACAGCATTAACCAACTTGAATTCAATATATAAAGTTCATTTAAAACTGAATAAATTAATAGGTATTATTGAGCCCACCGTCCAAAGGGATGCTTGTTCCGGTAAGATATGAGGCATATTCTGAAGCAAGAAAAGCAACCAGATGGCCATATTCTTCAGTTTTCCCCAGTCTTTTCATAGGAATTTTATTTTCTCTTGCTTTTTTTATTTCTTCTGTAGAATATCCTGTCTGTTGTGACTCATGGTGGATAATGTTCTGAATCCTTTCCGTGTCGAAATAGCCTGTCAGAACGTTATTGACGGTGATATGATGCTGAGCGACTTCATTGGATAAAGTTTTAGCCCAGGCAATCACTGCTGAGCGGATGGAATTGGAAAGTGCCAGATTTCCTATAGGTTCTTTCACAGATAGTGAGGAAACATTGATGATACGCCCACTTCCCTGTTTGATCATATAAGGTAAAGCCAGCAGAGTGGTTTCACAAACGGTCTTAAAAAGAAGATTGAAGGCTTTCTGATAATCTTCCACGTTTTTTTCAAGAGCCAGCCCCGGTTCCGGACCATTGGTATTATTCACCAGAATATCTACAGAATGGATATTAAAATATTCAGTAATGATTTTCTTATAGCTTTCAAAATCTGAAAAATCTGCTACAAGATACTGATGTTTCTGCTCCGAATTCACTATGGGTAACGTAGCCATGAAACCCTTAAGTTTTTCTTCATTGCGGGCCATTATAGTGACATTTGCACCACATTTTGCCAGCTCAGTGGCTATTCCTGCTCCAATTCCCTGCGTAGCTGCTCCTACCAGTGCATTTTTTGAAAAAAGTTGAATATTCATATCCTTTCTGTGATTATAATTTTGTTACATAAAGATAAGAAAAAAACCTTCAGAATCAATGGGAATCAGAAGGTTTATAAGGTCTTTTCAAATTCAGGGTTTCAGCTTCTTCTTTTTCAAAATAAGGTCATAGCAGGCTGACTTCTATATTCTTTTGATGTGAAAATCTCAATTGATACTGGTCTGACCCGGGAGCTTTACTTGCAATAAGTACGTTATTAAAATCAAGACGGGATTTCTTCATAGTACGATATTATCATTAGTCATTTACTTCAACAGCATCTCAATTTCTCTGTAAAAAGATTCTTTGCTATAATCTGCCACACCAGTGTGATGGAGTCTTATTTCTCCTTTTTTATCCAAAACTACGGTTGTAGGTAATGATCCGTCATAAATTTCTTTCGGAACGGGTCCATTTGTCGTCAGCAATGGAAGTGTAAACCTGTTTTTCTTCAGGTAAGCTTGTCCCAATGCAGGATCATCATCCAGATTCACCGTCAGGAAAACCAGATCCGGATCTGAATGATATTTTTCATAAAACTTCTGAACGGAAGGAAATTCTGCCCGGCATGGCGGGCACCATGATGCCCAAAAATTGATAAAAACCACTTTTCCTCTCAAATCTGATATCTGAACAGCCTTGCCTGCCTCGTTTTTCAGGCTGAAATCTGCATAAGATACTCCTGAAGCTGCTTCCGGACTTTTTTTAACCTCAGATATACTGGAATTTAATAATCCGGTTGAAGCGACCTGTCTCATCAGCCATGCTTTGGCGTCCGGACTGACTAACAGTATCACAAAGAGAATTGTTAAAATAAGTGTAGACCAGTTATTGCCGATCCATTTTTTCAGATTTTCCATTTTTTTTATTTTGAATACAAGACTTTTACCCTTCTTTATTAAAGTGTTTTCAATGCCTTTGCTGCATTTTCATTTTCGGGATTTATTTCCAGCGCTTTACAATAAACCTGTTTGGCATTCTCTTTCTTTCCGGCTTTCAGATAGGCTTCTCCCAAACTTTCATAGACTGTTTTATTTTCAGGATATAATGCATTAATCGTCCTGAAAATATCAATGGCCTTTGTATATTTTTTTTCACGAAGCTGGCTGTATCCTACATTATTCAGAAAATCTTCAGAAAGAAAGTAATGATCAGAGTTTTCAGTTCTCGCTTTTCGGAAAGCTTCCAGTCCTTTATCAAAGTTACCCTCCAGAATCAGTTCCAAAGGTGTATTTTCATCCTTACCCAATTGCGGATTTCTCGAATAGATGGTTTTATCCTGCAAGATCTGTACAAGCTCCATCTTTCCGGTCTCTGGATTTTTCACAAATTCTGATCTGTAGTCCCAGTTTCGTGTGGTATACGCATTTTCTCCTACTTTTATAAGCTCCACCGGATTCTCAATATCATTGATGCTCATCATCAGTTTTCCTTTTTCACGATACACTCTGTAGAGACCATAATTATTAAATCTGTAGCGGCCTATGCTATGCCTGAAATCTTCTTCCTTTAAAGGTAAAATCTTATTTACAGGATTGGTATATCCCGGCCATTGATACACTGCAGCCACTGACCGTACTAATTCTTCTATAAAATCGGGTTTATTGGTATTGGTGAGAACCACTACCCCATCACCACTGGTTTTGCTTGCTATAAATTTGCTGGAAAAACCTTCATTCCAGCCACCATGGGTGAAATAAGTTTCTCCTTTACGGTTTTCAAGGAAAATCCCCAGCCCTTCAAATTTATCAAAGAAAGGGCTTGTAAACTCTTCTGCTGTTTTCTGAGAAACAATATTCGTACTTTTATTACCCAGTGTATTTTGGATATCGATAACAAATCCGGCAAGATCTTCAGCGGTGGTCCATAGTCCTGCCGCAGCCATTTCAGGATAGGTGTGATATCTTCCCTGCACTCTTTTTCCTTCCATATTATAGGCTGTTGCAGCCCATTTCACATGGGATTCCGGTAATGGCTGAACAAAAGTACTGTTTTTCATATTCAGTGGCTGAAGTACATTTTCCTTCATAATGGTGGGAAAATCTTTCTTTTCAATATCGATAAGCATCTGCTGCATTACACAATATCCACCACCGGCATACCGGAAGGATTTTCCGGGAACCTGATCTACAATAACTGGTGAAGTATTGGCAGGGTTCCGGCCATTCAGCACCTGGATGAGTGTAGGAACAGATTTTCCGGGCTCATATCCCGGGAAGCCGCTCACCGTAAAACCGGCAGTATGGCTGACAATATTTTTAAGGCTGACCTTTTTGTCTTTTGTAAATTGATTTTCGGGGATCTTCCATGAAGTCAGATAGGTATTCATGTCCGCATCGGGATCAAGTTTTCTTTTTTCTACGATGCTTAATGCAGCATAAACACTTACGGGCTTACTCATAGATGCTGCCTGAAACAAAGTCCGGGAGTTGACCGGAATTTTAGATTCCACATCTGCCAGTCCGTATGTTTTACTCCAGATTATTTTGGAGTTTTTGATCACGGCAATGCTTACTCCGGGAACGTTATAATGTTTCATCCGGGAGGCCAATGTCCAGAGTGACTCTCCTTCAAAACGGGTAACGGGCATCAGTCCTGATTCTACTTGAGCAATTTCACGATCTGTGTCAGATGTAGTTTGGGCAGAAACAGAATTCCCTAATATTCCCAGGACAATTGCTATATAAAAAGATGTTTTGGCTTTCATGGATTTTACATTAAGTCGTCAAAAATATGATTTTACCAGAATCCAAATTCAACAAGGAGGTTAATTAACTAAAAATTATGATAATATTCCCGATGTAAAGCGGCTTTGAACAGATACTTCAAAAATAAATTCCCTTTTTAAAAGATTCTATATTAAGATTATCCTACAGTGAATTATTATTTGTTAAAAAAAGAAATATACACTACATAATATAAGGTTTTATGAAATTTGCGGTTATATTTGCCTCTGAAAATCCCGGACTTACAGATGAAACCAGAAAAGTACCTGCTTCACGATAATTTAATTTTAAAATTATTTTTTTCGTGTAACTAATCTGCTTTCTCTTCAACTAATTCAACATCAATAAACTATAACCTTCTATAAGAAAATCTTTACTACTTTAAAACAATAAACTTAATGCAAACATCTTTTTTTAAAATTGCTGCTGCTTCAGCTGCACTCTGTTTCAGCAGTTGGGCTATGGCACAACAAAAATATCAGGTAAGCGGAACCGTTAAGGATCAAAAAAACGGTGAACTCCTGATCGGAGTGAGTGTAAAAGTAGCGGAAGACCCTTCCATCAATGTGATTGCCAATGAGTATGGTTTCTATTCATTATCGTTACCGGAAGGGAATTACAAGGTTATTATTTCTTATCCGGGATATAGAGATTTTGAGCAGGACATCACCGTTAACCAGAATATGAAGCTGGATCTTCCGCTCAGCCCTCAGGAACAGATTGCTAAAGCAATTGATGAAGTGGTAATAACAGGAATTAAAAAAGATAAAAACTTAACGTCTGCCCAAATGGGTGCAGAAACGTTAAGCATTAAAAATATAGAAAAACTTCCGGTTCTTTTCGGTGAAAAAGACGTAATGAAAACCATACAGCTTCTTCCAGGTATTAAAAGCAATGGTGAGGGAAGCAGCGGGTTCAGTGTAAGGGGAGGTGCCACCGATCAGAATCTGATTTTGCTGGATGAAGCTCCTGTATACAATGCTTCCCACTTACTTGGATTTTTCAGTACGTTTAACAGTGACGCTTTAAAGGATGCCAGCATTATTAAAGGAAACAGCCCTGCACAATATGGAGGACGTCTCGCTTCCGTACTGGACGTGAAAATGAAGGACGGAAATAATAAAGATTACAACGTCAACGGAGGGATCGGATTGATCAGCAGCAGACTAAGTGTGGAAGGCCCTATTCAAAAGGAAAAATCTTCTTTCATTGTTTCCGGAAGAAGAACGTATGCTGACCTGTTCCTGAAAACATCTAAGGATTATAAAGACAACAAACTTTATTTTTATGATCTCAATTTAAAAGCCAATTACCAGCTCAATGAAAACAACCGTCTTTATCTTTCGGGATATTTCGGAAGGGATGTGCTGGGACTGGGAGATACTTTCTCAACAGATTGGGGAAATACTACAGCAACATTACGCTGGAACAGTATTATCAACAGCAAGCTATTCTCCAACACCTCTTTTATTTACAGCAATTATGACTATAAGATCAGTCTGAAAAATGATGACACCGTTTTTGACCTGAACTCTAAGATACAGGACTGGAACCTGAAACAGGATTTTACCTGGTTTGCCGGAAACAAGCATTCTGTACGTTTCGGTCTTCAGTCTATTTATCATACGATCACTCCAAGCAGTGCCGGCGGAACAAGTGTAAGCAGCTACCCGAGGAATCCGAGAAAATCGTGGGAGAATGCACTTTATATCAATGATGATTTCAAAGCTACGGAAAAGCTGACCATCAATTATGGAGCAAGGCTTTCTATTTTCAGTGTTCTGGGAGGTGATACTTTCAATACCTATGAAAACGGGGTGCTTACAGACAGCAGGTTTCTGGAAAAAGGGAAATTTGGAAAAACGTATGTGAATCTTGAACCGAGGGTTTCAGCCAATTACCGTATCAACGAAGTAAGCAGTGTGAAGGGAGCTTATGCCCGGAACACTCAAAACCTCCATCTTCTAAGCAACAGCAACAGCGGAAATCCTACAGACCAATGGATAGGAAGCAGCTATACTGTAAAACCTGAAATTGCAGATCAGATCAGCGTAGGATACAGCAGGAATTTCAACAACAATAATTATGAGCTGAATGCTGAAATTTATTACAAGTCTATGCAAAATCAGATCGACTTCAAAAACGGAGCCGAGATCGCCTTTGATACAGGAGCAGATGTAGAAAGTGAACTGCTGTTTGGAAAAGGCAGGGCATACGGTCTGGAACTTATTGCCAAAAAGAAAAGCGGAAAGCTTACAGGATGGATTTCCTATACCTTGTCTAAAACAGAAAGAAAAATCAACGGAATCAATAATAACGAATGGTATAATGCCAGAATGGACAAAACCCACGATCTTTCCATTGTAGCAACATACCAGCTGAATCCCAAATGGACCTTCTCCGGATTATTTGTTTACAGTACAGGAAATGCAGTGACCTTCCCTACCGGAAAATATGAGCTGAACGGGCAAACAGTATTCCAATACAGCAACAGAAATGCAGACAGAATGCCGGCGTATCACAGAATGGATCTCAGTGCCACCTATGAACCGCAATCCAACAAACGTTTCCGTGGTTCCTGGACTTTCGGAATTTATAACCTGTATGGCCGTGAGAATGCCTACATTATTAATTTCGAAGATAATCCTGACCGTCCCGGAACAACCCGTGCCATGCAGACCTCTTTATTCCGTTGGGTACCTAATATCACTTATAACTTCAAATTCTAAATCATGAAAAATACATATTTTATCATATTATCCCTGTTTGCTTTGACTTCCTGTGAAAAAGAGATCGACCTGGATCTTAACAATCAGAGCGGAAATATTGTTATCGAAGGAAATGTAACGGATAAAGTGGGCCCTTACACAGTGAAGATCACAAAATCTGTAAATGTCTCAGATCCCAACCAATATCCTGCCGTTACCGGAGCTACAGTCGTTTTAAGTGATGATAACGGCCAGACTGAAACCCTTCATTATGTAGGAAACGGGATGTACCAGACGACTGCCTTTTATGGTGATCCGGGCAGAACCTATACCCTGAAAGTACAGGCCGAAGGAAAGGAATATACTGCTCAGAGTACAATGCCTGAACCGGTACCTTTAATGAATCTGGAACAGAGTTCTTTTAAATTTGGAGATAAGACCACATATACGCTTCTACCGGTCTTCACAGACCCGGCACCATTGGGAAACCGCTATTTATTCAGTTTTACGATCAATAATCTGACTAAAAAATATATGAATGTCACTTCAGACAACGTCAACAACGGACTACCCAACCAACAACCTTTGATTCTGCCTAATGATGACAATAAAGGCAGAGATCACGAGGTGGTACCAGGAGATACCATTCATGTAGAAATGCAGTGCATCAGCCCCAATATATTTACCTACTATAATGCGCTGCTTCAGATCACCGGAGGTAACGGCGGAGGAACTACTCCTGCCAATCCGCCAAGCAATATCAGCAATGGTGCCCTGGGTTATTTTTCTGCCCATACGGTGGACCGGCAAAGCTATGTCATTCAGCAAGTGACCACTCCATAAAATTTTAAAAGGATATTCCAGTGTTTGGAATATCCTTTTTTAATAATGTGTTGATTTGGATCTACGCCTTCAAAAAGTCTTCAAAGGAATCTCCAAATTCAGTTTCCAGTCCTTTGGCTAATACTATTCCGCTGTTTCCGGTTAATTCAAAACCGGCTTTATGATCACGTATCTTATATTCATTTTCCGAATGTTCAATATTAAAAGCCATACTCATCAACAGGTCAGGATTTTTCCATGAAAAATTTCCTTTTATATACAAGCAACTTCCCATGACCAAATAAATAACCCTAAGCTGGTGCGAGCATCTTGCTCGTACCAAACAGTAACAATCTTAAAATTACACCTATTTTCGATATTTCAAAAAACATTGATCCATACTTACAACTTTAAATAAAAGTAAACAACCCCTTACTATTTGTAAAGGGTTAGTGTTATTTTATCAGGTACGAGCGAGACGCTCGCACCAGCGGGGGGTTTACTGAACTATCTTTTCAGGAAAAAAGTCTTTTAAATCCATTTCATAAACTATTGGATCACATTTTCCTGTAGAAACATTTTTGGGTACTTTAGAAATATTACTCAAAAGATCATCTATGTTTTCATGAATAGCATTACCTTTTAGAACAATACGCACCTTATTACAACGATTTTCATTATCCTGTATTGAAATACTTGATGTATATACATTTATATCATTTGGTAAATGTATATAACTATATTTCATTAAATACTCATAATTAAAGTCTTTATCTACAATAATCATTGAAGGAATAAACATATAATTATCAGCTGAACCTGTATGCAAATCAATATTATAAACAGACTTTTTTTTATGTTGAATACTTTGTTTAAAAAGAGTAAGTATTCCTTTGTTATATTTTTTAGAAAAAAATACAAGATTTACTAAATCAACATTTGTTAATTTTTTATCAAAGTCAAATCGTTTCTTATCTAAAATATAAAATATTTTATAATCCCTATCCTCAAATATCTTTATGATATTTTTCTTTTCTGTTGTTAAATTAACCGAGACTTTTTTATTCTCTATGTCAGCCATTTTCAGTTGAGAAAAGCCATTTATGTTAAAAACTAAACCTAATAATATTAGTATTTTATTTAATTGTTTTAACTCCATATTTTGTCATTATTATATTAAAATTTTGTTGAACAGCTGATCCATCCCTATATCTAATCCATCCATCTATATAGTTGCTCTGGGAAGTTTGATTATAACCCGTAAAATCTTGAAATCTTATTTTCCCTCCAATGGGCCATGAACTTGAGTAATTCCAAAGCTGGTGCGAACATCTTGCTCGTACTAAACAATAATAATTTTAAAATTACACCTATCTTCTATATTTCAAAAAATCATACTAGCAGCTCTTACAGTAAAAAACACTTTACAAAATAGTAAAGTGTTATTATTTCATACAGATACTAGCGAGGCGCACACACCAGTAAAGGGATTAGTTTTTACTTTCTAAAATTGAAATAGAATTCGGAACTTTTAATCCTTTATCTAGAAACTGCTCTTTAACAATTTCTTTAGCATAAGAATTATTTTTTTCATACGATTTTAGTAAATAATACGTAGCTAGGCTTTCATTGCTTATTTTACTTTCATCATTAACATTTGTCAAAATTGTATAGGTGTCAAAATAAGCCTGTCCCCAATTATACTTATGAGCCATTGTTATTGAATAATATAAAAATTCCCTTTCATAATGATTGACTGAGAAATATCGATAAGCTTTTTTATAAATTAAGGTATCACCATTTTTTATTGCAATATCAGCAGTTTTATATATAGAATCATTTGAAGCAATTGTTGTAGCTATGACTTCTGTATTATTTAGTCTATTTTCCTTTTTATTATTACATGAAAAAAATAATACTAAAAGAAAAAATAAACTTGACTTTAAATTCTTTTTCATAAATTTATTTTATATAGTTTTTATACAAATCTTTGTAAATAACAATGCCATTTTTATATATTATCACTTGTCCTTTAGCATCAGGAGTACTACGTTCTTGATTAACGCGACTCATACCTGGAAGACCTCCGTGATAATCTACATATCCGTCAAAACTTATTACTGTAAGATTTGGATGTTTTACAGAAATTTTCCTCCCTATTGAAGCTCCTTCATCATTTTCTCTTGCTGACTCACAGGAATACAGGAAAAGCATGGCATTTTTAATTTTGTCAACATCTTTCCATCTTTTATTTTTTTTTATCATAGCTTTATCAAAAGAGTCAGCACCATAAATCATTTCATCCTCATTCCAAATCATTCTTTTATTTCCATGCCCATATACTCGGAATATTCCGTCTCCTTTAGTATTTTTATACCTATTATATTGTTCTTTAAATCTATTATGGAAAACTGCCTCATCATCCTTTCCAAAAAAATTCACTGGTTCTTCATCATTATCTTCATCTAATTCAGAACTAGTTCCATTCACCCAATCATCAAAAGACACCTGTCCTCCATTGCTTAATACAACTGCTCGTTCATAAGGGACCCCATTTTTCACAAAAGACTCAACATTTTTAGCATTCATTCCTCCGCCTCCTTTTTTTCCCATAGTTCCCGTCAGCAGATCCTGAAACGCTCCCATTCCATTATTCTGGGCTATAAATTCATTGAGTTCCGCACCATTGCCCCCGCCGTTGGCATAAAAAGACCAAAGAGACATTGGAAACATCCATTGAGCCTGTTCCTGGTCCGGAGCCATAGGCTTCCTTCCATCAGGATCTGTAAACGTCACAGGATTATTGTAAGCATAGTTATACGGTGAGTATCTCCTCATCTGCTCTGCCAATGGATCTATCACGCCCCATCTTCCCAGATCCGGCATATAGAATCTGGCTCCAAAATCAAACATACCGGTTTCCTGAAGCTCTTTACCGCTGAACTTATAATTCAGATAACCGCCTAAAAGGCCTTTATCCTGTCCTATATGGCTCAATCCAAAAGGATAGTAATTGTTGGTATCTGTAATCTGAGGAGCGCCTTCGCTGTTTCTTGTAAAACTTACCCTTACATTTCCTAAATGGTCACGGTATTGGTAAATATAACGGTTTTCCGTGAAACTGTAAAAACCTTCTGAAGTGGCTACAAAATCGAGGGTCCAGTCAGAGTTCACCGGTTGTAAAACTCCTGCTTTGGTGTAGGCCTGTTCCTCATAAGCTGACTCTGTCTTACAGGTCAGACAGGGCTGAATTCCCCCCAAATCCCTAAAATCATACTGAAAGCCATCCAGATAATCCGTCATAACAGTGCTCATGGTACTTCCTCTTCCGCTTCTCTGGCTGGTATGGATTTTTCTCAGTTTCGTTCCGTCAGCACGGTATAAATAATTCAGATTCACGTAGCTTGTCTCTCCCAGAAAGGTCTGTATAATATTAAACGTATCGGGGAGGTTCAGAAAATTATAAGCGATGGATTGTATGCCTTTATCCGGCATGGTCGTCATATTTCCATTGGCATCATAGCTCATGGTATTGTTTCCCCCTTCATATCCGGTGTCATTCAATGCATTTTCAATTACCTTATCCAGGCGGTTTCCTGTATACTGATACACCAGATCATCTACCATGGTCGCTGTATTTCCAAAAATGGCAAAACCATTTCTTTTCAGGGTTTTGATATTTCCATTAAGGTCATAAGTGACATGCTCATTATATTTATTGTTATAAGGAACCGTTGTTCCGGGTTCGGAGTAAATGGCATCTTTAAGGCGGTTCAGCGGATCGTATACATAAGAATACCTTTTAAGGATACCGTCTGAAGATACTTTCCAGTCTACCTCAGAGATATTCCCATTGCTTTTTCCCGGAGCTATATTGGCATATTCGGGATTCTGGTATTTCACTTCATATCCGAAAAGCTTATTTCCCAGGTTGGCAGGATCATTAATTTTGGTAATCACGCCACGGATATCATAGCCATAATCTATTGTCTGAAGACCATTTCCCACTTTCTTCTGTGAAAGCTGTGAAAGTTCGTTATAGGTATTTTCCGCCAGTATTTCTGTGGCACCACTATCTACCTGATGGGTTTGTTTCTTTAAACGGTTCTGACTGTCATACTCAAAATTCTGTGTAAGAACTTTTTCAGTATCGGTACTGAGTCTTTTATGATACACTTTGGTCTGCTTCACCACTCCGGCAAAATCAAGTTCCGATTCTGTTCTGGTATAGCCTCCAAGGTGATTGATGCTATGGGATCCCACCGATCTTCCTTTGGCATCATAATAAACATAACTTTTAGTCCAGTTATCATCCTCTATATTTTTCACAAGGCTCAAGGTTGGCATAGCTTGGGTATTCACAGGAGCATTCTGGATATCGGTGATCACAGGCTGTCCAAGTATTGACGTCGGAAAGGCAGGACTAAAACTATATTGTGGATAGGTATCATAATAGTTTAAGGATAATAGTGTCACCCACTTTGATGAATTGGGATATGTGGCATCCGGATTATCATAATAAACATCCATCCCCTGCCTCTCAAAAAAAGCCGTATTGATTCTATTGACTCTGTTTGCACTGTATCCATTGGCAATATCCTGCTCCTGAGATCTCTCGCTTCCTGTACATATTCCGGTAATAGCGACTCTCCCCCATCCGTCATATTTGGTATAGAGCCATTGTCCTTTTTTCTTTAATTCGGCATCCTGGGTAGCAATCAGTCGGTCTACTTTATCATAGACCATATATTCCCAGCCTTTTCCGGGAAGTTTTTTCTCTACAAGCCTTCCCAGCCCGTCGTAACGGTATTGGTAACAAAGGTTATTCAATGCAGTCTCATCAGGAACAGCATCGCCAACGGCTAAAGGAGGAAGTACATACACCAATTGACCATAGTCATTGTACAGGTAATAGGTATCCACTTCTTTGGTTCCGTCATTCTTTCTTACCAGAACTGTCTGCCCTTCTCCATTCTGAAATTCAGTAGTGACGTTGCCATCAGGATCTGTGGCGGAAGTTTTCATCAACTGGTTGGCGGTATAGCTTCCGGATAGGGAAATCCCGGAATTGGTTCTTCCGTCCAGCCATCCGGTCGTGATGATAAACTTTCGGACTTCTCCGTCAGTATTGGTTCCATAGGACATATTCGCAGGTTTCTGGGACCAGGAATTCCCTGGTGGCACCAACTGGTTCACTCTTCCTGTATAAATATGATCATAGATCTTTTCAGAATAGATTCTTTCATTTCCATATCCGGCGGAAGATGCATTTCCCAACGGATTGGCATATATAGCTCCGTTCTGTGTTCCACTCTGGGGAACAGGAAGATAACTTTTAGCTTCACGGCCTTTGGAGTCATATTCTATAGGGGTTACCACATCCCTCCCTAAAGGAGTGGCTTTTAAAGCAATGGACTGAACAGGTCTTCCCAAGCCGTCAAAATATTGTACAGCTTCGGATTTCTTTGTGCAATCAGCATCCAGACATGATTTTGTATAGATGTAATTTTCTGATGTACTGAAATTGGTTTGAGCAGCAATGTTGAATGAAAAAAGAAGAATGAAAAGTGAAAAATATTTCCGGCTTTGCTTCCTTTTCAAGGCTGAAGACCCAAAGAATATTATTATATTTTTTTTCATGGTGTATTAGTGTTTATAGTTGTACTGGTTCTCCTTCAATACTTTTCCCTGTGCATCGGTCACCTTAATTAACCGGTTGGCACTGTCATAGATATTCGCAGTCCTGATCCCATTGGCTGATATAGAATTGGTAACCCCTATCATCAGGTCATAAGTGGATGCGCTGATGCTGAAGTTTTTGAGGGCAGGATCTTTCCTTAGGTTTTCCAATGCCTGCAGCAAAGCCGGCTCATTAGCTGGATTGTCATGATCTGCATCAGACGCTGAAATGGCAGCTGTAACAACTGGAAGTGCTGCTACCTGGGAATAGGAGGCTCCCGTGATCACGGCAATAGGCTGCGTCTGATAATATCCCCAGATCGTAGTGACCGGTATACCGTCTTTACCTGTAACCTGCACAAGGTTTCCTTTAGCATCATATACATCGAGTGTGGAAGCCGTAAAAGGGGCTTGGGTCTGCATATTATAGCCTATAACAGAAGTTGGGTACAAATGGGATGAGTCGTCAAACTTAGTTTCTGCTTTTCCTACCAGCTTCCCGTTCTTTTTGGTAGTGGTCTCCAGAGGAATATTGATCATATTGGCATTCACCAGTTTTTGTACGCCCTTATCAGCAGGATAAAGAAGGGTCTTTTCTACCACTGTACCATCCTGAAGAGTTTCTTTGGAAGCAATCATATTGCTGTAGGTATCATCAAAAGTATTTTCTGAGCTTGAAACCAGTTTTCTAGCAGTGCCAGAAATATAATTCTCCGTAGTAGACCCCTGTTTTGAAATGACAATTTTTTTAACAGGGTTTGTATTATCCATAATATTGGGTAAAGCAACTTCCTTAAACTGATAATTCATTTCTACTTTCTGAAGTAATTGTCCCTCACTATATGTTTCCTTCGTTTCGATTAATCCTCCTGTACGGAGATAGGTCTTCATGTCCTCGTCTTGTCCTGTATAAGAAGATGTTATTCCCGGGGCGATATAATAAGGGTCCCTGTAATAATATTTAGAATAACTCCCGGTAATCATATCCGTAACTTTGATATTTGTATATCCTACAGGAATTGTTTGCTTTCTACCTCCGTCTATATAATTGATATCCGGACCAGAACCAAGCTCCTTTCCGCTTGAACGTATTGATTCATCAAACAATCCATATTCGTATTTTGTATAGGTAAGCGGTGTGGAAGAACCGGGATTAAAGTTTTTAATACTTTTGATCCGAAGGCCGTTACCATACTCATTGGGATCAAACGCAGTTTTTTTATAGGCATATAATTCTATTGTTCCTGTACTTTTGCCTGAAACTCCGAAATTAAGTAACCCCTGCCCGCTGAAAACAAACATTCCCGGACACGTAAAAGTCATATTGTCATACGGGATATAAGTGACAGGGCTAACCTCAACACCATTTATATCCAGAAAAGATTCCCTTGGTATTCCTGGCTTAATCGGACCATATGGATCATACACAAATCTTACGAAAGCAACCCTATAGTCAGCTGGTACAGTATAGGGAGCTGCCTCTTGCCCTGGTTCTGTTTTATAAGTGATGGTATGTATCTTTTCTAAGGGTGAATAGGGATAAAAATTATAAGAGCCCGTTGTATTGAAAGGTGATGATGTTGTATGGGACTCAAATTCATATTCAGTCCTTCCACCCGTGGGAAGGATAATACTCTTCAAGGCCCCGTAAGTACATGCGCCAGGATTTCGTGTCTTTACAGAACGATAAAAACCACTATCAAAATCACAATATTGGAATGCTGTAGGATAACCATAAGCATCTTCACCACCTCCTGTTCCAGTTAGATTATATTCAAAGGAGAATTTTTGGATTTGACTGTTATTTTTATCCAGATTAACCAGCCCTGTCAAATTATTATTTTGTATAAATGAATATTGATTAACAATGCCATTCCTTGCGTCTTTAAGAACAAGTTTATTTAATTTATACCAATCTTCATATCGATCCTCATTTAATGGTGGTGGGGTCCCCACATTATTGTATAAGTATTCTATACTTCCCGTTCCATGAGCGGTAATCTTTTTAATCTTCTGTCGTTGTAAAGCTTCTGAATTTGTATTAAACGTCTGGGTTGTTGTTTCATACTCAATAACAGCTACTTCTTCATTCTTAACATTGAAAATCCTTGAGAGAAAAAAAGCACTATTAACCGTCTTGGTGACTGTATTGATGTCACTTATCACCATTGTATTGATATTAGTCTTGTCAAAAAGATAGGTATTTCCTTTTGTATCCGTAATGGTAAAAGATTTTATTATTCCTACTTTTGTGTCTTTGATAAAGGATATTTTATCATTAGATGGAGAAAGGTGTACGGCTATAGGTTCATTTGAAATAGTGTGATTCGTTATAAAAAACTTTCCACTGCCCCCCGGATAATTATAGTTAAAAACATCAGAAGTTATTTCATTATTGTTTGTGTTTTTCTTATAATCTTCTGCCATGCGGGTTTTATTTCTTACAATACTTCCCACATCAGAAAGGTTCCAACCCTGGCCAACATCACTGATAAGACTGTAGGCAGCTAAACTTTCTGTAGTGTAATTTACCGACAGATTAATTCCTACTCCTGCAGTCGGGATATCCAAACCAAATAATGGAAGAGAAATATTAGGTATTCCCTGATATATATTAGCATCTCCGTTGGTTACATAATCATATTTTTGGAGGCCTATTTTCTCCTGCCCTGAAACATTAATGTTTCCTAAAAAGGCAACCAGTAAAAAGGCTGTTAATAGTATTTTCTTCATGATTCTCAGTTTTATTTTTTTATCAGCTTTGCATTCGCTGTTTTATTATTATCCGTTTTGATTGTCACCAGATAAGCTCCCTGTACAAGATTCTGCGTATTAATCTTGGTCACATTATTCTTTGTCTTCAGACTCTGAAGCTGTCTTCCACTCATGTCATACAGCAGTATTTCAGCTTCTTTGAAATCAAAGCCGATTTCTACATAAGCATAATCGGATACCGGGTTCGGATAAATCTTGATGTCCTGTTTCTCGATCAGTTGGTTCACTTGTTTGTCTCCCAGCTTCACAATCTTCCAGTTCTCTTTTCCCAGTTCTTTGGCACTGGTTCCTGCTAAAACTATAGATCCATCTCTGTTTAGTTTTAAATCTGAAAGCCGCTCTTCTCTTTGTCTTGATTCTCCACTTACATGCTTTCTCCACTGTTCATTGCCATTTCCATCCAGATACAGCATCCAGAAGGTTTCATCATCCTTTTCGATTCTTCCTTCGGCTTGGGTATAACCTCCTAATAAAATTCCTTTGGTTTGATCTTGTCCCTGAATGGCATTCATGCTCATCAGAATATCACGATTCTTAAAATTGTAGGATTTTTGCCACTGCTCATCTCCTCTTTCATTCAATGAAAGCAGCCAAAGATCTGTTCCTTCTTCAATGCCTACGGTTTTATTTCCGGATCTTTCTGATCTGGATTCACCACCGATGATATAGCCACTTGAAGTCAAGGCTAAGGTTCTGATGTGATCATCACCTTTTCCACCATAGTTCTTTTCCCATTCTACTTTGCCGTTTTTGTCAAGCTTTACAATCCAGTAGTCGCCTTCACCGAAGTTTTCACTTTGTTTGGAGGTTGCAGAGGTTAGGTGGCGAGTTACAGGAATTTCAGTCAGGGATTTACTTTCAGGATTTCTTACACCAGGATTACGAACTTCAGCGCTTCTGGAATAGATTCCCAGTAAGGCTCCGCCATCTTTTGTGGGGATCATTTTTTCGACCTCATCCAGACCTTTTCCACCTAAAATAAGCTGTGTGAGTTCTTTTCCATCTTTATCCAATCTTGTGATCCAGACGTCTTTGGAACCATAGCCTTTGGATGAGTTCTGTACATTGCCGGCAACAAAGAATCCTAAATCTGTGGATTGAATCACTGCTCTGGCTTCTTCATCAGAGGAAGTTCCCAAAGTCTTTTGCCATAATTCATCCCCGAATTCATTGATTCTTACCAACCAGATATCTGATCCCCCTTTGGAATCGTCCTTTTTATCCAGTCCTTTGCCTGAATAAGAAGTTCCGGCTAAGAGAAAACCACCATCCTGAGTGGTCACAGTAGCTGATAAATAATCATGATTCTGTCCTGATAAATACTTCTCCCAGATTTCTTCTCCTTGCTGGTTCAGTTTTACCAAATGGAAATCATAACCGTTGTTTTGCTTACTGCCTGAAGCCTGCTGCTTATCGCTTTGAATAGAACTTCCCGTGATAAGGTATTGCTGATCGATAGTTGTGGTGACCTGACTTAGAAAATCCTGAGTAGAAGATTTGATGTCTTTCTGCCAGACTACTTCCTGAGCATACACACCAAGCATTGTACACAAAGTAAGTGCACAGAGAGCGTTTTTTTTCATTCTCGTGTTTTTTGAGTTAATAATTAGCTTTTTTTCATATCGTGTAAATTTAACTTTTTTTAATACATTAAAAACAATATCCAAGGATTTAATATTAAAAAATCATTAAAACAATCAAATATTTATTATCATATATCTATTTTAAATTCCCTTTTACAAAGCTATATCAGCACTGCGACAGAACTTGTCGTAATAAATTATGAATAGGTTTACCTGACTTTATCAATCCAAAAAAATAAAAGCAGCCTTCAAAATAATGAAGACCGCTTTCCTAAAAATATGACTGATCTGAAATTTAAAATTCTGTTTGTAATACTTTGAGTAATTCTGTCTGCTGAATCACATCATTTCTGCTGGTGATCAGGTTAAAATTAGCCTGAAGCCATCCGTTTCTGACTACGAAAAAAGTATAGGCATCTATTAATCCTTCTTTATATTTTTCCTCAGATTTCTGGAAAGATAGTTTTTGATTTTCAAAATTAGCATCCAGCAGGCTGTATTTCTCCCGGGCGTTTAAAAACTGTGCTTTGATGGAATTAATATTCTGGGTAAGATCATTAATCACAAGTTCTTTGTCGTATTGGGCACTTATTTTATTCAGTTTTGCTGTTTCCACATTGGTTTTTACCTGAAGTTTATTAAAAATGGGAATGCTGAGACCAAAATTCAGAGACTGATTTTTATTCTGTGAAAACTGATCAGAGAAACTGACGGTAGAACCATTATCTTTCCCCAACACTTTATTATAAAAGGTAGACCAGCTGTAGCTGCCGTTTAAAGTCGGCAAATAGCCTGCCCTTGCAATAGCTTCTTTTTTTTCCTGCGCTTTTATTTCTGCCATTGCTGATTGGTAAGCCGGATTTACTTCCAGGAGTTTCCGGGTAAAGTCCGGATCATAAAACCCAGCCTCTGAAGAAAGATTTTCATCAGCCATCACAAAATCCAGGGAATCTTCGGTCATGGACAATGCATTCAACAGGTTAATTTTTGACTGATCCCGCTGATTTTTAGCAGAGACCCACTGCTCCTGTAAAGTTCCCAGGTTCGCTTTGATATCGTAAATATCACTTTTAGGCCTGTTCCCTATCTCCACTTCTTTTTCGGTGCGTTTAATCTGCTCCTGCATTCCAGATATCTGGGTTTCCAGAACTTCAAGCCAGCTTCTGCCGTTCTGATAGGCAAAAAACATCTGGATCACATTCAGCTTTACCTTATTCTGAGCCTGTTTAAGTTTATAGATGCTGGTTTCTTTATTCAGTTTAGACAAAGAAATATCCAGAATATTTTTCCAGTTGAAAAGGTTCCAGTCTGCCTGCGCATAAAACTGATCATATTGGGTATTGAGAGCTTCTCTCTGGTTGCTGGACTGGTTGATAGAAGATCCAAAACTATAAGTGTGCCTTGCTCCCGCTTCTACTGAAGGTAAAAGCATTCCTTTTGATCCTGTAATAAGCTTTTCATTCCTGCTGACGTTTACTGTAGCCTGCTTTATCAAAGGATGATGGGCAGAAGCATAATCCAGACACTGTTGCAGGTTCCATGCCTGCTGTGCCGGATAAAGGCCAACAAAAAATAGGAAAATGAAATTTTTCATGAGTACGTTGCGGTTTTAAATCATTAATGAGCAATGTGCTCAATTATTCATACTTCAGATATTTTATAAGGTTTACCTTAGTTGCTTTATACGCTTTGATACTTACGACAGCAAATGTCAATATCAACAGGGTAAGAAAACTGACTACAAACGGCCAAACGGGCATATCAATTCTGTAGGCAAAATCTTTCAGCCATTCATTCATCAGAAAATAACAGATCGGAATGCTGATCAAAACAGCAATCACTGTAATCCAAAGAAACTGGCGTGTCAATCCGAAAACCAACGCATGATCTGAAGCTCCCAACGTTTTTCTGATGGCTACATCTTTCAGCTTCTGCTCAATCATTAATGAAGACAAGGCAAAAAGTCCCAATAAAGCTACCATGAGTACCATCGCATTCAGAATGGTGAATAATGTCTGCTGCTTCTGATACTTTTCAAATGTCTTGGCAAACCTTTGATCAAGGAAATAATATTCAAATGGATATCCGGGTTCTACCTGAGTCTGCCAATACGTTTTCAGTCTTTTAACCGTTCCATCGATATCATGGGGATCCAGTTTCAGCTGAATATTATAGAGATTGAACCTCTTCCACCCTGTTGTCTTGTAATGAAAAAATACCACCGGCTCTATTTCCGTTTTTAACCCTCTGATATTAAAATCTTTTACAATACCCACAATTTTATATTTTTTGTCATCAAACCCGGGATCAACTTCATTCTTCAAAGCTTCATCATCCTTCCATCCGAATTTTCTTACAAAGGCTTCATTAACCAAAACATTACTAACGGTATCTGAGGCAAGATTCGGATCCAGCCAACGGCCTTTTTTAAGCTTTACATCAATGAATTTAAGATAATCATAATCCATGGAACCATGCTGAGCCTGAATACTTTTACCCATAAAATCCATATTGGAACTGCCATATCTTTCGCCTCCGGGTACAGCTTCTCCATAAGAAACTTCACCCACCCCCTGAATTTTTTTCATTTCAGTTTTAAGACGTTCATATTTCAGCCATGGCTTTGCATTCCCTTCACTGAAATTGATCATCAGCACTTGTTTACCATTAAAACCAAGGTCTTTATTCATCATATATTTTACCTGCTGATTAACGATCAATCCGCCAATGATAAAGAATGAAGAAATGATCAACTGCAAGGTCAGAATTCCGTTTCGCATCCAGGCTCCGTGCTTGCTTCTTGCGAAATTCCCCTTCAGTGTTTCTATGGCCTTGAAATTGGAAAGATAAATTGCAGGAACCAGCCCGGAAATCACGGTCACTATCATTACCATTCCAAAAGAATAAAAATAAATAGGCCAGTCATCCATCTTTATTTCTTTTTCATAAAACTTATTGAAGCTAGGTAAAAGAAGCTCCGTTAATGCCAATGAAAGGAAGTAAGAGGCCATACAAACCATAAATGTTTCCAGCAAAAACTGCAGAACAAGGCTGCTTTTGGTACTGCCAATTGCTTTTCGCACCCCGATTTCTTTCGCACGTTGAGAAGCCTGTGCTGTTTTCAGATTAATGAAATTGATGGCTGATAAAATAACGATCAGAACAGAAAGGGTGAATAGAATCATCAGTGTTTTGAAATCCGGATTCCCAAACCAGGAAGCTTCTGCATGGAGCTTTATTTTATCCAGAGGAGTCAACAGACTGTCTGTAGGTCCATACAAGTCCATATATTGCTTTACTGACAATCCTGAGGATTTACCATCCAGTGCTGCACGGTATTCAAAAATATCTTTGATAAATTTTTGTCGGACAACCTTAAGATCGGTCCCTTTTTTCAGCATAAAAAAACCTCCATAGCTGAAGTTTCCCCAGCTGTTTTCATTTTCCTTCATCTGTTGAACAGGGTTAAAAATGAATTCCGGTTTGATCTGAGAATTTTCTTTGGGAAGCTCATATACTGCTGTAACGCTGTAATTCTTGTTATCAAATTTGATGCTTTCGCCCACCACATTCGTTTTACCAAAAAGGTTTTTGGCAGCAGTTGTGGAAAGGGCTACGGAACTCTCCGCTTTTAGGGCATCTTTATAACTTCCGGCTACCAGTTTAAAGGGGAAGAAATTGAAAAAATTTTCAGAAACAGCCATCCCATCCTGCTGATAAGCCGTTTTATTTTTTGTAGTCATTTTCACCCCTATTTCCGAGCCGCTAAACAAAACATAGTCCTGAATTCCCGGAATTACTTCCTTGGCACGTTTGGTCATGGGAATAGAGATATTATTTCCATAAGAGTTATCTTTCCCTGAATAGGTCTGAAAGAAATAGATATCATCTTTCTTAGGGTTCCATCTTTCATAGGATTCTTCATCATTCCAATGCATCAGGATGAGCATAAACCCGGTTAACCCTACTGTGAGTCCAAATAAATTGATACAGGTGGACAGCCAGTTTTTTTTATAATTGATCAAGGCAATTTTAAGCCAGTTGGTAAGCATAATAGTAGTATTATAATGATTAATGATATGAAACGAGACGCTTCTGATTTATTCAAATGCTCCGGCATCTGCTTTTGCAAAGACATCTTTTCTTTGGGAAGCGTGTTCTTCATTAAAAATTTCCCCATCTTTCATATTGATGATACGGGAGGCAAAACCTGCATCATAGGAAGAGTGGGTCACCATTACAATGGTAGATCCTTCCCTGTGAAGTTCTGCCAGTAGATTCATAACCTCATTACCATTGGAGCTGTCCAGGTTTCCTGTGGGTTCATCTGCCAGAATAAGTTTGGGTTTGGTTACCAAAGCTCTTGCGACTGCTGCTCTTTGCTGCTGTCCCCCGGAAAGCTGTTGCGGATAATGTTTGGCCCGGTGGGAAATATTGATCTTATCCATGATCTCTTCTACTTTTCTTTTTCTTTCGGAAGAAGAAACTCCGTTGTAGATCAAGGGAAGTTCAATGTTTTCATAGACTGTCAGTTCATCGATCAGGTTAAAATTCTGGAAAATAAAGCCTATATTTTTCTTGCGGACATCGGATTTCTTTCTTTCGCTCAGCCCCATCATTTCTGCTGTTTCAAATTGATAAGAGCCTGATGAAGCAGTATCCAAAAGCCCGATGATGTTCAGAAAAGTTGATTTCCCACACCCTGAAGGCCCCATGATAGCTAGAAATTCGCCTTCTTTAATGCTCAGGCTCACTTCATTTAAAGCATTGGTCTGTACGTCTTCTGCTCTGTAAATTTTTGAAAGGTTATGTATATTGATCATGATAAAGTTTTTTTATGGGTTTAATTGATTACGTTCGTTGATAAATGATGAAAATAAAAGGTTAAAAATATTCATCTTTTTACTTTTTAATATCAAGGATTTCATATTTTTTCAAATCTGAATAATCTGATGTAATAACGGTCTCACCTGCCTTCAATCCTGATACCACCTCATAGTAAAGCGGATTCTCTCTTCCAAGGCTTATGGCTCTCTTTTCTGCTTTATTCCCCTTCACTACAAAGATCCATTTTCCATTCGTGTCTTTTGAAAAACTGCCTTTAGGAACCATAATACTCTGGGTATCTGCTGAAAGTTTCAGCTTCAGGCCAAAGGTCATCCCTATTTTCAGATTCTCCGGTTTTTTGTCTATAAAATTAAGCTCTGCGAGAAACTGACCGTCTTTTACTTCCGGCAGAATTTTGGTAAGGATAACCTGATAAGGCTGATTATTATTATCGAGCACTCCTTTGATGCCGTTATGAAGTTTACTGATATAGTATTCATCTACTTTAGCCACCAGTTTATAGCCGTCCATCAGATCGATCTTTCCGATGCTCTGCCCTGTTGTCAGATTTTCACCCAATGAAATGGAAAATGATGAAAGCCTTCCGGAAACAGGAGCCATAATCAGAAAATTATTTTTATTGGAACGTAAAATCTGAAGGCTTTTATCCATCTGTCCCATTGAAGTATTGATGGCAGACATCTGGGTATTTCTCGAATTCTTTTCAGCAAAAAAACCTTTTTCAACAATTGATTTTCTTTGTTTCTGATAGGTAAGATTCTGTACACTGACGTCGTAATCTGTTTTTTTCCCGATCTCTGCATCATACAGTCTCTTTTGCAGATTAAAGTTCTGAAGTGCCGTATTGTAGTCATTCTGAGCCAGCAGCAGTTCTTTATCCTGGGCCAGTTCCTGATTTTTAAGTTCAAGAAGCGTATTTCTCATCTGGCTGATCTGCTGCATAATCCCTGTTTCCTGGCTCATATAGGTAAATTCCGTATTAGGATTGTATACCCTTGCAATCGGCTGGTCTTTGGTGAGCATCTGTCCGTCTTCTGCAAAAATCTCTTTTACAACGCCTCCCTCCATAACATTAACAAGTGAAGAATTAAGCGACTGGGTCTGCGCCGTTATCATCAGCATATCTTCAAATTTCCCCCGGGTAACCTCATCAGTCTGAATACTTTCAACAGAAACATTGTATGTTTTTTTCTGCAGCAGAAAATACCACCCGGAAAGTATCATAGCTCCTAAAAGAACCAATCCGCCTAAAACAAATTTTAATTTCGATTTCTTTTTTACTATTTTCGTATCCATATTAAAGATAACTCATTTTGTTACAACAGATTACACAAGGCAGGTGCCAGAAAAATATACGTATGTAAGTCCTTGAAAATCTGCAATAATGTTTTTAATAGCATTCCGGAAACTGTTCATTATCGGACACTTTTTGTACGGAAATGAACAGTTTTAACCTTTTTAAAAGAGTCGATACCAAAATATGCGTAAAAAAGAAGCTCATATCCTGATCGTAGATGATGACGAAGATATCCTGTTTTCAGCAAAAGTCTGGCTGAAAAAATTTTTTTCACAGATAAGCTGCCTGAGTAAGCCTTCAGAAATTTTAAAATTCATGACGGAAAATCAGATAGATGCTGTAGTACTGGATATGAATTTCAGAAAAGGTTTTGAAAGCGGACAGGACGGTCTCTACTGGATGAATGAGATAAAAACGCTGGAACCTCAGCTGCCCATTATCCTCATGACGGCTTACGGTGAAGTGGAATTGGCTGTAGAAGCACTGAAAAACGGAGCCTCAGATTTTATCCTGAAACCGTGGAACAATGAGAAACTGTATGCCTCCGTCAATCTTGCTATAGATATTTCAAGAAAAAACAGAAAGCTCAGCCAATGGGAAAACGTACATCATAAAAACAGTCAATATCAATTGGAAAGCCGTTCTGCAGGAATGCAGGAAGTTCTTGAACAGATCAAAAGAGTTGCTCCTACTGATGCCAATGTATTGTTATTAGGAGAAAACGGAACAGGAAAATATGTTCTTGCGGAATCTATTCATGAGCAATCTGAAAGAAAAAACCAACCTTTTGTACATATTGACCTGGGAAGTATTTCGGAAAATCTTTTTGAATCTGAATTGTTTGGATATAAAAAAGGAGCTTTTACAGACGCCCATCAGGATTATACGGGAAAAATTGAGAATGCCCAGAACGGAACCGTCTTTCTTGACGAGATCGGCAACCTTCCTCTTCAGCTTCAGACGAAATTACTCAGCCTGATCCAGAACAGGAAATTATCCCGCCTGGGAGAAACTAAGGAGAGGATACTGGATGTACGCTTTATTTTTGCTACCAATGAAAACCTGAAAAAAGCCGTTGCAGAAAACCGTTTCCGTCAGGATCTTTATTACAGGATCAATACCGTTGAAGTAAAAATCCCCGCTTTACGGGAAAGACAGGAAGATATCGGGCTGCTGGCTCAATACTTCCTGGACCGTTACAAGCAAAAGTACCATAAACCGGGTCTTGAACTTACCTCTGAACTTATTACCGGACTTACCCAATTTCCGTGGCCGGGAAATATCCGGGAACTTGATCACTGCCTTGAAAGAAGCGTAATTTTATCCAACGAGAATAAGCTGCAATTATTGGTCCCTCAGCTGGAGGAGCAGGAGAATACTATTGTCAACCTCAATATCGAAAAGATGGAAGAGGTTCTTATCAGAAAAGCGTTAAGAAAACACAAAGGAAATATTTCCCTGGCAGCGGAAGATCTCGGACTTTCCCGGGCTGCTTTGTACAGAAGAATGGAGAAATTTGGGCTGTAAGTGGAGAATATACCGGAAGCTGGAAGAAGGAATCTGGAAGGATTGGAGGAAGCTGTAATTCCTGATTGTTATTGCAAATCAGTTTTAAAATATGAATAAAAATTTGTTATTAAATAATGAATAAAAGCTATCATTTAGGGCTCATCTACAATATGCTTGCTATAGCCGGCGGGGTTGGCGCCTATCACTTTTTTTCAGAAGGAAAATGGTTCAATGTCCTGCTCTTTATCCTACTTATGATTGTTTTTGTGGCGTTGATGCATTATTCATTCTTTGCCCGGGCTTCAAAAGCAGAGAAAATCATTTCCGCTGTAAGAAAGAAAGATTTTTCACTATTTCCCCGGATGGAAGGTGATCCGCTGCTTGATAACAGTATCCGTCTGTATTATCAAAGCAAAGAGGAACAGTTTTCTTTATCTTCCTACAAACTCCTCTATGAAAGTATCCTGGATCAAATGGAAACAGGATTGATTATTCTGTCTGAAAAAGATAAAATCTGGAATGTATTTTATGTAAACAACACATTCCTTGATATTTTACAGGTTCCCAAATACAACCGCTGGGAACTGTATGCTGCCAAAGTACCGGAATTTTATAAAATTATTGAAGAAACAGGCTATAAGAGCTCACAGGAATTTTTTGATATCTCCATTCATAATAATTCCAAACAGTCTTTCTCTCTCAGAACCAAGCAGGTGAAAAACACAAAGCACCATTTCTATATTATCACCCTGGAATCTGTGCAGAAAATTATAGAGCAAAAAGAAAAACTGGCCTGGAACAATCTGATGAAAGTGATTTCTCATGAACTCTTGAATACTTTAACTCCCGTTAACAGTCTGATCCAGAATCTTGAATACATCAGCAACCAGGAAATCATAGATCCCGAAGATCAGCAGGAAATGAAAGACAGCCTCATGATCATCAATTCCAAATCAAAGCAGCTTTTAAATTTCGTGGACCACTATCGGCAGATTGCAGAATTGCCTAAGCCTGTCCTTTCACCTGTTCCGCTCAAAAAAGTCATTGAAGCCGCCGTCAGTTTTCTGAAACCTGAATTTGAAAAACACAATATAAAGATCATATCAGACCTCGGAAATTATCTTGTATCTGCAGATGAAAAAATGGTTGAACGCAGCCTGATCAATGTTTATCTCAATGCGATTCATGCCGTTTCAGAAAAAGAAAACAAAACCATCACAACCGTTGTAAGGTCTCAGAACAACCGTATTATTATAAGTATCACAGATAACGGCTCAGGAATTCCGTTTGAGATCAAAGACAAGATATTCCTCCCGTTTTTTACAACAAGGTCCAATGGCTCCGGAATCGGGCTTACGCTTACTAAAAGTATTATGGAAGCTCATGGTGGTTATCTTAATTATAAAGCACTGCAGGAAGGAAGCTGTTTTGAATTGTGGTTTCTGGAATAAAGACAGAAATGTAAGAATTTTCAGCATGGCTCTTAGTTTCCTGAAAGATAGATATTTTCTTCTTTTCAGCAAGACTTTTCCGTAAATACGGCTACCAATTGATTATATTTGAAAAATAAAATATTCAAAACAAACCATGAACCTGAAATCTTATCTGGAAATTACCGTAAGTGATGATGATATAGATATGATATTTGATATCAAGGGCTCCAACACGGTTTTCTCGGGAGAAATGTGGGACTATGGGGATCGTGAAACCCTCGAGTACTTTACCAACAGCCTTATCGATTTTCCACAAAATAACACAATTCCTTTTTTTGAATTAGGCCATAAAGATTCTACCCTTGCCTATTTCTCTATGAAATTTTATCCCGCCTCTTCACTTTCGCAGATTGGCATTCAGATTACCATGGCAACTGATGCCACTTTCCGGCCTGAGACCCAATGTAAAATTCAGTTTGAGATTATTGCAGAACCTCATGCTGTTGATGAATTTCAGAAAGCATTGCGCCAGATTGTACGTAAAAAATCGGGAGTTGCCATTCTGTATGGAAATGATAACCGCCTGTAATGAAAAGGCTTATTTTTTAATGGTTACCTTTGGATAAACATCCAAATCATACGATATGTCTCCCCAATATGAAGATATAATAAACCACATCAGCCAGTACGTCTTCCTGTCGGATCAGGAAAAAGAGCTTTTCTGCTCTGCATTGGTTTACAGAAAATTCCGAAAAAAACAATATCTATTACAGGAAAATACAATCTGTACCTATGATTCTTTTGTCATCAAAGGCTGTCTGAGACAATATGAAGTCAGCGAGAACGGACGGGAAAATACGGTTCAGTTTGCGTTTGAAAACTGGTGGATCTCCGATTGGTATAGTATGATGCACGCCCAGCCTTCCGTCTATAATATCGAAGCTATTGAAAATACTGAAGTTTTGATGATTGAAAAAAACAGGCTGGAGCAGTTGTTTATAGAAATTCCTGCTCTGGAAAGCTACTTTCGTCAGATCTTCCTGAAAGCTTTCGTTTCTCTCCAAAAAAGGATCCTGTTCCAGCAGAAGCCGGCTGAAGAGAGGTATCAGGAGTTTGCGAAATCTTATGGATGGTTTGAGCAACGTCTTTCCCAGCAGCATATAGCTTCTTTTCTAGGCATTACCCGTGAAACACTGAGCAGGCTTAAAGGTCAGCAGTACAGAGATGAGCCTTTAAACCTGTGACAAACCGCACAACTTTTTTGTACCAAAAATCACAGGATAAACAACAGATGCTGTACTAATTTTGTTCATCAAAACTTGTAAAAATGAACAAAGCAATCAAACAGTGGATTGTATCTGCAGATGATACATGGTCGCCGCTTATTCTAAGGCTTACTTTAGGAATCGTATTATTTCCCCATGCTGCCCAAAAATTATTCGGTTGGTTTGAAGGACCGGGGCTAAAAGGAGAAATGGATTATATGACCACTCATGTTGGGCTTTCATCAATCGTTGCTGCTATTGCAATAGCCATCGAATGTCTGGGAACTTTATTTTTATTACTGGGAGCATGGACAAAAATTACTGCCATAGCCGTTTTTTCTTTATTTATAGGAATGATTGTTACCGATCATGCTTCTCATGGTTTTTTCATGAACTGGTTCGGAAAGATGCCTGCCGGTGCAGAAGGGTTTGAATATCATCTGCTGGTTCTGGGTATCTGTCTTTCCCTTCTGATACAGGGAGGCGGAAAATACTCCATTGACCGATCACTGAATAAGTAAAATCATTAGGAAAAATTAAGAATTGTATAAAAAAAGGAGACCTTCCAGTCTCCTTTTTTACTTGTAATAATAACCTGTATGAACTCCCCTATAGTAATTTGTGTTTTTTTATCATTTGGCTTTTTCAAGAAGCTCTTACTAAAGGCTATTATACGCTTATGTATTTTATTTCATCACTTGCATAATTCCTCTTCATCATTTGTGTTTTATATAACTATAGTTTATTATTTTTATAGTTATGATCATTGTGTGTTTTTGTCTAAAATTGACCTTTTCAAAAAAGCATTTTTATGTACTTAATACCTTTTTTTAATTTGGTAAATTTTATACCACAAAGTAACAACATTACGAAATAAAACCACCTACAAAACCCATCGATACATGTCGACGGTTTCATAGATATTTATCTATAAAACGAAAGAAATATGGAAACTATATTTTGTGATGGGTTTTCACGAGTTCGATCAGCTCAACCAGGTTTTCAATTTTCAGTTTTTCAAAGATATTTTTTTTGATGGTACTTACGGTATTTTGCTTTATGTTTAAATTATTTGCAATTTCCAGATTCCCGTATCCTTCTGCATACATTTCTGCAATTTCCATTTCTCTTTTGGTCAGACTGCTGAGAGGGCTGATCAGATTAGGATTATAAACAAATTGTACCAGTAAATTTCTGGAAAGATCAGAGAAGTATTCTCCTTTTTCTATAAAGGTTATAAGAGCTTCTCTTATTTCTTCCTCTTCGCTTAGTTTACTCAAATATCCGTTTGCTCCTGCTTTAATAAATTTAAGGACGTGCAGATCTTCTTCAAGACCCGTAAAAATCAAAATCTTGAGGTCAGGATTTGCTGCTTTCATCTGTGGTAAAATATGCAAGCTGTTTCCATCCGGAAAATGGGCATCAATGATAGCCATTTCTATTCCTTTGGATTCTACAAGCTCTACCACCTGTTGCAAAGATGAAGTCTGGTATACTTTAGCATCCGGAACAATATCACTGATGACGATCTCCATCCCCTGTCTTACAATACTGTGGTCGTCTGCTAAAAGAAATACAATTTCCTTATTTTCCATTGGTTGTTCCATTATGATTCATATTTAAGTTGATCCTGAATGTTATTTTCGTGCCTTTATGCAGCTTGCTCGCTACCGATATTTCTCCATCAAAAAGCTCTACAATCTCTTTCACAAGGTTTAGCCCCAGACCTGCTCCCAGATTATCAACCTCATCAGATACCATTCCCTGATAATAAGGATCAAAAATTTTACCAAGATCAGACTCGGAGATTCCTATTCCGGTATCCCCTACCGTTGTGATCAGTGCAATGGTGTTTTTATCCACCGGTTCAGTGAACATGGTAAGATCCACCTGACCGTTCTCTGTAAATTTGTTGGCATTCCCCAGAATATTCATGAAAATCTGATTGATCCTGATATTATCCGAATACACCACCACATCTTCCGGGATCCTGTCTGTTACCAGAAATTTATTGTTTCTTGTTTCAAGATAAGGAGTAATCACCTTTACAATAGAACTGATCTCTTCTTTAAGATTAAAAACAGACTGTATCAGTTTCTTTTCTGCATCCTGGTTCTTCGTATACTCCAGAATCTGATTAGACTGCAGCAACAAGGTACTGTTAGTAAACTTTATCGACTTCAGATAGTCTTTTATCGTCTCATCACCGGTAGACCTGTGAATTTTATCAATAAAAATATTAATGATCTTCAGAGGAGATCTCAGATCATGGCTCAGCATTCCCAGTATTCTGTTTTTGAAATTAAGATTCTTTTTAATTTCTTTATTGGCTACATTAAGCTTCTGCTCATAAATAAATGCCATTCTTGTAAAATACATGATCAGAATAGATACAATGAACATCAGAACCATAAGGCCAAGGACAAGGTTAGTTCTTATTCTGTTATTATCTGAGCTTTGCTTGTTGTATTCTTTTTCCAGTTCGGCCTTAAAGTCCCTGATAGCACTTTCATACACATCGATAAGACCGTTGCTGTATACCAACAGCTTACCAAATGTACTGTAGAACCGCAGATTATCTTTCTGGTTCTGTGCGGCATACTGCTGAACCTTCTTTACTTCTGCAGCATAATGCTTATCCATAGACTTTATGGTATTATCCATCTTCGATTTTACCTGAGAAATATCTATGGTCTTGTTATTCGTTAATGTAATAACCGTACTTTCCTTCTGTACATCCACTTTACCGGTTACCGCATCTTTTAAACGACCGAAAAAGCCTTTCTTTTTAATTGTATCTGCATAAGTACGGGTCTGTATATTGAAATCTTCAAAATCATTCTTATATTTCTCCGGCTCATACTGCTTATCCTGAATTTTTGCAGGAGGATTCAGGGAAGTCTGGTATACGGAATCGATCAGAGTTTTCAGCTTAGTTACTTTCAGTGTGTCTTTTTTATGCTGTGCAAGGGTATTTTTCAGCCTTGGGCTTGTATTTTCATATTCACTGATTTTATCAAAATTCAGCTTAAGCTTTTTCAGCGACTGAAAATACAGCTGCAGATCTTTGTCATCCTGGGTAGCCATATATTTCTGGAAATGTTCCTGGGCAACCATAAAGTCTTTCCTTGAATTATCCGTTAATCCTCCCAGAGCCCTGCTGTCTTCCAGCTGGTTTTTGATAAACTGAAGTTTTTTTCCGTTGACAAATTCGTTATAAAAAAATATGGCGATAATTACCTGTATTGATAAAATACATATGATCAGTGAGTAGTGAACTACTTTCCTCAATTTAAAATTTAAGAATTTATTCTTCATATCTATTTGTCAGCTAAATTATTTTTTCTGATAACTTAAGTTCACTTGTTATTAGTTTTCAATGATATACTATTATTGTCAAAAAATATGCAATATGTATAATACCATACAATTTACAAAGTTAAAGTAAATTTTCACTTCTTTATAATAGTAAATATCAGACAAAATCCGGAAAACTCAATATAAGTTGTCAGCAAAATCCTTTTACAGATTAAAAATTTCATTCCGGGCAGGTTATTTTCAGAATAAGATGCAAAAATCATCATTCAACAAAATATTTATTACTTTATTCAAAACCTTTATCAATAGCATGACCACGCTATCTGCTCAGACTCATCAGGGCTCAACGTTACTATCTAAAATCATCTCTATTCCTGTCTTTTCTGCAAGGTTAATAATAAGGATGATAAATGAGAAATAATAAATGGTTATTCTTATTATATTGTACCTGTTTCCATTTAGTTAATATCATTATAAAGCATTTATACTCAAAAATGCTTCGGGAGAAGTTTTCTCAAAAGAGGATCAATATTGTCTATTTGTCGAATTTGCTCATCACAAATATCTGTCAGAAATAATCATTCAGCAGAATCAGATATTGAGTTGCAACTGATAAAGGTAAGATCTGCTACACTATATTTCGATTTTATATAACCACCATTAGTTTTTTCTATTTCTCATAAGAGTTCCTGAAATGATATTTTGCTAACTTGTCTCTTTAAAAAGATAAAGCAATACTGAATGCCTGCCAATCATTGTACATGATCTGGGTATTCAAAAGCAGATAACAGCAAAAAGCTTCATGATCTTATGACCAATAAAGAATTTAGTCCCCATAGAGGCTTTATATTCAGTAAGCATATACCGGAAGAAATATCGCATTTTGACCGGGTCTTTGATGTGTTCAAAGATTTGCTTACCCATACCTCCGGGGATATTGAAGAAGCCTTCGAATGGCTTGATATGCTTGATAAAGAATATGATATTTTTGATGATGAATATTCTTTGCAGGATTTTGAGGAAGATTTGAGAAAACGGGGATATATCAGAAAAGATGATTCCGAAGAGGGCAATTCCGGAAACGGACAAGGCAAAAATCTATTAACACCCAAACTGGAAGCTGCCCTCCGTGAATATGCCCTGGATCAAATTTTTGGAAAACTGAAAAAAAGCGGCACCGGAAATCACCGCACTTCCAAAACGGGCATTGGCGATGAACGGGATGGTGAAAACCGGACTTACCAATATGGAGACGACCTGTCTGCAGTCAACATGACCGAAAGCCTGAAAAACGCCCAGGTGAATAACGGAATTTCCGATCTGCGGTTAACAGAAGATGACCTTGTGGTAGAAGAGACCAAACACAAAGCACAGATGAGCACCGTTCTGATGATTGATATCAGTCATTCTATGATCCTTTATGGTGAAGACCGCATTACTCCGGCGAAAAAGGTAGCCATGGCACTGGTAGAACTGATAAAAAGGAAATACCCTAAAGATTCCATAGATATCATCGTGTTCGGAAACGAAGCATGGCCAATTAAAATCAAAGACCTTCCCTATTTAAAAGTAGGGCCCTATCATACCAATACGGTAGCCGGTTTAGAGCTCGCCATGGATATTCTTCGGAGGAAAAGAAACACCAACAAACAGATCTTTATGATTACTGACGGAAAACCGAGCTGCATCCAGCTTCCCACAGGAGAGTTTTATATGAACAGCTACGGGCTTGATGAAATGATTGTGAACCAGTGCCTCAACCGGGCTGCACAGGCCAGAAAACTGAAAATCCCGATCACAACATTTATGATTGCCCAGGACCCTTACCTCCGCCAGTTTGTAGAAACATTTACAGCTCAGAATAAAGGGAAAGCGTTCTTAACCGGCCTGTCAGGTCTCGGACAAATGATTTTTGAAGATTATGAAAAAAACAGAATAAAGAGAATATAGCAAACTAAGCCATACATCACAGAGCTTAAGTTTTAGAATTGAAATTCTCATCAGATACTAATTATTACTTAAAAAAGAAATGAAAAACGATATTACATTCAAGGAACTGAAAGATTCCGGATATATTCATAAAACAATCAACGAAGAAATTCAGGACAATCTGATTGCAAGGATCAAAGCCGGGCAACCTGTATTTGAAGGGCTTTGGGGATATGAGGACACGGTAATTCCCCAGTTGAAAAAAGCAATTCTTGCGGGCCACCATATCAACCTTCTGGGTTTAAGGGGACAGGCAAAAACAAGGATTGCAAGAAGCATGGTAGATCTGCTTGATGAATATATGCCTGTTGTAAAAGGTTCTGAAATCAATGACAGTCCTTTTCATCCTATCTCTAAATTTGCCCGAGGTCTTATTACAGAACTGGGAGATGAAACGCCCATTTCCTGGGTACACCGCTCCGATCGTTTCTTTGAAAAACTGGCAACACCGGATGTGAATGTTGCAGATTTGATTGGAGATATAGATCCTATTAAAGCAGCAACGTTAAAACTGCCTTATTCCGATGAAAGGGTTTTACACTACGGGATGATTCCAAGGGCAAACCGTTCTATATTTGTATTGAATGAGCTTCCCGATCTGCAGGCACGCATTCAGGTTTCCCTGTTTAATATTCTACAGGAAGGAGATGTTCAGATCCGTGGTTTTCAGCTGAGAATGCCATTGGATATTCAGTTTGTCTTTACCGCCAATCCGGAGGATTATACCAACCGGGGAAGCATTGTGACTCCTCTGAAAGACAGGATCGGATCACAGATTTTCACCCATTATCCTAAAACCATTGCCCTTGCCCGTCAGATTACTGAACAGGAGGCCATGATTTCAGCCGAAGACCAATCCAATATCAGAATTCCTGATCTGGCTAAAGATCTTTTGGAAGAAGTTGCTTTTGCAGCCCGTGAGAGTGAATATGTAGATGCAAAAAGCGGTGTAAGTGCCCGTCTGACCATCAGTGCAATGGAAAACCTGGTAGCTGCAGCGAAATTACGCCTCATTGAGTCGGGAGCTGAAAAAACCACAGTCCGTTTACTTGATTTCATGTCTATTATCCCGTCTATTACCGGAAAAATTGAACTGGTATATGAAGGTGAGCAGGAAGGCGCAGATTATGTAGCTAAGATATTAATTGATAAAGCCGTCATGAGACAGTTTGAAAGCCTGTTCCCCCGCATTCCCAAACTGGAGAAAGAGGATATCAAAACCCCTTATACAGACCTGATCCGCTGGTTCAACAAAAATCATCTGGAGCTTAATTATAATGATACAGATAAAGAGTTCTATGCTAAACTTGATAAAGTAACTCCATTGACTACAGTGATTGAGGAAAATACATCGGAATTAAGCAAAGAAGATCAGAATTTCTGCAAAGAACTGGTGTTATGGGCTTTGACGATCAGCAGTAAAATAGATAAGTCTGAAAATCAGTCGGTTTTTACGTTTGATTCTGCCGGTATTGGTCAGTTTTTACGTAACTAGATGATTCCATTTTCAATATAGCAGATATTTTTTTGCCACAGATACGCAGATAAAATCCGTGTATCCGTGGCAATTAAATTTCTTATTGATCAGTAAATTTTTAAGAAGCCCAACTTCTTAAAATACATTAGTTGGCTGCAGGATCAATGAGTTCTTTTGTAAGTCCTATGGATTTTAGAAGACTCTTGCTGTCAAAAAGTAAAGTGGTATAATGTCTTCCTTTTTTGAATGTCAGTTTTGATCCTCCGGAAAATTCACTGTCATCACCTAATTTCTGAACTTTCGTCCCATATTTTCCCAATTTCCTTTTAGCTTCCTCTAAAGTTGTTTTATTTAGGGCAAGACCAAAAGGAAGACCTTCTATGACTACAGGTTTATCTTCAGGAATGTCAAAAAACATTTCGCTGATCATATTATTTTTTCCCAGTCCGCAGTAAAGCTCCAGGCCTGATTTAGTCAGCCATTTTGCATATTTCTCTTCATTGGCATCTTCGTAGAAAACTGTTTTGGTCTGCAAAACTTTTGAAATTTTATCAGGGGTTTGCGGGAAAATAAACTCTGCTTCTTTATTAAGTAAAGAGCTCAAGCCCTCTGTTTTCTGAGAAAATGCTGTTATACTTATCAATTGAAAAAATACAGCTAAAATTAGAGTGAATGGTTTCATCGTCATAAGGGTACTATTAAATTATTATAATTCGGTGCTTAAAAATAATAAAAAGTGCTGTTATAGACTAAAATTATCTAAAAAGCTTTTCAGCTCGTCAATAGGAACATTATTCCCTGATGAGACTACAGAATACCTGTTCCCTTCCAGATATTGAATGCTTGTATGTTGATCACTTTCAAACATACTATAATCAAAATACACCTGCCATCCCTTATAGCTTTTTATATTGGTTTTATCTCCCGGTTCTTCATATTTTTTTGTTTCCAGGTAATTAAGCAGGCTTGATTTTACCTGTTCAGCTCCGGCTCCTGCACCGTCTGCAACCATCAGATAAATGTTTTTACCTGCTTTTGCATAATTTCCTGTAGCGAAAGAACCTGTTTCATTATCTTCAGAAGCCGTTACTTCCGTAAGCTTGTATCCGTTAATCTCTTTTTTAAATTTTCTTTTAAATTCATCAGAACCAAGAGGTTTCAGCTTCTTTAAGTCTTTAGCCAGACCTTCTATTTTTAATGAGTCTGAATTCGCATTTACTTTTTCAAAAACGGGTTTCAGGCTTTTTTTGGCAAAAACAACATTTGAACTTAATGCTAGTACCAACGCTGTACCTACAATTCCTGCTCCCAGATAAGAGATTTTCATAATTTTTATTTATTTTTTTAATCCATCACTCACTGCAAAAAGCAAACCAAATCCTACAGAGGAGAAATACTTTATGAAACGATGATTTTTGATTAAAGAGAATAAATATTTTCTGAAACCATCTACCCTTGCTGCAGATTGAATACCGTACCTGCCGGGTCTGTAATCCAGTGCATCCCTTCAGGAAGTTCTTCAATTTCATCGCAGGTCTCTACTCCACTCAGTCTCAGATATTCTGTAGCTTCTTCTACGTCAGGCACAGTAAGCTGCAGCCAGGTTTCGGAGTGGGTATAATTATCTACACAGTCCAGCCATATTATATTGTGCCCGAATTTCACCTCATGTGTTCTGGAAACCGTAGGATTGGTAATCGGTTTTTCTTCAACCTCAAGTTTCAGAATATTCTTGTAAAAAGCGACCGTTTTTTCATATTTATTTTTTGGAATTTTAATAGCAATATTGATTCCTGCTTCAAATTTTGTATTCATATTGTATGGTTCTTAGAAGATAATATAGACTGTTGCAACTTTAAGTTATTTTAAGAAATTATTCAGATAGCCAAGTATAGTCGCTGTCTGCATCATCAGGCTTACATGGCTTTGCCCGGGTACAATAGCCAGCTGTGACTTGGGCATGGGAGCCATATCAGCAGCAATACCGCCACCCAATAACTTATAGGTTTTTGCCAGTTCGGTTTTATCCAGTCCATCATTATCACCCGCTATGATCAGTACAGGAGCTGTAATTTTCGAAATATTGGAATCTCCCATATCATATGGAGTTCCGGCAGAAGCAATCATCTGTTCCAGGAATTTCGTCCATTTTGTCTTATCAGGAGCCACAGCATTGTAAGCTGTATGCATAGGGCTGTTCTCAAAAAGAGCCGGTTTCATGGTTTTAAATACACTGTTAATCTCAGGGATCCAGCCACTGCTTTTATACGTTGCAGAAATAATGACCAGATTTTTTAATCGTTTAGGACTCTGGATAGCAAACTGGTAGGCTATGGCGCCTCCAAAACTGTAGCCCACAACATCCGCACTTTCAACCTTCAGGTGGTCCATTACCCCCGCAACATCACTGGCTAATGTAGTATGAGATAATTTTCTGTCTGAAAACGGGCTATGCCCATGGCCCTGCAATTCAATGGCAATTACTTTTCTGTTTTTTGAAAGTTCAGGAATCAGTTCACTCCAATTTGTATCAATGGTCATAAAAGCGCCATGAAGCAAAATGACAGGCCGGCCTTCGCCATATACTTCATAGTAAACTTTGATCCCGTTTACAGGAGCATAGCCACTATCGGAAGGTTTTGTTTTCTGGGCATTCAGTTGTGATACGGTGAGTATAATGAGTACAGCGGCAAGGAATACTCTAAGGAACGTATAAGATTTAAATAGATTTTTCATAATATAATCCGGATTTAGTTGAGTAAAATGTTTAATCAAAATTACCAACTCATCACCAAACTTCACTTGCCACAGGACAAGATTTTATCTTAATGCATTTTGATGAATCTTGTTCCGGGAAAACTTTTAGAGTTGTTATATTTTACCTGATTTAAAAGGCTTATTCATCAATATCACATAGATAAACCCATAGGAATAACAAATATTTTTTTAAGAATAATTTACTTCATTAAATAAAAATTGATTAATTTCGAACAGAACTAAACCTAAATATTATGAAAAATTTAAAAAAAATCGAAAGACAGGAATTAAAGGCTATTAAAGGAGGTATTAACTGCCCTGGAGGACAGATATGCTTAATCGGCGGGAAATGGCAATGTATGCCGTACGATGGATGTGGCGGCGGAAATCAGCCTTAAATTGTAACACTTAATTGACTTGACTATGAAAAATTGTAAGAAAATTTCAAGAGACCAGTTGAAAAACATTAATGGCGGAGCACTCAGCTGCTCCGAAGCATGCTGCCCGCCTCCGGGAATAAAAAAATGCCCATGGATACTTTGTTATGCACCATGTGATATATTAAGTTAGAATCAATTAATGATAAATAAGTATGCCTTAGGATCTTTGATCTTAAGGCTTTTTTCATGAATTTTCCGGTGCCTGTACGACGCAAAAAGAATTTCCATCCGGATCCAGCAATACTACGTAATCTGCGTCCTGTTCATAATTCCAGTCTTTCATTCTGCCGGCTCCTAAAGCGAGTAAACGATCTACTTCCCGATCCTGATGATCCGTAATAAGGTCAATATGATGCCTTTTCGGCTCCGGGGATGTTGTCAGTTTTAATGACAGCTGAATTCCTTGGCCTTCTTCAGGAACCAGAATGGCAAAATCCGGTTCAGGATCTTTTTTGAGTTTATAGTTCAGAGCTGCAGACCAGAAAGCAATAGCTCTGTTCATGTCCTGTACTCCCCACACGATTGATAATATTCTTAAATCCATGCTTTACTATTTAATCAGTACATGGATTAAATTTAGCTTTTTATCTGATAATATAAATATCTTTTGTGTTAAATTGCACCCAACATATCTATATGTAATCCTGAACATTAAAAAGTTCTGTGCAAAATATTTTTACTCTAATTCAATTGGATTATATGGCTGTGGGGAAGATCTGACAGGTATCTGACTACCATCTTCATTGTAGGCTTTACCATGAAAAAAGCCAGGGTTGTCATTATAGTTTTGTAACACCTTTCTAAATTCTTCTCTGGTTACAATAAGAATTCTTTTTTCATTCCTTACATAGATTTTACCCTTTTTTTTATCCATTGCAATTGCTGTAAAATGAAATTGACACTTATGAGCCGGGAAGCAGCAATGGCCCTAGAATTGCAGCAGATTAACAATAATCACACAAAATATAATATTATGGCAACCAAAAACGCAACAAAAAAAGCTTCCACAAAAAAGACACCGGCAAGTAATACGAAAAAAACTCCTGCTAAAAAGGATGCCTCTAAAGGATTGGAAGATTTATTTGAAGATGGTCTCAAAGACATCTACTGGGCAGAAAAAGCATTGGTAAAAGCCCTTCCCAAAATGCATAAGAATGCAACAGATAAAAAGCTCAAGTTAGCTATTGAAAACCATTTAATGGAAACTGAAGTGCATGTAAAAAGACTTGCAGAATGTTTTAAGGCACTTAAAAAGAAAGCTCAGGCAAAGAAATGCGATGCCATGCAGGGACTTCTTGATGAAGGAAAAAGCATCATGGAAGAAACTGAAGCAGGAACTGTAAGAGATGCAGGGATAATAGCAGCCGCACAGAAAATAGAACATTATGAGATTGCAACCTATGGTACACTGGCTGCTTATGCAAAAGTTCTTAAGGAAAATGTATGCCTGAAAAATCTTTTAGCAACCCTGAATGAAGAAAAAAAATGCGATAAATTACTGAGTAAAATTGCAGACGTTGGACTTAATACCAAGGCGCTGTAATAATTCTGCATAATGAAACATCAGCTCTTCAATAATAAAACCCTCCGGCTAAGGAGGGTAAGCCTGTAGATTTGGAGATAAAACTACAACTATTATGGTATGACAAAAGTACAATATGGTACAAAATAAGCCTATGATTATACTCATAATAGAAATCAAATGATAATTATCTCTATCTGAATAAATATACTAAACTGCAACATCTAATGTTGCAGTTTTGCTATTATAGGTATTGGAAGTCATAAGAAAATGATGATTTATCGTTTCGTTTAAAAACATATAGAAAGGGATCAGGTTCAAAAACTGGAGAGCAGTACAAAACATACATTATTTGGATCAGTCCACAACTTTTGCGCTTGATCCGAGATCTTAGCTTTTTTTGATAAAAGAAGTACTAATGCTTCCGCAGAATCTTTCAATGCTAAAATTAAAAACTTCAGAATGCAACTCAGAGGAGTGAAAGACAGAACATTTTTCCTCTTTAGATTAACCAAACTTTTTGCTTAGTCCACAACTTTTGCGCTTGATCCACTTTTGCGCTTGATCCAGGATCTGGAAAAATGGCAGAGTTTCATAAAAAAACAAATCCTCGAAAATCTAAGATTTTCGAGGATTTTTGCGGAGAGTGAGGGATTCGAACCCCCGGACCTGTTACAGTCAACAGTTTTCAAGACTGCCGCAATCGACCACTCTGCCAACTCTCCTTAAACTCCGGTAGTACCGTTGTTTTCAGTGGTGCAAATATAGAACGATTTTTAATTCCTGCAAAACTTTTAGTGTATAAATTTTAACAAAACTTAATAATAGACTAGAAATCAAGGGAATTATTTTCCGTAAAATATTTCTCCAATTCTTGTAAATGAATATGAATGTCCCCTATTCCCTGTCTACTATTGCGATGAAGCTGTTTTTTAAAAGATCAGACGGGTACACAAACTGGTCTCCGCCCTGTCCTTTTATGACTATAGCTCCCTGCTCATCGTTCAGGCATTTGTCCAGCTGGGTTTTCAGGTCATTGAGTTGCCCGTGGGGAGCTTCAATGGTGTAGGTTCCGGTAACGTGTGTTATTTTGATGACTTTTGTTTCCATATTTTTTTGATTAGTTGCTAAATGTAGGAATTTTAGCTGAAGTATGAAGACATTTCCGGCCATCATCATAAGCACTTTACAAATAATTCAAAAAAACAGCACAGCAGATCGTAGAAAATGCAAAATCAAAGAAAAGATAACCTTCTACTTATAAGATAAAAGCGGCTTCCATTGGAGGCCGTTTTTCTTTTGCTTTCATCAAAAACTCCGTTTAGCCCCTTCCGAAGACCCTACAGCCCTTTCCATAGGGGTCCGGAACCCCTTACCCAAGCCCCTCTATCCCCTTACCTAAGGGGGTATATACCCTTCATTAACGGTATATATCCGTTACTAAAGTGGCTGGAGACCGTAGATGAACCCCCTCCAGACGGTTATACAAGTACCGGGAACCCCTTGAACAGCTATCTCCAGACCGTTTCAAAGGGGGGGATGCCCCATCAATGGTCAGAATACATTATATTTGTAAAAATTCATCACAACATAAAAAACTAATAACACTATCGGATGTTTACTCAATCTTTTATCAAAAATGCGGTTGTTACCGCTTCACTAGCCTTCTCATCTATGGCTTTAGCCCAAAAAATGCCTATGTCTGTACTTCCTTCCGGCCACCTCGTGGTAGGGGCTGAAGTGGATGGCAAAAAAGGAAATTTTATTTTTGATACCGGAGGAGGCATCAATCTTTTCCTGAAAAATTTTTCCAAAGAACTCGGGCCAAAAGAAACTTATAATTACCTGACGGCCTTCCGGGCAACGGGTGAAAAGATGACCGTCCCCCTTTTCAAGTCGAAAGAGATTGTTTTCAATGGCAAAAAATTCAAAGATACCTGGTACGCCACCCATGATACCGAGATCAAAGGAATTGACGGCCTGATCTCCCTACCCATGCTGTATGACACAGAGTTTATCATAGATTATACAACGAAAGAGCTTATCTTCCCAAAAGAAAAGCTGAGCAGCAAAAAAGTGATGGATATCCAGCTATCTACCAATGCGGACCAGTCTCTGGATATAACCACCTATGTGCTTCTGGATAACCAATACAGGATCAATATTCTTCTGGATTCCGGCGCCGGAAACGATTCTTTCTGGTTGAGCGAAAGACTGATGAATACACTGAACATCAAAAAAGAAACCCTGCAGATGATGGAAAAGAAAAGCGAATTCAACCCGGATATGACGACGAAGTTTTATAAGGGTGATATTGGCTCTGTTTCAACCCCTTTCGTTACTGTTGAGAAGCCTAAAGTCTTTTTTGTGGAAGGCCTTATTTATGAAGGCAAAACGAGTATCAATTGGCTGGGTAAAAAACTGGGTTTCAATCTTAAGGAGAAGAAAATTTATATTCTGGATTAGGAGTTGTGCGGAACGATGCCTGGGAAAACCACCCCGTCAAAAATTCTCTGAATTTTTGCCACCCCTCCAAGGGAGGGGAATGTTTGCGTCTTCATTTGGAGTAATAGTTTTCACAAAATAATAAACTCTGTCTCTATGCTGTTGAAGAAATAAATAACATAGAAACAGAGATTATAGCTGTAAAAATCACATGAATTCTTGCTGAAAATCTTGGATTTTCTTGCGCCCTTAAAAGCTATATATAAAGTAGAAAACCTTTGCACCTTTGCAATTAACAAAAAATAAAAACCTACCTGAACTGCTATGAATCCAAAAGAAAAGCGCACCCTGGGGTACGCTTTATATCATTTTTTAAAACTGAATCTTAGTGTAATTCAGCTAAATATTTTTCTGCATCCATTGCAGCCATACATCCGCTTCCTGCAGCGGTAATAGCCTGTCTGTAGATATGATCCTGTACATCTCCTGCAGCAAATACTCCCGGAAGATTGGTTCTTGAAGATCCTTTTTCCGTAAGAATATATCCGTTCTCATCAAGATCTATCTGACCTGTGAAGATATCCGTATTCGGCTTGTGACCGATAGCGATGAAGATACCTTCCACATCTACTGTAGATTTTTCCTGAGTCTGGTTGTTGATGATCACTGCTCTTTCTACCAGGCTGTTTTCACCTTCAATCCCGATCAGCTCATGGTGGAATTTCACCTCAATATTCGGAGTGTTTTCCACTCTGTGGATCATCGCTTTTGAAGCTCTGAAAACGTCTTTTCTTACCAGCATGGTAACTTTTTTACATAATTTGGCAAGATAAGTAGCTTCTTCAGCTGCTGTATCACCTGCGCCTACTACCACAACGTCTTTTCCTCTGTAGAAGAAGCCATCACATGTAGCACAAGCGGAAACCCCGCCCCCGGCATATTTTTTTTCATCTTCAAGGCCCAGGTATTTTGCAGTAGCTCCTGTAGAGATGATAACTGTTTTGGCAAGAATCTCTTTGTTTCCTGCATATAGTTTGTGAACACCACCTCTTTCTTTAGAGAATTCAGCTTTGGTGATCATTTCGTAATGTACCTTTGTTTCAAATCTTTCTGCCTGTTTTTGCAGATCCATCATCATTTCAGGACCTGTAATCCCGGCCGGATACCCTGGAAAGTTATCAACTTCCGTAGTGGTTGTTAATTGTCCGCCCGGCTCCAGACCTGTATACAATTCAGGTTTTAAGTCTGCTCTTGCTGCATAGATAGCAGCTGTGAAACCAGAAGGTCCAGATCCTACGATCACACAATCTAAAATGTTTTGCTCCATAATTTATTTTGTTCGAAAAAAGATTTAATTAAATTAAGACCGCTAATTTCGTAATTTTTGCCGTCTTTTTAAAGTTATTTTAATGATACTTGTCAATATCAGATATGCGGATTGTCAATGAAAGAGTATAATCCGTTTTTGGGTGTTGCAACGTACAGGATACTTTTATAAGTTTAAAAATACCTCTTCTTTATCTATCCTGTTCTCTCTTGCTATACCTTCATTTTAATCTTATCTATATTTATAATCTTATAGACAAGTTCCTTAATTAATTCTGCCTCTCCCATATTCACAGCTCCCAGCCCTTTTCCTTTCATATCAAACTCCCTTAAAACAGAAATGACTCTAGTAGCATGTTTCAAAGGATAAAGCCTTGCACTTTCCGCATAATCTTTGATGAAGTAAGGATGAACGCCCATCTGGGAAGCAATGGTCTGCTGGGGCTGCCCTGCCATGGTCTGATAGATAATGACATTGGAAAAATAATTGTAAAGGCTTGCAAGCATCATTACAAAAGGATTGTTTTTAGGATTCTTTCCCATAAAATGAGCAATCTTAAAGGCTGCATTGGCATTTTTGGTTCCTAAGGCTTTCTGAAGCTCAAAAATATTGTATTCTTTACTGATCCCGATGTGATTTTCAATAATCGTTCCGTCCAGCACTTCATTTTCTTTGAGAATGATTTTCAGTTTGTTCAGCTCATTGGCAATTCTTGAGAGGTCATTCCCCAGATATTCTGCCAGAAGGTGGGAAATATTGGGCGCTGTTTTGATATTGAGCCTGATGCATTCATCGGCAATCCATTTGGGAAGATTGCCATCCTTTACAGATTCACTCAGAAAAAGCGCTTTGGCTTTATCCAGAGCCTTGGCTGCTTTCTTTCTGCTGTCCAGTTTTTTGTGTTTATGGGCAAAAACCAGTACTGTAGAAGGCACGGGATTTTCTACATAAGCTTCAAGAATACGGTTTTCCTCTTCATTAAATTTCAGATCCTGAGCCTCTTTTACAATGATCACCTGCTTATCTCCCATCATCGGAAACTGTCTTGCCAGAGAAAGCACTTCCTGATAAGAAGTATCTTTTCCGTAGGTAACGGTTTGGTTGAAAGCTTTTTCATCTTCCTCCAGGAAATTGTGTTCAAGGGCTTTCACAGCAAGGTCAATAAAGTAAGCTTCTTCTCCGTGGAAAAAATAAATAGGTAAAACTTCTTTATTTTTAATATTTTTGAGGATTAAATCTAATTCTTTCATCTTATTAATGGAACTTCCAAAACTGAATTTTCAGGAAACTTTTGATTTTAAATTCAAGAAAGACAAAGATAAGTTTTTTATTTATGATTTGGTTCGTAAAACTTATCTTCTGCTCACTCCTGAGGAATGGGTAAGACAGCACTGGATCCACTATTATCTTACGGTAAAGTCCTATTCTACCTCAGCATTGATCACGGAAAAAAAGATCGTTCTGAATGGCCTTACCAAAAGAGTTGACCTGTTGATTACTGAGAAAACAGAACCTGTAGTCCTGATCGAATGTAAAGCTCCCCAGATCAAATTAACGGAAAAAACATTTGAACAGACTGCCCGATATAACTCTATTATCGGAGCCAAGGAAATCATTCTGACCAATGGACTTCAGCATATCAATGCTTACTATCAGGACGGGCAATATCAGTTTTACAGACCGGAATAAATAAAAAACATATAATCATTTCCGTTTTCACAACGATTATAACTGAAGGCGTAATCATTCCCCTCCTCTGGAGGGGTGGTAAAAATTCAAAAATTTTTGACGGGGTGGTTCATAAAAAAAGCAGTAATTCACAACCATTTTAATTAATTATGAAAATAAAAAACATTATATTCGATTTCGGAGGGGTTCTAATGGACTGGAACCCGAGATATTTCTTCAAAACCTATTTCAATGATGACGAAAAAATGGAATACTTTCTGGAAAACATCGCCCAGGATGAATGGAATATTGAACAGGACCGGGGAAGAAGCCTTTCAGAAGGAACTGAAATTCAGGTAAAAAAATTCCCTGACTGGGAAAAAGAAATCAGAGCTTACTATGATAACTGGACGGTGATGCTGAAAAGCGATATTCCTCAGAATGTTGATGTTTTAAGGAAACTGAAGAATACCGATTATCAGTTATTCGGTTTAACGAACTGGTCTGCAGAAACGTTTCCCTATGCGTTGGAAAATTATGACTTTTTCCAGATTTTTAATGGTAAAATTGTTGTTTCAGGAACGGAAAAACTCATCAAACCTGATCCTGCAATCTGGCACATATTATTAGAAAGATACGATATACAGGCTGGCGAATCTGTTTTTATAGATGACAATCCGAAGAATATTGAGATGGCTCAATCTTTAGGTTTTGTGACCATTCATGTAACACCGGATACCAATCTTGAACAGGAGCTTGCCGGGTTGGGAGTAAAAATGTGATCATTTTATATACAATATATTTCATCCTCAATTAAGTTATTTTAAGTAATTTAGTTGAGGATTTCTTATAGACAGAAGAACAATTTCACCTTACCATTACAAAATAATATGATACGATCTATTTTACTCACCACATTGATGCTAGCTTCAGGAACTCTTTTCAGCCAGAAGCTAAAAACAGTAACCTATCAGGACGGCTCACAGAAACTGAACGGACTGATTACCTCGAATGCAGGAAAAAAACTTCCGGGAGTACTGATTCTTCCAGCCTGGAAAGGTATTGATGAAGAAGCTAAAACAGCAGCCATAGAGCTGGAGAAAGAAGGTTATATTGCTTTCATTGCAGATATTTATGGCGAAGGCAAGATCCCGGCGGATAATGAATCTGCTGCCAAAAGCTCAGGCTATTACAAACAGAATTACCAGGAATATCAAAAACGGATTTCGCTGGCCTTAGAACAACTGAAGAAAAACGGAGCTATAGCTGATAAAACAGCAGTCATCGGGTATTGTTTCGGAGGAACCGGTGCTTTGGAATCTGCAAGGGGAAATCTGCCTGTTGCAGGCGTTGTTTCCATTCACGGGAGCCTGGGGCGGGATCAAAGCAGAAAAAATGAAAAACTGACGGCTAAAATACTGGTTGAAAACCCTGCGGATGACAGAGGTGTAACCCCTGAAGACTACAGCAACCTGATCAAAGAAATGAATGACGGAAATGCAGACTGGCAGATCATCACATATGCCCACTCAAAACATACATTCACCGATCCGAAGTCTCCGGATTATAATGAAGTGATGGCTAAGAGAGCATGGAACCATACACTGATGTTCCTGAAAGAAATACTGAAATGAAACTCAGTGTAACAATGTACCAATATCAAATTGGTACATTGTTATATTATATACTAATCTACTCCTTCCTCTTCCCTGTTCACCAGCTCCATAGAAAATGCAGGCAGACAGATCGCAAGGTATTCACAAGCTTCTGAGAACGGGTTGCTGTACCGGATTCTGGCGCCTTTTTCAATCAGGATACTCTGTCCTTTTTCCAGTGTAACAATCTCACCATCTATTTCAAATTGTTTTTTACCTGAAATAATGTAGGTGAACTCATCAAATTCAGGGGTCTGATGGGGCTCACTCCAATCCGGAGGTGCCACCATATGAGCGATGGAAACATTGGAATTTCCTGTAGAATTCCCCCAATGTTCTTCAATAAGTTTTCCATCCGTAGTAGGCACTACAAACGGGGATTGCTGGATCTTATATTTTTTCATATCCAATTTTCTTTTCTGATTTCGTATACAAAATTAGTACGGGTAGCTTCAGCGAAATAAGCCACTTCCTCCTCTGCAATCTTGATGCCTCCCAGCCTTTCCAGGGCGGTTTGTGAACGGAAGTTCTCTTTCCCGATATGGAAATGCACTTTATCTACAAACTGAAAAATATAGTCCAGCATCAGTTTTTTAATCTGCGGATTGATGCCTTTCCCCCAGGATTTCGTTCCGTAAAAAGTATACCCGATAAAAATATGATTATCCGCTTCATCAAAATTATAATAGCGGCTGCTTCCCAATACATCTCCTGTAGCTTTCTCCACAATTTTAAAAGCTCCCTTACTCTCTATAGCGCCCCTGAAAAAGCTTTCAAAAACTTCTCTTTTGTACCGGTCCTTATTAGGGTGTTGTTCCCAAACCTTAGGATCGGAGGCTACTTCATATAAAGACTCAAAATCCCCTTGCCGTAAGGGGATTAATTGATATTCTTCATTCTCTAAAACAGACTGAACAGAAAATTTCATGCTAGCTTTTTTTGGTAGAGTCTGATTCTATTTTCTTGATTTCTTTCAATTTATCAGAAATCTTGATCACCGTATCCAGTTTGGATGGCTTCAATGGAACCTCAGCCTGGGCCATATCCCACTTGATCACAAGGTTTCCTGAGTTTTCGTCTGTAGGATTCAGGGTAATTTCAAACCATTCCTGCTTGTCTGCCAGTTTATTCACCGGTACGGTAACGTCTACTACATCCTGCTTAGGATCATAAGTATAAGCACCCCATTGCTGGAAGTCTTTATTCAGGATCACTTTCCATTCTTTTTCTGTAGGAACAATGAATAGTCCATATGTACCTGCAGGAACTGTTTTTCCTCCGAAATTAACGGCCTGCCCAAATGTAATTTTTGTAGATGAGTTTGCCCCTGCTCTCCAAACCTGACCATAAGGAACCAATTCTCCAAAAATCTTACGTCCTTTCACCCCCGGTCTTCCGTAGTCGATTGAAATTTTAGACATAGAAAACTGCTGCTCTACCTTCTGACGCGGGCTTGCTGCCGGTACAGAATAGTCCTGTGCAAAACTGAATGCTGAAACTGAAATGCAAACTGCTGCTAATAACTTTTTCACGTGTAAATTTTTGTTTAAAATTACAAAAATCAAAACAAAATAGCTTTCTCCTGATCCAATAATTTTTATTTTCCCGATATTATTCTATAACAGTATGGCTTTAAAAAGATCTTGCCAAAATCAGTTACCAGCTATTGAAAATGAAAACATTAAAACAAAATAGCCTTTTCCAGCTCCAATAATTTCTGTTTTCTCCAGATCCCACCAGCATAGCCTATCAGCTCACCATTGGAACCAATCACACGGTGACAGGGAATCAGGATCGCAATTTTGTTGATTCCATTGGCTGTTCCTACGGCACGGATCGCTTTAGGATTACCCAGAAATTCTGATTGTTGTTTATACGTTCTTATTTCACCCATCGGGATTTCACGCAGAAGCTGCCATACTTTTTCCTGGAATTCAGTACCCGTAGTAAACAACGGAACTTCAAAATGACTTCTTTTTCCATCAAAATATTCTTCCAGTTCTGCTTCCAGCTGCTTGAAATGGAGATGTTCTTTTTCTTCAATATCGGCTTTCAAAGCTTTTGATAAAGACTTCAGCTGCTTTTCAATATTCTTGCGGTCTGTGAATTCCAAAAGGCATATTCCCTGGTCTACAGCGCAGGCGATCATCTCACCCAGCGGGGTTTGTATTGTTTTTTGATGTATGATTTCCATTAGTTTAAAATTAAGCTTTTTCTGGAAATCAAATCATCTTTTTCAGTTATTTTCCAAAACTCTTTTTGCCTGTACAACATGCCTTTCATTATGATAAATCACAAACCGGAAAGTATCACCCAACTTTAGCCTGATCAGTTTCGAAATACTGATCCCTGTCTTTATCTTTTGTAAATCTACATTTCCTGCTTTTTCCAATAATTCCAGCAGCTGTTTTTGTTGTCTGATGAACTCTTCTACGACTTCCTTATTCAGCTGGCTATGGATTGGATTCATCGCTTTAAGCGTTTTCATCTTATTGAGCTTTTCCTTTGGAAGCATGCTTTTCGCAAAGTAATTCCCAAGCATTCCGGGTTTGAAAAAAGGTTGGGGAGTTGTGTCTGATGCCGTTATTTTATCTTTAATTTCCGGGATGTAGAAATCTCCGTACCTGTTAAGATGTTCCAGGCATTCCAATATGCTCCAACTGTCTGACGAAGGTCTTATATTCAGTTCTTCATGGGTTTTGGATATCAGGATTTCAGCATATTGAAGATGTTGCCGGGTTCTGTTTTTTAATTCATCCAGTAATTCTGAGGTTGAAAATTTCATTCTTGTTCTTTTATACAAATTTCCGGATCTGTTTGTTCTTAAATATTGATTGAGCTCAAGATTTTTTAAGTCTTGATAAGGTTTCCGGTGACATTCTCAGATAATTGGCAATGTATTTATTGGGAACTTCCTGAAACAGCCTGGGACTTCGGTTTAAAACTCTTTCAAAACGTTCTCCCGGAGCATTGATGAGCAGGTCTTTTTCCCTTTCCAGCTGTTGGAGCACCAGATCTTCCAGAATATGCATCCAGAATTTCATATTCGCTTCATCCGATTGTATGAACTCATAAAAATCTTTTTTTGAAGCAACTTTCACTGAGGTTCTTTTAATCGCCTGAATATAAAGATCTGAAGGGTTCCCGCTCAGAAAAGAATCCAAAGAAACAATAATATTCCCGGTGTATCCGAAGCGGATAATCCTTTCCTCATGCTCATCGGTCATAAAAATCCTTACACTTCCTTTTTCTATAAAGTAAATAGAGGTATCCGTACTGCCTGCGATCTTCAGGAACTCATTCCGTCTGAATTCTTTCTTTTCCCAATGAATTCCGCTTTGAAGCAATTTTTCAACCATTTTATTTTATTATTTGGTTTTCCAAAGATAATAGGTAATTTTAAAGGTTTAAACACTAATCACTATAATGCTCAAAAAAACAACGCTCTTTTTACTGATCACTGCCGGATGCTTTGGTATGAAAGCCCAGCAGACTATTCCTTTCCGGGTTACCAAACATAATAACATTATTGTAAAAACTGTGGTCAACAAAAAAGATTCTCTGGATCTTATGTTCCAGATTGCTATGAAGGACTGCTCTATCTCTCCTCAAAGGCAGCGGAAAGCAGATCATATTGTTTTCGACAAAGAAGAAATCAGTGATGGCAATACTGTGGAAGTTGGTCATTTTACGCTGCAAAACGTTCGTTTTTTCGACAATGAACTTACAGGATATGAAGCGGATGGAAAGATCGGCACCGGTCTTTTCCAGGGAAAAGCCTTTAAAATAGATTACGACAATAATCAGTTTGTCATTTATGACCAGCAGCCTGATGTAAAGGAATTTCAGCCCATTCAGATTCTTGCAGATCAAGACTTTTTTTATATTTCCGGTGATAATATTGTTGATGGGAAAAGACAGCAGGAGGAATACTTTTTACTCCAGTCCGGTTATTCGGGAGGTCTTCTTTACAGTAACAGCTTTGCAGAGGAAAAAGAACTGGATAAAAAACTAAAAGTAACAGGTGAAAAAACACTGAAAAATTCTAAAGGACAAAGTCTGATTACAAAGCAGGCCGTTCTTCCTTTTTTTAAACTGGGAAATATTGTTTTTAAAAACCCTTCTGTCGGATTTTTCGCAGGAGAACTCAAAACACAAAAAACCAGCTATTTTGGAGCGGATATGCTTCGCCGGTTTATCTGGATCATTGATGCCGACAGAAAAACAGCCTACATCAAGCCCAGTAAATACTTCTCAGAAGCTTATTACCAATTATAATTCAAAACAATAATCATGCAAAGAATGCTTATGAAGACCAAAACAGCCCTGGTGCTTTTATCCCTTCCACTGGCCATTGTCAGCTGTAAGAAAGAAGAAAAGAAAACGGTTGACAATACAGCAAAACCAACAGTTGATTCTATTAAAACAGCAAAAGCTGAAGATAAAATAGATTATAGCAATTTCAATATTTACAGCATAAGCCTGATCTCTTCTGCACAGAAGGATGCTCTGGCAGATGTTTTTATTTCCGTATCAGATATTTATACCGAACCTCATTCTATACAGGAAGAAGTCTTTAAAAACCAAAAGAATGCTTCTTATGAAGAGATGCAGTATCTGGAGCTCGATCCACAACACAGAAAGAAAATGCTGGATGGCCTTCACCTTACTGAAAATGATTCACTTTACCTCTATAATTATGAATTCAACAAGCTTCAGAAGCTTCCGTTAAATAAGCTGAAAGCCGTTGCCTATCTGGATGCCTATTCTATGGAAGGTAACGAAGTGGACCCTGCGTCTTATATGGTAGGTTTTCAACTTGCCGCCCAGCAGAATAATGATATTTATGACCAATATAACAATGCTGTTGCCTATTTTGGAAATAAAAACCCATTCGTCGAAGGTAAAATGAAGCCTTTTGCGTGGAAGAAGGCCGGCCCTGATATTTCAAAAAAATATTTTACCCAATCCAGACTTAAAGCAGGAAATACTTATCAGGCCCAATATGAAAACCTGACCTATTATCTGCAGGAATATCTTGAAGATGATATAATGATGGAACGTAAGCTAGTAGTCATCAATGACCGCAATGAAAAAACATTTGAAAAAACAATAACCACAGCAGGCAGCGACGGTGCAGAATTCTCTCCTCTCAACGGAATAGGAACTGATGGTACCAACGCCATGCAATGGACCGGTTACCTTTTCAAAGGGAAACCTCCTGTAGCTTTCGGATTTATGGTGCAGTCTTTCGGTTGTCCTTCCATTACTTTTTTAGATAAAAATGAGAAAGATTTTACCATTAACTGTGATAACAGACATTAAGGGATAAAAACAAACTGGTAAAAGATTATCGAAAAACCTGCATTTATCTGCAGGAATAATATGATTCAACGGGAACGGGCTTTAGCCCGTTTTCTGCTTTATAAACACTTCATTTGCAACTGAAATATTGCTAAATAAACACAAATACTTCATCACAACATCTGCTGACCAGCAGTTAAACCACTGCAATCATTGACATATAATAATTGGCGCAATGTAATGAATTGAGCAGCAGTATTTCTTTATTTGACAGTACATCAAAGCTTTCGGAGGTTGTAATCTGATATTCATAATTCAGAGTATCCCACTTCAGATGCGGTTTCATGACAAAAAGCTCTGTTCCATGCTGATCTGCCAACACAAATGAGTCTTTAAAAATTCCTCTATGTTTAAAAAGATAGCCGCTCTTTATCTCATCAAAATAAGTCTGCATCACAATCTCCCCATTCCAGTTCATACGGAACTTAAGCAGCACCCTGTCATTATCTTTCAGCTCTATGGTTGTTCCCCAGAATCCTTTTGGCTCCACCTGATAAATATGGTCCAAAGTCTCTATTTCAGCTTTAAAACTAAACCAGCTGCTGTAAGTAAGTTTCCCTACCGGCTGATCATCATCCATCACTTCAAAAGATAAAGAATTGTTTGATTTTGCGTAATATTCTGCCATGGTTGTTGTTTAGTTTGATGAAGTTTTTATCCGTTTTTTACTATGGTTTGAAGTTTTTATTTGTAACGCACTAATTTATAAATAAATCCGCAAAAAATAACAGATTTTACATTCTGTTTTTTTCCATCTCAGTTGCTCTAAACTTATAGAATTGAAAATATTGCTGTTTATTGAAACCTCTCCCTTTTTTGTTCATATATATAGAATAAATATCCCGAAGCCACTATTTACTTCAATATCATGACCAAAAAACAACCCACACACAATATACTGAATAACAATCATTTAAAATAAAGACCACCTTATAGGATGGAGCGTTTAGACTCAATACCACCATTACTTTTGCATTGTCAACATTAAAGAAATGCTGTCAATAAAAACCGATCTAAATGAAAATATCAGTTATCACATGTCTTAGTATTATGCTGTTTTTTTTAATCTCCTGCCGGGAAGATGAATTTGATCAGCAATATGTAAGGGAGTTTAGTTTTACATCCTCTATTAATGGAAGTACTTATCCCATCAAAGTGGCATTACCGAAAAATTATTCTGCTGACGTAAAATATAAAACGTTGTATGTTTTAGATTCGAAATGGGATTTTGATTTTGCAGCCCGGGAAGTTCAAAAGCAATCCGAAAATTTCCGACGCCATGATATTCTCGTTGTAGGTATCGGCTGGGGTAACGACAGATTAGATGATTATCTTCCCGTTCCTTATAAAGGCGGGACTGGCCGTGCGGATGAATTTGTAAGGGTCATTAATGAAGAGCTGATCCCCAGATTGGAAAAAGATTTCCATGCCGCTTCTGCACGAGAAGACCGGACTATCTTAGGACACTCGGCCGGAGGGCTTCTGGGGACCTATTGCTTTACCAATTACCCCGATACTTTTGGAAATTATCTTTGCCTGAGCCCCTCGCTTTGGATAGGAGATCAAATCGTTCTTCTTAACGAAAAAAAAAACAGGTCCGGAAACCAGTCCCGAAGTGGTAGATTCTTTCTAGCCGCAGGAGGACTTGAAGAAGGCGGAATGCTTCCGCCTATAGAAGCCTTCCGCCAGATCCTTAATCAACATTATAAGGGATTTTCTCAGGGATATCATATGGCTGTCGGATTGGATCATCTGGGTTCTAAAAAGCCCAATATCCGAAAAGCAATCTCTTTTTATTTTCACCAACCTTAATATTTTATATGCGTTTATTATTGATTTGCCTTCCTGTAATTATTGGGATGCAGTTACAGGCACAGGATACCATCAGGCAAGAAAAGATCCTTGAAATAAAGCCTGCTATCGGTACTACAGGAAGTCCGGTAAAACCAACCATATCCGTTATGGTGCTCCGGCCTTTGAATTACAGATTTTCTGCAGTCTCCCACTCTATGACTAGCTTTTTGATGTTCAGCAATACTCCTGAATACATCAAAACCCACTACAATTATTCTTTGTCCCAGAAATTCGGAATTGGCTATTCTCTATATGGAAAAAAAAGAAAAAGCCGACATACTTTGCTGGCGTTGGGCGGGATAAGGCATATTGCTTTTAAAGAAACACTGGAACATCCGGAACTTGAAAGGATAAGTATCAGTACTCATCATACAGTGGCTGATTATGGATTAATGTATGAGCTTTCAGTAGGAAAAAAGAGATATACGTTTGATACAAGGCTATATCTTCCTTTCAGTCCCATCCGGTATTATCCGCAGGGAACATTAACCAATCTGGTTTATCTGGAAGTAGGGCTTGGAATCAGACTCTACAAATAAAAAATGTAATATAAACAAATCATTGAGCGAAAATATATACAGTCTGATTATTTACTATTTTTACTTTTTGATTTTTTATAACAATGGCAATAGGCTGGGAACTTATTTATATAGGCGGAATTTCAATATCGTTGTTTCTGTTCATTATACTGATCAGTAAGCAGAACAAAAGTACTGCTGACAGGATTCTCTGTGCCTGGTTCTTTTTTGCTCTGATTCATCTGCTGTTTATTGCAGGCTATGCCTCCGGAATTATTTATAAAGTACCTCTGCTACTGGGATGGGAATTACCATTACCTTTTCTTCATGGACCTTTTCTCTATCTGTATATTTTATTTTTAAGTGGCCAGCAACGTCATGAGAAACAGTATATTATTCACTTTATTCCGGCAGTATCTGTGGCATGTCTACTGATTTTTATACTTCCGACAGTACAGTTCAGTACATTATCAACCCAGTCTTTTTTCAAAACTTTATTTAAAGGTATGGTTGCTGCCATTATGATTTCGGGTGTTGCTTACATCACAGGATCACTCATTCTACTGCACAGGCACAGGCGCAACATTGTGGGACAGTTTTCTAATACAGATAAGATTACTCTTAACTGGATGCGGTATCTTATTTTCGGGATGGGACTTATATGGATTGTTGTGATTTTTATACAACCGGTACAGGTTCTTTATATTGCTGTTGGATTATTTATTTTTTTTATCGGGTATTTCGGAATCCGTCAGGTTGGTATTTTTTCTAATGTATTATCAGCTCATGAGGTGATTCATCCCATTGCACTTGAAAATGAGGTACTGCCAACAACAGAATCCGCTTCAGAAACGGCAGATCGTATAAAATATGAAAGAACAAAGCTTGAGGACTCCAGGGCTATTGAAATTCAGGAAGAATTAACCCTTTTGATGAAGGAAAAAGAATGCTATAAAGACCCGGAGCTTACTTTAGGAGATCTGGCCAAAATGTTGGCTATACAGCCCGGCATGCTTTCCCAGGTCATTAATTCTAAGGAAGGAAAAAATTTTTATGATTATATCAATACCCTAAGAGCAGAAGCTTTCAAACAGTTGCTTTCACAGCCTGATAGCAGGCAGTATACATTATTGTCACTGGCTTTTGAATGCGGTTTTAATTCCAAAACAAGTTTTAACCGGAACTTTAAAAAGATCACGGGAATGTCTCCAAGTCAATATGCAAAACAACTCAAGATCGAAGTACAGCCTGATGATGAAAAGAGTAATCCGTATTATATTCCTTCTTCTACACCACCCTCTTCTTCTATTTCTAAATCGTAACGTTCATCTTCGGTAAGAATGCGTGGTAATTTATTCCTTCTATTTTATCTTCTTCCAATCCCTGTCGTAGAGTTTTTTCAGCTTATTTTTCAAGTCAGACTGAAAAACTTCTTTTGGAGTTTCAGACTTGCCCAAAATAATTTCAAAGGTTGAGATCTCATCTTCATTATCAAATAGGTCATTTTTATTGCTGTCTTTTGTAGCCGTCATAATAACTTTATTGGATGACTGAATGTATTTCCAGCTGTTCAGGTCATAGTTTGCCGGTGAAATTTGTCTTAATTGTTTACCAGACTTGTCAGAAACAAACAGGTAAACCGGATCTTTCTCATTGAGCAACTTATCTTTATTGTAATCCTTGCTTCTTATATTATAAAAAATGTGATCTGTTTTTTTGGATATATTAGTACCTTCTTCAGCATTATATTTATAATCATAATTAAGGATAAGAACCTTATTGTCGGTAAGCAGATGGTATTCATTCGTATTCGAATTCAGAAAAACGATGTTCCAATATCCGTTGTCCGGCATTTCTTTATAAGAATATCCACCGTCTTTTCTGGGATTCTGTCCCATTTGCAGTGGAAACATCAGAATTCCCGTACTATCAATTTCTGTAAAAGAATTGGTCTGAATATTCAAATTATCAATGGAAACCGGATCTGTCTGCGAAGATGAAGAACTTTCAAAACTCTCAGCGTTTTTGGTGCAGGAAAGTAAGCCTGCAAGCAGAATTGAGTTTAGTATCATTTTTTTCATGGAATGTTTTTTACAATTTTTTCAGGTAAACTTACTAAAAAACACAATTAACCGGAAATTCTTATTCAATTTTAAAGATATAATCATCCTTAATTCTTTCAGATTTCTCTTCCAGATCCTTACTGTTGTATTTTTCACCGTCAATTTCAATATTTTCAATATTCCAGCTCCAGTAAAAATTGTGTGTTTTTTCGATCCGTACCGTTGAATGGGCCTCTATTATGATAGTAGCACTGGTACTGTCTGTTTTCTTTTCCAGAGACTTCAGATTTTTTCTATTCTTTTTAAAAAACTTTGGATTTACGATATCATTTTCATAGTTGAAACTGAATACCCCGTAAGGATCTTCTGAAAATCTCTTAGAGCTTCCTTTTTTATAATTGATCTTTAAGACCTTTTGTGTCCCGGTCAGGTTTTGAATATAAAAATCTGTAGGGATGGAACACCCTGAAAAAATAAAAACAAAGATAATTCCGAATACAATCCAGTTTCTTTTTATACTATTCATCTCTTTTAATTTGCTTTATGGATATAATTTATGAATGAACAAAATGCTGATATTTTTGTTCACCTTTTTCATCGATAAAACGCAATCCATTCCGGATTATTATTTTGTCTTGATATATATGCCTTCAACTGTTGCATTCATTCCGAACTGTCCGCTGCATACTCCCTTGGTATATTGAACCACAGCAAATCCTTTGTAGAATTTTACTCTGAATTCACAATCTTCTGTATCAGACAACTTATAAGTAAAACTGGTTGTTTTAAGACTGATGGTATCATCATCTATCTGCGCAAGGTTTCTTGCCGGTTCACTGGTAACGGATGTAATTCCAAAAACGGCTTTTGAATCCGGTAATTTTTTAATTTCCATATCTCCCTGATATCCGGCATCACCATACTGATAATGATACTTTCCGAACACATCGTCCAATTTTGCTTCTGTCTGCCTTGAAGCAAGCGCTGTATCCTTTTTAACAAGGTTAAGTGCAAGTTCTTTTTTAGTTTTGGGTGAAAACCAGCTTCCCTTAAAAGCACTATCTGTTGGTTTTCCGATAATGACACCTGTTATATTTCCTGATTTTTCAAATTCTAAGATCCTGTAGCTATGGTCCTCTTCTATGGTTCCTAAAAGCATGATAGGCAATTTGTTTTTCGTATTCAGGTAGGTGATTTCTCCAACAATTAAGTTGCCATCCAGCTGATAATGGATAAACACAGGTGTCTTTCCATTCAGAAAACCTTTCCATGATATTTCTTTCGTTCCCTGGCTTTTTACTGATGCTAAAGCAACTGTTGTTTTTGGAGTCTCAGAATGAGTCTCAACTTTTGGTTCAGGCTTATTACAGGAAATAACTGTAAGTAACGGAATATAAACTAAATATTTGTATTTCATTGGGCTGTATATCTCTTTATGCTAATATACGGCCTGGATGGTAATTTAAAAATATTTTATAAAATTATTTTATCCCAGCCATTCCTAAATCAGCAAGGAATTTTGTATTTGATCTTACCATTACACAAATTGTTCTGCTAATTTACCAATCATCCATGGTGCCGTACCATCTTCCTCTCCTTCATTCCTATTATCAACATGGGTAAAATCCCAGTTTCCATCTAAAAAATCAGCGGCGTGGACGCTTTCATGGATCAATGTATTGACTCCTGTTTTTAAATTGCTGCTAAAACAGCGTGTATTAAGCTTTATTAAAGTAGCACTTACCGTTTTGGCATTTACACAGGTTCCCGGTCTAAACGGATTGATCCTCCAATATGTCTCCACTTGAATTTCCTGACTGGCCTCTCTAAGGATGTCAGAAATCTGAGTAGGAGTTAATTGTGTATTATAAAACTTAGGGATTTTTTTAATTTCCTCAAAAAATTTGGGATTTCTAAGAATTTCATTTGCTTTATCAACAGCAATCTTAATGCTGATCTGATCTCCTTTAAAAATAAGTTTCATGGTTTTTATTTTTTGTTGAAAGCTAGAGGGTTCTAAACCTAACAGGTTTTTAAAACCTGTTAGGTTTCATTTTTAGTTCCAATTATTAAGGAATCTTTTCAAAAAATTCTTTCCGTTTTCAGTTAGAAATTTATCTACGCACTGTACAAGATAATCTTCATCTATAGACCCGGAATTGTTATTTTTAAATACTCTGATGTCTTTCAGCGGTTCCAGTCTTTTGTCTACAATGGGCAAATAAACAAGAAGGTCATTTCTAAGTTTTCCTAAAGTTGTCACATCATCGTAAGGATTAATAGGATTGATAAGCCCGTCATAATCAGATCCTATGCAGATATGATCCCATGGGCTGCGCTCTCCTACCCAGTTCATTTCCGAGTACCCTAACCTTACCGCATAAAGAATATGGGCACAAAGCAGATAGATATGTCTTACTTCACGGTCTGTTTTGTCTTCAGTTATGAAAGCCTCTTTCAGATCAAAAGTTCCTTCTTTAAACCACTTGCGCCATTCGTAAAGAGGAATTGCTTCCGGATCTTTAAAATATTCAGGTCTGGAGCCATCCATCATCGTTTTAGCAGCTCCCAGAATCCGCTGATCCATTGAAATTCCTATCAGACCGTTGCTTTTCATAATTTCCAGAATTTCTTCATCAAACAGATTGATGGTCCATGGATTGCCGAATAATTTATTATTCAAAAGGAAATCTGTTTTGCCTATTGAATGATTCTTAGCCTGAATTTCACAGATCGTTTTTCCCTGAACATACCTGAAACCAGAACGATAGTTTTTCTGTTCTAAAAAATCTTTTATTGAGGAAAATGTAAAACCGGTATGGGATGAAATAATCGGCAACCGGAGTGTTTCCGGATGCTGTACACCTAATTCTTCCCGGAACTGATAAAATTTGTGCCGGGAAAAAACACTCATATGCTTAATATCAATAAGGGAAGGATATGGATGCAGGAATACGGTACGGATAAAGTCTTTTCCCTTATCTGAAATTCCAAAACCTGATTTGGGGATAAAGTCTTCACTTCTAAAGGCTACTTGCGCTGTTCCGTTTAAAGCCTGTGCAAAACCGCACATATGCTGCTCAGGAATTTCGCTGAGGTGAACCAGATTGATGCTGAAAAGATCTACATTTTTTTGGTCATCCTGAATTTCACGGTAACACTTTTCCGGCTCAGTAGCTGCTGCCGCATCTCTTATTTTAGCATTCGAAAAATTATGCGCTCCTTCTACAGAAAATGCAAGATAGGTATATTGCTGATTGCTGAAAATGTCTTCGGCGGGAGGGTTTTTACGGCTGATAAATTTTATTTTGAAATCATTTTCCAGTGTAGTATAATTGGATTGGTAATAGGCTATTTCTTCTTTTAACAAATCAAAATAGGTAGTTTCCCTGTTTTTCACACGATCTATAAAATCCCAGTTTATAGGGAGTTTAGAAGAACTAAAGCCTTTAAAAAAGCCATTGATGTTTTCGGCAAAAGCATATTCCATTGCCATCAGAGCAGTCACTCCGTATCCCAGGGAACTGTTTTTCACCATTGCCGGTGAAGACTGGCTGTCGAATGCATTGCCCATAAATTCATCTATGACACTCATTAACCCTTTTGTTTTAAAGTTTGAGCTCAATGGAAGACGGCCGGTATCTTTTTTACTGATCAGATGTTTAAATAACAAATGAAAGTGAAAATCAAATATATTTTTCATACGGTGTGTTTTAAGGATGAAGTACTTTTTGTCTTATTGCATTGAATGTGGCCAGCGACTGGTTTCCGTCACCATCGTTTAAGCTTTCTACAGCAGCTTTACCCAGCGGGGCATTACGTTTCACAATTTTTTTTGCATGATCAGACATTTCAAAATCTTCAGACTGAAGGCTTTCTTCAGCTTTTATACCTGTCATAATACTTCTCATGATTCCGTTCCAGAGCATCTTTAAACTTTCTCCTACAGTTCGGAATTCCATAGCAACACGGCTGATATCTTCACCATCGTACGCATTATTTAAACCGGAAGCTGCCGGAAGTTTGCTTTTCAAAAGCTTATCAACATCTAAAATCCCAGCTCCGAAATCCTTAGGGGGAAGGCTGTGTTTGGTTCTTGCAGAATCTTTAAGGCTTTTTCTGAAGGCTTCAACGATTTGATATCCGTGGTATGCTTTTAAGTCTTCTCTGTTTTTATAAAGCCAGAGTACAGCTGCAGAAGAAACATGAGGAGTGGCATAGCTTGTACCGTGACCATATGCCATTCCGTAGCGGAACAGTCCGGAATCTAGTTTTAAGGATTTCGGGACATATACATGCATTCCCGGAGCTGTAATATCTACGGTTTTTCCCCGGCATGATCCTTTCCATTCTTTATCATCGGGATTCGATGCTGCGACGGCAATGGTTCCCGGATGTACCGCAGGTGCGACAACTTCTTTCACTTCATTTCCTGCTGCACAACACCATATAATCCCTCTTTCATACACTTTTTTGGATAGGTTATAGGTCGTCATTGTAGGAGGTAATCCCATACTTGTGGTAATTACTTTTGCTCCGGTTGCAATGGCTGCATCCACTGCTTTGGCCAATTCTTCCTGTCTTCCAATGATCATTACATCCTGTGCAACCCGGTAAGGGATAAGTTTAACGTCATTTTGATTTAATAAACCACGATTGCCGTTTTCTTCTGCATCAGAATAAAGGTTTCCAATAATAATACTTCCTGTTCTTGCACCGTGGCCCGCATCTGCAAGGGTAAATATTTTGCGATGTTCTTCTTCTCTGGAATTATCATCATTATCTACAAAATCAAAGTCCTCAGTAAGGTCAAATGAACCATAGTTTTTCGGGTGATGAGAATAGCCTGTATCAAACTGGACAATTTTCACTGAATTTCCTATGGCATCTGTTATACCTCCTTTATAATTTACGGCTTCCCAGTTCCACTTCCTGTAGTCTTCCTTAGACTTGCCTTTTACATATTGACTGGATTGGCTGTATAATTCAAGAAATTTTTTTTCATTATTAAAATCTTTTGAACCTGAGCTCTCAACTGCTTTAAACTGATCCTCATAGGTCACTTCCATATTCAGATAGATCTCACTATCATATTCTGCATGAATAATTTCTTCCAATGAAAGTAATTCTCTGGCAAACTCGTTCGGGTTTTTGCCTCCTGTAGAAATATCCAGCACAAATAATTCTTCTTCATTTTCTCTGGCAGAAACCGGAGTCGCAAGACTGAGACTGAAATCTCTGCCATAATTCAATACAAGCTCTGCTTCAAGTCTGTCAAAATTTTCCGGGCTGTTTTTCGCAAGAATAATGAATGGAAACTTTTTTGATTCATCCGAAGTTTTTTTTGTATTCAATACCGGCTGATCAATTATTGCAACAGGGTCTTTTAGTTTTTGGCCTTCATTCTTTACTTCAGTAAGAGAAATTTCCGGCTGATTCTTAACAACTTCTTTGAGTTCTTTTTTGATCTTCTGAGTTCTTGCAAGAATTTCATTTTTCTTAAGGTTTTGGGCCGGATCATCAAAATTTTTCTTTTGCAGCAACTCCAGTATTCTGCTGATACGAATTCCGGCATTGGCCACCCATTCAATCTCATCATCCGGTGTATCTAAAGTGGCAACTGCTCCTGATTTTGTAAGAGGCCTTTTATTTTCATCCATTTTAGGCACGCCTGTCTGGTGCAGGGCTACTATCTCACAGGTATCCAATGCTATGACCGGTGCGCCTGAAGTGCCTGATAAAGAATCGGTCTCATACATAATGAGGTCCTGAGTTTCTGAGAAAAAAGAATTATTATTCAGAGAGGTCTTTTTAGGCTGTCCGTTGGGATGCTGTATAATAATACACGTTCCTCCTTTGGTTATTTTACCTGCATTGCCGTCTATTTCCAGAGAAGGAATATCTGTAATCTTTTTTCCTTTAACATTAAGTTCTTCTAATGCCACCATTGTAAAGTCTAATCCTGAAAACTCATCTTCCGGCTTTTGCTGAATGTCTGAAGTAAAGAAGAACGTTTCCGGTTCAGGCCTGAACTGGACAGGATTCAGTATCCTTCCTTCTTCGTCAATTTCGTAGAAAAATTCAGCCTTAATGTTTTCACAATCTTCCTTACTGGAAATGACGTGATTATTGGTCATTAAAATATTCCCGTTGATCAAAAAGCCAGATCCCAGAGGTTGATTGTTATACAAAATCCGGCATACTGATTGGGAGATCTGAAGTATTTTTGAAAGATTTACAATGTCTACAAGATCATTTCCGCCGATTATTTTTTCGATTCCCAAACGGGAATTAATATCCTTGCGGGCCATTCTGATGTCAAAACGCTTCTGATCATCCTCCAGGTTGATGAGAGGATAATTTAACGAGCGTAATTCTTCAAGTTTATTGTGATCTTTGATAATCTGATCATACTGATTCGCCAGTCTGTCAACAATGACCGCTTTTGTTTCCCCAGCATTTAAAAAATTAAACATAGTATAAGTTTTTAGGGTTATTCATTCAAAAACCAGAGAAACTGAAACCATATCTGACTTACCATCAATAAGCTGTAAAGTATGTCATGAACTCCTCAATAACCAACAATCTCCCTGATAGGTATTCTTTTAAAAAAGCAATTAAAAATTACGGAAAAATGCTCAATAATCTGTAATAAAAGATTACTATTTCTAAGAATATTTTCAAAGTTACCATGAATGATTGTAACGGAAAATAGCACTTTTGTGTGATAATAAATAAGTAGTCTAACAGGTTTTAATACAATAAAAAACTTTTTGTTCAGTTATTGAGGAAGGTGTGCAATCAGTTCAACTTCCAGTTTAGCGGCGGGCATATATAATCTTTGTACCTGTACCCAGGTAGCTGCAGGAAAATCATTTTTGTAGAATTTTTTTCTGACGTTATTCAGCTTTTTCATCTGATCAATATCCGTGGTATACAAATTCTCTTTAACAACATTCTCAAAGGTAGCTCCGAAACTGGACAGAGAAGCTTTTAAGTCATTATAAACGGAGGTAATTCCTTCAGGAGTTATTTCAGTGGCCACAGCACCGGAAATGTACAGAATATTATCGACTTTTAAAACCTGCGTATAGCCAGCAACGGTGTCTTGCTTTGCTTTATTATTATTCCAATGCCATTTTTCTTTTTTTATTTTGGAATCCTGTGAATACGTTTTACCAAAAAGGAGAATAAGAGGAAACAGTATAAGATATCGCATAACGGTTAATTTTAGTTTTTAAATAATTTTATTTGCAAATCCATAAGTAAATTTTCTTTACTAATTTAAAATTTTTAAGCCAATAAATTTCAAATTCCGATTAACGATAGTTTAATATAAGTGAATACACTAAATTGGTGTTAAAAACCTTCCCAATACAAGTCTTCTTTTTAGAATCAGAGATCATATGACTCTATCATTTTTCAATCATAGTGACTGACACTCTTTTGAACGGATTTAATTTTATTATTTTCAAATATGATCAAATAATGCTCTGCCTTTGTCATAGAGTATTTGGTGAAGGGGTTTGCTAAAATTTCAGCTCTCAATGAATCATTCCTGATTTCCGAGAAGTATATGTACTGTAATGGTCCGTGAAAATTCTTTAACTTAGAAACAGGTATAGTTTTGTACTGATGATCTTTTCTCCAGTTCGATTTTGTATATTTTTTTGAAAGTTTTCTGATCATTGAATTTGAAAATGAATTTTCATTTTTAAAATTCTCACTTCCATAAATGGCATAGTTCTGAATTTTATAGATTCCAGGTATTATTTTCACTCCGGACGCATCAGAATGGTATTCTTTGAGAAAGGGTTTTTCCTGATTAAACTTATGGGTAGTGGCATTATAGGCTAATTCATATTTCTGGAATTCAGAAGGATACTCAGCAGTTTTTTTTGCTGTACAGGAACAAATAAGAATAAGAAATAATAAAAAAGAAAATTTCAATTTCTTACAAAGCTTATCAATAAATAACATTTTACTATTCGATTTGGTTTTCAGATTAGAGCCATCATAATTATCAAGGAATTCTAAACTAAACCTAACAGGTTTTGAAAACCCGTTAGGTTTAAGACCAAAAATAATAAAAAAACGCACCCGATTATTCATCAGGTGCGTTTTAAATATTTATAAGTTAACGATTACATCGTCTCCATCTTGAAGCTCATGCTCTCGATCACTTTCAGGATTGCTTCTACCGTATCCATTGAAGTTAAACAAGGTACACCGTTTTCCACACTCATTCTTCTGATCTGGAATCCGTCTCTTTCAGCCTGCTTACCTTTTGTAGTGGTATTGACAACATACTGAACTTTTCCTTTCTGGATCAGATCGATAAGATTAACGTCTTCTTCCCCGATTTTGTATCCGATTTTGCAAGGGATTCCTTTTTCTTCGAAGAATTTTGCAGTTCCTTCCGTAGCCCAGATTCTGAATCCTACCTCATGGAATCTTGCAGCCAGATCAGCGGCTTCCTGCTTGTGCTTATCTGCTACCGTGAACAGGATGGACCCGTGCATAGGAACTTTTCTGCCTGCTGCTACAAGACCTTTATAAAGTGCTTTCTCCAGAGTGGTATCTTTCCCCATCACCTCTCCGGTAGACTTCATTTCAGGGCCTAAAGAGATATCAACTTTCGTTAGCTTAGAGAATGAAAATACCGGAACTTTTACAAATACTCCTTCTTTATTTGGAACCAATCCGTGTTCGTATCCTAAATCTTTCAGTTTTTGTCCTAAAATTGCTTTTGTAGCAAGGTTAGCCATCGGAACCTCTGTAATTTTGGATAAGAAAGGAACTGTTCTTGAAGAACGTGGGTTTACCTCGATCACATAAACGTTTCCTTCGAAAAGAACGTACTGGATGTTCATTAATCCGATTACATTCAGTCCTTTTGCGAGTCTCTTTGTGTAATCTACCAAAGTGTCAATTTCACTTTGAGAGATATTCTGTGGCGGATACACTGCGATTGAGTCTCCGGAGTGAACTCCTGCTCTTTCGATGTGCTCCATAATTCCCGGAATCACTACTGTTTCACCGTCGCAGATGGCATCTACTTCGATTTCTTTTCCTACCATATATTTATCAACCAAAACCGGGTGCTCAGGGCTTGCGTCTACCGCATGTTCCATATAGTGAGCCAATTCTGCTTCAGCATATACGATTTCCATTGCTCTACCTCCAAGAACGTAGCTTGGACGTACCAATACCGGGTAACCGATTTCATTGGCAATTTTTATGGCTTCTTCCTTAGAAGTGGAAGTTCTTCCTTTTGGCTGAGGAATTCCCATTTCCTGTAAAGCTTTTTCAAACTTATCTCTGTTTTCAGCTCTGTCAAGATCTTCTAATGAAGTTCCTAAGATCTGTACTCCGTGAGAAGCTAATTTATCTGCAAGGTTGATCGCTGTCTGCCCACCAAACTGTACGACTACCCCTTTAGGTTTTTCAAGCTCGATGATGTTCATTACATCTTCTTCTGTAAGTGGCTCGAAGTAAAGTTTATCAGAGATTGAGAAGTCTGTAGAAACAGTTTCAGGGTTGTTGTTGATGATAATCGCTTCGTAACCCATTTCTTTGATCGCCCATACTGAGTGAACCGTTGCGTAATCGAATTCAACTCCCTGCCCGATTCTGATAGGTCCGGATCCTAATACAATGATCTTCTCTTTGGCAGAAACCACACTTTCGTTTTCTTCTTCATAAGTTCCGTAGAAGTAAGGTGTTTCAGATTCAAATTCAGCAGCACAGGTATCTACCATTTTGTAAACCGGCATTACTCCGTTTTCTTTTCTGAAGTTGAACACTTCACGCTCTTTTACCTCCCAAAGAACTGCAATATTGATATCTGCAAAACCTAATTTCTTAGCTTCAATTAAAGTTTCTTTATCAAATTTGTTGACAGCGATTACTTTTTCGAAGTCAACTAACTTTTTCAGTTTCCAGATAAAGAATTTATCAATTTTACTCCATTCTACAATCTGCTCCCAGTCATATCCTCTTCTTAAAGCATCTCCGATAATGAATAGTCTTTCATCATCACACACTCTGATTCTTCTTTCGATTTCCTCAGCAGTAAGTGCCTGAGCCTGCTTTGTCTTTAATCCTAAATGTTTGATCCCTGTTTCCAGTGAACGGATCGCTTTTTGCAAAGATTCTTCGAAGTTTCTTCCGATCGCCATTACTTCTCCGGTAGCTTTCATCTGAGTAGAAAGTCTTCTGTCTGCTGTTTCGAATTTATCGAACGGGAATCTTGGGAATTTTGTTACCACATAGTCAAGAGCGGGCTCGAAACATGCGTATGTTTTACCTGTTACCGGGTTCATGATTTCATCCAGAGTCAATCCTACAGCAATTTTTGCAGCAATCTTTGCAATCGGGTAACCTGTTGCTTTACTTGCCAATGCTGATGAACGGGAAACTCTAGGATTTACTTCGATGATATAGTAATCGAAAGAATGCGGATCTAAAGCTAACTGTACGTTACATCCACCCTCAATTCCTAGAGCTCTGATGATTTTCAGAGAAGCATTTCTCAATAGCTGATACTCTCTGTCAGAAAGTGTCTGAGAAGGCGCCACTACGATAGAGTCACCAGTGTGAACTCCTACCGGATCAATATTTTCCATGTTACAAACTACAATGGCGTTGTCGTTTGCATCACGCATTACTTCGTATTCTATTTCTTTGAAACCTGCAATTGATTTCTCAATAAGACATTGTGTCACCGGGCTGTGCTTTAATCCCAGTTCTGCAATTTCTTTTAATTCTGCTTCAGTGGAAGCAATACCACCTCCGGTACCTCCCATGGTAAAGGCAGGACGAACAATTACAGGATACCCGATCTCATCTGCGAAAGCCAGCGCTCCTTCTACCGTATTTACGATATCAGATTCAGGAACCGGTTCGTTCAGTTCTCTCATCAGCTCACGGAAAAGGTCTCTGTCTTCTGCTCTGTTGATGGCAGAAAGCTTAGTTCCCAATACTTCCACTTTGCATTCTTCAAGAATTCCTGATTTTTCCAATTCTACCGCCATGTTCAGTCCTGTCTGACCTCCCAATGTTGGTAATAAAGCATCCGGACGTTCTTTTCTGATGATGTGGCTTACAAACTGTAGTGAAATCGGCTCGATATATACTTTATCTGCGATTTCCACATCTGTCATGATCGTTGCAGGGTTTGAGTTGATCAAAATTACCTTGTAGCCTTCTTCTTTCAAAGACAGACAAGCCTGCGTTCCTGCGTAATCAAATTCAGCTGCCTGACCAATGATGATAGGTCCTGAACCGATTACTAAAATTGTTTTTATATCTGTACGTTTTGCCATTTTTCTTTTTTTATTAGAGTCAAGAATCTAGAACCAAGAGCCTAGATTACCAGACTTTATTTTAAATTATTTTTGAATGAATAAATCATTCTTTGAATTTCGGAAACTTCTTTTAATAAGATACTTACTTTTTCTTCTGATAAAAGATTTAACTCTTTAACCAAAATCAATTGAGTTTGTAATTCAAATGCAGAACCTAAAGCAATAGCAAGAAAATGATTAAACTCTTTATTACTATTTCTTCCAGAACCCTCAGCAATATTAGACGGAATAGAAACTGTACATCTTTTAATCTGTGAAATTAAACCAAACTTTTCATCACTACTGATCTCCTGACAAATAATGTATATATTTTTTGCCAACGCAATAGATTTTTGCCAGAAAAGTAAGTTTTCAAAGTTGTGCATATATTTTCTATCTTAAATCTTTAATCCCGGTTCTTAAATCTTGACTCTTGGTTCTTGTCTCTTGAATCTTACTTCTTAAAATCTTCCATCATTTGAATGAACTCATCAAACAGGTAGTTTGCATCTTCCGGACCAGGGCTCGCTTCAGGGTGATACTGAACTGAGAAACAAGGGTGGATTTTGTGTTTTAATCCTTCATTTGTTCTGTCGTTCAAAGCGATATGCGTTTCGATAAGGTCTGTTCCTTTTAAACTTTCCTGATCTACAGCATACCCATGGTTCTGAGAAGTGATTGCTACTTTGTTTTTCTCTAAATCCAATACAGGATGGTTTCCTCCTCTGTGACCGAATTTCAGCTTGAATGTTTTCGCTCCGCAAGCAAGACCGATCAACTGATGCCCTAAACAAATTCCGAAGATCGGAACTTTTCCTAATAAACCACGGATCATGTCTAAAGCGTGTGGCACATCTTCCGGGTCGCCAGGACCGTTGGATAACATGATTCCGTCCGGATTCATCAGTAGAATTTCTTCTGCTGTAGTATCCTGAGAAACCACAATGATATCACAGTTTCTTTGAGATAATTCTCTGATGATCCCTAATTTTGCTCCGAAATCCACCAATACCACTTTGAAACCTCTGTTTGGGTTGGCATAAGGTGTTTTTGTAGAAACTTCTTCTACCTGATTGGTTGGGAAGCTGGTTGATTTCAATTCTGAAGCTACAGCATTTTCATCGGCATCAGCGTTCACAATTTTTCCTTTCACTACCCCGGAATTACGAAGAATTCTTGTCAGTCTTCTCGTATCGATTCCTGAGATTCCGGAAAGGTTTTTCTTTTTAAATAATTCATCTAAAGTGATCTGAGTACGGAAATTGGAAGGAAGGTCGCAAAGTTCTTTTACGATAAGCCCCTTGATTGCCGGCTCGATACTTTCATAATCATCACGGTTAATACCATAATTCCCGATAAGCGGATAGGTCATACAAACTATCTGACCACAGTAAGACGGGTCAGAGATCAATTCCTGATACCCTGTCATTCCGGTATTGAAAACTACTTCTCCTGCAGTTTCCAAATCTGCTCCGAAACCTTCTCCATGAAACACTTCACCGGACTCCAGTATTAATTTTTTCTTCATTTTTTCTATTTAGATTTTCTTTTTTATTAACAGGTCGCCCCTATGGGGCTCACATTATCTTTTTTTCTTTTGTTCCAGGGGCTTTACCTCTGGCTATTAACAGGGCGCCTCTACGAGGCTCTCTCTTTTTTCCCTCTTCATTATCTATTAACAAGTCACCCCTACGGGGCTCACATTATCTTTTTCCTTTTTTTCCAGGGGCTTTACCTCTGGCTATTAACAGGGCGCCTCTACGAGGCTCTCTCTTTTTTCCCTCTTCATTATCTTCTACTAGCAGACCGCCTCTACGAGGCTCGCCATACTTTTTACTTTTACCTTGGCTCTTTGTTATTTAAAGGTAAATCCTTTTTCTTCCAGTGCTTCTTTCAGAATGGCCATCCTGGCGAATACTCCGTTCTGCATTTGTTTAAAGACTCTTGATCTATCGCACTCCACTAAATCTGAGTCTATCTCAACGCCTCTGTTGATGGGTGCAGGGTGCATGATGATCGCTTCTTTTTTCATAGCCTGTTCCCTTTCTTTGGTCAGGCCGTATCTTTTATGATATTCAGAAGCGGTGAAGCTCATGGCAGAATCATGTCTTTCGTGCTGAATTCTCAGCAACATCAGCACATCCACTTCAGCGATAAGCTCATCTACTGAAAGATAAGTTCCGTTGATCAAGGCACCTTCGTCAAACCATTGTTCCGGTCCTGAGAAGTATACTTTAGCGCCTAATCTTCTTAAAGCCTCCGCATTTGAATTGGCTACACGGCTGTGTTTTACATCTCCTACAATTCCTACTTTTAATCCTTCAAACTTTCCGAATTCCTGATAGATGGTCAGTAGGTCCAGCATACACTGTGAAGGATGGTTTCCTGTTCCGTCACCTCCGTTAATTACCGGAATACTAATATTTTTAAGCTCCTCAAAATATCTGTCTTTCTTATCACGGATCACCACAAGGTTTACTCCTATGCTTTCAATGGTCTTTACTGTATCATAAAGACTCTCTCCTTTATTTACAGAACTGTGCGAGGCATCAAAAGGAACTACCTGCAGTCCCAGTTTTCTTTCTGCAAGATCAAAACTGGTCTTCGTTCTTGTGCTGTCTTCGAAGAAAAGGTTTGAGCAAAAAACTTCTCCTTCAATTTTAGCAGTTTTACCGTTTGCAAAAGCCATTGCTTCTGTCAGTATACTGTTGATTCTCTCGGTGCTTAGTTCTGTAATCGTAAACATAATTCTTATTTTTGGGCATAAAAAAAGCGAAGACAACTATCTTCGCTTAATAACAATAAATATCGTAAAGGGCGCTTTCGCCCGGTAAATCTAATGATATAAATGCTTTTTTATTCATTAGGTGCAAAGATACAACAATTTTATGAACCTACAAAAATTAAGTTTAAAATAAATTAAAAACTTCAGTCCTTCCTTATTCTCATTTAAAATTAATATTTTTGTTACAACTCAAGTTTACTATATGGATTTAAAAGACAAAATGATTCTCAGCATTATTCAGGAAGACTCTACATTATCTGTTAAGGAAATTTCCGAAAAGATTGGTCTTACCTTTACTCCTACGTATGAAAGAATCAAACAGCTGGAGAAGCAGGGAGTCATTGAAAAGTATGTAGGTCTTTTAAACCGTGAAAAACTGGGGCTGAATATCATCGTTTACTGCAATGTTCGTCTTAAAGAACAATCCAAAAAAGTATTGGAGACCTTTGAGGACAATATTTCCAAATACGATGAAGTTCAGGAGATCACCAGCCTTTCCGGGGAATATGATTATATGCTGAAAATTATTGCAAAGGATATCAACTCTTATAATGAATTTGCTGTGAGTGTCATTTCAAACCTTCCCAATATCGGGCAGTACCACAGTTCTATTGTACTTCATGAGGTGAAAAAATCTACAAAGTTTAAAATTGATCTGGAATAAATCATTTATTTTAAACCATTAAGTGCTTTTAAGAGTTGAAGAATAATTAAGTAATTCGCAAGCGAATTTTAAAATAATACGGTTAAAAAATCGCAGATTTTCTTAACCTATCTTAAACCCTTCATCTACCTTAATGGTTCAATTTATCAATCATCAAATTCAAAGAGCGGAATAAAATCCAACCATTAAGATCGCTTAAGCAGATAAGATTTAAGATTAAGGCTTTCACAACGAAAAGGCAGCAGGCTAAAATAATTTTAGAATTTCCACTGATTTTTGCCTAAGTTTTTAATGACCTTAATGGTTCAGATTCTAACCCAATAATTTGTTCTTCAGTTTATTGAACTGGTATTCTATTTTATCCAGGCAAAGATTTCCGATACTTCCCTGATGGGTATGATCCAGATTTCCCGGCTCAAATTCAAATTCATTATTCTCGATCTCCTGCCCCACCTTCACATAAGCATCACGGAAAGAGCTTCCGTTTTTCACTTCTTCATTGATCTTCTCTACGCTGAACAGGTATTTATATTTTTCATCTTCAAGAATTCCGTCTTTTACCTGAATATTCGGTAAAGTATAGCTTAAAATTTCCAGACATTCTTTTAATGAATCAATGGCAGGGAAAAGAATTTCCTTTGTCAATTGCACATCTCTGTGATATCCTGATGGAAGATTATTTGTTAACAGGATTAATTCATTCGGTAACGCCTGAATTCTGTTGCATCGTGCACGAACCAATTCAAAGATATCCGGGTTCTTTTTATGAGGCATAATGCTGCTTCCCGTTGTAAATTCTTTCGGAAAACTGATAAAATCAAAGTTCTGATTCAGATACAGACACACATCATAAGCAAATTTCCCAAGTGTTCCTGCTAAAGTAGCCATTGCCATTGCCAGCATTTTTTCAGACTTTCCGCGGGTCATCTGAGCATATACAGAATTATAATTCATGGATTGAAATCCCAGATTATAAGTTGTACTCTCACGGTTGATCGGGAACGAAGAACCATAGCCTGCAGCTGATCCTAAAGGATTTTTATTGATGATATTCTTCACCGAGAACAGCATTTCCACGTCATCCAAAAGGGCTTCAGCATACGCTCCAAACCATAATCCGAAAGAGGAAGGCATTGCAATCTGTAAATGGGTATATCCCGGAAGCAGAATGTTTTTGTGCTGATCCGCCAGCTGAATCAATATCTGGAAGAACTCATCAGTAAGTGCTGTGATCTCACGGATCTCATCCAGTAAATACAGTTTGATATCCAGTAAAACCTGATCATTTCTTGATCGTGCCGTATGGATTTTCTTTCCTGTGTCTCCTAATTTTGTAATCAGGATCGCTTCTACCTGAGAATGGATATCCTCAGCTTCTTTATCAATTTCAAAATTTCCGCTTTCAATTTCCTGTAAAATTTCGTTTAATACCGCCTGCATCTGCTCAGATTCTTCAAGAGAAATAATCCCGGTTTCTGCCAGCATTTTACAATGTGCCATGGAACCTTTAACATCGTATTTAGCTAAACGTTCATCAAAGTCAAGATCTTTTCCTACAGTAAAGTTATTGACTAATATATTGGTGGCCAGGTCATCCTTTTGCCATATTTTTTTCATAAGTAAGTTTTGATTTTCTAAGACTGAATACCATCATTCCTGATAATATACAGTCCGATTTAAAATATTTGATTGATCTTGACAAGCCCAGCAAGACTCTCCTTATTATTATTAACTATAAAAAAACATTTCCTTATTCTATAAAGCCACAATTTTTAATGGTCATTTTTGCATAAATCTTTATTAAAAACGTAAACTTTATTGCTTGCTGAGCATTAGTCAAAATATTTATTAAGCCGGAAGCTACTGGAAGTTAATCACTACTTTCTTTCTTCCCGCTTCCATCTTTTATAACACTTTTTCCAAAATCCGGATATAGATATCTATTCCTTCTTCTATTTCGTCTATATAGATGAATTCATCCGCTGTATGGGAGCGCCTACTGTCTCCAGGACCCATTTTCACAGAGGTACATGGAATAATTGCCTGATCTGAGGATGTAGGAGAACCATATGTTGTCCTGCCAATTTCCAATCCCGCTTTTACAAACGGATGATCCATTTCGATCTTTGAAGAATTCAGTCTGAAAGATCTTGCAGTGAGGGTAGATTTCATCTGTGACTGAATGATTTCAAAGGCTTCTTTATTGGAATATTCATCGGTCACCCTTACATCTAATGTGAAGTTGCATGATTCAGGCACTACATTATGCTGAACTCCTGCACGAATTCCCGATAAAGTAATTTTAACTTCTCCAAGATATTCTGAAACTTTAGGAAATTTAAAGTTTAAAATATTCTGCAGATCCTGCATACATTTGACAATGGAATTATCATCATTAGGATGAGCAGCATGAGAAGGAGTCCCCTTCATTTCCCCGTCTATCACAAGCAATCCTTTTTCTGCAATCGCCAGATTCATCTGCGTGGGTTCTCCTACAATGGCGAGTTCTATATTCGGGAGCTGTGGAAACAGGGCCTCAATTCCGTCAAAACCAGAAATCTCCTCCTCTGCCGTCAAAGCAATAACTAAATTATATTTTAAATCTTCTTTCTCATAAAAATGTAAAAAAACCTGAGCCATAGAAACCAGTGAGGCACCGGCATCATTGCTTCCCAACCCATAAAGTTTACCGTCTTTTTCAATGGGTACAAACGGATCCAGCGTATAAGCTTTGTTAGGTTTTACGGTATCATGATGAGTATTTAATAAGACGGACGGTTTAAATACATCAAAGTTTTTATTGACCGCCCAGATGTTGTTTTTAAAACGTTTGGTGGGGATCTGATGCTTTTTAAAAAAATTCTCGATCTCTACCGAAGTATTGAATTCATCTTTGCTGAATGAAGGAATTTCAATCAGATTTTTAAGCAATCCAACGGCATTATTCAACAATTCTTCTTTATTATAAACAGATTTCAGTTCCTGCATGATGATTCTCTATATGGTTTTTCAGTTCGGTTTCTTTGATCAGAAACACTTTGTTTACATTATTTTTTATGGCTCCCAGAGCGTTTTCAAGTTTGGGCAAAATCCCTTTGTGCAATTTTCCTTCTTCTTTCAATGCGGTAAATTCCTGTTCGTTTACGCTTTTTATAACAGACTCGGGATCATCCACATCTTCTAAAACACCTTCTTTATCAAAACAATACAGCAATTCAACTTCATATTTCTCAGAAAGTGCCTGAGCCATCACAGAGGCAATAGTATCTGCATTGGTGTTGAAAAGATTTCCTTTTTTATCATGTGTAATTGCAGAAAACACAGGAACAAGGTCAAGTTTGATTAATTTTGAAACAAGTTTCCTGTTCACACTTTTCTTATTAATATCGCCCACAAATCCGAAATCAATTTCAGGATGTTCTCTTTTTTTAGCTTTGATTAAATTTCCGTCTGCCCCCGAAAACCCTATCGCATTACATTTTTTCTGCTGTAGTTTTTCAACAATATTTTTATTGATCCCTCCCGCATATACCATCGTTACGATATCCAGGGTATCTTTATCCGTAATCCTCCTTCCGTTGATCATTTTCTGTTCTATACCAAGTTTATCAGCCAAAGTTGTCGCCAGCTTCCCTCCGCCATGAACAAGGATCTTCTTTTCATTAATGGCTGAAAACTGATCTAAAAACTGATCCAGCAACTGTTCATCATCAATGAGCGCTCCGCCTATTTTTACGATGTATAATTTATTTTTCATGAAAAGATCAAAGGATTAAAAGATTAAAAAAATCACATGATTTGGGATTATTGGATATTATCCAGGATTTCACTGAATACAGCCTGTGCAGAGAAAATACGGTTCTTTGCCTGCTGGTAAATAATGGAGTTTTCTCCGTCCATTACCTCATCACTCAATTCTACATTACGGCGAACGGGTAAGCAGTGCATTACTTTGGCCTGATTGGTATTTTCCAGCTTTTCATTCGTCAGCATCCAGTTTTCTTTCACTTCCGGCATTGCAGCATAATCATCAAATGAAGACCAGTTTTTCACATAGATAAAATCAGCGTTTTTCAATGCTTCATCCTGATCATGAATTACTTTTATGTCTTTTGTAAAGTTTTTATCCAGATCATATCCTTCCGGATTGGCAATTACCAACTCTACATCCATTTCCTGCATCCATTCTGCGAAAGAATTTCCAACAGCGTGTGCAATAGGTTTGATATGCGGTGCCCAGGTCAATACCACTTTTGGTTTATGATCTTTTTTCCAGTTTTCTGTAATAGTAATACAGTCAGCAAGACTTTGTAGCGGGTGACGAGTAGCAGACTCCAGAGAGATCACAGGAACTTTTGCATGTTTTTCAAACTGACTTAAGATGCTTTCATTTACATCATCTTCTTTACTTTTCATTCCTGCAAAGCAACGTACAGCGATGATATCACAATATTGGTTTAAAACCTCGATTGCATCTTTTATATGCTCTACAGTATCACCATTCATTACCGCTCCATCTGCAAACTCAAGATTCCATGCTTCCTGCGCAGCATTTAATGTCAAAACATTTAAACCTAAGTTTTGAGCTGCAATCTGACTGCTCAGACGGGTTCTCAAACTTGAATTTAAAAATACAAGTCCGATTGTTTTTCCCTTTCCTTTTTCTGTTTCAGAAAGTGGATTTGCTTTTATCTCTAAAGCTTTTTTTATGATTTCCTGTAAGTTTTCTACATCACTTACAGAGGTAAATTTTTTCATTTGGTATTTTCTATTTTTTTTCAATGGACAAATGGAATATCCATTTCATTTTGAATTAATTTTAAAGATTGTGTTTACACATTTTTGAAAGTTTTAACGCTATGATGCAAAGCTTTTCACTGATGTTTTTTTTCGTTCGCAAGGGCGTTTCACTCAGCAATTGACGTTTGTTTTTGTCATTTTGAGATTCTTTATTTCACTTCGTTAAATTCAGAATAACAAAACGTAGCACCTTTTTGCTATTTGTCTTTTACATCTTAAATACTTCCCAACACTGTTTTCAAAGCATTGATGAAAAGATCCGTTTCCTCTTTTTTGATATTCAGTGCCGGAAGAATCCTCAATACTGTTTTATCATTAGAGTTTCCTGTGAAAATATGATGATCAAACAATAAGCTTTTCCTTATTTCTGAACAGTCTCTGTCGAGCTCTATTCCGATCATCAGTCCTTTCCTTCGGATGGATTTAATATGTGGTAAATCTTTAATTTCATTTTCAATATACTCACCCATTTGCCGAGCATTTTCGATAAGATTTTCATCTTTCATAACATCAAGAACAGCAATGGAAGCCGCACAAGCTAAGTGATTACCTCCAAAAGTAGTTCCCAGCAAACCGTTGCTTGCCTGGAATTTAGGGTGAATCAAAACTCCGCCAACAGGGAAACCATTCCCCATTCCTTTTGCTGTTGTAATAATATCCGGTTCTATTCCAAATTCCTGATGGGCAAAGAAATACCCGCTTCTTCCATATCCTGACTGTACCTCATCCAAGATCAAAACAGTATCGTATTTTTCACACAATTCTTTGATTTTAGATAAAAATTCCGGTGTTGGAATCATAATTCCTCCTACTCCCTGAATTCCTTCGATGATTACAGATGAAATTTCATTTCCAAATTTCTCAAAGGTTTCTTCAAGCTGTTCTACATCATTCCATTCTGATTTGATAAATCTTTCTGAAAAGTTAACCGGAGCCACAATCTTTGGATTATCAGTCACTGAAACCGCTGCCGAAGTTCTTCCGTGAAATGAACCTGAAAAATAAAGCACTTTGCTTTTTTCATTATGAAAAGAAGCCAGTTTCAGTGCATTCTCATTGGCTTCCGCTCCTGAATTGCATAAGAAAAGGTTATAATCTTCATATCCTGAAAGTTTTCCCAGCTTTTCCGCCAGCTCAGTCTGCAATTCATTCTGAACAGAGTTTGAGTAAAAAGAAATTTTCTCTAGCTGTTCTTTCAATTTATTCTGATAATGTGGATGATTATGCCCGATAGAAATCACTGCATGACCGCCATAAAAGTCTAGATATTGTTCTCCTTTATCGTCCCAAAGAAAAGATCCCTGAGCTTTAACCGGATTTATATTAAATAATGGATATACGTTGAATAAATTCATTTTTTTGTTGCTAGTTGCTAGTTGTTAGTTAATGGTTGAAAGCTTGCAGGTCTAAAAGTTATTCTTCGTACTACTGCAACCTATCATCTACCACCTTCTACCTTATTAATAATTAAAATGCCATCGGTTTAAGGTTCAGTCCTGCATTTTCTTCCCATCCCATGGCGATATTCATATTCTGTACTGCCTGTCCCGAAGCTCCTTTTAACAAATTGTCAATCGCTGAGTGAATAACTGCTACATTTCCACTTTTTTCAATCTGAATCACACAGCGATTGGTATTGACAACCTGCTTTAAATCAACTGCCCTGCTACTTACCGTAACAAAAGGCTCCTCCGCATAGAAATCCTGATACAATTGTTCTATTTCCTCCAGCGTCAAATCTGTCTTCATGGTGGAACTTGTAAAAATCCCTCTTGCAAAATCTCCTCTCCATGGAACAAAATTCAGGTTTACTTCTTTATTATTGAATGAAATCAGCTGTTGCAAAATCTCGTCTACATGTTGATGAGTTAAGGTTTTATAAGCTGATATATTATCATTCCTCCAGGTAAAATGGGTTGTTGCCTGTAAAGACTGTCCCGCTCCTGTAGATCCGGTAATCCCCGTTGTAAAAATTTCATCAAGCAGGCCTTTTTCAGCCAATGGCAGAAGACCTAATTGAATTGCCGTTGCAAAACATCCCGGATTAGCGATGCTTTTAACACCTGCCAGTTGTTTTTTATTGATTTCAGGTAATCCGTAGATAAAATTTCTGTTTCCGAAGTTTCCTTCTAAACGGAAATCGTTTCCCAGATCAATCACCAGTGTTTCATCTTTAACTGGGTTTTGAGTTAACCAGTTTTGACTTTCCTTGTGTGGAAGGCACAGAAAAAGGATATCAACATCTTCTGTCTGATTGGTCAGCAGCTGATCGCAAACTGTCGTTAAATCCGGGTACAGATCTGAAATCTTTGTCCCCGAATTCGAACGACTATATAAAAAACTCAATGTCACATGGGGATGAAAAGCCAGTAAGCGTATCAATTCACTTCCTGTATAGCCATTAGCTCCAACTATTCCTACTGTTTTTTTCATTTTTATACTCATAGGACTGCATCCTATTTTGGTTTAAATCATTCCTTCGGAACTCTAATTGATATTTTGGTTGATTTGGTGATATATATTTAAGGAATTGCTTACAATTTTTGTATATCCTTTCACGTCTTCTCCAGTCCATGCTCTGTTTGCTTCTCCATAGCTTCCGAATTTATCGGACATCAGATCATGGTCAGACTCAATTCCATTTAAGATAAATCTATAAGGATGCAGGGTTACAAATACTTTTCCGCTCACTGTTTTCTGAGAATCTACCAAGAATAACTCAATATTTCTCATGACAGGATCTAAGAAAAGTGCCTCATGAAGCCAGTTCCCGTACCAGTCGGATAACTGAGACTTCATCATTTGCTGGTATTTTGAAAGGGTATGCTTTTCCAATAAATGATGTGCTTTAATAATCACTGATGCCGCTGCTGCCTCAAATCCTACTCTTCCTTTAATTCCAACAATGGTATCTCCTACATGGATGTCACGACCGATTCCGTATGCTGAAGCTAATGTTTCTATTTTTTGAATCGCATATACCGGGTGTTCAAAAGATTCTCCGTTAACTCCAATGATTTCACCGTTCTTAAATTCTATTTCAAGCTCTGAAGGCTGAGTTTCCTGTATTTGTGAAGGAAAAGCCTCTTCAGGCAGATAATTTCTTGAGGTCAATGTCTCTTTTCCTCCCACAGAAGTACCCCAGAGTCCTTTATTGACAGAATATTGTGCTTTTTGGAATTCCATTTCATAACCATGTTCTTTCAAAAACTCAATTTCTTCTTCACGGGACAAAGCCATATCACGGATTGGGGTAATGATTTCAATATTCGGGCACATCACCTGAAAAATCAAATCGAAACGAACCTGATCATTTCCCGCTCCTGTACTTCCGTGAGCAATTGCATCTGCCTGTACTTCAATCGCATATTTTGCAATTTCCTGTGCCTGGATGGTACGCTCAGCACTTACAGAAAGCGGATAGGTATTATTTTTCAATACATTCCCGAAAATCAAATACTTCACACATGAATTGTAATAATCTTCCTGAGCATCTACGCACCTGTATTCTTTCACCCCAAGGTTTAAAGCTTTTCTTTCCAGTTCTTTTTCTTCTTCTTTGGAAAAACCTCCGGTATTTACAGTAACCGCATACACATCATATCCCAGTGTTTCGCTAAGATATTTTGCACAGTAGGAAGTATCTAAACCTCCACTAAACGCTAAGATGACTTTCTTGTTCATTGCTATATTTAATTTCTGGTTGCTCATTCACAACACTGTTTACTTTATTATCTTCAGGAACGAAAAGCATGGCCGTACACAGACAGTTTTTACGTTCCTTTTTCATTAAAATTTCATAATTCACACAGTTCTTACAACCGTTCCAGAATTCTTCATCCTGAGTCAGCTCAGAATAAATGACCGGTTTGTATCCCAAATCGCTATTGATTTTCATTACTGCAAGCCCTGTTGTTAATCCGAATACTTTTGCCTCCGGATATTTTTCTCTAGATAACTGGAAAACCTTCTGCTTGATCTGAGTAGCTACTCCCCCGTTCCTGAATTTAGGCGACACAATCAGTCCCGAATTGGCCACAAACTTCCCATGTGACCAGGTCTCTATATAGCAGAAACCTACCCACTCGCCATTTTCAGTGGCTACTACAGCATTTCCCTCTGAAATCTTTTTACTCAAATATTCTATAGAACGTTTTGCGATTCCCGTTCCTCTACGCTGTGCAGAATCATACATTTCCTGCTGTATTTCACTCACATACATCAGATGTTCGCATGAGGAAATTTCTATTTCCATTTATTTATCTAAATTTTTTGGCAAATTTAAAATATAATTTCTTTAAAAACCAAATTAAAAAGATATTTTTTTTGTTTTAAAAATTTACACAGGTAAAATTATCTTTGAAAGAAAATATATTTTTGCTAAATTATTATATATTTGCTAAAAAGATATAGTTATGGAAAATACCTGTCCGAAATGCAAAAGCAATAAAGTGGTAAAAAGCGGAATCGTTAATGAGAAACAAAGGTTTCTCTGCAAAAGCTGTAACTATTATTTCACTGTTAAAAAACTGGGAAAACAGATTGATGATTATTATGTAACAAAGGCTCTTCAGCTTTATCTCGAAGGCTTAAGTTACCGTGAAATAGAGCGGATTATAGGAGTTTCCCACGTCACGATAAGCTCCTGGATCAAGAAATACAATATCACAAGACCTCCCCATTCAGAATTCCATCCTGTTTACAAAATCCTGAAACAAAGCGAACTGATTGAGTATATTGCCCAAGAGGAAAATATTAAAAATGCAGGAATCATTATCACCCAATTTGCTGACAAGTATATGCTGATTAAATGGGAAAGATTCAAGAAGTAATTTAGAGATACAGATAATATATTCCAGGTTTCATATTCTGAGACACAATATATCTAATTATCAAATAATTATACAACAAATCAATCTTGTAAACTGTACAAATTCAATATAGATTTCCAATATATAACAGCTATCACAGCAATTAACTATACTATTACCATTAATATATATTAAATTTTCATAAACAAATTATTAATTACAATTTGGCTTTCACAAAAAACAACGCCAAAAATTGATAATTTATGAAGAAATTACTTACATTCATTGGAGCAGCCTTAATCAGCACTTCCCTATATGCTCAAGGTTCTCCGGATTACGGCAGCGGACTGAAATTAAATCTTAATCCGGAAGGAGATAAATTTATCCGATTTATTTTATGGGACCAGCTTTGGCTAAGGAACACTTCTATGAATCCAGGGACGATGGTAGGCGGAGAACCCACAGACAACTCCTGGAGTATAGGAAACAGAAGGTTACGGGCTTTAACCTATGCACAAATCTCCAAAAGATACATGATCCTCCTCCACTTTGGAATCAACAATCAGACGTTCATCAACGGAGGAGCTACAGGCACTTCAGGAACGGGCGGCTATGGAAACGGAAAGAAAACCCAACTGTTTTTTCATGATGCCTGGAACGAATATGCAGTGATTTTACCTGGAGAAGCAGGAAAATTCAGTTTATCTTTAGGGGCAGGACTTCATTATTATATGGGACTTTCCCGCATGACAATGGCTTCCACCCTTAATTTCCTGACTGTTGATTCTCCTGTGTTTTCGTGGCCATTAATTGATAATTCCGATCAGTTTGCGAGACAGCTGGGAATGTTTGCCAAAGGAAAATATGGAAAACTGGAATATCGCTTCAGCTTAAATAAACCTTTTGCTACCGACCTTACTCCTGTAAATGTAACAGATCCGTCCAGAGCTGTTGCAGTAGACAACAACGGGAACCCAAGTTTTTCAAAGGCAGGATATCTTGAATATCAGTTTCTTGATGAAGAATCGAACACACTTCCCTTCAAGGTAGGCTCTTATTTGGGAACAAAAAAAGTATTCAATGTAGGGGCAGGTTTTTACCACCAGGCAGATGGAACGAGAACTTCTGTGAATTCAAATATTGAAAAGCACGATATTACCCTTGTTGCTGTAGATGCTTTTGCCGATATTCCGTTAGGTGAAGCGAAAAATAAAATGGCAGTTTCCGCTTATGCAGGATATTATAACTACAATTTCGGTCCCAACTATGTAAGAAATCTGGGAACGATGAATATAGGAGCCAACGATCCGAATTTTATCGGTAACAAAGCAATTGCAGGGCCAGGAAACCTGCAGCCTACCATAGGAACAGGTAATATTATCTACGCACAGGCCGGACTACTTTTGCCAAGTCAGGCAGAAAAACCTAAAATCAGAATACAGCCTTTCGCTGCTTATACCCACAAAAATTTTGAAGCATTCGACAAGTCTTCCAATCAGTTTGATATAGGAGCTAACTGGTTTATAGACGGGCATCATGCTAAAATTACAACCCAATACTCAACAAGACCGGTTTACACCAGCCCTACGGAAAGCCCTTCTTCAAAAGGGGAATTTATTGTACAATTTCAAATCTATTTATAAAAATAATTTGAACCCTTTCAATACAATCCTGAATGAATTAATATCATTTTCACTAACATCAAAAACTAATCAATATGAGCGAAAATCATCACGAAAGCTACGAAAATATGACCGACAGGCAAAAGAACCGCACCATATGGAGCGTGATCACCGCCTCATCCCTCGGCACTCTGATAGAATGGTATGACTTCTATATTTTCGGAAGTTTAGCTGTCGTCTTAGCAACTAAATTTTTCCCGGCAGATAATCCTACCGCTGCATTTTTATCTACATTGGCCACATTTGCCGCCGGATTTGTTGTAAGGCCTTTTGGAGCGTTATTTTTCGGAAGACTGGGAGATATTATCGGGCGAAAATATACTTTCCTTGTGACTTTACTGATCATGGGATTTTCTACATTCCTGATCGGATGTATCCCAAGTTATGAATCTATTGGGTTTATGGCTCCCGTTCTGGTTTTAATTTTAAGATTATTACAGGGATTGGCACTTGGAGGTGAATATGGAGGCGCTGCCACCTATGTTGCAGAGTATGCACAACCCCACCGCAGGGGCTACTGGACTTCGTGGATCCAGACTACGGCCACCGCAGGTCTATTCATTTCCCTCATTGTTATTTTAATCACAAAAACAACTCTTTCTGCAGAAGATTTTGATACCTGGGGATGGAGAGTTCCATTCTGGATTTCTATTTTAATGGTAGGCGTTTCTTATGTCATCAGAAAAAACATGAAAGAATCTCCACTTTTTGCAAAGGCAAAAAGTGAAGGGAAAACTTCTAAAAATCCATTGAAAGAAAGTTTCGGAAATAAATACAATTTCAAATTTGTTCTTCTTGCTTTGTTTGGAGCAGCTATGGGGCAAGGGGTAATCTGGTACACCGGACAATTCTATGCGATGAGCTTTTTACAAAAGGTAATGAATGTAGAATCTTCCCAGGTAGATATGCTGATGGCTACAGCTTTACTTTTGGGCACCCCTTTCTTTGTGTTTTTCGGGTGGCTTTCTGATAAAATCGGGAGAAAAGCAGTCATGATGACCGGAATGCTGGTGGCGATCCTGGCTTACAGACCTATTTACGACAGCATGTTTAAAAGTGTAAGCCTGGAAAATAAAACAGTTGCAGCTAACGGAATTTCGGAGAAAAGAACAGCTAAAATACACAGTGATATAGCGACAGACAGCCTTATCACTTTTCATAAAGAAACTCTTTACACAGACGGAACACTAATTAAAAAAGACAGTATTGTTCACTGGTCTCCAGCCGGTCCGGTAATGAAAGATGGAAAAGCTGAAGAAGCAAAAGTCTCTCAAACCGTAAAGTTAAGTAATGATACGAAATGGTACCTTATCTTCCTTGTGTTCATTCAGGTGATATTTGTAACGATGGTTTACGGCCCTATTGCTGCATTCCTTGTAGAAATGTTCCCGGTGAGAATCCGCTATACCTCAATGTCTCTGCCTTATCACATCGGAAATGGAGTGTTTGGAGGTCTTCTTCCGGCAGTAGCCACCTATCTGGTAACAACCGGCAAAGAGGCAGGGCACGCAACATGGTATCTGGAAGGCCTTTGGTATCCGATAGGAGTTGCCACCGTCTGTCTGATCATCGGATTGTTTTATCTTAAAAATAAGAACAATAATCTTCACGATTAAGTACTGAATCACTCAAATTTTTATTAATTTTAAAACTACTAAAATGAACGGACTAAAAAAAATATTAGGTGTACTCTGGATCGCAATAGCATTAGTGGTAGGCTATTTCGGAACTACAGTAATGGGAATTCCCAAAATCACTTCAGGAAAACAGGAAGATCTGGTTTTCGGTATTATCATCCTGTTTGTATTGATGCCGATCATTTCGGGAGGAATGGCTGTCTTCGGCTATTATGCATTAACCGGAGAATATTCTGACGACAAAATATAAAATGGCCCAAACAGATAATTGATGAATCACGCATTCATCAATTATCTTTTATCAATGAGCATTATGAAAAAGAGACACGAGCAAAAACTGATTATCCTGAGCATCGGACTGATGATCGCCTTCAGCATTCCTATTTCTCTCCTTTTCAACAGTGAGAAGGAAGTTTTGGGCTATCCTATGATCCTGATCTATCTGTTTGCTGTCTGGATGATTTCCATCGTCATCTCATTAGTAATTGTAAAGAGGTATGATGAGTAGCTTTGCATTATTTTTCGTAGTCTTGTTTTATCTGGCACTTCTGTTCTTAGTTGCCCATCTGGCAGAAAAGAAGAGAAGTAAGCTATGGATCAACAATCCCTATATCTATGCTTTATCTCTTGCCGTGTACTGCACAGCCTGGACCTATTACGGAAGCATCGGAGTGGCAGCCACCAGCGGCCTGAATTATCTTCCGATCTATATAGGACCTGTTATGATCATCCCGGCCTGGATCTATATCAACACAAGAATTGTAAGAATTTCCAGAGTCAACAAAATCAGCAGCCTTGCTGACTTTATTTCTTTACGGTATGGAAACAGCAGAAGCTTCAGTGCCATTATCACCATCGTTTGTCTTTTGGCTATTGTTCCTTACATCGGACTGCAGATCAAGGCCATTTCCGAAACCTTTCACCTGGTAACAGAAACTCCGATGTCAAAGGATATTCTGACGGACAATGCTACCTTTGTTGTGGTTCTTATCGCCTTGTTTTCATCTTATTACGGAACCAGGTATGTGGATGCTTCGGAAAAACGTCTGGGAATCATTTCCGCCATTGCCCTGGAAAGTTTTTTAAAGCTTTTCTTTATTATTATTCTTGGCCTTTTTGTGATCTATTATGTATTCGACGGGTTTTCGGATATCTACCAGAAAGCAAGCAGGTTTGAAGATTTTAAAGCAAAAAATACATTCAACGGCGTTGAAGGCGCTATGAACTGGATGGTATTGTGCATGATCTCAGCTACTGCCATCTGTATATTGCCCAGACAGTTTCACACTGCCATCATTGAAAACAGGCAGGAAAAACACATCAGAACAGCAATCTGGTTTTTCCCGCTTTATCTTTTGATATTCACCGTATTTATTTTTCCGATTGCCTGGGGCGGAAGGTTAATTTTTGACGGCCAGAAGGTAAATCCTGAGTTCTACTCGATCTTAATTCCACAGCATTTTGACAATACTTTGATTACAGTTTTGGTATTTCTTGGCGGACTGAGCTCATGCATTTCAATGATCATTATTTCTGCTATCACTTTATCCATCATGCTTTCCAACAACCTTATCATTCCTTACGGGCTGCTTGGAAAATTTAAATCCGAAAATGAAGAACAGAATACCAGAAGCATTACCAACATCAGGAAATTCAGCATTTTTGCCCTGATCATTATGGCTTTTGCATTCTACAAATATTTTATTTTAAAAACATCACTGGATTCTGTAGGGTTAATTTCATTTGTAGTGATCGCCCAACTCGCTCCTTCATTTTTCGGAGCCTTGTTCTGGAGAAGAGGAAGCTACAAAGGAGCTGTTGCCGGATTAGCTGCCGGACTGGCTATCTGCTATTTCGGACTGATCATTCCGCAGTATTATTTTTCCTATAATCAGGAATTCAAAGGAGTTTTGAGGGAAATGTATGATGCATTTGGTTTTTTCACGATTCCGTATTTGGGAAGAATTCCCCAGATCTTTTTCTGGTCACTTCTGGTGAATACCGGTTTATTTACCATCATTTCAGTAAGCACTAAAGGAAATTACCGTGAAAGAAATTTTGCAGAACTTTACGTAGATATTGACAAGTATATTCAGAATCATGAAAATGCTTTTATCTGGCGTGGAACTGCTTATATTTCTGATATCCGGAATATTCTTGAACGTTTTTTAGGTAAAAACAAAACTGAGCAGGCGCTGAGAATTTTCAATTTAAAATATAATATTGATTCAAAAACAGAAACTGCCGATTCCAGATTCATCAAATTCTCTGAAAATCTTCTTGCAGGAAGGATTGGAACCGCTTCTGCAAAAATATTGATTGAAGGAGTAACCAAAGAAGATAAAATATCTTTAAAAGAGGTTTTGAATATTCTTGAAGAATCAAAAGAAAATATAAGTCTGAATAAAAAACTGACAGAACAATCTGAAGAACTGCAGAAACTGTCTGACGACCTGAGAACAGCCAACGAAAGCCTGATCATCAAAGACCGCCAGAAAGATGACTTCCTGGATTCCGTAGCCCATGAATTAAGAACTCCGATCACCGCTATCCGCTCTGCAGGGGAAATTCTGGCTGATGATGATGACATTCCGTTTGATATCAAACAGGAGTTTTTAAATAATATCATCACAGAATCTGACCGGCTCAGTGAAATCATCAATGATATTCTTTATCTGGATAAGCTTCAGCACGGTGAAATTTCACTCCATATTCAGGAAAACAACATTATTGAAACCTATAAAAAGGCTTTAAACCCACTCCTTCATCTGATACAGCAGAAAAATATACACTTAAGTGAAGTCAATCTCCTGAATCAGGTTATCTTTGAATATGACGAAGCAAGAATGATTCAGCTGTTCCAGAATATCTGGGGAAATGCTTTAAAATTCACCGAAGAACAGGGAACGATACAAACAAAACTTTATGAAAAGGAACACCAGCTGGTGATCTCCATTTTCAATACGGGAAAACACATTCCCGAAGAAGATCTTGAAATGATCTTTGACAAATTCTATCAGTCTAAAAATCAGAATATTTTAAAACCTACGGGAAGCGGGCTCGGACTGGCCATTTCCAAAAAAATTATTCAGGCCCACGGAGGAAGTATAAAAGCAGAAAACAGCGGACTGGGCGTAACTTTTATCATTACCCTCCCTGAAAAAACGACAAAAGAGATTATAAATGAAGTTGAACACCATTAAAACCCACTTATGAGAAAGATAATCATTGCAGATGATGAACACAAAATATTAATGTCACTGGAATACAGTTTTAAGAAAAACGGCTATGATGTTTATATCGCACGGGACGGAACGGAAGTACTGGACTTTCTGAAAAGCATGGTCCCGGACGTTATTTTACTGGATATTATGATGCCCAATCTGGATGGATACAGCACTCTGGATCTCATCAGACAGGATGAAAAACTAAAAGACACCAAAGTTATCTTCCTCAGTGCAAAAAACAACCCAAAAGATATTGAAAAAGGATTGGAAATGGGCGCTGACGCTTACGTAACAAAACCCTATTCAATTAAAAAGCTGATGCAGCAGATTGAGGAAATGTTTTAGAAGGGGAATATAAACAGGAGATCAGATATGATAAAAAGTAAAAAAACACAACAGTCATTGCGAGCAAAGCGAAGCAATCTCAGTTTAATAAGAAATGAAGCTTAATAATCTTAAAAGCTTAATCCCTCCTTAATGGATCAAAAAAACTTAACCATTAAGACTTATTTAGAAATTAAGATTATTAAGAGATTGCTTCGTCGCTTTCGCTCCTCGCAATGACTGTTCACAAAAAAAATAAACACGAAAACACAATCATTGATATGGATGCAGATATGTTATTTAAACAAAGTATAGAAAACAAAGAAGAATTCTGGAAAGAGCAGGCCAAAGCGATACAATGGTTCGAGTTTCCAAAGCAGATCCTTTCCAAAGATCAGAATAATTACCCGCAGTGGTATTCTGACGGCCGGATCAACATGTGCCATCTGTGCATTGACCAGCATATTGAAGATGGGTTTGGAGATCAGGCAGCAATCGTTTACGATTCACCTGTTACCAATCAGAAGAAAACCTATACTTTCAGACAGGCTCAGGAAGAAATCTCAAAATTAGCTGGGGGATTAACTTCTCTTGGATTACAGAAAGGAGATACTGCAGTTATCTATATGCCAATGATCCCGCAGACCCTTTTTGCCATGCTTGCCTGTGCAAGGATCGGAGTGATTCACAATGTGGTTTTCGGAGGTTTTGCACCTCACGAACTGGTGGTAAGAATTGATGACTGTAAGCCAAAGGTACTGATCACAGCAACAGCAGGAATAGAGATTGCCAAAAGAATCCCCTATCTTCCACTGGTAGAAAAAGCAATAGAACTGGCTCAGGATAAAGTAGACAACATCATTGTTTACAACAGAAAACTGGTTGACAATCAACATGAAATGTTTGACGGGCTGATTGATTATGAAGAGCTTGTACAAAAATCAGAACCTGCAGATTGTGTCTCTGTAGAATCTACCCATCCTTTATACTTACTTTACACTTCGGGAACTACCGGGAAACCCAAAGGTATTGTAAGGGATACAGGCGGCTATGCCACAGCACTGAAGTTTTCTATGAAATACATCTACGGCGTTGAACCCGGTGAAACCTATTGGGCCGCCTCAGATTTTGGCTGGGCAGTAGGACATAGTTTTTCCGTTTACGGACCATTGATCAATAGAAATACAACAATTATTTTTGAAGGAAAACCTATCATGACCCCGGATGCAGGAACTTTCTGGAGAATCATTTCAGAATATAAGGTATCTGTCATGTTTACCGCTCCTACAGCCATCAGAGCCATCAAAAAAGAAGATCCTGACGGAGAACTGGTCAAGAAATACGACCTTTCTCATTTCAAAAAACAATTCCTCGCCGGCGAACGTTGTGACGTTGCTACTCTGGACTGGTTTGCAGAACATATCGGGGTTCCGGCTATTGACCACTGGTGGCAGACGGAATCCGGCTGGCCCATGCTCGGTTTAATGACCCTTGATGAAAACTACAGAATCAAAAGAGCTTCTGCCGGAAAACCGGTTCCGGGTTATGATATTAAAATTTTTGACGAAAACGGCTATGAACTGGATGCTCATCAGGAAGGCTATTTAATTATAAAACTTCCGCTTCCGCCAGGTGCTATGCTGGGAATCTGGAATGATTATGACCGTTTTCAGAACAGCTACCTGTCTCAATACAATGGATACTATTTTTCCGGAGATGGTGCCATACAGGATGAAGACGGCTATATCTTCATTACCGGAAGAGTGGACGATGTGATCAATGTTGCAGGGCACCGGCTTTCCACATCTGAAATGGAAGAAATTGTATCATCACATCCAGATGTTGCAGAATGTGCAGTAGTAGGCATTGATGATGATCTGAAAGGGCAGATTCCTTTTGCTTCCGTAGTATTGAAGAACGGAGCTGCAATCTCTGAAGAACAGGTTGAAAAGGACATTATCCGGATGGTGCGTGAAAAAATCGGAGCCGTTGCTTTTTTAAAGAATGCAATGGTTGTCAAACGCTTACCCAAAACACGGTCCGGAAAGACTCTGAGAAAACTGATAAGAACATTACTTGACGGAAAAGATTTTCAGGTTCCGTCAACCATTGATGATGAGAAAATCATTGAAGAAATTCAGGAAAAAATCAAGGATTATAGGGCATAAGCCAGAAATTAAACATAAATTTAAAATATAATAAATTCAAATTTCAAAAAACGAAAGGGATATGAGAAATTACTTAATAGAAGATCTGCCACATTATTTTGAAGAATATAAAAAGTCGATCAAAAATCCTAAAAAATTCTGGGACAAAGTAGCTGACCAGAATTTCGTGTGGTACCAGAGATGGAGCAAGGTCGTTAAGTACGATATGAATGAAGCTAAGATCACATGGTTTAAAAATGCCAAACTTAATATTACCAAAAACTGTATAGACAGGCACCTTTCCGTAAGAGGAGACAAAACTGCCATCATCTGGGAACCCAATGATCCTAAGGAAGAAGCTCAGCATATCTCTTACAACGAGTTGTACACCCGTGTGAATAAAACAGCCAACGTTCTTCGTGATATGGGCATTGAAAAAGGAGACAGGGTATGTATTTACCTTCCTATGATCCCTGAACTGGCCATTACCATGCTGGCATGTGCTAAACTGGGAGCCGTTCATTCCGTAATTTTTGCAGGGTTTTCAGCTTCTGCGGTAGCTTCAAGAGTTAATGACTGTGAGGCGAAAATGATTATTACTTCAGACGGAAGTTATAGAGGAAATAAAGTTCTTGATCTGAAAAGCATCGTTGATGAAGCTTTGGAAAAAAGCCCTACCATTGAAAAAGTACTGGTAGTGAAAAGAACCCAAAACGAGATCAAAATGAGGGAAGGCAGAGATTACTGGATGGCCGATTTGTATGAAAAAGCTTCTCCTGATTTCGTTACAGTTATCATGGATTCTGAGGATCCGCTTTTCATCCTGTATACTTCCGGTTCTACGGGAAAACCTAAAGGAATGCTTCATACCTGTGCCGGTTACATGGTGTACACAGCATACACTTTCAAAAATGTATTCAATTATAAAGAAAATGATATTTATTGGTGTACTGCCGATATCGGATGGATCACGGGGCACTCCTATATTCTTTACGGACCTTTATTGAATGGGGCTACTACGGTAATTTTCGAAGGAGTTCCCACTTATCCTGAGCCGGACCGTTTCTGGGAAGTTATTGAAAAACATAAAATTACTCAGTTTTACACCGCTCCTACAGCCATCCGCTCACTGGCAAAAGAAAGTACAGAATGGGTAGACAAGCATGACCTGAGCACCTTAAAAGTAATCGGATCTGTGGGTGAACCCATTAATGACGAAGCATGGCATTGGTTCAATGATCATGTGGGAAAAAAGAAATGCCCGATTGTAGATACCTGGTGGCAGACTGAAACTGGAGGAATCATGATCTCTCCTCTCCCATTCGTTACTCCTACAAAACCTACCTACGCAACCCTTCCACTACCGGGAATCCAGCCTGTTTTAATGGATGATAAACGTAACGAAATCACAGGAAACCAGGTCACAGGAAATCTATGTATCCGTTTTCCATGGCCGGGAATTGCAAGAACCATCTGGGGTGATCATCAAAGATATAAGGAAACCTATTTTACCGCTTTTCCGGGAAAATATTTCACAGGGGACGGCGCTTTGAGAGATGAAGTAGGCTATTATAGAATTACGGGCCGTGTAGATGATGTGATCATTGTTTCCGGGCATAATCTGGGAACAGCACCGATTGAAGACAGCATCAACCAGCATCCTGCCGTAGCAGAATCTGCAATCGTAGGATATCCGCATGACATCAAAGGAAATGCACTGTATGGTTATGTAACACTGAAAGAAACAGGTGAGAGCCGTGATAAAGAAAACCTGAAGAAGGAGATCAATCAGTTGATTTCAGACCAGATCGGGCCTATTGCCAAGCTGGATAAAATTCAGTTTGTTTCCGGACTTCCTAAAACTCGTTCTGGAAAAATTATGCGTAGGATTCTGAGAAAGATTGCAGAAGGAGACTTCAGTAATTTCGGAGATATCAGCACATTATTGAATCCGGAAATTGTAGAGGAAATTAAGAACGAAAGAATTTAATTAAAGAATTTAATTCATTAAAATCATCAGAGACTGTCTCAAAAGGGCAGTCTTTTTTTGCTTATTTATAACTAAGGCATCCTAAATCAATAAAAGCTGAAGGAATAATAAAATAACGGCTTTGATCCGACATGCTATACGAAGTTCAAAAAAGAAAAAAAGAAGCTCCAAAGTAATACATCGATTCACAAACTACTATAAACAAACAACTTAATAATCAAAAAAGCCATTATCTAATTTTGTAAAATAATCAAAATTAAACAAGCGTTCAATAAAATTTATCAAAAAAAATCATTTTATTATACCGATGAAATGTTAATTAACACACTTTATTGATTTAAACGCAAAATAAATCAGAAAATAATATTAACTTTAATCATAACTTTAAATCTATAAATTATGTCACATATACTAGCTGGACTATTTGATCATCACAGCGATTACAAAAAACTGGAAAGTGATCTGGAAAATTCAGGATTTGAAAATGAAGATTACATGGTGTACCTTAATAGTGATTCTAATCATTCCCAATATCTGGCAAGTGTTACTGTAAACGATAACAGTCAGATTGATCTTGCCCGGAATATTTTCGTTCAGAATGCAGCATTGAAGTCATATTTATTTGAAAATATGAATATTGGTGAAATGAATTATGATACTATCAAAAAATACATTGATGCAAGGAACAGGGCCGAAATTCACAACAGCCCCGATATTAAAATCAAAACATCAAGTGACGGAATGAATTCGGAAGTAAAATTCTAACCGGCATAAACGAATAATCACAGATCCGTAGACTCTTCTACGGATCTTTTATATTTGAAAAAACTAAAAATTTTCGTATTTTCGTTGTATTATAGGCATCTGCACAAATGAGTTACGATTTAGAACAAGAGAATAAAGAGATCCTTGCCAGATATAAGGATCTGATTTCTAACACATACAGAACGCTGGATGAGGAAAACAACAAACTCATCCGGAAGGCATTCGATATCGCATTGGATGCTCATAAAGACCAAAGGAGAAAGTCTGGGGAACCTTACATCTACCACCCTATCGCTGTGGCCAAAATCGTGGCAACAGAGATTGGACTGGGAGCAACATCTATTGCCTGTGCACTGCTTCATGACGTCATTGAAGATTCTGACTATACCTATGAAGACCTGAAAAAAATCTTCGGGGAAAAAATTGCCAATATCGTCAACGGGCTTACCAAGATCTCCATCATGAATCATCAGAATATTTCTGTACAGTCTGAAAACTACAGAAAGCTTTTGCTGACTCTTTCCGAGGATTTCAGGGTGATTCTGATCAAGATTGCAGACCGCCTTCACAATATGAGAACGCTGGAAAGCATGGCTCCGGATAAGCAGAAAAAAATTGCTTCAGAAACGGTATATATCTATGCTCCCATGGCGCACCGTCTGGGATTGTACAACATCAAATCTGAGCTCGAAGACCTTTCACTAAAATACAATAATCCTGAGGTATACAGTGAAATTACAGAAAAACTTGAACTTGCCAAAGAAAGCCGTGAACGGTATATTGAGGAATTTAAAACCGAAGTTTCCGAGAAACTGAAGGAAGAAGGTCTGAATTTTACGATCAAAGGCCGTGCAAAAGCTATTTCTTCCATTTACAGGAAGATGCTGAAACAGGGGGTTTCTTTTGAAGAGGTTTTTGACAACTATGCAATCAGAATTATCTATAAATCTGACGCCAAAAATGAAAAGTTCCTAGCTTGGAAGATTTACTCCATCGTTACGGATGTCTATCACAGTAACCCGTCAAGAATGCGTGACTGGATCACCCAGCCTCGTTCTACAGGCTATGAAAGTTTGCATTTAACGGTTCTTGGTCCTGATAAAAAATGGATCGAAGTTCAGATCCGTTCAGAGCGGATGGATGAAATTGCTGAAAAAGGGGTGGCTGCCCACTACAAATACAAAGAAGGTTATAAACAAAGTTCTGATGACAGGAATTTTGAAAAATGGGTCACTGAGATCCGTGAAGTTCTTGAGCAGCAGCAGAACCTTTCTACGTCTGAGCTTTTGGATAACATCAAGCTTAATCTGTATTCAAAAGAGGTATTTGTCTTTACCCCGAAAGGAGAAATTAAAATTCTTCCAACGAATGCAACGGCTCTGGATTTTGCTTTCTCCGTTCACTCCGATCTGGGAATGAAATGTTTAGGCGCTAAAATCAACGGAAAACTGGTTCCTATTTCTTATATCCTTCAAAACGGGGATCAGGTAGATATCCTTTCTTCCCAGAATCAAAAGCCGAAGTCTGACTGGCTGGAATTTGTAGTCACTTCTAAAGCCAAATCCAAGATCAAGAGTTACCTGAATTCCCAGAAAAACCAATTGGTAGATGAAGGTAAAGAGATCCTGCAGAGAAAGCTTCGTCATGCGAAAATCAATTTCAATGATGAAGAAGTCAACAAGCTTCAGAAATTCTTTAATCTGAAATCATCCCAGGAGCTGTTCCTTAAATTCCAGAGCAATGAGCTGGATGCGAGCAGCCTGAGAAAATATATAGAAAGTAAAAACGTTTTCAACAATTTACTTTCAAGATTCAGAAAATCACCATCCAAGAATCAGCAATTCGAAGAACCGAAGGAGCAGAATCTGGATATGATCGTCTTCGGAAAAGACGAAGAAAAACTCAACTACAGCTATGCAAAATGCTGTACCGTAATTCCTGGAGACAAGATCTTCGGGTTTATTACGATCTCGGACGGTATCAAGGTACACAGTGACAACTGCCCGAATGCTATTAACCTCAGAGCACAATATGATTATCGTGTCATCCCGGCCAAATGGGTCAACGCCGAAAGTTTCAAAAACAGAGTAAAAATTGAAATTGAGGGACTCGACAGAATGGGAATGATCAACGATATCACCACTGTCATCAGTGGAAGCATGGGAATGGATATGAAAAGCATGTCCATTGAATCCAACAACGGCGTTTTCACCGGAAACATCAACTTGGAAGTAAAAAATAAGGGTCAGCTTGAAGAGACCTTTAAAAAACTTAAAAGTATTAACGGCGTTTCAAGAGTGAGACGATTACAATCTTAAATATGAATTTATCTCTTTATTTTAAAAAATTTTTCAACAACAGTCAGGCATCAGGAATCATCCTTATCTTCTGTGTGCTTATTTCATTACTTATCGCCAATTCATCAGCAGCAGAAACTTTTCAACATTTTTTAGATAAAGTAGTAGGTACTCACCTCTTTGGGCTTGAATATCCTGTCAGCATCTGGATTAACGACGGATTGATGGCTGTATTTTTTCTTCTGGTGGGTCTTGAGATCAAAAGAGAGCTTGTAGAGGGCGAGCTTTCATCTTTCAAAAACGCTTCACTGCCTATTTTTGCAGCAGTTGGCGGAATGCTGGTTCCTGCTGTTATCTACAGCATTTTCAACTCCGGAACCGAGTATAGCAATGGCTGGGGAATTCCTATGGCTACGGATATTGCCTTCTCACTGGCCATTATTTCTATGCTGGGAAAGAAAATTCCCAATTCGATCAAGATATTTTTAGCAGCATTGGCAATTGTAGATGACCTTGGAGCTATTCTGGTGATCGCTATTTTCTATACCGAACAGATTCACTGGAGCTATCTTCTTCTGTCTTTCGGAGTAACTGCTCTTCTGTTTCTTTTGAACTTTTTAAAAGTTACCAAAACGATATTTTATATTATTCCGGGATTATTTTTATGGTATTTCCTTCATCATTCCGGGATACATGCAACAATAGCAGGAGTTTTGCTGGCATTCTCTATTCCAACAAATGCTTCCAATGTAGAAATTTCACCTTTAGAAAAACTGGAGCATCAGCTTCACATTCCGGTAAGCTTTCTGATCATGCCTGTTTTTGCCCTTACGAATACCAATATTACTTTCTCAGGAGATATGGTTGCCGGGATCAGCAGTACATTAGGACTAGGAATTATCTGCGGTTTGATTCTCGGAAAACTGATCGGAATCAATGTATTCTCCCTGATTGCTATTAAATTAAAGCTGAGTTCCTTACCTCAGAACAGCAACTGGCTCCAAATGATTGGTGTAGGGCTTCTGGCGGGAATAGGATTTACGATGTCAATCTTTATCGCTTTATTATCCTTTAAAAATGAAATCCACATTCAGGATGAAGCTAAATTTGCGATCCTGATCGCTTCTTTTGTAGCTGCCATTTTAGGATTTACCATTTTAAGCATAAGCTCTAAAGGAAATGCAGAGCCGGAAGAAAACTAATTTTTCTTCCTGTCTTCCAGTTTTCTTTTATGATCTTCATTACTCTCAAAATCAGGCTCTGAGATTGGCGTATGATACTGAACAGCTTCTTTCTGAATCTCATCGGAAAGAAGTTTTTCTATTCTGAGCTTTCTGATAGCCATATTCAGTTCGTTTCCGAACAGGAGAAGATATACATTCACATTCACCCATACCATCAGCAGGATCATGCTTCCGATAGATCCGTAAAGAACATTGTAACGGGCAATATCTTTTACATAAATGGCAAAAATATAAGTGGTGACCACAAATAATACGGTGGTAAGAATCGCTCCGGGGATTGCCTGTCTGAATCTGGTGATCTTAACGGTTCCCAACCAGTAAAACAGGGTAAGAAGGATAAAATAAAATAGAGGAAAGGAAACAAATCCGATAATTTTGGAAAGGTTATTCACCAGCCACGAAATATCATAGGCCGGAGTAAAAGGTTTCATCACCACTTCTGCATAATACACACCGAAAAGCGCTAAAAATACAATGGTAATAAAGCCGATCGTAATGAAAAATGACAAAATAAACTCTTTTACATCACTCAGCTTTTCATCAGAGTTTTCATTGAATCCGTTGATGAGCGAAAAAGTACCATTGGTCGCAAAAAGCAAAGCCAGAACAATTGTCAGATTACTGATTCCTTTCATATTGGGAACAATATTGGCCTCGATATATCCCCGTATATCTCCTTCCATATTGGATGGAAATACATTATGCATCAGCACATCAAAAATATAAAACTGCAGCTTGGCATAATGTGGCATATAAGGCAAAACCGACAATAGAAACAGAATAAAGGGAAACAGACTTATGGTAAAGCTCCAGGAAATAGCAGCTGCCTTACGTCCTATATTTCCTTTGAAAATCCCGGAGATATAAATCTGAAACATCTGCCAAAGTGATATTCCCAAAACAGGAATATGGATGTCATCAAAAAACTCTTGAATTTTCAGGATAAATCTGGGAACTTTTACACTCATCTATAGTTATATTAATGAAAAACTTACTCTCTGAAACCATCATTTTTTTCAGATATTCTGCAGGTCTTTTCATACAAATATAAACATTTTCCCTCTCCTATTTCCCAAGCTGCATTATATAGAATTCAGTCTGATAGGTCTGAAATATTCAAATTATGATTTTTTTGCGTTTATCACTGTCATGCTTTTTACATTCAATAAAAATCGGTTGGAATATTCCAATTGTTATTGTTACCTGAATTCAGCATATGAACTTCTGATCTTCAGAGGGCAGGAAGTTACCAAGTCCGCAAAAGAATAATCTTTGCATTTGCATTATTTTTAATGATTATTGCTAGCTAATGTAGACTAAAAGCACATTTCTGCCGCATTTTCCAGCCGTTGACCTGTCGCATGAAAATTATCACTTTGAGCCTTGAACACAAAAGCCCTATCTTTGCATTCTGAAACTATTCATCAATGCGAATCAGCTTACTTTGTATCGGTAAAACAGACGATAAAGAGATCACTTCTTTAATTCATTATTATCTCAACCGTTTACCCAAACACTGGAATTTTGAAATAACGGAAATTCCTGATGTGAAAAATGCTAAAAACCTTTCTCCTGAACTTCTTAAAAAAGAGGAAGCAAAGCTGTTTTTGAATCATATAGACAAAAATGATCTTGTGGTGATCCTTGATGAAAAAGGAAAACAGTTTACGAGCCGGGAATTTTCTCAGAAAATCGATAACTGGATGAATTCTTCTGTGAAAAAAGTTCACATCCTGATCGGTGGAGCTTATGGCTTTTCAGAGGAAATGTACAGCAGGGCGAATGAAAAACTCTCACTATCAAAAATGACATTTACCCACCAGATGATCCGTCTGTTTATTGTAGAGCAATTGTACAGGGCAGACCAGATCCTGCAGGGAAAACCTTATCATAACGACTAATAAAAAATGGCCTCCGCAGGGGGCCATTTTTCAATATATAATGCTGTTTTTATTTCTTTTTAAAACAAATGGTATTGATTCCTGCATTATAACAGTAAGTTCCTCTTTTAAGCCTCTTCTTTACATCTGAAAAATTTTCTTTCAGATTTTGTTCATGGTCTATAACTGCCAGCCAATTCTGCACTTTAAGCCTTAATGGTGTAGTTTCCGGTTTTTGCTGACCGGGAGGGTAAAGCTCGGGAAATGCAAAACTTTCCATTTTATTATTTTTCAACCGTTTCAGAGTCAGAGCATCTCCATCCAGATAAGCCACTTCTTCATCATTATACGTCTCATCCGCAGAATCAATACCTGCTTCTTTCAACTTTAAAACCATTTCTCTGGCCGCATCCGGAAACAGGGTTGTCTCTGACACGATTTCAAGATCGCTTCCTTTCTTTTTCAGATGGGTGTTGATGGTTGCAGAATAGGTATTATCCTTATGATGTTTCAATACAACAACCTGAGGTGAATTGCAAAGCCCGAATTCATAATAGCTGAGGTATTCCCCGGCCTCCTGCCCTTTTGAAAATCCATAGCACAGAAGTGCTGTTATACAAAGTATTTTGATGGTTATTATATTCATTTTATCCGGAAAGATTTAAATAATGTTCTTTATTTTTTCACACATTTGGTATAATATTCTGCCAGCACTGCTTTTTCATAGCCTAATCCTACGGCTTTATCAAGGTTCTCACAGGCTTCTTTAGGCTTGGCTGTATCAAACAGGATTAAAGCTTTGGTCACATAAGACTGTGAAAATTTTGAATCAATAGAAACGGCTTTATTTACATCTGCGAGAGCTTCTTTATACTTTTTCATTTTCAGATAAACATCTGCCCTGTCATTGTATAATAGGGACTCCGGTTTTTCCGAAATAAGCTGATTATAATCCTTTAAAGCACCATCCAGGTCACCATTATTTTTTTTAAGCGCTGCCAGCCCTGTTTTGGCAAAGAGATTATCGGGTGCAAAGGTCAGAATCTGAGTAAGGTCATTGATAGCAAGCTCCTTTTTTCCCTGGCTATCATAAATTTTGGAACGTGTAAGGTATAAATCAGGATTTTTGTCATCTACCTGAAGTCCTTTTTCAATATATTCCAATGCTTTGGTCTTATTTCCTTTCTGGCTGTGTAATGAGGCCAGATTGGCATATACAGATACCGACATGGGATTTGCCTTCAAGGCAGATTCATAGGATTTAAAAGCAAGAGCAGCTTTTCCCGATCTTCTTTGGGCAGTTCCCAGATAATCATAATATTCGGATTTGAATTTCTGGATCTGTTCTTTTTCAGCCAGTTTGGAATACTGTTCTTCAGCGCACTTATAATCGCCTTTATTGAAACAGTCTTCAGCTATTTTTTTGTCCTGGGAATAAGCATTGAATGAAAAGCAAATACATGCTGTGAGTAATAAAGTTTTTTTCATGAGGTTATCGTTTGTTTGTTAATCACTTTTCTGGCGAGTGCACCAAATATCACTCCCAATAAAGATCCAACAAACGCTCCCACCAAAATATCAATTGGAAAATGCACTCCTAAATAAATACGGCTGTAGGATACGACCAAAGCCCATACAAATATAGTATATGGAAACCATTTAAGTTTATTTTTCAGCAAAATACTTAGAAAAGATGCTAAAAAGAATGTATTGGAGGCATGAGCAGAGTAAAATCCATACTGCCCGCCACATTTCACAATTCTCATGTGATGTTCCAGTGTAGGGTCATGGCAGGGCCTTAATCTCGCCACACCATATTTGAAAACACCGGCAAGCTGATCAGATACTGTAGCTCCGATGGCCAGAAATATAAGAATAAAGACCAGAGATCTCAGCTTATAATTCTTGTATAAAAAGTAAAGGAATATAATATAAAGGGGAACCCAGATCCATGTACTGGAAATCATCATCCAGAACTGATCAAAAGAAGAGTCTCCCAAATTGTTAAGGTACAGAAATACCTTTTTATCTTCCTGAATAAGCTCCTCCATATTATCTGCTTACAGGGCCTTCATAAGTTTCATCTTCTGAAGGTTTTATTTTTGGAGTTTCATTGGACGAAGCAGGTTCTGTAAGAATATCTTTTTTGATATCATTTACAGGATTGAAATCTTTGGCAGCATCTTTTACCTTTTCAATTTCACGTTTGATCTCAGAAACAGGATTATCCGTTTCCTTCATGATTTCTGTTTTGATATCTTCTACTGCTCCACGCATTTTTCTTACACCTGATCCTAAGTCACGCGCGATCTGAGGAAGTTTATCCGGTCCGAATAATACAACGATTGCAATAGCAATGAGTGCCATTTCTCCAATGCTTAATTCCATGGTGTAAAATTACGAAAGATTATAGACTTATGTTAGCGTAAATGAAAAATTTAAACAAATTTTAAGATTTTCAGAGGCAGATTGTGGGCTGTGACCCGAGATGCAGGAATTAAGATGAAGGTTATAGGTAACGGATTCGGTTTTTCAGTTATGTTATATAAAACGAGTAGTTATTAATTATTGTTACTGCTATTTGTGACCTTGCAATTCTGAATTTTTAATTTATTAATAAATAATTAACTCAAAACACTGAGAATTATGTAACGAATCATTATATTTACTTTACACAACAAAAAATTAATATGAAAAAATTAGTAACTACTTTTAAAGTTTTTGCCGCACTGTCGGTATTAGCTCTCAGCAGCTGCAGTGATGAGAACAATGAAATCACGAGGCAGGAAACAGTTCAGGCTAAAGTAAGCCCTGAAGATCTGAAAAAGGAAACCACTCCCCTTCCATCAAAAATTGTTCCTGAAACAGTACAGGTACAGCTGAATGAATCCAAAAAAAATCTTGAGACCTATCTGAAGAGCGATTTACAGATTGCAGAAGTCAATATTATCGGAAAAATCTCTACTCAGAAAGGAATTGACATTTCCCAAAGCTTAATCTCTGATCCAGGCCAGTTTATTGCGCTGGGAAATATCATGGAAACGTCTTCTGTAAAAATCGGAAAGATCGGAGACCTGTATACCGGTGATGATCTGGCAATAGCTCAAAAAGGACTGAAAGATGCTATCACTGAAGAAGTAAAAGCCGGAACCAACGTCATGGAAATCACCTGGAACAGCAAAAAAGGAACATTCAGCACATTATGCTTTTACAATGAGTCCGGAATTATCTGGGATAATATCCTGGGCGGACTGGTCATGATGGATACAAGGGCCAATACGGAGACCTCCAGCGAAACCCAGGCTGCAAAAGTTGTCTCTAAATGGTACAAACAATGGTGGACTGCCAACTGGCTTTGGGGGTCTAAAAGAGGGGAAATCGGGTATCAGATCACCATTTATTACTCTGGATCTACAGTTTCCAATGCGGATGTGAGCGACTGGGGTTCAATCAGCTTAGGAAAGGCAAAAAGCGAAAGCAAAATCATCAAAAGAACAGGCGCATACGGACAGTGTCAATATGCACTGGGACTTTGTACTCCTACCGGTTCCCTGAGCTTTAATTCCAGCAAATTCTCAGTATCATTCTCAGGATTAGGAAGTAATATTGTGAGCAACGGAACAAAATCTTTATATCCTTAATCTTCATATAGAATTAAATTTCAAAACGAAGGGAAGCCAGATGGCTTCCCTTTTATCTTATAGCATTTATCAGAAACATTGTCAGTCATTCAGTTTTTTCTTCAGCAAATCTATTGCATTACCTCTTAATCCAAAAGTATTTTTGAGTATTTCAAATAACTGCAGGTTATTATCTATAGAGACAGATTCTTTTAATCCTTCATTTGATCGGATATTCAGCACATGATCCGTATAGGTATAACGGGCGTTTTCATCTACTTTTGAAAGAACCAGATTTTTCTTAAAACCTGATTCAGGAAGTGTAGCAAGGTACCAATTGGCAATTTCCAGATCAATTGGTTCTACTTGCTCCAGGGCAAAACGATAAACAGGAAACCATTCTTCCCGCAAGGTCCAAAGCACGTATTCTTCTTCTTTTTTTGATATCTTAAACAACCCGTTAGGAGTCTGCTGGGGTCCTTCATCATTCAAAACTAAAGGAGCAGTGAGTGTTGCTGTACCGAAACCACAATCTACGAGATGTTTTTTTCCTTCAAAGTCAACAATAAGGAGTAAATGGGTCTTTGCAGCAATGCTGTTTTCTTCCCTTTTCCAAACTACCCTGCCCAATTGCAGCTGAACGGGAAATCCTATATATTTCAGTACTTCACTTAAAAGCAGATTCTGCTCATAGCAATATCCTCCTCTTCCATGAACGACCAATTTCTGAAAAACATCATCCGCATTCAGAGACGGAACTGTTCCTGTGTAAGGATCTATATTTTCAAAAGGAATATGCTTGGGATGAAGCTGATGGATTTTTTTCAGGGTATCCATATCCATTGCCAAATCTCCGGAATAATGAATCCGTTCGAGGTATTGTTCTAATTTCAATTCATTCATAATATAGGGCTTTAACGCAAAGACAGCTATCAAGAAGATTCTGTAACTCTATCACAATTTACGTAAATATTCAGAATCGGTCTGTAAAAAATAAGGTTAAGATGTTCAATGCATCTTAACCCTGTTTTTATTTTGAATATTTATCTTCCGGGAGTGGATCTAAATTTTTCGGTTTTTTCTGAAAAGCAGAATAGGTAATGATGACGCTAACTGCCATCAGAATAAATGCCAGGAAGAATGGCGCTCCCGAAAACTTGAAAGGCGCTTCATCGTGGGTAAAAAAGTAAAACAGGTTGGTCATCATCGGAGGCCCGATAATGGAAGTTGCACTCATTAAACTCGTCAGAGCTCCCTGAAGCTCTCCCTGTTCATTGGAAGGAACACTTTTAGTAATAACAGACTGTAAAGCCGGTCCACAAATACCCCCAAGACAATAAGGAATGAGGAATACAAACATCATCCAGCCTTCTGAAGCAAATGCAAATAACAGCATTCCTACAGCATAAAAAGCCAATCCGTAATAAATACTTTTCTGTTCTCCCAGTTTTGGTGTTGTCCATCTGATCAGAAGTCCCTGTACCAATCCTACCAGCAATCCTACTACTCCTAATGAAATTCCCACCATTCTTTCTGTCCAGCTGAATTTATACATAGTAAAGAAACTCCAGTTACTCTGTACAGCATGACCTGCTATATAAATTAAAATCAACGAAACAATGAGTCCGGAAATTTCGGGGTGCTTACCTAAAAATTTAAATGATCCTACCGGATTGGCACGCTTCCAGTCAAACTCTCTTCTTTTATCTTTATCCAAACTTTCCGGAAGGATGAAATAACCGTACAGGAAATTGAGCAGACACAGACCTGCAGCGGCATAGAAAGGAACCCTGGCTCCATAATGTCCGAGAACTCCACCCAAAACCGGTCCTATAATAAATCCAAGTCCAAATGCAGCTCCTATCAGTCCAAAGTTTTTGGCCCGGTCTTCATCGGTAGAAATATCTGCGATATAAGCACTTGCCGTGGTGACGCTTGCCCCTGTAATTCCTGCTATTACTCTTCCTAAAAACAGCCACCAGATTGTAGGTGCTAATGCCAAGAAGATATAATCTACAGCAAATCCGAAAAGTGAAATCAGAATAATAGGTCGGCGCCCGTATTTATCACTCAGGTTTCCAACTAGGGGAGAAAAAATAAACTGTGTGAATGCATAGGCAAATCCCAGCCAGCCTCCATACTTTGCAGCTTCACTGATATCTGCATGAATCAGTTCTTCGATCAGTTTCGGAACCACAGGTATAATGATGCCCCATCCGGTAATATCAATCAGTAAAGTAATAAATATGAAGCCTATAGCCGCTTTTTTCTTTGAATTTTCCATGATGGTGCAAAATTAATCAAATCTTAAAAATAATGATTATAAATTTCATTGTATTAAAGAAGTATAATACAGAATAGCAAATCTATATCAATAAAACAGAATTCACTTCACTCTTTTTAATACAATTTTATACTTCATGAGTAATGAAAACAGAAGTCACTTACAAAGCAATGTGTTTTCATTGATTTAATTACAATAAAAAAAGCCCTTCTTTCGAAAGGCTTTTACTAATTTATTGTAGTTCGTATTACTTTGAAGCAAGTACTTCTTTGTCAGAAGTTGTTTTACCGTGTACTTCTTCTTCTTTTCCTTTCTTCAGGAAATCATAAGCAATTGCTGATGCAATAAAGATGGATGAATAAGTACCGAATCCGATACCGATCAACAAGGCAAACATGAATCCTCTAAGGTTATCACCACCAAAGATGAAGATCGCAAGGATCACAAGGATTGTAGTAAATGAAGTGTTGAATGTTCTACCCAATGTACTTGAAATAGAGTCATCAAACAATCCAGCCAATGTCAATGATTTCTTCTCTCTCAGATACTCCCTGATTCTGTCGAAGATAATTACCGTATCGTTGATAGAGTACCCCAATACCGTAAGGATCGCAGCAATGAAGTCCTGGTTGATCTCCATATTGAATGGCATATACTTGTGAAGTAATGAATACGTTCCCAAAATAATAACCGCATCGTGGAATAGTGCAGCAACTGCACCCAGAGAGAACTGCCATTTTCTGAATCGGAATAAGATATAGATAAAGATACCGGCCAATGCAGCTACTACAGCAAGAATACCGTGTGTCTGAATATCATCTGCTACTGTAGGTCCTACTTTTTCAGAAGAAATAATTCCTGCATGGTCTTTATCCGCAGATTTGAAATCATTCAGTGTAATATTAGCCGGAAGCTCTCCTTTTAATCCTTCGTATAATTTCTGCTCAATCGTCTGGTCAGCTTTTAAAGATTCATCTTCAATAAGATAATCTGTAGAAATTTTCAACTGATTTGAATTTCCGAAAGTCTTCGCTTCCACAGAAGAGTTTTTCCCATCTTCAGTTTTGAAAAGTTTTACCAGCTTCTCTTCAACGTCATTGGCATTTACTTCTTTATCAAATCTTACCACATAGTTTCTACCTCCTGTAAAGTCGATACCATATTTGAACCCGTGAGTAGCTATAGAAATGATACAAACCACAGTTAATACCGCAGAGATGATATAAGCATATTTTCTCTTTCCGATGAAATCGATCCATGTGTTTCTGAATAGATTTTTAGTTGGCGGAGTCCATACAGAAAGGGTCTTACCTTTATTCAGTCTGCTGAAGATCATCACTCTTGATAACAATACAGAAGTGAACAAGGTCATGATAATACCGATCATTAATGTCAAAGCAAATCCTTTGATAGGTCCTGTTCCGAAGAAGAATAGCACTACCGCTGTAAGTAACGTAGTTGAGTGACCGTCGATAATTGCACTTAATGCATGTTTGAAACCGTCTTTATAAGCTTCCAGGATGCTCTTACCTGCAAATAATTCTTCTTTCGTTCTTTCATAGATAATTACGTTGGTATCTACCGCCATCGCCATCGTCAATACGATACCTGCGATACCAGGAAGAGTCAGCGTAAAGTCTCCGGAATCCATAATTCCGAAAATATAGAATAAGTTAATTACCATCGCAATTACAGCGTACACACCGGCACCACCGTAATAGAAAATGATATAAACAATGATAATTAAGAATGCGATTGCGAATGAAATCATACCGGCATTGATAGATTCCTGTCCAAGAGACGGACCTACCTGAGTAGCCTGTACTACTTTTGCACCTGCAGGTAATTTACCGGCTCCTAATACGTCAACCAGTTCTTTAGCTTCTTCCTGAGAGAAGTTACCAGAGATTTGAGTTCTCCCGTTAGGAATAGCACCTACAACGTTTGGAGCAGTGTATACTCTGTTATCAAGTGTTACAGCTACTGGTTTTCCAACGTTTTTCTCCGTTAAAGTTTTCCATTCTTTAGCACCTTTAGAATCCATCTGCATGTCTACCACTATTCTTCCAAGTTCGTCATAGCTGATGTTCGCAGTTTCTACGGCACCGTCTACCGGAGCTTTTTGGTTGATGTTACTTCTGATTGCATACAATACCAAATCATCAGGGCTTGTAGCTTCAGGTTTGTAACCCCACATAAACTGTGTATATTTAATGTTTGCAGGACGTAAAGCCATACCTACTTTGCTGTTCAAGATTTTGTTTACAGCAGCAGTATCAGACAATTTTACGTTGGCAACACCATTAGTTCTTAATTTGTCAAGCTGTAAAAGGTTCATGAAGTTCACATTCTTTGCAACTCCCATAGAATCTCCTTTTGCAGCAACCATAGTTGTCAAAGTCTGGAAATAAGGCGCAATTTCAGGAATCTGCTGTACTTCCCAGAATTGAAGTTTTGCAGAAGTCTGAAGCATTTTCTTCACTTTGTCGATATCTTTCATACCAGGCATTTCCACAGAAATTCTAGCTGTACCAGGTACTCTCTGAACGTTCGGCTGGATCGCTCCAAGCTTGTCAATTCTCGTTCTGATTACCTCGAAAGCTGTTCCTACAGAAAGATCAATTCTTCTTTTTATAATACTTTTTACCTGCTCATCAGTAGTGTTGTACTTGATTTCAGATAGATTTGTATTTCCGAAAAGTTCCGGATCAGCTAGCTTCAGGTTTGTTCCTTTTGCTTTGTTTACCGCATCGAACTGTTCAAAGAAATTGTCGATGTAAGATTTTGTTGAGTTTTTCTGAGCTTCATCAGTCTTGTTTAAAGCCTCAATAAGAACAGGATTCGTAGAATAATTGGTTAAATCATTTACCAGATCTCTCTGATTGATTTCCAAAAGAACGTTGATCCCTCCTTTTAAGTCAAGACCCAATTTCATTTCCTTGTCCTTCGCTTTAGAATAATAAAGCTTTGTATACCCAAGATTAAGAGTATCTTCCTTGATTCGTTTGATCTCTTTCTCGTTTCCTTTCGCAGCTTCAATCTGCGATTCAATTTTGCTGGTGTACCAGGTTGGCAATAGCTCGTTTAAGCAGATCAACCCCAGGACAATAGCAACAATTGTAATAAGTCCTTTTCCTTGCATTTTGTTATAACTACGTTAAATTAAGTCGGCAAATATAATGATTTTCTTGTATTTTATGAATTTTTAACAACAGAAATGGTTTATTTTCAGATATATTGGTATTCTGATTTCTATTTAAGATTTAACAATTATTTGACGGTATCATCATAAAGTCTGCAAAATCTGATTGGTATAAAATTTTCATTCATATTTCAACACCTTAACTATCAAAATATTATGAAAAAACTACTTTTTAGCATCAGTATTTTTTCTTCCTTAATCGGTAATGCCCAAAGCATTAATCTGGAAGAATTTGTGAGCGGACTGACCAGTCCCGTAGAGATTACAAACGCTAATGACAGCCGTCTGTTTGTCGTTCAGCAAAACGGAATTATTAAGATTATTCAACCTAACGGGACCATTAATGCCACTAATTTTCTGAATATTTCTTCAAAAATTATTTTTGGTGGTGAAAGGGGGCTTCTAGGGCTTGCATTTCACCCGCAGTACTCTGTAAACGGGTATTTTTTTGTGTATTATAACAACCCTGCCGGAAATATTATCGTGGCAAGATACTCTGTAAGCTCCACAGATCCCAATGTAGCCAATGCCGGTTCTGAAAAGATCCTGCTGAATATTCCCAAACCATTCTCCAATCATAATGGCGGAAGCATTCATTTTGCCCCTGACGGAAAATTATGGATCATCACAGGAGACGGCGGAAGCGGCGGAGACCCCAACAATAATGCCCAAAATAAAAATTCACTGCTGGGAAAAATGCTGCGGATTGATGTAGATGCCACTGACCCCACTCCTTACAACATCCCTCCTGACAATCCTTTTGCCGGGGCTGGTGTAGACGGAGCCGATGAAATATGGGCTTACGGTCTCAGAAACGCCTGGAAGTATTCCTTTGATCTTACTACAGGAAACGCTATGATTGCTGACGTGGGCCAGGAAAACATAGAAGAGATCAACAAAATGCCCATTACACAGGCTGGTATAAATTATGGCTGGCGCTGCTATGAAGGAAATAATGCTTACAATACAGCAGGATGTCCCGCCCAGTCTACGATGACATTCCCGATCGCAGTGTATGATCATTCCGGAAATAAATGCTCCATAACAGGAGGGTATGTCTACAGGGGAACTCAATATCCGTCTCTTCAGGGGAAATATTTCTTTGCAGATTACTGCTCCACACAAATCGGAATTCTGGACAGCAACAATACCATAACCTGGACTTCTGCGTACAGCGGGAATAACTTCTCCACTTTCGGACAGGATTCACAAAAAGAATTGTATGTAGCAGCAGTGAATAGCGGGAAAATTTTTAAAATTACAACCGGAACTCTATCAACAAAGGAAAATGATCCTTTAGGAACTGTGAAGATCTATCCAAATCCAGCCTCCAAAGAAATCTTTATAGATGGGATAAAGGATAAAAAAGTAACGGCAGAAATCATCAGTGCAGAGGGAAGAAAGGTTCTGGAAACCGGTCAGATTACCAGCGGAAAGAGCATTGATATTTCCGGAATAGCCTCCGGTGTTTATTTTATCAATGTAAAATCCGGTGATCTGAAATCTTATAGCCAGAAAATTGTCATTAAATAAAAAAATTGATACAGACAGCTATCCTTTGTATAGATTAGCTTTAAGTAGCAGTAAGACTTCAACTAAAATCTTAAAGCAAATAAAAAAGCGGCTCAACACTGAACCGCTTTTGTTTTATATCGTCATGGAGAAAATCCTCGTTTCCGGTTTATTTCTCATCATTCTCAGGTCGAAAACCATTGCAACATTTCTGGTGAAGGCTCTTCCCGCTTCTGTAATTTTTATTTCATGCCCATTGATTTCAACTAAACCGTCATTTTCCATCTCTTTCAGCATATCTAATGCATTTTCAAGTTCCGGGAATGAATTGGTTTCATTGAAAGTAGTTTCAAGCTGGCACATCAGGTTAAGAATATGTCTTCTTACCACCAGGTCTTCTTCATTAAGCACATGGCCCTTCACTACAGGAATCTGGCCCTCTTCCACCATTTTCTGGTATTCTTCCACCGTTTTTACATTCTGGGCAAAAGCATACCATGAATCTGAGATTGCTGACATCCCCAGTCCTACCATCAGTTGGGTGTTGCTTGAAGTATACCCCATGAAGTTTCTGTGAAGTTTTTTATGAATCAAAGACTGGTATAAATCATCATGTTCCAGAGAGAAATGGTCCATTCCAACCTCAATATATCCCAGATCCTGAAGCAGTTTTTTACCATCTTCATACAAACGTCTCTTTTCTTCTCCGCTTGGAAGGTCATTTTCATCAAATCCTCTTTGTCCTACACCTTTCACCCATGGAACGTGTGCATAAGAATAGAAAGCAAGTCGGTCCGGTTTCAGTTCCATCGTTTTTCTGATGGTGTGTTCCATCGCCTCCCAGGTCTGATGCGGAAGACCGAAGACCAGGTCATGGCTGATTCCCCTGTAACCTATTTCCTTCGCCCATTCCGTTACGTTTTTCACGTTCTCAAAAGGCTGGATTCTGTTGATCGCTTTCTGTACTTTAGGGTCGTAATCCTGTACTCCAAAGCTTACTCTTCTGAAACCAAGGTCATACAAAGTCTGAAGATGTTCTTTTGTAGTGTTATTCGGGTGACCTTCAAAAGAGAATTCAGGATGTTCCGCAATATCTACCGTTGAAAAGATTCCTTCCAATAATGTTTTTAAATTTTCAGGAGAGAAAAATGTCGGTGTACCGCCACCCAGGTGAAGCTCTTTCAGTTTAGGCCTTTCATCGAAAAGTTCCAGGTAAAGTTTCCATTCTTTTAATACGCTTTCCAGATAAGGAACTTCAACGCTATGCTGTTTCGTTATTCTTTTATGACATGCACAGAATGTACACAACGCCTCACAAAAAGGCAAATGGATATAAATAGAAATCCCCTCTTCCGCATTGGTTTCATGAAAAGACCTGATCACGGTCTCCTTCCATTGTTCCGGTGAGAATGTAGTTTCATCCCAGTAAGGAACGGTAGGGTAAGAAGTGTAACGAGGTCCGGGAATATTATATTTATCTATTAAAGAGTTCATTTTGAAAAATTAAATTAATCAGATGATGAAATTTAACATAATTAAAATTTCGTCCTGCAAAATTAACCATTAGTTGTGAAATATAACCTATGAATTATATTAGGCTCTATTTTATAATGAGTCTAAATACGCATTATCAATACCTTTCTTCAATAATGATAATTTCTATCCATATTATTTAAAATTTTAATTTCACTACTGAAATCTTTCCATTGCCCGCAACTGCAATTCTATGGGCATCTATCCATTCACAGACAAAAAAACCTTTTTCATCTGAAATCTTCTTCCAGGTTTTTCCGAAATCTGAAGAATAACTGATGTGACGGTCACCTACAGCAATCATTTCTTTTCCTTTTGAGCCCGGTTTGATTTTCACACAGGTTGTATATCCTGCATTCTGCCCTGAAGCCTGAACCTGCCATGTTTTACCTCCATCATTGGTGGTTGCAATATTATTGATATTGGCTTCCTGCTTAGTATAATCACCTCCTACCGCAATTCCGAAATGATCATCATAAAAATCGATGGAATACATTCCCTGCGAAGATTCCCCCTGAACAAACGGGGTATTGAATACTTCAATTTTTTCATTTTTCAGATCCATTCTTAAGATTCTCGAGGCTTTACCACCTGTTGCAATCCATAGGTATTTCTGAGTAGAAGAAATATTGGTATTACTGGCTGCAAAAGCGGCTTCGCCTTCATTCAGTTTCAAATCACTTTTCAGCATACTCCAGTTTCCATTTCTGTATACGGCAAGCTTCAGCAAATTATCTTTGTCTGCATCACTGAAGGTATATCCCAGCTTATCGTTCACAAAATGTAAAGCATCATAGAAAGCGGTTTGAGAGGGATCTGTAAAGACAACCTGTGACTTCATGTCCTTTTTGTCTATTGCAAAGAAACGGCCCGGACTTCCGATATTGATGGCATAGAAGGACGTTTTATTCTGACCCAGGGTACGGAACTCAAGCTTTTCTTCCGAAAGTTTGATCTGCTTCTGGTTTTTATAATCTTTAAGATCTACAAACCCGAATTTAGCTTCCGTTCCACTGTACCAGACCTTATGATCATAAAGCTCAATCGCCCTGATGCTTATTTTATCATTAAGGATCGTTTCAATATTTTCTACCTGTTGAGAAAATGCACATATTCCTGCAGAAAGGAATATAATGGAGAGTATTTTTTTCATAAGCTTATATTTTTAAGAACAAAAAAACCGCCGAAGCGGTTTATATATTGATTGATTTAGTCTACGTTTTTATATTTTTCAGGATTATTAAGTTTACTGTTTGATTTTCCATAAAGGAAATACACTAAACCACCTAAGAATAACCATACAGCAGAAAGTTCCAGTGCGTGGGCACTTAAGTTAAAAATCAGATAAAGATTGATTACTACTCCCAATGCTACTACCACTTTATAAGCAGGAACCTTAAAAGGTCTGATCAATGCAGGTTCTTTCTTTCTCATTACCCAAACAGCAATACATACCAGTGTAAATGCAAACAGGGTTCCGAAACTTGTCATATCCGCAAGAGTAGAAATTGGCGTAAAGGCTGCAATGAACGCTACTACAATTCCTAACAAAATAATTCCTTTATAAGGAGTCTTTGTTTTTGGGTGAAGCTCACCGAAGAACTTAGGAATCAATCCGTCTTTTGCCATACCGATGAAGATTCTGGACTGTCCCATCATCATTACCATTACTACAGAAATCAATCCTACAGTAGCAGCAATCGTTACCACATTACTTGCCCAATGTTTTCCTGCAATTTCAAATGCGTAGGCTACAGGAGCTTTGATCGCATCAGGATATTTTCCTTCAGGATTAAAGTCTGTATAATGCATCATTCCTGTCAATACAAGAGATACACAGATATACAAAGCAGTACAGATCAATAATGAAGCAATAATCGCAAAAGGCACATCCTTTTTAGGATTAATCGCCTCCCCTGCCTGGGTAGAAACAGCATCAAAACCGATATAGGCAAAGAAAATTGCAGCCGCTCCGGAGATGATTCCTTTGATACCATAGGCAGAAACCATATCGCCTTCAGAATTCTTGATCTTGATCTGATCAGGAATAAATGGCTTCCAGTTTTTTACTCCGTCTACAGCGTTATAAAGGTCAGTATTGGAGAAGATAATATAAACTCCGGCTATGATCACGAAAATAACTGCAGAAGTTTTCATCAGAACGATCAGGTTATTGGCACCCGCTGCTTCTTTAGTTCCTTTTACAAGTAAAGCTGTAATCAATAGAACAAGGATAAATGCAGGCAGGTTCATAGAGAAACCGTCACCGGTATAACTTGCCGGGTCTGAGGTAAGATAAGCCGGTAAGTGAATATTGAATATTTTCAGAAATTTATTAAAATATCCGGACCAGCTCACCGAGACCGCCATACTGGCCATAGCATACTCCAGAATGAGACACCAGCCCATTGCCCAGGCAAAAATCTCTCCTACTGTTCCATATGCATAAGCATACGCTGAACCTTCCACAGGAATAATGGATGCAAACTCTGCATAACATAATGCTGCAAAAACGCAGGCAATACCTGCTATAATAAAGGAAATTGCAAGTGCAGGACCTGCATGGTAATAGGCTCCGGTTCCGGTAAGAACAAAGATTCCACCACCAATGATAGCACCCACTCCAATTGCTGTTAAACTCCATTTTCCAAGGACTTTTTTCAGCTCACTTTTCTTCATATCTGCCTCATAGGCACTTAGTGGCTTCTTAACCCAAATTTTCGACATGTTTTTTTATTTATTAAGGATTCACGAAAATATAAAAAATTTAGGAACTCTCACGTTTATCGTTAAACTTTCATGATTTATTTTACATTAATATATCAAAAACCTGAACAAGACATTATTTAATTCATTTTAAAAAGTCCATATTTTTGCTTATTTTTGATCGCATGAATTTATATGATCTTTTTGTAAAGCCTTATGAAAGCTACGATTCTTTACAAATTGCACTGGAAACGGCAGGTGCTGTTTTCGGAACTTTGAGCGTATATTTTTCCATTAAAAAAAATATATGGGTATATCCTACCGGCATTATTTCTACCCTGATCTATGTATATATTCTTTTTAATTTCGGATTACTGGGAGACTGTCTTATTAATGTATACTATACGATCATGAGTGTCTATGGCTGGGTTTTATGGGCAAAAAACTCAGAAGATCATATACATGTAGACGTTACATGGGCTACAAAGAAAGAATGGCTGTATGCGAGCATTCTTTTTGTACTCAGTTTAGTATTGGTTACAGTTATTTACTACTACAAACCTTATATAGATAATCAGTTTTCTATGGAAGGGGCCAACCTTGGATTGTATCATCTGGACTGGGCCAATTGGATGGATGTTTTCACAACTTCAATATTTTTAGCAGGAATGTGGTTTATGGCCAAACAGCGCATTGAGAACTGGATTTTCTGGATTATCGGAGATCTTATTTGCATCCCGATGATGATTTTTAAGGGACTTGGTATCACTTCGGTGCAATATTTGGTATTTACTATAATGGCTATCTTAGGATACGTCAATTGGAAAAAAAGTTTTAAAGAAAAAAGTACAATAAAGTCATGAAAAATTTATTAAAAATAGCACTCAGTATTTTTGCTATTAGCAGTTTAACTTCTTGTTTAGCATATTCAGATGGATACGCCAATAATGGCTATGGTTATGGTGATCCTTATTATAATAACGGATATTACTATGCCCCTTCCGGATATTATGGAAGCGGTGGATATTGGGGTAATGATGGCTATTACTATAGAAATAATATTAATTATTATTATGATAATGGTATTCCTTACTATTATGATAGTTACAACAACTCCAGAAGAAAAGTGTATGTGGAAAGAAGGTCTTCTACAATAACCACCCAGAGACCTAACAATGGTTTCAGAAATAATAACGGATCTTACAATAACAATAATAGCGGAGGATTCAATAATAACAGAAACTCCAACAGTAACAGCGGGTTCAGAAACCAGGGAAACCAGGGAAATCAGAATAACCAAAACAGTGGCGGATTCAGAAATCAGAACAGCAGCGGCAATAGCGGATTCAGAAATCAAAGCAGCGGTTCTCAGAACAACCAAAACAATAGCGGATTCAGAAACCAAAACAGTGGCGGGTTCAGAAACAGCGAAAGCAGTACAAGATCAGAATCATCATCCAGCGGGTTCAGAAACAACTCAAGCAGCCAAAGCAGTGATGCCAACAGACAGAGCAACGGAAGAGGCTTCAGATAATTAGATAAAACGATTATAAATAAGGAAACGAACAGTTAACACTGTTCGTTTTTCATTTTAAATATATTAATTTTGCTGCTTCATTTAGACAAAAAAAAAGTATGGAATTCTATAAATATCAGGGAACAGGAAATGATTTTGTGATGGTAGACAACCGTGACCTTCAGTTTCCAAAAGATAAAACAATCATTGAAAAACTATGTGACAGACGTTTTGGGATAGGTGCTGACGGACTTATCCTGCTTGAAAATGATCCGGATTATGATTTTAAAATGGTCTACTACAATTCTGACGGCGGAGAGAGTACAATGTGCGGAAACGGTGGAAGATGCCTGGTAGCTTTTGCTTTTTTCCTGGACATTTTTGAAGATAAATGTAAGTTCATGGCAATAGACGGAGAACATGAAGCAGAAGTACACAACGGAATCATTAAACTGAAAATGATCAATGTAGATACGATTTCTCACGACGGAAATGATTTTGTTCTGAACACCGGATCTCCTCATTATGTAAAATATGTAGACAACCTGAAAGACTTTCACGTATATGACGAAGGATATGGGATCAGAAATTCTGAAAATTACAAGGAAAAAGGCATCAATGTAAACTTTGTGGAAAAAATTTCGGATCAGGAGATTTTTGTAAGAACCTATGAACGAGGCGTTGAGGACGAAACTTACAGTTGCGGAACAGGAGTTACGGCTTCCGCTTTAACTTTTCTTCAAAAGCATCATCTAACCTCTGTAAAAGTTAAAACTTTAGGGGGCAACCTTAAAGTATATGCTGAAAAAAGCGGTGATTCTTTCCATGATATATGGTTGGAAGGTCCTGCAAAGCAGGTTTTTAGAGGTAAAACGGATCTTCTTTAAAACAAAAAGACTTTTAATCAACATTTAATAAGAATGAAAAAAGCTATTCTCATTATCATTCTGCTGGTTTTTGTAGTCGCAGGATTTTTTGGTTTGAGATTTTATAATAAATATTTCGGGAATAACGTAGAAAAAGAAGGCTATGTTCTGATCCCTCACAATGCGGGTTTCAAACAGATTCTTGATTCTGTTGCGCCTTATATTAAGGATAAGGAATCTTTTGAAGCGGTAGCCAAGGACAAAGGTCTTCCTGCCAATTTCAAAGCGGGGCGTTACCAGATCAAAAGCGGAACAGGAAATACAGACCTTGTGAATATGATCAAAGCAGGTAATCAGACTGCTAATTCTTTCAGAATCGGAGATTTTGGAGATATGTATCAGATGATTGGAAAGGTGAGCAAAAAAACGGAGATTGATTCTTTACATTTCGTAAATGATCTGGATGTTGTTGCCCAGGCGAAGGGGTATAAAAATGTTGAAGATTTAAAGAAATATTTTTTCATCGATACGTATAATTTTTTCTGGACAGTAAGTCCAAGAGAATTTTTTGCAAAATTCGAAGATCAGTACAATAGTTTCTGGACGGGTGAAAGAAAGAATAAGGAACAGCAGTCCGGTCTTACAAGAGATCAGATCTATGCACTGGCTTCCATTGTTTATAAAGAATCAGGAGGTAAGAAAGATGAAATGAAAACGATTGCCGGGTTATACCTGAACCGTTACAGAAAAGGAATGAAGCTTCAGTCTGATCCTACGGTGATTTATGCCATCAACAAACAGACTAATTTTAAAGAACCTATAAAAAGAGTATTATATAAGCATCTGTCTACTCCATCGCCATACAACACCTATGCTAATGCAGGCATTCCTCCGGGACCGATCTGTGTGGTGGATAAAAATTCGGTAGATGCTGTTTTGAATGCGGAAAACAACAATTATATATTCATGTGTGCCGATCCTGCAAGATTTGGATATCATAAGTTTACGGCAAGTGCTGAAGAGCATGCTGTAAATGCAAAAGCTTATCAGGACTGGCTCAACTCCAGGAATATAAAATAAGCTTAGCAGGCATCTAAAATTTTATACAGCTAAAAACAATAAACAAATCATAATATTTTGGAAATCAAACTAATATAAAAATCCAAAATATTAAGGGTTATCCTTTCACGATTTTATACAAAAAAATAACCTATGAAGAATAAGACAGAAATTGTCAATATTTTCACCAGAAAAACTTTAGGACTTACTTTAGTACTTTCGGCAGCGGCTATGGCTTTTGCCCAGGAAAAAGCAGGTGTTTCGGGAACGATTGTCAATAAGAAGAACCAGCCGGTTCCTTATGCCTCCGTTACTTTCAGCAATAAAGCCAACACTGCGTTAAGTGACGCTGTTCTTACTGACGAAAAGGGACAGTACAAACTTCAGCTTGCTCCCGGAGATTACGACATTACAGTAGAGGCTATTGACTACAAGAAAAGTGTGGTCAGCAAAAATATTACTACAGCAGGTAATATTGGTGCATTATCTATAGAACCTGAAGCTACAACTACCATTGATGGCAAAACCAAAGAGATTCAGGGAGTCGTTATTACTGCATCTGCAGCAAAACCTTATAAGGTAGAGCTTGATAAAAAAACATATGATCCTTCACAGGATATTGTAAGTAAAGGGGGAAGCCTTCAGGATGTCCTTACAAATGTTCCTTCGGTTTCTGTAGATACTGACGGAACGGTTTCTATGAGAGGAAGCACCAATGTAAAGTTCCTGATCAACGGGAAACCTTCTGCCCTTCTGGGAATTGATGACGGCGCCAATGCTTTGCAGAGTATTCCGGCGGATCAGATTGAAAGAATTGAAGTGATCACCAACCCTTCTTCTAAATTTGAAGCCAGCGGAACTTCGGGGATTTTGAATATCATCCTTAAAAAAAGCAAGAAAGTCGGATTCAATGGTAGTGTTGTAGGATCTTTGGGATATTTCCCGAGAACCTCGCTTAACACCAATTTGAGCTGGAGAAAAAATAACTGGACCTGGTTTCTGAACGGCGGCGGCGGTTACACTGAAAATAAAACAAAAAATAATTCTGAAACGACTTACCACAGCATTAATTTCCCGAACATCGTAAAAGGTGAACAGCCTAAAGATGTTCTTCTTCATCAGCTGCAAAATTCCACGAATAAAACCTATAACAAAAATTATAATGTAAGTGCCGGTTTTGTACATGATCTGTCTGAAAAAACTTCGATCAATTTAACAGGTTTGGTAAGAACGTTTGAAGGGGATGGAAATGAACTGCTGAATACGGAAGAAAGTTTTCACCGTTTCTTTAAAGATCCTTCTGATCCTAACAATGTAGCGGGAACCTGGCAACTGTTAAACCCTTTCGGGCTTAGAGATTCCAAAAGCGTGTTCAACAACCTTGCATTCCAGGGGGATGTAGGATTGGATCACAAATTTGATGATAAAGGTCAGAATTTATCCGTATCAATGAGTTTACAGAGAAACAGAAGCAACAACAATGCAGACATTCTGGAAACAAATGACCTGCTACCAGACATACATGATGTTACCAGAAGACATTCTGTAAGCAAAACTGTTATAGGAAAAGCCGATTATGAACTTCCAATAGGTGAGAAATCTAAACTGGAAGCAGGATACAGACTAGACATCAACGACAATAAGTATGATAACTTTGTAAGCAGTACTTCAAACAATCCTTTTATTTCGGATTTTAATAACAATACTGATTACAGAGAGACGTTCAATGCATTTTATCTGCAATTTAAAAGTAAGATTGGAAATTTTGCCTACCAGTTAGGTTTAAGAGATGAGATTTCGAATGTTAAGATCAATTATATCAGCCAGAACACGGCAAAAGAACCTCTGAACAAAACGAAGAATTACAACAATTTGTTCCCGAGTGTTTTCTTAAGCTACGATGTATCTAAGAACAATCAGATTTTGGTTAACTATTCCAGAAGAATTGACAGGCCAAGATCATTCTTCATGGTTCCTTTCCCTAATTACAGCAACAGCCAGAATATTTTTGAAGGGAATATTGACCTGAACCCGTCTTATGTAGACTCTTTTGAGGTAGGTTATAACATCACCAGAAAGAAATTTATGGTAAACCCTACCCTGTACTACAGACATGCTACGGATGATACCAAAATGCTTGTATACAGACCGGATGAAAGTAAGAGTGTGTTCTATACGAAACCTATCAACCTTGGTAATGATGACCGTTATGGTTTAGACCTTAACTTCACTTATGATCCTTTTGCATGGTTAAAAATAATGGGTAGTTTGGATATGTTCGGATATAAAACCACCGGAATTGCTTATTATGATGCGAGGGACAAGGATGGTAATGCCAAAGTAGGAAATATGAATTTTACCGGAAGCGGTTTTTCTACAAGAGCCCGTCTTAATACGACTTTCAAGCTTGATAAAACTTTAAGTGTACAATTACAGGGATTCTACAGAGGAGCACAGAAATCTGCCAACCAGGATACACAGGATATGTATGCATTGAACCTTGGAGCTTCCAAAACCATCTGGAAAGGAGACGGGACAATTTCCTTCAATATCCAGGATATCTTCAATACAAGAAGCAGAGAAGTATATAGCTTCAATAGCGATTATACCCGTAGAAATTATATGCAGTGGCAGCCAAGACAGTTTTCTATTTCATTAACCTACAGATTTAAGCAAGGTGAAAAGATAGAACAACCTAAAAAGAAAAAAGACATCAATGCCAATGAGGCAGGCGATGATCAGCAAGGCGGTCCAATGTAATACAAAAAAAATCCCGAAAATTAATTTTCGGGATTTTTTATTGTTCTTATTTTACCTGTTCTGTTTTGGAGTATTTCTCTTTTTCAGCTTCGTAAATTCTTTTTCTCAGGTCACTGGTGGAAAACCTGTGATCTCTTTTGTTATAAAAGATTTCAATTCCTTTTTCTTCACAGTATTGTTTTCCTGTAAAGTCTCTGTCCATATAATCGTCACCGATGATTCTTACATCAATAACGAAGGATTTCAAAATATCCAGCAGGTCTTCTTCTGTATAATAAGGAATGATCTCATCTACAGCATTTACTGCTTTCAGCTGAATATAACGCTCTACAATCGTCTGGCTCGGCTTATTTTTGTTGGGACGATCATGAGATGGATCAATCTGAAGTCCTACGATTAAATAATCACATACGGTTTTAGCTTCTTCAAGCATTTTAATATGCCCTGCATGTAATAAATCAAATGAGGAAAATGTAATACCTATTCTTTGTGTCTTCATATTAATTTAAAATTATTTAAAACTTCACCTGAAAAAAGATTCTTTTAAATGGATAAAAGACCGGGGATTCAGGGAAAATATTTTGTAATTTATTTTTATAGTCGTTTTTAAATTTTCCTGTTTTTATGAATTCCTGGTGTTCAGGTACTTCTGCCACTCCCAACCTGTTCTTAAAGATTCTTCCAGTGAAGTTTCAGATTTCCAGTGAAGCTCTTTTTCGGCTTTCTGAGGGTTGGCATAGGCGATGGTAATATCCCCTTCTCTTCTGGCACAGATCTGATAAGGTACTTCTACTCCATTTGACTCTTCAAATGCCTGTATGACCTCTAATACTGAGGATCCTTTTCCTGTTCCAAGGTTATAAGTATCGATCACAGTATCCGAAGATGGATCTTCCATTAGCTTTTTTAATGCTGCTACGTGCGCTTTTGCTAGATCAACCACATAGATATAATCACGGACCGGGGTTCCGTCTTCCGTATCATAATCATTCCCCCATACGCTTAGTTTCTCACGGATTCCTGCCGCCGTTTGCATAACGTAAGGTACTAAATTATTAGGAATTCCCGAAGGCAATTCTCCGATCTTTGCAGACGGGTGCGCACCAATAGGGTTGAAGTATCTCAGTAACGATATTTTTCGGTGATAAGCCTTTGCAAAATCAATCAGAATTTCTTCTCCCATCTGTTTGGTCTTTCCATACACACTTTCCGGCATTTTCAAAGGTGTATTTTCGTCAATTGGCATTGTGTCTGCCTGCCCGTAAACCGTACAGGATGAGCTGAAAATAAAATTGGATATTTCCCTTTCTTTAAATTCCTGAAGAATATTGATGAGCGAGAATAAATTATTTTCATAATAATCCACAGGTTTCAGCTGACTCTCTCCTACTGCTTTAGAAGCGGCGAAATTGAGACACCCTTCAATTTGATGCGCATCAAAAACCTGGCTGAGAAGCTCTTTTCTTCTGAGGTCAAAAGGATAAAAAACCGGCTTTTTGCCTGTAATTTCCTCAATATTATTTAAAATAAACCTTTCTGAGTTGGATAAATCATCTACAATAATCACTTCAAAGCCGCTATTGAGAAGTTCTACTACAGTGTGGGAACCAATGTATCCAAGTCCTCCGGTAACAAGTATTGCCATTTTTTTTAATCTTTGTATTTTCCTATATCTTCTAATTCTAAAAATTGTACTTTTTTATTTTTAAAAATATTCGTCATTAAAAGAAAGGCCGATGTAATAGAAAAAATCAGAAATAATATTAAAACATCAACCTCCTCAAACGAGGTTTCTATCATAAGCTTTATATACTCAAAAATAAAAAACGATAAAACTAAAATATAGTTTACATTTAAATATAGAATAACTTTTCTGCTATTATATAAAAAACCTGTCAGGCTTAGAAATGTACTTATAAATATGGTTAAAGTAAAGAGACAGACCAAATTTTCTATTGAAAAAATTTTCTCTGTACTGATTTCTAAAAAAGAACTGTAAGTACCAAAGCCAAAAAACAAAAACAAAAATAAAAGCAACTGGAATACAAATATTACAATTCCTATTATTCTATATTTAAATATGGTATTTTTCATTATTTCATAAACTCAAGCACTGCATCCGTAATATACTTCAGCTGCTCTTCGTCTAATTCCGTATGCATCGGTAAAGAAATCACCTGATCCAGAAGTTTGTCTGTATTCACAAAGTCTGCAGCGTTGCTTTCCTGGAAGTAAGCTTTCTGCTTTCTTAGTGCAACCGGATAGTAGATCATTGCAGGAATTTCTTTTTCCGTTAAAAATTTCTGAAGTTCATTACGCTTTCCATTCAGAATTCTTAAAGTATACTGGTGGAATACGTGGGTAGAGTTTTCAGATCTTTTCGGAGTAAGAATATTCGGATTTCCTGCGAATGCTTCATCATAATAATCTGCTGCTTTCCTTCTTGCTTCGTTATAAGAATCAAGATGTGGAAGTTTTTTTCTTAAAACAGCTGCCTGAATACTGTCTAAACGGGAGTTCACACCTACCTCATCATGATAGTATCTTTCGTACATTCCATGGTTTACAATCCCTCTTAAACGGTGTGCTAATTCATCATTATTGGTAAAGATTGCACCACCATCTCCGTAGCATCCAAGGTTTTTTGACGGGAAGAAAGAGGTTGTTCCCACAGTGGCCATTGTTCCGGCCTGTTTTACACTTCCGTCAGAGAATGTATATTCTGAACCGATTGCCTGAGCATTGTCTTCGATAACATACAGATTGTGCTCTTCAGCAATTTTCAAAATTTCTTCCATATTGGCACACTGTCCAAAAATATGTACCGGAATGATCGCTTTTGTTCTTGGCGTAATTGCTTTTTTAATCTGTTCCGTAGAAATGGTGAAAGTATCATAATCCACATCTACCAGTACTGATTTTAATTTAAGCAGGTGAATTACTTCTACCGTAGCCGCAAAAGTAAAATCTGCTGTGATGATCTCGTCTCCTTCTTTCAGATCCAAAGCCATCAGGGCAATCTGTAATGCATCTGTACCATTGGCACAAGGAATCACATGTTTTACGTCTAAATAAGACTCCAATTCATTCTGGAAAGACTTTACTTCAGGACCGTTTATGAATGCCGCCGAATCCATTACATTTAAAACCGCATTGTCTACATCATTCTTTATTTTGTAATACTGACTTTGCAAGTCAACCATCTGAATTTTTTTCATATAACAAATATTTCTGTAAAAATAAGGAATTTAATATCCTATCAAAAATTTTATTGATTTTGTTTTTATCTTTATACAAATTAATCTTATGAAAAAACTTTTACTCTTTTGTTTCCTAACAGGTTACCTCAGCGTATCTGCACAAACTGAACTTGTTTTTGTCTATTTCACAGACAAGCCCAATAAAGCAGCATTTTATGCCAATCCGCTCTCAGAACTTTCTCAAAAATCGATCAACAGACGTACAGCACTTGGAATTCCGCTCAATGACCAGGATGCCCCTATTGAACCGTCATACCTTCAGAACTTACAGAATTTAGGTTTTACGGTTACCGATTATTCCAAATGGCTCAATGGTGCTGCGGTAAATGCCACTCCAGCGCAGAAAGCACAGCTGCAGGCTCAGCCTTTTGTACTTTCCGTGGAAAGTTTTGCCAGAAACGGCAATCCAACGGGACTAAAAAAAGCACCCGGCAAATGGAAAGATGATACAGGTCTTAATAAAATTCTGACCAATTTTAATTACGGCTCAGGCTCCGCACAGATCGACCAGGTGAATATACGTCCGCTTCATCTGGCAGGATATACCGGAACCGGAGTCTCCATTGCTGTCATTGATGCAGGATTCCCTACCGTGAATACAGGGGCTGCTTTTTCAAGATTATGGAATGGCAATCAAATAAAGGCCGCTTATGATTTCGTTGCGAAAACCGGAGATATTTATAATACTTCCCTGAGCCCTCATGGCAGCGTAGTACTGGGAGCAATCGGTGGTTTCATTGAAAATACCTTTGTAGGAGCTGCACCGGATGCTGATTTTTATCTTTACCGCAGTGAAAATGCTACCGTTGAAGTCCCTGAAGAAGAGCTCTACTGGATTGAAGCCGCTGAAGAAGCAGACAGAAAAGGTGTAGATATTATTACTTCCTCTCTCGGATATCATGTTTTTGATGATACCCGGTACAATTATAGTTATGCAGATATGAACGGGAGTACCTCCTTCATTGCCCGTGGAGCGGAGATTGCAGCGAATAAAGGCATCTTTGTGCTTGCTGCTACAGGAAATTCAGGAACACAGCCATGGCATTATCTTACCACACCTTCAGATAATGCCAAAGTTTTCTCTATCGGTTCTGTGGATTCGGCAGGAAATGCTTCGGATTTTTCCTCTTACGGGCCTAATTCCCTTGGAGTGGTAAAACCGGACGGAAGTGCCCAGGGAACCTTTACCACAACGGTTTATGATAATACAACTACCATCGTAAACGGAACTTCCATTTCTACTCCGATTGCAGCAGGAGGTGTGGCATGCTTTATCCAGGCTTTCCCGACAATGAACCGGGACCAGATCAGAGCAAGGCTGAGACAAACGGCTTCTCTTTATCCGAATCATAATGATCAGACAGGATTTGGTATTCTCAATTTCGGAAACGTGTATAACGCAGTGTTAAACACTTCTGAAGTTGTAAAAAAAGACCGTTTTGCACTATACCCTAATCCTGTCAAAAATATTCTGAGCGTAGTATCAGAAAATGATATTAAATCTCTGGAAGTTTATGACAATCTGGGAAGGCTGATCAGAAAAAACAGCAATCAGAAAGCTGTAAAAGTTGATGACTTTGCAAAAGGAGTATATTATCTGAAAATTCAGACTCAGGATAAAGTTCATTATGAAAAGTTTATAAAAGAATAATTTTTTCTCTCGTCTATTGAGCAAGCTGAACAATCCCCGATATTGTATTTCGTTTGTTTAATGGACGAGAGGTTTACTATTTTTGGTTAAAGCCGATGGATCTTTAATAAAAAAGAATGGACTAAAGCCCATTCCTATAATATTTTGTAGAATTCGTAGTAAATGATCTATGCTGAATTTCTGCTCGCATTGATATTTCCAAACAGCGATCTTGTCACCAGTTTTTCATAAGCCTCTTTATTTCCTTCTCCTTTCTGAATCTTCATTAATGCATATTGCTGAATACTTAATAACGGAAGTACAATCTTCTCACGGATTTTCACGGATTTTCTTGATAAAGGATCTTCTTCCTGAAGCATTTTGAAACCCGTAAGCTCCAGCATGATTTCTCTGGACAACTCATATTCATCGAAGAGTACATTCCAGAATACCCCGAATTTCGGATTGTTTTTGATATAATACGTCAGGGGAAAATAAGACTTGTTCATACTCATCATAGAATTCAGAACTAAGGTTTTAAAGAAATCAGAACCTTTGTAAAGTTCTTTCACCTCTTCAAACCTTCCCTGCTCTTTCATCTTCTGCATTGCATATCCAAAACCGAAGAATCCTGGCACATTCTGCTTCAGCTGCGACCATGACCCTACAAATGGAATAGCTCTCAGGTCTTCAAATTTCAATTCACTTCCATTTCCTCTCTTGGACGGGCGGCTTCCTATATTCGTTTTTCCGTAATATTCCAGTGTACTCATTTCCTGAAGATAAGGGACGAACATCGGATGGGCTTTCAGATCGGAGTATTTCTGATAGCTGATATCCGCCAGCTCTATAATTAAGGCTCTTTCTTTCTCTGTCAGGTCCTTTTTGGCATTCTTAAAGACATCATTTTCAACTCCGGCTGTCAGAAGTTGTTCAAAGTTATACATCGCCTGCTCTTTATTTCCGAAGATACTGGTAATGGTCTGCCCCTGGATGGTTAGCTCAATTTTGTTATTGGCAATTGTTTTTCCCTGAGAAGCATAGAAGTCGTGGGTTTTCCCTCCCCCTCTTGCCGGCGGGCCTCCTCTTCCATCGAAGAATACTACTTTGATATTATTTTGTTCTGAAAGCTTCGTCAGGACTTCTTTTGCTTTATAAATCTCCCAGTTGGCCTTTAAATATCCTCCGTCTTTAGTACCGTCGGAGAAGCCAAGCATAATAGTCTGCTGGTTTCCTCTTTTTTCAAGGTGTTTTTTATAAACGGGATGCTGATACAGCTCATTCATGACATGTTCGGCATTGGCAAGGCCTTCCATTGTTTCAAAAAGCGGAACGATATCCATATTGATCTCTTCATCTTTATACCCACAGATTTTAAAGAATGCATACACATTCATTACATCTTTTACAGCATCGGAATTGGAGATGATATAGCGATTCATCCCTCTCAGCCCATTCAGTTTCTGAATTTCCGAAACCTGGGAAACCGTCAGTAATGTATCTTTTACAATATCCTGAAAATCATCGGCATTCACTTTTTCTGAAACCTGAATCAGCTTACTGAATTTTTCTTCCTGAGTAGCTTCTTCATTTCCATATAGTTTTGCAAAAGCCTCATCAATTACTTTCTGATGAATTCTGCTGTCCTGACGTACATCCAATGTTGCAAAGTGAGTTCCGAAAATCTTCACACGGTCTTTGAAGTTTACCAGAAGGTCAAGAAATAAAGAATTATGTTCGTTAATCAGAATCTTTTCCGCCTCATCTGCTTTCTCCAGGATATTTTCTGCCGTAATAGTTTTTCCATCAAAAATAGCAGCATACAGCTCTTCGCTCATTTGGGTCAAAACTTCAGCTACTCCACGGAAACTCAGTCGTCTTCTGATGTATTTCAGATGGCTGTAATAAGATTTGAGGATCGCTGAACGAAGTTCCTCCGCCACTCTTCTGGTAACATCTGCAGTTACAAAAGGATTTCCGTCTCTGTCACCTCCCGGCCAGAATCCAAGCTGGATAATATCTTCATGAAGATGGAAATGCCCGTTTCCGAAGGTCTTTTTAATTTTCGTAAACAATTCGCCGATCGTATCATAATATACATATCTCAGATAAGAAATAATGCTGAGTGCTTCATCTATCGGAGTGGGTTTTTCTTTATTGACAAAAGGAGTTTTTCCCAGCTGCTGAAGAAGCATATCGATCTGAGTCACAGAATCACTGGTAATCGCTCCTCTTAAGTCCTGGATAATTCTTTGAACCGAGCTTGGATAAAACTGCGTCGGATGTGCGGTAAACACTACTTTTACACTAAAATCTTTTAATTTTTCACGTACCTTTTCAATCTTATGATCCTGAAAAGAGCGCTCAAAAAGATTGGTAACCGTTCCGCTGTCACTTTCAGAATGAAGATTTGGAAAGGCTGCATCTTCAATACTGTCAAACAATACAACCTGTCTCTCTATATACTGAATGATCTTAAAAAGCAGTTCGAGCTTCTGCTCTTCCGTCTGAAGATCCGTATGGTTTTTAAAAAATTCTTCAACGATTTCTTCGGGTGTTTTCCCGGCTTCATAGCCTATTTTACTTTCTTCACAAAGAAACGGAAGAAGCATCCCGATATTCGTCATTTTATCATAAGGCAGGCTCATAAATAATGAATTGTAGATCTGGAATTTATTTTCCACGATCTGCCTGAATTTTTCTGTGCGTTGGTCGTGTCTCATACTCACAAATGTAAGTGATTTTGTAATGAGTTGAATTGACAAATGACAAAAATTAAGTAATGAAATACAAAAAAAATTAGCTTTTGCTTTGGAAAATTACCTAGTTTTGGCATCCATCTGAATTCTTATGATCAAATTCAATTTCAACGCCAATGTGAATATTAAAACGAACGGAGCACCGGTTCATAGGAAATCCCTAAAGATCTTCCTGATCGTTTCTGCTGTTTTTATACTCATCTGCATTTCTTCAATGATGGTATTTGGTTCTCTGATCTCCAGTCTTGGTTCAATGGATCAGGATGAAGAATATAGCCAGCACATGGAGGATATAGCAGCGTTGCCAGGACTGAAATGTACCATCCATACCAATACAACGCTAAAAGCTCCTTTATCCGGAAAAGAAGCAGCATTTTATGCCCTGCGTGTAGGTACTGCCCGGCAAAGTAAAGATCCGGTAGAAATTTATGAAACTTTTGACTACAATATTATTGCAGGATATCCGAAAGGCACTCAGGTATCCGTGGACGGAAAATTATATGACATCGATTTTAAATTATGGATGGCGGATGGTATAATCGACCAGAACCATTTTACACAAAAAGTTTATGCCACCAATTATAAAACACCTTATTATCTACAAAATTATCAACCCACTGAAAACCCCAAAGTATCTTTACTCAAAGGCCGGCATCCATGGATCAGTTCTTTTCTGGGAACCAGTGGTTTAAACAATATCCTGGTCAGCGAATATGTTTTTCAGGACGGGGATCAGGTATATATCAAAGGAAGGATTCACCATAACAGAATTGTTCCTTTTGTGGAGTATATGGTACATTAAATCTTTAAGGATGAAACATCTTTCTGCTGCAAAAATTTGATTTTCCTTACCTTTACCTGATCATAGGCAATCCTATGGGCTATATCAGAGAATATTATGAACAGGTCGTCAAACTTCAGGAATCGGAATGGGCATTTATAGCCGGGCATTTTCACAGAAAGGTATATGCTAAAAACGGGATCATCACCCAACAGGCAACAATGAAAACTTTTCATCTTTTATAGAATCCGGGCTGGTCAGGTTTTATCTTCCGGATGATGAATATGGGTTTACTTTCGGTTTTAGTTTTGAGAAAGAATTTACCTGTGCCTATGATTCTTTCCTTACCCGGACTCCTTCTGAATATGAAATGCAGGCATTAACAGAAACCGTAGTATGGCAGATCTCTCATGATGACCTGCAATTACTATTGAACACCTGGACAGAGATTTCATGATGCAACAAAACCTTTTCCGGTCTTACGGTAAGAATCATCCAGCATGAATACGATCATACATGGGGAATTTTATATACCGACCACCTGAAACCTCTGACAAAAAGAATGAAGGAATCAAAACTGAAGAAAATTTCCCATGGGAATATTACAGTGAAATATCCGATGAAGTTTTTATAAATCTGACAACAGTCTGCTATAATTTTGACTACAAAATATTATTCATTAATTTTACTCTTCACTCCAGTTAAAATTTAGGAAAAAAATATTTACTTTTCTACTCATCACCCTTCTGTTCATCTCTTGTGAAAAAGATTGTTATAATGCACCACTTCCCATTGTTTTTGAATTTATCAATTCCAATGATGAAAACCTTATTACTAATGGGACACTCACATCCTATTCCGTTCAGGACGAAAATAATGTTAATGTAGAATTAACCAAAACGTCTGACAATAGAGTTATTTTAGAAAATGTAGGGGCCTATAACGGAACAAAAAATTATAAATTTTATTCTAATATTAAAAACCTTGATTTTTCAATCCAGTCATCAGAATTTAAAGGGGGCTGTGATGGTTTTCAAATCAATAAATTAACGTTTACAGGCATTGGAATCGATGTAAAAGAGGAAAAAGGCTATTACAAAATTGTATTGCAATAATTCTCTTTACATTTGCACTGTAAATACATTCTTTATGAAAGTTATCATCACATTTTCCCTGATCTTCTCCCATCTGCTTTACAGCCAGATCAAGGTTCCTGATGATTATAAAAAAATTCCTGATATACTGGATACGACAGACTATCTTTACCCTTTCATAATCCCGGATAAAGACTATGCTTACTGGCGTGTTCTCAGCAATGATCCGGATTATGAAAAAGCTGTGATCTATGAAAGCCAGGCACCTGATTTCATGACCATCAATGAACCTCTTCCGGAAAAAGGATTCTTCCAGAAATGTATTGGAGACAACTGTTTTTCATACATTCTTGCCTGTAAAAATGAAAGGTCTGTTTATTTTTCCAATGAACAGCAGTTAAGAGATTTTATCGGAACTGTAGACAATCTTCCAGAAGCTATTTTGCTGGCAAAAACGTATGGATATTCTGTAGATACGAATAACCGATTTACCGGATCCTATAAAATTGACGATCGCCATATTTCCATGTACCTCATGCAGATTAAGGGCTGTCCTGCTGTGAAAGAGTCTTTTTTCGTTAAAATCAACAGAAAAACCGGAAAGTTGGAAGCAAAAAGCAATGGTATGTATGCGAAGGATGAGAACTGTTCTTCTTTGTAAAATCATTACTAAAATTGAAAATCTTATAATTTTATAACCCATTAAGTTTTTTTAAGGGAAAGTCGCTAAAGCTATTTTGAGCAATGTGCTTTATTCTTCCTGGAATATTTAGCCGGAAGCTGCTTCCACTCTGCTCTGTCACATAATAGCTTTCATGAAACTTAATCATAGCAATTTTAAAATTTCATTAACTCAATATTCTTTTTTCATTCCGTAAATTTGAATTAAAATAAATTTAGAACAATGCTTAATTTCGAGTTCAAAAATCCAACTAAAATACTTTTCGGAAAAGGCGAAATCGCTAAAATTTCCAATGAAATTCCTAAAGATGCCAGAATATTAATGATCTACGGTGGCGGAAGCATCAAAAACAACGGAGTTTATGATCAGGTAAAAGCGGCTTTGAAAGATCATACCCTTTATGAATTTGGCGGAGTGCCTGCCAACCCTGAATATGAAGTGCTGATCAATGCTATAAGCTTTATCAAAGAAAATAATATTACTTATCTTCTTGCCGTAGGTGGCGGATCTGTTATTGACGGAACTAAATTCATTTCTGCAGCAGCCCATTATGAGGGTGAGCCATGGGATATTCTGAAAAAGCAGGTAAGAACTTTTGAAGGAGAAGGAATGCCATTCGGAAGTATTTTAACACTTCCTGCAACCGGTTCGGAAATGAACTCAGGATATGTGATCTCTAGGAGAGAAACAAATGAAAAACTATCTTCAGGAGGTCCTGGACTTTTCCCTCAGTTTTCTGTTCTGGATCCGGAAGTGATCAGATCAATTCCTAAAAATCAGATTGTCAACGGAATTACGGATGCTTACACTCACGTATTGGAACAATATATGACTGCTCCTTCTTCCGCTGATCTTCAGGAAAGAATTGCGGAAAGTATCCTGATCAGTCTTCAGGAAACCGCTCCAAAAGTACTGGCAGATGACTTTAACTATGATGCTGCCGGAAACTTTATGTGGTGCTGTACAATGGCTCTGAACGGACTCATCCAGAAAGGCGTAATCACAGACTGGGCAGTACACGCTATGGGACATGAATTAACCGCTTATTTCGGTATTGACCATGCAAGAACACTGGCGATTATTGCTCCGTCTCACTACCGTTATAATTTTGAGGATAAAAAAGGAAAACTGGCTCAGTATGCAGAAAGAGTTTGGGGAATCAAAGACGGAACGACAGAAGAAAAAGCAGAATCAGGAATCAAAAAGCTTGAAGAGTTCTTCCACAGTCTTCATATCAAAACCAGACTTTCTGAGTATACGGAAGAATATAAAGGGACAGCAGAAAAAGTGGAAAAAGCTTTTACAGACAGAAACTGGCTTGGCCTTGGAGAGTATAAAAAACTGACTCCTAAGGATGCTTATAAGATTGTGGAAATGAGCTACTAATCAAATTAAAAATCTGAAATTCATACTTTTAAGCTTTGGCTGAAGCCAAATTGAATGATAAATTGATTATAGGAACGGGCTAAAGCCCGCTCCTATTGATTATTGTAATTTCCTCATGAGTAAAAGTTGCTTAATGACAATATCTTTTATCAATATTCTTTTTGAAAGCCAGACTTCATTAAAATCTCATATTCTTTTTTTAGAATGCTCTTATTTGTAAACATTTGTTTAAAAAACAGTGATTTCATTACGGATATTTCAAATTTATTTATATTTTAGCATATTCTAAATTTGTGAAAATGAAAAAACAGCTACTTTTATTTGCCTTTTCGGCTCTGGCGCTTACTTCTTGTAAAGATGAAAATCTTGAAGCTTATGATATGGAAATCATGCAGGGAGACTGGAAGGAAGTTAAAAGGGAACTAATTTCCGGAAAAGATAAAACTGTGCTTCAAACTGACATACCTACAGGATGCGAAGCTAAGAACACATTATATTTAAAAACAGACTATTATGTAAGCTATACAGCCTATACTGGAACAGGGACAGACTGCCAGATGGATGTAAAAACGGAAGGGAGATATACTTATGATGCTGGAACTAAGGTGATAGGAATTAAACTTGGTGATGAAGGCTCTATGGACTTTAAAATTGAGGTGCTGACAAGCAAGGATTTAAAAATGGTTCAGCAATCCGGGCTGATGGATATGAATGGAGATAAAGTTCCGGACTACACCTATATTACCTATAAAAGATAAATCAACTATAAAAACTCCCTCTTAACCGGGAGTTTTTTATTACTTTTATCTTAAATTTAAAACTGAATATAATGAAGAAGATTCTATCAGCATTTCTACTGCTGTATTTTACTATTGCCTTTTCTCAGGAAAAAAAACCGATGTTCTGGCAGGACATCCAGGAATTCAAAAAACAGGACCAGCAAAACCCGCCTCCTAAAGATGCCATCTTATTCCTTGGAAGCTCATCATTCACCAAATGGACTGACATCGCAGATTATTTCCCCGGTAAAACGATCATCAACAGAGGGTTCGGAGGATCCAGACTTACAGACCTGAATGATTTTGCTGACGATCTTTTAGCGCCTTACCAGCCTAAACAGATTATTATTTATTGTGGTGAAAACGACTTTGCAGACAATCATCAGCTGAAAGCTCAGGTAGTAGTGGACAGATACAAAAGCTTTTACAAAAAAATACGGGAGAGATTTCCCAATATTGAAGTGGATTATATATCCATCAAATATTCTCCGAGCAGAGAAGTGATCTGGCCGCAAATGAAAATTGCCAATAAAAAGATTGCTGCTTTTATGAAAAAAGAACCCCATGCAGAATTCATTGATGTTACCAAAGCGATGGAAGATTCCAATGGAAATGTAAGAAAAGACATTTTTGTAGAAGATATGCTTCACTTTAAACCGGAAGGGTATAAAATCTGGACAAGGATCATCACTCCTTATTTAAAGTAAAATGAACAACAATAAAAAAAACGATTCCAATATCCGGAATCGTTTTTTATTTATTTCTTTTTCTTCGATTTAGAAATCGCTTTTTGCTGTGCCCTGTTGGCTCCAAATTTTTTAGGAGCTTTTCTTTTGGAAGGTCCGCCCCAGTTTTCTTTCATGTTTTTGGCTTTTTTCTCATGGAAAGCACCCCCACCTTCATTCAGTTTTACCTGCGCCGGGTTTTTCATGATCACTTCATCTTTTTCAGAAGCAATCTTGTTCGGGTTAATTTTAACACCTTCAGGGAAATCATTGAACTTTAACTCCTTATCCATCAGCAATTCGATATCAAGGATTAAAGGTTCTTCTTTTTTAGTCACAAAAGTAATGGCTTTTCCATCTTTATCTGCTCTACCCGTTCTACCGATCCTGTGAATATACTGTTCAGGGATATCGGGAGTTTCAAAGTTGATCACGTGCGTAATATTGGAGATATCAAGTCCTCTGGCCATTACATCTGTAGTAATCAAACCTCTGATCTCTTCATTTTCAAAGCTTTTCATGGCCTTTAATCTGTAGTTCTGTGATTTATTGGAGTGGATCACATCGAACTGCTCAGGGAAAAGTTCATCAATTTTGGTAAAAAGAAGATCAGCATGTTTTTTATTGTTATTGAAGATCAACACCTTAGACATATCTGTATTATTCTTCAACAGGCTTTCCAATAAATTGATTTTCGTATTGAAGTTTTCAACTTTATAAGCAGTCTGTTCAATTTTTTCAAGTGGCGTTCCGGATTTTGCCAATGAAATTTCTACCGGGCTGGCAAAATATTCATCCAGCATTTCATCTACAGCTTCCGTCATTGTTGCAGAAAACAGAATATTCTGTCTTTTCTCTTTCATCATTTCAAAAATGTGAGTGAGCTGTGGTCTGAAACCCAGGTTCAGCATTTCATCAAATTCATCAATGATCAGTTTCTGAACTTCTTTCAGAGAAATGGCATTATCTATGGAAAGGTCCATCACTCTTCCCGGAGTTCCTACCAATATATCACATCCATCATTGAATAGAAGTTTTTGAGTATTGATATTCTTTCCACCATATATTCCGATAACTCTTGCTGTAATGTTTTCTGTAAGTTTCTCAAGAATTTCCGTTACCTGTACTACCAATTCTCTTGTAGGAACAAGCACCAAAACAGTTGGGTTTCCTGTTTTACTGTATTTCCATGTTTTCAGAACGGGCAAAAGGTAAGCTAATGTTTTCCCGGTTCCGGTCTGCGCAATTCCCATTACATCTCTACCGGAAAGGATAGGCTTCAGACTCTTCTCCTGAATAGGAGTAGGCTCAAATAATTCCAGATCCGCTAAAACATCAAGAATTTTAACCGGAAGGTCAAAATCCGCAAAAGTGAGTTTTTCCATTTTGCAAAGATAGGCAAATTAATTTTTTAAACTTTTACCGGAAGCCGAAGCTTTCTATGTTTAAATTTTTCCAGCTTTTTAGTTCACTTTCACACTTTTGCTTGTGATTTTAATATCATCATTTTCCCATTTGCTGGTTGTAATGATAACATTTCCTTTCTTTTTCGGGTCTTTTCTGATAGGAAACCGGTCTGCTTCCCACTGATTACAGTGTGTGGAAATAGAAGGTACCAAAGGTTTCCAGCCTGTCTTACTTAAAGTATAGACATAGAAAGGATGCCAGCAGCTTGTACACCAGTTGGGATAAAAGCCGATATCATCTTTCCCGTCGTCATTGAGATCACCCAGATTGTATAGAGCACCGCCTTTAGCAGGGGCAATTGTGAACGGTTTTATACTTTTATCGCTGAAATAGATCGTGGTTTCGCACTTTCCGTCACATTCATCACTGCAATCGGTGACTTTTGCATCAACATATTCTTTTGTTCCGTTTCCATCAAAGTCTCCCTGGATCTTCTCCTGACTTTCTTCCTGGGCCATCACCAATGAACCGGAGAAAAGCAAAATAGGTATAATCAGTTTTTTCATAGTTATTTTTTCGGGTATGGGTTTTGGAGTACGAGATCTTAAAATATAAGCTCTCTACTTTATTCTTCCGTCTTTCTTCCTACTTTCTCGTTACTCTCAGCAAAAGTATTAAAACTAAAATAATTGAAAACACAAAGCCAAGAACAGCAACCAAAGACAACTCTCCTATCCTAGGACCGGATTCGGAGACAAAAACTATAGCGGTGGCGATGATATTGGCTCCCAGAATCATCGCTAAAATAAGGTTGACCACACTGGATTTAATCAGCTGGTTCGTTTTTTCTATATTCTTGATCTCACTGGAGACGGTAAATTTATTTTCATCAAGCTTTTGAAGAACAGAACGCAGCTCTTTCGGAATTTCATCTACATTATCGGTGAAATTCATCATCCGGTCCATTCCTGTCTTTAAAATATTTTTCGGACTGATTTTTTTGGTGAAGATTTTCTTGGTGTAAGGATGAAGGCTTTTTACGATATCAAGGTCAGGATTGATGTTTCTTCCTACACCTTCTATCAGGCTTATTCCTTTGAACAAAAGGTAGAAATAATCCGGCATATAGAGCCTGTTGTCCTTTAAAATATCCTTCATTTTGTTGATGATCACCTGCACATTGATTTCCTGTAGCGAAGAACTGTGAACAAAATTCAGGATATCTTCCACATCATTTTCAAATCTTCTTTCATCAGGAATTTCATAACTCACGGCCATTTTCTTCAGATAACGGACTATTTTGTGGGAGTTTTTGGCGACAAAGCTTACAATCAGATTTTCAAGGATTTCTTTATCATTAGGCTGAATTTTTCCTACCGCACCGAAATCAATAAAGACAATTTTACCGTCTTTTTTTACCAGAATATTTCCGGCATGCGGATCGGCATGAAAGAACCCGTAATCTAAAATCTGGGATACAAAAAGTCTTAATCCGGCTTCAGAAACTTTTACAGGATCAATATCATTGGCAATAAGAACCGATTTATCCGTCACTTTTATTCCATCAATGAATTCCATACAAAGAATATTATTGTTGGAAAATTCTTCATAAACTTTTGGAACGTAGGTTTCTTTATTGTTTTTAAAATTCAGACGGAACTGTTGAATATTGTTTTTTTCGTTGATCAGGGACACTTCTTCCAGCAATGATTTTTCAAAGGTGGAAATCGCCTGCTTCAGATTAAGCTTCTCTCCTATTTCCGAATAGGCAGACAATAATTTTTCAAGATCTTTGATCAGGAGCAGGTCATCTTCTATTACAGACTGTACATCCGGTTTTCTGAGCTTCAGGATGACCGGGCTGCCGTCTTTTAAAACAGCTTTATATACCTGTGCAATAGAAGCAGTAGCCAAAGGTTCCTTCTCAATCTCCAGGAAATGGTCTTTCACGGAAATATTGAACTCATTTTCCAATGCTTCCTCTACATCCATATCTACTGTTTCCACCTTATCCTGAAGTTTCTGAAGCTCCTGGATCAGTTCGGGCGGCAAAAGGTCTTCCCTGCTGCTGAAAGTCTGCCCAAGCTTTACAAAGGTAGGTCCCAGCTCTTCGAGAGCAAGTCTGATCCTTTCATAGACGGTACCTTTTGAAATAATTTCATCCGAATTTTCTGAAGTTTCTTCCTGTTTATTTCCACCGTTCATTCTTGCAAGAAGATCTTTAAAACCATATTTACTCAATACGGATATCAGCCTGGCGGATCTTTTCAGTTTTCTTTGCTGCTTGTCAAACATAGTCTATTAATAATAAGTGCAATTTACTCCAAAAACTATTCCCATTTTTCATTAAATTCTGAAACAGGAAGAAGTTGGAAAATAATTTTATTGATCATGTAATTTTCAAAGCAGAATTTATCGTGATTAAAAATTTATTACACATAACCAGTATTTTACATTATTAAATTTAATCATAATAAGAAAATACCATAACATATTGTATATTTTTCTATATTTACAATGTACAAAACATTAAAACAAACCAAAAAGTATTTACAACATGAAAAATTTACGTAACAGCAAACTTTCAAGAGAACAATTAAAAGGGATTTCAGGAAATGGTATTATCATCGGAGGTACCTGTTCAAACGAATGCTGCCCGACTGACGGAAGACCAAGATGCCCTAAACTGATCTGCCCTGCGGTAGTTTGCCCACAGTATTTATAGGATATTTATTAAATTTTAGGTAAAATAAAAACAGAATGCTTTCGGGTATTCTGTTTTGTTATTTAATATCCTTATGCCGGGTTTGCAACACTTCTTTATTTTTATCACAATAAACCGGATCAGACATCGTTTTTATTAGACACTATTAAAACTAATCAAAAAAAAATATCAACATGAAAAATTTACGTAACAACAAACTATCCAGAGAGCAATTAAAGAAAATGTCAGGAAACGGTCTTATCATTATCGGCTGCACGTACGAGTGCTGTCCTAAGGATGGAAGACCTTTGTGCCCGGGCTATTATTGCCCTGCCGTAATCTGTCCGGAATACGTGTAGGAAAAACGCCATATTATTATTAAAGAGCAGAACTGATCTGCTCTTTTTGTTTTTTCGGTCTTTGACTAAGAGGCTGCAAGTTACTTTCGGTTTTTATGACCTCCATCTTTCACACTCTTCAAATCTAAATCTGATTAATCAGGAAATCCTTTATTCCAATTGACATTATTTAAGGTAAGTATCATAAAGGTCTTTCCTGCGGTCTTTCATTACCTGAACGGAACCGTTATGATGAAGGTCTTTCAGGAGATTCAGGTCTACATCTACGATTAGGGTCATCTCAGTGTTAGGAGTGGCTTCTCCTTTTACGGCATTCGAAGGGAAAGCAAAATCTGAAGGGGTAAATACAGCGGCCTGGCCAAACTGGATATCCATATTGTTTACCTTCGGAAGGTTTCCTACACAGCCGGCAATGGCAACATAGCATTCATTTTCTATTGCTCTTGCCGCAGCACAGTGACGTACTCTCATATAGGCATTTTGAGTGTCTGTAAGATATGGTACAAACAGAATTTTCATTCCCTGATCTGCCAGAATTCTTGGCAGTTCCGGGAATTCTACGTCATAACAGATGACAAGGCCTATTTTACCACAGTCGGTATCAAAAACTTTGATTTCATTCCCGCCTTTCATTCCGTAATATCTTTTTTCATTCGGGGTGATATGAATTTTTCTGTATTCATCCATACGGCCGTCACGGTGAAGGAGATAGCTTACGTTATACAGTTCATTGTTTTCAAAAACAGGCATACTTCCGGAAATAATATTCACGTTGTAACTAATAGCGAGCTCTGAAATTCTTTCTTTGATCTCTTCAGTAAGCTTTGCCAGCTCTATCATACTGTCTCTTTCCGAAAGGCTATTGAACGGAGCCAGCAAAGGGGTGTTGAAGAGTTCCGGAAACAGTACAAAGTCTGATTTGTAATCTCCCATTACATTCACAAAGAACTCCACCTGCTCATAAAAGGCGTCTATATCTTTGAAATGTCTCATCTGCCATTGTACCAATCCCAGGCGGATGATGCTGTCCTGCATGGTATTCGGGTTTTTGCTGTAATAGATATTATTCCACTGCAAAAGAACTGCATTTTCCTGTGAAGCCTCATCTTCGGGAAGGTATTTTTTCAGTACTCTGATCGGCAGGAAGTTATTTGAAAGCTGGAAAGACAGCACGGGGTCATAAATTTCTTTATCCCTCACCTTTCGGATATATTCTCTTGGAGAAAGTTCATGGCTGTGTTTGTGATAATTCGGAATTCTGCCTCCCAGAATAATTGATTTCAGGTTTAGCAATTCACATAATTCTTTTCTCGCATCATACAATCTTCTTCCGAGACGCAGTTCTCTGAATTCGGGATCTACAAAAACTTCTATTCCATATAAAACATTTCCTTTTGAAGTGTGTGTATTGAAGGTATAATTCCCTGTAATATCACTGTAGGTATGATCATCCCCGAATTCGTCATAATTCACAATAATAGACAGCGCTACTGCGGCCAGTTTTCCATCCACTGTAATACAAATCTGGCCATCCGGGAACATTCTCGTTAATTTCTCAATACTTTTCTTAGACCATATCGATTCGGACATTTGGGGATAGGCTCTTTTCATTGTTTGTGCCAACTCATCATAATCCTGAACAGTCAGGGGTCTCGTTTCTATTTGCATTTGATGTAATTTTACTTAAATTTAGTGAAAATTTTGCAACTTATAAACTTCCCTGTTAAACGGAATTTTAAACTCTAGCTTATTGCATTTTTTCATTTCTATATGAAACCATATTTTTTTAATAGCTTTATGATTAAATTAATAGTTTGTTTTCTTTGAAACCAGATATACAATACAAAAGACATTTTGGAAGTAAATACCAGACAATAAAAACAAAAATGACTATGACCCCTAAAGAAGTTTTGAAAAAATGGATAGAGAGCTTTAATGCGGCTGATGCAGCCGGTATTGCGGAACTATATGCAGAAGACGCAGTAAACCATCAGGTTGCCAATGAGCCAGTAGTGGGTAAAACCGCTATTTATGAAATGTTTGTCAATGAATTTGCAACCGCTGAAATGGTTTGCATCGTAGAAAATATTTTTGAGGATGGAGAATGGACTATAATGGAATGGAAGGACCCTCTCGGGCTTCGTGGGTGTGGATTTTTTCATGTAAAAAACGATAAAATCATATTCCAGAGGGGATACTGGGATAAACTCTCATTTTTAAAACAGCATAATCTCCCTATTGAATAATAGAGGAATCGTTATTTTAAAAAAACACTTGAACGGTATTGAATATAAAAATCCCACCCAGACGGGCAGGATTTATATTTAAATTCAAGTCAAAAATTATTCCCACTCAATAGTTGCAGGTGGTTTGCTTGAAATATCGTAAGCTACTCTGTTGATTCCCCTTACTTCGTTGATGATTCTGCTTGAAACAGTATCTAAGAACTCGTAAGGAAGTCTACTCCACGTTGCTGTCATGAAGTCGATGGTATTGGCAGAACGTACTACTGCTGTGTATTCATATGTTCTTTCGTCACCCATTACTCCTACAGATTTTACAGGAAGAAGGACAACAAACGCCTGAGATACTTTTTCGTAAAGGTCGTTTTTGTACAGTTCTTCGATGAAGATATCATCAGCTTCCTGAAGGATTCTTACTTTCTCAGCGTCTACAGCTCCCAATACTCTGATTCCTAATCCCGGACCAGGGAACGGGTGTCTGTATACCAAATGATGAGGAATTCCTAATTCTTCTCCTACTTTTCTTACTTCGTCTTTGAAAAGCTCTCTTAATGGCTCTAATAATTCGAATTCCATATCTTCAGGAAGTCCTCCAACATTGTGGTGAGACTTGATTACTGCAGATGGTCCGTTTACAGACTGGCTCTCGATAACGTCAGGGTAAATGGTTCCCTGAGCTAAGAATTTAGCGCCTTCAATTTTGTGAGATTCTTCGTCAAATACATGGATAAACTCATTACCAATGATTTTTCTCTTCGCTTCAGGATCGTCTACTCCTGCTAATTTTGAAAGGAATCTTTCTTTAGCATCCACCATTTTAATATTCATATGGAAATGCTCTCCATACTGATCCATTACTTTCTTACCTTCATCCTTTCTCAATAATCCCGTATCTACGAAGATACAAGTCAACTGATCACCGATGGCTTTATGGATCAAAACAGCCGCTACAGAAGAGTCTACACCTCCGGAAAGCCCAAGGATTACTTTGTTGTCCCCTACTTTCTCACGGATTTCTTCAACTGTTTTTTCAATATAGTTGGTCAGTTTCCAGTTTTTCTCTGAGTTACAGATGCTGAAAACAAAATTTTCAAGCATTTTCCCTCCTTCTTCTGTATGAGAAACTTCAGGGTGGAACTGAACACAATAGATTTTCTGATCTTCATTGGAGATAGAAGCAATTACTCCAGATTTTGCGTTTAATTCAAAACCTGCAGGCAATTCTCCTACTTCGTCAAAGTGGCTCATCCAAACTACAGAGTTCTGAGTCACTCCTTTTAATAAAGAGCTTTCTTTAACGATCTCTAAGTTTGCTTTTCCGTACTCTCCTTTTTCTCCTTTGTTTACTTTACCTCCTAGAAGGTGAGCGGTCATCTGCATTCCGTAGCAGATTCCCAATACAGGAACTCCCTGCTCGTATAATTCTTTTTCAACCAGGTGAGCATTTTCTGCATTTACAGAACTTGGTCCACCGGAAAGGATAATTCCTTTTGGCTGTTTTGCTAAAATATCTTGTAATGGTGTATTGTAAGGCAAGATTTCAGAATATACACCCATCTCACGGATTCTTCTTCCGATAAGCTGGTTGTACTGGGATCCGAAATCTAAAATAATAATACCGTTGTTCATTTTTGATAATTGATAAATGATGATTAATTTAAAAGCTTTAAGCTATAGGCTTCAGGCTATAAGCTTTCTATACCGCAATAAGCATACTGCCTGTAGCCTAAAGCTTATTGCTTACTTAACTGTTTTACAAAAAAAGACTTGGATCAGCTCCAAATCTTTTTTCGTGATTTTTATTAAAACTTTCCGATGTCTTCTCTGTAGAAGCCGTAATCGAAATGTACGTGACCTGCGTCTTCGTAAACTTTTTTGCGGGCATCTTCAAAAGTAGCTCCTGTAGCCACGATGTTCAGAACTCTACCACCGTTGGAAACCACTTTGTCTCCTTTTCTGACAGCTCCTGCATACAATAGTTTACTGTGTTTTACTTTATCTTCTCCTGTAATTTCGAAACCTGTTTCAATGTTTCTAGGATATCCTCCTGAGCACATTACCAGACAAACTGCTTTTTCGTCTTTAAATTTAAGCTCAATGTCTTTTCCTTCCATACAGTCCTGGATTACATCTAAAAGATTGTTTTCCATAAGCGCCATCAATACCTGAGTTTCAGGATCTCCGAATCTCATGTTGTACTCAAGAAGATATGCACCGTTCTTAGTCACCATCAGTCCGAAGAAGATGATTCCCTTGAAGCTGAATCCTTCTGCTTTAAGACCTTTGATGGTAGGCTCCAGGATATTCTGCTCAAAGTCTGCATAGTGCTCCTGAGTGAATTCCGGGCTTGGTGCCACAGATCCCATACCTCCTGTATTAGGTCCTGTATCTCCGTTTCCTGCTTTTTTATAGTCTTTTGCCGCTACACATGGGAAAAGTTTTTCACCATTAGAGAAAGCAATGATAGAAGCTTCAAAACCTTGTAAATATTCTTCGATAACTAAACGGATACCGGCATCACCATAGATTCTTCTGATCATGAAATCATGAATCGTGGCTTCAGCTTCTTCAAGGGTGTCACAGATAACAACTCCTTTTCCGCCTGCCAAACCGCTGGCCTTGATCACTAAAGGATACTGCTGTGTCTGAACGTATTCTTTGGCTTCATTATATGAATCAAATACTACCGCTTTAGCTGTTTTGATATCATAGGTCTGCATAAATTTCTTAGAAAAAGCCTTACTTCCTTCCAGGCTTGCCACTTTCTGAGTAGGGCCGAAAACTTTAAGATCGTGTTTTTTAAATTCATCCTTTAAACCAGCTACCAATGGAGCTTCAGGACCTACGATCGTAAGATCAACTTTTTCTTTAATAGCGAAATCTCTAAGTTCTTTGATTTCTGATAAATGAACATTTTTCCCTATTACATCGGTAGTAGCATTCCCGTTGGCGAAAAACATTTTAGAAATTCTCGGGTCATTCTGAAGCTTAGCTGCTAAAGCAGATTCTCTACCGCCTTCACCTATGATTAATATTCTCATACTTTATTTATTATCTAGTCTTAATTTACAAATATATAATTTTGAATGCTAAAAATACAATCCCTAATTATTTTTTAATTCTATTTTAATTAGTGGAAAAAGTGTCTTACACCTGTAAACATCATTGGAATATTGTGCTCATTTGCAGCCTCAATACTATCCTGATCTTTTACACTTCCACCCGGCTGAATAATGGCCTTGATACCCTCCTGAGCGCAGAAATCTACCACATCACGGAAAGGGAAAAATGCATCTGAAGCCAGTACTAAATCTCCTGAGAATTTTTCTTTTGCTCTTTCGATAGCCTGCTGTGTCGCCCAGATTCTGTTGACCTGACCACCACCGATACCGAATGCCTGAATTCCGTTGGAAACTACAATCGCATTAGACTTCACATATTTTACGACTCTCTGAGAGAAAAGTAATGCTTTTTTCTGTTCTTCCGTAGGCTGTACTTCAGTTACCACTTTGATATCATCTGAGAAGTGAAGGTCATTATCCTGAACAAGGATTCCTCCGTCTACTTTCACCCAAGTCTGTTTGTCTGAAACAGGGTTTACTATTTTGATGATTCTCAGGTTTTTCTTTTTTCTTAAAACTTCAAGGGCTTCTTCATCAAATTCAGGAGCCATTACAATTTCAAGGAAAGTTTTATTTAATTCTTCTGCTGTAGCTGCATCAATCTTGTAGTTCATTGCAACAATTCCGCCAAAGATGGAAACCGGATCACATTCGAATGTTTTCTGATAAGTTTCCAATGCTGAAGTTCCGATCGCCACGCCACAAGGTGTAGAGTGTTTTACGGCACAACAAGCCATTTCTTCTTTGAACTCAGTCACAACTTTCCAGCAAAGGTCCATATCACGAAGATTGTTGAAAGAAAGTTCTTTACCTCCAAGCTGTTCGAAATCTTTCATCGCTCCGTTTTCGAAAGTAGAAACGTAGTAAGCTGCTGTCTGGTGAGGGTTTTCTCCGTATCTCAGGTCAGCCACTTTTTTATAAGAAGCATTCAGATAAGTAGGATATTCTTCGTCTAAAAGCATTCTGGAAATCGCAGCATCATACGCGGAGGTAAGGTTGAATACTTTTCCTGCAAGTTTTTTACGGGTTTCGATGTACGTATCACCGTTTTGCTCCATTTCAATTTTCACTGCTGCATAGTCTTCTACATCAGTGATTACCGTTACAGAATCAAAGTTTTTAGCTGCAGAACGAAGCATTGAAGGGCCTCCGATATCGATAAACTCTACTTTTTCATGTAAAGAAATGTCTTTGTTTACATTTTCAAAGAAAGGGTAAAGGTTTACGATCACCATGTCAATCAGATCAATCCCGTGCTCCTGAACAGTTTGCATGTGCACTTCGTTGTTACGAACAGCCAGCAATCCTCCATGAACTTTCGGGTGTAAAGTTTTCACTCTTCCGTCCAGCATTTCAGGGAAATTGGTTACCTCATCAATCTGAATAGGATTTAAACCAGCGTCTTTCAAATGTTTGAACGTTCCTCCTGTAGAGATCAACTCATAATTCTGAGCTTCCAAAAACTGTGCGAATTCAATTAATCCACTTTTGTCAGAAACACTGATTAAAACTCTCTTTTTACTCATTTTACTTTCAATTTTTTACTTTTTACAGCTATTTCAAACTGTGTCCGGGTCTTTCACCTCCGAACTTACTTTTATTTTACTTAGATTTTTCTATTTTCCTGTCAAAAATTAAAACTTTTCGACACCCTTCCAAAGGAAAGGAATTAATTTCCCAGGACCTTATTGATCGCTAAAGGAAATATCTCATATTCAATCTGGTGAACTTTCTGAGCCAGTGTTTCAGGAGTATCTTCAGCGGTTACTTTAAAAGATTTCTGAAGAATAGCTTCTCCTTCATCAATGCCTGGTGTCACAAAGTGTACAGTCGCCCCACTCTCTACTTCTTTGGCTTCAATGACTGCATTGTGAACGTTCATCCCCCACATTCCTTTTCCTCCGAATTTTGGAAGCAAAGCAGGATGAATATTGATTATCTTACCATTCCAGTTTTCGCAGAATTCAGATTTTAAGATGGATAAAAATCCTGCCAATACGATAAGATCTGTATTTTCAGGGATTACTTTAGCCAATTCACTGCTGAAATTCTTTCCTCTCGGAATGAGTATGTTTTCTATATTGTGATTCTTTGCTCTTTCCAGTCCGAAACATTCTCTGTCTGCCACTACCAAAGATACTTTTGCATTCTGGATTTCTCCTGAGTCAATAGTATCAATGATTCTCTGCAGATTGGTTCCTGAACCGGATACGAGTACAACGATGTTCTTCATATTTCTAATTAGCCCCGATTGCAGCGGCATCCTTTTTTTGAAATGGCTTTGTAAAAAAGCACTGGCAAAAAAGATATAGCGGAAAGCGGGATTAAGCTTCTAAAACTTTAAATTAATTTTCTCTGCTCCTTCAGTGATTTCACCGATTTCGTAAGCGTCATCTAAAAGGTGCAATACTTTTTCAGCATGTTCAGCATCTACAACGATTACCATTCCTACACCCATGTTGAATGTTCCGTGCATTTCTTCACGTTTTACTCCACCTCTTTTTTCAAGCTCAAGCATAACACTAGGAATTCTGATTTTTGTTTCGTCAATAGAAGCACAAAGCCCTTCAGGAATAATTCTAGGAACGTTTTCATAAAGACCACCTCCTGTGATGTGAGCAATTCCTTCTACTTTTACTTCTTCCAATACTTTGTGAATATCTTTGTAGTATAGTCTTGTAGGAACTAAAAGTGTCTCGTATAATGGTTTTCCTTCAAACTCTTCTTCAAAGTTCGGGAATACTTTTCTTACTAAAGAGAATCCGTTTGAGTGGAATCCAGAGCTTGGTAATGCAATAATTTTGTTCCCAGCTTTGATCTTAGAACCGTCAATGATCTGGTCTTTTTCTACGATTCCTACACAGAATCCTGCAACATCATAATCTCCAGGCTGGTACATTCCAGGCATTTCAGCAGTTTCACCACCAATCAGTGCACAGTTGTTATCCTTACAAGCAGCAACCATTCCTAAAACGATTTCTGCAGCGATTTCTGAATCAAGCTTTCCACAAGCCAGATAATCTAAAAAGAATAAAGGTTTTGCTCCGTGACAAAGGATATCGTTAGCACACATTGCAAAACAATCTACACCGATAGAGTCATATTTTTTGGTATCTAAAGCTACTTTCAGCTTTGTTCCTACTCCATCTGTTCCTGATACAAGAACTGGATTTTTGTATCCACCGATTTCATAGAAAGCACCAAAACTCCCCAAGTGGTTCAGTACATTGGAATTGTGGGTTTCACCGACCGCTTTTTTGATCTTGTCAACCGTTTTGTATCCTTCTTCTTTGTCTACTCCTGCTGATTTGTAAGTGTTGCTCATGTCTGCTTAGATTTTTAGATATTAGATTTCAGATTTCAGGTTATGTACGATCTATATACCTGATGTCTGGCGTCTCTTATCTTTTAATATTTCAATTACTTTTTATATTCGATTTAGAAAACAAAAAAGCCGACAATCTTTGCAGATTATCGGCCGTTATTTTATCTCAGAATTTCAGAGCCCACAATTTTCCCTTTATGAGAAAAACATTGTTTATAGGAGGTCTGAATTTTCATCTCTTTTCTTTTTGCAAAAATAGTAATTTTAAATGAATATTCAAATTCTATTTTTCAAGTATAGTTTCAATGGCTGCAATCTTCTTAACTTTTTCCTTTAATTCACTGTCTTTCTCAGCGTTAGAAATTTTTTGTTCAACTTTATCAAAGTTATCATTGAAGAAAGGAAGTGAGAAAGTTTCTACCACATTTCCTCCGTGGAAAGGGAAACGCTTTGATGCTGCTTCCAAAACTCCTGCTCCACCTCTACCTCCTGGCGATGTAGACATCAGCAACATAGGAACTTCATTCCATACAGTTCTGTCTTTGATTCTGGATACCCAGTCGAATACATTTTTGAATGCTGTAGAATAGGTTCCGTTGTGCTCTCCTAAAGAAACCAACAATAGGTTTGCGCCATCAATTTTTGCTGCAAAATCATGAGCTTCCTGCGGAACTCCACCTGCTAATTCTCTTTCATGTTTGTAGATTGGCATTTCGAAAGGATTTAAATCAATCACCTCCACTTCTGCATTTTCAAATAATGTTGAGGCATAGGCTACCAACTGTTTGTTCATTGAAGCTTCTGAGTTACTTCCTGCTATTGCTAAAATCTTCATATGTAGTATTATTTTTACGGTATGAAATGGCTGCATGGTATTTTGACAGCATTTTCACACTCTTTAATTTTTAAGGATACAAATTTAGTTTTTTATTTAAGATAAGAAGGCAATTCCATTGGGACTTCCATCAATAATATTTCAGCATCTTCCACCGCTTCGATATTAAAGCTCTGAGTATCCCAGATTCCCAAACCGTCTCTTTCGTTAAGAACACGGTCTCCTACTTTGGCACTTCCTTTTAGAACAAAGGCATAAACCCCGTTTCCTTTTTTGTTCAGCATATAGTTTTTGCCGTTTCCTTTTTTGAAGTTGGCCAGGTTGAACCATGCATCCTGATGGATCCATACGCCGTCATCATTTTTATTCGGTGATAAAATCTGTTGGAACCCGTTGATTTTTTCTCCTTCTTTGATACTTTTCTGATCGTATCTCGGTTCAACATTCTGTTCTTTTGGGAAGACCCAAATCTGAAGGAATTTCACCTCCTCATCTTTATTTTTATTGTATTCGCTGTGCATGACACCGGTTCCGGCACTCATCACCTGAATTTCTCCTTTTCTGATCACCGCAGTGGTCCCCATTGAGTCTTTGTGTTCCAGATCTCCTTCCAAAGGAATAGAGATAATTTCCATATCCCTGTGCGGATGTGTTCCGAATCCCATTCCCTGAGAAACGGTGTCATCGTTCAATACTCTCAAAACCCCAAAGTTCATTCTGTCTCTGTTCTGATAGTTTGCAAAACTGAATGTGTGGTAAGAGTTTAACCAACCATGATTGGCATGGCCTCTTGAGTCTGCTTTATGATATACTGTTTTCATTTCTGTGATTATTTTATGGTACAAATGTACGGGATGTGAGCGTTTAAAAAGTTGATGTAGGTTAAGAAAGGAAATTGGAGAAGTAAAAAAGGGGTGAGAGAGCTCAGAAAGTGAGGATCATTTAAGGTAGGATTACCCAAAGATGCGATTTTTTTATTTTAAATATGTTGTTAAGTCGCAAGGATTTTATCTACGATAAAATTTTATACTGGATATTTTTTTCTTCCAATGATTAAACAAGTCCAAGCATCTGTGATATCTGTGAAAATCTGTGGGAGATTATTATAATCTTAAGATCAAAAAAAATAATAAGTATACGAAGGATAGATTTTAAGTTTTGGCTAAAGCCAATCAATAAATATTGAAAGAGAAAGCGGGCTAAAGCCCGCTCCTATTGAATTTTATGATGCTATTGTAATTAAATTTCAAAACACATCACATTACTTATTTCTAACCTCTAGTTTCTAGTTTCTAGTTTCTAATTAAAAATGTACCTGCTTGATTTCTTCTTCAATTTCTTTTGGTGTTTCGTCTTCCGATTTGATGAATATCATGGTAACAATAGCTCCGATCAGCATGCAAACCCCTCCCACAACAACATAATCGATAGCCATTTTTCCAAAAATATTGCTTACGATAGGACCACCGAAAATCCCGTTGATGATCTGCGGGATAACGATGAAGAAATTGAATATTCCCATATAAACCCCCATTTTTCTTTGAGGAATGACTTCAATCAGCATTGCATAAGGCATTGCAAGGATGCTGGCCCATGCAAAACCTAATCCTATCATGGAAATCCAAAGATTGCTGACATCTTTAATAAAGTACATTGAGATCAACCCTACACCTCCACACAATAAAGCCAAAGCGTGGGTTTGCTTTTTACCTATCCATTTGGCGATAGGAGTTAACAGAAATGCAAACGGGATGGCCCACAGATTGTACATTCCGAAAAGCTTACCGGTAAGGTCACCTGCATCATTGAATGCCTTTGAATGGGTATCATCCGGAGAAAGCCCGAAATGATGGGTTGCCAGGGCGCTGGTGGTAAACACCCACATGGTAAACAGGGCAAACCATGAGAAAAACTGAACAATTCCCAGCTTTTTCATCTGGGCCGGAATTGTGGCAAAGTCTTTAAATATATCTGAAAATTTAGAAGGTTCCGCAGTTTCTTTTTTATCTTCTTCAAATTCTGCAAACTCCTGTGGTGAATATTCTCTGGTTGTAATGATGGTATACAGTATCGCTGCCAAAAGTAATCCTGCACCTACATAAAAAGAATAAATCACGTTATCAGCCACAAAGCCTTTGGGAGCAACATTGGACACTCCAAGTTTTGTAAGCCAGTCCGGAAGGTAAGAGCCCAATACAGCTCCTATTCCGATCAGGATCGTCTGTACTGAAAATCCTATAGTTCCCTGATGTTTCGGCAGCATATCTCCTACCAAAGCCCTGAAAGGTTCCATGGCAATATTAACGGAAGCATCCATCATTGCAAGGAAAATCACGGCCAATAAAAGTGCACTGGCAGCAAACATCTGCGTTACGGAAGCTGCATTCGGAAGTAGTACCAATCCTATTGCACACAGAATGGCTCCAATTAAAAAGTAAGGTTTTCTTCTTCCCAGCGGACTCCATGTATTGTCTCCCATATGTCCGATGACAGGCTGTACAATAAGCCCTGTAACGGGGGCTACGAGCCAGAACCATGATAATTCATGAACATCTGCACCTAAATTGGCAAGAATCCGGCTTGCATTTCCATTCTGCAGTCCAAAAGCCATCTGGATTCCTAAGAATCCCATACTCATATTGATAATCTGAGTAAGTGAAAGTTCCGGTTTTATTTTTTTAGCCATTGCTGTTGTATGATTATTTTGTTTTTAATTCCTCAATCAGCACATCTTCCAGTGCTGTTTTTTCAGCAACTACTTTGTCTACAACGTCATTAGGAACCGTCATGGAAAGCACATACTGCTTCACTTTCCACTGTCCGTTGATTTTTTCTACGACTCCTGATCCTCTGCAGATTTTCATCTGGGTATCAAGCAATTCGTCAAACCAGGCCAGTTTTCCGTCTTTACTGAAATAAATATTTCTTTTCAGCGCTGTAAAATTCCATGTTTTCTTTTTATCGAAATGTGGTTTTGCCCAAACCATAAATTCTTTTTTATCCCAGATTTCAGTAGCATCTGTTCCTATAAAGGTAGATTCATCGGCAAAATAATTGAAGTAGGTATTGTAATCTGCTTTGGCAGCAGCTACATTAAAGGCATCAAGCATTGCACTGATTTCCACCTTTTCTTTATCAAATGTTTTATGATTTTGTGCTGAAACCATGGTAAACCCAAGTAAGAAAAGGATCAATGTATGAACAGCTATTAATTTTTTCATAGATAGTTATTTTTCAAGTTCAATGATAAACGAAGTTTTAGCAGGAATTGTTATTCCTTTCTGTAAGTTTAATTCTTTTCCGGAAATAATTTCTTTCCCTTTGGAAAAACCTTTCAGGGCTTCTTCAAAATATTTCAGGTCCAGTGTCTGGTCTTTTTTATTGTTATTCAGGATTACCATTACGCTTTCCTTATCATTATATCTGAAATAAGTAAAGACCCCATCTTTAGGAACGAAATTTTTAGTTTTCCCATTGTGAATCACTTCTTTCCCTTTTCTCCAGTTTAATAATTTCTGTGTAAACTGAAAGAATTCTTTCTGCTCGGGAGTTTGTGATGAAAGATTGAAGGCATTCTGCTTATCAGACTTCCAGCCGCCCGGAAAATCCCTGCGGATATCAGCATCTCCTCCTTTTTCCTTGTTACCACGCATTCCAATTTCTGATCCGTAGTAAATTTGTGGAATTCCACGGACAGTGGATATCAATGTGAGTCCCATTTTGTATGCAGCAGGGTCTGCATTAAAGATTTCGTTCCATCTTTCGGTGTCGTGATTTTCAAAGAATACCAGCAGATTCCGGGTATCCGGGTAAAGAAAATCGCTTGTAAAAGCATCATAAAGCTTTATCATTCCCTTATTCCAGCTTTCTTGCTCCTGAAAGGCTTTAGGCATTTCGCTGAACAGTACAAAATCCATTACGGAAGGCAGATTTGAATTGTATCCTGCAGCCTCCCCTGTTTTGGAGTCTTTCTGCCAGGCTGAAATGTGACCGGCAGTAGATAGCCAGGTTTCGCCTACAATATTAAATTTCGGATATTCATCGGTAATTGCTTTGGCCCATTTTGCCATTGCTTCTTTGTCATTGTAAGGATAAGTATCTACACGGAAACCTCCTAGCTCAGCATATTCGATCCACCAGATTGCGTTTTGAGTCAGGTATTTCAGTACCAATGGATTTTTCTGATTGATGTCCGGCATTGTGGTATCAAACCATCCGTCCAGGGCATATTTTCTATCAATTTCAGAAGCGTTGGTGTCAAATTGAGAAGTTATTTTATAGTTTGATCTTTTGAAACCGTTTTCACCATCATTAAACCAGTGAATCCAATCTTTGGAGGGCAGATCTTTGATCATCCAATGTGATACTCCCCAGTGATTGGTGACATAATCCATCACCAGTTTCATATTTCTCTTATTCAGTTCCTGTGAAAGGGTTTTGTAATCTTCGTTGGTTCCATATCGGGCATCGATTTTGTACAAATCGGTCTGGGCATAGCCATGATAGGAATATACTTTTTCGTTATCTTCGTTCACCGGAGTCAGCCATATGGCTGTTGCCCCTAATTTCTGAATATAATCGAGATTATTGATAATTCCCTGAAGATCTCCGCCGTGTCTGCCATTGGGCAATTTACGATCAGCTTTTTCTGTTAAATCCGGACTTGAATCATTCTTTTCGTTACCATTGGCAAAACGATCCGGCATGATCAGGTACATTACGTCTTTTGAGGTGTACGATTCACGGCCAGCAGATCCAGGATTCCTTTCTTTCAGTTCGTAGGTATAATTACCGAGGTTTTTCCCATTCTTTTTTATATTGATCCTGAACTTTGGAACATTGATTTCATTGGTATTGACCGTTATAAAAACATAATTGGGATTTTCTACTTTCTGAATGTTTTTGATGGATATCCCATCCGAAAGACTGATCTCATTATTGGCAATTCCTTTCCCGTAAACAAGAATCTGAAGCTCAGGGTTTTTCATCCCTTTCCACCAAAAAGCCGGTTCTACTCTCTCCAAATTTTGCTGGGAAAAAGCGGCAGAAGCTACGGAAAGGGCTAATGCTAAAAATAATTTCTTCATAATAGAGTTCAATTTAGCATTAAATTTTTACATATAAACTACTGTGAAACGGAATTTTAATAAAAAATCACAACCTTTTTGAACTGATAAGATTCTTAAAAATTAAATATATTCCTGTTTTACAAAAAATACATCAAAGCAGACAGAAAATAAAATACCCCGGCAATTGAATAATCAATAAACCGGGGCACCTTAGTGTATTTTCAAATTATTTTACTGGCTTGATAGAAATTGCGAAACCGCCGCTTCTTACCATTTTAAAATTAATTTTTGATTTGCTGGTAATCTCTTTCTTATAGATATTATAGCTTTGAGGATTGTCGATATAATCGGCATCTTTTCCATCTTCATAGATTGTTGCTTCATATTTCTTTCCTTTATCCAGGAATGAGAAGTCTACGGTGTAGTCACGTTTGTTCTCATCTGTAATACCTCCTACGAACCAGTTTTCTGTACCTTTCGCTTTTCTTGCAGTGATCACATAATCTCCCGGTTCTGCAGATAAGATCTTGGTATCATCCCAGTCTGCTGCCACATCTTTGATAAACTGGAAAGCATCCATATGCTTTTTATAGTTTTCAGGAAGGTCTGCTGCCATCTGTAGCGGCATATACATCGTTACGTATAGGGCAAGCTGCTTAGCCAAGGTGGTTTTTACAAAACGCTTATCTCCAGGGAAGTAATAGTCTAATTTCGTCTGGAAAATTCCCGGAGTGTAGTCCATAGAACCTCCCATCCATCTTGTGAACGGAAGAACGGTCTGGTGATCAGGCTTATTTCCGCCGAATGCTTCATATTCCGTTCCACGGGCTGCTTCTGCAGAGATATAGTTCGGGTAGGTACGGCTTTCTCCTGTAGGACGCACAGATTCGTGAGAATTGACCATGATCTTATATTCATTGGCTTTTTCAGCAATTCTATAGTAATGGTTGATTGTCCATTGGGAATAATGGTGTTCTCCTCTTGGAATAATATCTCCTACATACCCTGTTTTTACAGCATCATATCCGTATTTATTCATCGTCTGGAAAGCTTTGTCAGCCCATCTTTCATAGTTTGTTGCAGAACCTGAAGTTTCATGGTGCATGATCAGCTTGATCCCTTTTGAATGAGCATAGTCATTCAGCATTTTGATATCAAAATCCGGATAAGGGGTAATGAAATCGAAAACAAATTCTTTGGAGTGACCGAACCAGTCTTCCCAACCGATGTTCCAGCCTTCAATCAATAGTCCCTGGAATCCGTTTTCTGCTGCAAAATCAATATATTCTTTCACTTTTGTATTGTTGGCAGCATGTTTTCCGTTTGGAGTCAGTTTTGTAAAATCTGTCTTATCCAAATGAACGTTCTCGGCTGTAGAATAGGCCCATTGAGATTTTCCGATGATCATTTCCCACCAAACACCCATGTATTTTGTAGGGTGAATGTAAGAGGTATCGGTATATTTTGTAGGCTCATTTAGGTTAAAGATCATTTTGGAATCCATCACTTCTTCCGCTTTCGGAGCAACGATGATGGTTCTCCAAGGGGTTACCGATGGTGTCTGGATGTATCCTTTTGCTCCCTGTCTGTCTGCAGTAAGGTGTGTTTTGAATTTAAAATTCTGTGCATCTACCTCAAGGTGTGAAGCCGGATAATCCAATACAGCTGCCTCAGCTACGTTAATGTATAAAGGTGTTTTTCCTTCTTTTTTAAGCATCAGTGGAGACTGTACTGCATTTTTGATCAGTTTCTGGGATGCATTGGCATCAGCAGCCTGAGTCCATTTTGCAGGAATTTCAGAAACTTTGGTTTCCTGATACTGATATTCCTGAGAATCATAGTCTGCCACCATCCACCATGCCTTCATATCGGTAGGAAAATCGATTTCAGAATCTTCTTCTCTGATTACAAAATAATTAAGGTTCTTTTGCTGTGGGAATTCATATCTGAATCCAAGACCGTCATTAAACAATCTGAATTTCACTACAATGCTTCTGTCTGTGGAAGCCTGATTCAGCGTAAGTGCCAATTCATTGTAGTGGTTGATATAATTTTTCTTTTCCCCAAGAACCGGCTGCCAGGTCTCATTTTTGGAGTCTCTTTTTTCATCTATCTTTGCAAAACCGTTGTTCAGGTCGTATTTTGCATCTTCCGGTTTGGCAATTTCGGAAGCGAATTTTATGGCTGTGTCTTTAAATAATCTCAATCCCAATTTAGAGTCTTCAACCACTACTGCCCCATTATATTTCAGGTTATAGTACGGTACTCCTTCTTTCAGCTGGAAATTCATTTCAAACTTTCCATCGGGAGACTTTAAGGATTGGGCTTTCACCCCTACAAACATCATTGAGAGCAAAAGTGCTCCAACAGTAATTTTCTTCATAATGACTATTTATTAACTTTAAAAAATAAATAAAGTGCTGCGGTAAAGCAGCACTTTGCTTTTATATCAGATTAATTCTATTATAACGGTTTAATGGTGTAAACACCTAATTTTAAATCTACAGTGATTTTATAATTTACCCCTGTACCTGTTAATTTAATATTCCCATTGCCACCTTTAGGAGCAAGATATCCTGTATTGCTATCTGCTTTGATGTCTCCCCACTCAAGTTCTGCCCAAGCCTGCTGACCTAAAAACTTCAATTGGGTTTCACCAGAAAGTGCAATTGTATGCTCAAATTTACCATTCCCCAGGCTTGTCATTGGAATAGCAGCTCCGGCATTCCAGCCATTCACAGAACCTACAAGGTATAGGTTTGCAGGATTCCAGACATTAATTGGAGAAGGAGCCGCCTCTATTGTCTTTTTAGCCAGATCTGCATCAATTGTAATCTTATACATTCCAGAAGTTCCGGTAAACTGAATATTTTCAGCAGGTGAAGCGATTAAATTTGAAGACCATGTCTTAAAGTATCTGTTAGAGGCCTGCGTATCAGGAGTATCTAAGCTATAATTATTCGGTCCCCAATCCTGTTGGCCTAAAAACCTGAATGACTTTCCATTTTCAAGATAGGTATAAATCGTAGAAATATTTTCCTCCTTGAACAACATCTGTGCACTTCCCGCACTCCAACCCACAGCGGATGCATCTCCTACAATATAGAAAGAAGGAAATTCGGTAAGATAAGGAGTAACAATCATTTTCACTGTATTGGAATATAAAACAATACTCCCCACAGAAGATTTCATTCTTACCTCAATTTCATTGGCTTTACCAGGTAAGAATCCGGCATCAAGAATTATTTTATTAAATGCTCCTACTGTATAAGTAACAGCCTTGTCTAAGGTAGTGACATTTACGCTTGATGCGTTCTTGAAATTACTTCCTGCTGCGGCAATCTCAAGAGCATTTTTTACTACCACCTGGGTATTAAATGTTGGATTTTCCCAGCTGAACTTAACAGCCTTGTTAGCTTCCGTATCTTTTGTCAGCACAAGAGTGGTTGCATCTGAAGACAAACTTGGATTTGAAGTTACATCCAGCGTTACATTATCATCTTTTTCACAGGAAACAACCCAAAGACCAAGAAGGGTAAGTGCTACTATTTTAAATAAATGTTTCATTTTAAATTTCTGTTTTTAAGATTAATAACCAGGATTTTGTGTCAGATTCGGATTTGCTGCCAAAGCTGAGTTAGGAATCGGGAAAAGATTGTAATTAGCAGAAATTGCGGTACCATCTTTTACTCCACCTTTCCAAGGCCATAGATATGCCCCCCCGGTAAATTTCTCAAATCTGATCAAATCTGTTCTTCTCTGCCCTTCAAGATTAAATTCTCTTCCTCTTTCTGCCAGTATGAAATCAAGGCTGAGGTTACCTGCATTAACCTGAGACGCTGTTCTTTTGGTTCTTAATTCGTTTATATATGTCAGAGCCTGCCCTAAATTTGCTGTTGATGCACCTCTTACAGCACATTCAGCATAAGTAAGATATGCTTCTGCTAATCTGAACACCGGGAAATCCGATCCTGAAAAATCAGTTGCTTCAGAACTTCCTGTTGTTCTCAGGTTTCTGAATTTAGTTGAAGGATAACCGTCTGTCCATTTTTTATAATCAGTCATTTCATATTCATGACCAGTCTGCCAGAAAAGTTTCCCTCTCTGATCCAGAGTATTCGTTACAGCAGATGAGCTTCCTCCGTTGTAATCTGTCAGGCTGCTTCCAAATAATCCGTACCATGCTTTTGTAGCTCTGTGGCCTCCCCATCCGTCACCTTTAATTCCAAGAATAGCCGGGTTGAGTGTGGAAGGAGTTCCTCCTGTATTTCCATTAATAATATAAGTAGAGTTACCGTAGCTCTGAGTACCTATAGGATCTGCAATTAAAGGAAAAATAATTTCAGATGACGTATTATTATCAGCAGAAAACATTTTAACATAATTAGTTTCTAATGAATAACCACCTTCATCGATTACTTTTTTAGCATAAGTAGCCGCATCATTCCATCTTGCCGTACCTGTATATACCTGAGCGTTGAGATACAATCTTGACAATAACATCTGTACGGTAGCTCTGTTTACATGACCATATTCTGTAGTTTTTGCAATAGTAGGTTCAATAGCCAACAATTCACTTTCTACATAATCAAACAGTTCTTTTCTTGATGACTGTCCTTTTGGAACCGGATTTGCCAGATCCTTTTCTGTAACAATCACACCTTTTCCGAAGCAATCAATCATATAAAAATAAGAAAAGGCCCTGATAAATCTTAGCTCACTGATATACTGATCTTTATTATTAATATTTACTTTTCCAAAAGCATCAATCAATGCATTAGCCTGAGGTACTGTATAATATACTCTGTCGAAAAGATATCTGAAAAACTTATTATCTGCTGTCCAGTTGGCTGTTGTAGTCAATTGGTCCAAACCATTGTCTCCCCATCTGTTCTTCATTCCGTCCGCTGTGAAGTCTTCAAGATTGATAATTCCTCTCAGAAATACCGTTTCACCTTTATCATCCCCGGTAATATCTGCTTCTCCCGGTCCTTTTGCACTGGACATAGATAAAGATGCATATACCTTAGCCAGAAGACCATTTGCAGCATTAGGCTGTGATTCAAGTAGCTGTTCCAGGGTCAAAAGATATTCAGGCTCTGTATTCAATTCATTCAGACATGAAGTTGTAGAAATCAGTGCGAATGATAATAGTATAATTTTAAATTTATTAAGTTTCATTGTGTATCAAATTTTAAAAATCAACATTAACTCCAAATGTGTATATTCTAGGTCTTGGATAGAAATTGGCATCTATCGCATTGAAGTTTTCAGGATCCTGTCCTACATAGTTATTGGTAATAATAAATGCATTATTGACAGAACCATAAATTCTTAATGTTGTACCTTTAAACAACTTGTCAAATCTGTATCCTAATGTAATATTTTCACAACGAAGGAATGTAGCATCGTGTAAGTTATAATCGGATAGCCCTTCTGCGCTTGCCTTGGTATTAAATCTTGGATCTGCAGCTCCGTCATAGAAGTTAAGGACGTTATACAAACTATTACTGTTTACAGGATTGGAAGCTTCAGTAAACCCTCTGTTCACTCTAGCTGCATAATATACTTTTCCTCCAAGCTGTCCTCTGAAACTTGCTGATAGGTCAAAATTCTTATAATTTACAGATGTTCCGAATCCGAATGTCCATTTTGGTCTTAAAGGAACAAAAGATTTATCTGCATCATTGATAATTCCATCTCCATTTTTGTCTACAAAAACCCCTGGTAAAACTCTTCCGTCACTGTCATAAACCTGTTGATATACCCAGGCAGAATAAGGCTGTTGACCTACTGCATGCTGTGCTAAGATCACACCGGTTCCTGCAAATGCTAAAGAGGATTCAGTAGCTCCAACTTTATCTCTGCCTTTCAGATCATCTACGTTTCCGATGTTGTATGCAATATTCCCATTCAAATCCCAGTTAAGATTCTGTGTTTTCACAGGAGTCACGTTGAAAGAAGCTTCAAAACCTTTATTCGTTAAACTTCCTACATTGTCGATAAACTGATTGGTCAACATCTGTCCTGAAGGGAAAGGAACCTGCGCCAATAAATCGGTAGTTTTTCTGTGATAATACTCAATAGACCCTGATATTCTTCTGTTTCTTGTACCAAAATCAATCCCTGCATTATATGTTGTTGTCTTCTCCCATGTCAAGTTAGGGTTATAAGCCAATGCCGTATACAGCTCAGGCATAATTGTCCCGTTTGATAAAACCGTTCTAGGGAAATAGAAATACCTGATATCTCCGATTTCATATAGAGGACTGTATGGATAGAATCCAGCTGATCCTGTGATATCCTGCTGCCCTGTTTTACCCCAGCCTAATCTCAGTTTTAATTCTGAGAAACCTGAGTTCTCCATCCATTTTTCATCATTAATCTTCCATGCAAAAGCAGCTGCCGGGAAATGTCCCCATCTTTTATTGGAAGGGAAAAGAGACGAACCGTCTGCACGGTAACTCAAAGTAAACAAATATTTATTCTGAATATCAATATTGGCTCTTCCGAAGAAGGATTGGATATTCAATACATTTCTGTAGTTATTGGCATATTTACTGTAAGGAGATTCTTCACGGATTCCTGTTGGAGAATCCATATTAAACAGCTGCTTCTTTCCTTTATTATCAAAATTCTGATAAGAGTAACCTCCCTGAATATCAAACTTCGAGATAAACTTATCATCAAATTTTTTACTATAGGCCAAATAAGCATCCATAAGCCTGTTGAAAATATTCTGATCTTCACCGTAATTCAACCCAGGATTGTAAACACCTCCTACAGCAACATCACCCTGATAAACAGGTCTGTACGACTGTAGTGCATTTTGCCCATATACTTCACGGATTTTGGCATAAGAAGATTCAGCACCTAAGTTTACAACTGCTCTTAAATCCGGCAGGAAGTGCATTTTATAGTCTAGCTCAACATTTCCTAAGAATTTTTGCACTTCTTCAGGTCTTGTACGCTGCATCAATACAGCTACAGGATTTCTTGCCCCTGTCATTACATATCCGTTAAAAGTCTGATAATAGCTTCCGTCTGCATTATATATTGGCTTTGTAGGATCTGCAGTGATTGCTCCGCCAATAGCTCCTTCAGCATCAATTGTATTTTTCTTGGAAATGATATTTTTAATATTAATATCAATCTTCAAATGATTATCCAGCAAAGTCGGATTCAACTTCATTGAAGCTGTATATCTGTCATAATCATTTGTTTTTACAATTCCTTGTGTATTATTATATCCGAATGAAAATCTGGCCGGAATAGATTTAAACAGATTAGATCTTACACTCAGATTATGATCTGTAGAAACAGAAGTTCTGAAAATTTCATCCTGCCAATTGGTATTGTACATGACCTGTTTTCCATTTTCTGTAACCCCCAGCATATTGGCATAAGTAGGATTATACTCATTCATGAACCTTTCAAAAGTAGGTCCATCCATTACATCAATGGTTTTTGTAACCTTACCTATAGATATATTACCGCTATAGTTAATTCTCATTTTCCCCGAAGATCCTTTCTTGGTTGTAATGATAATAACCCCATTGGAAGCTCTGGAACCGTAAATTGCAGTAGCAGAAGCATCTTTTAATATTGAAAATGATTCAATATCATTCGGGTTGACCAATGATAACGGATTGGATACCCCAGCCGGATTGGATGAATCCAAAGGAACTCCATCAATCACAATAAGTGGATTATTATTGGCTGTCAAAGAAGCTCCCCCTCTAATTCTGATATTAGGTTTAGAATCCGGGGCTCCACCATCACTGGTAATTCTCACACCCGGAGCTTTACCGTTGATCAGCTGGTCTGCCGAGACAATAGCTCCTTTGTTGAAGTCTTTTTCAGAAACTGCAGTTACAGACCCCGTCAGATCAGACTTCTTTTTAGCACCATACCCGATCAGTACCACCTCTTCGATTTTTTTCTCCTTAGGCAGGCTGTCTTGTTTCTGCGCATGCATTACTGTGCTGGCCAGTAAAAAAGCAGGCGCTATTTTTAATACCGTTGTAAAATTCTTCACAATCTTATTTTTATAGTTTCGTTTCAGTCATATTCTGGCATGAAGCCAGTTTTGCAATTTATAAAAAAATTAGAATTATTATAATTTTAATATAATTTATAATAAATTTATGTATATTACGAAACGGGTTTTAGTTAATTATTTACACTCCAATAATTTACACGACGCTATGCTTTGCATAATATTTAATTCAGATTAACAAAAAGTTAAACAATCGTTTAACTTAATTTCATATTGAAGACCAAAAAATACGAACCTTGCCTATAATAAGTCCACAAAGAGCGGTATTCAAGAGATAATCCTTATCTTTGCAGTCAAAACTTTACTATAAATGTCAAACAGAAAGATGATTACGGCAGCTTTGCCTTATGCAAACGGACCGGTTCATATAGGACATTTGGCAGGTGTTTATATTCCTGCGGATGTTTACGCAAGATTTCAGAGAAGATCAGGAAAAGATGTAGCGTTTATCTGTGGTTCAGATGAGCACGGAATTCCTATTACCATAAGAGCAAAAAAAGAAGGGGTTACTCCTCAGGATATCGTTGATAAGTATCACGAAATTATTAAAAAGTCTTTTGCTGACCTGGGAATTTCATTCGATGAATATTCAAGAACAACTTCCAAGAACCATTATGAAACCAGCCAGGATTTTTTCAAGGTTTTATATGAAAAAGGGAAATTCACCGAAGAGATGTCTGAGCAATATTTTGATGAGCAGGCAGGGGAATTCCTTGCTGACCGCTATATTGTAGGAACATGTCCTAACTGTGGTAACGAAAATGCTTACGGTGACCAGTGTGAGAAATGCGGCTCTACCCTTTCTCCTTCCGAGCTGATCAATCCGAAATCAATGTTGAGCGGAAATGTTCCGATCCTTAAAGAAACCAAAAACTGGTACCTCCCTTTAAATGAATATGAAGACTTCCTGAATGACTGGATCATTGAAGGCCATAAAGACGACTGGAAGCCTAATGTATACGGACAGGTAAAATCCTGGCTGAATGATGGCCTGAAACCACGTGCCATGACCAGAGATCTGAACTGGGGAGTTCCGGTACCGCTTCCTGATGCAGAAGGAAAAGTATTGTACGTATGGTTTGATGCTCCTATCGGGTATATCTCTTTCACCAAAGAATGGGCAGAGAAAAACGGAAAAGACTGGAAAGATTACTGGCAGAGTGAAAACAGTGACTTGGTACACTTTATCGGAAAGGATAATATTGTATTCCACTGTATCATTTTCCCTTCGATGATGAAAGCTCACGGAGATTATATTATGCCTAAAAACGTACCTGCTTTTGAATTCCTGAACCTTGAGAACGATAAGATCTCAACGTCAAGAAACTGGGCGGTATGGGCTCATGAATATGTAGAAGATTTCCCTGGACAGCAGGATGTGTTAAGATATGCATTGCTTTCGTCAGCACCTGAAACTAAGGATAATAACTTTACATGGAAAGATTTCCAGACAAAAAATAATTCTGAGTTAGTAGGAATTTTTGGAAACTTTATCAATAGAGTTGCAGTTCTTATTCATAAATATTATGACGGTATTGTTCCTCAGGGAGACGTAAACAGTCCGGAATTAGAGGAGATCAAAAAAGCTGCAACAGAAATTTCAGGATTCTTAGAAAATTATGAATTCAGAAATGCATTATCTGCATTAATGAATCTTGCAAGATTCGGAAACCAATATCTTCAGACTGAAGAGCCTTGGAAAACCATCAAGGATAATCCGGAAAAAGCAGCTCAGTCTTTATTTGTAGGCGCTCAGATCGCTGTTGCTCTAGCTCAGTTATGTGAACCATTCATGCCTTTCAGCTCTGAAAAGCTAATGAAGATGTTCAATGTTGAAAAGAAAAGCTGGAGCACTGTTGAGAATCAGTCTGTTTTAATTGAAACAGGTCATAAAATCAACGAAGCCTCTCTTCTTTTCTCCAAAATTGAAGACGACGTAATCGAAGCCCAGATCCAGAAACTGGAAGATACCAAACAAAACAATAAAAAAACAAACCCTAACGCCAACCCTATGAAAGAAGAGATCACGTTTGATGACTTTACTAAAATAGACCTTAGAACTGCAACCATTTTAGAAGCTGAAAAAGTAGAAAAAGCTGATAAGCTACTGAAACTTACTGTAGATACTGGAGTAGACGTAAGAACAGTTGTTTCAGGAATTGCAGAAAGCTTTACTCCTGAAGAGATTATCGGGAAGCAGGTAATGATCTTATTAAACCTTGCTCCGAGAAAAATCAGAGGAATTGAATCTCAGGGAATGTTATTATTAACAACCAAATCGGATGGTAAATTATCTTTCGTAACACCGGACGATAGTAATGTTGAGAACGGTATTGAGATTGGATAGTTAACCTCAACATAAGATAACAGGCTGTTTCACTAGAAACAGCCTTTCTTTTAGATGCTGCTTATGGTTAATAAAAGTGTTTTAAGAAAATTTTCCAATCAGGAATTAGAGGGATATTTAAAAGAAGGAAACCGCTTTGTTCCGGAAGCTGTACAGATGGCTTTTGAAATTTTAGAAGAAAGGGGCCGTATCTTTACAGAGCAGGAAAGATCTTCCGTTCAGCAAATGATGCAGAACAAAAGAAATGCAGAAGAAGCAAAACTTACGGAAGAAAAAGAAACCTGGAAAGATCATATTACGGAGGATCCTAATGCCATCAGGCTGTATTCAAGGACCACCATTCTGGTGAGCAGTGTTTTTTTCAGTACTGTTCCGGGATCTATTTTGTTATTTCTGAATTTAATAAAACTTAAAAAGTATTTTGCCGCTTTCTTTGCTCTGGCATTCGGTTTTACTTTTTATATGTTTCAGAAATACGTTCTGCAATCCCGTTTTGATACCCATTCCCTTTCCCGGTATAGCCCGGAAATAGGAGTTATTGCTGTTGGAGCTCTGGGCTTAATCATCATCAGTGTTTTAGCCACTCCCAAAAAACTTCCTTACCGTGCAGAATCTTATATCCTTCCTGTGATTTTATGTGCAGGAACAGCTGTTCTTATGTATTTTTATTCTCAGGAATGGTTTGCTTATTTTCCATTTGTGAGGGTTATCCATATGCTTAGAAATTATTAGGAGCTGATTCCCGCTATACACTTTTACTCCTCGCTCCCTGCTAAATCCTAAGCCAGCTGTGGGGTAACCGTTTCTATCGGGGCTAGGACGGGTACAAAAAAGTCATTCCGGTTTACAGAATGACATGTTTATTCATGAGATTGCTTCGCTTTCAGCTCGCAATGATTTGTTGTACATTATTTCTTCGTCAGTTTTGCCAGATAAGAATCCTCGTCTTTCATTACTCTTTCTATTTTGAATCCGTTGTTTTCAGCTGCATTTTTCAACGTATTGAAATCAAGATACAGCCATGTGATCGGTTCCTCAGACTCCCCTTTATAATGAACCACATAATCCAGTTCTCCGTAATAGCCGCCCGCCGGGATATAAACTCCTCCATCCTTATCACGGTCAAACATATAAAGAATATCTGTACTGTCGATCAGGGTCTGTCCGTTTTCATTTAATAAAGCATGTAACTTCTGAAGATATGTATCAATTTTCGTCAGGCTTTCAAAAATTCCGGTACCGTTCATCAGTAATACAATAGTATCAAATGTTTCCCCGGAAAAATCGAGTATATTTTGGCAAACTGCTTTTCTGATCCCTCTCAGTTGGCAAACTTCAATAGATTTCGGAGAAATATCCAGTGCCAATACCTCCAGATTCCTTTCATTTTGAAGGTATAAAGCATGGGAACCGGCTCCAGCCCCGATATCCAAAGTTTTCCCTTCAGATAGCTGCAATGCCTTTTGCTCAATAGCATTCATTTCTTCAAAATCTCTGAATAAATACTCTACAGGAAGTTCATCCAGCTCGGAAATTGATGTTTCAGTCTGCAGATCTTCAGGATTTTCATTATGATAATAATCCCAGATCGCTCTGCCCATTAAATCTTTCATGGTGCAAAGATACAGCTTCAGAAACTAAAGTTCAAAGTTTGAGATCCAGGTTTTTGAGTTCCTTATTATAACGCAATAGATCGCAATTTTTTTGAGGATGCAAATATTCTTTTAAGATCGCTAGGCGTTTCACTCAGCAATGAAAAAATAAATCTCTTAGCTAAATGAAATGTCTTAGTGAACAAAATTATTTTCCAGTCAGATTAAAAAACTTTGCGGTCCCAGCGTTAAAAAAATAAACTCAGATTATTCTATTGACTCTTTCTCTTCATGTCTGTCCGCTTGAGATTCATTTTCTGCTACGCCTGCTTTCCAGTAAGAGTAAGCATATAGCTCCCGGGAAGTCCAGTTTTTCTCTTTTCTCAGATAGGTACGGATTTCTTTTACACTTGAAAATTCACAGGCAACATAACCAAATTTACTTACCTCAGGAATCTCAATACTTTTTACAATATTTGAAATTTCACTGTTGATCTGAGGTTGTGCATTGTGAAGCCATTTAAAATCAATTTGAGCCTTGGTTTCAAGCAGTTGTTCATCCTCCTTTCCATGAACTTCGATAATACATATACCTTTTGCCGTTTCAGGAAGTGTTTCCAGAATAGCACTCAAAACCGGAATGGCTGTAGCATCACCTACCAACAAATACCAGTCTGCCGCAGGATACAGCTCTTTTCCATCCAGGCGCATCATCACTCCTAATTTTGACCCGGCTTCTGCATTCCTCACCCATTTCGAGGCTGGTCCTCCGTCTCCATGATCTACAAAATCGATTATCAATTCGTTCTTCTCAAAATCAATTCCCCTATGAGTATAGGTCCTGATTGCAGGAGCCACTTCTTTAGGAGGATAGACCCATTGGTGATTTTCGTCCAGAGTTGGAAAATGAATTTCATTCAGACCGGCTGGTGGAACGGCAATTTTATTATTGTCTCCTATGGTCGTGTTTCTGAACTGCTGTACTTCAGGAGAATAAAGATAAACCCTGATAAAATGATCAGTGATGTATTCTTTTCTGGTCACTTCGGCAACGATCTGCCCTGATGGAATTTTAGCCATAACTGAAATGTATTTAAAATTAAAATCCGGTTTCCGATCAACATCAGAAACCGGATTTGTATAAAGTATTACGATCGGATTAAGATATTGATTTAATATCCTAATCCTATTTTTTTAAAACTCAAAGGTGTAAGACAGGTTGAATGTTCTTCCTCTTCCTTTATAATTGAACAATTCAGGTAATTCGTATGTAGAATATAAGATCTGGGAACGTTTGCTCCATATTGTCTGATAATCCGTATTAAACAGGTTCTGGATTCCCAGATTGAATTTTCCCCAGCTTAAACGGTATCCTATCATCAGATCGGAAGTATTATAACCTTCAATAACATTATTAAGCTCGTCCTTCTGCTTGAAATTCTGCAATGACTGGAATCTGAATGACCAGTTCTGAACATTATACCCGATATAAGTTACCAGTTTTGAAGGGGAAGCATTGTAAACCTCCTGTTTTTTCCATTCTCCTTTGTTGTCTACTTCAGATTTGATCAATAGTCCGCTTGCCCCGAAATAAACTCCGTTGTTTAGTGAGTAGGAAACCTCAGCTTCAATTCCCATATTTCTCAATTTCAGATCATTGACAAGAATCTGGAATGTTTTTCTGTCTACAGCAACCGTTTTATCGGAAGTACTTAAAAATCCGGCCACCTGAGCCCTGAATCCGCCTCTGTTCACACGATACCCTACTTCAAACTGGTTGGTTTTGATCGCCTGGAGAGGCTGATCTTTTACGTTGATACTTGAAACCACATCCCAATTGTTTCCGTTTAGCTTATAGGTACCTATTCCATAATATTTAGCAGGATCTGCCAAACTTACCCCTTGGGAGAATGTTCCCCACGCCTGATGCTGTTCATTGAATTTATATAATAATCCGGCATTGGCTAGAGTCACATTATACGAACTTTCTCCCCCCGGAATGGCAGATGCCGATTTTCCGTAGCCTACAGCAACCTGTGTCTGCTGCTCTGAACCGATAAAGTCATCTACTTTTACTTTGATATTCTGGTAACGGATACCTGCGTTGATCTGTAGTTTAGGAAGGATGTTATATTTTGCCTGTACGTATCCTGCATAACTTTGTGAATGATTGGTAGGATATCTGCCTAAGCTGTATTGGGTCTCATTGATAAGCCCTCCGCTTGACATGGTCTTGGCAATATTATAAACGGATTGTGTTCCTTCAAACTTTTCAAAGTCTATGTCTACTCCGTACGTCACATTCAGCCCACGCCATGACTTTGACAATAAAGCTTTAAGTCCTGAGTAATACGTATCCTGCTGTGATGAAGACATATAAGCGATGCTTCCTTTTTCAAGTTTCAGATTTCCAGGGAACGGATAGAAACCAAGCTTTCGCCACGAGTGGCCAACTGTACATAAAGATCCTGACCGCCAAGAATTCCGTTTCCGGTATAGGCTACTGTTCCCATATAGCGTTCCGTTCCTACATTTTTATCAGAAGAAAAGCCATCTCTCATTTCGAGTAAAGATGCATTTTTTGTAGTGAAAGCGCTCAGATTTTCGCCTAAAAATAAACTTCTGTCACCATTAAACTTAGAATTATAATACTGAAGAGAAGCTGTTATTTTATGTTTATTATTAAACTGGTAGCCTCCGGTAGCCAAGATGTCTATCGACTGATTATACTGAAGGTCTGTCTGGGTGATATCCGTAAAAAGCTGTTTCTGGTCTGCCCCATAGGCACCGCCATTCTGCTGATAAGCCACTCCCAGTCTTCCGAAGAACTTCTCTCCTTTTCCTGCAATAGATTGTGCAGCACGGAAATCATGATCATCTTTTCCCATAAACCCTGTACGTACTCCCACCTCGGTTTCACCACTGATTCCTTTTTTAGAAGGTGTTTTCGTAATAATATTGATGATTCCTCCGGTGGCATTTCCTCCATAGATAGAGCTTGCACCGGAAAGCACTTCAATTCTTTCGATATTAAAAGGGTCGATAGCATCCAGCTGACGGCTGATCGCACGGATACTGTTCAGAGAAACTCCATCAATCATTACCAAAGCAGATCGTCCTCTCATATTCTGTCCGTAATTGGTTCTTCCCTGAGGGCCTATATCCATTCCCGGAATCAGGATCGAAAGCATTTCTTTAATAGGAACTCCGTTTTTCGTCTGTTCCTGAATTTTTTCTTTCTGTACTATCCAAACCGTACCGGGAATCTCAGAGATTTTTGTAGGCTTTCTGGAAGCTACGATTACGACATCCTCAATACCTTTAGAGGCCACACTGTCCTTAACGTTCTGGGAAAATATGACCCCCGAAGCCAACAGACCTATGAATGCATAGTGCTTTTTCATTCTTTCTAATCAAAGTTTTATAATTCAGCAAAAATAATTTTTATTTAGAAATGATAAAAATAAGAAAAGATGAAATTTTTCACCTTTTCAAAAAAATGTAAGAAAATGAGCCTATAATACCTACCCTCATTCTATAAAAACGCAAGATCCCAATCCAACAAAAGGACCAGGATCTTGCTGTGAAAAACAAGGTATCTTTAGACCGCAGGCCCGGCTGCGTCTTTTATCTCTTCTAATAATTTTTTCCGCTCACGAAGTCTTCTTCGGGCAATCACAGATTTACCGCCAAGCACTCTTACAAATCTGAAGTACTGGAATCGTTTTGCCCCAAAGTGGTGAGTTGCCACATAGAACAATACTCCAAAACCAGCCAGAATAATATATCCGAATATCTTTTTAGTGGCAATAATGACGGCATTAAGCTGAATGGCTTTCATATTGGCAGCAACATTCTGAGGGCTCACCGTCATTCCATCCATATATACTGCAAGATCGCCAATAGCTGTCACCTGAAAACGGTACTGGAACCAGGAATATAAGGTTGAAAAAATCCCTACTGCCAGGAATGTTCTCCAAACCAATACCAGCCCGATCGCAGCAAGCATTTCGTCCATCTCAAGTTTATCCAGGGTATAAAACCATACGGAAATAAAGAGGGAACACATTCCGTAACCTTTTAAGAACATGGGAAGATACCAGTTGTCATAGCTGAATTCCAGTACCATGGAAAAGTACATGATGATCGCATAGCCCATCATTCCTGCAAAGCCTGAGAAAATATACATTTTCAGCGGTTTTTCTTTTTTAAACCAGAAAACAGCAATAATTCCGGCTACTATAATCCCAGGGATCATCAAGACACTAAGTCTGGCATTCGTCAACTGGTCATATCCCAATACTCCTACTGCAAAAGTATTCTGAATGGAAGCAGTACCCAGAAACATTCCCAGCCAGAACAACATAAACAACCCGTGCTGTACATTGTTTTTGGTAAATATTTTGAATGAAAGATAAGGCCTTTTTAAAGTCAGCTGACGGATGGAGAGCAATGCAAAGCTCACAAAAGCTGCAATACTTGCATTAATGATATTCTTTGAATTCAGCCAGTCCTGCTGTCTCCCGAATGAATAGACATAAGCAGAAAACATAAAGGTTGATATGAAAAGCAGGATACTCAGCCAGTCGATATAATGTAACGGAACTTTCAGTGCAAAGTATTTGTTATGCATAAAAATCCAGTGTATCAATGCCAGCATAAAGCATAGAACCGAAGTGAAAAGGTAGAACTGCTGCCAGTTGTAAAGGAGTGAAAATTCAGCACCATAATACACTGCCACCTGGTTCATCACCAAGACAAATGTATAGAATACGCCATAAAACATCCCCCGGTTTCCGATCATTACCATCAATGGGAGAAACAGCTCTATCGTCACCATCATTTTCATAAATCCGATGAACAAAGAAGTAGCTACAAAAACCATTGGCTGTAAAGTTGTTGCATTGATATAGCTCATCAATCCCAACAAGACCAGTAAGAGTACCATTTTGTCTCTTACCTTAAATCTCATCTTGATTCTGATGACAACAGGCATACAGGCCCCCATCCCGATTGTGGTTGCATAATTCGCCCACATAAAATATTCCGTCATTGCTCCGGTACCACTCACCAGATGGCTGATATTCCCTGTATACACCCCACCGAGCGGCATCACTACTGCAAGCAGCAATACGATCAGCAGAAGCTGTACAGGTTTGGGTACCCAGTCGCTATATAATCCTTTGTTGTACATGTTGAATTTAGAATTTAGAAGTTAGAGGTTAGAAACTAGAAGCTAGTGGCTGAAAGTTTTCAGCTTAACTTTTGTATTTTCCAATCTTTTAATCTTTCAATGATTAAATCTTTAAATTACTGACTGATATTCACATTCATATTCATTCCGGCGCTCAGCTTATCCAGATTTTCTTTTTTGTTGGAAGCGGTAAACTCAATTCTTACCGGGATTCTTTGCTGTACTTTAATGAAGTTTCCGGTAGAGTTATCTGTAGGTACATTTGAATATCTTGATCCTGTAGCCGCAGAAACAGCCGTTACCACACCTTCAAATTTTTGTCCGCCTAAAGCGTCTGCCGTCATCGATATTTTCTCTCCTACTTTGATGTTTGGCATCTGGCTTTCCAGGAAATTGGCAGTTACCCATTTCTGACCATTCAGAACAATGGTTGCTACCTGTTGCCCGGGCTGGATCAGTTGTCCTTCAGAAATCGTTCTTCTTCCCATCACTCCGTCATACGGCGCAATGATCACCGTATAGGAAAGGTTGATTCTTGCCATATCCAGTGCAGATTTTGTTCTTTTGATCTCAGCATCGTTGATCCCTAACCTGCTTTTCACTTCTGTAGTAGAAAGGCTGGCAGATTGTTTCTGATTCACTAAGGTTTCATAAGCTGCCTTTTGAGCATCATATTCGGTTTTTACCTGATCATACTGCTGTCTTGTCACTGCTTCTGCAGCCAAAAGATTTTTATATCGGTTCAGATTCTGTTCTGCATTCCAAAGTCTTGCTTTAGCTCCTGCAATATTAGACTGCATCACATTGATATTGTTTGAAACAGTATTTACTGAAGAGCTGGTTGCTGTTTTCTGAGCCATTGCGTTTTGGTATGCTGCTTCAGCCTGTCCCAGTTGGGTAAGAATTTCACGCTCATCCAGAATGACCAGCGTATCTCCTTTTTTTACTCTCTGGTGTTCAATAAATTTAATTTCTTTGATGTAAGCAGAAACCCTGGTATTGATGGGATTGATGAATTCCTCTACCTGTGCCGCTTCCGTATAAGTTTTATTTCCGATATGGAAATATTCACGGATCAGCCAGAATAATCCGAACCCGATCACCAGAAAAACGATGATATTTGAAATGATTGCTCTGACCTTATTGGTTTTATTTTTCTTTTTATTTCCCTCTCCGCCTGTTCTAGCAGGAGTTGGATTTGTATTTTGAGTATTTTGTTCCTTGTTTTCCATTGTGTTGATTTTCAGTTTAAAAAATTAAAGAGTTCCGGTAGATTTCAAAAGATTGTAATATTGGTACAAAACATTGATCTCAGCATTTGCATAATCCAATTCTGACTGCAGTTTCTGGTTCTGTGCATCTATCATTTCTGCCTGTACTGCCAGTTGATTCAGGTATTTAGCTTCAGTGATTTTGTAGTTTTCTTCAGCCAGTCTTTTGGAATCATTCAGGATATCAGCCTGCTGAATAGCTTCCTGGTATTTTGTATAGGCAGCATTTACGCCCATATCTACATTCTGCTGTACCAGTGTCATTGCATCATTGGCTTGGGTCTTTTGCAGTTCACCTACTTTTACTTTTTCCTTTGTTCTATACAGGTTATCAATGTTATAGCTAAGAGAAACCCCAGTCTGCCATCCTCCTGAATACATATCCAGAACAGGATTCCTTGTAGTTATAGGTCTTTGCAGGGTATATCCTCCAAATCCTGCTACTGTGGGCATATTATCTGTTTTTATAATCTCAATATTCTTATCTGCTACATCCATGTTCTTTTTGGCAGACTTCAGTAAAGGATTACTTTCATGGGCAAGGTCTGTATAATATTCCATACCAATACCGGATTCTTTATTCTCTAAACTTTCTGTAGGGATAATTTCAGTATCCGCAGATAAGCCTAAAGCAATGCTTAAATTATAATTAAGGATTTTTTTATTGTTTGACAGGGTAAGAATTCCCTGATCCAGGTTTTTGATAGCAAGTTCACCACGAATTACCTCGTTTCTGGTTACCATTCCCTGCTGATAGAATTTCTGAATATTCTTAAGACGTTCCTGAGCCAGCTTTTTATTGTTTTGGAATACTTCTTCCTGGTTGATGATCTTATATACATCCAGGTAGTTGGAAATTACTAAAAATTTAACGTCCTGTTTGTTTTTCTCCAGATCCAGTTCAGAAAGCTGCTCACGGAGTCCGGCCATTTCAATAGACTTGTTTACCAATCCTCCCTTAAAGATCAGCTGGATAGCCTGTACGGCATAAGAACTTCCGTAATGAGGCATCGGAATCTTTGTTGAATTTGAAAAATCTTTATCAATAGCTACCGCATCCCCCAAGTAGAACTGGCTTGTAGAAGCCGTAATGGTGGGTAGTTTCTGAAGTTTGGCAACATTGATGTTCTGTTTGGCAATATCAATATTCCGGGCGGAAACTTTTAACTGCTGATGATTCTGAACAGCCATCTCGGCCACCTCACCTGCGGTCATCTGTTTGATCTGTTGCGAAAAAAACAGCGCAGGAAAAGCTGCTATCAAAACTGATAGTGCTGTTTTTATTTTCTGTGTCATTTTACCTTGTTTTACAGATGCAAAGTTAGGTGAACCACAAAATCAATCAAATGTTTGATTTTTGGAAAAAGATGTTCAAATGTAGGATTTTAGTTTTCGAACTGATGTCTGTATTGTCTGGGGCTTACTTCCAGATGTTTTTTAAAAAAGTGAGAAAATGCATATTGATCGCTAAACCCAAGGATTGATGAAATCTCAGATACCGGTTTATTAGACGAGTTTAGAAGCACCTTCGCTTCATTGATTACAATTAAAGCAATAATATGGCTCGCTGTTTTTCCTGTCACCTCCTTCACCACTGATGAAAGATGTCTGGTTGTAATTGATTGTCGCTCGGCATAAAACTCCACCGTTCTCTCCGTAAGATGATATTTTGCAAGATCGGTAAGAAATACAAATACGATCTCTTCCTGTCTTGACATCTGATTCATCGAATTATTATCTTCTTTAGATATGATCCCTGCCATCTGATAGCAGAAAACGGAGAAAAGATGCTCTACCATTTCTTTTTTATAAAGCATTTCGGTCTCGGAATCCAGAATATATTTCAGGAAATTGACACTTTTCCAGACCACTTCCATTTCACTTTCCGGGAAAGGCACCCCTCTGTTCATCTGCTGCCTGAAATAACGATAGGTAATAAGGCGGTTAAATTTCAGTGATAGCGCAGAAATAAATTCTCTTTTATAAGAAACCATCCGGGACTGGAAATCGTCACTTACCGACACTACTTCATAAATGGTCTGAGGATCTGTCACCATAAACATATTGGCAGAAACCTCCAGATCACTGAAATGTTGACGAAGTTTTATAGTTCCTGATTTAATGAAGATGAAAGCCGGGTTATCGGGACGGAAAGGTTTATCCACAGCAATTCTTTCGAAAATGTTCCTTTCCGTAAAAATATCAACACCAAACTTTTCCAGGGCAGACATGGCACAAATGTAAGCAATCTTCCGAGTGATTACAAAATTTTATTATTTTAGCGATTATCAAATTCATGTTCCTATGAGAAAGGTTGATTTATTATTTGCAGAGTACAGCAAAAGCCATAGAAACGCAACCAATAAGTTGATTCACTGGATCTGTGTGCCTTTGATTTTCTGGACGATCCTTGGGTTTGTTTCTCTTATTCCCGCTCCTCACCTGTGCATTTCCTATTTTGGCTGTATCAGTATTGTAAGCAGTATTACTGTGGTTCTTATTACCCTGTTTTACCTTAGGTTATCATTACGCATCAGTATTATTATGCTCATTTTGACAGCCGCTACGGAACATTTCATTTATCTTACCAATATCTATTTTGAAAAACAATCATGGATGGTCTATCTTGCCGTTTTTGTGGTTACATGGATCTTACAGTTCATAGGTCATAAGATCGAAGGGAAAAAGCCTTCGTTCCTTAAAGATCTGCAGTTTTTGCTGGTAGGACCGATCTGGCTTTTGAGTTTTATTCTGAAAAAAACAGGGATCAGATATTAAGCAGCTTCTGTGATTTTCTTTGCAAGAAATTGATTTAGTATTAAATAGATTCTGTAGATTATTTTATATCGCTCGCAAAATTAGCAGATTGCGCAGATTTTTTTCATCATTCTTTAAGTTACAACAATTACTGATTTACGATAATAAATATATTTTAGCTGTATTAGATAACTCTAATAAATAGTATATTTAATCAAAATAAAAACAAATGACTGAAAATGAAATTTCTTATATCGTAAGAAAATGTATCTTCAATGTATATAATCATTTAGGACCAGGCTTACTTGAAATTGTATATCAAAAAATTTTAATTTACGAACTTGAAGAAAACGGGTTGAATGTTAAATCAGAAATAGAAATCCCTATTTTCTATGATGATAAAAAATTCGATTTTAATTTCAGACTTGATATTTTGGTTGAAGATAAAGTAGTTCTAGAGCTTAAATCAGTAAAAGGTCTTGAAGATATACACTTCAAACAGATACACACATATCTGAAACTATCCAATAAAAAACTGGGCTTACTGGTCAATTTTAACACTACTAATATACTAGATGGAATAAAAAGAGTGGTTAATAATCTTTAACCCTTCTTTAGATCAATATCATCAAACTGTTCAAAAAAATAATTATTTTTTTAATTTTTGCATCAAAATCTGCGTAATTTGCGAGATCAGCGAGAAAGAACACACTCCAAAGATACTCTAATACTGTTAAATTCAAACAGATCACAATGACCTTATAATTATTTCGCTCGCAGATAACGCAGATGACGCAGATTTTTTTAAAACATATCATAAGGACTGCGAAAATTATTATATCCGGCACAATAAAATTATAATAAAATCCCCCGGGGCATCTTCGATGCCCCGGGGGATTTTATTGCATGATCAATGATTTAATAATTAAAATGATCTTTCACTGTTTCCAGTACTTTTTCATCAGTCATCTTCTGTGAAGTTCCCAATGTAATCTTCAGGTCTCTGAACTGGGCTGTATCATGAAGAAAATGTTTCAGTTCTTCCTGCATCACCCCGGGGCCTGTAATATATAATTCCTGGGAATTGGTCAGAAGATGTTCAATTTCTTTAAAAAACTTATTTCTATTGGTGATCTCAGCATTGTTTCCCGCATTTTCGCTGGAGTTACCATGCTGAATTTCTGCTTTTACAGGTTTATAAAGAGTGAATTCAAAAGTACGCTGAGCATCATGATTCTTTACTACCACGGCTTTCTCTGTATCAATCCAGATTCCTGCTAATTTTTTGTCAGACATATTGATATTATTTTAAGTGATTTCTGATAAAAAACAAGAATAGTGCAATAGAGACGTTAAGAGCTGTTAAATCTTGCAGAAAAAAAACAATCAGTTCATATGCCTTTATAATTTAACTCTTCTCATTATTTTCCCAATACAAATACCGCAGGAATCTTGTGAAGTTCAGGCTTCTGCTTTTGCCATTCCTTTATGGTCTTTGTTTTGATGAATTCGTGTTCCGGATCATTGATATTGGCTGCAATACAAAGTTTTGTATTGGGTGATAAAAACTTGCAAAGATCTTCAAACAGCTGATTATTTCTGTAGGGTGTCTCCATAAAAATGTGTGAGTAGCCCGTTTTCTGAACCAGACCTTCCAGATTTACAATCTGTCTCTTTTTCTCTCCTTTATCAATAGGAAGATATCCATGGAACGTAAATTCCTGCCCGTTAAAACCACTGGAAATCAAAGCAAGGATAATGGATGAAGGACCTGAAATCGGGATCACTCTGATATTCTTCTCATGGCACCATTTTACAATCAGATTTCCGGGATCGGCAATACAAGGCAGACCTGCTTCTGATAGCAGCCCGAAGTCCTGCCCTTTCAGCATCAGTTCCTGAGCTTCTCTGATGTCTGCGTTCTCCGTATATTTATCCAGCAGAAACAATTTCAGATCAGACTGTTTCTTCTCCGGAGCAAAAAATTTCACCACTTTTCTGGCTGTTTTTTCATTCTCCACAAAGAAGTAGTCGGTCTGCATGATATAATCCTTTATAACAGGTGAAAAATGATCAATAGAGGTATTTTCTGATAAATAAGCAGGGAGTAAAAAAAGCATTGTATTATTTTTTAGTTCTTTCGTTTAATGAAGGTTGTGGATAGTATTTTGCAAGGTCCATAGAGAAGGTAACAGAGGTAATTTTCCATGTTCCGTTGATCTTCATCAGGGTCCAGATTTCCTTTCCCCAGTTTTCCATTTTGCCATCATACCAAAAGCTGTAATCGAAGTTGGCAGACGCTATGGCACCGTCTTCAATGATTTTAATATTATCAAATTTTTCTTCAGATTTATCATCTTTAAAGCCTCTGATAAAAGCTTTATAATCATCTGCAAAGTAATATTCCGCCTTAGGATTTTTTTCCAGACGTTTAGCCTGTGTTCTGTCTTTGTAAATTCCGGTCCAAAGCACCGGCTCCTGAAATAAAGATAAAAATTTGGCTTCATCCCGGGTTTTAATGCACTCCATAAAATCATCCATTACTTTACGGATCTCTGTTTCATCTTTGGTTTGGGCGAAAGAGAAATTAAAGCTTAATAAAAGCAGTAATAGTATTCTTTTCATGGCAATTATTTTTGTATTTGGTTTTTAATGGCATCACACCCTCTGTCCAATAGCTGGAAAACCTTTTCAAAATCGCTCATATCACCCCAGTACGGATCCGGTACTTCAGCATTTTGATGATCTCCCAGTGCTTCTAAGAATAAAGATATCTTTTGGCGCTCTTCTTCATTTTTAGCTTTGGATACCACATCTGCAAGCACATCTACGTCCATACAGTATATTTTATCAAAGGTCTCAAAATCAGTTCTTGTGATAGGTCTTGATCTTTGTTTGGATATGTCAATATGATGGTTGGCTGCTGTTTTTATGGCTCTTTTATCCGGATGTTCGCCTTCGTGCATAGAAATGGTTCCTGCAGAATCTACCATAAAGCTTTCCGGTAGTTTTGTTTTCATAATTCCTTCAGCTAAAGGGCTTCTGCATATATTTCCAAGGCAGACCATCAATATATTCATATTCTGTTATTTAAAATTGAAAGGATTGAAATTATAAAGTTCTAAGGTTTGTGGTAACAAAACTAAATAAAAAATGAAGAATACAGCGATTCTTCATTTCAATTTATATAAGCTTTACAGGAATTATTGTTTGATTCTCTCTGTAAGGTCTTTCACGTATTTTTTGATCTCTTTATCGATTTTCGATACATCTTTAATGGTATCGCAGGCATACATTACCGTGGAGTGATCTTTTCCTCCCATTTCTTCACCAATCTTCGTAAATGTAGAATTGGTGAATGCTTTGGAAAAATACATCGCAAGCTGTCTTGGCAGTGCAATCTCTCTTTTTCTTGTTTTTGATAAAAGCTGCTCTTTTTTGATTCCGAAATAATCACATACCACATCCTGGATGTAAGGAATATTGATCACTTTTTTCTGGTTGGCAGCAATTCTGTTAATGGTTTCTTTCAGCAATTCAAGACTCAGGTCTCTCTTATATACTGTAGAGTAAGCGATCACTGAGTTGATCACCCCTATCAGTTCTCTTACATTGGTTTTCGCTTCAGCAGCAAGGAAGTCAAGCATATCATCAGGAAGTGCAATTCCGTCTCTGCTTAGCTTATCTTCAATAATCTGTCTTCTTGTAGACAGGTCCGGAGATTTGATCTCTGCAGAAAGTCCCCATTTGAAACGGGAAACAATCCTGTCCTGAATATCCATAATGTCAGCCGGAGCTTTATCTGAAGTAAGGATGATCTGCTTTCCGTTCTGGTGAAGGTGATCAAAAATGTGGAAGAAGCTGTCCTGAGTTGCTGATTTTCCTGATAAGAACTGAATATCATCAATGATCAGTACATCCACCATCTGGTAGAAATTGGCAAATTCCGTTTGTTTATGAGCTTTAGCAGCAGAAATAAACTGCTGAATGAATTTTTCTGAAGACAGATACAATACTACTTTATCCGGAAACTGGTTCTTCACTTCAAGACCTACAGCCTGCCCCAGGTGGGTTTTACCTACTCCGTAACCTCCATATAAAAACAATGGGTTAAAAGCTGTTGCTCCTGGTCTTTTGGCAATTGATCTGGCTACGGTAGCAGCAAATTTATTACTTTCCCCTTCTACATAACTATCAAATGAATAGTCAGGCTTCAGGTTGGAATCTATATTTACTTTTCTTATTCCAGGAACCACGAAAGGGTTTACAATATTAGCTGAGAATCCTTGCGGCATTGTTTCCTGTGTTTTAGGAGTAGGAACGCTTTGTCCCTTCATATTCATGGTAACGGGCTTTTCTTCGCCTTTTGGTCTGTTTTCCATTACAGAATACCATAATTTCACTCCTTTTCCTATATTTTTCTTCAGGGCAGCAGAAAGCAGGGACAGGTAGTTGTCCTCAATATATTCCTTGTAAAAATCGCTCGGTACGATAAGTGTAAGGTTGTTGGCTACTAATGAAAGCGGCTGCACCTTATCAAATAACATATCGAAAGATTTTTCAAGTTTTTTCAGGTCAGAATTATCTTCAGCTGCGTTCAAATTATCGCGCATAAACTGAAGGCACTTCTGCCATATCATCATTAAATTGTCATCCATTTTTTATGCCCTGATTATTCTTTTGTTTGTACTGTTTTTAGAAGGGAGACAAAGGTCCAATTTTTTCTTTTTAAAAAAAAATATTGCAGGTATTGATTATTTAAAAATATATTTGTATGTATAATTTAGCACTCAAAATGATACACACAACACACTCAATACGAGTACGTTACGCAGAAACAGACCCTATGAAATATGTATACTATGGTAACTATGCCACGTACTTCGAAGTAGGCAGGGTGGAGCTCTTCAGAAGCATAGGAATTTCATACGATGAAATTGAAAACCAAGGAATTTGGCTTCCTGTTTCAGATTACAAAATTAAGTATATCCGTCCGGCTTTGTATGATCAGAAATTAGAAATTCATACCTATGTAAAAAAAATTCCGGGAGTGAGAATTGAATTTGAATATGAAATTTACAATGAAGAGCATATTAAAATAACGGAAGCTTCCACTACCCTTTTCTTTCTGGATGCCCAAACCAACAAGATTATCAAATGTCCGGATTTTTTAATGGAAATGATTGAAGCGAACTGGAAGGAAGAAAAATAGCCTGAAGATGACAGGGCCTGGAACAATACCGCTTGTACTATTAATGATCAATGGTGACTTTAATGCATCATCACGCTCAAAAATATAAAACACTCCAATGCTCAAACTTTACCCTCAAAATCTTAACCTGTTTGTGAATTAATTCGCACCTTTGTGCTTTGTATTAATTATACCTTATATATTATTTATGAAGATTGCATTTTTAGGGCCTCATGCCAGCTTTACCCAGCTTGCCGCTGCACAGCTCTTTCCGGATGAAGAGCTTTTACCACAAGCCAGTATTCTGGACTGTTTCAATGCAGTGGAAAATGGTGACGCTGTAAAGGCCGTTGTTCCTTTGGAAAACTCCATAGAAGGGACTGTTTCAATGACGCTGGACTATTTATATAAGACCCCGTCTATTAAGATTGAAGCTGAAGCAGTAATGCCTATCGCCCATCACCTGATGATTCATCCGGACAATGCTATAGAGGATCTGGAAAGAATATACTCGCACCCGCAGGCTCTGGCACAAAGCTTCCATTTTCTGGATACCCATTATAAGGAAATACCGAAACAGGACTTTTCTTCTACTGCCGCTGCTGCAAAATACGTTTCGGAAAACAGGGAAAGCAAAATAGCAGCTGTGGCCAATCAGTTTGCAGCCAATTTATATGGGCTTAAGATCATCAGCCGCAATATTCAGGATTTTGAACAAAATCACACCCGGTTCATCATCATTTCAAAACAGCAGAACCGATATGATAACAGCCAGCTTGAAACACTGGGAGAGAAATCCGGAATGCTCATCACATTGCCTGAAGATCATCCGGGTGGGCTACACCAGGTATTATCTGTTTTTGCATGGCGAAAAATGAACCTCAGCAAAATTGAATCCCGAACTTTAAAAACAGGATTGGGAAATTATTTCTTCTTCATCAATGTGGAAGGACCATGGAATGAGGTTTTGCATGGAAATGCACTTCAGGAGCTGGAATCTATCCACGCCAACGTTGATTTCCTTGGAAATTATAAAGAATTTCTTCTCGAAAGCTAAAATAAAAAGTACTCAACTTACTTAAAATTCAACACTGACTTCATTGTCAGTGTTTTTTTTTGCACAATTTTCACCTCAATAAATACCTAGTTGACAACCGTTTATCTCTAAAAAAATAACCCACACAAAAGGGATAATTATATTTCTTAAAGCGCTTAAATCCATAGATTTACAGTGACAACAGAAAAAATAACTCGTAAATTAATTATGGAATAATATACATGAAAATATAAACATATGTTTAAGTATATCATACCATAATATCATAAAAATTATAAAATTCACAATGAAGAGTATAATTTTTATTGTATATTTGCTTAGCAACTAAATTAAAAATCTTGATCATGAAAACTAAAATCTACAGTCTGCTGTTTGCTTGTGCAACGCTTCCTCTGTTTTCACAAGTTGGTATTAACACAACTACTCCAACAGCAACCCTCGACGTAAATGGAACTTTAAAAGTTCGAGACACACCTGCAGCCACAGCGTTACCCGGATATCAGGTTTTAGCAATCAACCAGGGAAGTGCAGAAGTCTATAAAATGGATCCTCTGCTACTGATGGGTGGATCAACCAGTAACACTACTGTTTATGCAGCTAAAAAGTCAACCACTCTTAGTGTACTATCTGTAGCAGTTTTTCCCGGAGGTTTTAAAGCACTGAACTTTAAGGCTACTGACAGAACTATAGGTAGCGCTTCATTATTTGATGATAACGATGGCTCTTACGTCATCCCATCAACCGGAGTATATGCCGTTGGATTTGCATTTAAATATGCAACAGGATTAGTAGCATCTGTATTGTCTGAAGGTGGTATCGGAATCGCAAGAACAAGAGGCGGAACATCTGCTATAATAGACAGCAGTATGTTCAGTGGTCTTAATGTATTGGTAAGCGGCTTATCCATAGCTGATACAAGAATCAATTCATTGTATTCCTTTCAGGCAGGTGACAAAATTAATTTCGGAACTATAGAAACCGGCCTGCTTACATTAGGTACACTGAGCACCAGTAATGCTTCAATCTATATCTACAAAGTGTCCGACTAAGAAGAACATATTGTTAGTTATCTATACCGTTAGCCCATTACTTACCTTGTGATGGGCTAATTTTTTTACAGCATTCAAACACATTTCTTTATATTTGATAAAAACTATCTGATGGGTGAATATCTTGCTGTCATATTAATTGTAGTGATCATCATTATTTTCAATAACCTGAATACCAAAATAAGGAAACTTGAAAAAGAAGTGTCTGATCTTCATGCTAAAATCAACAGAGATTCAGTTCCATCCGTACTTACCGGAGAAAAAAAGGAAACAGAAGAAATTGTCATTCCCCGGCCAATACAATCTCATGCCCCGGATAAAATAAACTTAAAGGAATCTCCAAATGAAGAAATTCTACCAGTTCAAAAAGACCGGCTTGCTCCTGTATTTGATTTCCTGAAACAGAATGCCCTTACCATTATCGGTATTTTCACCCTTGTTCTCGGAATCGGCTACTTTGTAAAATACGCTATAGATAAAAACTGGATCGGGGAACCTGCAAGAGCCGGAATTGGCTTCTGTACCGGAGCTGGAATTATCCTTATCGGTCATTTTCTCAGAAAAAATTACGCCACATTTGCTTCTATTATTACAGGAGGAGGAATTGCCGTACTCTACTTTACCGCTACAATAGCTTTCCGGGAATACCATCTTTTTTCCCAGAACACAGCCTTTGCCATAACAACCTTCATTACTGTTATCTCCATTGCTCTTGCTTATTATTACAAAAGTGAAGTGTTGATTATTTTCTCATTAATGGGCGGTTTTTCTGCCCCGTTGATGATCAGTACAGGACAAAGTAATTATCTTTTTCTTTTCATCTATCTGACTCTTCTCAATATCGGAATGCTTACGGCAGCTTTTCTCCGTCATTGGAAAAGTGTGGGATGGACAGCCTATATTTTTACCGGTCTCTATCTTTTTTCATGGACTGCTAACCGGCCGGAGCTTTTAAGTATTACCTTTTATATCATCAGCTATATCATCTTCTACATTTTTGCGTTGCTTGATTATTTTAGAAAAAATCTGCTCTCCACTTCAGATATTTTAATGCTCGCATTCATTAATTTTTCAAGTATTATAGGGCTTGTTTATACTTTCAACGAATTAAAGTATGAACCTGTCATTATTTTCCCGCTCATTTTTGCAGCCATCAATTCTGTTTTTCTCTTCAGAGAATACGGAAGAAAAAACTTTGGAATTTCTTATTCTGTATTTGCAGGAATCACTGCCAGCCTTATCACTATTGCCGTTGCGCTTCAGTTTAAGACCCATCTCATCACCAGTGTATGGGCTATAGAAGCAACACTTCTCCTCTTTATCTGGAAAAAAACAGGTCATACAATTTTCAAAACATTCTTTTATATTCTGTTCCCATTGGTCATTATTGCACAAATCATCACCTGGACAGAATATTTCGACATGGAAAAAATGAACATGGTTTTCAATCCTGTATTTTTAACAAGCTTAGTCACGGTAATTTCTTCCATCATTAATTTATACCTGTTAAAAAATAACGCAGCAGAAATACAGAAAAAAACAAATAACTTTTTTGAAGACCTGATCACACTGGCCAGCTATGGGGTTATTTATGCTGCACTTCTTTTCGAGATCATTTATCATATCTCCGCAATGCACTGGGCAGCAATCACAAGTGTTGGATTGTTATTCAGTGTTTATTATATTTTCATCTTATTATTATTCAGAAAAACTTTGGGCATCAGAAATGATATTCAGATTATCTTGATATACGTGATTCTTTTTCTGCTGATCATTAATATCTCCACTGTCACTACATCTGTGGTTACAGCACTTTTATCAGAAAAATTACAGTCCGGCTTTTATTTACTGCATCTGCTTCAGTGGATTCCTTTTATATATGTATGTTTTAAAATCATCCCTGCTTCAGGTTTCCATAAAAATAAAATTTCATACTGGGTTCTTTCTCTGGCTATTATTACTGCTGTAAGTTGTGAACTTCATCATTCGTATGTTTTAGCAGCATCTCATGACATCCTTCATGCTTACGAAGTGAAGAAACATTTCAATATTCTTTATTTACCTATCATATGGACAGTTCTTGCCAGTATTTTCATATACCTGGGTCTGAAAAAAAATATCCCGGAATATAATAAGATCGGTTTTGCCCTTGTGGGACTTATGGTATTAAAGCTTTACGCCTATGATGTTTGGCAAATGGATAATATTTCCAGAATCAGTGCATTTATTGCTTTGGGTATTATCTTATTATTCAGTTCTTTTACATTTCAGCGACTGAAAAATATTATTAAAAATATGGTTGACAAAAAGGACGAGAATCCTGAAAATAAGGACCAATTTTAACGGTAAAACTTTTTATTTATAAATAAAACTCAAAACAATTCAATATTTCATTCACATTTTATAAAAAATAACTATATTTATCACGTTTTTAATATTTACATTTCTGATTATGAAAAAATTACTCTATTCTTTTTTAATATTGTCTTCTGCAACTTTGTTTGCACAACAAAAAAATCCTTCTGTAAAGTTTGCAGTAGCTGACAACGTGATTGGAACAGTTGAATTGTTCAACTCATACAAAGATAAACTACAGGTTTCGAAAGTATACAATACGGCTTCGAGCCTTCCTTCGGCTTTAAAAAAATACAGTTCTGTTTTTACTAAGGGAGTAACTGAATATAAGTTTAAAAACGGAGGAAATGCTTTTGACAGAATGTCTCTGGCTGAAGTAAATGTTCAGTACAAACTTCCGGAAGACAATCCTGTATTGATTGAAGGATATGAATTTACGGATCCTAAAAACACACAAATCTATCCACAAATTAACAAAAGAACGGAGATCAAAGATTACAACGGTAAGAAAACCCTGTTTATCTATACTACCGGCGGGTAATTTATCAAAATAAAAAAAAGGATGCTGTCTTTACAGTATCCTTTTTTATGTTTTAATATTTATTATTCCATTTTTTCTTAAGCTCTTCGTAGATTTTCTTTTCAGTGGAATTGTTCCCGGGCTCATAAAGCTTCACGTCTTTAATTTCCTGAGGAAGAAAATCCTGTTCTACAAAGTTTCCTTCATAGGAATGGGCATATTTATATTCTTTCCCGTAATCCAGATCTTTCATCAGCTTTGTGGGAGCATTCCTTAAATGAAGCGGTACAGGCAGGTTTCCGGTTTGTTTCACCAATGCCAATGCATCATTAATAGCCATATAAGCGGAATTACTCTTGGGGGATACCGCCAGATAAACAACCGTTTCACTTAATATGATCCTTGCTTCCGGATTCCCGATCACATTCACAGCCTGAAAGCAGTTATTTGCAATCACCAGAGCATTAGGATTGGCCAGTCCTATATCTTCAGCTGCCAGAATAAGCATTCTTCTTGCAATAAATTTGATATCTTCACCTCCGGCAATCATTCTTGCCAGCCAGTAGACGGCACCATTCGGATCACTTCCTCTCATAGATTTGATAAAAGCCGAAATAATATCATAATGCTGCTCTCCGTTTTTGTCATAAAGCGCCATCGTTTCCTGAAGTACTTCAAGAACATCGGAATTAATGATTTCAACTGTATCTGAATTTTTATACTGATTCAAAACCAGTTCCACGGAATTGATCAGCTTTCTGGCATCTCCTCCCGAATATTGAATGAAAGCTTCTTTTTCAAGAATTTTAAACTGCGTTCCTTCATCCTTATTGTATCTTTCAGAAGCAATATCAATAAGTTCTTCCAGCTTTTCATAGCTCAAGGCTTTCAGAATATATACCTGACTTCTCGAAAGTAGTGCAGAAACCACCTCAAAGCTTGGATTTTCTGTAGTAGCTCCTATTAAAACAATCCAGCCTTTCTCTACAGCGTGCAGCAAAGAATCCTGCTGGGATTTATTGAAACGGTGAATTTCATCAATGAACAGGATGGGTGATTTTCCTGAAAACAAATTCTGCTTCTTTGCGTCTTCAATAACGTCCCGTACATCTTTCACTCCTGAAGAAACCGCTGAAAGCTTATAGAATTTTCTCCCCGACTGCTCTGAAATAATCTCTGCCAGCGTAGTTTTCCCTGTACCCGGAGGCCCCCAAAAGATCAGTGAATTCAGGGTATTGTTTTCGATCATCTTTCTGATCGTTCCTTTTTCGCCGGTAAGATGCTCCTGCCCCAGTACATCGGTAAGGGTTTTCGGTCTTAATTTTTCAGCTAATGGAATATTTTGATTCAAGATAATTTTATTTTTTAAGATCAATCATTCAGATTTCTATGCTCTGAAACTTATAACAAAATTAAACTAATTTTAATTTTTTTACCCTATTTTTGCATTGTTTTGAAACTTACATTCAATAAAATCATTACATTTCCTTTGGTAATTCTGATCAAATTTTACCAATGGTTTATTTCGCCCATACTTCCCAAAAACTGCCGTTATGAACCTACCTGCTCTCATTATATGCTGGAGTCACTCAGAGTTCATGGTTTATTCAAAGGTTTCTGGCTGGGATTCAGGAGGATCTTAAGATGCCATCCCTGGGGAGGAAGCGGTTACGACCCTGTACCTTCCAAACATAAACATTAATAATCAAACTATTAAATCAATAGAAATATGAGTAATATTTTTTTCAGAATTTACCTTGTACTTTTTGCATTGATCACTCAATGTCTTATGGCACAGGAATACCCTGGAGGCTTATCTGACGGTACTTTAGATATCAACGGGAACAATATTCCGGTAAAGATCTACTCTACTACGGAATTAGGTGATCTCAGCGCTTTTCCGGACAGAGCCATCAATAATAATGTGGTAGTGATCCTTAACGAATCTAATTTTGAACCTGCTTATTATAATTTCGGAGCTTCAACGCTATCAAGGTTCAGGGATTCAAAATATCAGTTTTTTGATAAAAATTTTAAACTGATAGACACTCCTGTAACCAAGGATAATATTACAACATTCAAATATGCTGTAAAATCGGCAAAACCGATCACCGATTCTGACAAAGTAGAGCTTGAAACCCCATTTAAGATCTGGGATCCGTCAAAAGGGCTACAACTAGGACCCGTTACTCTTCATTTCTATAGTCTGATGTTTGTGTTTGCGTTTGGTTTCGGATATGTTTTAATGAACAGGATATTCAAAATCGATAATGTAAATCAAAAATACCTGGAGCCTCTTTTTACCTGGACATTGATAGGTACAATCCTTGGGGCAAGGCTGGGACATGTTATTTTTTATCAGCCTGAGTTGTTTAAAGAAGATGTCTGGAGTGTTTTTTTACCGATAAGTACGAAAAACGGTCTTAAATTCACAGGATTTTCAGGATTAGCCAGCCATGGAGCAACCATTGCACTGATCTTTACAACACTGTATTATTCATTTAAGATTATCAAAAAGAATCCTTTCTGGGTATATGACAGATTGGGGATTGTAGTGGCTTTAGGTGGCGCCTTTGTAAGAATGGGGAACTTTTTCAATTCTGAAATTGTAGGAAAACCTGCAGATCCCAACTCTCCGTTTGCTTTACTTTTTCCTCAGCAGAGCAGTGAATACGGTCTTACCGTACCACGTTACCCAAGCCAGCTGTTTGAAGCCGTAGGGTATGTTGCTCTTTTCATTCTGCTATGGGTTTTATATAGAAAAACGGATAAAAAATACCAGCAGGGATGGTTATTCGGGTTGTTTTTTATCATTCTCTGGGCCATCAGATTCTTTGTAGAATTCCTGAAAGAACCACAGGGGGATGAATTTATCCAGATCGGTAATTTAAATACAGGACAGGTTCTTTCTATTCCGTTTATGATTGCCGGAGTGATTATTATGGTGATCTCCAAAAAGTTTAAAATTACCCAGGCAGAAAACGAAAAACCTGAATAATTTTTCACATAAAAAGCAAAAAAAGAAAGCTTGATTTTTAGAATAAAAAAGACAAATTTGTATGATACAGATTTGTCTTTTTTTATACTTTGTAAAATTGATTTCCTGCTGACACCACCCCGTCAAAAATTCTTTGAATTTTTGCCACCCCTCCGGAGGAGGGGAATGTTACGTCTTCAGTTGTGATGTTTGTTGACCTTGTAGATTTCCAAGATACCCATAATGTATTGAGCTTAAACACTTTAATCTGCGTAATCTGCAGGATCAGCGAGAAATTTAAATTACCACGAGTACACTCATTATTATATTCTATGTTTCTGTCTTTATAAATTATTCTAGCATTCGTGGCAATAAAACAACATGAAAGGAATAAATCCACATTCTGTTAATAGCTTTGATATTATAGATTTCTTACGGATTTTCTGTTCAATTCCTGAAACACTGTTCCCAGTTCATCAATCACATCCGTAGGAAGCATTGCTTCTTTTGAATGTTTTTCAGAAGCAAGATCAGCAGCTCTTCCATGCAGCCATACTCCCAAAATACAGGTCTGCTCACCGGAATACCTCTGTGATGAAAGTGAAGTAAGGATTCCGGTGAGAATATCACCGCTTCCCCCCTTGGCAAGCCCCGCATTACCTGTAATATTGTAGTAAACGTTTCTATCCGGAGTAATAATCTGTGTGTGATGATCTTTCAGAATGATGTAAATATTCAGTTCCTGTGCTTTGTCCCGGGCCAGCTCAAGTCTTTTAAAAGAATTATCCGTACTTCCGAACAATCTTTCAAATTCTTTGGGATGGGGTGTGATGATGGACCTTTGTGGGATTAATTTCAGGTTTTTTTCATCTTTTGAAATAATATTCAATGCATCTGCATCCAGGATTAAAGGGTCTGTACGCCTTTTCAGAAAATCCAGAAGTCCTTTTTCTGTTTCCGGGTGAGTTCCTAAACCAGGCCCGATTCCGTAAGCGAAATCCTTATCTTCTTCGAATTCTGTTATAAAATCTTTTCCGCCTTTCATAAACATCGCTTCAGGGCACGAGGTCTGCAGGATTTCGTAGCCACATTCGGGAGCAATTGTAAAAGTCAGTCCTGCACCCGTCTTCAAGGCTGACCGGGTGGCTAACACTGCCGCTCCGATCTTTCCATAACTTCCTCCAACGATGACTGCTCTTCCATAGTTTCCTTTATGAGAAAAATCGGATCTGGGTTTAAAGATATTCTCAATCAGACTATCATCTATTACAAAGTATTCCGTCTGGGTTGTTTCTGAATATTCTTTGCTTAAGTTGATATCGAGAATAACTATTTCACCCGTATATTGCCCTGATTCAGGATGGAGAAAGCTTCGTTTCCAGCATTGAAAGCTTAATGTATAATCAGCCTTCAGGAGCATATCATGATCTCCAGGCATTTCATCTGCAGATAGTCCGGAGGGAATATCAACCGATATTTTAATGTTATCTTTCTGGTTCAGCTGATCAACCAGAAGTCTGTATTTCCCTTCCAGAGGTCTGGACAAACCCGTTCCAAAAAGCGCATCAATGATAATGGTTTTGTCATCAAAATAATACTGTTCAATATCGCTGAATTTTCTCACAGAAACACCCGAAAAATCCCGCAACCTTTTCAGATTAACCAAAGCATCATCAGAAAACCTGCCTTTGGGATCATCCACAAAAACATCAGCATCAAAGCCTTTGAGGTAAAGCAGTCTTGCAATCGCTAAACCGTCACCGCCATTATTTCCGTTCCCACAGAATACAACCATCTTTTTATGATTTTTACAATGGTCAGAAATCCAGTTGGCCACGGCCATAGAAGCTCTTTCCATGAGTTGAACGGAAGAAACAGGTTCATGAGAAATGGTAAACTGATCCCAGCTGCGTATTTGTTCTGCGGTAAATATTTTCATAGAGTGATCAAACTTTTAAGCAAATTACAAAAGATTTTTCATTACAATGTGACCTCAACAATAAAATTATAATACGATCATGAATGGATTAATGAATGAAAGCAAACGATAAATACTATTAAAGGAGATTGTATTATTTTAGAATAAAAATCTATCTTTTTTAAATAAAAAACGATAAAAATTGATGTTTTTTACATTTTTTAGTTATATTTTTGTGTATATAACTAATTAAAAAAATATAAATTATGGGATTTGTCAAAGAATTTAAAGAGTTTGCCTTCAAGGGTAATGTTCTTGATCTGGCTGTCGGTGTGATCATTGGAGCGGCATTTGGTAAAATTGTTTCATCTTTAGTGGAAGATGTGATTACGCCTCTGATCTTAAACCCTGCTTTAAAAGCCGCAGGTGCAGAAAACATTGCCAAGCTTACGTGGAACGGGGTTGCTTATGGAAATTTCCTTTCAGCAGTAATCAGTTTCCTTTGTATTGCCATGGTACTTTTCTGGATCATTAAACTAGCCAATAAGGTCAACAAAAAAGATGCTCCAGCTCCTGCAGGACCTACTGAAGATCAGAAATTACTGACAGAGATCAGAGATTTATTGAAAAGTAAAAACAATCTATAATCTAATTGATTCCAACAGTTTACAATAAAAAAGCACCTCTTTTTGAGGTGCTTTTGTTGTATTGTTTCATTCTGCTAATGAATTTGTAAAATACTTGAAATCTGTTCAGCCAGGGAAAGCCCGATTCTGTCCTGTGCTTCAAGAGTAGAAGCTCCTGTATGAGGGGTAAGAGAGATCTTGGAGTGATTAAGGATTTCTTTAGAGGGTGTAGGCTCATTGATGAAAACATCCAATCCTGCAAATCTTACTTTACCGGAATCAAGTGCTGCTATTAAAGCTGCTTCATCAATAACTCCACCTCTGGAACAATTGACAATCGCCACTCCATCCTTCATTATATCAAACTCATTCTGACCGATCATATAACCGTCTTTCTGAGCAGGAACATGCAGGGTAATAAAGTCCGAATGTTTCAGGACATCCTGTAACGGCTCAGTTTCGATATCAACATTGATAAACTGATTGTTATAGAACTTCACTTTGATGCTTGCTCTTCCTACATTATTATCTGCAGCCACAACTCTCATTCCAAGTCCCAGGGCAATTCTGGCAACCTCCTGCCCGATTCTTCCCATTCCGATGATTCCGATGGTTTTTCCTCTCAACTCAATTCCCGCAGCATATGCTTTTTTAAGTCCGGCAAACTCGGTATCTCCTACTAAAGGCATTTTTCTGTTTGAATCCTGAAGGAATCTGGCACCTGAGAACAAATGCGCAAAAACAAGCTCTGCTACCGATTCTGAAGAAGCCGAAGGCGTATTGATCACATGAATCCCTTTTTCTCTTGCATAGTCTACATCAATATTATCCATTCCTACCCCTCCTCTTCCGATAATACCAAGCGAAGGACAGTTGTCTATAATATCTTTTCTTACCTGGGTAGCACTTCTCACCAATAGGGTACGGATCTTATGCTCATTAATATAATCTACCAAAAACTCCTGCGGAACTTTTGTAGTAATAACCTCAAAACCTTTTTCCGTTAAGGCATCAATTCCTGATTGATCAAGGCCGTCGTTTGCTAAAACTTTCATAAATACATCTATAATTAAAAATTAAAAGATTTAAAAATCAATGGAACGGGTTCACATTTAATCTTTAAATCTTTGAATGATATTTGTTATTCTCCATCTTCTCTGAAGACTTCAATAGTTACTTGTTTTTCTACCAGATCCGTAAATCTGCCTTTGTATCTTGTAGCTCTTACCAGGTGGTTGTCTATCCAGTGATAATTTCCCCCTCTCGGTTTGCCGCAAAGCACGCTGTGGTATTTGAAACCATGCTTATCCAGCCAGTCTATTGTGATTTGTTTCAGATTTTCGGTTCTTGAAGTGAAGAAGCAAATCTGGTGGCCTTCGTCATACCATTTGTTAATAGTTTCCAGAGCATCCGGATAAGGTTCACAGGTAACCATTCTTTCCGGTTCTTCGTTCGGAACATCATCAGTAATGGTTCCGTCAATATCGATTAGGTAATTTTTTACTCCATCCTTCAGAATGGGACTAATGTGTTCTATGTACTCTAACTCCATCATTAAATATTAAGTAACAAAGTTAGCACTTTTACAACTATCAGGCTCATTAAACTTAGTTTATGTTAAAATTTTACTATAAAAACCACTATTCATTAAATAATATAAATATTTTATTCATTATTTTAATGGTTATTATTAAAAATTTTCATTACAGCGATTTAATTTAACCGGATAAATTCATCTGATCTCTTCTCTATTTTTATAAAAAACATGATGTTTCCCTAAAAATTTCCAAAATACATTTATTACGCTTACATTTGTAGAAATGGAAGAATTTGTAGTTTTAGTAAATCCTGAAGATGAAGTTTTGGGTCTGATGGAAAAGCAGCAGGCACACATCAATGGTCTGTTGCACCGTGCTTTTTCTGTATTTCTGTTCAACAGCAAAGGAGAAATGCTTCTTCAGAAAAGAGCTTCCGGAAAATACCATTCTCCTAGCCAATGGACCAATGCCGTATGCTCACATCCCAGAGAAGGCGAAACATATCTGGCCGGCGCCACACGCAGACTGAAAGAAGAACTGGGAATTGAAACGGAACTTTCTGAAAAATTCAGCTTTATCTACAAAGCAGATGTAGGCGGTGGTCTTTGGGAGCACGAGCTTGACCATGTTTTTGTAGGAAATCATGAAGCTGATTTCAATTTAAACAAAGAAGAAGTAGAGGAAGTAAGATTCATATCTCCTGAAGATCTGGATCAGGAAATTGCTGAACACCCTGAAAACTTTACGGAATGGTTTAAGATCATTCTTGAAGAATATAAACACCATTTTTAATAATGAAAAAATTCCTTCTTTTTTCTGCCTTAGTATCAGGAAGCCTGTTTTTGGCTCAAAAAGGTAAGGTGTATGAAAGCCCGAACTATACCATCAATGTTCCTGAAGGCTGGAAATCTACCAATGACAGCGAGATTGTCAATATTTTCCCTAGCAACGAAATCGGGGCCATCACCATTTCTGAATATCATGATCTTAATCTTCCCAAAGCCGAAACGAAGAAATTCATCCTGGCCTTGTACAAGTCTGAAGATGCGGAAAACAAAGTAAAAGAAAATAAAAGCAAAAAAGGATTTACGGAATATTATTACGAATATTTTGATCCGAAAGAAAAACTATTCTGGATTACCAGAGCCTTTCAGAAAGATAAGGAGCTGTATCTGGTGACCATCAACTGTGGCCAGAAATTCTGGAACGGAAACTATATGACCCTATTCAATGAGACTTTCAACAGTTTTAAAATAAAGAAATAAAAATTAAATATGAAGAAAACAGCATTGTACGACAAACATGTTTCTTTGGGAGCTAAGATCGTACCTTTCGCAGGTTTTGAGATGCCTGTACAATATTCGGGAGTAACGGAAGAGCACTTTGCAGTAAGAGAAAAAGCCGGATTATTTGATGTTTCCCACATGGGACAGTTTTTCATCGAAGGACCGGGTTCAAAAGATCTTTTACAATATGTTACGACCAATAATGTAGATGCTCTTGAAAACGGAAAAGCTCAATACTCCTGCCTTCCGAACGAAAACGGAGGTATTGTAGACGACCTTATCGTTTACAAAATGGAAGATGACAAATATTTCGTAGTTGTGAATGCTTCCAACATAGATAAAGACTGGAATCATATTTCAAAATATAATACTTTTGGTGCTAAGATGACCAACGCTTCTGATGAGATGTCGTTATTAGCCGTTCAGGGACCTAAAGCTACTGAAATTCTTCAGAAACTTACTGATGTAAATCTTTCTGAAATTCCTTACTATCATTTCACTGTAGGAAGTGTTGCAGGAGAAAATAATGTGATCATTTCAAACACGGGATATACCGGAAGCGGTGGCTTTGAGATCTATTTCAACAACGAAAGCGCTGAAAAACTTTGGGATGCTGTAATGGAAGCCGGTAAAGAAGAGGGGATTATTCCTTGCGGATTGGCTGCCAGAGATACTTTGAGACTTGAAAAAGGATTCTGTCTTTACGGAAATGACATCGATGACACCACTTCTCCAATGGAAGCCGGTTTAGGATGGATCACAAAATTCGATAAAGATTTTGTTTCTAAAGATGTTTTCGCCAAACAGAAAGAAGAAGGTGTTACCAGAAAATTAGTAGGTTTTGAACTTACTGACAAAGGTGTTCCAAGACACGACTACCCTGTTGTAGATGCTGAAGGAAACGTGATCGGGAAAGTAACTTCAGGAACCCAGTCTCCAATGAAGAAGATCGGTTTAGGTCTTGCGTATGTAGACAAGCCTCACTTCAAATTAGGTTCTGAGATTTTTATCCAGGTAAGAAATAAGAACATTCCTGCAAAAGTGGTGAAAGCTCCTTTTGTATAATAATTAGAGTTCTTTTCAATAGAGAAAGCTGTAGATATTCTGCAGCTTTTTTTATGATAAAATTTTAATTTATATTTACTTTAAACAATTATTAATGAAAAAAATAATTTTTATAGTTTCCTTACTTCTGGCATTGATTTTATATAACTATCCGGTATTTAACAGCTCAGGAATATCCTATATTCTTATTCTTTCTTGTTTTATTATTATCTGTTTTGCCGGAGCAAAGCTTTATACCTCAAACACTAAACACGATTACGACTCTATTGAAAAAGAATCAGACACATTGCAGCGTAATGATGGCGACTTTCAGTATACCAATGATGGATTTTATATAAAAAAAGAATTTATAAAATGGAATCAGATTGTAGAGGTAAATTCATTCCATATTCCTATTCTCCATAGACAGCACCAGTCCGGAATAGAAGTTATAACAGATCATAACCATTATGAGTTGAAGGATAATAATACTTCCGGAATCGAAAAATTTATAGACAAACTTTATGAAAATCTTCCTGATGGAGAGATAATTTCTGCTTCAACAAGAATGAATAACTATGGATTAAAAAAAATAAAACTATATGACAGAAATAAAACAATAAGTCATTGAAAAATAACAAAATCAGAATAAAAACCGCCATACCCAACAAGTGAATATGGCATAATATCTATTTTATAGCTAAACTATTCGTTTACACCGAAAAACTGCTGTAAAGCTTCAACATTCTTCTTATCATTCCCTACAAAAATCTCTTTATCAGTGATAAAAACAGGTCTTTTCAAAAAGGTATAGTGATCCAGCAGCAATTCTTTGAAATCTTTTTCTCCTAAAGACTTTACATCCAGACCTCTCAATTTGATCTGAGTAGATTTCCTGCTGAACAAAGCATCATACGACTTTGTCAGTTTATACATTTCTGCTAATTCTTCTTTGGTAATAGGTTCTTTTTTTATTTCTCGAAGTTCCCAGCCTGAAAGGTCAAACTGTGCTAAAATTTTTCTGCAGGTATCACATGTGTTGAGATAAAATACTTTCTTCATTGCAAATGTCTAAATCTGTTATTTTGTTAAATTTCTCTTTCATTGAAAGTTTCGTCTTTCAAAAGTAGGATTTAATCTAAAACTTTGGAAATTATTAAATAACTTTATTCAAATTTTATAAAGATGCAGAACAAGCCTATTACTTTTCAGTTTATTTCAGAGCCTTCAGATGTTAATTACGGGGGAAATGTACATGGGGGAAGCGTCATGAAATGGATTGATCAGGCTGGATATGCCTGTGCTACAACCTGGAGCGGAAATTATTCCGTAACAGTCTATGTGGGAGGAATCCGCTTTTATGAGCCTATTAAGATCGGGGAAGTAGTCAAAGTAGATGCGCAGGTGATTTATACCGGAACTTCAAGTATGCACATTGCGATCAATGTATTCTCAAGAAATCTGAAGCAGCCTACTTTTGATAAAAAGACCCACTGCATCATTGTATTCGTTGCTGTAGATGAAAACGGTAAAAAGCTTCCGGTACCCAAATGGATCCCTGAAACGGAAGAGGAAAAGCAGCAGGAAATGTATGCCAAGCGCCTGATGGAGCTGAGAACACAGATTGAAGATGAGATGAAACCGTTTTTGTAAGGTCCGGTTTCAGGAATGTGTGATCAGTAAATCTGACATTCAGAATTTAAGATCATTAAATTCATAATCCGTTGTATAACAATTCGATATTGCTTAATTTAGCGTCAACCATTCTGATATAGTATGAAAACTATTTTTACCATCACTGCACTGCTGATCATGGCATTCGCCCAAGCCCAGACCCATCGGTTCATTTATCAGCTTCAATATAAGATGGATTCTACTGAAACCCATCATGAAAAACAGAATATGATTCTTGACATTACCCCGAAAGAGGTTAAATTTTACGGTCAGGACCTGGCTATTACCGATTCTTTAAATAAAAAATTCGGGATGAATTCCAGCTATACGGATATGTCCGGACAGGTAGTGAAGAGAAAAATCAATTCCTTTGACAACGAAAATTTTATTAATATTAAACAGGGCTATTATTCTTTCAAAACAACAGACAAGATCAACTGGACCATTTCCGAAGAAACCAAAAAGGTAGAAAATTACACCCTGCAGAAAGCCACCACAAAGTTTGGAGGCAGAAGTTGGACTGCATGGTTCTCCAAAGATATTCCTTTCAATGAAGGACCTTTTAAATTCAGGGGATTACCAGGTCTTATTTTTGAAATGTCGGATGCTAAAAGTAATTTTATATATACTCTTGTTAAAAGTCAGAAACTTAAAGATGATTATTCTACACAAAATTTTGTAGAATCCAGTTTCGGAAATAAAGCTGTTCCAATTAATGAAAAACAGAAATATAAGCTGGCAATGGAGTTTTACAATGATCCTTTTGCGTTTGAGCGTAACAATTTCAGCAAGACCAATAATGACCTGAAGATTAACATCAACGGAACAGAGATCCGTACGGTGGATGAGCTGAATACACAGACTAAAAATATGCAGGAAGTCATCAGAAAATACAATAATCCTGTGGAGGTAAACAAGGCAATGCATTATCCTGTTTATTAAATACATACACAAAAAATATGATTTAAGTTTCGACTAAAGCCATAGGAATTTAATATTATAGTTGAGCGGGCTAAAGCCCGCTCCTATTGATGCTGACAGTCGATTGAATTAAAAGATATTTAACGGCAAAATCTTTTATCTTTTATCTTTATCTTTGCAGTATAAAAGGAAATGGTGTTCTTCCTTCCCCAAACCGCTTTACAAAAGCTGATGACGCCTGATTAATAGATTATTAACAGATAACTAATCAGGATTATTATGTCAAAAAATCAACGGACACTTGTTAAAAAAGCAATTTTTAATACTCATTTTTTTTTCAGAAAATTTCCGGCCTTGCCTTATATTTTTAAATGGTTAGTGATCAGTAGTATTATTGGTGCTTTGGTGGGAACGGCTTCAGCAGGCTTTCTTGTTTCTCTGGAATGGGCTACTGATTTCAGGGAAAGTCATTTGTGGCTGATCGCACTCCTTCCGGCTGCAGGTTTTCTGATCGGACTTTTGTACTATCATTGGGAAAAAGAGGTTGAAGCAGGGAATAATCTTCTGATTGATACCATTCACGACCCGAAAGCAATTATACCGTTCAAAATGGCTCCTTTCGTTTATATAGGAACAATCGTTACGCATTTTTTCGGTGGATCTGCAGGGCGTGAAGGAACAGCTCTTCAGATGGCAGGAGCTATTGCGGATCAGCTCAGCAAACCTTTTCAACTGGACAAAAATGAAAGAAGGACATTAATGATTGCAGCCATTGCGGCCGGCTTTGGCTCGGTATTCGGCACACCTCTTGCCGGAGCGGTTTTCGGACTTGAGGTTTTTCTGATCGGAAGAATCCGTTATAATGCTATCTTCCCGGCATTTGCTTCAGCAATACTGGCAGACCTGACTACTAATCTCTGGAATGTAAAGCATACCCATTATCATATTGACTTTATACCCAAACTGGAATTTTTACCAGTCCTGTATAGTATTATCGCAGGTATTGTTTTTGGGATCTGTGCTGCAGGTTTCAGCAGGATCATTCATTGGATGGGGTCTTTTTTTAAATCGAAAATTAAATACCCTCCACTTCGTCCTGTAGTGGGAGGAACCATAATAGCGCTTGCCGTTTTTGCAATGGGTACAACTCGCTATATAGGACTGGGAGTTCCGGTTATCGTAGAATCTTTTGAGAAGCAGCTTCCGTTGTATGATTTTGCTTTAAAAATGGTTTTTACCATTGTTACCCTTTCAGCAGGATTCAAAGGAGGGGAAGTTACGCCTCTGTTTTTCATTGGCGCCACGCTGGGCAGCGCTTTATCTCTGTTTATTCCGTTACCTTTCGGATTATTGGCAGGGATGGGTTTTGTTGCTGTATTTGCCGGTGCAACAAATACTCCTCTCGCCTGTATGCTCATGGGAATTGAGCTGTTTGGTTCCGAATGCGGAGTGTATATAGCCATTGCCTGTGTGGTATCTTATCTTCTTTCCGGCCACAACAGCATTTATACCCGGCAAAAGATCGGGGAAGCGAAGAACCGGAGATATGAAAGCCAACAGGAGAAATCGATTTCGGAATTTTTATAATGCCGTTGTGATTACCACCCCGTCAAAAATTCTTTGAATTTTTGCCACCCCTCCGGAGGATGGGAATTGTTGTACTTTGGAAAGCTATCATCAATGGAATAAATTGTATGACTTATCATTAATTTCAACACTAACAATCCTCTTTTCCCATCACACATTCTCTTTACTCCCTTGCCTTAAACTCCCAACTATAATTCGTACTTTTACGCTATGTTTGATTACCGATTAAAAGTTTTCCATACGGTGGCATCCAGGCTTAGCTTTACAAAAGCATCCGAGGAGCTTCATATTTCCCAGCCTGCTGTCACAAAACATATCAAAGAGATTGAAATTCAGGTAGGATCTAAATTATTTGACCGCAAAGGTACTTCTATCCAGCTTACCCGGAGTGGAAAGATTCTTTATGAATATGCTGAAAAGATCAGAAATATCTATCGTGACCTGGAGTTTGAAATCGGCCAGATCAACCAACAGCACAAGGGAAAACTGATTATCGGAGCAAGTACTACTGTTGCCCAGTATATTTTACCGGAAATTTTAGCCAAATTCAACAGCTATTATAAAGATATCAAAATTGAGCTTCTTACAGGGAACACTGAGACGGTTTCAGCTCTTTTAAAGGAAGAGAAAGTAGACCTGGGAATTATTGAGGGTGAATCCCAGTCTTCTTATTTTGATTATAAAACATTTAAGGCAGATGAAATTGTATTGGCGGCAAAGTCAGATCATTCGCTGGCCCATAAAACTTTACAACTAAAAGATCTGTATGACCTTGATCTGATCTTCCGTGAACCGGGTTCCGGAACTCTTGAGTTTATACAAAACCGTTTAAAGGAGAAAGGAATCAACACCAACGAACTGAATACTGTCATGCAGCTGGGAAGCAGTGAAAGTATCAAAAACTACCTTCTTCATTCTGATGCAATGGCTTTTCTTTCCATCAGCACTATTGTCAATGAATTAAAAAATAACAGTCTGGCCATTGTTGACATTAAAAACTTCAGCATTGAAAGGGATTTTCATTTTATTCTTCCTAAAGGGGAACAGTCTGAACTGATCAGCCTTTTCCTGAGATTTGCAGAATGAGTTCCAGGCAGTAAGCAGTAAGCAAAGATATAACTTATAGTTATCTTATATAACAAAATGCGATCTATTTTGTAATACTATATTCCGGACCTTTGGTGCAGATTTTAAAAGTTCGCATTATGAAAGATTTCATTCAGAATGAAATGGCCCGGAAAATAATTTTTATAGTATTGGCGGTTTTATGTTTAACTCCATTTATATCTTCTCCCATAGCCCTTGCATTAGGTTTTGCGTTGGCGGTTTTTATCGGAAATCCTTTTGAAAGGCACCTGCATAAATATATCCATCTGCTGCTTCAGATTTCTATTGTCGGGTTAGGATTCGGATTAAAGTTAGATGAGGCTCTTCACGCCGGAAAAACGGGATTGATGCTTACTGTTGTTAGTATTGTAACCGTAATGGTTCTCGGTTATTTTTTAGGGAAGATATTCAAACTGGAGAGACCGCTGTCTTACCTTCTCTCTGCAGGAACGGCTATTTGTGGCGGAAGTGCCATTGCTGCAGTATCTCCTATCATTAAGCCAAATACAAAGCAGATATCTCTGGCATTGGCAATTGTGTTTACTTTAAATTCCATTGCTTTATTCATTTATCCAGCTATCGGGCACCTGCTGAATCTTTCACAGGAACAGTTTGGGTTGTGGTGTGCTGTGGGAATTCATGACACCAGTTCTGTAGTGGGGGCTGCCGGCAAATACGGCGATGAAGCTCTGAAAGTTGCCACCACGGTAAAACTTGCCCGTGCTTTATGGATCATCCCGGTATCACTGATTACCATGTTTATTTTTAAAAGTAAGGATTCGAAGATCAAAATCCCCTGGTTTATCGGTTATTTTATCATTGCAATTTTGCTAAACACTTATTTCCCTGTCCTTGACCGTTTCAGCAGTTCGATCACTGTTCTGGCAAAATCCGGATTGAATCTTACTTTATTTTTCATTGGCTCTACCCTGTCCATCCAGACCTTGAAAACAATAGGTACTAAGCCTCTACTGACGGCGATACTCCTTTGGGTAACCATCAGTGTCGGAAGTCTCCTTTACATTATCCGCTAAAAGCAGCAGCACCCTCTTGAAATCAAAAGGGTGCTGCCTATTAAATGTGGAAATGTTTATTTCATAAGTGAAGTAATAATTTATATAGCTGCTTCACCACAAGTATATACCTGCGGGCAAGCTATATATTCAATACAATATTTAGGTCCTGTTACAGCTCCTGAGCAGCTGCATCCGCAAAGGGACAGATCTATTTCAATATTTGCCCAGCTGTCAAGACCTCCGGTGATATTTTTAAGCTCTTCCTTTCTTAGTTTTTTAGCATTTTTCATAATGTTCACGTGAATTAGTTTTGGTTAAACAATATAGTTTTAGTTACTTCCCAAAGTTAAACAAATATTAAATATACGCAACAAAATTCAATACAAATTTTAATAATATATTGATTTTAACCTTATTAATCTATTCAAAATCCGAAATCAATTATTTTCATTTATTAAACAAATTTAAAATCCTCCTATAATTCAAGGTACTTTTTATGGTTTCGGATAGGATGAGCGTGAAAGGCGGAAGCTTTAAGAAGGAGGTTGAAAGTTACTATTGAACTAACTACTTCTGATAGTTTTTTAACTAAACTTCAATACCTTTCTTTCTAAAAAAAAACCTCCCGGTTTCCCGAAAGGTTGATATTAATAAGATTATTTTACGATTAGCAGGTCATTACCTGAAGACATCTTTTATAGTTTATACAATATGAAGGACCTGTTACGGCTCCTGTACAGCTGCACCCACAAAGAGACAGATCCGGGGTACCGCTTATTCCCCCTACAATATTTTTAAGGTTATCTCTTTCAAGTTTTTTTGCATTTTTAAAAATTTTCTGTGACATGATGATTTGATTTTTAGTTAAACAATTTAATTAGTTAGCTTATTTTCATATCATTAGAACGTAATTAATTCATAATTATTTTATTCGGTAAACTCAAGATCCCTGTCGTGAGTTTCTGAAATGGTAAGTGATGAATAAAAGGCAAGCCCGAAAACTACTACTCCTACAATAGCTGCGCTTTCAACAACAGAAAAGCTTCCTTTGAAAAAATCAAAAGCAAGAATCATGACAGGCACCAGTCCTCTGACCATATTCGGAACGGTTGTTGTTGCCGTATTTCTGATATTGGTTCCAAACTGTTCCGCAGCCAAGGTAACAAACATAGCCCAGTAACCTGTACCAAAGCCCAGCCATACACAAAACAGGTAATATTTGGTCTCGGTATTGGTATTACCGAACAACATGACTGCCACCCCAATTAACGTAAAAATCAGCATGTAGAAAATGGCCATTTTACGGGATTTTAAGGCATGGGAAATAAAACCGCTCAGCAGGTCACCGACAGAAATCCCCACATAGGCCCACATAATTGCTTTTCCGGGATTGATATCCGTGATGCCCAGTTCAGGAGCAAATTGGTTCGCTAAAACAGCCAGAATGCCTATACAATACCAGGTGGGTAATCCTACTGCTATACATTTTAAATATCTTACCAGCCTGTCTTTATTGGTAAAAAAGGACAGAAAGTTTCCTTTTGATACATTTTTATGTTCCAGATTTTTATAAATCCCGGATTCCGAAACACTTACCCTGAGCACTAACAGCAGAATTCCCATCACACCGCCGATGATATAGGAGATATTCCATCCGCCGGCTAATTCTACCGTCAGTTGGGCCACAACAGCTCCCATTAACCCAAAGCCTGCTACCACCGAGGTTCCAATGGCCCGTAAACTCTTCGGGAGGCTTTCAGAAACCAGTGTAATTCCTGCTCCAAGCTCTCCTGCCAGTCCGATGCCTGCAATAAACCTTAAACCCGCATATTGATACACCAAATGCTCTTTCGGAAAATAGGGAAGAAAACCACATGCAATATTAGCTAACGAATATACCAGTATAGACCCGAAAAGTACGGAAAGCCTTCCTTTTTTATCGCCAAAAATACCCCAGAATACTCCTCCGATAAGGAGCCCCACCATCTGACAGTTCAGAATAAAGGTTCCGTCTGCGTCCGGATTGAGCCCAAGTGCTTTTAAACTTGGTATTCTGACGATCCCGAATAAAAGGAGATCATAGATGTCAACAAAATAGCCTAAGGCAGAAATAATAACGGGAATAGAAAAAATGTACTTCAGTTTTGAAGACAGGGACAGTTCTTGCATTTTTAAGTTTTGATAAAAATAAAAAACCTTTCAATTTCTTGAAAGGTTTTTATTAAATATCTTAATGTGATTATTATCTTGCAATATTCACGGCTCTTGTTTCTCTAATTACCGTTACTTTTACCTGTCCCGGATATGTCAGTTCATTCTGGATCTTTTCAGAAATGTCGTAAGATAACTGAGACGCTACTTCATCATTTACTTTTCCGCTCTCTACCATTACTCTCAGTTCTCTACCTGCCTGGATTGCATAAGCGCTGGACACACCGTCGAAGCTTAATGCAGCAGATTCAAGATCTTTCAGTCTCTGGATATAAGATTCCAATACCTGTCTTCTTGCTCCCGGTCTTGCTCCTGAAATGGCATCGGCTACCTGAATGATCGGAGACAATAAAGACTTCATTTCAATTTCGTCGTGGTGAGCTCCGATAGCATTTACTACTTCAGGGTTTTCACCGTATTTCTCAGCCCACTGCATTCCTAATAATGCGTGTGGCAATTCCGATTCCTGCTCAGGAACTTTACCGATATCGTGTAAAAGACCTGCTCTTTTGGCTAGTTTTACATTCAGACCTAATTCAGCAGCCATCGTTGCAGCAATATTGGCAACTTCTCTTGAGTGCTGTAGTAAGTTTTGTCCGTAAGAAGAACGGTATTTCATTCTACCAACAATCTTGATCAGCTCAGGATGTAACCCGTGGATTCCTAAATCAATGATCGTTCTCTTTCCTACTTCAATGATTTCTTCTTCGATTTGTTTTCTGGTTTTCTCAACCACTTCTTCAATTCTTGCCGGGTGAATTCTACCATCCGTTACCAGTCTGTGAAGGGATAATCTTGCAATTTCTCTTCTTACAGGGTCAAAACATGAAAGAAGAATTGCTTCCGGAGTATCATCAACAATGATCTCTACTCCTGTTACGGCTTCTAAAGCACGGATATTTCTACCCTCTCTACCAATGATTCTACCTTTTACTTCATCAGATTCAATATTGAAAACAGATACTGAGTTTTCGATAGCCTGCTCGGTTCCGATTCTCTGGATCGTTTGGATAACAATTTTTCTCGCTTCATTCTTAGCGTTCATCTGAGCTTCTTCCATGATGCTCTGAACGTGTGCCTGGGCTCTTGTTTTAGCTTCAGCTCTCATTGTTTCTACCAATTCAGCCTTAGCTTCGTCAGCAGTATAATTTGAGATTTTCTCAAGAATTTCAACTTTTTTGGCAGTTGCCGTATCCAGCTCCTGCTGTTTCTTTTCCAGAATTTCATTCTTTTTAGAATAGTCTGCAATCTGCTTATCCAGATCTTTTTCTAGCTTTCCTATCTTGCTAAGCTCGTCATTCAGCTTATGTTCCTTGTCTTTAGTTCTTTTCTCAACCTCCTGCATTTTCTTTTCACGGGACTGGATGTCTGCATCATGCTGTGATTTCAGTTCCAGGAATTTTTCTTTAGCCTGAAGGTTCTTTTCTTTCTTTATGGATTCAGCCTGTACGTTAGCTTTTTCTATAAGGTTTTCGGCATTTTTCTTGGCATCATCTATGATGAATTTTGCTTTAGTATTCAGAGAGCTTCTGGAAAAAAACATTCCCACTGCGGCCCCGATTACCAAACAAACAACACCTACTATAACTTCTATCATAATGTATATTGAGTTTTAATTGTATTCATATCCTTGTTAAAAATAAAAAAGCCCACAACAATTCAGAGATTGAGAGTAAACTCCTAATCAACACGATTTGAACTGATTTCCATTGTCTGTAATCCGGAGAACCGGCACGCCATTCAATGGACATTTGTTCGGTAATTGTTTAGCGTTGAGTTTACCTTTAATGTGTTAGAATTATTGTAGGCAGTAGTTTTCAGGAAAAAAAATCTATTTCCCGATTTCATTCAACGACTGATTGATCTGTTGTAATCTTTCGTTGGTAGAATTAATATTTTTCTCGTAGTTAAGAGATACTACTTCTGCATTGGTTCCCAGTTTCAGGGCACACATTGCCAAAGCATCCTGTTTATCTCTTACATCGAAGTTCTGTTCAAAATCTTTAATCATATTCTCTATCTGCTTCCCTACTTTACGCAAAGTTTCTTCCTCTGCTGCCGGTACGTTCAGCGGATATACTCTTCCTGCAATGTTGACGGTTATTCTCCTTACCTCCATTATAATCCACTGTTTTGAAGCTGAGCAATACAGAAATCAATTTCTTTTACCAATCTGTTGATATGGTTCTTCATTAATCTATTGTGTTCAGGATTTCCTGATATTGCTGAATAAAGTTTTATATTTTTTTGTTCTTCTGCTAATACCTGATTTCTTCTTCTTTCCTCATCATACTTCTTCTTCAACTCTTCATGCTCAATATTTAATTCTGCTAAGTTTTCTGTAAGACTTTTATAGTTCTTTTGCAGAGTCGAAATTTTTCTCTCTAATTCTGAAAAATTGTTTTCTAAATCTTGAAGCATTTCAGGTTTGTATATTCTAACTAAAAGCAAAAATAAAAAAATAATAACACTAACAAAAATAAAACACTCTATATTTTGATATAACAACAAAAAAGGAGGTGCTAATGCACCTCCGTTATATTTTTAATGAAATATTTTTTATTCGAATTTCAGAACGAACATCACAGCTCTCGTCTGCAATGTAGATACTGCAGATGCCCAGTAAGGAGGTGTATTCGCATTATCAGCCACTTTTTCATTGTTCATGAAGAAAGTTCCTCTAACCGCCGGAGTCAGTTTAAATTTGTTGAAATAAAACTGAATTCCCATTTCAGCAGACCATGCAAAGTTGTGCGTGGTTGATCTGAAAATTCCCTGCTGGTTATCATCAGTAGAAGTTGCATTAGACTGAAGGTTTACAACGTAGTTTACCCCAGCAGCAACGTAAGGCCTTGAATTGTACCATCTCTGCCCGTGAAGTTCCAAAAGAACAGGAATATCAACCAAAGTAGATTTAATTTCTCTTACTTTGTCTTTTTCCTGCAACGGAATCGGCATGAAAGGAGGATTTGTTAAAGATCCGCCGGCATAGATGTCATTAGATTGCGTATTAAAAGTCAACTGTCTTTGTGCAAACTGTAAACCCGGTTCTAATCTCACATCAAGATAGTCGTTCAGTCTCCATTTTGCAATAAGCCCGGCACCGAAACTGTAACTTTCTTTAGAGGTAACAAGGTTTTGATTATCGCTCATTCCGTATCTCGGATGCAAGACGATGCGGTAGTCCAGTCTGTTCCCGTTCAAATAAAACCCCCAGCTGAATTTCTGTTCGTCGAAATCTTCCAACTTATCCATTCTGTTTCGGGTTCTGAATTGCGCATTTGCAAAAATGGCAACATTTACTGAGGTTAAAACCAGTGCTTTTAATAGAAATTTATTCATAGGTTACTTTGTTGCTTTATAAATTGTGGCTATACCTAAACTTAGTTTTTTATATTCTACTTTCTTAAATCCCGTATCTAAAAGAATTTGCTTCATCTTCTCCCCGAAAGGAAAAGCATTTACAGAATCCGGAAGGTATGTATACGCCCTATTATCTTTAGAAACCAGCCTGCCTATTGCAGGTAATATGTTTTTGAAATAAAACATATAGAATGGCCCCATGAAACCCTCAACCTTTGAAAACTCCAGTATATAAACACTTTTGTTATCTTTAACTACTCTTCTTAATTCTGCCAAACCTTTGGTAAGGTTTTCAAAATTCCTCACTCCAAATGCAACGGAAACAGCATCAAATCTATTGTCCTCGAAAGGTAAATTTTCTGCATCTCCTTTTTGCATTGAAATTTTGCCGTCTAATTTAAGTTTTTTTATTTTAATAACGCCAACATTCAGCATTTGTTGTGATAAATCTAAACCAACTACTTTAGAACCGGTTCCTTTTTCAATGGTAATGGCCAGATCTCCCGTTCCTGTAGCCACATCCAGCACTTCCTGCGGTTGATCATTTTTCATCCATCTTACCAGTTTATTTCTCCATAAAACATCAATTTTCATGGATAAAACATGGTTCAGAAGGTCATACTTAGGTGCAATGTTGTCGAACATATCCTCTACCTGGCTCTTTTTTGTAGCCTCTGAATTGTAGGGAGTAACTTTGGTGATATCTTTTGTCAAAACTTAAAACTTGTAATATTCTTTATAATAATTTAGGTAATCCTGCTTTCTGAAGATCTTAGATCTCGATTCCACTTTCTGAATGTTTTTGATTACCTTATCGTAATCTTCATCTACATTGTAATAAAAGTCTTCTGTGTAAAGCTTGTTGAAGCGTTTTGCTCCTCCGTAATAATCTTTTCCATCTATCACGGTTTTATCAAGGGCCATCAGCAACGAATCTTTCTTAAGGTTGTATCCGTAATACTGTTCGTTGACGTAGTAATCCTGGTGGGCAATATTAAGCAGCCCCCGAAGTTTATTCACTTCAAATGCCGAATCATAAAGCATTTTTTTATTCTGATCAAAAACCTGAATAGAGTTTTTCCCTTTGTTCAGATCCACATGCACGTACTGCCCCGCTGAAATGATTCCTTCTGAACCGTTATTGATTTTAAAGTAATACGTATTGGGGGTAGGATTATCTACAACATAATAATTCTTCTTGGCTAAAAAAAGGAAGTAGATCCCAAAGGCACCGATAAACGCCACAACTGCAATGAGTAAGCCTTTTAAGGACGGATTGTTTTTCATAGATTGTAAAGTACAATTTTTGCAAATTTAATAATATTTTTAATTCTCCGTTATTAATATTAATTATTAACTTTGCATCTTTAAAAAAATCATATAAACGAATGCCGAATACGATCATTATTGGCTCTGGATCTTATATTCCGAACAGAGTTATTGGTAGGGATTACTTCATGAATTCCGAGTTCTACACAGAGGATGGTGTAAAGATTGAAAAGCCTGTGGAAGAAACTATTGCGAAATTTGTAGAGATTACAGAAATCGAAAACAGGAGATTCATTGAGGACGATCTTTCCAATTCACAAATCGGGTATGAAGCCGCAAAAATTGCCCTTGAGGACGCAAAAGTAGACGGCGAAGATCTGGATTATATTATTTATGCAAGCAATTTCGGGGAAGTTACAGAAAACGGATATGCCGATTTCATGCCGACAATGGCTGCAAGAGTAAAGAATAAGCTGGGCATTAAAAACAGAAAATGTGTAACCTATGACATGATTTTCGGTTGTCCGGGATGGGTGGAAGGTATGATTTTAGCTGATAACCTGATCAAAGCTAAAGTTGCCAAAACCATTCTTGTTATCGGAGCAGAAACACTAAGCCGTGTAACGGATCCGCACGACAGAAACAGAATGATCTTTGCTGACGGTGCAGGAGCTGTAGTAGTAAAAGCAACCGATGATGAAAATGTAGGAATTATTGCTCACAACACCATCTGCGACAATGGCCCGGAATTGAATTATCTTGAAAACCAACCCTCTATCAATAAAAATGTAGATCAAAAACGTTTATATGTAAGAATGTTGGGTAGAAAAATCTACGAATACGCTCTTAAAAACGTACCGGTTGCCATTAAAGACACCATCACCGATGCAGGTCTTTCTATTCAGGATATAGACAAAATCTTAATTCACCAGGCTAACGCTAAAATGGATTACGCCATGATTGAAAGACTTCACAGGCTTTATGACGTAAAAGAGTACGATCATGCGATCTCTCCTATGACCATTCAGGACCTTGGCAACACTTCTGTAGCAACCATTCCTACAATGTATGATTTAATAATTAAAGGAAAAATGGAAGATCAAACGTTTAAGGATAAAGGTAACATTGTAATGACTTCGGTAGGTGCCGGAATGAACATCAATGCTATCGTTTACAGACTCCCTTAATAACTTATAAAAAACAGATAAAAAAGCACAAAGGAAGTCTTCTTTTGTGCTTTTTTTAAATCAGAATATGCCAAAAAATCTTTTAATCACCGCCGGTATTTTCCTGTTTCTGGAAATCTATATTTATCAGGCCATCAGAACGCTTACAGATAATTTCTGGATAAGAACCGGCTATTGGGCAGTATCTTTAATCATCTATGCAGTTTTTGCCTACGAGATCACTCATTATCAGAGAACAGACCGAAGTATGGTAAGAGCTCAGATCATGATTTCCCTGTTCCTGATATTTATTTTACCTAAAATCTTTATTGTCTTATTCTTACTGATCGACGATATTGTCCGTATTGGCGGATACCTGATCGGCTTTGCCAAACCGTCTGAGAACTTCTTCCCGGAAAGGAGAAAGTTTCTGAGCCTTGTCGGATTAGGAATGAGCGGAGTTTTATCTGCCCTTTTCATTGATGGGATCACTTTCGGGAAATACCGCCACAAAGTAAGAAGGGTAAAAGTAAAGTTTCCCAATCTTCCTGAAAGCTTTAAAGGCTATAAAATCATCCAGATTTCAGATGTTCACAGCGGAAGTTTTTCAGATCCGGGCAAACTGCAGCATGCCGTAGAACTTATCAACGAACAAAATCCTGACCTCGTATTGTTTACCGGAGATATGGTGAATAATGTTGCGGATGAATTCAAACCGTTTATTCCCTTATTTTCACAAATCAAGGCTAAAGACGGCAAATTTGCGGTTCTTGGAAACCACGATTATGCCGATTATGTAACCTGGGCTTCTCTTGATGCTAAAAAGAAAAACCTGGATACGCTGATCGACTATGAAAAGCAAGCCGGTTTTGACATGCTGAGAAACGAGCATAGAGTGATTGAGAAAAACGGAGAGAAATTATATATTCTGGGCGTTGAAAACTGGGGACTAAAACCTTTCCCTCAATTCGGAAGAATTGATGACGCATTAAAAGGCGTACCTGAATCTGCCACAAAGATTTTAATGAGCCATGACCCTACCCACTTTGATTATGTGGTAAAAAAACACCCAGGAAACATCCATTTAACACTTTCAGGACACACCCATGGAATGCAGTTCGGGCTGGATCTTAAAAATGTAAAATGGTCACCGGTTCAATACCGTTACCCGAAATGGGCAGATTTATACGAAAGCGAAGGAAAACTATTGTACGTCAACAGAGGGTTTGGAGTACTGGGATATCCGGGAAGAGTCGGTGTATTACCGGAGATTACACTTTTTGAATTGAGCTAGTTTAAGGTTTAAAACAAAATCAGATATGTTACAGGAAGAACAACTATAGCGCCACACCTGTTACCTAACACCTGCAACCTAAAAAATATAATCTTTCATACGGGAAGTAGCCATATCTTTCTCGTTGATAAAAGTAAGGAGGGCATCTAATTTGTCCTCCATTTTTTTACCCGAAAACAAGCTTCGGTAAAAAGGAACATCAAATCGGTATTTTTTAAAATCCGTAAACTGCCATGAGTTGAGATAGATCAGGACAAATTCTTCATTTTGCAGCGTCTCTACAACCATACTTTGATAATACTTCATCGGCAGGATCTGAAACACAAAGTCATTATACGGCAGCTGACTGTATGGGGAAATGCTTTCCGGCACAATACTCAGTCCATCCTCTTCGGTAATTTCAGTATCCCTTTTCAGACGCTTGAATGGAAAAAGAATGTTCGCATTGTCAATATTGGAAACATAATTAAATTCCATCATCTTCAATTCTTCCTGTGGAACTTTTACATCTTTCTGACGAATTCCCCGGATCTGTTTTTCCAGAAGATCCTGGATGTTCTTTTTGGCATTTTCAATTTCATCCGGTTTTGAACATTTATTATAAAAAGCAATTTCATGCCCTTTGGATGAAATTGCTTTTATAAGATTCTGCAGTTTTTCAGTGAATGAAACCTCAACAAAAAAACTGGCTTTAATATCATGAATATCTAAAACCCTGAGAATTGCTCTGGTGTTATCTTCTGCAATTTTCAGCCTTTCTTCATCAGTAATCTGAAAGCCTTTTTTTACTTCAGCCTCAATATTCACGATGTTAAAAGTTAATAATATCATTTAAATTAAATTTTAGATAATAAATATAATATATTAAAAATCAGATGTTAAAACAATACTTAATTAAAGCATCACTTTACACTACTAATCCTTAGCTAATTTTACTTTAAGATTCTTGATCATATCTTTTGTCATTTCAGAAATTCCGAAATCGTAAGACAGTCCCCAATCTTTTTTAGCTACAGAATCATCAATGGAAGCCGGCCATGAATCAGCAATCGCCTGTCTGAAATCTGGATTGTAATCGATGGTAAAATCCGGGATTTCTTTCTTGATTTCTTCAGCCAATTCTTTTGGAGTAAATGACATGCCACCCAAATTGTAAGAAGAACGAACGGTAAGACTTTCTTTCGGAGCTTCCATTAATTTTAAAGTTGCATTGATCGCATCATCCATATACAACATCGGCATTCCTGTATTTTCAGAAATGAAACTTGTATACTTTCCTTCTTCAATTGCTTTGTAGAAAATCTCAACTGCATAATCGGTAGTTCCACCTCCAGCCGGTGTCTTCCAGGAGATCAACCCAGGATACCTGATACTTCTTACGTCTACTCCATGCTTATCGAAATAGTATTCACACCACTTCTCCCCTGCCATTTTAGAGATTCCGTAAACAGTTGTAGGATTCAAGACCACATCCTGTCCTACATCATGCTTTGGAATTCCTTTTCCAAATACAGCGATAGAACTAGGCCAGAAAATCTTTTTAATAAGCCCCTCTTTCGCCATTTCACAAAAGTGAAGCAGAGGCTCTAGATTTAATTTCCATGCGAAAATAGGCTGCTTTTCTGAAGTTCCGGATAAAAGTGAAGCCAGATGATACACTGTAGTAATATCGTAATCTTTGATCACCTGTCTTACTAATTGCGTATTAGTAACATCCATTCTTTCGTAATGTCCGGCAGAAGTAATGCCTTCCTGCCATCTGTCTAAACCTGAAGCGACCACATTTTCCGCTCCATGCATTTCAACAAGTCTGTTGGTAAGTTCGGTGCCGATCTGTCCCAGCGCACCTGTAATCAGTATTCTTTCCGTATAGGATTCCATTTTTGAGATTTTTTTAGAATTGTACAAAAGTAAAAAAATCATGCTTATCAAAATAGAAAAGGTGGATTTAAAAATAGATCAGGAGATTTATATAAAGTTGTTCTTATTATTTTTTTTGTTAATGGTCTCATTTCAATTATAGTTAATAAAAATAGATATCAACGATATATACGATCATCAACAATAATATATATAAAAATTCAATAATTTTGTAGTAAAGAAACAATCATATGAAGAAGATTTTAATCGTTTCGGTACTGCTAGCAGGGCAATTGAGCTGGGCTCAGTTCAAAGATTTCAATATCGTAAAGGAAGTACAGGTCAAAAATAAAGGTGTAGTGGTATCTGCCCATCCCTTAGCCAGTGAGGCGGGGGCGAAAATTATGAGAATGGGCGGAAATGCCTATGATGCAGTCACTGCCACACAATACGCTCTGGCAGTAGTATACCCTCAGGCCGGAAATATCGGCGGGGGCGGATTTTTGGTAGGGGTAAAAAACAATGGTGAAAAGTTTACTCTTGACTACCGGGAGACAGCTCCTAAAAAAGCTTCAAGAGATATGTATCTTGATAAAAAAGGAAAAGCAGATACGGATCTGTCCCAAAACGGACGACTGGCAGTAGGTATTCCCGGAAGTGTAGCCGGCTTTTTTGCTACCCTGAAATATTGTAAACTTCCTATGGAAAAAATCATCCAGCCTGCTATTGATCTGGCAGAGCAGGGATTTGCCATCACAGACAAGGAAGCGGATATGCTCAACAGCCAACGGGAAAAGTTCCAGAAGCATAATAAATCTTCTATTATTTTTGTCAAAGACACTCCATGGAAAGCAGGTGATATCTTAGTTCAGAAAGATCTGGCAGAAACTTTAAAACTGATTCAGAAATCAGGAGCCAAGGGTTTTTATGAAGGAAAAACAGCTGATCTGCTGGTTGCTGAAATGAAAAGAGGTAACGGAATCATCACCCTGGAAGACCTCAAAAATTATAAAGTGGCGGAAAGAAAAGCTTTGGAATTTGATTACAAAGGAAACAATGTAGTTTCTATGCCTTTGCCATCCAGTGGCGGACTTCTTCTGGCTCAGATGCTCAGAATGGCAAGCTTTGAAAATCTTGAAAAATATCAGCAGAATTCAACAAAAGCGGTTCAGGTCATGACGGAAGCAGAGCGAAGAGCTTTTGCAGACCGTGCAGAATATATGGGTGACCCGGACTTCATTCAGGATAAAACATCTTATCTCATTTCTGATAAATACCTGAAAAACAGATGGAAAAGCTTCAGTTTTGACAAGGCAACTCCAAGTGCGGAAGTTGGGAAAATCATTGAGCAACCTAAGGAATCTACACAGACTACCCATATTTCCGTACTCGATAAAGATGGTAATGCAGCTTCTGTAACAACTACCCTTAACGGCTATTACGGAAGTAAAGTTTTAGTTTCCGGAGCGGGATTCTTTTTAAATAATGAAATGGATGATTTCTCCATTAAACCGGGAGTCCCCAATATGTTTGGCGCTGTGGGCGGAGAAGCCAATGCCATCCAGCCTAATAAAAGAATGCTTTCTTCCATGACTCCAACAATCCTACTGAAGAACGGCAAGCCTTATATGGTTGTGGGCACTCCCGGAGGAACTACGATCCCTACTTCCGTTTATCAGTCTATTGTGAATGTTGTGGATTTTAAACTGAATGCCAATATGTCGGTAAATGCACCAAAATTTCATCACCAATGGCTTCCGGAAACGATCAGTGTAGAAAATAATTTCCCTGAAAGTACGATTGCCGAACTGAAAAGCAAAAATTATGTTATTGAAAAGACAAAATACATCGGAAAAACAGAGATGATTATCATTGATGACAAAGGAAATATTCACGCTGTAGCAGACGGTCGTGGAGATGACTCTGTAGCTACCGAATAACTGAAGACCCAATTTATTATAAAAGACCGGATTTAAATATTCCGGTCTTTTTTATGATTAGACTTTTCTGAATAAAACTAAGGAAAAATACAGCATTAGCTTTCTCATTTTCAAAAAAAGCATGACTTCTGTCATGTTTTTAGGAAAATTTCATAATTTCGAGCTTTCAAAAAACATTGCATTGAAAGCAAAAAAAATCTACAATCAGCTTTATTTTCAAGTGATTATTGCTATAGTTGCCGGTATTCTTCTTGGAAAATTTTACCCTGAACTGGGAGAGAAAATGAAACCTTTGGGGGATGGGTTTATCAAACTGGTCAAAATGATTATCGCTCCGGTTATCTTCATCACCCTTACCTTAGGGATCGCCCATATGACAGATCTGAAAAAAGTAGGGAGAATTGCCGTAAAAGCAATGATCTATTTTTTCACATTTTCAACGCTGGCCCTTATTATCGGCTTATTCGTAGGAAATATTCTTCAACCCGGCCATGGTCTGAATATAGATCCTGCCAGTCTTTCAGGTGATGTTTCGCAATATCAGGAAAAGGCTCATGAATCTACACTTACGGGTTTTATTATGAATATCATCCCGGAAACTTTATTCAGTCCTTTGGTGGGTGATAATATACTTCAGGTTCTTTTGGTGGCTATTTTAATGGGAGTGGCTTTGGTTTTAACAAAAGAAAAAAGCCAGAAAGTAACTGATTTTCTTCAGGATCTGTCAACCCCTGTATTCAAGATTGTTCATATGCTTATGAAGCTTGCGCCTATAGGAGCTTTTGGAGCAATGGCTTTTACGATCGGAAAATACGGGCTTCATTCTGTACTGAATCTTCTTTTTCTGGTGGCTACATTTTATATTACCTCTATCCTTTTTGTGGTGATTATCCTGGGTGCAGTGGCATGGTATAACGGTTTTAATATTTTTAAACTTCTTTTTTACCTTAAAGAAGAGCTGCTCCTTGTCTTAGGAACCAGTTCGTCAGAATCCGCCCTGCCGGGAATCATGGAAAAAATGGAAAAAGCAGGCTGTTCAAGGGCAATCGTAGGACTTGTAGTACCTACCGGATATTCCTTCAATCTCGACGGGACCAATATTTATATGACTCTGGCATCACTTTTTATTGCACAGGCTTTAAATATTCACCTCCCTATTGAAAAACAGCTGATGCTTCTTCTGGTGGCGATGTTGAGTTCAAAAGGAGCCGCAGGCGTTACCGGAGCCGGATTTGTAACCCTCGCAGCAACCTTAGCCGTAGTTCCGGAAATTCCGATTGCAGGCATGACCCTGATTCTGGGGATCGATAAATTTATGAGTGAATGCAGGGCTCTTACCAATGTAATAGGTAACTCTGTAGCAACAGTAGTGGTAGCAAACTGGGAAAAACAGCTTGATAAAGAACAGTTTCACTATTGCCTGAATCATCCTGCTGAAATTGAGAAGAAACTGGAGGTTTAATAAAATTAAGTACAAGTTATGAAAATAAAAAACCGGAGTTTATAAAAATAAGCTCCGGTTTTTCTTAATAGTTTAATGAAATGAAGATTTATCGTTTTTCTATTTTTTTCATCACTTTGTTTTTGCTGTCTGATATCACAATAAAGTAAATTCCTCTTGGTAAATCTGATATATTGTAAGATTCTTTGGCTGCCTCAAAAGTTTTCACACTTTTTCCGGTCATATCAACAATTTCAATGCTTGTATTTTTACCGTAAGTTTTTGGCATATTTAATTTGAATGAATCTGCTACAGGGTTAGGATAAACCAACAGATCATCATTTTTAAGTTTATCTTCAGACACACCTAAGGTTGTTGCTGTAACACTTATATCATCGATTCTCCATTGTGCACCATCGTTCCCGATATAATTAAAGGCTATTTTAACATTGGCCTGCCCTATCAGAGATGTTAAAGGAATTGTTATATTGTAGGTGGCAAACCCTGCCGGTGTGGGAACCGTGATGTCACTTTCACTCCAGATCTGCGTCCATGTTGCACCGTTGTTCGTAGAAACCTTTACTACTGTATCATAGTTATTATTAGGTGTGATAGACCAATAGGGATTGAAATTTGATTTAAAGGTCAAAACAGGATTTGACACATTGGTCAGGTTAAGAGATGGAGAGATCAGTTTTTCATCCTGAGCCACAAGGTTTGGATCATAGGCCACTCCAGCGGATTTTGTCCCTGAAATACCGGTAGTTGATGCCCAGGTAAAAGCGGTGTTGGTAGATTGAACCGTCCATCCGGTAGGCGGAAATGTTGCAGATTCAAAATTTTCGGTCAGAAGCTGGCTTTTTATCATAATACCCATAAAAAGCACAAGAATAAAGTAATATTTTTTCATAGGAAATGTTTTATTAATAAAAATATCATCATTTCACAACAAAAACAAAGTAAATAGAAATAATCAATAAATATTTGTCGATTTAATTAAATAAAAAACAGTAAAATATGTCAATTTATTAATATATTAACATTCAGTACCATTCGCAAATGTATTATTAATAGCTGTTATTGCATATTAACCCTTAAATTTTATCCCTAAAAAGAGAATAAACATCATTGATAAAATCAACAATTACTAACTGAATATCAATCATTTATTTTCAATATATGGAAAATTTACGTTAAAAAAATAAACCTTACAGGCCTAAAAATCCCATAAGGTTGTACAATTATTTTAAAAAGGTAATTTCTCTGGTCTTTTTTGACTGTAAAAACGTTATATCAATATATTTAAACTTGAAGGCTGTACCTTGACATGCACCGGGGACTGAATTTTATTAAACTCCCCATCCAGATGCCAGTTTTTAGTATTGACTTTGAATGAAATCTCGGAAACCGGAAGGTAAGTAACATATTCATCATCTTTCAGACGCTTGGTAAACATTCTGAAAGCAAAAAGTGCTGAGTAAGTTAGCGGAAATTTTTTCACCAGAACCATATCTACCAATCCATCGCTTTTACTTGCCTGGGGAGCAATATAAGCGTTGTTACCAAACTGGCGGGTATTGGCGATATTCAGCATCAGGTACCTGCCGTTATACTGCTGGTATTTTTCATCAAAGAACTTTACTTTGATCGGTTTATAGTTGAAGAAGGTCTTCAGTGAGACTTTGATATAGTTTTTGAATCCCCTGCTTGTTTTTTCAAACTCTTTAACCACTTTGCCATCAAAACCTGTTCCTGAAACATTGATAGAAAGCCTGTCATTGACAGTAAAAGTATCAATCTTCCTTGAATTCTTCGCTTTTATTTTGTTTAAAAGCTCGTCAAGGTTTTTACTGAAACGGGTTTCATTGGAGAATCCGTTTCCTGAACCTGCCGGGAAAATAGCCAGAATTTTATCGGTATTGATCAGATTTTTAGCCACAGTAGAAATTGTTCCGTCTCCCCCAATAGCCACAAAGATATCCACTTGCTCAAAATGGGTCTGAATAAACTCATCTGTTCCCGGGATCGATTCGGAAACATAATACAGCGGATTCTCAACCTTTGTTTTAAGCTCATTCAGAAACGGCTGATAATTTTTTTTGGCTGAAAAGGGATTGATAATAAAAGCTACTTTGTTCATCACCGCAAAAATAGAAAATGCTTCCTGAACTGGAAGCATTAATTTACTTAATTTTCATTCTTTCTTTAAATTCTGCATTTAATGTACCTTTCAGGTCGTCCCAGGAAACAGGTATTGTAATATCTCCGGCGGCAAAGGCAGCAATTTCATAGGGGCTGTAATGGAAATACAGGTTTTTGTCATCAAAATAAAAATTATCTGAAGCGGGAATTTTATCCACCAGCAGCATTTCAGAGTTTTTCACGGCTCCGTCACCATCCATTGTTCCGCTGTTAATGGTATTGATATTCTTCATCAGAATGGCTTCAATTTTATTTTCAGGCATTGAAGTGATGTCTTTCAGCTCAAGTCTTTTGCTGTTTTTAAGATCAAAAATTCTTTCTGAAAATCCGTAATTATCATGCGCTCCGCCTTCATATCCGCTTCCCGTATATTGAATATGCATATATCCGTTGATATTAGACATCAAATTCATATGGGAACTCGAATACCATTCCTGAGCATAGGTAATATCTGAAACCCAATCTTTATTGTCTTCTTTTACAGAGTTGAAATAATCAGCTTTTTCTTTATTCAGATAAGCCTGAAGTCCTGGCTTCGAGAAATCCCTGATTTTACTATGCTGGAAATAGATACTGTCCAGCAGTTTTTTATCTTTTAAAGAAGGAAAAACCAGCAGTTTTGAGGTATACCTGACTTTTAATGAATCTGTGATCCGGGTGGAATCACTTACTTTTACAGAGTCTACCACCAATTCTTCAGAAGGCTTATTTTCTGTTTTTTCTGCCACTGTACCTTGGGTTTCATTTTTTTTGCAGGCCGTAACAGCAAGAAAGGAAGACAGTGCCAAAACAGCTATTGTATTTTTCATAATTCTCATTTTTCCGGTACCAATACAAAAACCATTCAAAAAATGAATGGTTTTTAATTTTTTTGTGATTATTTTTTTTGAAATGTCAAATATTACTTCCGGATAAGGCTTATCACCTGGTTTTCAAATTTGGAAGCTACTCCCCATATTTGTTTGAATGCGGAATAATATTCTTTGGGATAATCTGCACTGCCCACTTTTGTAACAGAAGTAATCTCCAGTTTATTTCCTTTTTGCTGAACCGAATAACTGTATTCTATTTCTTTATCTTCCGTTACGATTTTTTTCTCTTTCGGCATTTCTTCGATCACAAAACCTTCCGGAATTTCAAGAGTGATCTTTTTTGTTCTTGTGGTAGGAGATCCGAAATCAATCGTATATTTTCTGGCCTCAGTCTGATCAAACTCATTGGAGTTTCTGCTTAAAAACAGCATCGGATTGATGATCATTTTCTTCCCTACCCTGTCAATCAGGTTCATGGAGGAGAAATTCATCGTACTTTCAAACTCTCCGTTTTCCAGTACTTTCGGCTGAATATCCGTAAAATCTATTGCATAATTGTCTTTATAGGCTTTCTTATATTTTTCGGCATTATCATCATAACGGTCTTTGGCCAGCATAGCAAAAGCACCGGTATCCCGGTCTGAATAGGTTCCCGAAATACTTCCGTCACTGTTAATCTTTGCTTCTGCCGCAAGGAAAGTATTGCTTGGTTTGGTATTGTTCATCTGAATAAGCTGAGCCTTGGTCTTGGTAACTAAAACGCCATATTGATTCCAGCCCTGTAAAGGAATTTCATCTATTGAAGATTGTCTGGAGGTAGCATCATAAATATGCAGGGTCCCGTCAATATCTACTGCACCCAGCACAAAATTCATTTTGGAAACATTGGGAGACGCCAGGTTCAACAGCCCGTTGTCTACGGTAGAAATAATAAGTGGATCTGCTTTAAGTCCTGCTTCACGCAACATCATGACCAGAAAAAGATTGATTTCGGCAGCATTTCCCACTTTACTTTCGAGCATTTTTCTGATTCCGTCTTCAGGATAAATTCCCCGATCTTTATTCCAGGTAAACGTTTTCTGAATGTATGAAAAAACTGCATTGGCTTTCTCGAGATCTGTTTTCATCTCCGATATTCCTGCGGGCATGTTTTCTTTAGCGAGTTTTGTTTTTTTCAGCTCGCCTCCAAAATCTTCATCCTGATAAAGTCTTTTACCAATCTGATCCCAGGAAGATGAATATAGTTTAAGCTCTCTGAAGTTTGTAGAGTTCAGTTCTGCGCTGATTTTCGTTCGGAAGTTCCTGTCATTCCTTACCCATTTTTCTGTTTTAAATCCTTTCAGGTTTTCATATCCGAATCTAAAGGTCTTGGATTGTGTTCCGTAGAGGAAACGTTCTTCAATTTCCCTGTATTTAGGAGGAACCTCACCGGTATAATTGATATTGTAAGCGATATTAAGCGGAGCATCCAGAACATATTCCGTATTCAGGGAAGGGATATCTGTTTCTATGAGCACTTCCGGTATTGAGAACAAAAAGGGAGAGGTAACCTCATACTGATACTCCAGCACTGAGCCGTTTTTCACATTGGGAAATGCAAATTTGGTTATCGTTACGTATTTACTTTCTTTGCTTTTATACTGAGAACTCTTTTCCACTTTCACAGGCACAACGTTCCCATTTTCCAGATTGTAAGTAAAAGCTTTGAATTTCCCTAATGATTCCCTGCTGGCATTATAACTGTAAAGAGGGATTTCAAGATTCATCCAGTCTTCTGCTTTATCTTTATTATAAATTTTTACCCTGTAAAAATATTTTTTGCTCAGATTTCCTGTAGAGGTATCCACCATAAAATGTACAGATTTATAAAGGATTTCAGCAGGGGCGTTTTCATCCAGTAATGATTTTGCCTTAGACAGGTCCGCATCATTAAATTTAGGGGGATTCAGAAACTGATATTTCTGTGCACTGACCAGTATGGCATTCGCAGAGCAAAAGACCAATACCATTATTTTTTTCATCATTATATTTTCGTAATTAAAATTTTCGAATTATCCATATTCATAATCTTCTTTCTGAAGTTTACATAGTCGTTATATTTATCTTTGGGATAAATTCCTTTATTGATCAGTATTTTCCGTATTACTTTTATCTGATCATTATCTTTTACAAAGCTTAATGTATAGTTTCCAAATTCGGAACTGATATTGGAATCTCCGGGTATTTCATCAATTTTGTATCCCTTAGGAAGAATGAAAGCAATATCATGATCGTCCTGATAAGACTGCCAGATCTCAAAAGGCAGCTCACGGCTTTCATCCGTTTTATAGACTTCGTTTTCCAAAATAGGAACGGCTCTGAACAAAATGCTGCTTCCTGCTTTTTTAGAAAAATTATTGGTCTTGAAGTCTAAATCATAAGTGATCACAGCTTTATTCCTGTCATTATTAAAATTTTTCACTTCAATTTTTTCAAAATTCAAGACATTGAATCTGTTTTTTATGGCATCATTTTTTTCTTTAGGATCAAGATTTACAAACCTTAAATTGGTATCATACTGATTTCCTGTATACAAGAAATTTCCTTCTCCTGTGATGCTGTTATCTTCATTAATATTGATTTTCAGTATCTGTTTTTCCCTGTTCTCTTCCGCTTTATATGTAGGAGTATTAACGAGCTCAATTCCTTTCGGGGTCATTGCCAATACGTTTCTATCCGTTGTATGATAACTTAAGTGATTGAAAGCTGTTTGCTGGGAAGTATTCTCAAGCCATATATTTCCTTTTTCTGTAGGAACCATCAGAATAGCATGATTCCCTCCCATTGAAGGAAAGTCAGGATCGAAGGAAACGGATGAAGTATTGGAATTTATCACACAATAAGTGGAAGGAATACCTGCCTCATTCAAAAGTACTTTCATGTAATTGGTAAGTCCTTTACAGTCACCATACCCTTTTTTGTGAACTTCATCAGGCTGCATAGGAAGCCACCCTCCGATTCCTAACCCTACGTAGATATAACGGGTCTTCGACTGCATGTACTGGTAAAGTTTTCTGACTTTGTCTTCTGTAGATCCTTCCAGTTTTAAGGCAGCCACTTCAGCTCTAATGGCAGGAGTAGAGGCAGCAACAGGTTCTATGAGATTGGTATAACACCAGGCTCCGAAATCTTTCCAGTTATTCAACGATCCTTTTTTTCCTGCTAAGTTAAACTGTGCCAGGGAAAAGTCTACTTTAGGTAATATTTTCACCGGATCCGGCGTCAATAAAGCATTTTCAATAGCCGGAACATTTTTAAAGGTATATGTTTTTTCAGCTCCGTTACCGCTTTCTATTACCGACGCATAATTATATTTTGAAGGATAGCTTTTAGTTCTAAGTTCAATTCCTGATTTATTTATGATTTTAAACTGACCTTCTTCCAAAGAGGTATTGGTAGAAGAAAACGGTTCAAAATCCGGAATAAAAATGGTATTTTCATCTGTAAGCTCGTATGAGAAATCTACTGTGTAAGGATAGTGAGCAGAAGTATAAGGAAATACCAGAACTCTATTGTCTGAATAAAATACACCATTCGAATTATTCGCAAAATCCCTGAAATCAGACCTTGAAAAGCTCTTTACTTTTTTGCCGGCTTCATCATAAATGGTCACCTTTACATTTGAAATCCCATCTCCTTTCTGATAGGGGATATAGATTGCCGCTTTAGAATCTCCATCTTTATTCAGGACGGTAGTTACTTTATTGTACTGGTATACGATTTCATCTATTTTATTGATCTGAGCTGTTGTAAAGTTTTTCCTGATAACTGCATCAGCATTTTTCTTTAAATTTTCAGGAATTGCAGAAGCAGGATAGCTTTGTGCAAAATATACAGAGGCTGTAGACAGGGCCCCTAAAATTAAAAATTTCATCATAATTGTTATTTTTTCAAGTCCGCATCGTTAAATTCAGGTATAGAAAGAAATTGATGCTGCTGCGCAAAAAACATATTGGCAGCAAGGCAGCTCACTGTCAAAGTGATCTTAGAATTGATTTTCATCGGTTTTTTTATTATCAGTTTTTTTATTTAATGAGAGTCTCCGGAAACAGTGGAGTAAGGTGGGTTGAAGCGAAAGAAAAGGCTTCTGGAAATATTATTTTCATCATGGTTATTAAAATTAGACAAAAATAATAAAATCTTAATAACTGTTAAAAAAATATATAAGAAAAAGACTCCAAAAATCATGGAGCCCTTTAATACTTTAAAAAGTACTATCCTAAAATTGCCCGTACAGGCTTAAAACAAAAATAATGAAAGATGATACGAAGCAGCTTATCTGAAAGGCTTCACGCTTTGATAATCATTATCATATATCTCTTGCTCCAAATTTAAAACAATTGAACAGACAAGTAATTCAAACAGCGTAGAATTAATACTAAGTCATTGTACAATTAATTCTACCGTATTATATCAATAAAAAAGACTTCATTTCTGAAGCCTTTGTTTTTTATTTTTCATTAGTCATTTGGAATTCTCTTACTGTCATAGGTATCACTTCCAAGTCCGAGCACCGGAATGAAAATAAATCCGAAAAGGAGAATCAGAATGGTATACAATGGTGTTTCTTTCCCAAAGCCCTTGGCAAGTCTGTCATAAACCACCCAGCAGGCAAAGATATTTACCAAAGGAATGCAGAATAAGATAAACCACCAGATTGGCTTCTTCACAATATCAAGCAATACGATGAGATTATAAATCGGGATAAAAGCTGCCCATGCATCTTGTCTTCCTGCTTTCTGGAAGATCTTATACATACAATATCCATAGAACAGATATACGAGTAAGCTCATGATCATTGTGCCGATACCTAGTCCTGCTGCGGCTGCACCTGAAACCGCATCTACCCCTTCATAAGGGTCTGTTTGTAAAAGAGTTAACATATTATTGTTTTTTTGGTTTATCCAAATATAAAAAAAGCTTCTAAATAATCAGAAGCTTTTTTATTATATTTTTAAGAAGGTTTATGCATCAATTTTTGCATATTTTGCATTCTTTTCAATGAACTCTCTTCTTGGTGGTACCTCATCTCCCATCAGCATTGAGAAAATACTGTCTGCTTCTACAGCATTGTCAATAGTAACCTGCTTCAGAATTCTGTGCTCAGGATTAAGAGTTGTTTCCCAAAGCTGTTCAGGGTTCATTTCTCCAAGACCTTTGTAACGTTGTACTTCCACACCTTTTCCGTCCGGAGACATTTCCAAAGTGAATTCTTCACGTTCTTTTTCGTTATAGGCGTATATTTTCTTATTTCCTTTTTTTAACAGATATAAAGGTGGCTGTGCAATGTAGATATAGCCGTTCTCAATAAGCTCCTTCATATATCTGAAGAAGAAAGTAAGGATCAGCGTAGAAATGTGAGAACCATCAATATCGGCATCGGTCATGATAACGATTTTATGGTATCTTAGTTTTGCCATATTTAATGCCTTGCTATCCTCCTCTGTTCCTACAGAAACGCCAAGCGCAGTATAAATATTTCTGATCTCTTCGTTATCATATACTTTGTGAAGCATAGATTTCTCTACGTTCAGAATTTTACCTCTTAGTGGTAGAATAGCCTGGAAGTGTCTGTCTCTCCCCTGCTTAGCAGTTCCTCCTGCGGAATCTCCCTCTACAAGGAAGATTTCAGATTCAGCCGGGTCTTTTGATGAACAGTCTGATAATTTCCCCGGAAGACCAGAACCTCCCATCGGAGATTTTCTCTGAACCATTTCACGGGCTTTTTTAGCAGCTTGTCTTGCCTTTGCAGCTAAAACAACTTTCTGAACAATGATTTTAGCTTCATTAGGGTTCTCTTCCAGGAAGTTGGTAAGCATTTCCCCTACAATTTTATCTACAGCACCGGAAACTTCAGAGTTACCTAGTTTTGTTTTGGTTTGCCCTTCAAACTGAGGTTCCATTACTTTTACAGAAACTACAGCTGTTAATCCTTCACGGAAGTCATCACCTGTAATTTCTACTTTTTCTTTTGCAGGAAGTCCCAATTCATCAGCATATTTCTTTAAAGTTCTTGTTAAAGCTCTTCTGAAACCTGCCAGGTGAGTACCTCCTTCATGGGTATTGATATTGTTTACGTAAGAGTGAAGATTTTCATTGAAAGAAGTATTATAACGCATTGCCACTTCTACAGGAATATCATCTCTTTCGCCTTCCATGAAGATCACGTGTTCCATAATAGATTCACGGTTACCGTCAATGTAAGCAACAAATTCTTTCAGACCCCCTTCAGAATGAAAAACTTCTGAACGGAAAGATCCGTCTTCCAATTTTTCTCTTTCATCGGTAAGCGTAATCGTAATCCCTTTGTTCAGGTAAGAAAGTTCTCTTAAACGGCTCGCTAATGTATCGTAATTGTAAATTAACTCTGTAAATATGGTATCATCCGGCTGAAAAAACTGTTTGGTTCCTCTTCTTTCACTTTGCCCGATTTCTTCAACACCTGTCTGTGCTTTTCCTCTGGAATAAATCTGCTGATAAACGTTTCCGTCTCTGTAAACCGTAGTGATCATCTCGTTGGAAAGTGCGTTCACACACGAAACCCCTACTCCGTGAAGACCTCCTGAAACCTTATAAGAGTCTTTATCAAACTTACCTCCGGCTCCAATTTTTGTCATTACAACTTCAAGGGCAGATTTCTGCTCTTTTTCGTGAAAATCAACCGGGATACCTCTACCATTATCACTTACTTCAATTCCGTTTCCTTCCTTGATGCTAACGAAGATTGTGTCGCAGAATCCTGCCAATGCCTCGTCAATAGAGTTATCTACTACTTCATAAACCAAGTGGTGAAGTCCTCTGACTCCTACATCACCAATGTACATTGAAGGACGCATACGAACGTGCTCCATTCCTTCCAATGCCTGAATACTACTAGCTGTATATTGTTTTTGACTCATATTAAATATTAAAAATCCTGCTCTATGCAAAGACTTACAAATATCGTGATTTTTTTCGAGGTATGAAAGTTAAAAAGTGTCAAAAAAATGTAGAGTTTTCTTAGTAAAAACAAAAGAAAAAGTATTCCTGTAAAAGATTCAAAATTAAAACGTATTGGTGAAATATCAACTGTTGTAAATCATATTCAACATCAATAATTTATACGTAAATTTATTTACTGAAAAGTTGATATTATGGATGATTTTATAGCAGCACGCGCCCAGATGGCACTTTCCCTGGGCTTTCATATCATATTCTCCTGCGTGGGTATGGTAATGCCTTTTCTGATGGCTTTTGCCCATTGGAAATACTTAAAGACCAATAATGAAGTGTATAAAGGACTTACAAAAGCATGGAGCAAAGGGGTGGCCATTCTGTTTGCTACCGGAGCTGTTTCCGGAACTATGCTTTCTTTTGAACTCGGGCTTCTGTGGCCTGGCTTTATGAAACATGCGGGTCCTATCTTCGGGATGCCGTTTTCTCTGGAAGGAACTGCTTTTTTTATTGAAGCTATTGCCATCGGATTCTTTCTATATGGCTGGGACAGATTTAACAAATGGTTCCACTGGTTCTGCGGCTTTCTTGTTGGGGTAAGCGGACTGGCTTCCGGAATTCTGGTGGTGGCAGCCAATGCCTGGATGAACTCCCCTGCAGGATTTGATTATATTAACGGACAATATCTTAATATAGATCCTATCAAAGCCATGTTCAATGATGCATGGTTTCCGCAGGCACTTCATATGACCGTTGCTGCGTTTTGTGCGACAGGTTTTGCCGTAGCAGGAGTTCATGCTTTTTTAATTATGAGAAAAAAGAATGTTGAATTCCATACCAAGGCTTTCAGAATTGCAGTAGGCTTTGCTCTTATCGGGGCATTCGGTGCTCCTCTGAGTGGTGATGTTGCAGCCAAATCCGTAGCGGAAAGGCAACCTATCAAATTAGCCGCTATGGAAGCACATTTTGAAACAGAGAAAGGGGCTTCATTTATTGTTGGCGGAATTCCGGATGAAAAAAACGAAGAAGTAAAATATGCCATCAAAATCCCTAAGGTTTTAAGTTTTCTTGTGAGCAATGATTTTAATGCTGAAGTAAAAGGGCTTAAAGATTTCCCAAGAGATGAATGGCCTCCGGTTGCAGTTGTACATTATTCTTTTCAGATCATGATTTTCTTTGGGGTCGTGATGATCTGTATAGGAGTTGTTTATTTATATGCATTTTTCTTTAAAAAGGAATGGCTGAATAAAAACTGGCTTTTAAAAACCTTCCTAATCGCAACTCCTTTTGGGTATATTGCTCTGGAAGCCGGATGGACGGTTACTGAAGTGGGAAGACAGCCATGGATTATCTACGGAATTATGAGAACGGTAGATGCTGTAACTCCTATGCCGGGAATACAGTATTCATTTTACTTTTTCACCGCTATTTTCGTATCATTATCGCTGATCCTTATTTTCCTTTTAAGAAGACAGATCCAGATGGTACCAAAACTTTATGATCCTACCGACCCTCAGTTTAACGATAAAAACAAAAAATCATGATTTACATTGTTATAGGCTTTCTATGGCTTTCCATCTGTCTTTATATTATCCTGGGAGGTGCTGATTTCGGAGCCGGTATTGTAGAGCTTTTCACAAATAAAAAAGCCCGTCATAAGACTCAGGAGATTATGTATGAATCTATTGCCCCGGTATGGGAAGCCAATCATATGTGGCTGATCATTGCAATTGTAATCCTTTTTGTAGGATTTCCTGAAATATATACAACCATGTCAACCTATCTCCATATTCCTCTGGTACTGATGCTGGTAGGTATTATTGCGAGAGGAACCGCATTTACTTTCAGACATTATGATGCGGTAAAGGATAACTGGCAGGTTCTATATACCCAAATCTTCTACTATGCGAGCCTTTTAACCCCTTTCTTTTTGGGATTAATTGCTGCAGCAACGGTTTCACATTCTATCAATCCTGATGCTGTAGGATTTCTGGATTTGTATGTATTCAGCTGGCTAAACTGGTTTGGAGTTTCTGTAGGTTTATTTACGGTAGCGCTTTGTGCCTATCTTGCTTCTATCTTTTCATTAAGAGAAACGCGTGATAAGGCCGATCTTTTATTAATGATCAGAAAATCCAAGCAGACGATGATCTTCGTGGTAATTACAGGTATTTTGGTATTTGTGACCGCTTATATTTCAGACATTCCCCTTTTGATGTGGGTATTTTCAAAGCCTTTGGGTATTATGGCGATTGCATTTGCTACGATTGCATTACTGCTTATTCTAAGAGCGATGAACCGTCAAAAACTACTTCCTGTGCGTGCGTTGGCAGGATTTCAGATGGTGATGATTCTGGTAGCAGCAACGTATCAGCATAATCCGGATATTATTTTATTAGGAAACGGACAGCATCTTTCATTGCTGGAACATATGGCTCCTGAAAAGACTATTGCTGCATTAGGATGGGCTTTAATGTTGGGCTCATTATTTATTCTTCCATTCTTATTTTATCTGATGGCTTCTTTCAGCAAATTGAGAAAATAGATGAAATATGCAGACTTATAAGGATAAAACGGAACTCATTAAAGAGCTCAAAAAAAGATATCTGCTCTATGATCAGGAGTTTAATGATATCAAAGAAGAGGAAAAAGATCTTCTGCAACCAGGAGTTGACAAAACTCCGTCCCAAAATATTTCCTATCAATTGGGTTGGACTCACCTCCTTTTACAATGGGAATCTGATGAAAGCAAAGGAATTGAAGTAAAAACTCCCACTCCTGATTATAAATGGAATAATTTAAAAGGATTATATCAATCATTCTATAAGCAGTATGATTCTTACAGTTTACAACAGCAGAGAGAACTGCTAAAAAATCAGGTAAGTGAAATTATAAAATGGATTGAAAGTCTTGACCACGAGACCTTATTTGTTCCAGAGCAGAGAAAGTGGGCAACAACAGCTGCAAAGTGGCCAGTATGGAAATGGATTCACATTAACACTGTAGCTCCGTTCACAAACTTCAGGACACAGCTTCGGAAATGGAAAAAAGAAAAAGGTACAGAATAGCTCTGTACCTTTTTCTTTTATCAAACTAGTAAAATTTTAATTACCAGGGTGTTAAATCTAAAATAGCAACCTCATTATGATTCAAAATTTCATATTCTTCTTTTTCCTCATTATATTTTAGAACTAACTGTTTATTAACCTTTAAATCCAGATCACATTTTGGTGTACTTAATGATGAAAGTCCCCAAGCTCTCACATACATATTTACAGGATAAATATAAACTTCATTTCTAAAACCAGAACCTTCTTCTAAATTGAGAGCCTTAAACTCAATTGCTTCAACCTCTTTTATCCTTTTCCCTTTTCTTGTTTTAAAATTTTCACTTAACAAATATTCAGTGACCCATTTTTGAATTGCCGCTTCTATTTTTATTTTTTCTTTTTCAAACATATATGATATTTATATACATATTTCAAAAACTTCACCAATGTTAGAAAAAAGACATTTTGTCATCTTAAAATAAAAAAGACCACCCAAAGGTAGTCTTTCATTATTTATCTTGATCAATTTAAGCCAGTTTCATCAAAAGGCTCTCATCAATCTTCTCTACTTTCACAATATTGTTCTTTGTCAGAGTTTTAGAAGCTTTATCCCATTTTTTACCGGATAACTGGCTTCTTTCTTTTACTTCAGCTAGAGACATTGCTTCTTCCTGAGAATTAAGAATTTCAAGGATTACTTTCTCATCTTCTCCCAATTCGATTTGTGGAACCGCTTTTTCAGGCCTCATCTGAGGGAAGAATAACACTTCCTGGATAGAGGCATTATTCGTTAAGAACATAATTAATCTGTCCATACCGATTCCTAATCCTGAAGTTGGCGGCATACCGTATTCCAGCGCTCTTAAGAAGTCCTGATCGATGAACATGGCTTCATCATCACCTCTTTCAGATAACGCCATCTGTGCTTCAAAACGCTCTCTTTGATCGATAGGATCATTAAGCTCTGAATATGCATTGGCAATTTCTTTACCACATACCATTAATTCAAAACGTTCTGTTAAGCCTTCTTTGCTTCTGTGTTTCTTTGTCAGTGGAGACATTTCAACCGGATAATCTGTAATGAAAGTCGGCTGGATGAAGTTTCCTTCACACTTTTCACCGAAAATCTCATCAATCAGTTTTCCTTTACCCATTGTTTCATTTACTTCGATACCGATAGACTTAGCGAAATCGTATAATTCCTTCTCAGTTTTTCCAGTAATATCAAATCCTGTATATTTCAGAATCGCTTCTGTCATGGAAACTCTTGGATAAGGAGCTTTCCAGTTGATCGTATGCTCACCGAAAGTAGATTCTGAATTTCCATTCACCTGAGTAGCACAGAATTCCAATAACTTCTCAGTGAAATCCATCATCCAGTTATAATCTTTGTAAGCTACATAGATTTCCATTGCTGTAAATTCCGGGTTGTGGGTTCTGTCCATCCCTTCATTTCTGAAGTTTTTAGAGAACTCATATACTCCGTCAAAACCACCTACGATCAGTCTTTTCAGATACAATTCGTTGGCAATTCTTAAATATAATGGAATATCCAAAGCATTGTGATGCGTAATAAAAGGTTTAGCTGCTGCTCCACCAGGAATCGACTGCAGGATTGGAGTTTCTACTTCAAAATACCCTGCATCGTTAAAGAAAGTTCTCATAGCATTGAACAGTTTTGTTCTCTTCACAAAAATTTCTTTTACCTGTGGATTTACTGTTAAATCTACATAACGCTGTCTGTATCTCAATTCAGGATCTGTAAACCCGTCATGTACTACTCCGTTTTCATCGGTTCTTGGTTGAGGAAGTGGACGAAGTGATTTCGTAAGAAGTACAAAATTCTTTACTAAAACAGTCTTCTCTCCTACCTGTGTGGTAAACAGCTCTCCTTCGATACCGATAATATCACCGATATCCAAAAGATGCTTGTATACTTCGTTGTATAATTCTTTATCTTCTCCAGGACAGATCTCGTCTCTGTTGAAGTAAACCTGGATTTTTCCTTTAGAATCCTGCAATTCTGCAAAAGAAGCCTTCCCTTGAATTCTGCGGGACATCAATCTACCGGCGATCTTTACCTGTTTACTTTCAGAAAAGTCCTGTTTTATAGATTCTGTAGTATCTGTAATGGTATACTCATCCGCAGGGAACGCATTAATCCCCATTTCAGTAAGCTTATTCAGCTTTTCTCTTCTAATGATTTCTTGTTCTGATAATTGCATTTCTTATTTTTCTAAAAGCGTACAAATTTATGCATTTTTGAGTTGACCGTCAATGAGTTTTTTCAGAAATTTTAAAATGTGAACAAGGAATGGAGTTGAGATAAGGCATATAAGGTATTGGAACCAATAATTAAAGTATTTAAACGCTGGGGTCGCAAAGATTATTATTAATATAATGAAAAAAAACGATAGCAAAGCCGTTTCACTTAGCAAAAAAACTCTGTCATTAGCTGAACGAAGTGCCGTTGCGAACAAAAAATAAAGTTTTATCATAATTACCTTGCGAACATAGCGTTTAAAACATTTATTGGACCAGTTCTGTAGAAGAATAATCTAAACCCTGGGGTCGCAAAGATTATTATTAATATAATGGAAAAAAAAACGATCACAAAGCCATTTCACTTAGCAAAAAAACGCTGTCATTAGCTGAACGAAGTGCCGTTGCGAACAAAAAAATAAAGTTTTATCATAATTACCTTGCGAACATAGCGTTTAAAACATTTATTGAACCAGTTCTGTAGAAGAATAACCTAACCGCTGGGGTCACAAAAATTATATTAATATAATGGAAAAAAACGATCGCAAAGCCGTTTCACTTAGCAAAAAGACGTTGTCATTAGCTGAACGAAGTACTGTTGCGAACAAAAAAATAAAGTTTTATCATAATTACCTTGCGAACATAGCGTTTAAAACATTTATTGGACCAGTTCTGTAGAAGAATAATCTAAACGCTGGGACCGCAAGATTATTATTAATATAATGGTAAAAAAACGATCGCAAAGCCGTTTCACTTAGCAAGTCACCCTATTATTAGTTAATTTAGTCTCGTAATTTGAGTTATCGTACTAGAAACTTTAAACTTTGAATATTAAATAAACCAAGTTTTCCTGTCTTTTTTAGGAATAAACGTCCAGGCAAGGATTCTGCTTACCTTTTGTCCCTGAGCCATATCAATAGTTTTCACCTCTAAGGCTTTGACTTTTTTTAAAAGATTAGTCAGTTTATTGAGATTATCATTTTTGGAAACCAGGCAGGTAAACCAAAGAACCTGAGATGAATACTGAACACTTTCATTAATCATTTTTGTGATAAATGCCAGCTCACCACCTTCACACCACAGCTCGGACTGTTGACCACTAAAGTTAAGAAGAGGTTTCGTTTTCTTTGATTTACTAAGGTTTTTTGTTTTCCTGATATTCCCTTTCATGGCAGATTCTTCGGAATCATGAAAAGGAGGATTGCACATGGTAAACGTAAATCTGTCGTCAGGACTGATGATATTGGTAAAAATATGATCAGCGTCAGGCTGACTTTTCAACTGAATGACAGTGGACAAATCTTCATTCTGGTCCAGAATATTCTGGGCATTTTTCAATGAATCCTGATTGATATCTGTTCCCAGCATTGTCCAGCCATAAGATCTGTAACTGATTAAAGGGTACACAAGGTTGGCTCCTGTCCCTATATCCAACCCTTTTACAGAATTTCCTGTCGGAATTGTATCTAGCTGTTCAGCTAAAAGATCTGCAATATAATGGACGTAATCTGCCCGTCCCGGAATGGGTGGACAAAGATTGGTATCGGGAATATCCCAGCCTTTAATGTTGTAGAAATGTAAGAGTAAAGCTTTATTAAGCAGCTTAACTGCTTTGGGAATACTGAAGTTAATGGTTGTCGTCTGATAAGCATTAACAAAAACATAGTGTTTCAGTTCCGGCACACAAGAAATAAGCTGATCAAAATCATAGGGATCACGATGCAGATTTCTTGTGTGCAGACTGGATTTTTCGGCAGACATACTTTATTTCTTCTGACTCAGGATATATTCTACCATTTTTTTGGCATCTTCTTTAGATACCTGTGGATGAGGAGCCATAGGAACACCTCCCCAAACTCCACTGCCACCTTCTATGATCTTGGAGGCCAGCAGCTCAATATCCTTATCGGAATATTTAGCGGCAATTTCCTGATAAGAAGGTCCTATCATTCTTTCATTCACAGAGTGACATCCTGAGCAGTCTAAAGTCTCCATGATCTGATCACCGGAAAGATTAGCTTTTGCAGGTTCTGAAACAGCAGCTGTTTCGGAAGATGATGCAACTTCTGCAGTATTTTCTTTTTTAGAACAGGAGAACATCAGAAAACCCAATGCACCTGTCAAAAGGAGTTTTTTCATTATTTTTTTGCTGTAGAGTCTGTTTTAGCAGCTTCAGGAGCAGGTGTAGCCGGAGTTGCAGCAGCCGGAGCAGCAGTTTTAGCTGTAGAATCTACAACAGTAGTAGTTTCAGGCTCTTCAAGCATGGTGTTGCTGTCTTGTAATGTGTGGTCAACTTTTTTAGAACAGTTTACAACTAATAAACCTCCGATAAATGCAATTGCTAATACTTTTTTCATTGTTTTCTAATTTGGTAGCAAAAATATAAAAAATAAACTTTTAAACTTATGATAAATGTTTTCTTTGAAAGAAATTTTAAAGGTATGTACAGACAGTGATGATAAAAAAATAATTCAAAATGAAGGGAAAATTAAATAAGCTGATTATTTTTGTGTAATCAATCATAGAGATTAAAACAACAGTATCTAATTTAAAAACTTATGACCACAAAAAATTTATTTAAAGCCGCCCTGGCCGGCACTTTGTTATCCGGTATTGTATCCTGTGACAATTCTTCATCAGATCCTCAGGCTTCGGACTATCCCGATAAAATAGAATCCGTAACCTTATTAAAAGCAACAAAATCATGGGATGGTACTACTTACGGCAGCTATCCGGCCGGTCAACCGGAAATATCGGTTCTTAAAATTGCAGTTCCCCCCAATTCTGCCCTGGATTGGCATAAACACGCTGTCATTAATGCAGCTTATGTGGAAAAAGGCGAAATCCAGATCGAAAGAAAAGAAGACGGAAAAACCCAGTGGGTAAAGAGAGGACAGGTACTTCCGGAAGTCGTCAATACTGCACACAGAGGTAAAACAGGAGACCAGGGTGCTATCCTGATCGTTTTCTACAGCGGAACAACAGGCCTTCCGATCACAGAGCCTGTACATTAGAATTATAAATGCTAGGTTCACAAAGAAATTTGATTGAAAAACGATTATATCCGGGCACAAAGCCACTTTCATACAGCAAAAAAAAGCTCAGTAAATCCTTTGAAAAGCCTTTGTGAGCCCAGCGTTTAAAAAGTTATTTCTATATGAAAAGATAATAGTACATTTAAACATGATTTTGATTTCAAAAATTCTGTTTTTTACCAGTCATCATGGTTTTTACACTGTGATCATTATCCTTTTATTTTTTGTTATGCTGTCGTATCTGACAAAAAAAGCATGGCTTCTGATTCCGGTCATTCCACTGGCTGTTTTAAATGGATTTGGCGGGCAGTTCCTGAATGCCTGGTTTTTGAATCAATACGGAGTGGAAAGTACCGCCATTATTACTTCAGATGTAGAAACCAACTCTACCTTGAATGATATGTACATCCACGATTATGAAGCTATTGTCAGAAAACAGGACGGAAAATATGTCTCAACATTCTTTTCGACCACTACAGCAGCCATTTATCCGATTGAAAATGCGATCAGGATCCCGAGAACGGAAGTACCATTCCCGGTCAAGTACATCCCCGGATATGAAAAGAATATCGTAATCCTCTACACACAGTCTGAAGAAGGAAAAGCAGCCGAAAGGTACTCAAAACTGGCTCCTGTAAATTCTGCCAAAATCAAATATGAAGCAGACAGAAGCAATAAAGAATTTGTTGAGGAATATATTTCTGCTTTGGAAGAGTATACAGCCTCGTATCATGATGAAGAGTATGAAACAAAACTCCGTGAACTGAAACAGGAACTTGAACATTTGAAATAGACTTTTTGACAGGCAGTTTCAAAATTTTTCACTTTTTTATTTTTTGTATTAAAAAAATTTATAATTTTGTCACATGTTTAACATGAGCAACAATATTTGGTGGTGGCTTTCAAACTCTTCGTCGGGTCTGGAAGGATTGTCATGTTATTAACTGTACAGCAGAAATAATCAAAATAAACAATATATAGGCTTTGACGGATACCGTTGAAGCCTTTTTTTATTCCTTTAATCTAAAAAAATACAACAGCAGATGTTTACTGATACAATCAAAATAAAAACCGTTTCGAAAAAAACTCTGGGAGACCTTCACACTCCCATGAATATTTACCTTAAAATCAGGGATAAATTCAGAGATACCATTCTTCTGGAGAGTTCCGATTCAAAAAGTATTGACAATAATTTTTCCTTCATCGCCATCAATGCCATCGCCGGAATTGAGGTAAAAAACCTTAGTGAGTATGAAATTAAGCTTCCTGATTCCGCTCCGGTAAAGCATCAGATCATGGAACGCAGTATCACGGATATATTTGAGGATTTCCGTAAAACCTTTGAATGTGAAAAAACCAGTGACCCGATAGAGCAGACTGCCCAGAGCCTTTTTGGATATACCAGTTTTGAAGCGGTACAGTTCTTTGAAAATATCAATTTAAAAGCACAGAGTCCGGAGGTGGAAATTCCGGTTTTAAGATACAGGCTGTACCAATATGTAATTGCCATCAATCACTTTAATGATGAGATGTACCTTATTGAAAACCAGATCAGCGGAATAAAGTCTGAGTTTCACCTGCTGGAAAACCTTATCAAGAATCAGAATACTCCGGTTTACCCTTTTGAAAAGAATGGCCAGGAAACGTCAAACATTACCGCCGAAGAGTATATCGAACTGGTAAAAACGGCTCAGAAGCACTGTATGAGAGGTGATGTTTTTCAATTGGTTTTAAGCAGAAGATTTGAGCAGAAATTTAAAGGTGATGAATTTAATGTGTACAGGGCTTTAAGAAATATCAATCCTTCCCCTTACCTTTTTTATTTTGATTACGGAAGCTATAAATTATTCGGATCAAGCCCTGAAAGCCAGCTGATTATTAAAAACAACAAAGCCATCATTCATCCTATTGCCGGAACATCAAAAAGAACGGGGAATTTTGAGACCGATCTTCAGGCCATTGAAGCTTTAAAAGCCGATCCTAAAGAAAATGCAGAACACACCATGCTGGTAGACCTTGCGAGAAATGATCTGGGGAAACTCGGAAGCAATGTTACGGTTACCAAACTTAAAGAAATACAGCTGTTCTCTCACGTGATTCATATGGTAAGCGAGGTAACTGCAGATGTTGCCGAGGATATCAATCCTCTTGAAATGGTTTCTGCTACCTTTCCTCAGGGCACATTAAGCGGAGCCCCAAAACATAAAGCCCTTCAGCTGATCAATCAATATGAAAAAGACTCCCGCGGATATTATGGCGGTTGTATAGGAATGATCGGATTAAACGGAACCTGCAATCAGGCGATTATGATCAGAACATTTTTAAGCAAAAACAATACGCTGTATTATCAGGCAGGAGCAGGTCTTGTAGCCAAGTCAGTTCCTGAAAATGAACTGCAGGAAGTGAACAATAAACTGAATGCATTGAAAAAAGCTGTAGAAAAAGCTGAAAAAATCGTAGAAAAATAACAGTTACCCCCTTAAAAAACAAAAAAATGAGCAACTCTATAAATACTCCATCGGCATCTAAAGTTCTGGTATTTGATAACTATGACAGCTTTACATATAACCTGGTTCAGATTATTGAAAGGATCTTAAACCGGAAAGTGGATGTGGTGAGAAATGATAAAATAACTCTGGAAGAAATAGACCAATATGACAAGATCATTCTTTCTCCAGGCCCTGGAATTCCGGAAGAAGCAGGTATTTTGCTGGATCTGATTAAGGCTTATGCTCCAACTAAAAGTATTCTGGGAGTATGCCTGGGTCAGCAGGCCATTGCCGAAGCCTTCGGAGGAAGCCTGATCAACCTTTCTGAAATCTTTCATGGCGTGGCCACCACTACAGACCTTGTAAAAGAAAATACAAAGCTATTTAAGGACCTGAATTCAGGAATTGAAGTGGGAAGATACCACAGCTGGGCTGTAAATCCTGATAATTTCCCTGAAGAACTGGAAATTACAGCAATCGATAAAGACGGAATGATCATGGCCCTACAGCACAGAACCTATGATGTACACGGAGTACAATTCCATCCTGAAAGTATTTTGACTCCTGACGGAGAAGTAATCATCAAAAATTTTCTTCTGTCATGAAAACAACAGCAACTTTACCCACAATAAAAACCCCACAAATGAAAGAAATACTGCAATACCTGTTTAATCATCATACACTCTCAAAATCCGAGGCCAAAGCCATGATGATCGAAATTGCTCAGAATAAATTCAATGCTGCTGAAGTGACGGCTTTCATCAGTGTCTTTCTGATGCGGAATATTACCCTGAACGAGCTGGAAGGTTTCAGAGAAGCCCTTTTTCAGATGGCAGTACCTGTAGATCTGGATGCCAGTGATGCCATTGACATCGTAGGAACCGGAGGTGACGGAAAAAACACAATCAATATATCAACATTGGCCAGCTTTGTAGTGGCCGGAGCCGGGCAGAAGGTAACAAAACATGGGAATTACGGGGCTTCTACCACTACAGGCTCTTCCAATGTGCTGGAAGAACTGGGGTATCAGTTTAAAAACAATACAGAGCAGCTGAATGAAGATCTCAACAGAGCTAACATCTGCTTTCTACATGCTCCTTACTTCCACCCTGCCCTGCAATCCGTCGGGTTATTGAGGAAATCCCTGGGATTAAGAACTTTCTTTAATCTGTTAGGCCCATTAGTCAATCCTGCAAAACCTCAGTTTTCAATGATCGGGGTTTACAATCTGGAGATTGCAAGGATCTATCAGTATCTTCTTCAGAAAGAAAACCGTGAATTTATTCTGATACACGGGCTGGACGGCTATGATGAGATCAGCTTAACCCACGACAGTAAAATTATTACCAAAAGTGGTGAGAATATCTATTCTGCAGAAGATCTTGGTTTTAATCCTGTAACTCTGGACGATATTAAAGCGGGCAACAGCATTCAGGAAACGGCAGGAATCTTTACAGATATCCTGCAAGGTAAAGGAAGTGAACAGCAAAATTCCGTGGTTCTGGCCAACGCATCCACAGCGCTTTATCATACAGGAAAATTTGGAACTTATAACGACTGTCTTCTTCTTGCTCAGGAAAGCCTGCAAAGCGGAAAAGCATTAAAGAGCTTTGAACTTTTAATTAATGCATAAGAATCCAACGGTTAAATAATTTTTAAGCACAAAAATGACAATACTCGATACCATTATTAAAAGAAAAAAAGAAGAAGTAACAGCAGCAAAATCTGCCATTTCTGTGGAACGATTAAAAGACACTGAGTTTTTCAGAAGAGATACTTATTCTCTCAAGGCATCTGTAAAAAATAAAAACGGAATTATTGCCGAATTTAAAAGACAGTCTCCATCAAAAGGTATCATCAATAATACTGTTCAGCCTCTGGAAGTTGTTTCTGCTTACGAAAAATTCGGGGCCAGCGGGATTTCCATCTTAACGGACCAGGATTTCTTCGGAGGAAATCTGAATGATATTGTAAGTGTAAGAAATCAGATCAATATTCCTGTTCTCCGAAAAGACTTTATGATTGATGAATATCAGTTTTATGAAGCCAAAAGTATAGGTGCAGATGCTGTATTATTGATTGCAGCCTGTCTTTCTCCTGATCAGGTTCAGGAATTTACAGAGCTGGCTCATGAACTGAACATGGAGGTTTTGCTGGAAATTCACACGGAAGAAGAGCTAAAACATTTTAATTCAAAGATTGATCTGGTGGGAATTAATAACAGGAATTTAAAAGATTTCAAAGTAGACCTCCAGCACTCTGTTCAGCTTAAAAATCTGCTTCCGAAAGAAGTTTTGTCTGTTGCTGAAAGCGGGATTTACCATCTTGATGATTTTAAATTTTTGAAAGAAAAAGGTTTTGACAGTTTCCTGATGGGAGAATATTTCATGAAAAATACAAATCCTGCCAAAGTATTTGAAGAATTTTCCACACACATCTGAAAAATGAACTGGAAACATAATGACAGTACAATCGCTAATCCATCATTATATTTATGAACCATCAGCATCACTCTAAATTAAAAGTCTGCGGTTTAACACAACCAGACCAGATTCAGGAACTCATAACGATGAAAGTCGATTTTCTGGGTTTCATTTTCTATGAAAGATCACCAAGATACGTTCTGAATCATTTGACATTGGACGATATTTCAAAGATTAATCATCAGGGGAAAACAGGTGTTTTTGTCAATGAAAAAATAGATAAAGTGGTCGAAATTGCTGAAAAAGCCCGTCTTAATATGATTCAGCTTCACGGTGATGAGGATCCAGGATTTATCAGAAGTTTAAAGGAAACGCTTCCTGAACTACAAATTATAAAAGTAATCAGAATCAATTCCGGAATTTTAAAAGATGAAGAATCTCTTATTAATTTTAAACATCAGTTTTCCGAGTCAATTGGCTCCACTCAGAATGCTATTGACTTTATCCTTTTTGATACTGATTCAAAAGCTTTCGGAGGTACAGGACATGCTTTTGACTGGAATATTCTGCAACAACTGGAACTGAACAAACCCTATTTTCTGAGCGGCGGCATTTCAGAAGAAAACATAGATGATATAGAAAAATTACATCCCCAACCTTTTGCATTGGATATCAATTCAAAATTTGAGACAGAACCCGGCAATAAAGACATTAGCAAGATTAAAAGATTCATGTCTATATTGTCCGAAGATACCAACAGGACGATGTAACTCCAAATTGGACATCGTTCAATAATTAAAAAACACAAAAGCTCTTTGCTAACTTGAACATATAAAACCTATCTTATGAGATATCAGATTAAATCAACAGACGAATTGACAGAGAATGAAATAGAGCATATTCTTCAGCTTTGGGATATTGATATATGGAATAAGATGAAAACCGATTATTTCCGGACGTTTTTCAAAGATTCGGAATTTCATTTCCTGCTGGATGCCGGTGAAAACATACTGGCCTTGCTCCGGGTTAATTTTGATTTTACTCTGGAGATTTTTGGGAAAAGGTTTCCTTTTGCAGAAGCAGTCGGTCTGGTTTCTGCTCACAGGAAAAAAGGTTATGGTGCTCAATTGGTTCGTCATTTCAGGGATCATGTTACGCTGCAAAAGATGGAGACAATAGGATTCTGTCATCAGGAACTTCGTCCGTTCTACGAAAAATGCAATATTGAGATAGTATATGATAAAGCTAAAATGATCAAAGAAAGTATAGGCTCAGAATGGATCAATTCCGAAGACGATGATATTTTGATTTTTAATGTTTCCCGGGAGAGAAAAGAACTGCTGAGACAGTTGAATGCACAAAACAATGCTTATTTAATCACTAAAGAATAAAAAAATGAATTATAAAAACCCCGATGAAAATGGATATTATGGAGATTTTGGAGGTGCTTTCATCCCCGAAATGCTGTATCCTAATGTAGAAGAGTTACAGAAAAACTATCTTGAGATCATAGAATCTGAAGATTTTCAGAATGAATATCAGGATCTGCTTACCCATTATGTGGGCCGGGCCACTCCTCTTTATCTGGCTAAAAACCTAAGTAAGAAATATAAAACCCAGATCTATCTGAAAAGAGAAGACCTCAACCATACCGGAGCTCACAAGATCAATAATGCTTTGGGGCAGGTTTTACTGGCAAAACGTTTAGGTAAAACCAGGATTATTGCTGAAACCGGAGCCGGGCAGCATGGAGTGGCTACGGCTACGGCCTGTGCTTTATTGGGTCTTGAATGCATTGTCTACATGGGTGAGATCGATATTCAGAGACAGGCACCGAACGTGGCAAGGATGAAAATGCTGGGAGCGGAAGTAGTTGCAGCCACTTCAGGATCAAAAACCCTGAAAGATGCTGTAAACGAGGCTCTTAGAGACTGGATCAACAATCCTGTTACGACTCATTATGTCATTGGAAGTGTGGTAGGTCCCCATCCTTTCCCGGATCTTGTAGCAAGATTTCAGAGCATCATTTCAAAGGAAATCAGAGAACAGCTGAAAGAGAAGACCGGAAGAGAAAATCCTGATTATGTGATTGCCTGTGTAGGAGGCGGAAGTAATGCTGCCGGAACTTTTTATCATTTTGTAGAGGAAAAGGACGTTAAAATTATTGCTGCAGAAGCCGGAGGTCTGGGAGTGGATTCAGGAAAGTCTGCCGCCACTACATTTTTGGGAACACTGGGAGTTTTGCATGGAAGCAAAAGTCTTGTGATGCAGACAGCAGATGGGCAGGTTATAGAACCCCACTCTATCTCTGCGGGATTAGACTATCCTGGAATCGGGCCTTTTCATGCGCATTTATTTAAAGAAAAACGTGCTGAATTCTTTAGCATTAATGATGATGAAGCCCTGAAATGTGCTTTTGAACTGACCAGGCTGGAAGGAATTATCCCGGCTCTGGAAAGTTCTCACGCTCTGGCTGTACTGGATAAAAAGCAGTTTAATGAAGACGATATCATTGTTATCTGCCTGAGTGGCCGTGGTGATAAGGATATGGAAACGTATCTTAAAGAAATTAGAAGTTAGATACTAGAAATTAGTAAATATTACCTAATAAAAAGTATTCACCTTCTAACCTCTAACTTCTAACTTCTAACTTCTATAATAAAAAAATGAAAAAACTAAATATATATTTCACAGCAGGTATCCCGCAACTGGATGATACTGCTGCTATCATACAGCTGATTCAGGATTCAGGAGCAGATATGATCGAGATCGGTATGCCCTATTCTGACCCGGTAGCAGACGGCCCTGTCATTCAGAAGGCCCACGAACTGGCATTACAGAACGGAATGACCATTGAGAAGCTTTTCTCCCAATTAAAAACAATCAAAAATAAGATCAGGGTTCCTGTCATTTTAATGGGGTATATTAATCCCGTATTAAGTTTCGGATTTGAAAGATTTTGCCGGGAATGCTCAGAAAGTGGGGTCTCAGGATTAATCCTTCCGGATCTCCCTCCTATTGAATTTGAGAAAAATTATCAGCAGATTTTAAAAAAATACAATCTTAATTTTACATTTCTGGTTACCCCTGAAACATCGGATGAAAGAATTCAATATCTTGATTCATTAAGCTCAGGGTTTCTGTATGCTGTAAGCTCTTCTTCTACAACAGGAAATGAAAATGCCGTTTTGAAGAATGAAAATTATCTCTCCAGATTATCCGGACTTCCGCTTAAAAATCCGGTGATGATCGGGTTCGGAATCAAGTCTAGGGAAGATTTTGAAAATGTCACGGAAAAAGCAGCCGGAGGAATCATTGGAACAGCCTTCGTAAATATTTTACTGCAGCATAAAGACTGGAAGAAGAATGCCATAGATTTTATCCATTCCATAAAAGGGTAAAATTCACTAAATTTGTATATCAAAAAATGGTATGAATACAAATCAAAATAAAGCAGTAGAATTTGAGGATTTAGGGGTAAAGGAATATCAGCCCGCCTGGGATTATCAGGAAAAACTGATGAAAGATATTATCGATACCAAGATAAAAAACCGTGATCTGCCTGCCGAACAGCATATTACAACTCCCAACCACCTTCTTCTGGTAGAGCACCCACATGTGTACACTTTGGGAAAAAGCGGACATGAGGAAAACATGCTTGCCGGTATGGATAAACTGAAGGAACTGGAAGCTACCTATGTAAAAACCAACCGTGGGGGCGATATTACTTATCACGGATACGGACAGATCGTTGGATATCCTGTTCTGGATCTTGAAAACTTCTTCACTGATATCCATTTATATATGAGAAATCTGGAAGAGGTGATCATCAGAACGATTGGTGAATACGGACTGAAAGGAGAACGCTCTTCAGGAGAAACCGGAGTATGGCTGGATGTAGGAAAACCTTATGCCAGAAAGATCTGTGCTATGGGGGTAAAAGCTTCCCGATGGGTAACCCTTCATGGTTTTGCGCTGAATGTCAATACGGATATGCGGTATTTTGAATACATTATCCCATGCGGAATTAAAGACAAGCAGGTGACTTCCCTGAAAAGAGAGCTTGAAAGAGAGCTTACCCCGGAAGAAATGGAAGATATCAAGGCAAAGATCAGAAAACATTTTGCCGATGTATTCCAGGCCGAATTGATTTACAAATAAAAGAAATAAAAACACCAGTTTCAGGATTTGAAACTGGTGTTTTGCTTAAAGAATAGGCGAATGTCTTCATTCTTTACTGCTTACTATTTTTGAAACCTATTTTTCTATAAAGACAGCCTGTCAGACCACAAATCTCCCATCTCAATCATAAGGATTATCAAGTATTTTAAATTTTTATTAAAAAATATTTGCCTGTATTTTAAATTTTGTTACTTTTATTATCACAAAATTGTGAACTATTATTGATTTAATAATTCATAAAAAACACCACTAATCAAAACTTATGAGAATTATGAAAAAATTCATTTTATCCATGATGGTATTCGTGACGGTTCTGTCATTCAATGCCTGCGCTGATTCAAGCGCCAATCAAGAACAAAATTTAACATCTAAAGAGGCTGGCGAAATTGCAATGAAAGATTTCGGCAGAACTGTCCCGGTAGGGATAGAAAAAGAGAATGGAAAGTTTAAGGTTTCATTTATGGTCAGTGCCCAACCTTATGAAATAGCGGACACTCAAGAAAATGAAAGCTATATTTCTATGATCAGACAGGCTGTAAAAGATGAATCTCCGGTTCATATTTTCCTGAAAAACAATTCTAACGAGATTGCAAAAGTAGAGAAAGCTACAGAGGAAGACATCCGTTATTTCAGATCTGTTCTTACTAAAGAAGTTCAGGAAGAAAGCAGAAAATTAACAAGTGTTATTCCTAACCTGGCCACTTTGAACAGCTTATTTACTCAGATCAAGAACCAGGCATGCGGTACCTCTACAGCCTCTTCACCTTGTATCACATTCAGATATCCTGTAGACGGATGCTATGCAAGAGCACACAAAATGAGACAGATCCTGATCAATGCAGGCTATGACTGTGAGAAGCAGTTCGTATACGGAAACCTTAGAGCTTCTACAGGTACCTGCTGCGTATCGTGGGTTTATCACGTTGCCATTCTTGTAAGCTTTAAAAATGCATCAGGAGTTGTTGAAAAAAGAATCATAGATCCTTCATTGTTCTCAAGCGGACCTGTAACTGATGCGGCATGGAGAGCGGCATGTACCAATACTTCATGCGGATCTGCTTCTGTTTCTTCCTATGCCAATACGGCTGGAAATGTTTATTACAGAAGCCCTTCAGGATCTTTATTGTATGACAACAATTATGTGAACACCAATTGTGTACTGACTAAATTTTCAGCACTTTCCGGATGTTCTCCTTCCCCGGCTCCTAATGTATCAAGCTGCGGATTCTAATTAACTTCTATAAAACTCCTGCAGTAAATCTGTACTGCGGGAGCTTTTTATTTAATATATTGCGATATGAAACTCTGGAACTATCTCTTATTACTCTTTATTATGATTACATCATGCTCCGGAAATTCCGGTTCACAAAACCTGACATGGTATAACAATTCCACCATTACCAATATTCTTGAAGACCCTGACAAGCCGAATGAAGTTGTACGGATTGCTATCGGAATTAGCGCTCAGGTATTTTATATTTCAAAAAAATCACCGGATTATAATGCTCTCTTTGAAAAGGCAAAACAAAGCTATAAGCAAGGTAAGGCATTCAATATAGGGATTGAAAACAAAACCAATATCATAAAGCAGATCAATGAAGTAAAAAAATAGTCACTGATCGACGTTGATAACAAATTCAATTATTTATCTGATCACGGAAATTCCGGCATCCACTTTCACTTCTGCTCCATGAATGTATGAAGCATCTTCCGAAGCCAGAAACAGTACTACACTGGCAATTTCCGACGGTTCTCCCTGTCTCTTAAAAGGTATGGTAGGAATGATATTTTCAATGGCACTTTCAATCTGCCCGGAAGTCAGACCCGTATTATTAAAAATATTGGTTTTAATATGTCCCGGACTCACTCCGTTTACCCGTATTCCACGCTCTGTAAGTTCTACAGCAAATGTTTTGATGAAAGACTGAACTGCTGATTTTGCCGCTGAATATACTGAAAAGTTAGGCATGGCAATTTCAGTAGCTACCGATGTATTAAAGATCACAGAGCTGCCGCTTTTCATCAGGGGCAAAACCTGCTGAACCGTAAAAAAAGATCCTTTTACCAGCATATTGAACAGTTCATCAAAGTGATTTCCGTCAACATGCTCCACCGGAGCAAATCTACCATATCCTGCATTGGCAAAAACCCAATCGATCTGATCCGTATATTTTCTGATTTCCTGCTGCAGATTCATCAGATCACTCATGTTTCCTGCATCTGAAACAATCCCGAAAGCTTTTTCGCCCAGTTTTTCCAAAGCTCTGTTTACTGTTTCTTCACTCCTTCCCGTAATGATCACTCTTCCTCCCTCCTCAATCATTTTCTTTGCGGTGGCCAATCCCATTCCGTTGGTTCCTCCGGTAATTAATGCTGTTTTGTTGTTAAATCTCTGCATTGTTTTAGTATTAAAATTCTGATACAAAGATTGACATATTGCAGCGCCCAAAAAATCCGGATCTTGCGGAAAATCATAAATTTAAAAAAGTTAAAAAATTGATGACAATAAAATTTTTCAAAATTAAATTGCACACAATATAAATTATTGTATATTTGCAATGTTATTTTAATCCAAAAAATAAAATCTAGGATTTTTATAATCACCAAGTAGTTTAATTTAAAACAAAAAGAAAATGTCATTAATAGAAAATCTGAACTGGAGACATGCCGTAAAAGCATATGATCCTACAAAAAAAGTTTCATCCGAAGACTTAAATACCATTTTAGAAGCAGCAAGATTAGCCCCTACTTCTTCAGGATTACAGCCTTTCCGTATCATAGTTGTTGAAAATCAGGAACTGAAAGAAAAAATGGTTGCAGGTGCTTTAAACCCCGAAGTAATGAGAGACTCTTCTCATGTTCTGGTTTTTGCTGCATGGGACAGCTATTCTGATGAAAAAATCGATAAGGTTTACGATTACCATACCGATGTAAGAGATCTTCCAAGAGGCCGCTTCGGAAGCTATACCGATAAAATCAAGGAAATGTACGGTGCTCAGACTCCGGAACAGCACTTTGCCCACACTGCCCGCCAGACCTATATTGCATTAGGAATTGCCCTTGCACAGGCCGCAGAGCTTAAAATCGACAGTACTCCGGCAGAAGGTTTTAACAATGCTGTAGTAGACGAAGTACTGGGATTGAAAGAATCAGGGTTGAAAAGTGTAAGCCTTTTATATCTTGGATATCGTGATGAGGCCAATGACTGGCTTTCCAATATGAAAAAAGTCCGTATCCCAATGGATGAATTTATCATAAAAAAGTAATACCTTCATCGAATCTTTCGTACCCTTACTCTATGGAAAATTCAAATACCCCTAAATTAGAAAACCAGATCTGCTTCCCTTTATATGTGATTGCCAAAGAGATCACCGGACTTTACCGTCCTTTTCTTGATGAGCTGGACATCACTTATCCTCAGTACCTTGTGATGATGGTATTATGGGGCGGCGACGGTCTTACCGTAACCCATATCGGTGAAAAGCTGTTTCTGGATAGCGGAACACTGACTCCGCTTCTCAAAAGGCTTGAAGCCAAAGGGTTTATCATAAGAAAAAGAAAAAAAGAAGACGAAAGAGTAGTTGAAGTATTTTTAGCAGATGCCGGAAAGCAATTACAGAAAAAAGCCTGTGAAATTCCCGGAAAAATACAGGAAAGACTTGGCATACAACCGGAAGAGCTCCTGCATCTCAAAGACACCGTACTGAAAATATTAAACAAAATAGAAAATAAATGAAAACGTTATATACCACAAAAGTCACTGCCACAGGCGGAAGAAACGGCCATGTAAAAAGTGAAAACGGAGTGCTGGACCTTGAAGTAAGAATGCCGAAAGGTTTAGGCGGAGCCAATGACGACTTTACCAATCCTGAGATGCTTTTTGCTGCGGGATACTCGGCTTGCTTTGACAGTGCACTGAACAGGGTGATCAGCTTAGCCAAAGTAAAGACCGGCGAAACGAAGGTTACGGCTCAGATCAGCATAGGCCAGCTTGAAAACGGAGGTTTCGGATTGGCAGCAGAGCTTGATGTCAATATTCCCGGAGTTTCTCTTGAGGAAGCACAGGCATTAACAGAAAAAGCGCATCAGATCTGTCCGTATTCTAATGCTACAAGAAACAATATGGAGGTGAAACTTTCAGTAACCAACAACGATTAATCCAATTTTTTTAAGCATAATTATAGCGAAAGGAGCTGTTTTTTATCAAAACAGCTCCTTTTATTTTTACTTTAATCATAGATTTTTAAAGATGAAGACAAGCTGTTGAATGCATTGTTTTTTCTTAAACGCAAAGTTTAATTTTGATCATGCTGTATTTTTAAGAGAGCTAAGAATGCATCGATTTTCAATCGATTTGATGAAGGTGAATCCGTAGCAGCTCTGCTGCACTCATTACTCATTACTCATTACTCATTACTCATATTTCATCTTCTGTTCAGATCACTTTTCTGATAGGCATCTACCTTTTTATAAGAATCGTTTTTTTCTTTTTCTTTTTTATCGGAAATCAGAATTCCGAATAGGTGATCAATCTCGTGCTGGAAAATGACAGCAGTAAATCCTTCTACAATTTCAGAATATTTCTGACCTTTCAGATCCACATATTCCAGCTGAATGACTTTACTTCTGTAAAACTGATCTCTGAAATCAGGGATAGACAAATCACCTTCCGGGCCCAGGTTCTGCAAATCTGACTTCCAGACGATCACAGGATTGATAAAGTATTCCAACGGTGTACCTTCTTTATCGAAACGCTGTACCCAGATAATCCTCCTGTTGATTCCTACCTGTGGTGCGGCAATACCTACTCCTCCATCTGTTGAGAGAAGAGATTCTTTCATTCTTTTTACCAGGACTGCTGTATTCGGATCAAGTGGATCGGCTTCTGTAGAAAGGCTCAGTAAGGTTTTGTGCTGGTGGCTGTCTGTGGTCTGGTAAATTGGCAATGCTGTGTTCGCATCTCCCTGGTTAATGATAGAGAGTTCGTTTGAAGTCAGTTTTTGAGCATGGGCCAAGCCAATAAAAAGGATCAGCAGAGCAGACAGATTTTTCATATTTTTTTGAATGTTGTACAAAGGTAAATATTGTGAGGTAAAAATACTTCATGAGCGTGGCTTAATTCTTTGCTGAAAATTTTTAAACTCGTTGTTAAGTTTTGGCTAAAGCCTATGGAATTTTTTCTATAAAAAAACGGGCTAAAGCCCGTTACTATTGAATTGTGAAATGATTCATCATTATAGATCCGTATATCAGATCTGCAAAATACTGTTCTCTTCGAATGTAAAAAATGATCAAAAAACTTTAAACTAAAAGGTCTTCGTCATATCTGAAGGAATAATCAGATTAAATTCTGTCGGAATATAATCTTTTGCCGGAATTTTTAACTCAGGATCTTCTGATTCAAATACAGAGATCACCGCCATTTTCAGATTGGGGTTTTTCTGTCTGATATACCAATAGATCCCTCCGAATTCTTTACTGTGGTAATTTCCGTTGTAATGAATAAAGGTTTTACCAGCCTGAAGGTTTTTCAGGATAGATTCTGCCATTGTTGCATCTTTGGTAGCCTGGGCAGAGATAAAATTCATCACTTTTGTTCCTTCGGCGTGATCGCCCATCATTTTTTTCATCTCTTGATATCCCGGTGTATCCAAGGTAACTTTAATCGGTAACTGAGCAATATACGTTTTCTCTTTATCATTGAGTTTATTTAAAGATTCCAGTCCTTCTTTCGAGGTTTGTGAGGCATATCTTCTCGGAATATTGGTTGCAATGAAGTTCAGCTTTTTATTTTTTGCAAAATCTACCAGAGGTTTATAATCCGTTGCATAATTATTCCATAAACGGGCGGAGTCTTTCAGGGTTTTTGCATCAAATGTACCGTTCAGGTATTGGTTCAGCTGAGACTGATTGTCTCTTTCAAACATTTCCGCTCCCAGAATAAGCTGTCCGTTTTTCTTTGCATATAAAGCTTCGGTAATCTTCAGCTGAAGCCAGTGATTGATAGAGCTGTTATGATTTTCGCCAAAAAAAACCACATCATAGTCAGCCAGATCTTTAACGATCTTATCTGTTTTTACTTCTTTTCCTTTTTTATCATAAAACTGATAGGCCTTTAAGTCCTGCGCACTTATTGTACAGAAACCTGCGAGCAGTATCGCTACAAGGATATTCTTCATTTTAATTATTTAAACACAAATTACACAAATATTTTGGCACGGAAAGTAAATTTACACCTACCATTCCGAATAAAAAAGACCGCTTTGAATTTTATAAACAAAACGGTCTCCATTCAAATCATCTAATTATTATTGTTCTAATGTTGCCACAAGATCCTTCCACTCCTGAAGTTCAGGAATTCCCGGCTTTCTTTTCCCGAAGAACTGAACGATGAAATCCCCTTCTTTGTTGAATACTTCGATAGCTGTTACTTCCCCGTCTTCAGTAGGTTTTTTCACGATCCATGCTTCTGCGATTTTGGTGACATCCAGGTGTAAATTGAAATCAGGATCCATGACATTGAACCACTGCTGGTGCCAAAGGGTTTTCTTCACATTTCCGGTATGAATCTGAATAATTCCTCTGTTTCCTACGAACACCATGATAGGTGTCCCTTTTTCAGAAGCATCTTCAAGGATATTCACAACTTTTGCATTATCAATTTTCTTTGTGAAACCTTCCGGAGCCAGCCTCAACGCCTGTGTTCTGCTTACACCGAATTTTCTTGTCATCATGAAGAAATCATGGGTATCTTTTAATTCCGTCCATGCTTTTTTGAATCCTTCTACATCAATTTCAGCGTCTGCTTTTTCTGCCTGTTTCGGAGCTACTGCTTCAAAAGTGAATGCCTGGTTCTGATCTTCTGCTTTAAATTTTTCTACAATGGCATCGAAAGCTTCTTCATTACTGTTCTTCGTCAGATAGATTTTATGAAGCGCCAGTCCGTCCTTACCGAAGAACTGAAGGCTTTTTTTATCTCCTTCCACTACTGCGAAGGCAGATTTCCAGTGGTTAAGGAAAATTCTGAGATCGATATCCTCGCCTACGAAAAGCTGCGCATGCGGACTGCTGAAATCTCCATTCTGGTACACTCCTTTTCTCTCATGAACGCATTCGTCATTACGGGTAAGAGCCATTACTTTTCCCAATTGCTCAGCTTCAGTAAGAATTCCCGGGAAATCAGGGTTCAGAACAGTTACTCCCTCCCCGATTCCTGTAACCAGTAGCGCGGCTTCGCTTACTCCTAATTGTGCTGCGGCATTTCTTATTCTTATATGTGGATTTTCTGCTTTCAGAGCTTCCCATTTTTCCTTTAGATCATTCACTAATGTGCTCATTATTTTATTTTTTTATGGTTAAAATTGTATAAATTCTATGTATTGTTTCGTTTCCTGTTTTACTTTTTATCTCTTCTTCTTTTTCAGTGATTTTCATTCTTTTAAAATGGCTTCCGGAAATCAGTTCTTCCATTTCATTATTGTTGTATAAGGTAAAATTATACGCTGTAAATGGCAGTTTCTCCATAAAATCCCTTTGGGCGAAAGTAAGAACGAATGTTCCGTCGTCTTTCAGAACCCTGTAGATCTCGTTTAAGAACTCAACCGGGTTTTCCCAGAAATACACGGTATTGACTGTAAATATTTTATCAAAGGTCTCATCCTGAAAAGGAAGTTTTTTCCCTTCATATAGTATGAAATCTGCCTTATCACCAAAGTCTTTATTCAGTTTTTTGGCTTCCTGATGCATGGTTTCGGAAATATCAACTCCTGTATAGGCCAGGTTTTGCGCTAAGCCCAAAATATGTTTCAGGTGTCCTGCATTTCCGTGTCCTATTTCCAGGATATGCTCACCGTCTTCAATCAGAAGAGTTCTGACACTTTCCAGCGTCATACCGATGTTAGTGACATTCATCATTTCACCAATCTCAATGCCTTTTTCTCCCTGAGGGTTGGCAAGGTTCTGTGCGAGGGTTTTTAGTTCTTCTTTTTCCATGGTTATCCAAAAATGATCATTGGGTTATTCGTAATAGGGTGTTCGCAGATGGTACACGGAAAGTTATAGGCGCTGCTGATGGTCTCAGCAGTGAAAACTTCCTGTGGGGTGCCATATGCGGATACTTTCCCTGATTTCATTAACAGGATTTTGTCTGCAAACTGGGCTGCAAGATTCAGATCATGTAAAACAACAATGGCGCTGTTGGCTTTTTTTGTAAAGTTTTTGATGATCTCCAATGCTTTATACTGGTGTTTTATATCCAGATTGTTCAGCGGTTCATCCAGAAAAACCAGTTTGTGGGCAATTTCATTCTGCAGCTGTGCCATTACTCTTGAGAGATGTACACGCTGTTTTTCCCCTCCGGACAAGGTATTATAATCTCTGTCTTTCAGATGAAAAATATCGGTTTCATACATCATATTGTTCAGCGCTTCCAGATCCTGCTTTCCGGGCTGAGCATCAAAATAAGGGTATCTCCCCATCATGATCACGTCTTTTACTTCAAGAGGAATATCATTGCTGTTATGCTGGGAAAATTTGGCCTTATGCTTTGACAGTTCTTTTACATTCCATTCTCCGATGGGTTTATCTTTAAATAAAATTTTCTGTCTTCCGGCTTTCACTTCATCCGCCAAAACACTCAGAAGGCTTGATTTCCCGGCTCCGTTGGGTCCTACAATCGCAAGAAATTCTCCATATCCCAATGAGACATCTATCCCATCCAGAATACGGAATTCTTTATGTTTATAATTAATCTGGTGTGCCTTAATCATTACAGCGTTTTTTTAAATTTAATCAAAATAGCAATAAAAATAGGTCCTCCCATCAGTGCTGTCAGAATCCCGATAGGTAATTCTGAGGGTGCTACGATACTTCTGCTGAATGTATCTGCCGTCAGCAGCAAAATACTTCCGCATACGGCTGACAAAGGCAGGATAAAGGCATAATTGGATTTGAATAAAAGCCTTAAAATATAAGGTACAATAAGTCCTACAAAGCCAATGGTTCCTGAAAATGCCACGCATGTACCAACCATTAAAGCAACTACAATAATGATCTGCTTTTTAAGTTTTTCCACATTGATTCCCAGGTGTTGTGCATCTTTTTCTCCCAACATCATTGCATTGAGTGCTTTTCCTTTAGGGAGAAGAATAGTATAAGCAATAGCTGCTACGATGGCTAAAATAATATTTTTCGTCCAGGTAGCTGCTGCAAGACTTCCTAAATTCCAGAATGTCAAATCCCTGAGCTGCTCGTCTTTTGAAATATAAATCAAAAAACCTGTAATGGAAAACCCGATCGCCGTAATGGCAACTCCTGTGAGAAGCATCATCACTACATTGGTCTTTCCACCGTTGGTTGAAATCCTGTACACCAGCATCATGGATAAAAAGGATCCTATAAAAGCTGCAATACCTACCAGTGAGAACTGTACAGCTTCAGGAAGATAGTGCTTGAAGTGCACTCCTAAAACAATCGCAATTGCCGCAAGCAGTGTTGCTCCTGATGTAAGTCCTATTAAATCTCCCGTCGCCAAAGGATTTTTGAAAAGCCCCTGAAGACTTGTTCCTGAAACCGACAACATGCTTCCTATTAAAATGGCCATGATAATCCTGGCTGCTCTTACATCCCATACCACATATTTATCACTGAGTGATACAGTGGAATCTCCTTTGATAACCTGCCATAAAATTTTGAACGCAGATGCTCCGCCAAAATCATAGACCCCGGTATTCAGTGACAGCACTGCTATGGTAACCAGCAGCACTGCACTTATAATAAGATAAAAGTATAGTTTACTTTGTGCTTTCAATTAAAAGTTTGTTTAATCCTACTGCTGCTTCTCCTAGTCTCGGTCCAAAACCTGACACTAAACCTCCGTCCATTGCGATGATCTTTTTATTCTTCCCTGCATTGGTCTGGGAAACTCCCGGCATTTTAAGCGCTCCTTCGTTTCCACCTGCTCCCTGTAGGCCTGTTTCGAAGAAGAACAATACATCAGGATTAGCTTTTACTACGGCTTCCGGCGTCAGTGGTTTAAAGTCGTCAAAATCATTCACGGCATTTTCTCCGCCTGCAAGAGTGATCAGGGAGGCCATTGGTGTATTTTTGCCGGACACCATCAGCATATTTCCTCTGGCATAGATGAATAGTACTTTCGGTTTTTTAGCGATAGGCTGTACCTGTTTCAGATCTGCATCAATCTTATCATTTAATTTCTGATACTCTGTATTTCCGATAGCTTTTGCTACTTCTTCAATCAGTTTTTTGGTTCCTTCAACGCTATATTCCTGTTTAAAAATTTCGGTTTTGATTCCTGAAGATTTGATTTTCCCTAATAATTCAGGGTTGATATCTTTATCGGAAGCTAAAATTAACGTAGGACTTACCGCCATGATCGGCTCAATGGTCATTGATCTCATGTGTCCCAAATCTTTAGCTGTAGCTTTCAAAGAGGTGGGATAAGTACTTGTAACATCTGTTGCCACAATTTCTTTTTCATGGCCAAGAGCTGCTACGATTTCTGTAATTCCTCCGTTTAATGTTACGATTTTATTGTTGGTTTTCGGTGCTTCAGAACTGGCTTCTGTAGTATTTTCTTTTGCTGTTTCTTCTGCTTTTTTGCAAGAGTATACTGCTACAAGAACAGAAGCTGCAAGAATGAATTTTTTCATGATATACTATTATTTGATTATTTTATAAAGGTTTGTATTCAAATTGGGGTCTTCCACGTTCTCCTGCCGTGTTTGTGATTCTTGTAAATCTTAGTTTAAAGTAATATCCTTCGGCATCTTTGATCACATAGAATCTGTCGCCATAGACTTCAAGCCCGTTGGCACCCACAGGATTCCTCCAGTTTCCGCCAATAGCCCTCTGGTCATTATAAATAAACCTCGAAGGATCAATATCCGAAATTTTGAAGTTATTATATGCTTCCACTCCCGATCCTGAAGTTACTTTCACTTCATAAGCACCTACTCCGCCTACATTATTAGTAAGAACGAAATCTGCATAGATGTAACTTCCCGCACCGTCAATGAGATTGGTAAATACAGTAAAGCACAGATCCCATTTCTTTTTTTCCGGCTGTATGGTTACTTCACTGTTTTTAGCCAGGCTGACAAAATTATAGTTGTAGTTTGTATTTTTGGTGATCGTTAATTCTTTATGGCTTATCGCATTAAGTTCAGCATACTTTATCTTGTAGTTGATTCCTGATCTCACCACCTGCACTTTCATCCACCCTCTGCTGTCTCCTCCTGTAGTAACAGACCCTGCAGGGACACTACCGGTGTAGATCTTTTTCCCCATATTAACCAGATAAACGGCATTATCAGCATCGTTGTATTTAATTTCTTCTATGGCTGTATACCCCGAAGGAAAGTCTCCCTTTACATCATCAATAAAGACTTCGTTGGCAGGGTTGAAGTTAGCAACCTGTACCTGGTTTTTCAATGTGGCTACACTTGATTCTGTTACCAGATCTATATCTGTAGCACCAGGTATTTTACCTGCCGCCATCATGATAGAAGAATTTAAAATTACTTTAAACGAATTTCCCGTATAGAATGCAAAATCCCAGTCTGTTCTTGTCGTTGCAACTTCCGTATTGGTTCCCAAATCAATCCAAACCTGGTTGGGTTGGGTGGCTCCCCCTACTTTTGGATTGACAACCTCCCCGTTAGAAGGTGCTACCATAATAGCGTCTTCATGATCATTAATGCATGACTGAGAAATAAAAGAAGCGCCTATTAAAAGGGTAAATAGTATTTTTTTCATTCTTAATCCGTTAAAAATTATAATTTAATCTGGCAAAATAGCTTCTGCCATAAAATAGATTCTGTTGACTTGCAGCAGCATTGTGACTGTTTCCAGCCTGAATTGTATTTTTGACGCTGGTAACATCAAAAATATTTTTTACCCCCGCACTGATTTCAAAATGATTATTAAAGAAAGGCTGGCTCACTGTAAAATTCAGCATATTGAAATCTCCGACTTCACCTAAAATATACTGTCCGGGATCTTTTGGATCCTGTGCGTTTCCTTTATGGGTATATCGCTTCTGAGTTCCCGTATACTTATAATAAAGAGCAAACAGCGTTTTGGTGTAAGGCAATGTATAATTTGCTGCCAGATTGGCTTCTGCATAGAAATTATAATCGTTGGGAGAATAAACATTTCCTGTATTGAGAACCTGGGAAATTCCCATCACTGAAACTCCGGCGTTTACGCTAAGATCACCTTTTCTGACATTTATCCCTCCTCCAAACAGTAAGGATTTATAATTGTCAATATTTAAAAAGGTCATTTGTAAAGGGCTGTTGTTTACAATCACACTTTCTATTCTGTCTTTTACATCCAAGAACATTCCTGATGCACTGAAGTTAAATTTCCAGTCATTAGAATTTGCCATCGCATAATCCCAGAATATCCCTGTTGAATACCCGGTTTCAGGTTTCAGGTTTTCATTTCCTCTGATGTCATGGTTGTTGTCAACAACAAAAGTATAGAGTTCATCGTAAGTCGGGAACCTGTTTGCGGAACCGAATACCAAACGGATATCAGATTTCTCGGTCGTTTTAAACCTTAATGTGGTTGAGTAATTATATTGGGAATCAAATTTATCACTTAAAGCCAGCCTTACCCCGGGACGTATAGAAAGCCAGTGGGTGGCATTCCATTCTGCTGATAAGAAATTGGCATAATTGAAGATGGAACGTTCAATATCTTTTCCGTTATTATTGCTTTCAAACGTTGTAGATCCGGCAAAACCTTTTGTTCTGTCCAGCTCATACCCTATCTGAAAATTGATTTTTTCACTGTCTAAAAAATTACTGAACATCCCTCTTGAATAGAACACGTCCGATTTGTAAAAAGTCTTATTGGGATCTCTTGACAGCTCCTGTCTTGAGGGAACATCATAACTATACAGCTGGGATTTTCTTTCCTGAGTCTGATAGGAAAAATCACCATTATAATTGATTCTTCCCATTTTCGTCTGAATGTTAAACTGATGAATCCATCTTTTTGTATCGTAGTCGGTATCTTTTGAAGTGTAGGTTCTGTTACCGCCTCCCAGATACTGCTCTTCTACCAGCGGGTTATAATAATGGATTTTTTCTGAAAGAAAATTCAGTTTATAATAAAAACTGGTGTTATTTTTACTGTAACGGATGACTCCATTGGTCGTGATCTGATCTTTAGGCTGCCAATCGTAACCACGCAGTCCGTCATTGCTTTCACTGAAGTACTTATACCCCCGAAGTTGACCTTTATAGCCCTTAAAGTCATTATGATTAATATCTGCTGCAACAGACCAGTTATCATTGATTCTGTATCCTACATTTAAAGACTGGATATGACGGCCGTTTCCTTTCTTAAACCAATCATAATCCTTATTAACAGTTTCTTCCTGTAAAGAAGCCTGGATGCTTACTTTTTTACCATAATTCTTTTTGGTAATAATATTGATGACTCCTGCCAAAGCATTATTTCCGTATTCCACCCCCATGGCTCCTTTTACCACTTCAATACGTTCAACATTGTTAACGTTAATCTTCGTAAGATCTACCAGATTACCCAACCCTTCGTCACTTACAACAGGAATATTATCAATAAGGATCTTGGTATATGCGCCACTCAATCCCATGATATTGGCACTTGAATTTCCGGAGCCTTTATTGGGTTCTATTAAAATATTAAGGTTTTGATTTAATACTTCGGCAACATTGGTTACAGCCATATTTTTAATCTGCTGCGCATCAATCACTTCTACCTTATATATTGATTTACTAATCGACTGTTGTTTATATTGTCCTGTTATGACAACTTCATCAATATTTTGCTTATTTAAAGAATCTCTTTGTTGAGCATTCATCCAAAAAGCAAATGATAGTGACAAAACGGTAATCACTTTCTTCTTCATAACTATTGAGAAAAATTTTCAGCAAATATAAAACTTTATTTAGAATCATTAAAAATAAATATATACTTTTGTGTAATAATTCTAAATAAAAATAATCTCATGAAATTAAAATTACTTTTAGGAACTTTGATGCTTACAGCCTTCACTGCAAATGCTCAGGTATCTAACATCAATGAAAATTTCGATAATTTTACCGCAGGGAATACTACTTTCCCACAATCCGGATGGTCTGCCATTGTTGCACCGATGACCGGAGCAATGCCACCAGTATCTCCCCGGATGATTGTTGCAGGTAATTCTGACAAATTTATTCAGTCGTATGCCGGAAATAATGCAGCAGGATCTTCATACCTGATTTCTCCACAAATTGAAACTCCTACAGGAAATAAAACATTGACTTTTGATACAACGCTTGTAGCTCCATCACCTGGACCGGGAAGTATCCAGGTAGGAATAGCTTCCAACCCTGCAGATATGTCTACATTTGTTGCTGTCGGAAATCCTGTTGATGTAGCGACTATTGGGACGGTTCAGAATATAAGTCTGAACATTCCGGCTTCAGCAGGTTCTTATATTGTATTTAAATTCACACCTACAACAACGCACGTTGCGATCCAGCTTGATAATGTAGTTTATAACACGACTGCTTCTTTAGGCGTATCCGACAACAATAAAACAACAGAAAATTTCAGATTCGCCTTAAATTCTGATCAGACTGCATTAGAGTTTGTATCAAAAAAAGATCTTAAAAACGTCCGTATTTACTCTTCTGCAGGTCAAAAAGTGACAGAAGGAAAACCCAACGGACAGCGATTTGACATCAGTACACTTCAGACAGGGGTGTATTATATGAATATTGAAACAGCTGATGGCAAAACCGTTCAATCCAAGTTTATCAAAAAATAAAGATTTATTAGACTATTATTTGCTCCTTAAAGCCGGCGGGACCTTTCCTGCCGGCTTTTTTTTGAAACTTTTTACATCCTGTCCCTTTCAAAACACGACAAAAATCATGTTTTTATTTAGAATGATTAAAAATAAATATCTATTTTTGTGGAATCATTCTAAATAAGGATTTAAAAAATAAGTTATGAAAGCAAAATTACTTTTGACTTCTTTGTTTGCACTTTCTGTTCAGCAGACAGTATTGGCACAAACTGATGCTAACGGATATACAACCGTTAATATGTCTATGGGAGCTAATTATCAAAACCGTGTGTTTTTTGATTTCAGTACCAACAATATGGTTTCACAGCCTGCTAACGCATGGGATGTAGCGTTTTACAGAGCTTCCATGACCAACTTCGGGACCAGAATTAATGATGCTTATGATATCAAGGTATACCAGGCTTCAGACAACCCTGCAGACTGGAACAATATCACCACGAATAACGTAGCTTCATATGGAGAGCCTCTTTTTAATCCTGACAATACTACCGCTATCCAGAACGGAGCATTCGAACAGGGTTCTGCGGCCTATGGATGGGGAGATTATAATGTTATCAACCACCATGTGGAAGGAAAAGTAATATTCATTATGCAATATGCTTCAGGGGCATCTGTTAAATTTATGATTGAAGATTATTACGGGGGATATACTTTCAAATATGCAAAATGGAATCCTGCAACTTCTTCATGGGATGCTACACAGACAAAGACCATTGCTAACGGATCAGATGATGCCTATTTCAATTATTTTTCATTTAATACCAATGAAAAGGTTGCCAGCCTTGAACCGGCTAAAGCTGACTGGGATCTGATGTTTACAAGATATTATACAGATTATCCTTATACGGATCCGCAGGGAAATCCGCAAACTATGAAATACAGAATGTCCGGAGTTATTCAGAACCCCAATATTTCTGTAGCAAAAGTAAGACCTGAAACCCAGGAAACAGCAACGTCTGCTATTCCGGCCAGCACGGCATTCTCAAAAAATATCACTGCTGTAGGTCATTCCTGGAAGCCTACATCAGGAGTTTATTCTGATGCAGTATACTACATTAAACAGGGCTCAGATTATTACAGAATGTACTTTACTTCCAACGAAGGATTTGCTACAGGAAATATGTACTTCAAATACAAGAAGATCACTGAAACATTGGGAATCACCGAGGTAGGTAAAAAAGCAAGCTTCGGAATTTATCCTAACCCTACTACCGCTGACAAAAAAGTAACGGTTCTGTTTGACGTAAAAGAAAAAGCGGGTAACAAAGGAAGTGCAGAAGTATATGACCTTACAGGTAAAAAAGTATACGCTACTGAACTAAGCAATCAGGCAGGGTTCTATAAACAGGATATGAACCTTTCTCACCTTCCTTCAGGAGCTTACATGGTGAAAATCACATACGGTGGTCAATCGGAAACGAAAAAACTTATCGTGAAATAAACATTTTATTTTAATACTTTCTATTTTTTCTAATAAAAAGGCGGTTTCAAATTTCTGAAACCGCCTTTTATTCTTTTTAAATAAGAATTCAGGAATGTCAGAATTCCTTACTTCCTAGTATATTTTAAAACCTTTATACACTTCTACCGAACTTTCCATCATTTTGGATGCATCTTTGCGGAAATCCAGCAGATGGTCCTGCCCGTTGTGTCTGTTGTGATGATCAACACTTTCCCATAGCTCGATCAGGAAAAAGGTTCCTTTATTATCTTTATCCTCAATAAGGTCATACTGCAGGCAGCCTTCTTCTTTTCTGGTTTCTTTCACCAGGTTCTGAAACAGCTCCACTGCCTCCATCAGATAATTTTCATTAAACTTAAAAAGTGCAATGATATGTAAATTCATGTTCTAATATTTAGTGATGTAAAAGTAAAATATTTTCAAAACCAAATATATTTTCAGAGCATTTATTTTTCAATACCGGTTGTATTTTTTAATTGAAAACTGATTTATAAATAGTTATGGAACTCATAATGATCACCAGCAATCCGATAATCAGAAACATTTTCTTCACAGGAAGCTTAGCGGTAAGCATGGCAGAAAAAGGAGCAGTAATAATTCCACCGATTAAGAGACCTAGAATAATATTCCAGTGCTGAATACCCAGTGTAAAGAAAAAAGTGATTGCTGCGGTGATGGTCAGGATAAATTTAGCAACTGTAGAACTTCCAACCGCAAACCTTGGGGTAAAGGCATTTTTTATCAGCGTTCCGGTAACCAGAGGTCCCCATCCCCCACCGGCAAATGAATCTATGAAACCACCTATGACGCCGAGTCTGGTAAGATTCGTTTTCTTTTTCAGGGCTTTATTCTGTTTTTCTTTAAACGCATTCGAAAAGATCTGTATTCCCAGATACAATGTATAAAAAGCAATCAGTGTTTTGGTGATTTTAGCATAATATTCTCCCAGATAGGTTAGTGAAACAGCGCCGATGATAGCCCCGATCACAGCCGGAATGGCCAGTTTTTTAACGAGGCTTTTGCTTACGTTTTTTAGTTTGATGTGGCTTGCACTTCCTGCAGCTGTTGTAAAGCTCTCTGCAGAATGAATGCTTGCGCTTACAATATGGGGCGGGATATTAAGCAGCATTAAAGTTGTTGTACAGATCACTCCATATCCCATTCCCATTGATCCGGCTACGATTTCAGCAAAAACACCTACCAGAAGCATCCAGTAAAAAATATAATTATCTTTGGCCAGTATATTGAAAAGCTCATCCAGATATCCCAGCTCATACATAGAAAATATGCCAATGCCTACAATGGCAACCGTTACAAAAAGTACATTTAGCCTTACCTGGATTTTTCTTGAAATTACCATAAATAATATATCGTTTCGGTGTATTTGTGATTCTTTTGAAGCAATGCAAATATCTGATAAAAATATTATCCTACCAAAAAGATAGACTACTAATTCAAAAAAAAGGACCGGGTCAGTCGACCAGATCCATTAAAGTTTTTTTCTCCAGAATGTTGAGAGAGGCATCCCGTACTTCAATCAGCACATCATGCAGTCCGCAGTGATCTTCATTACAGTCTTCACATTTTTCATAGAAATTCAGACTTACACAGGGAAGCATTGCAATAGGCCCATTTACAAGGCGGATGATCTTGGCTAATTTTACATTTTCAGGATTTTCTCTTAAAAAATATCCTCCTCCTTTTCCTTTTTTACTGTCGAGAATATCCGCTTTTTTCAATTCAAGCAGAATATTTTCCAAAAACTTTAAAGGAATCTTTTTATGTTCCGCAATTTCGGAAATCAGAATCGGGCCTTCATTTCTTTTTTCTACAAGATATGAAAGGGCCTTAAACGCATATTGAGATTTTTTTGAAAGCATTACAGCAAAAATAAGAAAATTGTTTAATATTTGAAATGAGAAAAACGAGAACCGGTTTTAGAAGGCTGGAAGCTGAAAGAAAGAGGCTGGAAGTTAATTGCAATGATAATTACTAACACTCAACAACATCATAAATTTACTTTAAACAGAATAAAAATAGCCAATGCTTGTTTTTAAGAGCTCCATTACTTCCACCTTGCAGCTGCTCAACTCCTGCCTATTCAAATCTTACGTTAAAATAAAAGCCTTCTTTGCCTTTTTGCCATTAAATCATTATGTTTGTCTCATGTTCAGTAAACAGGAAGCACAACAGTTAAAAAAAGACTTTTGGACGGCTTTTGGAAAGTCTTTCCCGAGAAAATGGATTCTCTATGATACCAAAGTCAAGGATATGGCATTCAAATTTTCTGCAGATAATAAAAAAGCAGAAGTGTCATTAGATATTGAAATGAAGGATGAAATCTTCCGGAATGCTTATTATGAAAAGATATGGTCTCTGGAAGATATTTTAAAGGAATTTATCGGAGATTTTCATAAGGACGAGCATTACAGTCTCGAAAACGGAAAGGTGATCAGCAGGATCTGGGTTGAGAAATCCGGCGTCTCGGTCTTCAACAAAAACACCTGGCAGGAAATTTTTGAATTTTTTGTCGACAAAATGGACGGCTTTGAAAGGTTTTACTACGAATATGAGGATTTTATAAAGGATATTTGATATACTTACGAAAATAATACTAAAATACACTTAGGAATAAGATAAAAAAGAAACTTATCTTTGCTTCATACCACTTAAACTAATAGATGAAACTAACTAACGTGATTAAAAATGAGAAAAGTGTACAAAAACATTTTTGGGGAAGTCATCTCCAAAAGCAGCGCTGTAAAGCAAAGTGAATATCATCTGTATTATTACGAAGAGGGTTCAGATTTTTTGAAAGAAATCGAATTTATCAGTGAAGACAGCATATACAACATCAATTATTTTCTGAGTGACGGAGAAAATGAGGAGCAGGTATTGGATTACCTGAAAGAAAAATCTGATTTTTTCGATATTGAAAAAAGAGAAACAGTTGATGGATTTATTATTTCCACCAACAAGCTTTATTCTCTGTCTGTAGATGAGCTGCCTTTGGTATCTAAAACAGTATTTAAAACCGATGATCCGGAAAATTTTATCTGCTCACAGGTTATTGACAACGAAAGCGGAGAGCCACAACTTGAAAAGACTATAAAATGCTGGTATACCACCGATAAAAACGGTGAAATATATGCCGCTATAGAATGCAGCTACCAGGAAGACGGAAAGCTTGAGCTGGCTGTTGATAAGACTTCAGATCCTGACCATGAAGAAAACTGGATGCATTATGATTTTGATACATTCCAGGACCTTCAGGAGCAATGTCCTTCGGATATCAGCTATTACAGAACTGCAGCATTGCTTCCAAAAGAGACTTACCAGAAATAACCGGATCCTTTCAACATCTTATTTTATCTAACCAAATTTTTTATGGAAAGCAACTCAATTTTTTTTGCAGACGGAAGTGATCCGGAAATGATTGCAGCCTATCAAAAGGCTCAGGAAACTTTTAAATATTTTTGGAGGGAACAATCATGGGAATATAGAAGAATTATTCCCGGTCTTAATGTAGCCTGTGTAAAAACCCTTTTTGAAGAACGTGATGAAGAAACCGGGGAAAGCCTGGTAGAACATATGTGGATCAATGAAGTGGATTTTGATGGTGAAAATGTTAAGGGCTACCTGATCAATGAACCTCACAGCCTTCAAAACATACAGGTTGGTGATTATGTTGAAATTCCGATGAGCCATCTCACCGACTGGCTATTTGCAATTACTCCAAGTGCACCACAGCCTAAAGGTATTTCTAAATTATTTTCGTCCTCTACTCCTGCTCTTCCTAAAACATACGGCGGATTTACTATTCAAAAGATGCGGGCTGATATGTCTGAACCGGAAAGAAGAGAACACGATGATGCCTGGCAGCTGGATTTTGGGGACTATAATGATATTCAGGTAGTCAACAATCAAAAAGAAAATCCTGAGAATCTTATCGAACATCCGATGAGCAAAAATATGAAGGAAAAATTTGTTGAATTTTTACAGCAGAATCCTGATGAACTCCTTCATGCGGATGAGAACGGACTAACGCTTCTTCACAGAGAGACCATCGCAGGAAATCTCACTATTGTGCAGGCTGCACTGGATGCAGGGGCTGATAAAAATGCACTTTCCGGGAAAGGGAAAACCGCTCTTGATTATGCCAAAGAACTTAAATGGGAGCATATTATCCCGGTACTGGAGCACTGACTTTCAAAAAACAAATAATTTTCAGACAAAAACATATTTATATCATTTAAATTCAATACCTTAGAATACAACTACAATACCTACTAATCATGAAAAAAATAATATGTTTCCTGTCCGTTATTCTTTCATTCACGGTGGTCTGTGCGCAGGCTAAGAAAGAAAAAAAGTTTGTAGAAATCTATAATTCAGCTCCTGAAAACTACAGCAACCCTATTTTGGATCTCCAGAAAAAATATTATCTGGAAATGAAGAGTTCTATTTTGCAGAATGAAAAAAAACTGGGTGAAAGTAATGTTAATGCCATGCTGATTTACAATCAGGACGAGTTTTACAGAGCTATACGAAATGGTAATTCAAAGTTCGGTATGAACAGCCAGCAGACAAAAACTGCAGATCTTATATATGCCAGCAATATTACTTCTAAACTGGACCTTTATAAAGATATGGTTTTAGAAAAATTACATTCACTTCTGGCCAGTAGATAAACAGATTTGGATATTGAAACAGAGGGAGGTTTACTCTCTCTTTTTTATTTATAGGCTAATCTCAGATCAGATTACGAAAATAACGATATGCTTTTCTGAAATATTCAGCCTTCTTCCGGATTTTAAATTTGTAACGAAACAGGTTTGATAAATGTCTTATTATAAAAACTCTATGAAAATAATTTTATTTTCCACCATAGTTTTCTGTATATTGACATCCTGCCATTCGGTCAGGAGTTTACACACTGCTCATCCCGGCATCAGTGATTCTTTGAATATTGCCATCAATAAAATATATCATCAAAGATCATTCAATGGTTTTGCTGTTTCTATTGTGAATGATGAATCTACCTTATACCAAAAAGGGTTTGGCTTTTCAGATATAAAAGAAAAGAAACGCTATACGGAAAATACCATCCAGAATATTGCTTCCGTTTCTAAAACGTTTGTAGGAATTGCTCTTTTAAAAGCACAGGAGCTGGGAAAACTGAAACTGGATGATCCTGTTCAGAAATATTTACCTTTCAAAGTACTCAATCCCAATTTTCCTCAGACCCCGATTACCATTCGCCACCTGGCAACCCATACTTCTTCTATTCTTGATAATGAATTTTATCTGTCTAAAAATTACTTTCTGAAATCCAATCAAAATTTAAATGGTTTAAAACTGAATTTTGATGACGAACAGGTATTTAATCCATCAGATTCCATCATTTCCATGTCCACTTATCTAGAAAATGTATTGACTCCAGCCGGAAAATGGAATAAAAACAGTTTTTCCCAACACCAACCCGGGACCATCTATGAATATTCAAATACTGGAACTGCTTTGGCTGCGTTTATTATAGAAAAAGCTACCGGAAAGACCTTCAAAGAATTTACCAAAGAATATATTTTAAATCCTTTAGAGATGAAAGATTCAGGATGGTCATTTGAAGGTGTAAAATTTTCAAATTTTTCCAGACTGTATGAAAATCCCAACACACCTCTTCCCTATTACCAAACCGCAACTTATCCTGACGGAGGATTTATTACAAATATTAATGATCTGAGTAAATATTTAACCGAACTTATTAAAGGCTACAACGGAAAAGGAACCCTTCTGACTGAGAAAAGCTATAAGGAATATTTTACCCCACAACTTACTGCCTCCAATTTTACAGAAAGAAATGAGAAAAATCCTTACAGTGAATCTTATAACTCAGGAATATTCATAGGCTTTGGCTATACCGGATATATTGGCCATACGGGTGGCGATCCCGGCGTCATGTCAATGTTATTTTTTGATCCTAAAACAAATCTGGGAAGAATCATGATCTTTAATACGAATTTTTCGGATAAAAAAGGGAATGATGCTTTTTATGGGATTTGGAATGTTTTGGAGAAGTATCAGGTAAAATTAAAAAGTACAAAATAATTACAATGCGCCCCTAAAGGTCAAGTATTGAATATATCTGGATGACCTCAGGTAAAGATTTACAGATCGGCATTATGAATGACAACATAGGCTAATGACTCGTCATAAATAAAAAAGGGAAACTGATCAGCTTCCCTTTTTATATTTTTTATCCAAACTTCTTCTTTCTCAACCAGAAGAACAATCCTCCGATCAAACCTATAATCGCCAGTGGAAGCAATAAATTCAGCCACTGCCAGTTTGATTTTTCTTCGGTAATTCTTTGTCTGTCCAGAAGCCTTTCTTCGATATTTCTGTTTCTCAGTTCCATCAGATTGCTGTCATCAAGAAGGTAATCCAAAGCATTTCTCAGGAACTGTTCGTTTCCAAACTGTTCGTTGGTCAACAGATCTACTCCTAATGGAAGCGGTTTTCCTTTGATCACTTTATTTCTTCCCACATCTCCGTCTGCAATTACGATCATTTTATTTTCCGGGCTTGATGTTTTGAATCCAGGATAAGATTTTCTTTCAATCCTTGAAGCATAAGCGGAATTGAATTTCCCTTCCAAAGCCACTGCAAAAATCTTCGGTGTGCTTGGCTTTTCCATTTGGCCAAGGCTGTCTACACTTGCAATCTCTTTCAGATCTACGTAATTCGGAACCTGTTTCAGTAATGTTCTTTCACTGGATTCGAAAAGAACTTTTGTTTTGATATTCTTTCTTCCTCCCAAAGTATCAATGGAAGTCGGGAATTCAAATTTTACAGGATTGATATTTTTAGTAATCGGATTATTATCTTCAGCAATTCCAAGCGGATAATATGGCCATGGCAGACTTGTATACTGTGGATTTCCACTTACTTCTCCCGTTACCAGTCTTAATAAAGCAAACTTTTTAACATCTTTTACCAGAGCTGGATTAATTCTTATCCCATAATTAAAGAAAAAGTCTGTCATATTGATATCAACAGGGAAAGGCATTACTTTTTTGGACCTTGTTAAAGTATCCATCTCAGCATTTACCGCATCAATCATCCAAAGTGTTTTCCCGCCGTTCATGATGTATTGGTCAAGAATTACCTTTTCATTATCTGTAAAGGCTTTTCTCGGCTTAGCAATCACCAAAGCACTCATTTGTTTCAATAAAGGAATATCTTCCAGTGAAAGCTCAGTCTGATTTTTAGGAATAATAGGTCCGGCATCATAGTTTTCCATAGCCAGCTGTACAAACCCTTGGAATTCATCAGGATTCAGCTCATCATGATTAACCAGGATTCCTACTTTTTTTCTCTTATCAGCAGCGATGTTTTTAATGTTGGAAACAAGGTTATATTCCAGTCCTTCAATAGATCTCGTAAGCTGCTGGTCGGCATCAATTCCCGCCTGCTGTACTACCAGAGGTATAGAAACCCCATCATTCCCATGTTTGATCACAGCGTATGGGAAAAGGGTAATCTGTGAAATTTTTCCGTCTTTTACATCCGGCAGAATAGACGGCTGCATTCCCATCGCCATCAGGGTATCCTGAGACATTTTTGTTTTAATAGGATCGATGAATTTAAAGTCGATCTTCGGATTGATCTTTCTGAATTCTTCAAGCATGAATTTCGTTTCGCTTTGCAGCTGCTTAAAGCTTGCCGGAAAATCACCCTCAAGGTATACTTCAACCGTCAAAGGTTTTTTTACGGATTCCAGTACTTTAATGGTACTGTCGGAAAGGGTATATCTCTTTTCTTTTGTTAAATCTAATCTGATCCCCGAATAGGCCAGAATGATAACCAAAGGAAGAATGGCAAACAGGAAAATTCCCAATGGAGATTTAGCATTGAACTTCTTCATAATTCTACTTCTTTTTGTTAATGAAATGATTCGACAATACTAATGAAGCCCCGATGACCAGAATAAAATAAGCCACATCTTTGAAATCTACAAGTCCTCTTGTAAAACCTAAGAAGTGCTGATAAAAACCTATATTCTGAAGAATGAAGTCTGCGCCACCCAAAAGTTTGTAACTGGCGAGCTGCTCAATTCCGAAATACATGATAAAGCACATAAAAACGCCCAACAGATAAGCCATGATCTGGTTCTGGGATAATGAAGAAGCCAGAATTCCTACTGCTGAAAAAGCTGCAATTAAAATAATCAGTCCTATATAGCTTCCGAACGTCATTCCAAGATCAATATTCCCGGCAGGAACCCCCAGCACATACACCGTATAAAGATAGATCAAAGACGGGATCAGGCATAAAACACCTACAATCCATACAGAAAGGAATTTTCCTGTTACCAGATCTGAGACCTTTAAAGGTTGTGAAAAAAGCCAGTTTAATGTTCCCGTTTGCTGCTCTTCCGCAAAAGTTTTCATCGAAAGGGCCGGAATAATGAACATCAGCAGCCATGGTACTAATACGAAATAGCTCTGCAAAGACGCCATTCCGATCTCAAAGATATTAGAATCGTTGTCGAAAAAGAACAGAAAAAGAGTGGCAATCAGACTGAAAGCTGCAATGATCACCCATGCGCTCCAGTTTCCGAAGTAACTCCAAAGTTCTTTCTTTAAAATTGCAATCATAGTTTTTTAGTAAAATGCAACAGGCTGCATGTGAGAATACACGCCCCTGCTCCACAATTATTTGTTTTTTTTATTTTTATTTACGAGTTTCACTGTCATCATGATCAGAAATACAAGAACGAAAAATCCTGTGATTAATTGCCACCAGTATTCAATTACCATAGATTTCAGGATTACGGTAAATACCACCAGAAACAGAATGAATGTTGCAATTTCATTCGCCTGTCTCAGTTTAATATTGGCAATAGGCAATATATTTCCGTTGATATTCTTCAGTTGAAGGACTTTCTTCCAGCACCAGTAATGATAAGCAGCCAGCCCGATCAGAAAAGTCAGCTTCATGTGAAACCATCCCATTTTCATCAGTCCCGGATTCAAAAAGATCATAACGAGTCCGCAAACCGCCATAATTACCCCCGCCGGAACCGTAATAATATTCCACAGCCTTCTGGCCATAAAGGTATACTGCTCTCTGAGAATTCTTTTCTTTTCTTCCGGAAATTCATCGGTGTCTTTATAGTAAACGAAAATCCTTACGAGATAAAAAATTCCTGCAAAGTAGCTTACCATGAAGATAATATGTAAAGCTTTGATGACGGTATACAGCATCCTAAAAATTTGTTTGCAAAGATAGTTTATTTCGGAAAAAAAGAGAATTTAATCTAAAATCTTTAGCTTAAAATAATAAAGATTAAATATTTTTTAGAATTTGAAAATGAATTTCATATCAACATTAAAATTGAAACTCAGATTGGAACCCTGACGATTTGAACGATAATCAAAAGGAAGACCATCTGTAGGAGCATAATCTTCTTCTTTTCCTGTCATATTAGTATAGGAAACATTTTTCTGTCTGATGCCAAAGCCTATTTTAGGCATAAAGCCAAACCATGAAGACTCCTTATGAAGCAAAATGCTGTAATTGATATTTAATCCATATTTGGTTCTTTTATAATCTGCTGAACTGAAAGAATAATACACCTCATTTTCGTCATAATATTTTCCTGAAATATTTTTTCCTGTCTGATTTAAATAGAAAACTTCTGCTGAGACAAAATGTTTTAATCTTGACTGAGGTGCCAGGCTGTAAAAAACTTCCGGTCTTATCTCAAAAATCCTATTTTTTCCTTCAAAAGTGCTAATAGTTACGGGAGTTATTTTGTCAGTTCCGTATGCCAATTCGGTTCCAACCCACCATCTTTCATTTATTTTCCGCATATACCCTATATTATAGCGTTGGTCACGAAAAGGAGCAAAAGCACTTACAGTAAATATTGATTTATAATCATCAGATTGGGCATAAACTGTTTCAAAAAAGCTAAAAAAGATAGAAAGCAGTAAATATTTTTTCACAAAATGGCTATTAGAATTAATGTTTCGAATATAATATATTTCATAATATTCACCAATAGCATTTTTTTAGCTGCATTCATTTAATTACTAAAGAAATAGTCTCATGATGGTTAGTGAATATTTTTTCATAAAAAAACAGGATTTCTCTAACTATAAGAAATCCTGTTTTTATTCTACAAATGCAGATTTTTTTTATCTTAAGAGATCACTCCCAGTTCTTTCCCTACTTTTTCAAAAGCAGCAATGGCTTTATCCAAATGTTCTTTGGTGTGAGCAGCAGAAAGCTGTACTCTGATTCTTGCCTTTCCTTTCGGAACTACAGGATAGAAGAATCCGATGACATAGATTCCTTCATCCATCAGTTTTTCAGCCATTTTCTGAGAAAGTGGCGCATCATAAAGCATTACCGGTACAATGGCAGCATCTCCGTCCGGGATATCAAATCCTTTTGCTTTCATTTCCGTTCTGAAATAGTCTGCATTTTCCATTACTTTATCACGAAGAGTGGTATCATCAGAGATCATATCCAATACTTTCAAAGCAGCTCCTACAATTCCCGGAGCCAGAGAATTCGAAAACAAATAAGGTCTTGAACGCTGTCTCAACATATCGATGATTTCTTTTTTACCGGAAGTAAATCCTCCTAAAGCTCCTCCTAAAGCTTTTCCTAAAGTAGAAGTGATGATATCTACCCTACCCATTACTTCATTGGCCTCATGTGTTCCACGGCCTGTTTTCCCGATGAAACCTGTAGCATGGGAATCATCCACCATTACCAAAGCATCATATTTATCGGCAAGGTCACATACTCCTTTTAGATCGGCAACAATACCGTCCATAGAGAAAACACCGTCTGTAACAATAATTTTGAAACGGTGGTTCTTTTCAGAAGCTGCGATTAGCTGGACTTCCAGATCCGCCATATCATTGTTTTTATATCTGTATCTTGCTGCTTTACACAAACGAACACCATCAATAATTGATGCGTGATTCAGCTCATCTGAAATAATAGCGTCCTCTTCTGTGAATAAAGGCTCAAAAACACCACCGTTTGCATCAAAAGCGGCTGCATACAGGATCGTATCTTCAAGACCCAGGAAATCAGCAATTTTTTTCTCCAGTTCTTTGTGAATATCCTGAGTTCCGCAGATAAAACGAACAGAAGACATCCCGTATCCGTGAGACTGGATCATATCCTGGGAAGCTTTCATAACTTCCGGATTGTTGGATAACCCCAGATAATTATTTGCACAGAAGTTCAGAAGCTTTTTTCCGTTTGCTTCTATTTCTGCACTCTGCTGAGAAGTGATGATTCTTTCTCTTTTGTAAAGTCCGTCATTCTCAATATTCTGAAGTTCATTCTGTAAATGTTGAAGGTATTTTTCAGAGATCATTTTTCGTTATTTTTTAGATGTGCTAATTTACTAAAAAGGCAGTAAAATAAAACCTTTTATAAGTTTAATTCTAAAAATTTGATCTGATGTTCAGTTTTAACATTATTAGTCTACAAATTTAGTAGGATAATATTTATATTTGTTTAAAATTTGCGAGCATGAGATTAAAGCCGGTACAGAAAATCCGTACGATACATTCAGAAAACTTTATCAGAAGCTATATGAAACCAAGGCTTCCCATCATACTTGAAGATTTTGTAAGTCCCGAAAGTCCTGCATTTAAAAAGTGGAATTATGATTATTTTAAAGAGATTGCCGGAGATGAGATTGTGAATGTATATGGCAACGAACTCGATTCTCTGGATAAAGTGGCGAGTGATCCTGTCACCCGGACGAAATTCTCAGAATATCTGGATCTGATCAAAACCACCCCTACCGAACACAGACTCTTTCTTTTTAATCTTTTGAAAATAAGGCCTGAGCTGAAGAATGATCTCCTGTACAATGATGTAACAGGAGGAAAAATACTAAAATGGCTTCCTTTTATGTTCTTCGGAGGTGAAGGCTCTGTCACCAGAAATCATATTGACATCGATATGTCACATGTTTTTATTACCCAGTTTCAGGGAATCAAGAGAATATGGTTATTTCCCTGGGAGCAGTCGGATCTGATGTATAAGCTGCCTTACAATTTCCACAGTCTGGCCCAGATCAAAGATCCTGATTACAGAAAATATCCTGCTCTCCTCTATTTAAATGGTTATGAGGCCATTCTTCATCCCGGAGAAACCCTGTATATTCCTTCCGGCTGGTGGCATTATATCCAATATGATACGGAAGGTTATTCGGTTTCCGTCAGAGCATTACCATCAACCTTCCTTGAAAAATGGAGGGGTTTTAAGAATCTGGTAATTACAAGGTATTTTGATAACTTCATGCGTTACTTATTCAAGGAAAAATGGTTCAGATATAAAGTAAAAACAGCCATGAAAAGAGGATCAAAAGCCGCTAAAAGACAAAGAAGCTTTCAGATCTGAAAGCTTCTTTAAAGTTATATTTCAATTTCTAATGCTTAATAAACTTAATATTTTTCTCATCAACCGTAAAAATATAAGCTCCCGGAACCAGTTCTGAAATTCCTATTGCTTTTCCAGGTTGATAAGTGGCTTTTCTTATTAGTTTTCCATCTATGGCATGAATTGAGAAATCCGTCATCTTGTTAATTCCTTTCAGATACAATTCATTTTTAGCCGGATTAGGATATAAGCCGAAATCTTCCTTCTCTACCGATGACACACTTAGTGTATTGTCTTTTATAACCGTAGAGTTTTTTTCAAGAATCTGATAGTCATAATTAAACTGAACACTTGCAATAGGGAAAGATACACTCTGCGGAAAATATTGATTATTGGAGGTATTATCAAGCACAAAATAAGCGGTCTCTCCACCTGTACCGTTTACTTTTACCGGTAAAGGCATTTCAAAAAAACCGACTGCAGAACTGCTTTGCGTTTGTGAAACTTTAAACAACGCCTGATTACCGGACTGCTGCCATCTTATAGTATAAGTAGGATATCCTTCACCTGTAACCCAATCATTAAAAAATTCTGTAAAATCTTTTCCTGTAGACTGAAGAAATGAAGCATTAAGATCTGAAGTTCTTACATAATTGTAGGCAAGAGCCGGTCTTGCATGATATTCCTTAAGAGCCTGATAAAAAGCGGCATCTCCCAGGATCCATTTCATCATTCTCAGAACATAGCCGCCTTTTGCATAGGAAAGTCTGCTGTCAAATATCCTGTTGACACTGGAAAGTCCGGAATCAGGAACATACACACTTCCCCCTGCACTGCTTGTAATAAAATCAATCTGGCTTCTCAGATAATTTAAAAATTCCGTATTGGTCATGATCAGCTTTTCGTAAGCCACATGTTCTCCAAAGGTAGCAAAACCTTCATTCAGCCAGATATCATTCCATGCACCGCATGTTACTTTGTCTCCGAACCACTGATGGGCCAGCTCATGAGCAATAAGTGTTTTATTAAAACCTCCCATGGAAGACATTGTCTGATGCTCCATTCCGCCTCCGTAAGCATACTGCATATGTCCGTATTTTTCATTACGGAAAGGGTACGCCCCGAAATAGTTTTCAAAAGTATTCATGATCTGTTTGGTCCATTCAATATCGGTCATATTGGACGGATTGGTGGAAGTGGAAGGGTAAATATAATTCACAAACGGAAACGGAGGATTTCCGATTGTATCATTCAGCACAACAAAATTAGTAATAGACAGGGCTATCAGATAAGCTGCCGTAGGATACATTGTCCTCCAGAAAGTAAGTTTCTTATTGTTGGGAAGAGCAGTTTCGGACATCAGTTTCCCATTAGCCGCCACACTGTAGTTTTGAGGGGTTGTAATTTTGAAATCAAACTTTTCGATCTTATCATTCAGGCTCTGTTTGGTAGGAAACCAGTCTTGTGCACCATAAGGCTCACTCAGCGTGGAAAGAACGGCAGTTCCTCCCTGGGACCCGGTGGTAAAGGCACCCCCAGCTGTAGACGGAGCTCCGGAATAATAGACGGTAAGAGAGTCTAAAGTATTGGCAGGAATAGAAGCCGGAAAATCAATCTTCAATTCCTTTGTGGGCAACTGCTGAAAAGCGGTGATATTGGTTCCATGATACTTCACCTGGGAAACTGTCAACGAATTGGAAAGATCGAAGTAAATGATTCCCATATTCTGAGTAGGCTTAAAATGAGAAGTTACAGATCCGGAAATATTATACACTGCAGGATCCAGGCTGACATCCATTCTCTGATACTGCAGATCATAATTCAGGGTGTTGGGATTGGTATTACCCGCATTCATTTTGTGGGCAAAGGATTTTTTTTCTTTTTCAAGCAATCCTTTTTTACCAATATTTTCTCCTTGTTTCTGCCCGTAAAACGGTTGGCATAGTAAAGAAACAAACATCAGGAGATAGACTTTTTTCATACTTCGAAATATTTAATCAAATATAAAAAAAACCTTTTAATCAATGATTAAAAGGCTGTAATAATATATAAAACAAAATATTTTTAGAGATCCAGTGCGGGTTCAAGAATTTTTTCCATTCTTTTTTTAACCATATCTACCGAACCGGAATAGTTGTTGACCATTAAAGAAAAAACAAGAGTTTTACCTGAGTTGGTCTTCAGATATCCTGCCAGTGTTTTTACTTTATTCAGAGTTCCGGTTTTAGCAAATACCTGTCCGTTACCTTGTCCTAAAAACATTCTTTTTAAAGTCCCTGACTGTCCACCAATCGGTAAAGAAGTCAGATAAGCTCTGTAATACTTTTCGTCCATTAAAGAAGTCAGGAATTTCACCTGAGAAATAGGAGTCACGTTATTTCCTCTTGAAAGTCCGCTTCCATCCATATAATTAAGCCCCATCATATCGAAGCCTGCTTCTTTCAGGTGATCTGTAACAACAATTCTCCCTGACTCGGAAGTCTGGTCTCCCATTTTCTGGAACCCTACTGTTCTTAATAAAGCTTCTGCTAACGAATTATCACTGTGCTGATTGGTATAATAAACAATATCACTTAAAGTGGGAGATTTGTAGGCAGATAGCATTTTTCTGCTTTCAGGAGCTGCATCCGTCATTTTTGGAGTCACTTTTCCGGTAACGGGAATTCCGCTTTTTACCAGTGTGGTTCTGAAAGAATTGGCCAGGTAGGCCGGTGCATCCGGAAGTTTTGTGGTCAGAATACCGTCTCCGTCATATTTTTCAGCATATACCATCTGGTGGGCATAAGGAGAAACGTAAAAGAATTTCTTTTCAGCAGAAAAACCTCCTTTTTTTACAATCAGCTTTTCATTGGCAGGATTAATTCCACGGGTTGTTCCGGCAGGCAGATAATAATTATTGTTTTCCAGCCATACAACATTTTCCGGAAGCATTGAAATATTGCCTTTGAAAAGCGCTGTCTGAATGATAATATCGCCATTTACCTTTCGGATTCCCTCTCGTGAAAGTCCACCTACGAAGTCTGAAATAATGTCTCTGTACGACCAAGCTCCTGCTTTATTGGTTCCCAAAGAAGGGTCTCCGCTTCCTACGATGTAAAGATTTCCGTTCAGAGTTCCCGTTTCATCAACGGTTCCGGAGTATTCCAGCTGGGTCATCCACCGGTAGTTTTCACCAAGGAGATTTAAAGCCGTTTCTGTGGTCAGTAATTTGGTCGTTGAAGCAGGAACCAACGGGCTGCTTTCATTGTACGAAGAAATCACTTTCTTCGTTTTCGGATCATACACAACAAACCCCCAGTGTGCATTTTTCAGCACAGGATCCGACATCATTGTGTTTACATTAATATCTACAAGCTCTTTTGCTGACAACACAGTCTTTTCCACCACCGAACTAACGGGGGAAGGCAAATTCAAACTGTTTTTCTGATTGTCATAATTCTGAGAATAAAGAACGGTAGAAACGGTAGATTGAGCCAGGAAAAAACCGGAAGCCAACACCGCTGCACTTGAAATATATTTTCTGTAATTTACCATCTATCTTCTTTTTGTTCTATAGTTTTTGACTCTGTAAAAAATGATAGGTTAAATCATTCAGTTAAAAAGCCAAACACTTAATCAACGTCCAAAAGTAGAAATTATTGTTATATAACAGGTTATAGCCGTCTTATAAAAGAGTCTAAAGTTTGTTAAAAATTGTTAAAAATCCACAAAAACATCTTTTTTAATGCTTTGATATGCAGTGATTTCATCAAATTCTTTCAAACTTATCAAAACCATATTCTTGAACTTTTCATAGTTTTTACCACGGGGCAGTTTCAACATAATCTGGAACTGATATAAATTATTCAGTCTGGCAATCTGTGCTCTTTCAGGTCCTAAAACGCAATCTTCCGGCAGGTATTTTCTTAAGATGGAGCCCAGAAACTGGGAAGCACGGTCTGCTTTATCTTCTCTTCTGTGTTTCAGCTCAATCATAATCAGTTTGGTAAACGGCGGGTAGTGGAATTTCTGTCGTTCTGTAAGGATATATTTATAGATCTTCGCCGGATTATTCATCTTGATCAGCTGAAATACGGAATGATCGGGATTATAAGTCTGAATCAGGATTTTTCCTTTTCCGGAAACTCTTCCCGCTCTTCCTGAAACCTGTGTGATCAGCTGATAAGCTCTTTCTTCGGCTCTGAAATCCTGCACATACAGAAGAGAATCCGCTTTCGGAATGGCTACCAGCTCAATATGGTCAAAATCAAGCCCTTTTGAAATCATCTGCGTACCCACCACAATATCCGTTTCTCTTTCTTCTATTTTTTCATAGAGCTTTTCGTAGGCAAATTTCTTACGCATGGAATCTACATCCATCCTGTCTACCTCATTATCCGGGAATAATTTTGAAACTTCTTCATGAATCTGCTCTACTCCTACTCCTCTTTCATTCAGGTTTTCAGAATGACATTTCGGGCAGGTTTTCGGTTTTGAGGCTCTTTGCCCGCAATAGTGGCATTTCATTTCATTGGCTGCTTTATGATAAGTCATTACCACATCACAGTTGGAGCAGTAATTCACATAACCACAGGTTTCGCATTCCACAACATTGGCATAGCCACGGCGGTTGTGAAGTACAATCACCTGATTATGATCATCCACTGTCTTCTTCATATCCTCAATAAGCCTTGAAGAGAAATTTCCGGAGACTTTTTTAGAATCCTGGGCTTCCTTAAAATTGATCAGCTCATATTCCGGCAGACTCACGTTCCCGAACCTTTCATCCAGGAAAACATATTTCATCTTATCTTTTCTTGCCCTGTAATAGCTTTCAACAGAAGGGGTTGCAGAGCCTAAAATAACTCCGCCCTTATAAAAACCACCCAAAACCAATGCCGAATCTTTAGCATTGAAATAAGGAGAAGCTTCTCTAGGTCTGTATGCGGAATCGTGCTCTTCGTCTACCACGATCAATCCTAAATTCTGATAAGGCAGAAACAGGGCATTACGGGTTCCGATCAGAATACGGATATCATTCTGCCTGATTCTTCTCCATACTTCCACCTTTTCAAAATCCGTTAGCTTCTGATGGTAAAATCCAAGCTGTTTCCCGTATTTCTTTTCTAACCGCTGGGTAATCTGTTTGGTCAGAGAAATTTCGGGAAGCAGGAACAGAACGTTTTTTCCGGATCTAATACACTCTTCTATTTTCTCCAGATAAATATGGGTTTTCCCGGAAGAAGTGACCCCGTGAAGCAGTACATTTTTACCTTCTTCAAAGGCTTCATCTATTTCAGATTTAGCTGTTTTCTGCTGTTCAGAGAGTTCTTCAAGTTCTTCAAGTTCTCCTTCATAGCTCTCGATCCTGTCTTTCTGCATATAGTATTCCTCTACCAGGCCTTTATCTGCAAGGGGTTTAAAATGAGAGCTTCCGAAATAGCCATCTTCAAACAGTTCGGCTTTTTTAATAGGAGTTTCAGGATGTTCTGTCTGCTTTTCAAGAATCGCAAGGAAAAGGTCCTTCTGTTTCCGTGCTTTATTAAGCCTGATCAGGATATCCGGGAGGTTCTGTTGTAAAACCTCATCCCTGATCCTGACATACGCTACTTCTTTGGCTTTATATTTCTCAGCAATTTTCTCGTCAATTTCAATATATTGCAGATCAATCAGAGAATTGATTGTTTTGATAATATCTTTTTTGGGAATGAATGCTTCAATATCTGTCAGATTAATCAGCTGACGCACTTCCAATGCCTGGATCAGATACATTTCATTCACATCCAGGTTTTCAAAATCTACTACTGCTCCCGGTTTCAGTTTTAAATATGTTTCACTTTCCAGCTTCAAAGAGGAAGGAAAAGCAAAGCGATAAATTTCTCCAAGCCCGCACAGGTAATAATCTGAAAGCCAGTTCCAGAAACGAAGTTGTTCTTCAGGAAGAATGGGTTTATCATCCAGCATACTGATCACTTCTTTTGCCACAAAACTTTCCGGAGCATTATCATGAAGCTCAAATACAATTCCGGTATAGATTTTCTTTCCTCCAAACGGAACAAGCACTCTCATTCCGGGCTGGATCTCAGACATCAGTTCTTCAGGAACTTTATAGGTAAAAGATCCTTTTAAATTCAGTGGTAAAACAATTTGAGCGTATTGCAAGGGAAATATTTAAAGTGTAAAATTAGATTTTTCTTCAGAAAACTGCAACTTTGCGGAAATTTCTTTTGGCTTTATGATTCAATGAAAATGGTGACGGTAAATCTTCTTACTATTTAATAATGCAACTGTTTTTAAACCATTAAGGAGAATGAAGGTTTTAAGATAATTTAAGTAAAAATCTAAGATTTTTAAAGCTTATGTGTACTTCTTATACACAAACTTGATCAATTTAAAATCAACTTAAGTTTCAAAAACTTTTGTGACTTTTGTGGTTAAAAAAGCAGTTCAGTAATTTTATACCAAAATGCTGATGTAAAAAAGCCTACAATAATGCTGACTCCGATGATCAGATTGGTCAGTTTTGTATTCAATCTGAACTGTTCCGCAATAATACTTGAGGTAACCAATGTTGGCATCGCCGCTTCAAATACCGTGATTTTGGCAACATCGCCTTTTATTTTAAACAACAAAGCCAGCCCAACAACAATTGCAGGTGCCAGAATCAGCTTATAAAGCATTGACATCGACATCTGCGGAATCAATTTTTTCCATCCGTTAAATTTCAGCTGCAATCCTACTGAAAATAATGCCAGAGGGCTTACTGTAGCAGCTAACTTATCAAAGAACGGCTCTGCAGCAGTAAAATCAATAAACTGTGATAACACCAAAGCCGAAATACAACCTATTAATGGCGGAAAAGTGATCAGCCTTTTTAAAATAAACAGAGCACTCACCTTTCCTGATTTGCTGCCTCCTTTTACAGCCGCAATTATTCCTAAGGTAGAAAGGGCAAAAAACATGGTCTGGTCACATATGATGGCGATACTTAATAATCCTTCCCCATAAAAAGCACTGATGAGAGGAAAACCGATGAAAGAGGTATTGCTATAACCGCTTGCCAATTCCAGAGTACTTCTGGAGCGCCTTGAATATCCCTTACTTTTACTGTAAAACATCATAAAAAAGAAGCAGAAAACGGAGATGAGAAACGTAGCTAGAATCGGGAACAGCATTTCTGTTGTCCATTTTACTTTAGGCAGATATTTAAAGGAAACGGCCGGAAGAGCAAGATAAAGAATCCAGGTATTGATGCCTTTGTGGGCATCCGGGTGGATAGATTTTGTTGCTTTGAATATCATCCCTGCCACAATGCACACTGCAATCAGAACAAAATTTACCATAACTGTAAAAAAATATACTGCAAATTTACGGCTGATTTTTCAGTTGGAAAGGTAAAATTTATATTTTTTTGGGTAGAATTCCTGCAAACTCACAGAGTATTGGAATGTACAGATGTAATAGCTTTTGCCTTGATTTTTTTAGCCTTTAATTCTATTTTTCAAATCCATTTCTGCCCCAAGGATTCTGATAATTTCAATTGTATTCATCTTTACTATTCGATAAAAAATAATATGTTTATTGGAAAGAAAACCCAAAATATCCGGAGCTATATCGCTATAACGTTTTCCCATTTTAGGATTTTCAGCAAGCATCTGACAAAAATAAATTAATTCAAAATAATATTTATCCGCCTGAGCTTCTGACCAAAATTTATAAGTATATTCATAAATTTTGGAAAGATCTTCAACCGCTTTATGGGTAAACATATATTCAGCCACTTATTTTTTCATTTTGCTCTTTAATAATGTCAAATGTTTTTCCGGGTCAAAATCAGCGGCTATACCACTTTCAATACCTTCTTTCAAAGCATTTTTCAAAAGCTGAATTTTATTTTCTTCTTCTTCCAGCAATCTCAAGCCTGCACGAATTACTTCACTCGCATTTTTGTACCTTCCTTCTGAAATCTTATGGTCAACAAAGTCTTCAAAATAGTCACCTAAAGAAACTGATGTATTCCGTCCCATTATATATTGGTTTTAAACTTAACACATCAAAGTTACCAATTTTTGGTAATTAATCAGATTATTATGGAATTTTATTTAAAATATAATTTCTTTACTGAAAAACACAGATTTTAATTTCCGGTATCCCAAAGACTCATCACTTCAATGTTCTCCAAAGATTTTGAAAGGGTAATCCTTTTTGAAGTTTTTGGAAGAAGGTCAAAGAAATTATCACTGAAATGCGTATCTCCTATCAGATAGACATCTTTTGCGAAAACATCGGTTGAAACTTCAATTTCTGTCGGAGATATTTTTTTAATTGTAATATCCGGTTTTGTAAGCTTTAAGTCTTTCGGTTTTTTAAAGAAAAATAAATTTTCCTGTTTCAATGATTCATTCTTAACATACGTTTTCAATACCGCTTTTGACAAATCAAACTTTGAGAATTCTGTTTTTGAAATTTCAAAGTGTTTCTCACTGGAATTGGCCCTTATCTTATCTGCAGCATCTATTCCCCACAGAAAATTACCGTCAAAATCAAATAACTCTGCCCCGGAATCTGCGGATACAGCATTCATTAAATCATTAATAAAATAAATATCATAGGCTTTTTCTGTTTCTGCAACGGATATCAACAGAGGTTCAAAGCTTCTTTTTGCCTGATAATGGAAAGCTTTCCAATTCCCGAGATAATCAATAGAAGACCATGAAACCACCGGCCAGCAGTCATTAAGCTGCCAGTATAAAGTCCCCATATTGTATGGTTTTGCACGACGGTGAGCCTCGATTGCAATCTGCATCCCACGGGCCTGTAATAATTGGGAAATATAATTGTATTTTACGAAATCTGCCGGAACATGATAATCCCTCTTCATGTATTCATTGATAATCTCCCAGCCTCTCGCATGCTTTTCGTGAGCCTTTATGACTGAATTATGTAAGCTAAGATCCGGAACTCCTGAAAACATAGTTTTTGTGGTTGCAAGTGTCGGCATCCCCTGGAAGCCATATTCAGACATAAACCTTCCTACTTTTTCGTTATAAATTTCAAATGGCTGCTCGCCCCACCATACGCCCCAATAATGGGAGTCCCCTTCTGTAAGACTTTCCTTATGTCCCCATCCGATCGAAGGAGAACTGGGCCAGTAAATATTTTTATCTGCCGTAAGATTTTCTTTTAATGTATTAGGAATCAGATCATGAAACAGCTTTTTATAATCTTTCCAAACCTGAAGGGAATCATTTTTTGAATATTTGAACTGCTTCTGATATCCCCAGTTGACAATGGCTTCATCTATTTCGTTATTTCCGCACCATAAAGCAACTGAAGGGTGATTCTGAAGTCTGCTGACCTGATCTTTCACTTCTTTTTTTACATTGGCTAAAAACGTTTCGTCTCCCGGATAAAAACTTCCTGCAAACATGAAGTCCTGCCACACCAGAATTCCGTTTTCATCGCAGGCTTTGTAGAATTCATCATCTTCATAAATTCCTCCGCCCCAGATACGGATCATATTCATATTGGCTTCTTTGGCGTCCCTGATCAGCTTTTGATATTTTCCTTCCGTCATGCGTGGTGAAAAACTATCTCCCGGAATCCAATTGGTACCTTTGATATACAACGGATTACCATTGACCTTAAAATAAAATGATTTTCCTCCGGCATCTTTTTCCTGTACGAGCTCTATTGTTCTCAACCCTAATTTCATCTCTTCATCTGAAAGCACTTCCGAATCTTTATTCAATGAAAATTTCATATCATAAAGAAATGCTTCTCCCCATCCATTAGGCTGCCACAGCTTCGGGTTCTTAATGGCAAAAGGAATAGTGAGCCGGTTATTTCCTTTTTTTAACTGAACTGTATTCACCTCATCATTGATCCTGAAAGTATACTTTCCTTCTTTTTCAGCCAAAATTGAAGTATGAATATCTAGATCAGCAGTTTTACCTGATAATTTTTTTTGCTCAATCTGAATGGTTTCAATCTTTGCAATATTCCAGAATTCAATTTTTACATCCTTCCAGATTCCTGCCGTTACCAATCTGGGTCCCCAATCCCAGCCAAACTGATACTGTGCTTTTCTTACAAAACTTCTCGGTGACTCCGGCATTGTGAACGGAACCTGCTTAGCCCGTCTTTTTCCTTCTTCCACAGCAGATCTGAATGTAATCCTCAGTTCATTCTCCCCTTTTCTCAACAAGCCTTTCACCGGAATTTCCCACTTCCTGAACATATTATCTGTTTTTTTCAGCAGTTTTCCGTTCAGATAGATTTCTGAAAAAGTATCTAGTCCGTTGAATACAAGGTTGGCATGGTGATTTTCCAGTTCTTTCTGAGAAATACTGAAATGGGTCTGATAGTCCCAGTCTTCATTTTCTACCCATTGTACTTTCTTTTCATTTTCATCTTTGAAAGGATCAGGAATAACCTTATTATTCATCAGATCCAGATGAACTGTTCCCGGTATCTTTGCAGGAAGCCAGTGCTGATCTTTCGAATTTTTGAACTGCCAGTTCTCAGAAGCCAGTTTCTTTTCCGAAGACTGAGCAGCAATAAACGTCTGAATGAAGGTGAAAGCAAAAAGGATAGTTTTATTCATTAATAAGTTTGTTTACGATTCTATGAATTCCATATTTAATAAGTTCGCTATTAAAATTAATAAGTAATCCCAGTTTGATATGGGCCTGTTTCAAATAGGTCAGTACCTGTGAGTGAAAAATAGGTTTTAATTCCAGTACAGATTTCACTTCTATTATCACCTTATAATTCTATTCATCCCAATCATTTTACCATTCCTCACTATTTTTAAAATGACAAAGTGAAGGATAATTCTAGTTTATTTATTCTTCAGCGCAACAACCTCCGCCGGATTGGCAAAAGCACCACCATCTGTAATGGCCGAAGAATGAAAATACCCTGCATTGGTGAAAGCTCTCAGTTCTTCAATATTCGAAGATCGAAGTCCGCCTCCTACCAGAATTTCTATTCTGCCGTCAGAAAGCTCAACCAGTTTTTTCAGATTCTCTTTTCCTTCTGACACATTAGGTTTCTGACCTGAAGTAAGGATGGTTGTAAAACCACATTCTATTACTTTTTCTAAAGAATTTTCCAGATTTTTTGCCCGGTCGAATGCCCGGTGAAATGTGCACTGAAACGGTGCTGCCAATTCTACCAAAGCTTTGTTCTTCGCAACATCCACCTCATCATTTTCATTCAGGATTCCAAACACAAAGCCATCTACGTTTAAGGATTTCAATTGAACCAGATCTTTTTTCATCTGTTCCAATTCAGATTCAGAATACGTAAAGTCTCCTCCTCTTGGACGAATCATGACAAAAATCGGAATGTTGATTTTCTCACGAAGCTGTCTGGTGGTTTCAAAACCCGGAGTTGTTCCTCCCTCATTCAGCCCGTCACATAATTCGATTCTGTCTGCTCCGTTCTCAAAAGCAATGATTGCCGATTCGGGATTAAAGCATGCTATTTCTATTTTTGACATTGTATCTGTTTAATTTTATTTCGGTTCATCCTGCAATACATCTGCAATCAGAAAGCTCCCGTTTTCTTTGATTACTTTTATCACTGACGGATATTTAGCTTTATAACCATCATCTCTCAGCACTACATTAAAGGTATATTCATTTTTTGAAGAGGATTTTAATTCACAGCTCTCCACCTCAATATTATTCCAATCCTGAGCAGGGATAAGAAACCCGACCCCGATTCCGGCCTTATCTGTATTGAATTTGTTTTTCCATTTGTCTTTAAATTCTTTCTCAGTAAGGCTTCCGTCTATATCAAGATCTACATTCGTAGCATCGGTTTTATAATCATAGTACTCTTGCGTAGTCATTTTCTGCATATTTTTATCCTGGCTCACAAGATCTGCTTTAAAATATTCTACAATACTTTTCTCCAGCCACTTTTTGGCTTCTCCGGAATCATGATCCGGTGTTGCAGCTGTATTCAAAACCACTTTTTCTTTTGCCTGCTGAATCCCAGGTTCTGTCATTGTTATACTCTCCTTCTTTTCTTCCTTACACGCTGTGATTAAAAATAAGGAAGCGATAATCGTTCTTTTCATATTTTGTTTTGGTCTATATTCCTGATAAAGATCGTCTTTACACCTTTGTATATTATTTCAACGCAAATTCAGGTTTCTCAAGACGGTTTCCTTTCTGGTCGTAAACCGCAAAGTTGAACCCATCCTGAATACAGTAAGAACCGTATTCTCCTTTTTTGTTGATGGCAATAAAGCCTACCTGAATATCCTTCAGGTTTTTATTTCTTCTCTGATTGATCTTTACAATTCTGTCCACTGCTTCTTTACAGGCTTCCTGCGGATTTCTGCCCTGTCTCATCAGTTCAACAACCAGATGGGTACCTACTGTTCTTATCACCTCTTCACCATGTCCGGTTGCTGTTGCAGCTCCCACTTCATTATCAACGAATAAACCGGCACCAATAATAGGAGAATCACCTACTCTTCCATGCATTTTAAAAGCCATCCCGCTCGTTGTACAGGCACCTGAAAGGTTTCCATGAGCATCCAGAGCAATCATACCGATGGTATCATGGTTTTCAATATTGGCAATAGGTTTATACTGACTGGTTTTCAGCCATTCTTTCCATTCTTTTTCTGATTCGGGAGTGAGTAGGTTTTCTTTTTTAAAACCTTGCGAAAGGGCAAACTGTAATGCACCGTCTCCTACAAGCATTACGTGAGGGGTCTTTTCCATTACCGCTCTGGCAACGGAAATCGGGTTTTTAATATGTTCCAGACATGCTACCGAACCGATATTATAATTTTCGTCCATGATACAGGCATCCAGCGTTACACTTCCGTCTCTGTCCGGACGGCCTCCATACCCTACACTTCTTTCCTTGGGATCCAGTTCTACGAGACGAACTCCTTTTTCAACGGCATCCAAAGCTTTCCCCCCTTTTCCCAGAATAGTCCAGGCTTCTTCGTTAGCTTTAAGACCGAAATTCCAGGTAGAAAGTACAATCGGTTTATTGATTGCTTCAGCAGATGTATTTTCCGGTAATCCGGCAGCCATCAGATCCAGCGGGTTTACGGCGAGTGCTGCTGTTGCAATTCCCAGTTTTTTTATAAAACTTCTTCGGTTATTGTTCATGGTATCTCAAATTATTAATCCCCAACAAATCTAAAAAAAACTTCTATGAAATCCTCGGGCGAATCAAGGAATATCTGTTTGTTATTTTTATTTATCTTTACTGCTGTAATGGATTCTTTTAAAACATTCAGGAATATTCCTTTCTTTCAGGAGCTGTCTGATGAAGAAATCAATATCCTGGTCAGCATCAGTACTCCGAGGCTTCTTCGTAAAAAAGAGAAGCTGGCTGAGCCTGGTCAGTCTTTTAACCATTTATTCATTATGTCTCACGGGCTGCTGAGATTTTTCTTTGATGATGAAAACGGAATTGAAAGTAACCTTTTTCTCCCCTCAGAAAAGGAGGCTGCCATTATGGAAGCCCCGGAGTCCTATTCTGGTGAGACTGAAAGAAAATACACTATAGAAGCCGTTATTGAAAGCCAACTCTTCCTGTTCAGCAAAAATGAATTTGAAGACATCGCATTTCAGCACAGGGGCATTTATAATGTATATCTCAAGTCTCTGAAGATGATCATTACTATATCAAAGACACGCATAGAGCAGTTTTGTTCCACCTCTCCGCATTCACGCTATGAAGAGTTTCTGGAAACGAGACCATTTACTTCTCAAAATGCCAACAGAAAGTATATTGCTAATTTTCTGGGCATTACCCCCAACTCTCTTTCAAGGATGACAGCCCGAATTCATAAAAAAAGGAACGAAAGAAAAAAATAACTTAGGAATACTTTTTCTCACTTTATTCGATCTAATTTTGCTTCATCAAAATACGAAGACACCATTCGTTAAAAAAGCAAAATGAGAAAATATCACCTGAAAAATACAACTTATATTGACTAAGCTTTAATCTTCCCTTAAGATTCAAAGTAACCGGCTGCATGTTTGTTGATCATCAGGTTACTGCCTTGTTTTACATTTAATATCATTTTTTACCTTATACAATTTATTTATGCAAAGAATATCAATACTTCTCTGCCTGCTGTTATCATGCAATTTTGTTCAGGCATCAACAGGTCATTTAGAAGACAATATAGCTAATGCTGCATCATGGTTCATTTTACTTGTTTTACCCGTTGCAGGCATTTATCTTTTCTGGAAAGTTCATATTTATCCGGAAAAAGTAGCTGAGAAAAAGAACCATCCTCAGCTTAACGCCATAAAAAGCATGTGCCTCCTTTCCCTTGTTTTTGGAGGCCTTTTATGGCCGGTTGCCTTAATCTGGGCCAATTATGATTATGGCAATCAGAACGATCAGAAAAAAGACACAGACCTTATTGAAGAAGAAAAAGAATTTATAACTCCTGAAAATTAACACTTATGCTGGAATTACTCATCGCAATATATGCCGGAATATGCTGGCTTCTTATTAAAAAATTAAAGTTGATCCCCTGGACGTTTACTACACAGGTTGTTGTGTATTCACTGCCTATTTTCGGATCTATAGCTCTCATATTAAGTTTAAATTATTACTGTCCCATTACTTCTGACGTCAAAGTAGGAAACAGAAGTGTGGATATTACCACCCAGGTTTTGGGAAAGGTCAAAAAAGTGTATGTAAGCACTAATCAGGAAGTAAAGAAAGGAGACACCTTGTTTGTGCTGGACAGGGAGCCTTATCTTCAGGAAATCAAATCTCTGGAAGCTAAGCTAAGTAATATGAAAGCTACGGTAAGTTCTTATAATACGGATATTTCTGCTTCCCGGAAAAACATTGCCGGCTTACAGTCTCAGCTGGACCTTGCCCATAAAAGAGTAGCACAGTATAGGGAACTGGTAGCAGCAGGAGCAGCCAATAGGTTTGATCTTGAACAAGCGGAGACCAACGTCAGGGATCTACAATCCCGTATCAGTTCAGCACAGTCACAGCAACAGTCTCTGGAAACTAAATCCAATGCCTCTTATGGTGGTGAGAATTCATCAGTTTCCGAGATTCAGGCCAAACTGGATCAGGCGAAATGGAATTTATCCCAAACAGTGGTTCTTGCCCCTACAGATGGTATTATTCCCAACGTACAGCTGAATGAAGGTGCTATTATGGCTCCTTTTAAATCGGCCTTTGTTCTGATTCAGAAGCAGCAGTCTGTTGTCGGTTTTTTCGCACAGAATGAACTGGAAACGGTAAAAAAAGGGGATGAAGTAGAGCTTGCCCTTAAAACAGAACCTGGAAAAATAGTAAAAGCCAGACTTGAATATGTAATTGATGCTACCAGCCAGGGAATTATGAATAATGCAGGAGGAATGCTTGGAGGAAACGGATCTGTAGCCGGACTTCCCGACACCGCCAGACAACTACCGGAAACAGACGGGAAACTTATTGTCAAGTTTGTACTGGAAGATGATCAGAAACAGCTGACCGTAGGGGCAAGAGGTACAGCAGTGATTTATTCGGATCACCTCAAACCTTTACATCTCATCCGAAAAGTAATGATGCGTATCAACAGTAAAATCAATTACCTGATTCCTAAACTTCACTAAAATGTACAAAAAGTTAATTTTACTTGGGATGATTTCCGTTGGTTTAAGCTCATGTATAGGCTATAAAGAACCTACTAAAGAAAATATAGATCAGCTCAAAGAAAAAAGTGAAATCGTCGCCCACATTGAAATTCCGGATGACTGGATTTTTGACAGAAATATGCATTCAAAATCACTTTCCTACGATTGGATCACCGACCTTAAGACTCCTCAGCTGGAAGCTCTTCTCAACGAAGGAATGCTTTATAATGCAGATCTCATCATTGCCAAAGAGAAGCTTAATCAGGTCGAACTGGCTATGGAAATCGCAGGAAGCAATCTTTACCCAAGTGTAAGTGCTGTTGCCAATACCTCCAATAATTTGGTAAGTGATGCCCAGATCCGGCGTCTTGCCTTGAAGGCCAGCTGGGAAATTGATCTTTGGGGTAAAAATAAATCTTCACAAATGGCAGCCACCAGCAGTTACTTTTCCGCCAGACATCAGAATACACTGCTGCACCAGTCTATTGCAGGTATGATCGCTAAGGCATATTTCCTGAATATTGCAGGAAACATCCAGGAGGATATGATTGAAAGTTATATTCAGAAATCCAGAGAACTGGAGAAGCTTTATATCATTCAGAAAAAAGTGGGAACGGCCAATGCTTTAGACATTTCCAATATATCAGCTGAAATCATTTCCCTTGAAGGATATCTCGAAAAGGTAAAAAATGCCAACATTCAATCCAGAAGATCACTGGAGCTTCTTACCGGAAAATACCCGGAAGGGAAACTGGCCACACAGAATTTCTTTAATCCTGTAAAAAATGATATTCCCGGATCTTTTCCGCTTCAGCTTCTGGAGAACAGATCTGATATACAGGCCGGTCAGTTTCAGATAGAAAAGGCTTTTTATGAAGTACAGGAGGCCAAAGCAGCCAGACTTCCGTCATTAAGTATAAGTTCTTCTCTGGGGACAGCAGGAAGTAATGTGAAATCGATCAATTCACTGTTTTCAAATCCTTTATTAAAGGTGGGCAGCGGATTGGTTTCCCCGATCTTTAACAACGGAAAATTAAAAAAGAATGTGGAAATAAAGAATGCTCAACAAAAACAGGTTGTTGAAGAATATTCAAAAGCCGTTCTGAACGCTCTGAATGAGGTTGAATCTTCTTTGGCCAATCTCCATTCTATTGAAAAACAGCTTACCTACAGCGTCAGTGCAGTGAATGAGCTTAAAAACAATATCAGTCTGACTCAAAAACAGATCAAGGTAGGTACCAACAGCAGCTTTGTACTCATCCGGAAGCAAAGGGACCTGCTTAAAAATGAAATGAACCTCATCAATCTGGAACTTCAGTACAGAATAGAACGTATCAATCTGTATCTGGCACTGGGAGCTAAGAACTTCATTTATTCATAATTTTGTACTACGAAAGCCTGTGGAAATGATCCACAGGCTTTTTTTGGCCACGTCGTCAAATCTTCGATAGTTAAAATGATTTTAATACTTTAATGAGGTAATTTATCTCTGAAATAGCCATAAACCCATGTTCCTGCAATAGCGCTCAAAAGGGTAACAGATACGGCTAAGGCTCCTGTTCCGATCTGGGCAAAAAGCGGTCCCGGGCATGCTCCCGTAATGGCCCAGCCAAAACCGAATATGAGTCCGCCATAAATCTGGCCTTTACTGAACTTTTTAGAAGCTATTGTGATAGGCTCACCATGGATGGTTTTGATATTGAATTTCTTAATCAGCCCTACAGAGATCATTCCTACCAAAACTGCACTTCCGATAATTCCGTACATATGGAAGGACTGTAGACGGAACATTTCCTGTATTCTGAACCAGCTGATCACCTCTGCTTTTACGAAGATCACTCCAAATATAATTCCTGCAGCAAGATATTTCAGGTTGTGATACCATTTGTATTTATGTATTTTCTCTTTGATACGGTTTGTATCAGATGAAAAGCTATTATTTTCTCTTTCTTTGATCATGATATAAATCTTTTAAAATGATGTTTACAGGGAAAGTATTACAGGCAGAATAAGATTCGCCATTAAAAACCCTCCTATCATAAAGCAGATTGTTGCTACCAGAGAAGGCCACTGCAGATTGGAAAGTCCCATAATGGCATGGCCGCTGGTGCATCCGCCTGCATACCTTGTTCCAAAGCCTACCAGAAAGCCACCTATGACCATCATGATAAACCCTCTGAGCGTCAGCAGGCTTTCAAAATTCATCAGCTGTACCGGGACCAGATTGCTGTAGTCTGTAATTCCGTATCCGGCGAGTTCGGTTTTCAGATCAGGATTCACTTTTATATCCGAAGGATTGAGCAGGAAGTTGGCAGCAATCATTCCGCCCAGAAAAATTCCCAGGACAAAAAACAGATTCCAGGCTTCTTTTTTCCAGTCGTATTTGAAAAAATTCACATTTGCCGGTACACAGGCTGCACAGATGTGCCTTAATGATGAACTGATCCCAAAGGATTTATTTCCCATCAGCAATAAAGCAGGTACGGTAAGCCCTATCAAAGGACCTGCAATATACCATGGCCAAGGTTCTTTTATAATCTCCAACATATTTTTTACCTATTTATTTAAAATTTTAGTCTGGCACACAAAATTGCTTTTAGGAACTGATGTAAAAGCAATGGCTTTAAAACCACCTTCAATTTCGGTAAAATTTCTGTAACCTCTCGCTTGAAGGATGCTTGCTGCCATTGTACTTCTATACCCGCTTCCACAATGCATATAAAAATGTTCCTGTGGCTGTACATCATGAATCCATTCATTGATATAAGCCAAGGGTTTACTGTATGCTTCATGAATATGCTCTGCATGGTATTCACTTTCCCGTCTTATATCTATGATCTTTACTTTTTTACCCCTGATTTCTTTTTCAAACTGCTCAGCAGAAATACGGTTGACCGAATCTGTCTCCTTCCCTGCTTTTTTCCATGCGTCAAAACCTCCTTCCAGAAATCCTAAAACATGATCAAACCCTACCCTGCTTAAACGGGTTACCGCTTCTTCCTCTTTCCCTTTTTCTGTCACCAGTAAAATAGGTTGGTTAACATCAGCAATTAAAGCGCCCACCCAGGGGGCAAAGTCACCGTCTAATCCAATATTGACAGCCTGTGGGATAAAACCTTTGGCAAAGGTACTGTTGTTTCTTACATCCAGAATCAAAGCTCCTGATGCTTCTGCCATTTCCTCAAACTGTTCCGGGACAAGGGCATGTAATCCCTGTGAGAGCACCTCATCAAAGCAGTGATATCCTTTTTTATTCATCATAACATTCATTCCGAAGTAGGCAGGCGGAGGCAAGAGTCCGTCCGTTACTTCTTTAATGAAACTTTCTTTATCTTTTTGGTTAAGGGCATAATTGGTTTTCTTCTGGTTTCCCAATGTGTCTAAAGTTTCTTTCTGCATATTTTTACCACAGGCGGAACCGGCTCCATGGGCAGGATATACGGTAATATCATCATGTAAGGGCAGAATTTTATGATACAGGCTTTCATAAAGCATCCCTGCAAGTTCTTCCTGGGTCATCTGAGCTCCTTTCTGGGCAAGATCCGGACGTCCCACATCGCCAAGGAATAAAGTATCTCCACTGAAAAGGGCTGTTTCCACTCCATTTTCATCAATCAGGAGATAGCAGGTACTTTCCAGTGTATGTCCTGGTGTATGAAGAACTTTAATTTTAATATTGCCTATTTCAAACAACTGACCGTCTGCTGCAATGGTGGCTTCAAATTCGGGACGTGCTGTGGGCCCGTAAACTATCGGAGCCTGGGTTTTTCTGCTTAAATCAATATGTCCACTGACAAAATCTGCGTGAAAATGGGTTTCAAAAATGTATTTTAGCTGCACCTGTTCTTCTCTCAATCTGTCAATATAGGGTTGAGTTTCTCTCAGAGGATCAATGATCGCTGCTTCTCCGGCTGAGGTGATGTAATAAGCTCCCTGTGCCAGGCATCCTGTGTAGATCTGTTCTATTTTCATTTTACTTTTTTTATTTGAAATGGTTTAAACTTTTTACTGTTTCAAATAACTTTCCTGTTATCTATTACAAATCTCCTCCTTTCTTTTTACCTCTACAGCTACTTTTGTTACATAAAGGGTTGAATAAGATGAAATAAAATTTTGACATCAGCAGACTCATGGTGTAACTTTTCAACCTCCTCACCTAACTTATTGAATATTAAATCTAAACCATGGCCAGAATACTATTTATTTTCAGCTTTATTCTTTTATTCCTGTTTTCCTGCAAGAAATCGGAAACGGATATTGTCATTGATTATTATAAAAAAGGGAAATTTAACGGTACTGTTCTTATTGTAAAAGAGGGTAAAGTAGTCTGTGATACAGCATTAGGCTACAAAAATTTTGAAAATAAGACTGTGTTAACGAAAAATACACCCTTTTGCATTGCTTCTATCAGCAAACCTTTTACGGCTGTAGGAATTATGCTTCTCCAACAGGAACATCTTCTGTCGTATGATGACAAAGCAAGCCGCTATGTTCCGGATCTTCCTGCCTACGCACAAAATATCAGTATACGACAGCTACTTACGCATACATCCGGTCTGGCAGATTATGAAAACGTATTGATCCAGAAACCTAAAATTACCAATGATGATGTGCTGAACTTCCTTAAAAAGCAGCCCGGATTAAAATTTCCTTCCGGAAGTAAGTTTGAGTACAGCAATAGCGGGTATATCGTATTGGGAAGAATTATTGAGACTCTATCAGGACAGTCATACCGCAGATTCATGCAAAACAGAATTTTTACTCCTTTGAAGATGGAACATTCCTTTGTTTATGATTCCGAAACTCTTCCACCCTCTGACAGGGCTGAAGGTTATAATGCCAATAAAAAGCCTGACGATTATGATCTTCTGACAACGGGCGATGGCAGCATCTATTCTACTCCATGGGATCTTTACAAGTTTGATCAGGCATTAAGAAAACATCTGCTGTTGAATGAAGAGAATTCCAAAATCATGTATGAGCTGCCCATTTTAAAAGACGGACAACGGAGTGAGTATGCTTTTGGATGGTATGTTTCTGAGGATACAGGTATGCATACAGGCGGAGTAAATGGCTTCAGATCTGTCATGTGGAGAGATCTGAAAAATAACAGCTGTATTATTGCACTGACCAGCCAGGGAGATTCCTTTCCTGTCTATCAATTTTTAGATGCGGAGAAGAAAGCGTTGATAAAGAATAAATAAATGTCTTAACAGTATCAAAAGAAGACTGTACTTTATATATTTTGAAGTGTACAGATTGTAATTTAAAACAGATGACGGGCTTCTTTGCCTATAATATAGATTCCCAATATTAAAATAAACCATCCAAATGCAGGTTTCAGTTTCTTACCATCTATTTTCTTTGATAAATGGGTACCGATCATTATTCCGGCAACGGCGATAGTGGTAATGGAGATCAATATCTTCCAATCCGTTTTTGCAGTTCCTGCAGAAGACAGAAAGCCAATGAGAGAATTAAAGGAAATAATCACCAAAGAAGTTCCGATTGCTGTTTTCATAGGAATTTTTAAGAGGTTGACCAACGCCGGGATAATCATAAATCCTCCTCCAGCTCCCACCAGCCCCGTTAAAACACCTACTATTGAACCTTGTCCCACTGCCAGCAAAGTATTTTCTTCATCCGGGCCATCCATCTTTACTGTATTTCTGATCATTTTATAAGAAGCCAGGATCATCAGCCCGGCAAAAATCAATAACAGGAAAATGTTTTTAGTCAATATGAACCCTTTAAAACTAATGAGCACATCCGGAATGAAAGGCAACAGATACATTCTGGTCAGGAAAATTGAAATAATGGAAGGAAATCCGAAGATGAAAGCCATTTTAAGATTGACTAATCCTTTTTTAAAATAAGACACAGAACCTACAAAACTACTTATTCCTACAATAAAGAGTGAATATTCTGTGGCTATCAAGGCATCAAATCCAAATAAATAAACCAGTACGGGAACTGTAAGAATACTTCCTCCACCCCCGATTAATCCGAGAGAAACACCTATTAAAACTGATGCTGCATATCCTATGATTTCCATTTTTTACCATTTAAATAATAATGCAAAAATGGAATTGTTTGGGAAGGTCTACAGCTACTTTTGTTACAGAACAGATTTTTTTATTACTGATCTGTGGTCTTCAGAAGGACGATCTTATTTCTCCCGAGTTTTACCTTTCCTTCTTCTTCAAGCTGTTTTAGGAGTCTGGATACCACCACTCTGGCAGTTCCCAGCTCATTGGCAAGCTGTTCATGGGTAGTATGAACAGTATCTGAATGGGTAAGTTCTGATTTTTTATGAAGAAGGTTCAGGAGCCTTTCGTCTACTTTTTTGAAGGCAATGGCATTAATGATATCCAGCAATTCTTCAAATCTCTTATGGTAAAGTCTGAAAATATAATCCAGCCACTCCGGATATTCTTTGATAAACAGGGAGACCTTATCCACCGGTAGAAAAAGGATTTCTGCATCTTCTTCTACTTCGGCTTTTACAATACTTTTTTCATTGTGCATTCCGCCCAGAAAAGACATGATACAGCTTTCCCCGGCTTTGATGTAATACAACAGGATTTCTCTGCCGTCTTCTTCAGTTCTGATCACTTTGATCATCCCTTTCATCACAATCGGAATAGAACGGATAGACGCATTTTCATCCAAAATGAGATCCCCTTCACTGTAATTTTTCGTTATTCCGCTCCGGTACAGCTTTTCTACAAGGTCCGGTGAAGATGAAAATTCTGAAGAAAGTATGGTATCCTGCATGTTGTATAATTCTGTAAGGCTAATTTACGCCAATTTCATCTACAAACAGCCACGCTTTTGAATCTGCTCCCGGATTTCCTGCCGGGATGATGCCTGCATTTTCTACGATCACTTTAAGATATTTTGTATTTTGAGCGCCTACATTCAGCCTGATTTTTCCTTTGGTATTCTGAATTTCTTCTTTTCCGATCTCTTTGATCAGTTTAAAGTTTTTCTGATCGTCAGATACAAAGATTTTAGCTGATTTTGCCAGATGAATCCAGCTTCCTTTATTCTCCAGGGTATTGAAATAAACTTCAGAAAATCCGGTTTTTTGTCCAAAATCTATTGTCGCTGTAACATCTTTCCCCTGGAATCCCAACCATGTTTTTCCTAATTGTCTCGGATTTCCTATAATCCCGTCAATAAGGGTAAATGCACCTCCAAAAGAATAGTTCTCACTTGGCTGCTGCTCCAGTGTAATTTTTTTTCCTGTAGTTTTTGAAACTGTAAATTTCTGTTCAGAAATGGCACTTTTCAACTGACCGTCTTCAAAATAAGCAGATTTAATCGTTAAAGAATTCGGAACAGATACAGGATTTCTATAGGTCTCAGACTGTACCGTAGGATTTGTTCCATCCAGCGCGTATCTTATTCCGTTTGAGTTTTGTGAGGTAGAAAGCTCATAGGCAATACCATTATTGGAAGGAATTACTTTTCCCGAGATATTATAGATACTTCTGGCATAGTTCACCTTCATTTTGTCCAGAACTTTGAACTGGCTGATCACCCTGTTTTCAAATTCCTTATAATTTTTAGGATCCGATGTACCCCAACCTACTTCGGAAAGCGCCATCAGCCTTGGGAAGATCATATATTGCACCTGTTTAAAATCTAAAATATATTCAGCCCACAGATTCGCCTGAACCCCCAGGATGTATTGGGCCTGCTCCGCATTCAGCTCTGAAGGTATAGGATTATAGGAATAGACTTTATCCAGCGGTGTGAAACCACCGAAAGCATTCGGTTCTGACTGGGGATCACCCTGATAGTGATCAAAATAGCAATACGCACCCGGCGTCATTACTGCAAAATGTTTTGATTTTGCGGCTTCAATACCTCCGTTTACCCCGGTCCAGCTCATGACAGCGGCATTAGGTGCCAGTCCTCCTTCCAGAATTTCATCCCAACCAATGATTTTCCTGCCTTTACTATTGACAAATTTTTCAATCCTGTGAATAAAATAGCTTTGTAAACCATGTTCATCTTTCAGGTTATTCTTTTTGATCAGCTCCTGGCAATGTGCACATTCTTTCCATCTGGTTTTCGGGCATTCATCACCTCCGATGTGAATGTATTGGGACGGAAATAGTCTGATCACCTCCTCCAGAACATTTTCCAGAAATGTAAATGTTTCGTCTTTCGGGCAGAAAACATCATCAAAAACGCCCCATTTTGTAGCCGGTTCAAAAGGTCCTTTTGTGCAGGCAAGTTCAGGATAAGCTGATAATGCAGCCAGTGCGTGCCCTGGCATTTCTATTTCCGGAACCACTGTAATATGCCTTTCCTGAGCATATTTTACGACATCTTTTATTTCTTCCTGCGTATAAAAATACGGTCCGTAAGGTTTCCCGTCAAAAGTATTGTCAACATAAGCTCCAATCATAGATTCTTTACGTTTTGAGCCTATTTGTGTGAGTTTAGGATATTTTTTAATTTCAATTCTCCATCCCTGATCATCCGTCAGATGCCAGTGAAACGTATTCAGCTTATACATGGCCAGATAATCAATATACTGTTTCACCTCAGCCACAGTGAAAAAGTGACGGCAGACATCCAGGTGCATTCCACGCCATGCAAATTTTGGCTGATCCTCAATTTTTAAGGCCGGAATCTTCTTTTCAGTTTTATAATTTTCAAACAATTGGCTTACAGTCTGAAGAGCCAGGAAATATCCTTGCTTTGTATACGATTGAATATGAATCTGCCTGGGAGAAACTTCAAGTATATAAAACTCTTCTTTTCCTGCAGGAGCATTTGGAAGTTGTGAATAGATCAATTGAGCCTCGGCTTTCTTTGATATCTTAAACCTGATCTCTGAGTTTAACCGTTTTTTAAAATATTCCGTTTCATTTTCAGGCAGATCATCACTTAAGATCAATACATCAGGAATGGAAAAATTTCCATTGTTCAGCTGTACATTTTGAGGATAAGGGATTACATTCAATTTATTCTGGGCAAAAATGAGAGAGGAAAGTAACATGAAAAATGCTAAAAAAGTCCGTGTCATCAGATAGGATTAAGGTTTTAGCTAAGATACTTATTTTTCAAAACTCTTGAGACTTTTTAAACATAAAGTCGTAAAAAGCTTTTAAATTCTTATTATATTTTAAAATGTAATGCAATGAAAATACTTCTCGAATTAAATCTATATTTATTTTAAATAAAACTAAAAACTATGGTTTATTTTTTGATAAGTTTAGACCATTAAAAAAAATAACGTTTAAATTTGTAAAAAAATACGATGAAAAAAAGCATTTTTCTTGCAGCCGGATTATTCTTCTCAATCTCTACACAAGCACAACTTCTGGATATCATCAAGTCCACCGTTAAAGATAAAACAGGTGTAGACCTGAATGTTCCTGTGAAAAATAATGGAACCACATCTACTACAACCAATACAGGCATCAATACTCCAAAAACCACCAATAATTCATCTTCCAGTAATGTCAATCTCGGAAGTCTTACTTCAACACAAATTTCTTCAGGACTAAAAGAAGCGCTGAATATCGGTGTAACAGACGGCGTAAAAAAACTGGCCGTTACCGATGGTTTTTTCAGAAATGAAGCAGTAAAGATCCTGATGCCGGAAAAATTAAGAAAAATTGATACTACATTGAGATCTATCGGTATGGGAAGCCTTGCTGATGAAGGAGTAAAGCTTTTGAACAGAGCCGCTGAAGATGCCGTAACAGAAGCAGCTCCTATTTTCACCAAAGCAATCACTTCCATGACCATTACCGATGCCAAAAATATTTTACTGAGCAGCGATAATGCAGCCACCAACTATCTTCAGACTAAGACCCAAAGCCAGCTATTCAGTGCTTTTCAACCCAAAGTAAAAGCTTCTTTAGGTAAAGTAGGTGCAGATACTGTATGGAAAAACCTGATTTCAAAATATAATACTTTCACCGGGCAGTCTGTAACAACGGACCTGAACGAATATGTGACGACAGAAACCATCAATGGGGTTTTCAAAATGGTAGCAGATAAAGAAAGCGGAATCAGAAATACTCCCGCTATGAGAACGACGAGTATTCTGCAGAAGGTTTTTGGAGCTCAGGATAACAAGTAAAATCAGAAGCTAGAACTTAGAGGTTAGAAGTTAGACTGACATACTAACTGTTTAGATATACAAGCTGTTTCTGGATGAAGCAGCTTTTTTTACTGGGCTTTAATTTCTTTTGTCTTGAAACAAAAGAAACAAAAATTCAAGACCGGGATTTCTCCGCTAAAAATAATTCCTATTCTCTAAAAATTCTAAACTTGTGCGAATTCTATATGGGTTAATCAGTTCTGAATAGGTCTCGCACTTCGGACAATAGAATTTTCTTAACGTTCACAGGATTTATTTTCTTAACGCTACGATCTCCTATGTCGGTTGATATCATAATCAGAAGTATTTTTCAAGGTATTAATAAAGTCCTACTATAGAACAAGAAAATCGTAGATTTTCAAATGCTTATGTGAACTTCTTATGCAGGAAGCTTGTCACTTAAAAATAACTAAAGTGTTTAAAAACTTTTGTGACTTTTGTGGTTTACCAAGTATGCATACGGCACAAAAAAACCTTGCCAGTGACAAGGTTTATATTTTATGGAGATTAGAACTGCATTTCAGGAATTTCTCCTTCAATAATCAGGTCTGCTTCTGTAGCTTTAATGATATCTTCTACCGAAACTCCAGGTGCTCTTTCCAGCAGTTTGAATCCTGCAGGGGTCACATCCAGAACAGCTAATTCAGTAACGACTTTTTTTACACAGTTTACCCCGGTTAACGGAAGTGTACATTTTTTAAGGATTTTGCTTTCTCCCGCTTTGTTTACGTGCATCATCGCTACGATAATATTTTCAGCAGAAGCTACCAGATCCATAGCGCCTCCCATTCCTTTTACCATTTTCCCGGGAATTTTCCAGTTGGCAATATCTCCGTTCTCTGAAACTTCCATCGCTCCAAGGATGGTAAGATCTACTTTCTGACCACGGATCATCCCGAAACTGAAAGCAGAATCGAAGAATGAACCTCCGTCTAAAATAGTAATGGTTTGTTTTCCGGCATTGATGACGTCAGCATCTTCTTCTCCTTCGAAAGGGAAAGGTCCCATCCCCAGAACTCCGTTTTCACTCTGGAATTCTACGGAAATACCTTCCGGAACATAGTTGGCAACCAAAGTAGGAATCCCAATTCCCAGGTTTACATAATAACGATCTTTCAGTTCTTTTGAAATTCTTTTGGCAATTTGTTCTTTTGTAAGCATAATAAAAACTTAGACTGCAATTTAATTATTTTAAACTGAATACAAAAGGGCTTTGTTGTGTTCAACAATTAACACTGTTAGTTAAAATAATATCTGTAATTTTGTTCCATTATTTTTTAATAGAATGAAAATACTTTTTAGATATCTAAAACCTTATCAGTGGCTGATCATCATCTCTTTATTTCTGGCTACTGTTAATCAGGTTTTCTCGTTATTTGCCCCTGCTATTACCGGAAATATTCTTGATCAGCTGGTGACGAATCCTAACTTTTTTGATAAAGAAAAGTTATTACCCAGAAGTCTGAATGAATATCTGTATGGAAGTCCGGTTTATCACGGTGCTTTTTATTTTTTAGGACTGCTTATCGGGACTGCTATGGTAAGCAGGATTGCCAAGGCATTTCAGGATTATGTGGTAAGTGTGATTACCCAGAAGTTTGGAGCCAAAATATTTACAGACGGCTTAAAGCACTCTATGGCTCTGCCTTATCAGGAATTTGAAGATCAGAGAAGTGGTGAAACTTTATCAATTTTAACGAAAGTAAGAGAAGATACTGTAAAATTCATTACCAATTTCATTAATATTTTCTTTGGAATTTTAGTCAGTATTATTTTCGTTTCAGTGTATGCGATCCGTTTACACTGGTCCATCATGCCTGTTTATATCTGTGGAATTTTCCTGATTGCCTTTGTTACCAATTTATTGAGCAAGAGGATAAAAAGCATCCAGAAGAATATTGTTACCGAAACTACAGCCTTAGCCGGAAGCACAACAGAAAGCTTGAGAAATATTGAAATTGTTAAAAGTTTAGGATTAACCCATCAGGAAGTGATCCGTCTGAATAACAATACGTATAAAATCCTTGGGCTTGAATTGAGAAAGGTCAAAAGCATCCGTTCTTTAAGTTTCATACAGGGAACAATGGTTAATTTTCTTCAGCAGCTGATTACCCTGACTTTACTGTATTTAATTTTTAAAAATATCGTAACTCCGGGGCAATACCTGTCTCTTATGTTTTATGGCTTCTTTATTTTCGGGCCAATGCAGGAAATTGGAAACATTATTATTTCTTATCGTGAGGCAGAAGCTTCTCTTCAGAACTTTGACCGTTTGATGAAAAAAGAAGTGGAAGAAAAACCTCTTCATCCGAAACAAATCGGAGCCATTGAAGAACTTGAATTCAAACATGTTTCTTTCAAACACCAATCTGCGCAGTATAAAGCTTTAAATAATATTTCTTTTGATGTCAAAAACGGAGAAACCATTGCTTTTGTGGGCCCAAGCGGTTCCGGAAAAAGTACGTTGGTGAAACTATTGGTGGGATTGTACAGACCTCAGGAAGGAAATATTTTTTACAATGGAATCAATGGAAAGGAATTTGATTTTGATGAGCTGAGAAATCAGATTGGTTTTGTGACTCAGGACACCCAATTATTTGCAGGAACGATTAAAGAAAATCTCCTTTTCGTTAATCCTTCAGCCACAGAAGAGGAACTGGCCATTGCCTTACAGAAATCAAGCTGTACAGCTTTACTAGAAAGAGCTGAAAAGGGAATTGAAACCGTTATCGGTGAAGGCGGACTGAAACTGAGTGGCGGTGAAAAGCAGAGAATTGCCATTGCAAGAGCGCTTCTGAGAAAACCTCATCTTTTAATTTTTGATGAAGCAACTTCTGCGCTGGACAGCATCACTGAAGAGGAAATCACTTCTACAATCAAGGACATTTCAAAGGAAAGGGAACAGATCACCGTTCTTATTGCGCATCGTTTAAGTACGATTATGCATGCAGATAAAATTTATGTTCTTGAATGCGGACAGGTAGTAGAAACAGGTTCCCATGCCAATCTTATTGACGAAAAAGGACTTTACTACGCCATGTGGCGGCAACAAATCGGGGAAAGAAAAACACTTACTCCTCAGGCCTAAAAAAAACAAAAGCGCTGAATTCGTTTTCAGCGCTTTTTTATTGTTGTTTGAGCCTATTCTTTTCTTACAGTTCTTTGCTCAATTCTCTTTTCAAATTTTTCTCCCTGGAAGATTCTCTGAATCATGATTCCCGGAATATGAATCTGATTCGGGTCCAGTTCTCCCGGTTCTACCAGTTCTTCTACTTCGGCAATGGTAATCTTACCTGCACCAGCCATAGGATGGTTGAAGTTTCTTGCTGATCCTTTAAAAATAAGGTTTCCTGCATGATCTCCCTTCCATGCTTTTACGATAGAAAAGTCTGCTTCATAGGCATGCTCCAGGATATGAGGCTTCCCTTTGAATTCTTTCACCTCCTTTCCTTCTGCGACTTCGGTTCCGTAGCCTGCCGGAGTATAGAATGCCGGAATACCTGCCTGGGCCGCTCTGCATTTTTCAGCCAGAGTACCCTGTGGAGTAAGCTCTACTTCCAGTTCTCCTGAAAGCATTTGTCTTTCAAACTCAGCATTTTCACCCACATAGGAAGAGATCATCTTTTTGATCTGTCTTTTGTGAAGCAATAATCCCAATCCGAAATCATCTACTCCTGCATTGTTTGAAATACAGGTAAGGTCTTTCACATCACTTTCTACCAGTGCATTAATTGAGTTTTCAGGAATTCCGCAAAGTCCAAACCCGCCAAGCATCAGCGTCATCCCATCTTTAATTCCTTCGATGGCCTCCTTTGCATTTTTTACTCTTTTATCTATCATGAAATATTAGATTTTTCTGTTGGCTAAATTTAATAAAATTTTCCCGTATATCCGATGAACGGAATTGATCTGAATTTTTTCCTTTTCTGAATGATATTTCTAACGATTTAAATTCATTAAAAATCAAAACATTACTTAAAAAAACGAACAGATCGGTTCATTTTTTATATTCTTCTCATCAAATTGATTTATATTTGGGGTTTCAAATCTGAAAGCACAGTATATTTTATAGTCTGATGAAAGAATTTATTTAAACACAACTATGCAAAAATTATGACGGGACGATTTACAACTGTTGTATCTTCATCATTTAATCTGCACTGATATTACTGTACCCGAACGATGGTCCTCAAAATCCAAAATCATTTAACTTAATAAAAAAACATGAAAAAATTATTTGCATCGGCGCTGTTTGTATTGGTATTCGGCTTCAATGTATTCGCACAGGAAAAGACCTATTTTGATGAAAACTGGGAAAAAACCACCCAGGATAAAATGGAATATTATCGTGAAACATCTCCTAAAGGTAAACTTACTTTAATCAAAGATTATTATAAAGACGGAAAGCTTCAGATGGAGGGGCTGGCTTCTGATACCACTCCCAACAATGAAGTTTTTGACGGAAAAGTTACCTGGTATACTCCTGAAGGAAAAGTGATGAATACCATTACTTATTCTAACGGTAAGCAGGTGGGACCATCTCAAAATTTTGACGCCAGCGGCAGACTGCTGGAAGATATGGTCTATAAAGCGGACGAAAGCTTCTCCGGAAAAATGTTTGGCTATAAAGACCCGGAAGATGAAAACAGCTTCAACAGCCTTACGATTTATGAAAATTCTTTACATGTAAAAACCACGGTTTATGATGAAGATATCAAGGGAATCAGACATGAAACCATTACGGATAAAGACGGCAACTATGAAACTAAATATTATGGCGAAAAAGGGAAATATTTAGGAAGCGGCTATTCAAAATCCGGAGAAAATATGCTGGTAGACTATTACCCTAACCCGATGAGAGTCTCTAAAATTGAAAAATATAAAAGTGACGGCAGCGTAAAGGAAGGGATTATCTATGGTAAAAACGGAAAAGTCCTGCAGGAACAGAAAAAAAATAAGAAAGACGGCTACAAAACTACATATGACGAGTCCGGAAAGAAAATAGGTCATCTGATTTATCAGTATGATAAAGAGAATGATACTTACACTCCTATGGATGGTGAAGATTATCAGCTAAGCTATGACTATACTCTGATATCCTCCATTGACGTCTATAAAAACGGATCTATCATAACAAGCAAATACTTTGATGAAGCAGGAAAACTAACTTCAGAAAAAATCCTGAAGGATGATATTACCCAGGAGATCAAGTACTATAACCCTGACGGCAAACTGAAATCTACACTTACATATAAGGATGATATGCCTTACAATGGTATTTCCTATGAAGGGCTTACCGAAATGCAGTATAAGGAGGGGGTCCTGGTGAATACAAAAAATTATTTTGATGATCATAAGCTAAAGTCTGAGAAGAAATTAAATTCCAAACAAAATGCTTACGATGCTACAATTTATGACAATAAAGGTGCTGTTTTATATACGTATAACCAACCTGTACATGAAGAAGAATATGACTACAGTTTTACTGCCCAGGTTGTACAGTATGTAAAAGGTAAACCAGCCAACAAAGCATCTGTAAAAGAAGGTATTCTGCAAAATGGAAAAATCAGAATAAAAGACTATTACGGAGCAAAAGAGCAGGAACGTAGCGGAAAATGGATCTTATTAAAGGTGTATAATGGAGACGGAAAACTTGTTCAGGATTCCAAGATTCTGGCTGATAGCGGTGAAAATTTATCCACTGACAGCAATACTGTTATTCAGGAAGATCAACTGTACAGTGATGGTGAGTAAATCCGGAAGGATTCATACTATAAAAACAGGCCATCATTTCTGATGGCCTGTTTATTTTCACAGTTATATATTGATTACTGGATAATCAGTTTTAAGGTAAATAGCTTTCTTGCGTGAACTTTTACAAAATATACTCCTTTCGGAAGATTTTCATTCACTAAAGAGAAACGTTGGTTATGAATATTCTTTGATTCATACAGTAATTCGCCAGCTGCAGACACCAATTCAATTTTCTCGATCGGATAATCACTCTTGATGAAAGTTGGCTCCCCGGGTTTTGTAGGATTTGGATACAGAATGACATTTTTCTCTGTGCTTTTTGCCTCTTCCAATCCTAAAGTTCCTGAGCTCACCTGAAACTGTACCCTGTTTGAAACCTCCGTATAAGAATCGTTGGTAAACATCACCATATAATAGTTTCCAGGTGTGGTTGGTACGCCGTTTACATTTCCTGAAATCGTTTTGGTACCCTCCGTCACGCCATCAAAATAAGTGTAGGAAACGAAGTTATCATCCGGTGTCTGAACATTCTGAGGATAGATTCCCAGCCAGTCTTTGATGATTCCGGGAGAATCCGTCCATGAAGCTGTAATATTTTCTCCTAATGAATATACAGGTTTGTTGGTCCATAATTCGGTTACAATATCTCCTACTTTAAAGAATACTTTTTCTCCGATTCCGTTATAGCCGTCTTCCAGTAAATACTGCGCATAGTAATATCCTTTTGGAAGTCCTGTAAAATTAAGAGTTCCGGATGCTGTAGTGACATAGCTCCATTTTATAGAAGCTGTGGTTCCGGGAGTCTGTCCCATTTTATAAATTCCGATCCAGTCTTTCTGTAAACTTGGGGCATTCGTAAAGTTGATGATTACGGTTCCGCCTACCGGATATGTATCTGCTGTAGTCTGTAATTGCACTTTTGGTCCTACATAGAAGCTTTTTCTTGATGCAATGTCTGTATATCCGTTATTAGCAAAGAATCCTGCGAAATATTGTCCTTTATTAGGGAGACCGTTATTAAAAGTGGCAGTTCCTGCTGTCTGTCCGTTCGTGTAAACATAGGTCTGCGCAGTTGCACCTCCTCCCGGTGTCTGGCCTTTTTTATAAATCCCCACCCAATCCTGCTGATTTCCGGGACCGCCAGTGAAAGTAGCAACGATAGGCTCGTTTTGAGTGTATTCAGTTTTATCTAAAGTAAATGTAGGGTTTGAAACCACACTTCCTGTAATTTCAAACTGTTTTACCTCACTCCACTCACTCCACTCAAGGTTTCTGTCCCTGTAGCGGGTTTTTACGTAATAAGTTCCATTCGGGATTGAATTTGCTGCCAAAGTTACCTTGGTAATATCTAATCCTTCATTCAGGTTTCTCGTTTTATCCGGGTTTCCGTTTCCATCTTTTCCAAACCAGTTTTCAAAATCACGGTAAAATTCTTTTTCAATCACAGAAAAATCGGCCGCTTTACTGATTAAAAACTGTGTTGTATTTAAAAGTTCTCCGTTAGAGGATGAGAAAGCACTTCCATTTAACGTCAAAGGCAATGTAACCGGACCTGAGAATGTATTGGTAACAGACGGTTTAGCCGGTTTCGGCTGATTTTTGTATCTGTGGAAAGAATCTATCAGTTCATTATGTTTCGTGGTATATTTTCCACCAATAGAATAACATTCTATATCTACTTTTCCGGTTGGAATATCTACCTCAACGATCTGATAGGTCCAATCCGTCAATGTTTTCTGTACATCATCAAAATCCTGCTCATTAGACATTCCCCAATACTGATCCCAGGCCGTTCCTCCTGAAATGATTTGGTAATTCGGGGTATTTTTCAGCTGTCCTCTGTGATAGAGGTGATGATGCGCTCCAACATGCATTAAGTATTTATCAGAAGTTACCAAAAGCGGAACGGCATTATTTCTCACCCAGGTTGAAATATCTCCTACATATTGTTCTGCCTGGTAAGGTCTGTGGCTTAATGAGATGATCCAGTCTACTGTAGAATCATTATTGGCCTCATTCAGAACCTGCTGCAGCCAGGTCTGCTGGGCAGCTCCGGTGTGCTCGGAGCTTAAACTGATGAACAATACATTCCCTGCCTGCTGAGCATAATAATTCTCGTTTCCTGAAGAGATGCCTTTATATTTGATCTCGTCAATATAAAAATGGGCATAGTAAGAATTCATTCCCAAAGTTCCGTAGGTCTCATGGTTTCCTACGGTTGTCTGAATGGGAAGATAAGGTGATAATTTGATATTCTTTTTGAAGTGAACATTCTCGTAATGATCCAGTGTTCCTACATCCACCTGGTCTCCCACCATAAAAGTAAGGGCAATATTATCGGACGGATCTGAACCGGCTCCGAATTTTTCTTTTAATTTTTTAAAAGCATTCATGGTAAGGCTGTCATATCTCGGTTCTGCTTTGATCTGGTTGTCCCCCATAATCAGGAAGCGGATCTTTCCATTGGCTGTTACCGGTTGTCCTGGTAAAGGAAGTGTTCTGAAATTGTAAACCGCAGATTCATTGGTCCCGGTTTTAATTTTATAATAATACTTGGTATTAGGCTGTAAGTTGGTAATTTTTGCCGTGTGATAGTAATAATTATTATTGTATCCTGTATCCGAAAAGATATTGGTAGTTCCGGTTACCGTTACATTCAGATTCGTTGGGGAATCCCCGTAGATCACGGTTGTTTCGTTATCGGAAGCGGTCTTCCAATTGACGATCATAGAATTCGGAGTCGGGTTTTGCAGATATGGGAACAAAACCTGCCCGAACGCCATCTGAGCCACGAAACAAAAAAAGAAGAAATAGTGTTTCATAATTGCTTAATTTTAAAATGACATATAGAGTTTTAATTTGTGAATCAATAATTTAAAAAATCATCACTCTGATTTTTATTTCGGGCAAAAGTATGCTTCCCATATAAACCCTGTCTGATGGAATCTTAAAGAAACTGTTAATTCTTTGACGAAACCGGAATGAAAAAATTATAGTTTTTAACACATTAAATATTTGGTGTATTCAAAAACTATTTTGTACATTTGCAACCTGTTATTCAACCTCTGACGATAAACGTGTAAGTTGCTTAGCTTTAACATTTTATTTTATTAATAATGGATTTATTAAAGTACGTACAAGACAAGTACATTGCGAAAAAAGAATTCCCTGAATTCAAAGCAGGTGATACAATTACTGTGTATTACGAAATTAAAGAAGGACAAAAGACAAGAACTCAGTTCTTCAAAGGGACAGTTATCCAATTAAGAGGTACTGGTTCTACAAAAACTTTCACCATCAGAAAAATGTCTGGTGATGTAGGGGTAGAAAGAGTATTCCCTATCAACATGCCTGCACTTCAAAAAATCGAGGTTGACAGAAGAGGTAGAGTTAGAAGAGCTAGAATCTACTACTTCAGAGATCTTAGAGGTAAAAAAGCGAGAATTAAAGACGCTGCTTACAAGAAGAAATAATTCAGACAACAATAAATGCAAAAAGAGGCTGTTTACCCCGAGTAGACAGCTTCTTTTTTTATTATTGAATGATGAGTAAATTCTTAAATAAAAACCTAACAGGTTTTAGAAACCTGTTAGGTTTGATTAATATTACACTTTGTAAGGATTTCCCTTGCCCGTTTCCAGAAACAGCTTCAGGCTACTGATAAACTGAATCCAGCCGGCGGAACAGATATTATAACATTCCACAGCAGGATGTAAGCCAATATGGGTTACCTTTAGCTCCGTGAAATTCTCCTTCTGCCCTATTTCCCAAAAGATTGTTGTTCCGATCCATTCTGTCTGATGATTTAATTCGGGTAAGTTTAACAATGAATCTTTAACATACCAGACCGCCCTTGAATTGGGTATCAGCTCTTCTACCTGCATTGTTTTATGGATACTGTCCCCAAATCTTATAGTGAAGATATCATCCACGTTTGCAGATGATCCTTCGAACATTTCAGTCCACCAAAGAGGAATCTGGTGGGTAATAGCATCATAAGCTTTGTCTGCTGTAGTTTTTATTTCTACGGAAAGATTGTAATTTTCTACGTTCGTTTTATTTGTAGTTTTCATAAAATTATGGTATTGGCAATACAATTTTATGGAAATTATTTCTCAGAAAAGTTTGCATAGGGCAAGAAATAACCAGACCACCCCGGCAAAAATTCAAAGAATTTTTGCCATCCCTCCACCGGAGGGGAATGTTGGCTCTTTTGATGGCAATATTAGTTAAGATTATTTACTCATTCTTCCTCAGGTATTGCAATGGTGTAGATCCGGTATGCTTCTTAAAAAATTCTATAAAGGCACTGTCTGAGGAAAAGTCTAAAATGTGTGCCGTTTCCCCTATTGAATTTCCGTCTACCAGAAGTTCGATGGATCTCTGAAGCCGCCATTGCTGCCTCCATTCCTGATAAGAAAGTCCGGTTTCTTTTTTAAAAATACGAGTGATTGTTTTTTCTACAGCACCTGTTTTTTCAGCCAGCTTTTTCAATAAAGGCGGTATAGATATTCTTTGTGTCCATTCTTCTGCGATCTTTATAAAACGTCGGTCCTGAGGCATTTTCAATTCCAGCTTTTCTTCGGGAGCGGTATTGATTTCATCCCAGAGAACCTTGAGGATATTTGCCTGATCTTTATTAAAAGGCTTCCATTCCCAAAAGCAGATCCTTTCAATAATTTCCTTTAATAAAGGGTTTACATGCAATACTTTGAGCCCGGAATTCAGGTATTTCCCTGCATTATTTTCATCGAAATAAATAGATCTGTATGCGACAACATTCCGGAAATTTACCCGGTGGACTTCCCCGGCAGGAATCCAGAGCATACGGAATGGCGGCAATATAAACTGCCTGTCAGAAGTAGTTACCGTCATACAGCCGGATGGCGCATACAGCAACTGAGCCTTTGTTTTATGAAAATGAAAACCTGAGTCATGCATCACCATGTCAGAGGCAATTCCGATCACTTTTTCCGGGATGGAATCTGCATCAAATTCTTCATTCTGTTTCAGTACAGCCATGTCCTATTTTTGATGTTTTTTGTTTTTATATCATTATAAATATACATTGAATTATTTGAAACTTTGCAGAAAAAAATGAAAAAGACAAATCCACTCTGGCTGCTGACCCTTCTCGTAATGCTTCCTCAGTTTGTAGAAACCATTTACAGCCCTGTTTTACCAATGGTACAGGAACAGTTTGGAGTGAAGGAAGAATCTGCGACGTTGACAATAAGCTTATACTTCATTGCATTTGCCCTTGGAGTAGCATTCTGGGGCGTGCAGTGCGACAGAATCGGAAGAAAAAAAGCACTTGAATATGGGCTGATCATCTATGGAGCAGGAACCTTTGCCGCTGTTTTTGCTCCTGATTTTATCTTTCTGCTTGCTGCCAGGATTATTTCTGCTTTCGGAATTGCGGTGGGTTCTATTGTTACCCAGACCATTTTACGTGATATGTATGATAAAGACAGCATCAGCAAAGTATTTTCATGGATTGGGATCGGTTTATCCATCAGTCCTGTCATCGGGATGATCACTGGTTCTGCACTGGCTACCACTGTGGGTTACAAGGGTATTTTTATTACTTTATATCTTCTGGCTGTTTTATTTTATCTCCTTTCCAGAAAAAAAGTCTCTGAAACCTATCTTCCGGGAAAAGAAACCAACATCCGTACCCTATGGAATTTATTAAAACGAATGCTGTGTGATCATGAAATCATCAGATGCTGTTTACTGATCATGAGCTTCAATGTACTGCTGTTTTCATACTATTCATTAGCTCCGTTTATATTTAAAGAACATCATTATTCTTCCTATGCTTTCGGATACAGCAGTATTATTCTGGCTGCAGGCACTTTTGCAGGGGCAAAGCTTAACAGATACCTGCTCATGAATAAAGTACAATCTAAATCCTTAGTCAGGGTAAGCACGTTGGCAGCATTTATTGCATCAGTTTTTGTGTGGGTTTTATCAGGCCGGGAAATTTATTTTCTAATCCCTTATTTCTTCATTGTGATGGCATTCAGTATTGCCATTCCTAATATCTTAAGCACAGCCTTAATCAGCTATAAGAATGAAACAGGGAGCGCAGGGGCACTGCTGGGGCTTATCTATTATGTATTGATCGGAGCCGGGCTCATCAGCATTGGATACATCCAAAACCTCGGGATCTCATGTATGATCTTTTCAGCAACAGGAGTATTTGCCCTGCTGATGTTCAGACAAAAAGAAAAGACCGTTTAGCTACCAACGGTCTTTTCTTTTAAATAACTTTCTGACATAATACAGAAGAACGAACACTCCGATTGCCAAAGGAACCATTGAAAGGCACAGGATAATAAACGGCCAGAACCACAAATGCCAAAACCCGCCACGAATCGCCCGGGAAGGATTGTCTTTATCAAAATAGACCGTTGCATCATTAGTCCATTCTCTGCTGTTACGGCTGTAATCTGCATTCAGGGTGTATGATCGGTTAGAGGTATCATAATAAGTGATGACAGGTGAATACATTTTGGTATATCCGTTTCCGTCATCGTCCTTCGACCAACTTTCTTCATACCCTGTAATCACCCCTGCGGTTTTGATACCATCAGATACAAGATGTATATGTCTGTAAAATTTATTTCCGCTGTAATAAACCCCACCTACTCCCATCCCAAGGAATAAAAACATGAATATAAGGGAGAAAAAAACTACCCAGAAGCTATCATCATTTACTTTTTTATTTCTGATGTTCATAGGATTACTGTTCTATATATTTTGAAATATAAAAGCTAATGCTTCTCATTCTGTCGGATCTGTTCCATTATTTAATAAAGTCATACAGGGCATTGAAAAATTCAGTATATACTTCAATATGTGGTAAATGTCCTACATTGTCTAGTTCTACCAGCTTTGAGCCTGCAATCTCACGTTGTGTCTTCTTTCCTAATTCCTGATACTGACCCATTTTCGGCTGCAGTTCTTTAGGAGCTCTGTCTTTTCCGATAGCTGTTCTGTCTCTTGTTCCGATGATAAGCAACGTGGGTGTTTTTATATTTTTAAACTCATAGCATACGGGCTGATTATAGATCATATCAGACGTTAGTGCTGCATCCCATGCCACCTGAGGATAGTCTTTATGGAGCGTCCATCCTGCAATAAGATCCAGCCATGGCTGATATTCTTCTTTCCACTTATTGTCATAATAAAATTTCAGCTGGTAATTTTTATAAGTTTCCGCTGTATTTTTAAGTTCAGACTGATATGCCTGGTCAATAGTCTGGTAAGCAGCAAACGTTTTATAATCTTCCAGCCCGATCGGGTTCTCAAGAATCAGCTTTTGAACTCTTTCCGGGTAAAGCAATGTAAATCTTGCCGCCACCATTCCTCCCATTGAGTGTCCCAGAATGATGGCTTTATCAATTTTCAGTTCATCCAACACTGCTTTGGTATTGTCAGCGAGTTGGGAAAAAGAAAACTGATAACTATGTGGTTTTGAAGATTTACCAAATCCTATCTGATCAGGAATTACCACCCTGAAACCTTTGGCAGATAAATCCCTGGCTGTTTTTTCCCAATACGCTCCGTTAAAATTCTTGCCATGCAGCAGCATGATCGTTTTTCCATTCGGTTTTGCCGGCTTTACATCCATATAAGCCATCTTCAGATCATTATTCTGAGATTTCAGGCTGAGAAAACGGACTTCATATGGGTATTGATAGTCAGACAGCGTGGCATCCAGAGGCTTAACCTGTGAAAACACCAGGCTTGGCACTGTTACCAACAAAATGACAGACATCAGATTTCTGAAATAGTTCATGAAATTTTATTTTAGATTTTTAAAATTAAAAAAACCGCTACAAAAGGAACGGTTTTCAACTGTTATTTTTATTTAAAAATTCTTTTTAGGATAATTACGCCATTGAAACTTCTTTCTCTTTTTTGGAAGGAAGGTTCATTAAAACAATCGCAAACAGGATTAAAACAATTCCTACCCATTGTATCAGGAATACCTGTTCACCCAATAGCACAAAAGCCATGGTCACAGAAACCGGAAGTTCCAGTGATGAAACGATACTTCCCAACCCCAAACCGGCATTCGGGAAACCGATGTTGAATAAAACCGGTGGAATAATGGTTCCGAACAAAGCCAGAACAGCTCCGTAAGTCCAGAATATTGAATAATTGAATGGATGGATGTGTTCTGTATTTTCGGTAAAGTTCAGATAGAAAGTTTTTAATCCATCAAAATACATAGGGCCTATCTGTGCAAAAAACAGGAATGCAAAAACAACAATGGATCCCCCTGTCAGCATAATGATACTCTTTCTGAAAACCGGAAGATGGGTCGCCAGCGTATTGGATGTAAACATGGTCAGCGTATATGAAGCTGCCGCCATTAGCCCCCAGAAAACACCATGCCAGTCGAGCTCAATCTCCATATTGATCAGATTGGTTGCCAGAATAGTTCCCACTAATACAATAACAACAGAAACCACTTTTCTTGCATTCGGCAGCTTTTTTGTAAGAATACTTTCCACTACGACACTGAACCACACAGACTGCATGAGTAATACAATTGCAATGGAAACGTTGATGTACTGAACGGCAATATAATAGAATAAACTTGTTCCTCCCAGCGATGTTCCCGCAAGCATTAGCATTCTGACTTCTTTAGAACTCGGTAATGATAATTTCTGTTTTGAGGTTAAGGTCTGAATAAAATTCAGGATTAAAAGCCCTGCCAGTCCTAATACAAATTGGGAGGTAGTCACTTCTGAGGTTGTAAAGCCATCATGATAGGCCATTTTCACAAAAGTGGCCAACATACCGTATATACTAGCTCCAATTCCTACAAATAAAACACCTTTTAGTATATTTTTCTTCTTCATAATTTTTTTAACAGCCTGCAAAGTTACAATATATAAATTAAAACAGCCGGAAGCGTTGCCATGATAGATAAATAAAATCGCCGCAAGCAAAGCTTGCGGCGATTCTGAAATTGATTATATCAATCTGTTATTTTCTAACGATTACTTTTGAAGAAGATTCAAAGCCTAAACCTTTTACTTTTACAATATAAGTTCCGTTGATCATTTTCTCTGTAGAGATTGCTTTTTTGGCATCCGGTGAGATTTTATCTTCCGAAGAAACCATTTTACCGGACATATCATAAATTTCCACACTTACTTTTCCAAGGGTGTTACCTGGGAAGTTGATATAGAATTCATTGCTGGCAGGGTTCGGATAGATTGAAATTTTATTTTCTTTCACCGATTTTACTTCATTGGTTGCCAATAAACATTCTTCAGGCACTGCAAAGTTTTCAACCTGGTCCGTAACAATGTTTTTAACTCCTGCCGAAGCATTGATCCCAAGCCCTCTTTTAGCAAAAACACTCCAGATCATACATTTATCATCTCCTTGAGTTGTAGCCATTTCTGCGCTAAGGATGGCATCTCTTCCTTCAATAAAGCTAGGATTACACTGCTGCAGCTTCAGAGCATCTGTCACCAGCTGCAATACTCTTGTACTTCCGTTTGTTGTATTTGATAATACATTTGAAGAATAACCGTATTTCTCAACATATTTCCAGTGAAGATCCCAAAGCATTGTAGCCCATACAAATCCGATAGAGTGTACATCCGTACTCAGACCACCGCTTGCATTGGTATACTGCATACTGTTGGTATCTCCATAAGTGAAGTCATTCACTGCAAAATTAGGAGAATATCTTGCCGGTCTGATTCCCGGACCTTCGTTGGTCTGTCCTCCCACATAAGTTCCTACTCCTCTTGGTACTGTAGCATTATCACCGTCTTTATTGGTTAACATCAACGCAAAGAAGTCGGACCATCCTTCTCCCATCTGTTCTTTACTGGTATTAACATTCAGACAGGCTGAACCTGCACCTGTTAATCTGTTTGAAATTCCGTGACCGTATTCGTGAATGACAATCCCGTTATCAAAACTTCCGTCAGGAACTACATTGTAAGCAGCGTCTTTTTTCAGGGTAACATTTACTGTTGTATTGGCTGCAAGCTGACTTTTTATATATTCTCCTTCCGAATTCTGAACCAGTACTGAAGGGATCGTAATAGAACCATCTACACCACCCATTACAGGAGGGATACTCGCAGCACCTACGTTACTATATACGATTACGCCTATGGCTCCTGCATTCTGAGCATTTTTTACTTTTACAGCAAATCCGCAGTTGGTTCCTCCACCTCTTTCAATAAGTCCGATCTTTCCGGTAAGAGATCCCGCCGGTAATGCCTGGCAAGCCTGAAGGTCTGTTGAAAGTTTTACTTCGCCTGTTACTCCGGTTGCGTTCAAAGCCGGACCGAACTGGGCACTCCCGACAATCGGTGCACGGCCGGTTGCTGTACCAGGGGTGTTATAGAACAATAATCTGCTGTTGGTGGTAGACCAAAGATACATCTGCATTTTAGGATTATAACCGTCTCCCGGAGAAGAGAAGTTAGCATTATTGGTACCTCCTCCATCCTGTGCTTCAGCAAATACCACATCATCATCTCCTCCTGCAGGACCGTTTCCAAAATTGTTCTGCTGGAAGTTTTTTGCCGTTTCTGTAAATCCGAACTTATAGAAAATATCATGAACTTTATTGTTCAGATAGAATAAATTAGTGATCGATGCATTTCTGTTAGCGGCTGCGGTATCATACATTCCGAAAGGGAAATCAAAATTTCTTGATGCTCCGCCATCTGCCGGTGTTCCCGGTATGTAAGTAGGATATGACATTGAATTTCCAGCTACATCTTCATAAGCAAACACATTATTTCCTCTGGTGGTATTATAGTGATTCGTTCCGTCTGAATGCCATCCTTCAGGAGAAGCGGCAAGAATCCAGGGGTTGGAAACGATTGACCTTGAACCGAATGTTGCTGATTCAACGGGCAGGGGAAATACATTATAAGTAGCGTTATCCGGTGCTAAAAAGGAGGTTTTATTCTCTGCAATCAGGTTCTGAGGGCCGATAAAATTATTTTCAAAATGATCAGCATGGTTATGATCAATGTCTGAAGCATAGGCATCCGGATGGAAGCTGCATGACAATGTCAGATTATTTTTTTCTAAAATACTTCCGTTGGTAGCATCTACCACAATGTTCCAGTAATTGGGGGATTTAGGTTCCATCAGCGTATACTCGTAAGCAAGACGCAGATTTCCCTTCCCGTCATTAGCATATACCAATCTCTGATTTGCAGACGCAGATCTGTTGGTGCCTTTTTCACGGTATCCAAGAATCGTAAAGCCATCAATATCGGAATTGTTCAGCTCTTCAGCAATTTTCTGCAGTGCGGCACTTTTGTTGATCACTGCAGTACCTGGTGTAGAGCTGGTGTAATCTTTCACAAAATTGTCTGTATAATAAACAATTTTGTTGTCTTTAATCAGCACTGTTCCCACAGAACTGTAAACAGGCAAGCCATTGTATGTCTGTAAGAATTTTACAACATCACCGTTCATCGATTTTGAAGGATCTACATTGTCTATGATAATGTTATTAAGATCTGATTTTTTATATTCTCTTATTTTATTTTGAGAAATATAATCTTTAATCAGCTTTTCATTATCCTGACCAAACAATATAGCCGGAAATGCAGAAAATACCGCAAACAAAAGAGGTAGAGTTTTATTTTTCATATCCATTATTAAAGGCGCTAATCTACAAATATTTCACATATAAATAATGTATTTATTTACATAAATTATAAAAATAACAGAATACAGATGAATAAAAATAACTTAAAAAGATTAAACATTTCTCAATACAGAGAGTTGACTATTAATTTTATGCCTGCCATACCACATTTACAGCAATTTTTATACTTTCACTGAAGTTATGCGATGAAAAAACATTCATAAAAAAAACTGCCCTTACAGACAGTTTCTTTATTTAAAATTATTTTTTGATGATCTTTTCTGAGAAGGTTTCATTTTTATCTGTTATCAGATTGACAATGTAGACTCCCTCTTTTCGGGAACTCAGATTCACTTCAACCTGTTTTTCATTCCGTAATTGTTTATGGTAAACCAGGTTTCCTGTAAGATCTCTTACTTCTACCTTTCCGGATGCTACTTCTTTGGTAAGAACTATTGAAAACTGTCCGTTGGTAGGATTTGGAGTCAGTTTGAAAATCTTTTCCTTCTCTGAAGCTAATCCAGTTCCTGATCTTGAGCAATCCATATTAATGTCATACTCAAAATACGGATAATTATTCCAGCTATAAACAGAACCGATTTCACCGTTATTGTCATAGTTCAAGGTCAATCTGATCTTATGCCATCCTGTAGCGCCTGCATATTTTAGAACAGCCAGGTCGGCAGCCTGAAGATAATAAGCAAAGCTACCTGAACCTATAGATACAGGATTAGCAGGTATAGAATACACCTGGCCCGTAGACAAACTTACCACATCCACTTTTAAATCTATCAAAATTGTCCCGGACGGAAGGTTATATTCTCCGTTAAACGATGCAAAATCCGGCCCACACGCTCCCGGCTCATACAAAAAGTTGAATGTTGGCTGACCTTTAATAGGCTGACAGATTTTCTCTGCCATATCACGCCAGTACTCTGATTCAAAATCGTACAGGCCAAACCCATTCGTTCTGTTATAATACATTCTCGGCCCATTATTATCATTTCCGGAAACCCACTCGGCCAGGCCGGTATAAGGACCTGCAAGATTTCTACTTGCCACAGCTGCTGCAGCCTGAATGTCCACAGGTTTGGTATTCAGATGAACTACTGTAAATTTCGCATCTCTTTCATTTTTAAATTTCAGCATATTGAAAAACTCTGAAGAAGCATTTGGGTCACTGTTTGTAATGAACGATGAGTTGATAATATTAATTCCTCCTGTACTCCTTTCCGCATCAGTGAGAACAATCACATTGAGTGGCTGTAACACATTCAATGTTTTCTGTGCGCTTACAATATTTGCATTGGGAGTTCCATTTAAAGCATCATCTACCAAACCTAAAGATTCATCAAAGAAATCTCCGAAATTCAGTCGTCTTTCAAAATTCTGTGCTGTAAAATGGTCTTTGGTGAAATCAGACTCAATATAAATCAATGGTTTATATATACCTGTATTATTCCCATGTATTCCTGCTCCATATTGTACCACAGCTACCCTGTTCTCAGGATTACAGGCTAAAAGCTGCTCCATTAATTTAATTCCGCCCAGTCTCATCTGTGTATATGCAAATTCATCTGTTGAAGATCCATTATCCAACATAATAATATAATCAGACTGTGCTTTAAGATGACTCCACGACATCAGAAATGCCATGAAGAAAAATAAGAATGTTTTTTTCATAGTTAAAAGTTTTAAATTCAGTCCCGTTAAAGTAATATTTTTTCCACAAACAGTGATATAAATTTAAAACTTTAACATTTATATTAAAAATTGTTTAATTTTTAATAAATATCCTTTCTTTATAAAAACAAAAAAACTGCCCGGGAGGACAGTTTTAAGCTTATTTATTTTTTAATGATTTTTTCTGAGTAGGTTTCGTTTTTATCTGTTGTCACATTGACAATGTAGATTCCTTCTTTTCGTGAACTAAGATCTACCTCTATCTCTTTTTCTCCACGCAATATCTTATTATAAACTGTATTTCCGATCAGATCTCTTATCTCTAATGTTCTTGCTCCGGTTCCTTCTTTCAGAATAACTTTAAACTGGCCAGTGGTAGGATTAGGCGTCAACTTTAAAATCTTCTCTTCTGTTTGAGATTTTGCTGCTCTTAAAACCGGGCACTTCATTAGAATATCATAATCAAAGAACGGATAGTTGTTCCATGCAAAAGCAATTTCATAGTTCCCATTATAAAGATAAACCATAGACACTCTGAATTTTTGTTCACCTGTTGCGCCTCCATTCACAGCAGCATCAAAATCTGAGGGCTGGAAATAATAATTATAAAAGTTCCCGGGTCCAAAGTTAGGGGTGAAATTTACAGGAAATACAGTTCCGTTCTGCAATCCTACCAGCTCTACTCTAAGACTTACCAGAGTAGCCCCTGCCGGAAGATTATAATACCCACCGATACCTGATGTTGTTCCTATACATTCACCCGGTTCATATCTGAAGTTCACCGTTCCCATACCATTGGTATTGCATATATTCGATGCAAGATTCGGCCAGTAGTCCATTTCCGGCTGCCCTACAGCAAATCCATTAGGTCTGTTATAATATAGTCTTGAAGGCGTCCCAAAATCTGGATCCGAAGTATTAGGTTCCAAGGCTCCCGTATAAGCCCCGCCTGCACTCGCAATAGATGCAGCCGCTCCTACTGCCGCACTATTTGTATTGGTATGAATCATTGTAAACTGTGCTCCCATCATCTTAAATTTAACTGCATTATCAAATGCCAGAGGATTACTATAGTTGGTATTGTTATAATTTACAAGGTAAGATCCGTTAAGACCTCCCATATTTCTTTCTGCATCTGTAAATACTACAAATTTCAGAGGCTGTGAATTATTCAATGTTGTTTGAGGGCTTATGATATTAGGATCTGCAGCTCCACTTAAAGCATTGGCGATCAAACCGAGAGATTCATGAAAAAGATCTCCGAAATCGAGACGTCTCTCAAAATTCTGAGCGGTAAAATGATCATTGGTAAAATCAGACTCTATATAGATTAAAGGTTTGCTTGCTCCACTGGCATCACCATACTTTCCTGTTCCATATTGCACCACAGCAATCCTGTTTCTTCTATCGCATGCCAAAAGCTCTTCCATCAGTTTAATGGCTCCCCGCTTCATATTGGCATATTCGGCATTGGTGGTAGAGTTTCCATTATCCAGCATGATAATGTAGTCAGACTGTGCATTAAGATCACTCCATGACATCATGAATGCCATGAATAAAAATAAAAATGTTTTTTTCATAGTTAAAATTTTAAATTTAGCGGGGTGAAAATAACAATTTTTCTTTATTGAGTGAAATAATTTAACATAATTAATTAAAAAATAGAAAAATATAAATAACCATATCATAACAATAGCCCCGATAGCAACGGTTACCCCGCAGCAAGAGTTGGAGAACCGGAGGGTTTGGCGTTAGAGCATGCAGGGGCGAGGAGTATGAGTGGATAGCGGGAAATAGCTCCTGAAAATTTAAGTACAAAAAAAGCCGCTCAAACGAGCGGCTTATTTATCAATGGTTCAAAGATTATTTACCTTCTTCCATTTTTCTTTTCAACTCTGCTAATGCATCGATGTCTCCAAGAGTAGATCTTTCTTCGTTGTTAGAAGAAGAAGTTACGTTTCTAGAAGAAGATTCTTTAACGTTTTTCTTCTCTTCGTCTCTGAAGATCCCTGTGTGAGAAACTACAACTCTCTTGAATTCTTTGTTGAATTCAATTACTTTGAACTGAGCCTCTTCACCTTTTTTGATTTTAGATCCATCTTCTTTCTCTAATAATCTTGAAGGGCAGAAAGCTTCAACCTCAGCATCTTCGAATTGTACAGAAGCTCCTTTATCGTGAACTTCTACCGCTTTACCAGCGTGGATAGTTCCTTCAGCATATTTAGTTTCGAATTTATCCCATGGGTTCTCAGTCAATTGCTTGTGACCTAGAGATAATCTTCTAGCCTGGATATCTAGCTCAAGAACTACAACATCTAATTTATCACCTACTGCACAGAACTCAGATGGGTGCTTGATTTTCTTAGTCCAAGAAAGATCAGAGATGTAGATTAGACCGTCGATACCTTCTTCTAACTCTACGAATACACCAAAGTTAGTGAAGTTTCTTACAGTTCCTACATGCTGAGATCCTACCGGATACTTAGCTTCGATGTTTTCCCATGGATCTTTAGATAACTGCTTGATACCAAGAGAAATTTTTCTTTCTTCTCTGTCTAAAGTTAATACTTCAGCTTCAACTTCATCACCTACTTTTACGAAATCTCCAGCAGATCTTAAGTGAGTAGACCAAGACATTTCAGAAACGTGGATTAATCCTTCAACACCTGGAGCGATTTCTACGAATGCACCATAGTCAGCAAGAACTACTACTTTTCCTTTTACTTTGTCACCAACTTTTAAGTCAGCAGAAAGAGCATCCCAAGGATGAGCTTCTAATTGCTTCATACCTAATTGGATTCTTGTTTTCTCATCATCGAAATCAAGGATTACAACTTTCACAGTTTGTCCGTCCTCAAGGATTTCAGATGGGTGGTTCACTCTAGACCAAGAAAGGTCTGTAATGTGGATCAATCCATCTACACCACCTAAGTCAATGAATACACCGTAAGAAGTGATGTTCTTAACAGTTCCTTCAAGAACCTGACCTTTTTCAAGCTGAGCGATGATTTCTTTTTTCTGACCTTCGATATCTGCTTCGATCAATGCTTTGTGAGAAACTACTACGTTTTTGAACTCAGGGTTGATTTTCACAACTTTGAACTCCATAGTTTTTCCTACGAACTGATCGTAATCTTTAATTGGCTTAACGTCAATTTGAGAACCAGGTAAGAATGCTTCGATTCCGTGAACGTCAACGATCATACCACCTTTAGTTCTAGACTTAACAAAACCGTTAACGATTTCACCAGTTTCGTGAAGTTCGTTTACTTTATCCCAAGCTTTAAGCGTTCTAGCTTTTCTGTGAGATAACTGTAACTGACCAGTTTTGTCTTCTCTCTTGTCAACCATTACTTCTACCTCATCACCTACGCTTAAGCCTTGGTTGTAACGGAATTCGTTAAGAGAAATAACACCTTCAGATTTGAAGTTGATGTCTACGATAGCTTCTTTATCAGTTAATCTTACAACTTTACCAATTAGAACGTCGTTATCGTCTAAGTTGTTTAATGATCCGTTGTAGATCTCTTCTAAATCGCTTTTCTCTTTTCTAGCATCAGCATCAAGACCAGATTCGAAAGAATCCCAGTCAAATTGTTCAGGTGCTACGTTTTGGTTTAATAATAATTCTGCTGAATTTGTCTCTTTTGACATAATTCTAAATAAATTTGTATTCCTTCTCTTCCAACGGTCTTAACAAATGTGATTGAAAAATACGGAAGTTATTAATATATACTATTTTACTTTCTCAGACCTTTACCACAAAAAGTGGGTGCAAAGATACGTTTTTTATTTGAGATAAGCAATAATTTTCCTGTTTCATATTTTCCCCATAAACAATTGTAGATCAGAGAGATTGATTAAAAGAAGGATTTTAAAATTTAAAGAGAAGAGGAAGTTGAAAGATTAGCTTGTAAGTGTTTTTTCTAAGGCTATTTCAAAATCTTTTTCAGTTTCATGGTTATAAAACGGTACGGCAGTAATTAAATATTCGTCCGTATGAATAGTAATAGTATTCTTTTCCCCGCCCATTTTTCTCAAAAAGTCATCTTTCCATCTGTCATAATCAATTAAGTGAGCTCCTTTAGGTTCTATAAAAACCTGATACGTCAGCTGCTTATCTTTCTTCTGGCTGCAAAATAAGATAAAATCCGGTTCAAAAGCACGTCCTAGTTTATCGAAGATCTTAACTTCTCTTTCATTACGGATCAGATGAATATCCTGAAATTTTTGTTTCAACCCTTTAAAACGTCTGGAAAACATTTCCACAAATCTTTTTTCCTCATGGGTTCCATAGTTGGCATTGTAGGCGTACCAATCTTCATCAGAAACCACATTCTCCTGCCCATCTGCTTTTATACTCCCTTTTGTGACCCTGATTTCTTTATCTCTGAAAATCTTATGAATAGGCTGTGCCTGGAATGATGAGCCTTCATAATCCGGAGCATTGTGTTTAATATCTGCTTCTATATTTTGCAGCAACCCATTCAGTGCCTGAAGATAATCAAAATGTGAAATTTCCTGAAGACGGTTTTTTGTTCCGTAGAATATGATTTCCATTCCGCCCAGATATTTTTCATCCTCTATAAAATCCCGGATAGAAGTAATATTGGGAAAATAACGTGAAAGGTTATCGAAATAATAAAACGGATTCCGGCTTAAAGCATATCTGATAACATGTTTCTGAATGTCATGAATTCTGACTCCTTCAGATTTTATTCCTTCATCCAAAGGAATCGGTTTTTCTAACTCAAAAAAGACATTGGAAGTTCTCCCGCTTCCCGAAGAAAGCTGGTAACTGAACTTAGGTTTAACAATCCCCAAATCTCTAAAGGATCTTATCTGATCAAAGTTTTTGGGTATTTTACTGTTTGAAAATACAACTCCGTTTTTATATAATTCTGTGGTTTTAAATGTAGGTTTTAACTTTAATTGTTTGGTCTCAAGATTAGCCTCATCTACATATATTCCGGAGTCTATCAATGCTTTTTTAAGTTCAGAGATATAGCGGCTGTCTTCTTTGGTGTGGTAATACAATTCTTCTAAAATTTTCAGATCATTTGAAATATCATCATATTTCCGGACAAATTGATCTTCCCCATCTTCCACAGCAAACGGATAATATCTTGCTCCACGACCTATTAACTGAGCTTCAGAGAGAGTGGTTTTCCCCGGTTTCCCCTCTTTCCCGTCACGGTCTTCGTATAATCTGACGATATCAAATAAATTAAGGACATCCCAGCCTTCATTAAGCTTTTGTACTGCAAATACAGCACGAATCGGGTTATTTTCTTCTTCTAATGTATTGAGTAAAATCTGGTTTTTCTCTGCTTCTGAATCGTTATTGGCGCTCAGACAGTTTTCTTCCCTGAAATGCGTTTGTATCCGTTTTACAATTTCACTGTCTGAAATATTTCTAACCTTGAAAAAATCAAAAGCCTTTTGAACAACAGAAACAGAGGATGTTTTCCTGATCTTTTCTACCATCGCTTCAGAGAAGTCATCAATCAACCTGTGAAAATTCTCTTTATTCTGTTCAGATTCTTTAATGGTTTTCTTGGCTTTGAATAAGATAACCGGCTTCAGATTAATGTGATGAATGGTTGCCAGTTCCTGCCGATATAAATTGAGAATCAAAGCCTGAACAATTCTTTCCTGCTCATCATACATGGAGCGGATAAGATTGATTTCTTTAGAAAACTTATCAGTCCTGAACTGAGCCAGATCATATTTATAAAGCACTTTATCTTTGTACTTCTCTGTGATTTCACGGCTTTCATAATCTAAAGTGGCAGTGAATTCCAGAAGGATATTCTCAAAGTTCTGATGCAGGATCTCCAGAACGGTTTCTTCCCAGCTTCCAAATAGGTTACCGCTTTTGGTACCACTGTTCAGATGATGGGCCTCATCAGCGATCAGTACCATTTTTTTATCCTGAAAATCTTCATAAGTAATACTGTTTTCTTTGGTATTATTCAAGTCAATATGGAGTTGCTGGATGGTTGTAAATTTAATATTGATGTTTTCATGATCGGACTCATCAAAATTATCGATCTGTTTCAAGAAAACTTCTTTGCCATTGATGACAATTTTCTCCTGAAATAAATATTTCGAGGTTTGAGGATTGAGAAAGTTATCCTTCGTTTTCTGAATGATATTGTTGCTGTTGACAAAAAACAAAAAGTTTCTATATCCTTTTTCATAAAGATGAAGCATCAAACCACCCATCACCATGGTCTTCCCGCTTCCCGTTGCCATATTATAAAGAAGATGCAGGGGTTTCTTAGGTTTCCCATCAAAATCTTCCTGTTCAGTGTATAGATAACGTCTGAAAGCTTCTTCCTGATACGGACGGATTCCGAATTTCAGATTATCTGTAATTCCGTTGGGTAAAGCAACTTCCGCCAAAGCTTTACGGGCAAAGGGATTATTGAATATTTCGTGTAAAAATGCCATGTGCTTAGTTTTTAAGTTGATAAAATTCCCTGGTTACTTTCTGTTCTTCCGGAGTGCACTCAAAGTTCTTATCGTTAAGAGAAGAAAGGTTTACATAAAGCTGGTTTTTATCGAGCAGTTCGCAAAGGTGCTGTTTTTGCTCATGAAGGTTTAATGCTTTGAAATCCTCGATGCATTGCTCCTGCTTCTGAATATCAATATTATAATTAAGAAAAGACTTCGCTTTCATCTCTTCCCAAATCTGAAGAAGTGTTTTTTCATCTTTTGCCTCTTCTATTTTTTCTATGAAGGTTTGGTTGTATTTTTTGAGTTCAAGGTAGATAAATGAGCCGCCGCCTTGCCAGTTTACAGATTTGGAGATACCGCCTTGTTCTCCATCAATTACTTTTTTCAAACGTTCTATAGCAACGGTTTCTATATAATCCATCTGCTCTATCCCTATATATTGACGCTTCATTTTGTGAGCGGTGGATGCTGTGGTACCGCTGCCGAGATGGTAGTCTAGGATGATGTCGTTTTCTTCTGTAACAGCTTTTATTAGAAAACCGATTAAAGATTCTGGCTTTGGAAAAGAATCAAAATTTAAATTAAGAGATTCAACATGTTTTTTTGAGTCCTCATTTGTTTCAATTCCCAAAGCTTTTGATAAGTATACGCTATCTAAAAATTTATCCGGAGCTAAATTAGAAGAATATTTCCTTTGATATCTGATAGAAAACTTATTTGATTTAATGATAAAATAAGTTCCATTCGCTATTTCAGAATCCAAAAATGATTGTTGCCATTTAAAACGTCCTTGAATCTGGATTGTATTTTCATTCCTACCATTTTTAACTACCAAATCATTAAGTAATTCAACCTTATCATAATTTCCTTTTTTATAAATACCGTCTGAAATTTTGAATTCAATCATTTGAGACTGAAATTTTAAAATAGTTATTGGATTACCACTATTTAATAATGGCGCATTATCATTATCACTTTCTCTTCCAATGTAATTTTTTGAATCCAGCATTTTTTCATAACAGTGAATAAATTCAATGTTCTTTCTAGACTTCTTTGAGAGAGCAGGAGCGTTATCAGTATTTTTCCAAACAAATGTTTCTACAAAATTTTGTTTTTTAAAAACTTCATCTAACAAAATTTTTAAAGGAGCCTGTTCATTATCATCACATTGAATAAATATTTTTCCGTCTTTACAAAGTAATTCTCTAGCTATTTCTAGACGATTTTTCATAAAAGTAAGCCATGAACTCTCATTGAAACTATCATTATATTGAAAACTATCATTTCCCGTATTATAAGGCGGATCTATATAAATCAACTTCACCTTTCCAGCAAATTCTTTTTTCAGAGAATGCAATGCTAAAAGATTATTTCCTTTAATAATCAGATTATCGCTAATGGTTCCGTTTTCATCTCTATTGAATTGGTCAAAATGATGGTCACCTTCTTTATCAAACCGTTTGGCATTGGTTAGTACTTTTGGGTCAAGAAGTTCGGTAATTTCATCCTGAGCCAGCACTTCATTAAAGAAAATCTCCTCTCTTTTATCTTCCTCACGGCTTTGTCCGCCCTCCAGGATACAGTCTTTAAATGGCCATACCAGAGATACTTCATTGCGTTGTTTCAGATGTCTGCCATCAATCGTTAATCCTACTTTATTTTTAAATTGAGTATAGCTGTCATTTAGATAGTTTTTCTGTTCCAGAAACTGAATAAAGAGGTTTTGTTTAAATACCCGGACATCTTTTACTTTCACAAAAAATTTCTCCTTCAAATCGGAGTCTTCCAGTAGCAATCCGATCAGTTCTTCATCAAAGTTTTGTGCTTTATTCAGAACAACCCATTTTTTTATTTCTCCGTTATCGGAAACATAATTGGGTTCTTTTTTAATTTGATTTTCCAGAGCTTGATAGAGTTTCATAGTATTAAGTTTTATTGCGTCAAATGTATCCTGAAAACAAACTCAAACATTATGGTTTACCGTAAACCAACAACTTATTCATAATAGCGTTGTACATTGAGATTCTTTCACTACGCTACTGAATTACATTCTCAGACCTTCAGTCTGTATTCTAAATGATAGTATCCTACATAAAAGAAAGCAGCACCCATCCTCTCAGGCCCTTCAACTATCAAACTCCAAAATTCACTACCTTTGCACCATGGAACTACAATCTATCTATCAAAAGCTGCAGATTCAGGATATGAATCAGATGCAGAAATCTACGTACAAAGCCTCTGAAAACAATACGGATATTGTACTGCTCTCTCCTACCGGTTCGGGAAAAACCCTTGCTTTTTTATTTCCGGTTCTCAGAAATCTGAAAAAAGATGTGCAGGGAGTGCAGGCATTGATATTGGTTCCTGCCAGAGAACTGGCGTTACAGATTGAACAGGTTTTCAAATCTATGGGAACAGATTTCAAGGTTTCCGTTTGCTATGGAGGGCATGATAAAAAGATTGAAGTTAATAATTTAATTGAAGCTCCGGCAGTTTTGATCGGAACTCCGGGACGAGTTACTTATCACGTAAGAAACAATAATTTTGACCCGAAAACGGTTAAGACACTGGTACTGGACGAATTCGACAAAGCTTTGGAACTGGGCTTCCATGATGATATGGAATTTATCTGTAATGCTTTAAAGGGACTTTCTCAAAGAATTCTAACTTCTGCAACAGCAATGGATGAAATTCCTGCATTTACCGGATTAAAAGATGAAAAAATCATCAGCTTTCTTAAAGAAAATGAAGTAAAACCTGATATTCAGTTAAGAAAAGTAATGACAATTCCGGAAGAAAAACTGGATACCTTGTTCAACCTGGTTTGTAAGATCGGGAACAAAAGAACGCTGATCTTCTGTAATCACCGTGAAGCGGTAGACCGTATCTCGGAACTCCTTCATCAGATGGGAATAGACAGAGAAACCTTCCATGGCGGGATGGAACAGGATGAAAGAGAACGTGCATTACTGAAATTCAGAAATGATTCTGCAAGAATTCTTATTACAACCGACCTGGCAGCCCGTGGGCTTGATATTCCTGAAGTGGAATCTATTGTTCATTATCAGCTTCCTCCAAAAGAAGATGCCTTCATCCACAGAAACGGACGTACCGCAAGAATGAATGCCAAAGGTTTTGTCTATCTGATTATGACTGAGGAAGAAAATTTCCCTTTCATTAAAAATAATACTCTGGAGGAAAGTGTAGCCGGATTCAACAGGGTTCCGGAAAAAACACCATTCCAGACAATTTACATCAGTGCCGGAAAAAAAGACAAAGTCAATAAAGTAGATATTGTAGGGTATCTGCTAAAGAAAGGAGAACTTCAAAAAGAAGACGTAGGAATTATTGAAGTAAAAGACACTACTTCCTATGTTGCTGTTTCCAGAAATAAAGTAAACACTCTTTTAAGAAAACTTCAGAACGAAAAACTGAAAGGTAAAAAGGTAAAAATGGAGGTGGCTTATTAAGTTTCGGCTCAATATTATGTCATTGCGAACGAAGTGAAGCAATCTCACCCTTATAATCGTGTTTAATGATAAGAGATTGCTTCGTCGCCATGCTCCTCGCAATGACACAAAAATTATTTTATCCCTCTCACTCTCGTTGGGAAAATATACACCGATTTTGAGGCTGTGATAAATAAAACATCATTATTTTCTCCTCCAAACGTCACATTGGAGGTCCATTTTTCAGGAATGGGGATGTGATAGATTTTCTTTCCGGAACGGTTGAAAACATGTACACCGTCTCCGGTTAAGTAAAGATTACCATGTTTATCCAGTATCATTCCGTCAGAACCCATTTCACAGAACAATTTTTTCTCTGATAATTTCCCTTCTTCTAAAATATCATACACATACGTTTTCCCGGCATCAATGTCGGAAACATATAATTTTTTCAGCGTCTCACTTCCTGCAATTCCGTTCGGCTGTGTAAAGGTATCCAGTTTGGAAATTTTCCCGTCCTTACTCCTGTAGTAGAGACTTTTATGAGGTAGCTCCTGCTTAAAATTCACCCAATAATCTCTTTCATACAGAGGATCTGTAAAATACATTCCGCCAAAAGCATCATTCCATACATCATTCGGGCCGTTTAATCTTTTCCCTTCAAATCCCTTCAGCAGGACTTCCACTTTTTTATCTTTTGATATTTTCCAGATTTCTCCCTGATCATCGGAGCACGTGACCAGATACCCGTCTTTATCGAAATGGGTACCGTTGGCCCTTCCCGTTTTATCCAGAAACATAATGACCTTATTGCTTTTCCAGTCCCAGTAATAAATTTTATCATTAGGCTGATCGGTAAAATAAACATTCCCTTCCCTATCTGCTGACGGCCCTTCTGTAAAGCTAAACTGATCCGAAATTTTCTCCGGCTTCACACCTTCATAAAACATTTTACTACTATTTACTGATTGACAGTTTACCAATGCGAAAACCAAACCAATCATTCCTATTTTACAGATATTCTTCATACTTCATTTTTAGAACTGCAATTTACGATATGACTGATCGGTTTCAAAAATATTTTCTCATTTTGATATCATATTATTCAAAACACAAATGTCCCAATTGTCCTATTTTGGAAGTAGATACTATTAGTACGTGATCTATATAATCCGGAGCTTTGCAGTAACAGGATTGATCACTTTTTTTCTATCAAAAAACAAGATTGGTCCGGATGAAAAACAGTATTAAAATATCTTTATAGCATACGATAATGAGTGTAGAGTCCAATAATATCAAATCTTTAGAACTTGAAAATGAAGATTTCAGAAATTCAGTAGGAACAATGGATGAAACCGGGAAAAGAAAATGGATTTTCCCCAGAAAGCCCAAAGGGAAATATACCAATTACAGGAATTACACCAGCTATTTTCTTCTTGCATTATTTTTCGGATTGCCTTTCGTAAAAATCAACAACAATCCATTTTTACTTATCAATGTTATAGACAGAAGATTCTTTATTCTGGGCCAGCCCTTTTATCTTCAGGATTTCTTCATCCTAGCTTTAGGAGCGGTGACTTCCGTGATTTTCGTCATGCTGTTTACCGTGGTTTTCGGAAGAATATTCTGCGGGTGGCTATGTCCTCAGACTCTTTTTATGGAAATGGTTTTCCGTAAAATTGAATACTGGATTGAAGGTGACCGGAATAAACAGATGAAGCTTGACAGACAGGAATGGGATTCTGAAAAAATAAGAAAAAGACTCACAAAATGGTCCGTATTTATCCTTATTTCTATGATTATCTCTACTTTCATGTTTATGTATATCGTAGGCTACGAACAGGTTTTCCGGATTATGATTGAAGGACCTTCAGAACATCCTTTAAAATTCATCACAATGATCTTTTTCACGATGACTTTTTATTTTGTTTTTGCCTGGCTCCGTGAGCAGGTATGTACACTGGTTTGCCCATACGGAAGGCTTCAGGGAGTATTAATTGATAAACAGACGATCAACGTATATTACGATTTTAAAAGAGGAGAAGGCCGCTCAAAATGGAGAAATAATGAAGACAGAAAAGCAGCCGGGAAAGGAGATTGTATAGATTGTAATCAATGCGTTGTAGTCTGTCCTACGGGAATTGACATCAGAAACGGACAGCAATTGGAATGCGTCAACTGTACTGCATGTATTGATGCCTGTGATGAAATCATGGATAAAGTTGGCCTGCCTAAAGGACTTATCCGCTATGCCACAGAGTCAGAAATTGAAAACCGTGAGAAGTTTAAATTTACATCGAGAATGAAGGCAACCACGGTTATTTTAGCTCTACTAATCGGATTTCTTGGATTTTTAATGTATGACCGTGGTTCTATGGAAGCAAAGTTTATCAAACCTGCCGGATCTACATTCTTCATTAAAAACGGTAAGATCACCAATACATTTATTTATACTTTACTGAATAAATCGAACGAGAAAAAAACACTGACCATTAAGGTAATCACTCCGGATCATGCAGAAATCACCTATTTCGGAAATGAAAAAATCATTCTGAAGGGTGATGAAATCCTGAAAGGAAACATCAATATCACTTTCCCTGAAGAAGATATTAAACTATCCAAACAAAATATGGTGATTGGAGTTTTTGATGAAAACGGAAAACTGGTAGATTCATTTGAAACTACTTTTGAAGGACCGTTTAAACTGGTTTTGTAGATGACAGAATCAGGTGATGGATTGCAGATGAAAAGGAATTGGATTAATTATACTCAAACCCATTAAGCCTTATATTTCCTCATAAACTGAGTAGGGGTCATTCCGGAACTTTTCCGGAAGACTCTTACAAAGTAGGAATACTCTTCATAGCCTAATCTGAAAGCAATCTCCACCAGACTTTCATCCAGATACATCAACATTCGTTTGGCTTCCAGCACTATTCTTTCAGTAATGACCTCTGTAGCTGTTTTCTGAACAACCGTCTGCACGATCCTATTCAGATGCTTTGATGAGATCCCCAGTAAAGAAGCATAATAAGCAATGGATTTCTGTTCGGCAAAATGCAATTCGATCAGATTTTCAAAATCCTGATAATGTTTAAAATACGAAAGACCGGCAGAGGAAGCCATCGTATCAAAATCTTTTGAAAAAAGCCGGGTGGCATTGATAAAGATCTGAGACATCAGGGAAAGGATAAGACCATCCTTCATGATATTATTCTTAGACAGATGCTCTTTTCCCAATTCCTGGAACAGACTGATATTTTTCTTCAGTTCAGAAGGACTTAACTGAAGTTGTCTCGGAAAGGATACTGACCCGAAAAAAGGGAAATTTCTCAGTTTCTGATTGACATAATGCATTTCATAAAATTCCTGCGAACAGAAAAAAATATATCCTTCTATATCTTCGGAAAGTTCCCAGCTGTGGATCTGCCCGGGCGACAGAAAAAAAAGACTTCCTTCTGAAACCTCATATTTCTGGAAATCGATCTCGTGCACTCCTCTACCTCCGGTAAAAAGAACGGCAGCATAAAAATCATGCCTATGAGGCTTTTCTATATGCCGATGCCCTACTACCAGATGATTTTTCATCGTATTAAAATAAAAATCCGAAGTATTTTTACCTGCCTGAAAAAGTTCGATATGAAGAACGGAGATTGAATTCATCACCTGTATATTTTAGCAAAACAATAATATCATCTGATCCGTAAGAGCCTCATCTTAAGGATTGACAAATTTAGGCAAAAAAAGGACCGGTAAATACCGATCCTTTATATCTGAAAAAATAATAGGCTCTACTATTTGATAACCAGTTTAGTATTGTAGATTCCTTTGGAAGAATTGATGCTGATCACATACACACCCTTCGGTACATTCACATTCAACGCTTTGGTATCATTACCTTCAGCCTTATAAGCAGAAGAGTACACCAATCTTCCGCTGGCGTCAAGCATTGTTACTTTAATATCTCCTTTTACGTTTCTTGATTTGATAAAGAAATTACCGTCACTTGGATTAGGATAGACTTTAATATCATCTGCTATTGGAGAAACAGTTTCTTTAGTTCCTAATACCTGTGTTTCTCTGGTACATACTTCAAGAGACCAGGCAGTAACCATTCCGGCACTACCGGCATTATTATCTGTTGCAAAAAGCTTCCATTCTCCTTGCGCTGTATGCCCTTTAAATATACCTAAAGATTCATATGATTTAGCATCTCCCTGAACCGGAGAGGCACAGGTAGCAGCCACCCCTGAATCGCTGAAAGAAGCTGTAATTCCAGAGCTGTTGGAACAACTTCGGTTCCAGAACAAGGCAGAAGATCCTACCGGACTTTCAATTCCTACAGCCAATTGGCTTACATTGGGATGTGTAATGGAAGGAGTTACTTTTATTCTGGTAATGGTTCCGGTATTATTAACCATTAAAGGGATTGTTATGCGGGGAGCAGATATACCTCCTCCTCCGGGACCATCTGTAATAGGCACGGCAGCTCCGTTATAAGTATAGGTATTACAGTTTTCACCCGTCACAGTATAGTCAATAACAAAACTTGGGCTTACTGCATAATAGATATTATCTGCCGCTTCAATCAGGATATAGGCATTGGCTGAAGTGGAACCAGCAGGTATAGTGATCTGTTCACTACCATCATTCGGAGTATTGGCCACTATTGTTGTAAAGGTTTGCCCACCATCCTTAGAGAATTTAATGTTTACATTGGCTGTATTCACCGGAGCAGCATTGGTACCGGCAACATCCCATGTTACATTTACAGTTCCTCCTGAGTTTAACGACTGTCCAAATACAGGCGCAGTCACCTGGAAAGGTCCCGATGCTGCATCCACCGTTACCGTCATTGCATCCTTCGAAACCTGTGGCTGCAGCGGGTTATTGTTTCTTACGGTAACTGCAAAATTAAGACCTCTTGCTATACTTGAAACCGCTTCCCAACGGGTAGAGAGTACTCCGGCCAGTACTTTATTAAAATCCGGAAAATATCTTACCAATGAATTTACCGGTGCAAATGATCTGAAAGTAGGGCCTGTTGGTTTTGCAGGATAAGCAGCAGAAATATCACCTGCTCCGATCTGAGCTGCCGCAGCCTGGTCTGTCTGCTCCCAAACATAGGTATAGGCAGCATTCGCAACATCTGTAGTGGTAGCTTTTAAAACAAAGGGTGTGGATTTAGGAATTGTATAATCTAATCCTGCATTAATATTTGGAGCAGCATCTGCAAAAGGAGTGTTTACACCACAGGTAAGGCTATTCAGTTTATTCCTGATTTGAGTGATACTGTTGGTATGGTAATAATCGTTGGAATTAAACTGTACATCTGACAATGTAGTGATTCCCGTATATGCCATAATGGTACTTCCACTTCCCGGTTCTACTTTCTGATCTGCCTGTGAAGACCTGTATGTATAAGAATGTCCTGCTCCCAGCTGATGTCCCATTTCATGAGCTACATAATCTATGTCAAATTTATCACCTTCCGGAAAGTTGTGGGCAGTCCATCCTGCTCCTTTTGAATTATTATTACAGATAACGCCTACCCCAGCAGATCCGTTGCCTCCTTTTCTATCAATGAGATGTCCCATATCGTAGTTCTCGGCTGCAATTCTTGCGGATATCTGAGCATGGGCTTCGTTCGGGCCACCATTGGTATAAGGGTCTGATGCAGCATCCAGGAAGATAAGAATATCATTATCAGCAATAAGGTTAAAATGGAAAGAAAGATCTTTCTCAAAAACACCATTAAGCCGGGTAAGGCTGGCATTCATGGCCGCTAAAACCACAGCTTTCTTTTGTACATCTGTAGCTGTAGCAGGTGTACCGGCAGCTGTCAGATGATATTGTGCATATTCTCCGGTACAGGATAATGCAAGTCTGAATATATTAAATCCTGCTAATTTTTTATTGGCAACATTGTTTTTTTCACCATTATTTTTTTCTGCTTCATCGATAACAGAACATTCAAAAGGTTCTTTGCCCTGCTCTCTTCTTGCATTGGAATCAAATACAGCATAAACAGTTCTGTCTTCTGTGTAAGGTTCGATAAATTCGGATATCCCTGAGCGGGTAATCATAGAAGAAAATCCTACCGGAGACAAACTGAACCTTAAATAGACCGTTGGGTCTTCCAATGCAGTTCCTACATAGGATTTGATCTCGGGATACCTTGCCTGCAGCTCAGGCGCCATATTTGAAAATTCCCACACCCGGAACTTTTCTAAACTTCCGTTTGCTGTAGGAAGTGAAATGATAACTCCTTTTCCGTTTGAAAAGCGTGCCGGAGCATCTTTTAAATTTTGTCTGAGCTGATCCGCATTTAACGAATAAAGTCCTGAAAATTCTAATTTTTCCTGTGATTCTTTAACTTTCTGAGACCGGAGCTCAGTTCTTGACCACTGCGAGAATCCTAAAAAGGGAACCAGCAGGGATAAAATAAGTAAGTAGTGTTTCATAATAAACGTGATTTTAAGTAGTGCTAATTTAATAAAACCACATCAATCCAACTAATAAAACAACAGTAAATCAATGAAATACATGAAAATAATTAACAAAAACCAATACTAATTTAAAATATCAACAACAAAAACAAACTTATATTAATTATTATATCAAATAATAAATTATATAGAAAAATAATAACAATTTCAAAAATAACATGCTTATTTTTTCGTTCTCTCGTCGTAAACTTCTTTCATTTCAGATTTAAGAGTAAGCAAAAAGGACCGGTAAATACCGATCCTTTGTAACTGAAAAATAATATGCTGTATTATTTGATAATAAGTTTAGTATTGTAGAGTCCTTTAGAAGAGTCAATGCTGATCACATACACTCCTTTCGGTACATTCACATTGAATGACTTGGTATCATTACCTTCAGTTTTATAGGCAGAAGAGTACACTAATCTTCCACTGGCATCAAGCATACTTACTTTAACGTCTCCTTTTATATTTCTGGACTTGATAAAGAAGTTTCCGTCACTTGGATTAGGATAGATTTTAATATCATCTGCTATTGGGGAAGAGGTTTCTTTGGTCCCTAACGCCTGGGTCTCTCTGGTACATACTTCAAGTGACCATCCGGTAATATTTCCTACACTTCCCGGATTGTTATCTGAAGCGAATAATTTCCATTCTCCCTGTGCTTTATGACCTTTAAAAATAGCTAAACTTTCATATGATTTAACATCTCCCTGAATTGGTGAAGCACATACAACAGCAGATCCGGCATCACTGAATGCAGCGGTAATTCCAGAGCTGGTATTACAGCTTCTGTTCCAGAATAAAGCTGAAGTTCCAACAGGGCTTTCTATACCTAAAGATAAATGTCTTACATTCGGATGGGTGACAACCGGCGTAACTTTAATTTTAGTAATGGTTCCGGAATTATTGACCATTAAAGGAATTTTCACAACAGGTGAAGAGATATCACTTCCACCAGGGCCATCTTTAACAGGTACAGGATCTCCACTATAAGTATAGGTATTACAGTTTTCGCCTGTCACAGTATAGTCAATAACAAAGCTTGGGCTTACTGCATAGTAAATATTCCCGACAGCCTCTATCATGATAAAAGCATTCGCTGAGGTAGATCCGGAAGGAATCGTAATCTGCTCACTACCATCATTAGGTGTATTGGCGGCAATAGTTGTGAACGTTTGTCCACCGTCAGTAGATAATTTGATGTTTACACTGGCAGTATTAACCGGAGCCTGATTGGTATTGGCTACATTCCAGGTAATATTTGCAGTTGCTCCCGAATTCAACGACTGCCCAAATATTGGTGCTGTTACTTCAAAAGGTCCCGCCCCGGCATTTACCGTTACAATCATTTCGTCTTTACTGGTCTGTGGAGCTAGCGGATTATTGCTTCTGGCAGTAAATGTAAAATTCATATTTCTTGCCACACTGGAAACTGATTCCCAACGTGTTGACAATACACCTGCCAGCACTTTATTAAAATCGGGCATATATCTTGTCGGGTTACTGCTGGGTGCTTTACTTCTAAAATTCGGCCCTGCCGGTTTAGTTGGATATGTTATACAATTTGCATCTGTTTCAGCATCGCCGGCAGCATTCATTTGTTCCCATGTATAGGTGTAAGATGCACTGTTGACATCATTTACTATTCCCTTTAATATATAAGGTGTAGATATCGGAATGGTATAATCAGCTCCTGCACTGATGCCTGGAGCAGGATCTGCAAAAGGGGTATTCACCCCACATGTAATGCTGTTAATCTTATTTTTGATCTCTGTGACATTAAAAGTATGGTAATAATCATTTGAATTGAACTGAACATCATAGTTCCCTCCAAGGATACCAGTATAAGCCATAATGGTAGTACCACTTCCGGGTTCTACTTCTGATGTTCCAGACCCATCAAGATAATAGGAAAATGTATGATTGGCCCCTAGCTGATGCCCCATTTCATGAGCAACATAATCGATATCAAAACTGTCACCTTCAGGAAAATTACATGAAGTATAGCCTCCTGCCTTATAAGTATTATTACAGATTACTCCCAAATTAGCAACCCCATTAGCATTTCTTTTGTCTAATAAATGTCCCATATCATAATCAGTAGCAGGAATATTAGCAGAAATAACAGTACGTGCTGAATTATTACTAAATGAAGTATAAGGATCACTTGCCGGATTCAGGAATATAATGACGTCATTATTAGCAATTAGATTAAAATGTAATGACAGATCTTTTTCAAAAACACTGTTCATTCTTGTTAAAGAAGCATTCATTGCTGCCAGAATCACTGCTTTTTTCTGTGCATCTGTTGCTGTTGCAGGGGTATTGGTAGCTGTCAGGTGATATTGTGCATATTCTCCGGTACAGGATAGTGCCATTCTGAATACATTAAAGCCTGCTGTCTTTTTATTAGCTGTATTGGAATTTTTTCCTGCTGCATTTTTCTCTATCTCATCTTTGGTACCACATTCAAACGGCTCTTTATCCTGTCCTCTTCTTGCATTGGAGTCAAATACGGCATAAACAGTTCTGTCTTCTGTGTAAGGTTCAATAAATTCGGATATCCCTGACCGGGTAATCATGGAAGAAAATCCTACCGGAGACAAACTGAATCTTAAATAAACAGTTGGATCTTCCAATGCTGTTCCTACGTAAGATCTGATTTCAGGATATCTGGCCTGCAGTTCAGGCGCCATATTTGAAAATTCCCATACCCGGAACTTTTCTAAACTTCCGTTGGCTGTAGGAAGAGAAATGATAACTCCTTTTCCGTTTGAAAAGCGTTCAGGAGCATCTTTTAAATTTTGTCTGAGTTGATCCGTATTCAACGAATAAAGTCCTGAAAATTCTAATTTTTCCTGTGATTCTTTAACTTTCTGAGACCGGAGCTCAGTTCTTGACCACTGCGAGAATCCTAAAAAGGGGACCAGCAGGGATAAAATAAATAAGTAGTGTTTCATAATAAAATGTGATTTTATATAGTGCTAATTTAGCAAAATAAAACCAATTTAATTAGGAAAAACGAAACGAAATAAATCAAAAATCAAAAATAAAACAAAAATTAATGTTAATAATTTAAAAAATTAATAAATAAACAGTCATTTATTAATCATTTATATAAAATCGCCGTTTATGTAGAAAAATATCAATAAGCCCAACAAACAATTATCAGGTCTTTACTTTTAATTTATAAACAAAAAGATATAAAGACAAGTTTTATTTACAACGTCTTTTCTTTTTCAATGGCATTTTTTCCGGGACATTACTGTTGAGTTTTTCAAAAGGTACTTTATCCTGTCCCCTTCTCGCATTGGAATCAAACACAGCATAGATGGTACGGTCTTCCGTATAGGGTTCAATAAATTCTGAGATCCCGGAGCGGGTGATCATGGAAGAAAATCCTATCGGGGACATGCTAAACGTCAGATAGGCAGTGGGATCTTCTACACCTGTTCCCACATACGATCTGATATCCGGATATTTAGCCTGCAGTTCAGGAGCCATATTTGAAGATTCCCATACCAGAAAATGTTCTGATTTTCCACTTGCAACAGGAAGCAATATGGTTATGCCTTTTTCTTTGGAAAAACGCAAAGGCGCATTCTTTAAGCTCTGTCTGAACTGATCGGCATCCAGCGTGTAAAGTGCTGCAAATTCCAGTTTTTCCTGTGACTGTTTTACCTTTTTAGACCCAAGCTCTGTTTTTGTCCATTGTGAAAACCCAGTAAAAGGAATCATCATTATTAAAAATAAGAAGTACTGTTTCATATCATTATAGTGTTTTGGAATTCACCAAGTTATTAAAAAAAATAATCTTTTTTATATTTTTAAGATATATTTGAATAGAATCTTCAGTAAGCTCCCAAACAAAAGTCATACCGCAGTTTTAAAGATATATTTGGTTCAGATTTTAAAAAATTTTTATCTTTGAAGTTTAGGAGCCGTAAAATGAAAATAAATTTACCTGATAAACTATACTATTCAATAGGAGAAGTCGCTAAAGCATTTGATGTAAACACTTCATTAATACGTTATTGGGAACAGGAATTTCCGATCATTAAGCCTAAAAAGAATAAAAAGGGAAACCGATATTTCACTCCGGAAGATATCAAGAATCTGCAAATGATCTATCATCTGGTGAAAGAAAAAGGCTATACTCTTGATGGAGCCCGTGTTGCCCTGACTACCAACAACAAGATTTCAGAAACTATTACCATTATCGACCGTCTTGAATTTGTAAAGGCAGAACTTTTAAAACTCAAAGAATCTCTGGGAGATAAAGAAGAAGAATAATCGCTCAGCTTCAATATTGTACTTTAATATCTTTAAATAATTCTATATTAAGATGATATAAGTATATTTTCAAAATAAATATACTCAATCTATATTGCAAAATTAACCATTTCTACACTCGTCATTGCGGCATATCGGTTTTATCCATATGTTTACTCTATGATGAGAAAAAATTATTACCATAAACTGGCCTGCATGGTCCTGCTTCTGATGGTCCTGTTAGCTTATCAAAGCTATACCAGCAGAGATAAAGAACCTTTTCCTGATGTGAAATTTATAGTGGCGGCTCATGTCTCTGCTAATCTGTCAGACTTTAACCCTAATACCCTGAACCATGTGCAATGGCAGAAACTGGGGTTCTCTGAAAAACAGGCATCCACTATTCTTAAATATAAAGATATTCTGGGAGGAAAGTTTGTTTCAAAAGAACAGCTGAAAAAGTGTTATGCAATTTCTGAAGAAAAGTTTGCAGCAATAGCGCCTTTTGTCTTACTTCCTGAAAACACACTGGATAATCCGGGTCAGCCATTTAAAAATTTCGAAAAGAGAAGTATTTCAGTGACCGGAAAATTTAATCCTGATCTTTATTCTGAACAGGATTGGGTGAAAATAGGTTTCAGTGAGAAACAGGCCGAAGCAATTTTAAAATATAAAAAATATCTGGGAGGAAGTTTTGTCAGTAAAGAAAAGTTTAAGGAGTGTTTTATTATTTCTTCTGACCATTACAGTAAGCTTGAACCTTATCTGCTTCTGCCGGTAAATACGCCCGCAGATTTCAAGAATTCATTCAGAAATTCTTCCTTCAAAGAGAAGATCCGATACTCTTATTTTGATCCTAATCTATTGGATAATGAAGGTTGGAGAGCTCTTGGATTTTCTGAAAAACAGGCAATCACGATTGTTAATTATCGTGACAGAATTTTAAAAGGAAGTTTTAAAAGCCCGGAAGATCTTCAAAAATGCTTCGTTATTTCTTCCGAAAAATTCCAGGAGCTTAAACCTTATATAAAAATAAATGCCATTCCGGACAGGAAACAGGAAATCAAACAGGAAAAGACGGATTTTTCAAAAACAAACCTCAATACAATTACTTTCAGACAGCTGCTGGAATTCGGTCTGGATGAAAAAAGTGCCGGGTCTATCATCGGATTCCGGAAAAAGCTTGGTGGTTTTGTCAATAAGCAACAGATTATGGATACCTACAATATTGATAAAGAACTGGTTCAAAAGCTGATCGCCATTGCACCACTAGATACAACGGATGTTCCTAAATACAGTTTGACAGAAGCACCTGAGGAATGGCTTAAAAACCATCCTTACTTTAAATATTCAGCGGATAAGATCATCTACTACAGGATCAGTAATCCTGACGACAGGAAAATCTGGAAGCTGTTAAAACTCAAGCCGGAATACGAGACAAGGATGAGGTGGTATGTGAAATAATGTATATAAAAAGAGATAAAGCATGCGAAGTAAATCCGGATTTAATGATGCTTTCTGTTAAAAAGAAACTCAATTAAAACATAAAAAACATCCCGGAACAGCAGATTCTACCTGGGATGTTTATATTTTAAGCTCTCTATTAATGGTGCATATAGCTGCTGGGACCATTCGTTCCTTCAATGGATTCCGGAAGTATTCCATATTTTGCACGTAAATCTACTGTACCTAAGGTTTTTCCTGTCTGAATTTCAATGACACTTATCGTTCCGGAGTTGAGATTAGGAAGATTTAACAAATTATTTTGCACAGCCACTACTTCTTTTCCTGATCTGGTTTTAAAGAATGCCATATGATGAGCTCCTTTATCTGCCGTAAAAGTTTTTAAAAGCTTTAGCTGAGGAAGATTACTGATATCAAAAACAAGCACTTTACCCGGGTCTGCGAAGCTTACATAGAGCTTGCTGTTATCATCAATATACATTTCAAGAGCCCAGCCCAAACCTTGTGTACTTCCGTCAAATATTTTGCTAAAGGCATCATATTTTTTAGTGACTGTATTATAGGGTGCAATCCAGATATCACCTCCAAGCATTGTTGTAGCAAGTGCAAATTGTGGGAATTTACCACGCAGCAACAAGACTTCAACAGGACTGGACAAATCTGCCGGTGAGTCTGCTACCTGATAAGTTTCTTTCAGTTCATAGGTATTCAGATCTATCAGAGTACAGGTATTTCCCATGCCGCTGGTAAGGTCCGGATGAATGGTTGAGGTTACCATCATAAGTCCTTTTTCCTCATTTATGGAAATACCGTGCGGATACATAATAAATTTATTCGGATTGGCTTCTATAGGTGCTTTGATCGTTTTGATAAGCTGATTATTATTGGCATTAAAAACGCCTACACTTCCATCTTTCAATCCTCCTGCCCCTCCCATAAAGGTCATAAAAAAGCGTCCATCATTGGTAAAAAATAGATTTTCCCCCACTGTATTTTCACCTGTATCAACAGGAGTAGCACTGATCAGTTTAGGCATTCCGTTTTTGTCTTCCTCTGCTTTGATCTGATAGAGATAATCCCCTCCTAAAGCAGTCGTATAGAGCTTTTTTGCATCTTTATTATAATAGATATGATGTGGTAAAACTCCGACGCCTAATTCAAGTTTGCTGATAATGCTGCCAAATCTAGGAGAATCAGGATCGAGATCGATGACAGCCATTCCGTCCGGTGCTCCGTTCAGGCTTCTATAGTCTATAAAAAAAGAAGTATTATAAGGATTTGTATGATTTTCACTTTCATTTTGACAATCAGTAAGTATTGCAAAAGCAGCAATAATAAGAATAAATGGTTTAAATTTTGTTTTCATGGTGTAAAATTTTCAGTTATTATTTAATTACAATAAATATAATACATAAAACAGAAAACCACAACATATTACACTAAGGTGTGAAAATTATATAAAACTGAAATTTATAAACTGTAAATCTGCTAACGAAATAGCCATTATAAGAACAACAAAAAAGCAGAGAAATCTATTCTCTGCCTTTATATTTTTATTTTAATCAACGGTCTTACTTGAATCTTCCAGCAATAAATTAAGTGCCGAAAGCTCATCATCCGTCATATCTCTCCATTTTCCGATCGGAAGATCCAGTTTAATATTCATAATACGGATTCTTTTCAGTTTTTTCACTTCATATCCAAGGTATTCGCACATTCTTCGGATCTGCCTGTTAAGTCCCTGTGTAAGAATGATTCTGAAGTTCATTTCATCAATCTTCTCCACTTCACATTTTTTGGTTACCGTATCCAGAATAGGCACTCCGTTTCTCATTTTTTCAAGAAACCTTGGAGTAATAGGTTTATCTACCCTTACCAGGTATTCTTTCTCGTGATTGTTTCTTGCTCTCAGGATTTTATTGACAATATCTCCGTCATTCGTAAGCAGGATAAGACCTTCACTAGGTTTATCCAGTCTTCCGATCGGGAAAATCCTTTTCGGGTGATTGATATAATCTACAATGTTATTTTTTTCACGCTTGGTATCTGTAGTACAGACAATTCCTACCGGTTTATTGAAAACAATATAAACAGGTTTTTCCTGGGACTCTTTTATGGGCTTACCATCTACTTCTACAAGGTCTTCATCAGAAACTTTTGTTCCCAGTTCAGGAATTTTTCCGTTAATTTTTATTCTTCCTTCTTCCAACAGTTTATCTGCTGCTCTTCTTGAGCAGTATCCTACTTCTGATAAATATTTATTGATACGTGTCTTTTCCATTAGTCTTCACCGTAACCGGTATAATTTTTATTGCTGAAAACAGAGATTCCATAGCTTAGCCCGATGAAGAAGCCATCCACACCCTCTTTCAGCTTATGTGATTCAAAAACAATTCCTCCTTCCTGGCTCAGCCTTTTTGAATAGGAAACCTGCATTCCCAGTCTCGCTCCCCAAAATTCAGTATTTGAAACAGCAGAATGATTCAGCTGCTTGCCATAATTAATGTCTATATAAAAAGGCCAGTCTCCGGGAGAGAAAATAAACTTCGGCTGAATCACCCAATACAGCAAATGATAATTGTCCTGTATAAAGCTATATTTCAACCCTGTTCCTATGGCAAAGTTAGGAAGAAAATTGTAACCTCCTATCGCAGTAATACCGTAGGTCATATTACCTAATACGGATCTGTCCTCAATATACTGCGAATTGTTACTCTGATTCTTTTTATTAATATTAAATCCTACGTTAAGGGATGGGTTAACATAAAAATCCATCTTAGGTTTTTTCGTCTCAGCATTCTGGGAGAAAGCTTTACAAAAAGCAAAACCCAATAAGAAAAGAGATAATTTTATTTTCATAAGCCTTCAAAACGGAAATCGTTATTCAAAAACTGATCTGTGGCGTTTTCAATAGCATAATCCCCGATTTTTGTACGCCTTAACTGGGTCAGATAAGCCCCCACTCCAAGTTCCTGCCCGATATCGTGAGCAAGACTTCTGATATAAGTTCCTTTGGAGCATCCTACCGTAAAACTCACCACAGGAAAATCTATTTTAATATCTTTGATATAGTGAATGGTTGTCTTTCTGGCCTTCATTTCTACTTCTTCACCTGCTCTGGCAAGGTTATAAGCTCTTTCCCCATCGATTTTAATAGCTGAGTAAACCGGAGGTTTCTGTTCAATTTCACCTACAAATTTTTCCAGAGTTTCATTCACCTGTTCCTCAGAAATATGAGTGATATCCTGATGAAGGATTTCCGGTTTTTCGGTATCGTAAGATTCTGTTTGCACTCCTATTTTGATCTCCGTCCAGTATTCTTTCGGAGCATCCTGAATCTCAGGAATTTTTTTGGTAAATTTTCCGCAACATACAATAAGAAGTCCTGTAGCTCTGGGATCTAAGGTTCCTGCATGCCCAATTTTAAATTTTTTAGGAAGGTCAAACTCTCTTTTAAGTTTATATTTCATTTTATTGACAGCCTGAAAAGAAGTCCAGTCCAAAGGCTTGTCTAATAAAAAAATGTATCCTGATTTCAGTTCTTCAGCTGTCATGAATGGATATGTGAATATTTTTTATTTAAAGAAATAGAAATAGATCAGCAAAGCAACACCTACAAAAATACGGTACCATCCCCATGGTTTGAAACCATATTTATTAAGCACTCCAATGAATGCTTTAATCGCTATTAATGCTACAATAAATGCCACAACATTTCCTATCACGAAAATCATAATGTGATCCTGTGAAGCCATGATCATTTCATATCCTTTCTGAGGATTGGCAGTTTCTTTACCCCATGTTTTCACAAAAACGGAATATACAGTTACGGCCAGCATGGTAGGTACAGCAAGAAAGAAAGAGAATTCAGCAGCTGCTTTTCTGGTTAATCCCTGTGCCATCCCTCCAATGATGGAAGCTGCACTACGGCTTGTTCCAGGCATCATTGCCAGACACTGCCAGAAACCGATGGTAATGGCATTTCTTATGGTAATTCCCTTTTCGTCATCAATTTTAGGATTTTTAAACCATTTGTCAGCAAACAGTAAAACAACACCTCCCAAAACCAATACTGAAGAAATTGCAATCTGATTTCCAAGTACGGCTTCAATTTTATCATCAAATAAATATCCTAATACCAATGCCGGAACTACAGCAAAAGCAAGCTTAAAATAGAACTGAATATTGTTTAAATCAAAAAACTTTTTCCAGTAGGCTACCACCACAGATAAAATGGCTCCGAACTGAATAGACACCTGAAACATTTTTAAAAACTCTGTTTCTTCAAGCCCCATCAGATTGGCAGTAAATCCCATGTGAGCAGTAGAAGAAATCGGAAGATACTCTGTTAATCCCTCTACAATGGCAATAATAATTGCTTTAATTAAATCCATATTCTTTCAAAAAATTAAAAGATTAAGAAATCCGGAAAATCAGAATGCTCTGAATTTCCTAATCTCTTAATCTCTAAATATAAAAATCTATTTATTTTCTTTTTAAAATAGCGTACACTTCTATTGCAAATCCTATGACTACAAAAAGCGGTGCTATTCTGATTCTTCTGATAGAGAAGATATCGTCATTCCATGCATTGGGATCAAATTTACCGTCTACCATATTGGCATCAGGCCCCATCATCAATAGAAAGCCGACAACAATAAATGCTAACCCAATCAGCATCCATTTGAAGTTCTGCTGTCCGAAATAGAACGAGTTTTCCTGTGGCACTTCTGCTTCATTTCCAAAATCTGAAGCGGAAATTTTATTTGTTTTTTTGCTCATTATTAAGAGTAATATAAGTCGTCAACGTTTGATTTTAAGAATCTCCATGTAGCGAAAATAGTACTTAAGACAGAAATGAAGATCCCTACACCAAGTACCAGAATCACTAACCAGAAATACTGATTGTTATCCTGTACGAAAGCAGAGCCGATCTGACTTGTAAAGTAATACCAAACACCTCCCAGAGCAAGAAGACCAATTACGGAACCAATAGCTCCCAGGATAACAGCTTCTATGATAAAAGGTTTAAGGATAAATCTTCTCTTCGCTCCTACCAGCTGCATGGTTTTAATAATAAATCTCTTCGAAAATATTTTCAGACGGATTGAATTGTTGATCAGTACCACAGCCAATACCAAAAACAGTATTGAAAATCCTAAGATCCATTTTAAGATTCTGCTCAGGTTATTGTAAACATCCACCATCAAAGTACTGTCGTTCTTAACATCTACGATACCGGGAACAGATTTGATCACTTTAATCGCTTCATCAATTTTTGCAGGATCCACATATTCCGGTTTTAAAGCAACTTCAATAGATGAAGGGAAAATATTCTCTTCAAATAATGCATCACTGTCTATCCCCATACTTTTTTTAGCTTCCTTCGCTGCCATAGCTCTGGAGATATAAGTTGCCTTTTTTACAGGAGCTAACGTCTGTACCTTTTTAAAAGTTTCATCCTCCAGTTTTGCAATTTTTACAGAGTCTTTTGCGTCATAATTTTCATCAAAGTAGGCATTCACCACCAATTGTTCTTTGATATAGTCAGAATACTTTTGGGCATTAATTAAAATAAGCCCCATTAATCCCAACAAAAACAGCACTAAGGCAATACTTATCACTACAGTAATATTGCTGGACCGAAGCCTTTTCTTATTAAACTCATCTACAGATTTAGCCATTAATATTAAAATTTTTGGCTAAAATAGAAAAAAACTTCCGAAATTTGGGACGAAATAAAGAAAATCATTGTTAATAAAATCATAAAAAACTTTGAGTGTAAAAGCAAAAAAACATCTGGGGCAGCACTTCCTGACCGATGAAAATATCGCAAGAAAAATTGTAGAAGGTCTTAGTTTTGAGAACTATAATAACATCATGGAAGTAGGTCCCGGAATGGGCGTGCTTACCAAATATCTTCTTGAAAAAGACCAGACCATTTACCTTGCCGAAATCGATACGGAATCTATCGAATATCTGAAAAACAATTATCCTAAGGTTACAGAAAATACTTTTGTAGGTGACTTTCTGAAACAGGATTTTAATTTTATCAAAGATGAGCAAACTGCCATCATTGGTAATTTTCCCTATAATATTTCTTCGCAGATATTATTCCAGATTGTAGATCACTATGAGCTGATTCCTGAGATGGTAGGAATGTTCCAGAAAGAAGTTGCGGAAAGAACGGCTGCCGTACCGAGAACTAAAGATTACGGTATACTTTCTGTACTGATCCAGGCATATTATGATGTATCTTATATGTTTACGGTACATGAAAACGTTTTCAATCCTCCTCCAAAAGTAAAATCAGGGGTGATAAGGCTTACCAGAAACCCTAAAGAAGGCCTGGCCGGGAACGAAATTCTTTTTAAACAGATCGTAAAAACAGGATTCAACCAAAGAAGAAAGAAGCTGTCCAATGCTTTGAAGACCTTGAACATTCCTGAAGCTTTAAAGGGACATGAATTCCTGGATAAAAGAGCTGAAGAACTGAGCGTCGCAGATTTTATTCTTTTTGCCAATCTTTGGAAAGATAATCAGTAAGAAAACATCTTATACAAATAAAAAGAAGCCTTTCAAAAGTATTTGAAAGGCTTCTTAATTATATTACAATATCAATTAATCTCTGTTTTTCAGCATAATCCATCCAGACCAGTTCATTTGAGCTTTTGATCTCGGATATTCAAAGTTGAATTTATACCAATAGGTAGCTGTAGGCAGTCTCTTTCCTCCTACTGTTCCGTCCCAAACCGGGGTTTCTTTTGAGAATCTGAACATTTCAACACCATATCTGTCATATACCGATCCTGTAAAGTTGTTGAATTCTCCAAGAGCTTTAAGGTCCAGTACATCATTGATTCCGTCTTCATTCGGTGTAATGATATTATTGATCTGCAGGGTAAAGAATTCCAGGCTTCCTACGCAATGAGTACCTACCCTTCTTACCAGAACCGTATATTTGGTATTATCCAAAAGGCTGGTAAATACATTAGATTCCTGCCAAGTAATTCCGTTATCGATAGAATATTCTAAACTGCTTGGTAAATTGTTCATTGCAGGGTTTTCTGCAGTAACAGTCACTGTTTTTTTAATGCTTTCATAATTCAATGCCGTAACGAACGGCTTTGCTGCCCCTATTACTTTAGCTTCGAAAGTTTTTTTACAGGTTCCGTTATCAACTTCTACGCTGTACACTCCCCACTGGTCTACATCTATTTTCTGTGTAGTTGCTCCTGTGCTCCAAAGGTATTTAAAGTTAGGTCCTGCTCCTGCATCCAATGTTACAACATCTCCCATACACATTTCAACATCCTTTAATGGTGAAGTGAGTTCAGGGGTTACTTCTATTCTTATGGTAGCCGGGTTCAGAGATCTGCACCCTTTTTGCCCTACTGCATATACTGTGAATGTAGTGGTCTGGTATAATGTTACCGTCTGTATATTTCCGGTTCCCATAAAGTTACTCCATTGGTAAGTAGCTCCCCCTTCTGCAGTTAATGTCACTGATTCTCCCGGACATATTTTTATTCTGGAAGATTTTACTTTTGCAGTAGGTGTTGTTTCCTTCAGCAATTTCAATTCAACCGTTTTACTACAGAAACTGCCGTTTGACACCACTACGTAAAGGATCTGACCGTCATTACCGTTATAGTTCAGTATATTCTGGATATAATTATTATTTTGTGCAACGGCATCAGCCTGATTCACGTAGAATTTAAAGATCGCTCCAGGTGTTGGACTGATATCCGGTTTGACCGTACTTAAATCAAATGTGGTAATGTCAGGAGTTGTACACAGCAACAATGTAGCATCCTGGGCCTGTGGTGTAGTTCCGCCATGAATTTCTATTGATGCTTTACCAGGGCAAGGATTTCCCGGTACGCTTACTTCAATGGTATAAGTACCTGGCTGTACTGCGGTAATGCTATTGGTAGTGGCATTTGGTATCGGGGCTCCGTTATGGAACCACTGATATACCAGGTTAGGGTCATTCACCGAAGCTGTAATCACCTGAGGAGTATTGTCACATACATTAATTTCGGAAGGAAGTTTTGTACCGGAAGGATCTAAAAGATCTACCCCGATGTTGAAAGACCCTCCTTCCAGAAACACTGCAGAATCATAACTATTATCTCTAAAATCGGAAATCACCATTTTAAAATGATACTCCTGTCCTGCAACTACAGTTGCCGTAGCAGTAAGAGGAATTGTTCTACCGTTAAAATTCGTTTCAATATTCGTGGTATTATATCCTGCAAAATACTGCTCATTGACTGCTCCACATACCGGATAAGCACTGATAGCCGGGTGAATATTGGTAACACTTACAGGTCCGGCCCCATTAGGAAGAACGGCCATGTTTACATAAGGTCCTCCTGAGGTAGGTCTTAGTAAGATGGCAAATGCATCCGCATATTCACAGGGATATCCTTCGTAATATTCTTCAGAGGCCAATATATAGTTGAATTTTATCTGAGAAGTGGTAGGTACAAAATCAAATTCCAAAAGTACAGCATCTCTTAAAGAGGCAGCTGATACTCCGGTAGCTTGTGCCAGATCATTATCAGACCCTCCACCATTAGGATCACTAAGTGTGTTACTTTCAAAAGCATTCCCTGCTTTTCTTGCAAGCCCTGTAGAAAGTAAAAGTCCGTCTTTAAAAGGGAAGTTGGTAGCTGCCTTATGAAAATATCCCCATGCCCTGTTAGCATTATCCGGAGCATGATTAGGCGTGATCTTTACATTCTTTACATTCGGGGTAAGACAGGTATTGGTTCCAGATGATATCAGTACATCTTTAACCATCTTCTCTATGGTATAAGTTGTTTCTATATAAGCCGGAGAATTTACATCGATAAAAGAACCTGCTTTTTTAGACAATGCAGAAGGTGCTTCTTTAACTGACTTTCTGGTCTGTGCAGGCTGATTTTGTGAAAATAAAAAAGTCGAGATGACTGTAAAAAATAAACAAAGCGGTAGATATCTTCTCATAATATTTTTGTTTCAACAAATTTAATTTTTTTTTAAATATACCACATACATATTTATATTATTTACAATAAAAAACTAAAAACACAAACATATAACAGAAAATCTTCATTAAAAAATGCCACAATTCACAAAACACAAATAACATCGTTCATCTCAAAACATTACATATTTGATAAAAACGACGTATTGGAATAGCTAAATGCTTTTCTGTACCAATGTTATTAGTTTAAAAGAAACTGTGGGAATAAAATAAAGTGGTGAAAACAAATCTAAAGTGATGGTCCGAAAAATTCCGGAACCCTTTCTTTCATTTTACCATTTATAATCTTCTAACGGATAAAAATAAAAAATCTTTCATTGCTGAAAGATTTTTTATTATAGGTTTTAATTAATTTCTGTTTTTCAAAAGGATCCAGCCTGAACGCTGCTCCAGCTTTTTGCTGGCCGGGTTCTCCCACTGTACTCTATACCAGTAAGTACCTGTAGGAAGGTTGATTCCTTTTAAGGATCCTCTCCATACCACATCACCTTTTGAAGCTTTGTATACTTCTGCTCCGTATCTGTCGAAAATAGAAGCTGCAAAATCTTTATAACCACTGATCCCTGAGAAATCTATTGTATCATTGATCCCATCCATATTAGGAGTAATAGCATTGCTGATAACGAATGTAAAGAAGCTCAGCGAAGTACCGCATTTTGCATTTTTCACTCGAACCATCAGATTGTACATATTATTATTCAAAAGACCACTGAATATATTAGATGGCTGCCATGTTAATCCCCCGTCTATCGAATATTCCAGGGTTCCTCCTGTAGGATTACTTGCTGTAACAGTAAGGACATGGTTATCATAAACAACATTCGTGAACTGCGGTAGGTCAGGATTGATCAGCTGCGCTGTGAAGGTCTTTGAACACACTCCATTGCTGATGGTCACAGAATAAGTTCCCGGCAGATTGGTTGTGATGGTCTGCGTGGTTGCTCCCGTACTCCACAGGTAAGTATATTTTGGTCCTGCACCGGCATCCAGTGTTCCATTGTCTCCGGCACAAACATATACATCTTCTAATGTAGAAACGATTGCCGGAACTACTTCAATGGTAACTTTTGCCGGATCCACAGAGCTACATCCGTTTCCGCCCAATGCATATACTGAATATTCCGTTGTAATTGTAGGGGTAACAACCTGTGTATTTCCGTTTCCTGTAAGACCTACCCAGTTATAGGTAATCCCACCTGTTGCGGTTAATGTTACAGATTCTCCTTCACAAATTTTTAATTTAGATGCTGTAAGTCCTGCTATAGGCGGACCTACCTGAACAGTAACAGTTGCCGGTGTTGCAGAAATACATCCGTTAGCTCCCACGGCAAACACAGTATATACAGTAGTGGCAGTAGGAGAAACAACCTGAGTGTTTCCATTTCCTGTAAGACCTCCTCCCCAGTTGTAGGTAGCACCTCCTGAAGCGGTAAGGGTTACGGATTCACCCAAGCATATACGAGGCTGTGATGATACAAGTGTTGCAACCGGTGTGGCTTTATCCTGCAGTACGACTACATTAGTGGTATAAGTACAGGTCAGGTTTCCAGGTTGAGACACATTAGTAACAGTCAATGTGTAAGTTCCGCCTGCACTTACTACGGGAGTAAGTGTTGTTCCGCCTGATACAATAGTTCCGCCTACAGTTGTCCAATTAATTGTAGAACCCGGAGGTATTACCGATGCAGATGCATCCAGCGTAACCTGCGGATTGGTACAGGTAATCGTTTGTGGAGCTGCTACCGTCAAAGTAGTCTGAGCTGTACTTATCAGTTGTAAAGAAACCACATAACTACATCCTCCGTTGCTTACAAGCACATAGATCGTCTGATTACCCGGTGGTGAATATGTTGTAGGTGTTGCAATAAAGTTGTTGTTGGCAGCATTGGCATCTGCCTGATTGACATAATACGTGAAAGTAACTCCTGCTGCAGAAGTAATCTGACTCTGCGCTTCCGTAAGGTTATAAGCCAGTCCCGGCTGATAACATTTATGCAGGACAGCATTCTGTGCAGTGAATGGTTCTGACACCTGAATGGTAATTGTAGCCGGCGTTTGAGACACACATCCATTGGCTCCTACTGCAGTTACCGTATAGGTAGTTGTAGTTGTGGGAGATACTGTCTGGGTATTTCCGGTTCCCGGAAGCCCTGTCCAGTTGTAGCTTACTCCTCCTGAAGCGGTAAGGGTTACAGACTCTCCGTTACAGGTATGCATTTTACTTGCTGTAAGTACCGGAGTTGGTGGCGCACTGTTTCCTGTTACGGTAACATTGGCAACGGCATTACAGTTAACATTTCCGGGCTGATAATTTTTTGTTATTGTTAAAGTATAGGTTCCAGGAGCATCAATAACGGGAGTAAGGGTAGTTCCTCCCGAAACAATATTTCCTCCGGTAGTTGTCCAGTTAAAAGTAGATCCTGCAGGGTAAACCGAAGCGGATGCATCCAGAGTGATCTGGGAATTCGCACAGGTAAGCACCGTTGGCGGCACAATAGACGCTGTCATTTGTGGTGCCTTTACCAGCTGCAATTGTGCAACTTTAGAACAGAAACCGTTTTTCACCAAAACATATACAGTCTGCCCACCCGGGCTTGAATACGTTGCAGGGGTTGGAATTGTATTTGCGTTTCCGGCGTTTGCATCTGCCTGATTCACATAATAGGAGAACGTAGCTCCCGGAGTGGTACTTATCGATGCCTGGGCCGACGGTAAATTAAATACAGCATTTCCTGATGCATAACAAGCGGTTAAAGTAGTATTTTGTACTGTAGGAGAAGTTCCTCCCACTATGGTAACAGTAGCTTCTCCGGGACATGAATTTCCCGGGATGGTCACTTTAATGGTATAAGTCCCCGGTTGTGTTGCTGTATAAGTAGCTGTAGTTGCTCCCGAAATCGGATTGCCATTTAAAAACCACTGATAGGTTGCATTGGAAGCCTGAACTGAAGCGGTAAAAACCTGTGGAGCATTGTCACATACATTGATAGACGCCGGAAGTTGAGCTCCTGCTGCATCCAGAATCTTCACCCCGATATCAAATGAGCCGGCTTCGAAGAATACGGCTGAATCAAAGCTTGAGTCATCGTAATCTGCCAAAACAATTTTAAAATGGTAGGTTTCCCCCGGTATAACGTTAGCTTTTGATGTCAAAGGAATGGTACGTCCATCAAAATTCGTTTCAATATGGGCTGAATTTATGCCGGCAAAATAAGCTGCATTTTGAGCAGCACACCCCGGTGATGAGGAACCTGCCGGAATTAGCGGGTGAATATTGGTAACACTTACAGGCCCTGCACCTCCCGGAAGCACGGCAAGATTTGTATAGGTAGGATCACTGGCTTTTTTCAGCAATAGTGCGAAACCATCTGTAATTCTACAAGGAAACTGATAGGCAGGATCATATTCTTTAGAAGCAAACAGGTACCGGAATGTCACTTCGGTGGAAGCTGCCACGAAATCGAATTCTATAAAAGTAGCATCCTTCAATCTTGAATTATCAATTCCTAAAGCAGTGGCAAGATCCATATCTCCTCCTGTTCCAATATCATCACTCAGGTTAGGCTGGTAGGTGTTTCCTGTTTTACTGGCATATCCTGTAGTAAGCACAACTCCTTTAGCAAAAGGAAAATTGGTGGTTGCCTTATTAAAGAAGCCCCAACTTCTGTTTGGATTGCTCGCTGCTAAATTGGGAGAGACCACAACATTGCTCACGTTGGTAGAAACACAGTTTCCTCCTGAAATAAGAACATTCTTTACCAAATCGGTAATACTATAGCCTGATTCAGGATAGCTGGCCGCATTTACATCAATAAAAGCTCCGGCCTTCATGGCAGCAGCTCCAGGCTTTTTTGCAGCAAGTAACTTACTCCTGTCCTGGGCAAAGATGAGGGTTCCTATAAAAGCAAAAAGCAATACTAAAAATAAATTTCCCGTCCTCCTATTTAACATTTTATATTATTTTAAACAAAAATACTATTTTTTTTAATTAAAATTCGGGTTAATACAATTTACATTGTTACTAACGCAAATTTATTTATGATAGGATATCAACTCTGTTTATTTCATTATCATAAAAAAAAGACTGACAAAACCGTCAGTCTTTTAATAATTGTTTAATTACTCTATATTTTTAAGCAGTATCCAACCCGTTTTCACCGTAGTCTGCTTGCTGGCAGGGTCTTCGTAGGTTATCTGATACCAATATGAAGCAGTAGGCAGCTTTTTCCCCTGGAAATATCCATCCCAGTAAGGTCTTATTTTTTCTGCTTTGAATACTTCTTTTCCGTACCGGTCAAAAACCTGTCCGCTGAAGTCTTTATAATCAATTACCCCGCTGAAATCGATAATATCATTGATATTATCTCCGTTTGGAGTGATTACATTTTTCATTACAAACGTAAAGAATTCAAGGAAGCCTACACAGCTGGTATATTTTACTCTTACACGAATGGAAATCACTTTGTTTTTCGGCACATTGGTAAAGATATTGGAGGCTTTCCATGTAACGCCGTTATCTATTGAATATTCCAGGATCCCGTTACTAGGATTGGTTGCTGTAATAATGATGGTTCCTCTGTCATCAAAATCCACTTTTACAATTTCAGGAATGACTGCATCGATAACCTTTGTTTTGAACGTCTGTGAGCACACTCCATTGCTGATGGTTACCGAATATTCACCCGGAGTACTTGCTACAATGGTCTGGGTTGTATCTCCTGTACTCCACAGGTAGGTATATCCGGGACCTGTACCTGCATCAAGGGTAATTTTGTCTCCTTTACAGATATGGCCTCCTTTTAATGTAGAAACAATAGCCGGCACTACTTCTACCGTAACACGGGCTGGCTGTAAAGATTTACATCCCTGAGCTCCTATAGCATATACCGTATAGGTAGTGGTTTTGGTAGGAGTTACTGTTCTTGTTGCTCCCGTGGCTGAAGTATCGCCCCATTCATAGGTAACCCCTCCGCCTGCTGTTAACAGTACAGATTCTCCCAAACAAATTTTAAGTTTTGCTGCATTAAGTATTGCAACAGGTAATTCTTCTTTTCTTAGCGTCAATGTGGCAATTCTGCTACAGAACGCACCATTGGAAACAAGAACATGCAACACTTGCCCGTCTGTTCCGTTATAATTGGTGAGATTTGTAATATTACTGTTATTTTGTGCCTGTGCATCAGCCAGGTTCGCATAGAATTTAAAGACTGCTCCAGGAGTTGTGCTGATCATTGGCTTTGCATCTTCCAGGTTGAAAGTGGTAAGCGTAGGGGTTGTACAGAGCTTTAAAGTAGCATTCTGCACAGTAGGGCTGGTTCCTCCCACAACTTTAATCGTAGCTTCACCCGGACAGTTGTTCCCGGGAACCATTACTTTTACAGTGTATACTCCTGCTGAGGTTGCAACATAAGAAATACTGGTTGCCCCAGGAATTAAAACACCATCTTTATACCACTGGAAAGTCATGTTAGGAATAGTGGCAACCTGTGCTTTTATTACCTTTGGAGTGTTGTCACACATTTTTATTTCTGCAGGCAGAAGCACTCCGTTTTCATCAACAATTTTAATACCGATATCAAAAGAACCTCCTTCAATAAATACGGCAGAATCATAGCTATGATCTTTATAATCTGACAAAACCATTTTAAAGTGGTAGGCAACCCCTGGTGTTACATCTGCTACAGCAGTTAAAGGAGTTGTTCTTCCATCGTAATTCGTCACAATATTAGGGGAAGAATTATATCCTCCGAAATATTGTTCGTTAATAGCAGGGCAACCTCCAAAGCCTGTAATAAGAGGGTGAATGTTTGTCATGGCAACAGGTCCTGCATTATTCGGCAAAACAGCCAGATTTACATAAGGACCTCCCGCAACAGGTTTGATCAGTAAAGCAAATGCATCTGAATAATCACACGGATAAGTTCCTGAATATTCTTCGGAAGCAAAAATATAATTAAATTTTACCTGAGTGGAGTTGGGTACAAAATCAAACTCTAACATTACATTATCATTATAATGCTCGCTAGGATCTGGATTAGGAACTGCAACCAACAGATCAGGATCGTCTGTTCCTGCACCCGGTATGGTATAACTCGCACTGGACGCAACGTTTCCTGCCTGATCCGCACGGCCTGTTGTTAAAACAATACCGTCTTTAAAAGGAAAATTGGTAGTTCCCCTATGAAAATACCCCCAAAAACGATCACTGCTTGTGTTTGACTGATTCGGAGTTATTGACACATTGGTTACGTTAGGTACAGAACAGGTAGATCCTCCGTTGATCAGAATGTCTTTTACGAGCTGCTCAGGTGTATAAGCGGAAGGTGCATAACCGGCCGCATTCACGTCTATAAATGCCCCAGCCTTCTTATTCACAGCAGACACCAAATTTTTAGGTGGTTTTCTTTGAGAGAATAAAGAAGCAGAGACGAACAATAATACTAATAGAAAAAGGTAGTTTTTTATTCTATAATTCAGCATTTTATTTTTATTTGCTCAAATGTAACAAAAAAAATGCAAAAAAACAGCTCACTATAAGAGTATTTTCTGTTTTATCCTTCACATTCTCAATGATTTTTTCTTATCGTTACATTTTTTACAATCAGCAAAATTAGAATTATAATAAAAAAGCAGATCAATAGATATCGACCTGCCTGTTTTTTTTAAGAGATAAATTTTGATTCTTTTATTATTCTTTTTTCAGCTGGTCTATCTCGTTCTGCAGCTGTGAGATAATATCTTTTAAAGCTTTTATTTCATTTTTATTGGAGCTTACATTACTTCTCAGCATTACATTTCTTGCCCTTTCATTGTGGTCTTCTTCCTCCTCTTCTTCATTGATCTCCTCAATATCTTCCTGGATGTCTTCGATATCTTCGTTAATTTCCTCAATGTCTTCACTGATTTCCTCAATATCTTCGCTGATCTCTTCGATATCTTCCTGAATATCTTCAATATCCTCGCTAATTTCCTCAATATCTTCCTGGATATCTTCAATTTTTTCGTGACTTTTATTGACCGACATCTGAATAAAGATCGCCAGATAGATCGCTTCCAATGAAAGCACTGTAGTAAGAATGAGAAGCATTTTATCAAATTCAATCAAACCTACCATGGGAAGCAGAAAGGAGGTCAGGAAAAGCAGGGTATGTACAATCAGCGACTGAATAGAGCCTATCCACGCTGTAATGCTGTCTGCTATTTTCTCCAGAACTTCTGTTTTTTCGTTATATTTTTTCATCCTTAGTTATTTTTACAACAGTTCTTTGGTAACTCCCAATCCAAACAATGCAAAATCATATTTGGCAGGGTCATTCTCATCAAATTGCCGGATCGCTTTGTCCAGCTCTTCTACTGTTTTCCAGTCATTCTGCGTTCTTGAAACCAAGCCTAATTTTCTGGACATATTTCCAGTATGTACATCCAGAGGGATGGACAGGTATTTCTGATCTGTGTTTTCCCAGATTCCAAAGTCTACTCCCCTTTTGTCTTTTCTTACCATCCATCTCAGGAACATAATAATCCTCTTGGCAGAAGAATTTTTATAAGGTGAGCTAATATGTTTATGGCTTCTGTGCTTTTCAGCTTCCAGAAAACTGTTTCTGAATCTTTCTATAGCGTGCAGAAAGTTGATTTCATTTTCTTTTACTTCAAATAGGTTTTCCAGGCTTTCATTTTCTTTATAAATACGATTGAACTGCCTGATAAAATAAGAAAAGTCCTGCCCGTTGAAAGTTCTGTGAATGCTTTTATCCTGAAGAATCTCCAGATCTTTTTCTGAATAATTCAGTACAAAATCGTAAGGAGAATTCCCCATAATATCAAGCATTTTTTCAGCAGACTTAATGATTGATTTTCTGTTTCCCCACGAAATGGTTGCTGCTAAAAAACCTGCAATTTCAATATCCTGCTTGACAGAAAAACGATGCGGAATCTGAATAGGATCATTTTCAATAAAATCAGGGGCATTATATTGATCAGCCTTTTCGTCAAGAAAACTTCTTAATTCTTCAAACTTCAGCATACTTATGAAATCTTTACGCTTTCCAACGCTTTGGGCAGGTAAGAGTTGGGAAAGACATTTCTTGCCTCATCGGTAAATACAGTCAGATCAGCATACCGGTTAGAAAAATGTCCCAGAATCAACTTTCCTACCTGTGCTTTCTGAGCAATCATTGCGGCTTCCAATGCCGTTGTATGCCCTGTATAATCAGCCATTTCCTTCAGATCATGCAAAAAGGTGGATTCATGGTAAAGAACCGTAGCATTCTTAATAATCGGAATAACACTTTCCAGATAACGGGTATCACTGCAGAATGCATAGGATACTGACGGAGCAGGGTCTACCGTTAGTACTTCATTTTTCAGAACATAGCCGTCACTTAATACAAAATCTTTTCCTGCCTTGATATTGTGATAATCACAGGTTTCAATCTCGCTGTATTTAGCGATCTCTTTCATGTTAAGATGTCTGTCTTTCGGTTTTTCTTTAAAAAGATAACCGTTGCAATAAATTCTGTGATCCAGAGGAATGGTATATACCTCTACCCTGTTGTCTTCGTAGATCTTTTCAGAATAATCCTTATCCAGCTCGTGATAGACCACTTCAAAGCCTCGATGGGTTTCCGTGATCTGAAAAATCGTTTCCAGCATTTTTTTAATTCCTTTCGGACCGTAAACATGCAACGGGTTGTCTCTTCCTAAAAGACGGAACGAAGCAATAAGCCCCGGAAGCCCGAAACAATGATCCCCATGAAGGTGGGAAATAAAAATATGATTGATCTTTGAAAATCTTGCCTTTGCTTTTCTCAGCTGTACCTGTGTACCTTCTCCGCAATCGATCAGAAAAAGCCTTTCTTCCATCTCCAGCAGCTGGGCTGTTGGTGACGAATTAATAGTTGGAATTGCTGAATTAAAGCCTAATATCGTTAAATAAGTACTCAAATCAATAGTTTATTGTAGCAAATGTACGACAGAAAATCTAAACAGGAATTTCTCCTTTATTGTTAAACTTAATCTGTCACTTTTAAAAAATCCATGAACAGATCTAATGCCTGCTTACGGTGGCTGATCTTATTTTTGTCTTCAGGATTCATTTCTGCAAAAGTTTTGTCATATCCTTCAGGAACGAAAATAGGATCATATCCGAATCCTTTGAAGCCTTTGTTTTCTGTCAGCAGATTTCCGTGTACCCTTCCTTCAAAATACTGAGCTCCGTTTTCATCGTAATAGCAAAGAACTGTAACGAAATAGGCTTTTCTGTTCTCTACTCCCTGCATTTCCATCAATACTTTTTCAATATTTTTGGCAAAATCATGATCTCCGGCATAACGGGCAGAGAATATCCCGGGTCTTCCGTCCAAAGATTCCACTACCAAACCACTGTCATCGCCCAAGCTTGGAATTCCTGTTTTTTCGAAACAGTATTTTGCTTTGATCAGGGCATTGGCATGAAAAGAGTCTCCGTCTTCTACAATTTCCTCGTGGATATTATAATCCGTAAGACTTTTCACTTTACAGTCACTGCCCAGGATCTGCTGAATTTCTTCTTTTTTATGTTCGTTGTGTGTAGCTACTAATAATTCCATTTCTATATTCATTTTCAATTTTACTTTTTTGCTCTGACAGATTAAATTTCTGCATAATGTACTTTATATTTCTTCATAAAAAGGTAATAGAACAAAGAAAAAAGTACTATTCCTACTGCCAGTATCATCCATTCTGACACATTAAATGCTTTTGCAAAGCTTTCATTTTTCCCATAAATCACCAGTAGTGAAAGGGTAAGATTATTAAAACCATGCAGCAGCATCGGTACCAATAAAGATTTTGTTTTATAATATACCAGCCCCAGTACATATCCCAGCATTACCGCACTGATAAACTGCCATGGATTTCCGTGAACGACTCCAAAAATAACAGAAGCATATAAAATAGCTTTCCACGGCTTAACACCTTTATTGATAAGTCCTTTCTGAATAATCCCCCTGAAAATAATTTCTTCAAAGATGGAAGCCATAATGACCGTCATGATAAGCATGATAACCGGATCATCAGTCAGCTGATTCATGAGCTGTACGAAATAATCATAAAACTCTCCGAAAAAAGGCCCTGAAGTAGGAATCTGAGCTGTAATAAACTCTGAAATAAACATCATCCCTGCCATCATGGGAAAAACAAGGAGATAGGTATAAAAATTGACTGACGAGAAATTGAAATTAAGCTTCATATTCGTCGTACGTCTCACAATAAAAAAGTCAAAAAAAGCAATAGCAGTAAGAAAACCGACAGAATTGGCCACCATAAGAAACCAGTCTTTAAGCTCCAGATTTTCTTTGAAAACAACTTTCCAAAAAGTGCTGAATAAAGAAACAGCCATAGTTCCCACAAATAATCCAACCACCAAAGTCACAGCGCCCAGCCATGTGAACGTAAACTTCGGATATCTGCTATTTTCCATTCTTTTCTCTGTAAGGGTTTATAGAAACAAAGATAATTTTTTTGCCTGCGACAGGCAACTAAAAAAGAAAATACTTAAATTCGCTCCTCTGCCATGAATACTATCCAATCTAATACAAAATTTTCATTTCCGACTGTTGAATCTACGATCAGCAGGTTTTCTACGCTTATTTTGAATCTGACATTATTCGGGCTCCCTTTTTCTCTATTGCTGCTTTTTGTACTTGGACCTGTTTACGGAATTTATAAAAAAGGATGGGATCAGATGCTTTATCCTGCACTGGTCTGCTGGGGAATTTCGCTTCTGATTTTAGTTCCGGCTGTTAACTCTTACATTGTGAAGAGAAAAAAAATTGCCTGTAAAATCGTTATTAATGATCATGGGCTTCTGTTTTATAATGCGAAAAATGAAATTACAGATCAAATTCTTTATGCAGAGCTTCAGATTTCAAGTCAAAATTTTGATGTGTATACAGTAACACCTGTGGGAGGAAGCATTGCTCCGTTACTTGAGGTCACCGTAAGACCTGATAAAATAGAAAAAGCAACAAGACGTATTGATATGAATCTTTCTCTTCGTGTCGTTAAAAATAAATTTACTTTATACGCTCATTTCCTACATGGAATTTCCGTTTTCCGTCCTGATTTAAAAATAGATTCTATGGCTCTTAAAACTTTTTCTATTGCTCCCAATACATGGGAGGTCAATAAAAAAGGAACTTCATTAGGAGGCTGGCTTTTAATTTTAACGGCACTTATTATTTGTGCAATGATAACCGGAATTGTTTTTTTATTATAAAATCAAATGAAAATGACAGAAAAGTTCGGGACTTTAGAATCTAAGATCAATAAACTTTTTACCTACTTTATAACAGGAATAATCTGGCTGAGTATCGTTTTGATTATTGCCGTCATTGGCTCTGTCTTTGACATTATTTTCAGACGCTGGAATGACGACATCGGAATGTTTATTATTATTGTGATTGCACAGATTCTTTTGATATTTTGCTGCACAGCATTGATCATGTCTTTCACATACCGGAGAAAACAAAAAATACGGAAAGTCATGATTAATGAAGAAGGGGCTACCTTTTACAACAGCCGGAATCATATTGTAGATACCGTTTTATACAGTGAACTGCAGCATTCCAAAAGCTCATCAGCAGATATTTATGTACGCAACACCCAAACTGTAAAATACGGCAAAATAACTTTAATCGTTTTCCTGCGGGATAAAACAGGCGAAATGATATTGAAAAATATCGACTTCAATTTTGAATATGTCATTCTCAGCAACCAATATGAGCTGTACCGTCATTTTCTGAAAGGTGTACAACGCTTTCGCCCCGATCTGGAAATAGGCCGGCAGACCATCGAACAATACAGTCTCACTACTGAACATCCTCCTGCCAATGAATGGGGCACTTTTGAATATATCATGGCTGCGTTTTTTCTGCTTGTTGTTTTGGCAGTGATCTATGCTTTCATAGTTATTATAAAAACCTTAGTGTAAGCAAAAATAAATACCATTCTCCATCATTCTTATCCCCTGGCGTGCGATCCTGAAATCATTGTCGTAATTTAAATTTGAAAACCTCATAAAAAATCACGATTTTTGCAACTTCAAAATACGATATGTCAGACTTAATCAAAGAAATACAAAAAAGAAAGACCTTCGGGATCATTTCCCACCCGGATGCCGGAAAAACAACTCTTACAGAAAAGTTACTTCTTTTCGGGGGTGCCATTCAGGAAGCCGGTGCGGTAAAATCCAACAAAATAAAAAAAGGAGCGACCTCCGACTTTATGGAAATTGAAAGACAGAGAGGAATCTCCGTAGCAACTTCCGTATTGGCTTTTGAATATAGAGACCACAAGATCAACATACTGGATACACCCGGTCACAAAGATTTTGCAGAAGATACGTACAGAACTTTAACGGCTGTAGATTCAGTAATTGTAGTGATTGACGTGGCAAAAGGGGTTGAGGAACAGACTGAAAAACTGGTTCAGGTGTGCAGAATGAGAAACATCCCAATGCTGGTATTCATCAATAAGCTTGACCGTGAGGGGAAAGATGCCTTCGATCTTTTGGATGAAGTGGAACAAAAATTAGGGTTAACGGTTTGTCCTCTTTCTTTACCTATTGGTATGGGAAGCGATTTCCAGGGGATTTATAATATCTGGGAAAACAATATCCAGCTGTTCCTGGAAGAGAAAAAACAGAAGGTTGGGGATTCTATTAAATTTGATGATATTAACGATTCTTCAATAGACGAAGTTATCGGAGAAAAAGCTGCCGGTACTTTAAGAGAAGAGCTTGACCTGGTTCAGTCGGTTTACCCTGAATTTAACCGTGAAGATTATATGAAAGGTGATTTACAGCCTGTTTTCTTCGGTTCAGCTTTGAACAACTTTGGAGTTCGTGAATTATTGGATGCTTTCATCGATATTGCTCCAATGCCGCAGCCAAAAGAAAGTGATACCCGTGTAGTAAAACCCGAAGAAAGTACATTCACAGGATTTGTATTCAAGATCCATGCGAATATGGACCCGAAACACAGAGACAGACTTGCTTTCGTAAAAATTGTTTCCGGAACTTTCAAAAGAAATGAGAACTACCTGTTGGTAAGAGAAGGTAAAAAGATGAAATTCTCCTCTCCTAATGCATTTTTTGCTGATAAAAAAGAGGTGGTGGAAGAAAGTTTCCCCGGAGATATCGTTGGCCTTCATGATACGGGAAGTTTCAGAATCGGTGATACGCTGACCGGAGGTGAAAAGCTTAGCTTCAAAGGGATTCCAAGCTTCTCTCCAGAGCATTTCCGTTATATCAATAATAATGATCCGCTTAAGGCTAAGCAATTGGCCAAAGGTATTGATCAGCTGATGGATGAAGGTGTTGCACAGCTGTTTACCCTGGAAATGAACGGAAGGAAGATCATCGGAACTGTAGGAGCCCTTCAGTACGAGGTTATCCAATATCGTCTAGAGCATGAATACGGGGCAAAATGTACTTATGAACCTCTTTCAATGCATAAAGCATGTTGGGTGGAGGCTGATGAAAAATCTGAAGAATTCAAAGAATTTGCAAGATTAAAACAAAGATTCCTGGCGAGAGATAAATACAATCAATTGGTATTCCTTGCAGACTCCTCGTTTACCATTCATATGACGCAGGAGAAATTCCCGAATGTGAAACTGCACTTCATCAGTGAGTTCAGAGACAATTAATAACAGGCGAAATCGCTGATATATATAAATCCGTAGAAATTTTTCTGCGGATTTTTTTATTATTGAAACATTAAGAAAAATTAAGAAGATAAGAATATTAAGAAGAAGCTTTCGCTTTAAGGGTTACAGCTAAAGAAAATTTTGATTTTCCACCTTAACTTATCTTAAAATTTTCATTCTCCTTAATGGTTAAAAATATTGTTTAACCACAAAAGTCACAAAGTTTTTTAAACACTTTAGTTCACGTAAGTAAGTTCACAACTGTACCGCATAAGAAGTACACAGAAGTTTTGAAAATCTATGATTTCTTATTATTGAAACATTAAGAAAAATTAAGCAGATAAGAATATTAAGAAGAAGCTTGCTTTAAAAGTTACAACTTAAAAATCTTTGATTTTTCACCTTAACTTATCTTAAAATTTTCATTCTCCTTAATGGTTAAAAATATTGTTTAACCACAAAGTCACAAAGTTTTTTAAACACTTTAGTTCACGTAAGTAAGTTCACAACTGCACCGCATAAGAAGTACACAGAAGTTTTGAAAATTTATGATTTTCTTATTATTGGAACATTAAAAAGAATTAAGCAGATAAGAATATTAAGAAGGAGCTTTGCTTTTAAAAATTACAACTTAAAAACCTTTGATTTCCCACCTTAACTTATCTTAAAACCTTCATTCTCCTTAATGGTTTAAAATTAACTCCAAACCAGAGAAATTCCTCGCAGCCAAAGCTTTGTAATAAAGCATAAAACTTTATTGTTGTAACATTATAAAAATGAAGAAAGCTTTTGTAAATCTTTTGTAAAACAAATACAAAACATTGAAGATAAATTAGTTACTATTTTACCAGCACAATACATTCTATTTACAATCTTTACAAGAACTTCCACTCTAATTTTACTTCATCAAAAATCAACATTATGAAAAAGTTCGTATTACTAGTTGCTATATCAAGTACATTTATTATGTGTCAAAAGCAAACTGCCAAGTTTGAAGAGGTATCAAATTCTATAGACAGTGCTTCTGCAGTAGCCACCGATGCTATTGATCACGCAAGCAAAACTGCAGACATGGCCCTTGACTCTGCCAGCATTAAAATAAAAGATTTTGAAAATACTAAAAATGATATTCAGGAGAAAATAGAAACTACCTCCAAAATGGTAGATTCCCTGTCTGACAAGATCGCTTCTACAAAACTGGAATCTAAAATTGAGAAAAAAGATTCAGCGGAAAAAAAAGCGGAAAAGATTGTGGTGAATGTTCCTGCTCCAAAAGTAATCAAAGAAACCAAAATTGTTTACAAGGATAAGCCAAAAAATGACAGCTATGAACTGAAGGACAGAATGGTAAAATCAGGCTACATTTCTGTAAAGGCAGATAATGCTGAAACGGTAAAGGAAATAATCCGGGAAGAAGCCATCAGAAAAAACGGCTATATTAAAAGTGAAAACCTTTCGTATATAGAGTCTGCGAATCGCCGTGAAGAAGATCAGAAAATGTACAGCATGGATATTAAGGTGCCTATCCAGCATTTTGATGGTCTAATGGAAGCTTTAAACAGTAATATCGGGGATATTGAAACCAGAGACATCCAGGTTTCGGGCCGTCAGTATGCAGACAATACAATCTGCAGTATCAATGTAAGTATTCTGGATAAAAAGGGAGCTGAAAAAGAGCCTAAAACTTTCGGAGGAAAATCACTGGCTGCCATTGAATCAGGCTGGGACGTTATCACATCCGTTTTCCTGTTTATTCTACCATTGTGGCCGTTATTTCTGATCGGAGGAATCGGATATTATTTTTATAAAAAAAGAAACAAAAACATCCCCGGTTAAAAATTCACCATAGATTTTCAAAGTTCAGCATCTGTGATGAATTTTTTTAATATTTTTTTAATGCTTTTTAGCATTTATAATCAATTCTTTTATTAATTTTATCAGGCAAAGAATTTTCGTTACCATGCGAAGTTCGATATGAACCCGGAAATTTTTATTTCATATATTAATATTTTGTGATTTGGTGTAAAAATAAGGCCTCAACTGAGAGCCTTATTTGTTTTATTTCATATTCACTACTTTGTCTACTACAAACTTTGTGTTTCCTCTCCAAGGAAGAGCACCATTGTATTCTTTGTAATGGAGATCAAAGGTTTTACCACTATTGGTTTCCAGTTGTTTGAAAACTTCCGGGTCATCTACAGAAAACTCAAACTCGTAGCTTGTAAGACCTCCTGTTTTTCCTTTTCCAAAACCTTCCTGAATCAGTTTACCTTCATAAGTTTTGAAGATATAGCCTTTTTTCATGGCATAATTCAGGTATCCGGATTTCACTCCTTCGCCAAAGACGAAGTAATATTTATACCATACAAATACTCCTAACAATAGCAGTACGACACCTAGGGTGATCCACAAAGATTTTTTCATAAGCAGTGTGTTTTAAAATGTTTATTTTGCGATACTTCTGGAGATCACGATTTTCTGGATTTCAGAAGTTCCTTCATAGATCTGAGTGATTTTTGCGTCTCTCATTAATCTTTCTACGTGGTATTCTTTCACATATCCGTATCCACCGTGAATCTGTACAGCCTCAATGGTAGTATCCATTGCTACCTGAGAAGCATATAATTTTGCCATAGCTCCGCTTTCAGAGATATCTTTTCCTGCATCTTTTTCACATGCAGCCTTGAAGCAAAGCATTCTTGCTGCGGTGATCTGAGTTGCCATATCAGCCAGTTTGAAGGCAATTGCCTGGTGGTTGATGATTTCTGTTTTGAAAGCTTTTCTTGTTTTAGCATATTTCAATGCCAGTTCGTAAGCTCCGGAAGCAATTCCTAAAGCCTGAGAAGCGATTCCTATTCTTCCTCCGTTCAATACAGCCATCGCAAAATTGAACCCGAATCCGTCTTCACCGATTCTGTTTTCTTTTGGTACTTTTACGTTGTTGAAGATCAAAGAGTGTGTATCACTTCCTCTGATTCCCAGTTTGTCTTCTTTCGGTCCGATTTCAAAACCTTCCCATCCTCTTTCTACGATGAAAGCATTGATTCCTTTGTGTTTTTTCTCAGGATCAGTCTGAGCAATTACGATATAATAAGAAGCTGTACCACCGTTTGTGATCCAGTTTTTAATACCATTCAAAAGGTAGTAATCTCCTTTATCTTCAGCAGTTGTTTTCTGAGAAGTTGCATCAGAACCTGCTTCCGGCTCAGATAATGCAAAAGCTCCGATTACCTGCCCGCTTGCAAGAGGAGTAAGATATTTTACTTTTTGCTCTTCAGAAGCAAATTTTTCAAGACCGGCACAAACCAATGAGTTGTTTACAGACATTACAACAGCTGCAGAAGCATCCACTTTTGCAATTTCCTCCATTGCCAGCACGTAAGAAACACTGTCCATACCTGCACCGCCGTATTTTGGATCCACCATCATTCCCAAAAGACCCATTTCTCCCATTTTCTTCACCTGCTCTACAGGGAATTTCTGGTCACGGTCTCTTTCAATCACTTCAGGTAATAGTTCGTTTTGTGCAAAGTCTCTTGCCGCCTGCTGAATCATCAGCTGTTCTTCCGATAAATTAAAGTCCATAAAAAAAATAATTAGATAGCCGTAAATTTACACTTTTTAAGCAAATCTGAAAAAATTAAATTAGAAGCAGCGAAAACGGTATGTTGAAGGGGTTTAAGATGCAGGCTCCGGAGCTCATATTGCAGGATAGAAACTACATATTTTACAGGATGGAGATTAGGTAATCCGGCTTAAAATAACTCCACAATTCCTGTTTACGGCCTTCTTTTTGATAGAAGATGCTATGGTAAGCATTTAACTAATTTTCATTTATTACAATCAGAGGTCTACAATTAAAAAAAATGCTTATATTTAGATTTCTTTATAAATTATTTAAAAAATCATGACGATCAAGAGATTATTCGATATTCCACACTACGCTTTAGAGAAATATCCTAAAACGGATATGTTTGTAACCAAATATCATGGTGAATGGAAAAAAACTTCTACGCAGGAGTTTATCAATGAGGGAAATAAGATATCCAGGGGGTTGCTGAAGCTGGGCATAAAACCCGGGGATAAGATTGCTCTGATTACGACCAATTCCCGTACGGAATGGGCTATTATGGATTTCGGACTTTCCCAGATTGGAGTCGTTTCCGTACCGGTTTATCCAAGTATTTCTCCGGAAGATTATGAATTTATCTTCAATAATGCCGAAATTCAGTACTGCTTTGTCTCTGATAAGGAGCTTTTGAATAAAGTGATGAAAGTAAAGCATAATATTCCGAGTCTGCAGGGAATTTTTACTTTTGACAACATCAGCGGGGCTGCCAACTGGAGAGAAATCCTGGATCTTGGAAAAGATGAATCCACACAGATTGAAGTGGATGACCTTTCCAATGCCATCAATACCGAAGATCTGGCTACTATTATTTATACTTCCGGAACGACGGGAAGACCTAAAGGGGTAATGCTTACCCATAATAATATCGTTTCCAACGTTCTGGGCTCCATTCCGAGAATTCCGAAGAAAAGAAGCCTGGACTATAAAGAAACAAGGGCACTGAGCTTCCTTCCTATCTGCCATATTTTTGAAAGAATGCTGTTTTACCTTTACCAGTACAACGGTTTTTCTCTCTATTTTGCTGAAAGCATTGAAAAAATGGGTGAAAACGTGAAAGAAGTGAAACCACATTATATGACGGTAGTTCCAAGACTGGTAGAAAAGGTATACGATAAGATTTATAATACAGGTTCTTCTGCAGGAGGATTAAAATCAAAAATATTCTTCTGGGCATTAAACTTGATCTCCAAAAAGAAAACCATTTCAAAACCTTCAGGGCTTCAGGAAATCATTGCTGATAAACTGGTTTTTTCCAAATGGAGAGAAGGTTTGGGTGGTGAGATCGTGACTCTGGTTTCCGGATCTGCAGCATTGTCTACAAGGCTTAATTTAATGTTTCAGAATGCCGGAATTCCTATTCTGGAAGGGTATGGTTTAACAGAAACCTCGCCGGTAATTTCCGTAAACAGTTTTGAGAAAATGAAAGTAGGTACGGTAGGAATTCCATTGGATAATTTAAAGGTAAAAATCCAGGAAGATGGTGAAATTACCGTAAAAGGTCCATCCGTATTCAAAGGATATTTCCAAAACGAAGAAATGACCAAAGAAGCGTTTACCGAAGATGGATTCTTTAAAACCGGAGATATAGGCCATATCGACAGTGATGGTTTTTTACAGATCACCGACCGTAAGAAGGAAATGTTCAAAACATCCGGCGGAAAATATATTGCCCCTCAAACCATTGAGAATTTGGCCAAAGCCTCAAAATTCATTGAACAGATCATGGTAGTAGGTGATGGTGAAAAAATGCCATGTGCCCTGGTACAGCCTGATTTTGAATTTGCCAAAAGCTGGGCGATGAGAAATAACCTTAACATCGGTTCTACGCCGGAAGAAATTGCAAAGAGTACAGAATTGAAGCAGAGAATTGAAAAAGAAATTGACGGAATCAATGAACATCTTGGCAACTGGGAGAAAATCAAAAAGATTGAGCTTACTCCAGAGGTATGGAGTATTGAAACCGGATTGCTTACTCCAACGTTAAAACTGAAGAGAAAAGCCGTAAAAGAGAAGTTTATAGCGCTTTATAATAAGATGTATGAGCATCAGGATTAAATAAAATATAAACCGCTTTATTTTGAGGCGGTTTTTTTATAGGTTTCATAGTGATTACTAGGTTTTGGCTAAAGCCAATGGGTTTTGTTTATTAAAAAAACGGGCTAAAGCCCGTTTCTATTGAATTTTTATTCTCTCACGGATTTTGCTGATGACGCAGATTTTTTTAACACAATCCTTGTCATTCCGTAGGAATCCAACCCCGCATTTTTATGCTACTATGTAGAGATTCCTCCGTCGTCGGAATGACAAAAAACTGCTATAAGACAATTAACAGTATTTATAAAAAGCATCTGTGTTATTTGTGAAAGCATTTGTGTAACTTGTGTTTCAACAAAACAAAAAAGCTGTCTCAAAATGAAACAGCTTTTGTATGATTTAAAATCAATAATTAGAATTTAATTACAGACTTCATTTTTTCGTTTTCTTCCATTACCAACTCGTCATCAACAAGGATTTTTCCAGAGTGCTCATCAATAATGATTTTCTTTCTCTGAGCGATTTCCATTTGCTTTTGAGGTGGAATCGTAAAGAAAGATCCTTTCGGAGCTCCTCTTTCCAATCCTACTACTGCAAGACCGTTGATAGAGTTTGTTCTGATTCTGTTGTAAGAAGCTAATAATCTCTCGTCAATTTTACCAGCGAATTCTTTAGACTGCTCCAGAAGATACTCTTCTTCTTTCTGAGTTTCAGAAATCAATCCTTCCAATTCTTCTTTCTTGAATTTCAGGTGATTTTTCAGGTCGTTGATCTTAGCGTTCAGTTCGCTTAAAGTTTCGTTTTTGTGAGCGATTTTAGCTCCGAATTCTTTAATTCTTTTTTCAGCAAGCTGAATTTCCAGATCCTGGAATTCCATTTCTTTTCCTAATGCTTCAAATTCTTTATTGTTTCTTACATTATCCTGCTGAGATTTGTATTTCTCAATTAGAGTTTTTGCATGGTTGATTACTTCATGCTTCGTTTTGATCTGATCTTCCTGATCTTTGATGTCTGCATGAAATTTTTCAGCTCTTTTCTCAAGACCTTCAATCTCGATTTCAAGATCTTCAACTTCAATTGGCAATTCTCCTCTAGTATTTCGGATTTCATCCAATCTTGAATCAATGATCTGTAAATCGTATAAAGCTCTTAATTTTTCTTCAACTGAAATATCGTTGGTTTTTGCCATATTTAAATGAAATAATTTACTGGGTTTGTTTTTTCAATAGATTTTGAAATTGCAAATGTACTAAATTTTTGTGATAAAATTTCAAATAATTGTTGACTTACAAATTGTTCTGATTCATAATGTCCTATATCACAGATCAGCATTTTAGACTCAGCGAGAAAATAGTCGTGATATTTAAGATCTCCGGTAAGGTAAGCGTCACATTTCCTGGAAGCTGCAGCTCTTATCCCGCTGGCCCCGGATCCGCCAAGCACCCCTACTCTTTTGATTTTTTTATTGTTGAACGCCGAGTGTTTGATCACTTCGAGTCCGAATTTTTCCTTCACCAGTTTTAAGAAATCTCTTTCGTCCATTTCTTCTTCCAGTTCACCATACATTCCTAATCCTGCATGATGGTTTTTGTTATCCAGACTGTATATCTGATAAGCGACTTCTTCGTAGGGATGGGCAGCTTTCATCACTCCTACAATCTGACCTTCCTTATGGCTTTCAAAAATCACTGAAATCATATTTTCATCTGCATTCTCACGGATGTTCTGCTGTCCGGAAAACGGATTTGAGCCTTCAATGGGTCTGAAGGTACCGTTTCCATTAACGGTGAAGCTGCATTCATCATAAAATCCGATATTTCCTGCTCCGGCTGAAAACATTGCTTCTTTTACTTTTTCAGAATATTCTTTCGGTACAAAAACAGTAAGCTGTTTCAGGTTATTTTCCTTAGGCTGAAGAATCTTCCTATTCTTTAATCCCAACTGGCTGCAAATACCGTGATTGACTCCAAAGAAATCGTTATCAAACGCTGTATGAACAGCATAAATTGCAATTTTATTTTCAATGGCTTTTAAAACTGCTCTTTCTACATAGTTTTTCCCGGTCAAAGATTTCAGGCCGGAAAATATAATGGGATGAAAACATACAATCAGGTTGCAGTTTCTTTCCATGGCTTCCTCCACCACATTTTCCAGGGCATCATGGCACACTAAAATTCCGGACACATCACGGTCGGGAACTCCGCATAATAATCCTACATTATCAAAATCCTCGGCCTGTCTGATACTGATTTCTTCTTCAATCCTGGCAATTACAGTTCTTAGCTTCATACGTCTCTATTTTACAGTACAGCGAAGATATTAATTTTAGTAAAATTCTCCGGAAAATTCTTTACAATAAAAAAACCGGTATGAGACAACCGGTTTGAACCTAATATGAAATCAAAAACTTTAATCTTTAAACAAAGATACTCTTGTAAATGAATCTACTACTACACCACAGCTTATATCAGATTCCATAAAAAGCTGATAACCTCTTCCCGGATCAAGACTTGCAGGGTCTGCAATGGTATAGAAATAAAAGGTAAGAATATTACCTGTTCCACTTGAACCACTTGGTACTAATTGAATGGAATTAATTTCAAAACCTGAATCAGGATTTTTAAAAGTGGCCTTTACGGATCCCGAAGAGTTAGATCCTGGAGTGATTGTTGCGATGACTCTCCAAACATGAACCTGTCCGTTAATTTCATTTTCTCTCCATTTACCGGTTGCCGAGATATAGATATTACTGGTTACTCCGGGAAAAGGAACTGTAGTTTCCGGCCAGCTTGTGGTAGGGCTTGCCGCAAAAACCAATGGTGTGGCATAAAATACCTGTTGTCTTGGGCCATAGCCGCTTCCTGCTGCACTTAAACTGAATGAGGGTTTTACATTTGCGTTTCCAGAATTGATTTTAACGACACCGTCGTTACCAGCCTGAGAAGATGTGGGAACAAAAAGCTGTCTCCAGAGGGTACCGTCCCAATACTGGAAGTTATTCGTTGTCGTATTAAAAATAAGGGTTCCTGCAGTAAGATTAGCATTCGGCATACCTGCAGGTGGTACTGTAGATGCATCGTTATCAGCCAGATTAGTATCTCTGTCGTTATCCGTAAGACGGGGAATTAAAACACCTTTCTGATTGGAAGCAATATCTAATACTGTTGCTCCGTTCGGAGACGTAGTATTAATCCCAACCTGTCCAGATAGAAAACTGTACATTAAAATCGGGATAAACAAGGTTAAAAATTTTCTCATGATATAATGCTTTTGTAGAAATAAAATTACAAACAACAATTAAAAAAATGTTAAAAAATAAATTTTTATATGTCATATTTTATCCGTATTTTACTAAATACAAGATATTAAAAATCAGTAAATTAACTCTATATAATTCACATTTTAATGATGAAAAAAGTTTTAACATTTGCAAAATTCTTTTAACAATCATATATTTACCCTTGTCTTTATATAATTTATTAACTTCGCTGTGAAATAACCCTATGCAAATGGAGAAAGAACACAATCTTATTCCTGAGGACATTCTTTGGAAAAGATTCCTTTATCGAATAATTTATCGCTCAGATACGAAGCTCGGAAAACTGTTCGACATCATATTATTATCCTTAATTCTTGTAAGCACGGCCATTATCATGATGGAAAGTGTTCCTCAGCTTGACAAAAGATTTCATTACACTTTTCTGGTTCTTGAATGGATCATCTCCATTTTTTTCACTCTCGAATATTCTATGCGGATCGCTGTGGTAAAGAATAAAAGAAGCTATATTTTCAGTTTTATGGGAATCATAGACTTTCTTGCCCTCGCTCCCTTCTTTCTTAGCTTTTTCTTTCCGGTCACCAAATATTTTCTGATCTTCAGGATGCTGAGAATGCTGAGAATTTTCAGGATCTTTAACCTGCTGGACTTTATGAATGACGGTTACCTCATTGTACGGGCTTTAAAGAACAGCTCAAGGAAGATCTATATTTTCCTTTTGTTTCTTATTATATTTTCAGTCATTGTAGGTTCACTTATGTTTATGGTAGAAGGAGGCAGGCCTGGATTTGAAACCATACCACAATCCATTTACTGGGCTGTAGTAACAGTAACCACCGTAGGCTATGGAGATGTCTCCCCTATTACTCCTATGGGAAAATTTTTTGCAGTAGTCCTGATGCTGGCAGGTTACTCTATTATTGCAGTTCCCACCGGGATCGTTACTGCTGAAATGCGCAATAAAAGGCAAAATCTTGAAAAGGTATGTGACCAATGTGGTAACGAAGATATTGATGATGATGCAAGGTACTGCAAACAGTGTGGCAAGAAATTAGCTTGATATTTGGTATAAGTGTAATTTATTCACCAAAATACCACAAAAATCATGGAACCAAAAAAGAAAAACAAACCGAATAGTTTAGTAGTCATTCTCTTTGCACTCATAGTGCTGATGATCATTATCTACTTTATACTAGTAATGTTCTTCCCTACTGTTTTTGACCTTATGAATACAGGAGATATACAGCCTGTACCTGATAAGTGATAAATGAATGATAAATACAACTATATAAAAAGTAATATAAAAGAAGGGAAAAGAATTTTGCTTATTTTTTTAACAAAAAAAAGACGGATCAAAATGATCCGTCTTTCCTTTTTTATTCAAGTGATTAATTATTTTTTGATTGCTTTAACGGTTTGCTTTGTTCCGTCATTCATATTCAGTACTACTAAATACATTCCTTCTTTAAGATCTCTCAATTGAAGTACAGCAGAAGGGTTTTCGATGGTCTTCACCAATCTTCCCGCAGCGTCAACAACAGAAACTGATTTTACTTTGGAAGCGTCTGAAATATTCAATACATCAGAGAATGGATTAGGGTAAACTTTAATTTCATTTTTAGCAGCCGCTACTTCTGAAGTAGACAGGTTTCCGAGCTGATATACGAAATCATCAATCAACAGGCTATATGCACTTGATCCGGTATGCTTAAACACAAGTTTAGTAACTCCGGCAGGAACTCCTGTGATGTTTAATGAATAATCATTCAGTGCTGTAGTACTTGTTGCTGTATAGGTACCTAGTACAACAAAGCTTGAAGTATTCGCAGGGTCTGTTAAATAACCAATCTGAACAGTTCCATTAGCAGTAGAATTAGCTCTTCCTTTGAAGCTGATCATCGCATTATTGCTATCTAAACCTACCAAATCAGGAGTAGACACCATACCTATACTTGAACCGCTTGTATAAAGATATAGGGCATTAGGAGCACTTGCTACAGTTCCAGTATAAGCGATTACTTTTGCGTAGCCAAGATTAGATCCTATGCTTGTCCAGCATGGAGGAAGTGAATCAACAGTTGTACTGTCAAAGTTTTGCGAATAGGTCTGTGCCGGAACACAGTTCGTAGTAAATACCTGTACTGGCGTCCAGACACTCTTATCAGAAGCTCCACATACGGATCTGATCCATAGATAATAAATCGTTCCCGGCAATAAACCAGACAATTGTGCTGAAGTTGTAGTGCTGCTTCCTGAAGCAGAAGTTGCTGCAGTAGGAGCTGTATTGGTTGTAGAATAATAATATTCATATCCGCTGCCCGGTACCAGTGAAGGTGCCGTCCAGGCCACATCTGCTCCCGAAGTTGTAATAGCAGAAACTACAACATTTGAAGGCTCAAAACAAGTAGGTGTAACAGCGATATTAATATCATCAATATAGATCTGATTCATATCTGCTGCAGAATAAGCCTGGAAACCGAAATAATATACTCCTGACGCAGCCGGTGTAAAATCTGTAAAGGTACTTGTAGGAACCCCGCCTGTGGTAATACTTGAGTGATCTGCTATTGTATTTGTCATATCAGTAGCAGTGGCTGAAGTTCCGTAGGCTACTTTTACTTTTTCCGCATAAACCGCTCCTGATGAATTGGCGTATTTGTATTTTATACGGTAGCTCACTCCTGCCGTAAGATTAAGACCTTGTGTAAAGAACCAAGTATTTGCCGCACTACTGGTATTGTATGAATAATTAAGAACTTTACCTGTAAATCCGCTTGGAGCAGTGGCTGTCTTCCAAAGGTTTCCTGAACCACTATTAATTACCGTTGTACACGTAGGTAAGGCCGGCGTTGTAACGTTATCAAAATCTAATGTATAAGGTAAACCGGTAGATACACATGCAGTAAAGAATGATCTCACTGTACATGCCGTGGCAGGACCTGAAATATTGGCCGTATATGCTGATACAGAATAATAATAGGTAGTTGCATTATTTAAAGCGGTACCTAAGGTATAAGTATTATTAGAACCACCTGTAATATCAGTATCAAGAATATCATTACCACCTGAAGTTGTTCCTACTTTTAATTTGTAACCGGCAGCACCATTAATTGCATTCCATGTTATTGTAGGAGTGGTACTTACTCCGGATGCACCGGATGCAGGGGCCGTTACTGTAGGACAAAGCCCTAATGTTGTAAAGTTTGCAGAGCTGGACCATTGCCCTTTATCTGTTCCGTTACAATTTGCCCTTACCCAATAATAATATTGAGTAGAAGGATTCAGACCTGATAAATTAGCAGAAATTGCACCTGCTCCCACAGAACCTGAAGGTGTGGTAGATATTCCCGGGGCAGTAGATGATGTAGAATAATAGTATTCATATCCACTTCCCGGAGGCGTAGCAGAAGCTGTCCAGTTAATCGTTGCTGCTTCCGGAGTTAATCCTGACGAGGTAAGCCCTGTTGTAGCAACTGAACAGTTAAAAGCAGTTGTGAAAGATCCTGCAGTAGCATATCCGTTCCCGGTTCCTGCTAAATTCGGGATATGAGAATACATTGCCTGTTCACCCCCGTTTAAGGCCTGAACCTGTACCTGGTAGGTTGTATTTTGTGTCAAACCTGTAATAGAGGCAGAGGTAGCGGCAACCGGATTTCCACTGAAGTCAGTCCAATCGCAGTTTCCTAAAACTCTGTATTGAACATTATAAGCAGTAGCTCCCGTTGGGGCAGTCCAGTTTACAGTAGCTCCCACATTGGTTATTGCATTGGTTGCTGAAAAAGTTCTTACCGGCAATAGTGTCCCCGGGGTCCATGAGTATTGTAATCCCGCCGGGATTTTAACATTGGCGTTTGCACCACCGGAAAAGAGCATAGTACTGCTGTTGGCATTCCCGGTAACAGCTTTGGACCAGTCACAAGTGGTTCCGGACGGTGTATTCCCAATCATCAGAGCACTTACATTGGTTGCAAAGGTATTGTTGGCTCCTCTAATCCCTACCTGTGGAGTTGTGCCGGAACTAGCTGTTCCCGGATCTGTACAGTTTCCATAGATAATTTTTATTTCTCCGGTAGCGTACACAAGACGGATTTGGAAGTTCAGCCTTTCTGTAGCTCTGTTATGATAATTCGCATGATCCTGCCATTGTACAACGAATTCGGTACCTAGATCTTCATATCTTACCTCATGATTCCCTGCCGGCTGTGTAGTATCCGATGCACTAAAACCTCCATCCTGCCCAAAAGCAGAAATGGCACCTGTAGTAGTGCCTACCGTTGATAAAGGACTATAGTTTGTACCTGACGGAGCGGCTCCAAAAGTTATATAACCGTTGGCACTCACGTAACAGGTTGTCATGGCAACACCACCGAAGTTAAAAGGTGATGAAAGCGTAATGGCTGTAGAAACCTCATTATCGTAAGTAGTGTTGGTTCCTGTGGGAAATAATTTTGTTCCTCCCGTAATGGGTACATAAGCTACCCCTGTGCTTTTCGAGAAAGCATAGCTGGCAACGTTGGTTTGTGCATAGGCTTCCATACTGAGAAAAGCCAGACACGACAGTAAAAGTTTTTTCATATAAATAACAAATAATAGTTAGGGCGGTAAATGTAAGTAAATATTCAATTAAAAATCAAAATTTACATTAAATCATTAAATTAAAATCACTAAAAAAAGTAATTAATTTATAATAAATTAAACAATTATTTAATTTTAACTAATATTTCACAATAGTAATAATTATTATAAACAACTGATTTATAACAATTTAAAAAAAATAATCAGAAAAGATAAAAACATGTAAAACTTCAACTTAACATAATATATTTCCTGATAAATTTTATAGACTAATTCATTTACAGATGATCAAAAAACAAAAAAAGAGCGGCAAAAAGCCACTCTTTCAAATTGTTATATTATCTTTTTAATTGAGATAGAACTCATATTTATTCAGTAACTGAATTTCTTTGATGAGATCTCCGTTCAGATCTACGGAATGTTTCATCGACTGTACTTCAATATGGGAATCGTCTTCTACATTCTTAATGAAAAACTTCAGCTTCTGATTTCCTTTGTTCCTTTCCAGCACCGTTCTGAAGAAATCCAGGTCTTCAGGTCTTACATCCATCACATCCATGACCAGAGAAATACTTTTGGCAAATCTTTCAAAGGCTTCCTGGAGCTCTATAACGTCATTTACATTCACAAAAACCCTTCCGTCTTTTACCTGGGCAAATTTTATTTTAAAAATAACAAACCTCTGAACCTCCAGCTTTTCCTTCAATCGCATGTAATCCCTATCTCCAAGTCTGAATGAGTAAGAACCGGAATAGTCTTCCAGTGTCACAAAAGCAACCTTTTCACCACTTCTGAAGCCATCCTGAACCCTGTATTCCGTGATGAGCCCTGCAACGGTATATTCTTTACCGCCACCGCCATTTTCTCTTTCTTTCTGAAGCGTTTTCCAGTCTTTTTTCTTTTCTTCGAACAACTCTTCCTGCTTATTGGCAAAAGCCTGTTCTTTGTAGGCATCCACCTCATCAAGGTTCAGGAATAGGAAATTACCTTTCGGTTCAGCTTTCTTCGTTATCTCTTCCACAACTTCCTCCTCTCCTGCTGCCATATCATCAGACACAATTTCGGTAAGGTCTACCGTATCATCCTGTGAATCCTGTTCTAAAACCGGCGTCTCATCAGTCGTTGTTTTCTGTTCATCCTCTTTTTCCAGCACTGATTTTTTGGACAGCTGTCCCTGCATAAACTGATACTGATACTTGAATTCATCCAGCGGATGGGCAGAAAGATAGAATCCGATGATTTCCTTTTCTTTATTCAGTTTATGCATATTCGGCCACTCCGGGCATGGTGGCAGCTTAGGCTGTTCGATCTGAACTTCTTCCGCAAAATCTGCAAACAGGGAATGCTCCATCTCATTCTTGCTTTCCTGGAAGCTCTGTCCATATCTGATCAGTCTTTCCAGATTGGTTCTCCCTGCCATATCAATATCAAAATACTGACCTCTGTGGAAGGAATCCAATTCATCAAAAGCTCCTGCAAGCACTAAACTTTCCGCCACTCTTTTGTTCATCTGGGAAGGTAATATCCTCTCAAAGAAGTCATAAATATTTTTAAATCTTCCGTTTTCTCTTTCTCTGGTAATTGCTTCACTCGGTCCTTCCCCGATTCCTTTGATAGCTCCCAGCCCGAAACGGATCTGTCCTTTTTCGTTTACCGAAAATTTATATTGGGATTCATTCACATCCGGACCTAATACATCCACTCCCATACTCTTACAGTCTTCCATGAACATGGTAATAGAGTCTGTATTGTTAATGTTATTACTCATCACACTCGCCATGTATTCTGCCGGATAATTGGCTTTTAAATAAGCTGTCTGATATGCAATAAATGCATAACATGTTGAGTGAGACTTGTTGAAGGCATATTCGGCAAAGGCTTTCCAGTCATTCCAGATTTTTTCCAGCCTTTCTTCATTCAGGTTATTCTTACGTCCTCCTTCAATGAATTTAGGGTACATTTTATTCAGAACATCAATCTGCTTTTTACCCATCGCTTTTCTCAGCGTATCGGCTTCACCTTTTGTAAAGTTGGCCAGTTTCTGTGATAAAAGCATTACCTGCTCCTGATAAACGGTAATACCATAAGTTTCCTTCAGGTATTCTTCCGTTTCCGGCAAGTCATAGACGATCTCCTCAATACCATGTTTCCTGTTGATGAAGTTCGGGATATACTTGATCGGTCCCGGACGGTACAATGCATTCATCGCAATTAGGTCGGCAAAAACCGTGGGCTTAAGCTCTCGCATGTATTTTTGCATCCCGGGACTTTCATACTGGAAAATCCCGACTGTTCTTCCTTCTTTGAACAACTGATAGGTTTTCGTATCATCGAGCGGAATCAGATCCGGATCAATATCTACTCCATATCTTGCTTTTACGAGTTTCAAAGCATCTTTGATGATCGTAAGTGTTCTGAGCCCCAGGAAGTCCATCTTTAGAAGTCCGGCACTTTCAGCCACCGAGTTATCAAACTGTGATACCAGAATATCAGCATCTTTTGCAGCAATGGTTACCGGAACAAGATTACTTACATCCTCCGGCGTAATAATTACCCCACAGGCGTGAATCCCTGTATTTCTGATACAGCCCTCCATCTTCTTTGCACTGGCAAGTACACCATGACGGGCATCATCAGGACTCTCAAGAACATACCTCATCTCATCGACAAGCATCTGCTCTTCAGGTTTCAATTTATCATATTTTGCCAAAGCTTTCGCTATATTCATCCCTGGTGTGGAAGGAATAAGTTTGGCGATATTATTGGTATCAGGAATCGGAACATCCAGTACCCTTCCGGCATCTTTAATGGCAGATTTACCACCAAGTACCGAATAGGTGATGATCTGTGCCACCTGGCTCTGTCCGTATTTCTCAATTACCCATTTGATCACCCGGTCTCTGCCTTCATCATCAAAGTCGATATCAATGTCGGGCATCGAGACCCTTTCCGGGTTCAGGAATCTCTCAAAAAGGAGATCATATTTAATCGGGTCCACATTGGTAATCCCGATACAGTAAGCAACGGCAGATCCTGCAGCAGATCCTCTTCCCGGGCCTACCCAGACTCCCATATTACGGGCTTCGTTACAGAAATCCTGTACAATAAGGAAGTATCCCGGATAACCGGTGTTGGCAATTACTTCAAGCTCGAAGTCGAGTCTTTCTTTAATTTCATCAGTAATCCCACCAAAAGGATCATACCTTTTTTTAGCCCCTTCATACGTCAAATGTGTAAGATAGGCCATCTCCCCTCTTTTTCCTCCGTCTACCTCATCTTCTGCATGGATAAATTCTTCAGGAATATCAAACTTCGGAAGGAGAACGTCTCTTTTTAAGGTATAAGGCTTAAATTTTGCGGTAAATTCTTCATAGGCATCAAATGCATCAGGATACGCCAGAAAAGCTTCTTTTATTTCATCCGAATTTTTGATGTAATATTCACCTGTTGCCAGCCCTCTTCTTTTACCAAAACCTTTCCCGATAGGCGTTGTAAGCTTTTCCCCATCTTTGATACAGCTTACGATATCCTGGATATTGGCATCATCTTTATTGGAATAGAAGGTCTCGTTTTGGGCAAGGATCTTCACATTATATTTATCTGCCAGATACAAAAGTACCTCATTCAGGTGTTCTTCTTCAGGAAGTTTATGATTTTGAAGCTGTACATAGAAATCATCCTCAAAAGTATCTTTCCACCATTTAAACAGCTCCTCCCCTTTTTGCTCACCCGTATTCAGGATAGCATCGGGAATATCACCATTAATTCCTGAAGTCAGAGCAATGACTCCTTCTTTATATTGAGCAATCAGCTCACGGCTTACCCTCGGAACTCCGAAATAGAATCCTTTCAGGAATCCGATACTTGAAAGTTTTGCTAAATTTTTATAACCGTTAAAATCTTTTGCCAGGAGCACCACCTGCGTCCTTCTGTCAGGATCATCTTTGGTAAACTGCTTTTGTTCATAACGTTCTGAAATATAAAATTCACAGCCTACTACGGGAATCAGAGGTTCGGAAACAGGTTCCGTTTCATTGAATTCTGTACCGTTCTCTTCTGCTTCCTGTTTTTTTGCCAGGTATTCTTTATGCTTTTTCGCTCTGTCACCATTGGCACCTTCTACTGCAGAAACAAATTTAAAAGCTCCCATCATATTCCCGAGATCCACCATTCCGACAGCGGGGAAATTTTCTTCAGATGCTTTTTTAATCAGGTCATTGATGCTTGAGGTAGCCATCAGCGTAGAAAAAACACTGTGGTTATTAAAGTTGAAGTATTTACCAAGATCAATTTCATCAATACTTCCGAAATCCTGCTGCTTTTTCTTGTTATGGAAATCAGCAACCTGTCTTCTGATAACAATATTGAAGGGTTTGATGGGATCCGGGTAAAGACTCTTAAAATAAGCAAGCTGATCTTCTGAAATCTTCAATGTTTCAGCGGGAACCACTCCAATTCTTACCATTTCGAAGAAAGCTCTGGCTGTGGCATTTACGTCGGCTGCTGCATTATGGGCTTCATCAAATTTATTCCCATACAGTTTTTCGTAAAGCTCTTCAAGTTTCGGGGGTTTGAAACGGCCTCCACGACCTCCTCCCAGCTGACAGAAATCGGTTCCCAAGATCATTGTATCAGCCTTTGGCTTTTCCTGTAAATTATCTTTTAAATTTTTTCTGTAAAATTCAGCTCCAACGATATTGTAGTCGAATTCCACATTATGCCCGGACACTACTCTTACCCTTTCAAGCACTTTGGAAAATTCTTCCAGGATCTCCTGAAGATCCCGCCCTTCATCGTTGGCGATCTTGGTGGTAATTCCGTGAATTCTGGCTGCGTTGAAGGGAATATCATACCCTTCAGGTTTTATAATATAATCCTGGTTTTCAATTAAATTCCCATCATCATCATGCAATTGCCAGGCAATCTGAACCATTCTTGGCCAGTTATCCGAATCTGAAAGCGGAGCGTTGAAATTTTTTGGTAAACCGGTTGTTTCTGTGTCAAAAATTAAATACATATAATTTTCTAACTTTTTAAATACAAAAGAGAATGTAAAGTTACTTCATTTTTTCCAAATACGGCTTTAACATCACCATTTAAACGATCAATAGTATTGAAAAACAACATTGAAATTATCAATAAAAAACAACAATCTGTGCTACACCTGTAACAGTTTACAAAATTCATTTAATTATCCTGATTACCTGTCATAACTTTGTCTAATGTAGTAACCAAGGAGATTATTTTGCAGATATATTTTTCGAAAAAAGGCTTATTTTAAAAAAAACAAATAAGGAATTAACAGTAAATCAATTGATTTCTTACAAAACACTAACAACTGTTAGTATTTTGTTTTTTTAATGTATATTTGCTTCCTATGGAAAATACACTTCACGAAAAAGTTTCTCAGGATATTTTACTTAAAGCGTACAATCATATGATGCTGGCGAAGGCTATGGCTGACATTTATGAAGAAAACAGGAATGTGTGTAAATATGTTCACAGTACTTCAAGAGGCCATGAAGCGATCCAGCTGGCAACGGCTTACCAGCTTAAAAAAGAAGACTGGGTTTCTCCTTATTACAGGGACGAAAGCATTCTTCTGGGAATTGGTTTTGAGCCTTATCAGCTAATGCTTCAGCTATTGGCGAAGGCTGATGATCCTTTTTCAGGGGGAAGATCCTATTATTCTCACCCTTCAAGCAGAGACGAAAACAAACCGAAGATCATACATCAGAGTTCTGCAACGGGAATGCAGACAATTCCTACTACCGGAGTTGCACAGGGGATAAAATACATTCAGGATTTTGATCTTCAGCATTTTGAAAACAATCCTGTAGTGGTTTGCAGCCTTGGGGACAATTCCGTGACTGAAGGTGAAGTGAGTGAGGCTTTACAGTTTGCAGCATTACACCAGCTTCCTATTATCTTCCTGGTTCAGGATAATGAATGGGGAATTTCTGTAACAAAGGATGAAGCCAGAACCTGCGACGCTTATGATTTTGTAGCGGGATTCACAGGATTAAGCAGAATGAGAGTAGACGGAACTGATTTCGTGGAAAGTTTCGAAGCGATGAAAAAAGCCGTGGATTTTGTAAGAACAGAAAGAAAACCTCTTGTTGTTTGTGCAAAAACGGTACTGATAGGACACCATACTTCAGGTGTAAGAAGAGAATTCTACAGAGACGAAGAAGATTTAACAAAACATAGAGCTAAAGATCCGGGAGAAATCCTTAGAAAACACTTGCTGGAAACAGGAGTGGATGAAGATCTTTTAAAGCAAATCACTAAAAAGGCACGCCTTGAAGCAGAAGAAGCTTTTGAAAAAGCTAAAAATGCAGAAGATCCGAAGCCTGAAACCGTAATGCAGCACGTTTTTGCCCCTACTCCTATCACAGAGGAAACGGGAACCCGTGAACCTGCTAACGGAGAAAAAATTGTAATGGTAGATGCTGCCATTCACGCAATTCAGGAACTGATGTGGAAACACCCTGAAGCCCTTCTTTACGGACAGGATGTAGGAGAAAGAATTGGTGGGGTTTTCCGTGAAACGGTGACTTTAGGGAAGAAATTCGGAAGCAAAAGAGTATTCAACACTGCCATTCAGGAAGCTTACATCATTGGATCTACAGCGGGGATGAGTGCCGTAGGATTGAAACCAATTGTTGAGGTTCAGTTTGCAGACTATATTTATCCGGGAATCAACCAGCTGATTACAGAGATTTCAAAATCCAGCTATCTGAGTGGTGGAAAATTTCCTGTAAGCAATATCATCCGTGTTCCTATCGGAGCATATGGTGGTGGTGGCCCTTACCACAGCGGAAGCGTTGAAAGTATTCTTGCCAACATCAAAGGTATTAAAATAGCCTACCCAAGTAATGCAGCCGATTTTAAAGGTCTATTAAAAGCTGCTTATTATGATCCGAATCCTGTAGTCATGCTTGAGCATAAAGGATTATACTGGAGTAAGGTTCCGGGAACCGAGGATGCCAAAACCATAGAACCGGCTGAAGACTATGTCCTTCCGTTCGGAAAAGGAAAAGTAATCATTGAAGCTGATAAAGATGAAACTGAAAAAGGCAGAACTTTATTAGTGGTTACTTACGGAATGGGAGTTTACTGGGCTAAAGAAGCTGCTAAGCAATTTAACGGAAGAGTTGAAGTGATTGACCTGAGAACCCTGATTCCTCTTGATGAAGAACTTGTTTTTGAAAGAGTAAAAGCACACGGAAAATGTATTGTTCTTACAGAAGAGCAGCTTAACAATTCCTTCGCAGAGGCATTTGCCCACCGTATTTCTAAAAACTGTTTCAAATACCTGGACGCACCGGTAGAAACAATGGGATCGCTGGATGTACCTGCAGTTCCGATCAATCTGATTCTGGAAAAAGAAATGCTTCCAAATGCTGAAAAGCTTTCGAAAAAAATCGAAGAAATGCTGAAATATTAAATTTTCTATATATTGAAACCTCTAATTTTTTTAGAGGTTTTTTTATGCATTTTTTTCACTACTTTTATTTAAGATTATCAATCACAATATTAGACTATTATCAATCAAGAAAACCTGAAACAATATCTGTAGCAGACATTATAAAGCAACATCATTCCAGTTTGGTACTTATTTTGTCTGTACACGCAAAACACATTCATTTTTATGATCACAACCAAATACGTCAATTATAAACAGGTTCTCAATCTATCCGGTGTACATCTTATTTTGATTTCTATCTGGTGCACACTGATTGCTGTTCTTTTCTATTTTTTCAACTGGCATTGGATGACCATTCCATGGGTTCCTGTAGCCCTGATTGGTACAGCAGAAGCTTTTTTGGTGGGTTTCAAAAATAACCAAGCCTATGACAGACTTTGGGAAGCCCGGAAGATCTGGGGAGGAATTGTTAACTCCAGCCGTTCGTTTGCTTCAATGGTGTATGCTTTTGATACCCAAAATGAAGAAATTGGTATTTTTGATCTTGAAGACCGTAAAAAAAGAATTGTCAACCGTCACATTGCATGGCTATACACTTTCCGTGAACAGCTTCTGATCCCTACGGAATGGGAACATATCAGCAGCAATGAAAATAATAAATTCGGGAATATCAACAGGAGAAGAAACAGGCTGATCAAGGCAGGATTTCCTGATTACGGAAGAGCCCCTATTTTCCTCCACAAATATCTTTCGGAAGAAGAATATGAACTTAAAAGTCATTATAAAAATTTTGCCACTTATCTGATCTCTCAACAGGCTAAAGACATCAATGAGCTGAAAAACATGAATGCTATTACAGACTTCAACCAGACCCAGCTTCAAAACAGCCTGAACGAATTCTATAATTTTCAGGGACAGGCAGAAAGAATCAAAAAATTCCCTTCTCCGAGACAGTTTGCCAGTACTGCATTTGTCTTTAATATCCTTTTTATCACTTTGCTTCCTCTCGGATTAGTGAATGAATTTGCAAAGCTGGGAGACTGGGGAATCTGGACCTCTATTCCTTTCTGTATCATCATAGGGTGGATCTATATTATCATGGAACTGGTGGGTGATTATTCTGAGAATCCTTTTGCAGGTCTGATGTTTGACGTTCCGATGCTTTCCATCTGCAGAACTATAGAAATTGACCTTCTTCAGATGGGTGGTGAAACAGATCTTCCGGATCCTATTGCTTCTAAAAACGGAGTGTTGGTATAGTTTTTCATGACAATAGTCGGTATGAAAAACTACAGCAATTTTATCTCAACTAATAAACACCATAAGAACTTCTATGAATGTGAAATTATTTCTGATCTGCTTATTATTATCTGTTACAGTACCGGCTTTTGCACAATCTATCGGAACCCTTCAAAAGGTAAGGGAAAAACAGCTGAAAATACAGAATAAGCCCGAATTCCTGGACTTCAAAAGAATGGAGGAAGAACTCAGAAACCAGACTAAAGACGACAAACCGCTTACCTATGGAATCTTTCCTTATCCGGTGTATGACAGCATTCAGAAAGATGGTTTCAGGGGAGCGGGAACCTATGGCAATTTTTTCGGACTGGATCTGAAAGGAAAAAAGATCGTCTACAGCAGCTTTGGAGAAAAAAGATCAGATCTTAACTCCCATAAGGTAAAAGACCAAGACAGAATATTCTTTACGATCCTTGTACTCACCGACTTTATTGATACTAAAGAATATACATCAAACAAGACTCAGATTGTTTCAAGAAACTTCCCGGACATGATCGGGCAGGGATTTATAAAAACGTCCCGTAACAAAATCGATTTTACTGCTTTTACAACGCTTGAAAATGATGATTTTGCCATTGTCAATATGAAACTTTATCATCTTAAATACGGGAATGTCATCCTGATTGCTCCTCAAAAAGACGGCAGCTTGCGAAGTATGCAGATTTCCAGCAGACCTGATCTGACAGCTGAAACCCTGAAGCAATTTGTACAGCAATTAATACTAAAGCCTGAAATAACAGATTTTTTTATCAATGAAAATACAATCTGAATTCACATCTATGAAATAAACAGGACTAAAAACTTCTTCTCTATTTCATAAAATAATCGCCGTAGTATTTTTAACTTCGGAAATCATAAACGAGCTGTGTGTACTGGCGATATGCTGAAGCGTTGTAAGCTTGGTCAGCATAAAATTACGGTAGTCTTCAATATCTTTCACCCCTATTTTCAGGATATAGTCATAATCCCCGCTCACATGAAAACATTCGGTGACTTCCTGAAGGTTCATGACTTCTTTCTCAAACTGTAATACAAACTCTTTTTTGTGCTGCGTAAGTTTTACATGGCACAAAACGATAAAGTTTCGCTTCACCTTATTTCTATTCAGCAAAGCAACATACTTAGAAATGACACCTGCATTTTCAAGTTTTTTGACACGCTCATAAATTGCTGTAACCGATAATCCAAGCTTACCGGACAGTTCTTTGGTGGTTTGTTTACAGTCTTCCTGCAAAAATCCCAGTAATTTCTTATCCGTTTCGTCAAGTTCCATAGATAATTTTTTGGTAAGAATTTAATATTTTCGAATATACCAATTATTTTTTCTAAATAAACAATATTTTACAGTTTTATATTCTATAAATTCAACTTTATATTGTAATAATTACGAAAATAATGCAAATTAGGCTGATAAAATAAAAACAAAGCTTATGGAAAACTTTAACGCAGCCAACGAGATCCAGGATCTTCAGTATTTTGGTGAATTCGGAGGAGTGAATCCTTCTATCTCTGATAGTTCTACCTATACTTTCCTTTCTGCAAAAACCATGTTTGATACTTTTGAAGGAAATGCGGAAGGTTGCTACCTGTACTCCAGACATTCATCACCAATGAACCTGTATCTGGCACAGGCACTTGCCAAAATGGAAAATACAGAGTCCGCCAATGTTACCGCATCCGGAATGGGGGCAATTACTTCTGTTCTGATGCAGGTGTGCAAAAGTGGAGACCATATCATCTCAAGCAGAACCATTTATGGCGGAACGTATGCTTTCCTGAAAAATTTCCTGCCTCAGTTCAATGTAGCAACCACTTTTGTAGATATCAATAATTTTGATGTGATCGAAAATACAATTACGCCCAACACAAAAGTGATCTATTGCGAAAGTGTGAGCAACCCGCTTCTTGAGGTAGCAGACCTTAAAAAACTTTCTGAGATCTGTAAAAAACATAATTTAAAACTTATTGTTGACAATACTTTTTCACCCCTTTCTATCAGTCCGCAGCTATTCGGGGCTGATGTGGTGATTCACAGCTTAACGAAATTCATCAACGGAAGCAGTGATACGGTAGGTGGTGTATATTGTGCCTCACAGGCATTTATTGATGATACCAAAAATGTAAATTCCGGAGCCTGTATGCTTCTTGGTCCTACTATGGACAGTTTGAGAGCATCCAGCATCCTAAAGAACCTGAGAACCCTTCATATCAGGATAAAACAGCATAGCCATAATGCCATGTATCTGGCTGAAAGGTTTGAAAAAGACGGTCTGAAAGTGTCATATCCTGGTTTACCTTCTCATAAGAATCATGAATTAATGAAAAGCATGATCGACGAAGAATATGGTTTCGGAGGATTATTGACCCTGGATGCCGGAACCACTGAAAAAGCTAACGAACTGATGGAAATGATGCAGGCAGAAAACCTTGGCTATCTTGCAGTAAGCTTAGGGTTCTATAAAACCTTATTCTCCTGCTCAGGAAAATCCACTTCATCTGAAATTCCTGAAGAAGAAAGGGCGTCCATTGGTATTTCTGACGGACTGATCAGATTCTCCATCGGCTTAGACCACGACATTAAAAGAACCTACCATAAAATGAAAGAGTGTATGCTGAAAGTAGGCGTTCTCAACCACCATGAAAACATTTCTATATCCTAAATTTTATTGAAAAGGAAGGCTGTTTCACTTGAAACAGCCTTCTTTGTTTTTTACATTCAAAGCAATAAACCTATTCTTATTATTTTTTATAATAATGATGCGGAAAGGCCTCCTCAGGTTTCATTCTGAACACATTCAGCAAAATCCAGGACTTTAAAAATCCGTATCCATAGGAAAACATCTGAATATAGGTGGAAATAACCGCCATCCCTGCAATACTTATATTTTTGGTCAACAACAGGGCGTGGAACAGTACCAGGAAAGTATACAGTCCATAGAAAGAGAGAATTACTCCTCTTCCCAAAATAAAATATTCTAAAAAGCCCATTATATATCCCAGCATAAACAAGGTAGGAAATGCAAAAGAAGCCTTCACATAATTCGGATGCCTCTGATTCAGGATAGGTCTTGCACAACCGAACTGGTAAACCTGCTTGGAGAATTTTCCAAAATCTACCCTACGTTTATGATAAACTGCAATATCATCAAAAAAAGCTGTTGTATATCCGTTTTCCCAAAGGGTCATCGACAGGTCCGGGTCTTCCCCTATTCTCATCTCTGAAAATCCGCCTACTTTTTCAAAAACAGATTTTTTCACCCCCATATTAAAGCTTCTGGGCTGAAATTTCGAAACTGCTTTCTTGCTCCCTCTTATTCCTCCTGTTGTAAATACTGAGGTCATAGAATAGGAAATGGCTTTCTGCATCAGGTTAAATCCTTTATGCGCTTTATCTGCTCCCCCGAATGCATCACAGGGAATAGTAAGGATATCATTTTTAATATGTTCAATATAGTCTTTCTCTACAATCACATCACTGTCTACAAAAACCAGCCATTCATTGGAAGCTCTCGCCGCACCATAGTTTCTGGTAAGTCCCGGTCCTGAGTTATCTTTTTTGAAATATTTAATATCAAGGCTTTCTTCAAAATTCCTGATCGTAGGTTTCAGATCGATCAGGGAACCATCATCTACGATAATGATTTCAAACGCTCTGTCAGTCTGCAGGGTCAGAGAAGTGAGCAACTCGAAAAGTTCATCTTTTCGGTTGTAAATGGCAACAACAATGGAAATAGTAGGTTTCAAATTGAAAATTTTTCAAAATTACTTATTCACGAAAAAAACCGCAAATAGTTTAACTGCTTATTCGGAGAAATTAACTTTTATTATTTAAATAAATATTCCCGACTTAAAATAAATACACAGGACCACAGAAATACAAAAAGCAATTACCGAGCTGCTAAAAAGAAGCAGTTTAAAAAGGTTTTTAAAATAATAAAGTTCCATCACGTGCAGAATAAAAAACAGCAAAAATGCAATTCCCAACCCGATGATGGAAGCAACTACTAAAGTCTGTATATAATTTTCCTCCGGAAGCGGATCTTTAAAGACCATAAAGAAAGATAATGCCGCTACTGCAATAAATATGACACTCACTTTCTCTGTAAAATATTGAGATCTCTTCGAGTCCTTTTTTTGTGGTTTCTCATCATAATTCAAACTTTTCCGGTCTGACGTTGAACGGAAACGAGCACCGGAACCGGGATTGGAACTTAAAAGTTCCACCACATCGAAAATAAAACCAAACACATCGAGGAGATTCCAGCTCATAGTTTATTATTTAAAAACGGACAGCTCTTATTTACTTACATCGGTTTTGTGACTTTTCTTTGCTCCTTGATCGATCTTAACCGGTGATTCAGATTCTTTTGACATTTGCTTTTGAGGTTTCCCATCAGGATTCAGATTTTTCTTATCTGAAGTAGAACGGGAACCGGAAGTAAACAACTCTATCGCATCGAAAAAATAATCAAGTAAATCGAGAGGATTCCAGGCCATAAGTTTATTATTTTAAACGGTAACAGTCCTTATTTATTTCCCTCTATTTTATGTATTTTCTTCGTTCCTTCATACATTTCGTACTGTAAAAATCTTGTTTCCAGCTTTCCGTTGAAAAGTTTGATCTTTCTTGAAGGACGAAGACCGATCTTTTTCACTGCTTCCAGGTCAGAAGAGATCAGCCATGCCAATGTGTTCGGATAATTTGTTTTAAAGGTATCTCCTATTTTCTTGTAGAAATCATCATCATTAATAGAAATTCTTTCATCATACGGCGGATTGAATACCATCAGCAATGGGAAAAGCTCTTTTTTAGAATCAAAGAAATTCTGTTTTTTGATCTCTATTACATCCTCCATTTCAGCGGCCTCTACATTCATTCTTGCAGCATTCAGCATTCTTGCATCAATGTCATAGCCAACAATTTTACCATCAAATTGTCTGATTCTGTTTACTCTGAATTCTTTAATTTTAGAAAACAGGTCTGCATCATAATTTTTCCAGTTCTGGAATCCGAATCTCTTTCTGAAAATCTGCGCAGGAAGGTCCATCGCAATCATAGCCGCCTCAATCAATAATGTTCCTGAACCACACATCGGATCAAGAAAATTCCCTTTTCCATCCCAGCCTGCAAGCTGAAGCATACCGCTCGCAAGAACTTCATTGATCGGAGCTTCACCCTGTTCTCTTCTGTACCCTCTTTTGAATAGCGGATCACCTGAGGAATCCATCGAGATCATCACCAGCTCTCTGTCAATATGAAGATGGAATTTGATATCCGGGTTTCTCGTTTCCACATTCGGACGTCTTTTGAACTTATCCTGGAAATAATCTACAATAGCATCCTTCATTTTCAGCGTCACAAACTGGGAATGCTTGAATGTTTCAGAGTTCACCGTGGCATCAATGGAGAAAGACTGGTCGACATCCATAAATTCCGCCCAATCAAATTTGAACAGTCTGTCATAAAACTGATGCTGATTAAAAGCTTTAAACTCATGAATAGGTACCAGGATCTTCAATGCCGTTCTTGCAGAGTAATTGATCTTGTAAAGAAAACCAAGATCGCCTTCACAATTTACCGCTCTGTTTTTAATTTCAACCTTTCTTCCGCCTAATTTCTTTATTTCTTCTGCAAGAATCTGTTCCAGTCCGAAGAATGTTTTTATCTGTATCTGTAGATTTTCTATATCCATAATTTTTAACTTAAAATATTTAAAGCTTTCAGTATTAAACAATTACCCATTCACCACATTACACAATTGAATTTTTCAATCTTTTAATGTTGTAAAATACTTTGCTTTTAAGACCACAAATTTAGTTATTTTTGCATTATGGAATGGTTTGAATCTTGGTTTGATACCCCTTATTATCATTTGCTTTATAGCAACAGAGACTATACTGAAGCTGAAAACTTCATCACAAAACTTACTGAAGACCTGCAGCTTCCGCCTCAGTCTAAAATCATAGATCTTGCCTGTGGTAAAGGAAGACACTCTGTTTTTCTCAATAAATTAGGATACGATGTTTTGGGCCTTGATCTTTCAAGACAGAGCATTGAATCTGACAAACAATATGAAAATCAAACCCTGATTTTTGATGTTCATGATATGAGAAACCCGATTGATGCAGATCCTATGGACGCTGTTTTCAATCTGTTTACAAGCTTTGGATATTTTGACAATGAAAATGATGACAGAAAAGTTTTCCAATCGGTTTATAACGCCCTGAAACCTGGAGGATATTTTGTTCTGGATTATCTGAATGAAGAATATGTAAGAAAAACGTTAGTTCCGGAAACCGTGGTTACCCGTGGGGATATAGATTTTAAAATTCTGAAAAAAATCGAAGGCAGACATGTGATCAAGGACATCCGTTTTGAAACGGAGGGTAAATCTTATCATTTCTTTGAAAAGGTGAAGCTTCACACTTTGGAGACTATCCATGCCTATGCTTCAGAATGCGGCTTTGAAAGAATAAAAATCTGGGGCGACTATCAGTTGAATGAATTTAATAAGGAGAATTCCCCACGTTGTATCAATTTATTTAAGAAAAAATAATGATAACAGTACTTTTACTGATTTTAAGTGTCATCACAGGAGTATTCCTGGGCAAATACTTTGGTAAAAAAGAAAAACTGGCCAAAAATCTTTTGATATTGAGTGCTGGTTTTTTGATTACGATCTGTCTCAATGAGGTTTTTCCGCAGGTCTACACTTCTGAAGCGGGCAGCAGCCTCGGGATATTCGTGATCGCAGGGGTACTTCTTCAGATGATCCTGGAAGCCCTCACCAAAGGTTTTGAACACGGACACTTCCATCATCATAATGAGCACAATATCCTTCCTGTTGCTTTAATGGCAGGACTGTTTGTACATGCCTTTATTGAAGGAATTCCTCTTGCCAATGAAGAACATGCGCTCTCACCTTATCTTTTGGGCATTGTATTTCACAATCTTCCTATTTCTTTTATTCTTGGGGCATTTTTATTCAATGGTAAAAAAGACTCAAAAAGCTCATCATATCCTTCACTGCTGATTGTAGCACTTTTCGCCCTGGCATCTCCTATGGGAATGCTGCTCGGAAATTATTTCAATCCGGATCTCCAGCCTTATTTCCTGGCGATCGTAGGCGGGATCTTCCTGCATATTTCATCAGTAATTATATTTGAAAGCAATAAAAACCACAATATTGACTGGGTGAAAATAGGACTGGTTGTCTTAGGAGTTTCACTGGCTCTGGTGATGCATCTTTTCCATCAGCATCCTGTTGCTCATTCCCATTAAAAACATAAAAAGCTCCGGAATTTCCGGAGCTTTTTTATTGTATGAATTTCTTATTCGTATTAGAATTTCCATCCTACAGTAAGGAAGAAATTGTTTCTGGTGTTTTTAACATCGCTTACGGCATAAGAATCACTTTCGAAAATTCCGGTTCTGGAATAATATGCAGAATCAAAATTCTCACCGATATAACCTCTCATAAAAGGATTGCTATACTTGGATGTTATATTCTGATAAGAGGCATCAATATAGAATGATTTGAAATCATAACCAATACCTAATGATAACGTATTTCTGTCATTCAGCATCAGATTGCTGTAAGACTGATCACCTGCATCTCCGTCTGCATTAAATCTGCTGATCGTAAGGGCATCAAACGGACTTGACTGATAAGCATATCCCCCTCTAAGTCTGAACTGCTGTACTCTGTATTCCGCTCCTACTCTCACTTCTGAAAGATTTTTATAATTATCTTTAAAGAAGTCATTCAGTTCTCTTTCTGCATTTCCATATACCTTATAATCAGGCTTTGTAAGTCCTAAAGTATAATCTACGTTCAAAGAGAAGTTTTTGCTGGCTACAAAAGCAGCACTCACTGTAGCTTTAAGCGGTGAAGTCAGCTTTCTGCTTTCAGCCCCTCTGTCGTCACCATATACAGGATCGTTATAGAAATCATACGTTCTGTCTATATTCCAGAATGTAGGAGTTTCAAGGGATGCACCAAGTCTGAAATTAGGACTCAGTTTTCCGATAACCCCAAGGGATGCTGAAAAACCTGTAGATCTTTCAAAGAAAGGCGTATCCTGCTTTCTGTATTCTTCTATATTATCCGTTTGAAGCGTTCTGTAAAATAACCGGTCATACTGATCAACCGAAGCATTGAAAAAGTTCAGTCCTGCCCCGATATAAAGACTGTGATTATAATTAGCCCCTACCCCAAAACTCATTTTAGACAGATTACCGTATCTTTCGTAGTTGTGTCCTGCCAGTGATCTTCCTGTAGTAGGATCATTAAGGTCTGTATAATACACTATATTACTATTACCCGGAGACTGTATTACATTATCAAGGGACTGATTAGAAAAGTTGATCCCGATATTAATAAACTTCCATGCAGATTCCGTCATCAGCTGGAAAGCAATAATTCCTCCTGCATTTCCCAAGTCACCTCTTGTTTTGCTGTAATCTAGCGTAGATCCCGCTAAAGAACTGCTGTTTTTATTTCCTGAAACAGATAAAGTTCCCGAAACCTCTCCTGAAATTGCAACTCCCAATCCAGCAGGGTTGGTCAGAAGAGAGTTTGCATCACCTCCTAGCGCCCCATTCGATCCGGCCATTGCATTAAACTTGGCTGATCCCACCATAGGAGTAGTTGAGTAAGCCTCTACAGTATTTCTGATGATAGAAACATCCTGAGCCTGTGCAAAAAATGCAGCAGAAATACTCATTAATACTAAAGATTTTTTTAACATTATTTTTTAATAGTTTATTAGTTTGATAAATTACCTGAAGCCACCTCTGCCTCCGCCACCGGATCTGAAACCGCCACCGCCGCCGGAACCTCCTCTGAAGCCTCCGCCACCGGAGTTAAAACCTCCACTGGATCTGAAGCCTCCGGAATCATTAGATCTGAAACCTCCGTTGTTATATCTTGGCTGTGATGGCTGCTGATAATCTGGTCTTGACTGAGGAACGGAATTACGGAAACCTCCGTTAGACTGAGTATTTCTGAAACCTCCTGAATTACCGTTTCTAAAACCTCCGGTATTTCCCTGTTGTCTGAAACCTCCTGAGTTCCCGTTTCTGAATCCTCCACTTGAGTTAGAGTCTCTGAAACCACCGGAATTACCATTTCTGAAGCCACCGTTATTGGTATCTCTGAAACCGTTATTATTTCTAAATCCTGAATTAGCCGTATTCGTTCTGTAAACAGCATTTCCTACTCCCGGATTCACGAAACCTCTTCCGCTTGCTCCACTTCTTCTGTATACCGGTGCATAATAGCTGCCACCCCAGTAGCCGCCATATCCCCATGGGCTGCCATAATAACCGCCCCAGAACGGATCATAATATCCTCCCCAATAAGGAGAATATCCCCAGTATGGACTACCCCATCCGAAAGAGCCTCCCCAGCCCCATCCGAATGAACCGCCCCAACCCCAGGACAGACTTCCACCCCAGCCCCAGCCACGGTTCCAGCCCCAATATGGGCTATAGCCACCGTACCAGCCCCAAGGAGATCCCCATCCCCAGGAATTGTCATAATAATTGGTCTGTGAACCTGCATACAGTCCCCAGTCAGAGTCTGTAGCATTGGAACCCCAGTTCGGATTGGTTCCACTCCATTCGTTATATCTGTTTTGCTGTTCTCGAGAATTCACCTCTGCATTCTGAATCACATTGGAATCCTGATAGTAGTCATAATATTCTCCTACTCTGTTTCCGCTATCATTAATGATAACTCCTTCAGGTAGCGTATCCTTGTTGGGGTCATAATACACCCCATCTGTCTCGCTATACCCTCCCATCTGAGCACCACAAGACACAAGCAATAATCCGCCTGATATTGCCAGAACCCCTTTGGATTTTAGCAGCCCAAGCAAATTTTTATGTATATTTCTTTTCATGATAACGTAAAAATTTTTAATTTAAATTATATTTGCAATCTGTACCAAAAATGTACCAAATACTGATTAAAAAATCTATCAAAAATAGATTTTTATTTTTAGATAACAATAATGTGCAAAAGTTAAAAAAATTTAAAAAAATAATGGCAAAATTAACCTCAAGAAGCGAAGATTACAGCAAATGGTATAATGAGCTTGTTGTAAAAGCTGACTTAGCTGAAAATTCAGGTGTGCGAGGATGTATGGTGATCAAACCATACGGCTATGCAATCTGGGAAAAAATGCGTGATGAAATGGATAAGAAATTCAAGGAAACAGGTCACGTAAACGCATACTTCCCGCTTTTTGTGCCCAAAAGCTTGTTTGAGGCAGAGGAGAAAAATGCGGAAGGATTTGCAAAGGAATGTGCGGTAGTTACGCATTACAGACTAAAGACAGATCCGGACAACCCTTCAAAACTGATTGTAGACCCGGATGCCAAACTGGAAGAAGAACTTATTGTACGTCCTACTTCTGAGGCAATTATCTGGAATACCTATAAAAACTGGATTCAATCTTACAGAGATCTACCGATACTGATCAACCAATGGGCGAACGTTGTCCGTTGGGAAATGAGAACCCGTCTTTTCCTTAGAACGGCAGAATTCTTATGGCAGGAAGGGCACACCGCTCACGCTACAAAAGAAGAAGCCGTAGAAGAAGCAGAAAAGATGAATAAGGTATATGCTGATTTTGCAGAAAACTTTATGGCTATCCCGGTTATTCAGGGATTGAAAACACCATCTGAGAGATTTGCAGGGGCTGATGAAACCTACTGTATCGAAGCATTGATGCAGGATGGAAAAGCGCTTCAGGCAGGAACTTCTCACTTTTTAGGTCAGAATTTCGCCAAAGCATTTGATGTAAAATTCACCAACAAAGAAGGAAAAATTGAGCACGCATGGGCAACTTCTTGGGGAACTTCAACCCGTTTGATGGGAGCTTTGATCATGACGCACTCTGATGATTTCGGGTTGGTATTGCCTCCTACACTGGCTCCAATTCAGGTAGTGATTGTTCCGATCTTCAAAGGAGAAGAGCAATTAGCACAGATTAGTGAAGTGGCTCTGGACATTCAGGCTAAACTGAAAGCGAAAGGAATTTCTGTGAAATTTGACAATGATACTCAAAATAAACCGGGCTGGAAATTTGCAGAATATGAATTGAAAGGAGTTCCTGTAAGAATTGCCATGGGACCGAGAGACCTTGAAAATAAATCTGTTGAAATTGCTAGAAGAGATAATCTTACCAAAGAAGTACGTTCCATTGAAGGTCTGGATTCTTACATCGAAGAATTACTGCAAACAATTCAGCAGGATATCTTCAACAAGGCTCTGAATTTCAGAAAAGACAATATTACCAAAGTTGATTCTTACGAAGAATTCAAGAAAATTCTTGAAGAAAAAGGAGGCTTTATCTATGCGCACTGGGATGGTACTGCAGAAGAAGAAGAGCAGATCAAGGATGAAACGAAAGCAACGATCAGATGTATTCCTTTGGACGATGATGTAGAAGAAGGAGTATCATTAATCTCCGGAAAACCTTCCAAGAGACGTGTATTATTCGCAAAAGCGTACTGATAATTTTAACGATTTTAAAAAAAACCGTTAATTTTTAAAGAAAAATTCAAAAAAAAGTGACATTTGGACAGATTTTTGTTTAAATTTATCTCAACATTAATCTAAAAAAATTTATTATGTCTTTAAATGTCATTGATTTAATTAAAGGACAATTAGGTCCCGCTTTGGTTTCACAGGCTGCAGCACAGTTTGGCGAAAGCGAATCAGGAATTTCTAAAGCAATTGGTGGCTTATTACCTGCAGTGGTAGGTGGATTGGCCAATAACGCAGACAACCCTGGCGTTGTGGATGCTATTACGAAAGCCTCTTCAAGTGGTATCTTAGGAAATTTATTGGGTGGATCATCTAATAATCCTATTATCACCAATTTATTGTCTTCACTTTTTGGAGATAAGATAGGCGGTCTGGTAAATTCCATTGCCAGTTTTTCAGGAATCAGCAACAACTCTGCGGGTTCTTTGTTAAACCTGGTTACCGGGGCTACAGTAGGCACTGTGGGAAAATATGCAGCAGACAATAATTTGGGTGCTTCAGGTATTTCCAGCTTACTGAATGATCAGAAAGGTATTATCTCTTCTTTGTTGCCGGCAGGTCTTTCTTTGGCTTCCTTCGGATTAGGAGCTGAAAACTGGTTCGGTCAGGCTAAGGAAACTGTTTCATCAGTAGCTTCCACTACCAGAGACAATATCGCTGAAGATGTTGCCACTGCAAGAGAAAATGTGACTGAAAGAGCAAGAGAAGTAAGAGAACAATTTGAAAATAACAACAATAATAATCAGGGCGGAGGTTCAATCTGGAAATGGTTGCTTCCGCTTTTATTATTGATTGCAGCTGCCTATTTCTTATGGAAGCAATGTGAGAAAAAAGAAACAACTACCACTACCACAACTACATCTGACTCAGCAATTACCGGATCTACTACCGATACAGCTTCTGTAGCAGGAACTGCAACTCCTGCTCCTGCAACTACAAGAACCGATGAAAATATTGACCTTAACGGGGTCATGTTAAAAGGTTACAAAGGAGGTATGGAAGACCAGATGATCGCCTTCCTGAAGTCTGACGGCTATAAAAATGCAGCAGATGATTCAGCATTGAAAGATAAATGGTATGATTTCGACCATGTGAATTTCAAAATCGGAAAATCCAATGAGCTGGAAGCAGGGTCTCAAGGTCAGCTTGATAATCTGGTAGCTATTCTTAAAGCTTTCCCTGATACTAAAATTAAAATCGGTGGTTATACTGATAAAACAGGAGACGAAGCTAAGAACGTAAAACTATCCAAAGAAAGAGCTGAGTACATCAAAGCTGCTTTAGTAAAAGCAGGAGTTGGTGCTCAGGTACTTGAAGCTGAAGGATATGGAAGTAAATTTGCTAAAGTAGATGCATCAGCATCTGATGCAGAAAGAGCTGCCGACAGAAAAATGGCAGTAAGATTTGCTAAATAATCTTTAGAATCAATAAAAATTGTATCCCGGGAAGTGATTTCCGGGATTTTTTATGCCCATGATTTTTGTGTTTACATTTATTTAATTAAATTTGTTAGTCATTTCTAACATTTATGAATTTCAATATAAAAAGCGCCTGGCGAAAAGATAAAACATCCCATTCTTTATCGGAAGTCTATTCTTCTATAAAAGTCCCTAAAAAAGCTAATTTCTGGAGGAAGTACCTTGCATTTGCAGGCCCCGGGCTTATGATTGCAGTAGGTTATATGGATCCCGGGAACTGGGCTACGGATATTGCAGGAGGAGCGCAGTTTGGGTATACATTGCTTTCAGTGATACTTATATCCAATATTTTTGCGATGGTTTTACAGCATTTATCAGTGAAACTGGGGGTTGTAGCAGAAAGAGATCTTGCACAGGCCTGCAGGGATCACTTCAGTCCTACTACCAATTTTATTCTCTGGGTATTTTGTGAAATAGCCATTGCAGCCTGTGATCTCGCCGAGGTCATTGGTTCTGCGATTGCATTAAATTTATTATTTCATATTCCGCTCACCTGGGGAATTGTGATTACAACCGTTGACGTTCTTGTCATTCTTTTGCTTCAGGCCAAAGGTTTCAGGTGGATAGAAAGTATAGTCGGCGGACTTATTTTTATCATTCTGGCTTGTTTTGTCTACGAAATTGTAATTTCACAACCTGCATTCAATGAAATTCTTGGGGGATTGGTTCCGCAAAAAGAAATTATTCAGAACCCTGCAATGCTCTATATTGCCATAGGGATTCTGGGAGCCACCGTTATGCCTCATAACCTTTATCTTCACAGCAGTATTGTTCAGACCAGAGACTATACCCGTGACAGGGAAGGAAAAAAAGAAGCAATAAAATTTGCTACTTTAGACAGTACGGTTTCCCTGATGCTTGCATTCTTCATCAATGCAGCGATTCTTATCCTGGCGGCAGCAACATTCCATACCACAGGGAATGAGCATGTTGCAGATATTCATGACGCCTATAAGATGTTGACTCCTATTCTGGGGGCTTCAATGGCGAGTATCGCATTTGCAATTGCCTTATTGGCATCCGGCCAGAACTCAACGCTTACCGGTACTCTTGCAGGGCAAATCGTGATGGAAGGATTCCTGAATATAAGATTAAAACCATGGCTCCGAAGACTGATCACAAGACTTATTGCTGTGATTCCCGCACTGATCGTAGCGATTCTCTATGGAGAAGAAGGCACTACTGAATTACTGGTTTTAAGCCAGGTCATCCTCTCTATGCAGCTAAGTTTTGCTGTCGTTCCGTTGGTTATGTTTACCAATGACAAGGCGAAAATGGGTGAATTCGTCAACAAGCCTTTTCTGAAGGTTTGTGTATGGATCATTTCTGTTATCATCATTGTTTTAAATCTGTATTTGCTGTATCAGACATTTACAGGAGAGTAAGTATATCGTATTTTACCAAAAACAATCTTTCGATGTACTATGAACCCGAATAAATAATACGCCCAATTTTGGCCATTTGTATTTCCTGCTTTTCTGCCTAAATGTCTTCTTTTTTCCTTTGGCAGGTTCTTTGTCAAACAATTCTGTAAATAAATATTGAATTATGGAAAATCAGGATATTAACGAAGAAAGCATCAATAATCAGGAAGATAACAACGTTCAGAATGAAGCAACGTCTCAGGACAATGTGACAGCTACTCCTTCTGCTGAGGAACTTTTGGCAGAAGAAAAAGACCGTTACATCAGATTGTATGCTGAATTCGAAAATTATAAAAAAAGAACCTCTAAAGAAAAAATGGAATTTTTCCAATATGCCAACCAGGATATGATGGTATCTATGCTGGGTGTTTTGGATGATTTTGAGAGAGCTTTAAAAGAGATCGCTAAGAACGGAAATCCGTCTGATCTGCAAGGGGTGGAATTGATCTATCAGAAATTCAAAAATAAACTTACCGAAAAAGGATTAAAAGCAATGGAAGTAAATGCAGGTGACAGCTTTGATGTGGATTTCCATGAAGCTATTACTCAGATTCCTGCGCCATCGGAAGAGTTAAAAGGAAAAATCGTAGACGTTATTGAAACAGGGTATACTTTGAATGATAAAGTGATCCGTTTCGCAAAAGTAGTAACAGGAAACTAAAATTCATAAATGATAAATGATGGGTGATAATTGATGACGTTTCATTTATTAAACTTTAAAATATCTTTTATCATTTATCAACAATCAATTATTTAATTGTCATGTCAAAAAGAGATTATTACGAGGTTCTTGAGATCAGCAAATCTGCATCAGCCGACGAAATAAAGAAAGCATACCGTAAAATGGCTATCAAGTTTCACCCTGATAAAAATCCGGGAGATAAAGAGGCCGAAGAAAAATTTAAAGAAGCTGCTGAAGCCTATGAGGTATTGAGCGACGATCAGAAACGTGCCAGATACGACCAGTTCGGGCATGCCGGAATGGGCGGAAACGGTGGTTTCGGAGGCGGAGGCTTCGGAGGCGGTATGAACATGGAAGATATTTTCAGCCAGTTTGGAGATATTTTCGGTGGTGGTTTCGGAGGTTTCGGCGGTGGCGGTGGTGGCCGTCAGCAGGTGAAAGGTTCTAATTTAAGAATCAGAATCAAGCTGAACCTTGAGGAAATGGTAAACGGAACTCACAAAACCATTAAGGTAAAAAAAATGAAGATGGCAGAAGGTGCTACTTCAAAAACATGTCCTACCTGTAACGGTTCGGGTGTTCAGCTTAAAGTAATGAACACGATGTTCGGCCAGATGCAAACCCAAACAACCTGTGGAACCTGCCAGGGAATCGGAAAAGTTGCCGATAAAATTCCGGCTGGGGCAAACGCTCAGGGTCTTGTGAAAGATGAAGAGGAAATTACGATTAATATTCCGGCAGGAGCAAGAGACGGAATCCAGCTTAATGTAAGAGGAAAAGGAAATGATGCTCCGTTTGGCGGAACTCCGGGTGACCTGTTGGTAATCATTGAAGAGGAAGTGGATCAGACGATCAAAAGAGAAGGCGACAATCTTCACCAGGAATTGTATGTATCGTTTGCTGAAGCTGCTTTAGGAACTAAGAAAGAAATTCCTACAGTAGGCGGAAAAGTAAAAATCACCGTTGATCCGGGAACACAATCCGGAAAAATTCTAAGATTAGCAGGAAAAGGACTTCCTAGCATTGATAGCTATGGCAAAGGAGATATGTTCATCCACATCAATGTATGGACTCCTCAAAAGCTTACCAAAGATCAGAAAGAGTTCTTTGAAAAGCAGATGTCCAGCGGCGAAATGGTTGCAGAACCGTCCGGAAAGGAAAAAACTTTTTTTGATAAAGTGAAAGATTTATTCAATTAATATATGAGGGACCTCCGGGTCTCTTTTTTTATAACAGAAACTAATCTCAGTGTTTCATAAAATACAAAAGCCGATTTTAATTCTTTAAAACCGGCTTTATATTTTCAAATTATTTTTTTATAATCTTTATGGTTTGTTCTTTCTTATTGTATTTCATACGAAGCAGGTAATTTCCAGGTATACAGTTTTTAAGATCAAGCTTAATCTTACCTTCCTGTCTTGTATACTCCAGATCTTTAACCAGTTTTCCATCCATACTAAATAAAGCTATGTTTTCCAGTCTGCTTTCAGTATTCAGATCAATATACAGAAAATCCGTCGCAGGATTTGGATAGAATGCGGGTACTTGGTTTTTTATGGTTTCGGATGTATGTAAAGTTTCATTATTTAAAATAATTCTTGCTAATACAAATTGTCTGTCATTATGAGACGAATCTCCTGAAATCAGGATTCTTTTATTGTTATCAAATTGTATTGAAGACAGCCGTCTCAAAGAGTTATAAGTTGGAAGTCTGAATAATCCATTGGTTCCAAAAGAAAGATCCGGAGTTCCGTCAAAATTAAATTTGGTCAGATACATCCAGTCGTTATCAATATAGCCTCCTGTAAAGTAGAATGTTCCTCCCACATAGATCCCATTATCTCCTAAAATGATAGAATTAGATTTTTCACTCCCGGCATCTGGAATATTAACAACTTTACGTTTTACGACACCATTCAACCCAAAATTATTCACAAACTGCCCTTCTGAGTTTATTTTAGCCACCCAGGTTTCACTGATGTTATTTACGGATGCAGAACCTGTTATATAAAAATTTCCATTGGTATCCTGAATCATATTTCCAAATTCAAAAGGATTTCCCAGATTAAAAATTAATTTACCATTGGTTCCAAATGTTGTATCATAAGTTCCACTCATATTTAACCTCGCCACAAAAATATCCTGAGGACCGGTGGTTACCTCTGTGGTATCTGTAATTCTTCCTATACCGGCAACGATCAGCTTATTATTGGCTACAAAAATATGCATAGCACTTACTCTTTCCTGGGAAACCCCTGTATTTAAGGTAAAATAAAGCTTTCCATCAGTACCAAAGGATGTGTCAAAGCTACCGTCCTGGTTCAGCTTTAATAAACATGCTCTTCTTTTAGGATATCCATATTCAGCCCCGCCACATATAATTATTTTCCCGTCAGATAATTCAACAGCACTATAAGCAATGTCAATAGTTTCTACAGTTGTCGGATACCCCATATTGACAGCAATTTTTCCACCATTCCCAAAGGTTGTATCTAAAGTTCCATCAGAATTAAATTTTTCAATAAAAAAATTCTGACTGTACATATAACCAGCGTTCCCAATTGTTAAATATTTCCCACTGTTCAATTTTATGATTTTATAATGAGAAGATTGATTTTGAGTGATCTGAATTCCTGCGTTTCCAAATGAAGTATCCAGATTCCCTTCAGGATTTACTTTATAAATAGCTCTTTTTGCTCCTGGTCCAATATTTCCCAATACAACAGCACTATTGTCAGATTCTACGAGAATATCACCTGCCTTGTCCCAAGTGGTGGATGGATTATAGAAATTGAATCCATAAGTACCATAAGAAGAATCGAGAGTCTGTGCATTTGAAAATAATGAACAACCTAAAAAAGTTGTATAGAATAATTTTTTTGTCATGGTTATTTTTTTGCAAATATAGCTTTTACACCATTGACGATACAAGCTAAACAGGCATTAAATCTATATATTCTCTTTATTAAGTCCCTTTCTCTGATGTTCAATTGATTTTTAATAGAAGGCATAAAAAAACCGTATCACTATTTATGATACGGCTCGGTTTTATAATGTTTTTCAGACTTCTTACTACTTCTTAGCAGCCAAAGAATAAATGGCTTTTCCTATGGTAAATACAGCTACAGCAGCCAATCCACCTACAATTCCGAAAGTAAATTCCTTTAACATGGACGGCCACGTTGGAAGCAGCTCATGTAAATAATGGATATTGTGGGCAAAGATACCTCCTGAAACCAGGATCAGAGCAATTGTTCCCACCACACCTAATATCTTGATAATGACAGGAAGTGCCTTTACCAATAAGTGTCCAAGTTTTGAAATTACTCCTTTATCATGGCTTTTTTTGATCAGTTTGAATCCTGCATCATCCATTCTCACGATAAGCGCCACGATTCCATATACTCCCACAGTAGCTATGAACGCAACGAAAGTAACAGTTATAATCTGTGTAAGAAGCGGATGCTCCTGCTGAATTACAGTTCCCAGTGCAATAATGACGATTTCGATTGAAAGAATAAAATCTGTTCTGATTGCTGAATTGATTTTTGCCTTTTCAGAAACCTCGGAGTTTTCATCTTCTTTGCTTTCGTCCATTACTTCATGTCCTTTTTTGGAACGATGAAAAAGGAATTCGATGATTTTTTCCACCCCTTCAAAGGCAAGATACAGACCGCCCAGAATAAGAATCATCTCAATTGCCGGTTTATACAGCCAGTTGAGCAGAAATGCAATAGGAAGAATAATAAGCTTATTGATGAACGAACCTTTAGTAATCGCCCATAAGACCGGAAGTTCCCTGGAAGAAAGAAAGCCCGTAGCCTTTTCTGCATTCACAGCCAGATCGTCTCCCAAAATACCTGCTGTCTTTTGTGTAGCTATTTTACTGGTAACCGCTACATCATCCATCAATGCTGCAATATCATCTAAAATTGCAAAAAAGCCTGATGCCATATTTTAATAATTTTTTAATCTTTGTTAAGTTCAGCAAAAATAAATATTTAATTCTATTTACAAACGTTTCTTAAAACAAAAAGGGTGAAAAAGATATCGTCCCAATCAAAAAGGAGCTTTCATCAAAAACTACGGAAAAGATTTAGCTATTTTTTCGACGCTAAATTACTTCATTATCAATGAGATTTTCAGTATTTTTACTTTATGAAAAAGCTCATTCTCAGGTATCATTTTTTCGTTATGGGACTCATCAGTTTTCTTTTACAGTCCTGTAATACGAGATTCAGGGTTTGGGTAGGCCCTGAAGGCCAGCAGAAGATCTATAATTTTAAATACGGAGAGCATAAAAGGCAGAAAATGGATATTTTCCTTCCAAAAGATTATACAAAAGATACTCCTGTTGTATTAATCGTACATGGTGGCGCCTGGACACTGGGAAGAAAGGAACATATGATCCAGATTCAGAAAATGCTTTTCAACAATAAGATCCCTAGCATCAATATGAATTACCGGCTGGTGTCTTCCCGGAAAAAAATCACGTATAAGCAGCAGCTTGATGATATCGGTTCTGCCATTGAAAGATTCAATTCTTTATCGGAAAAAGCGGAACTTCTTCCCAACAATTATATTATTCTGGGGGAAAGTGCAGGCGGACACCTTGCTTTGCTTTACGGCTATCAGCATCCTGAACAGATCAAAAAAATTATTTCATTGAGCGGTCCAACTGATTTTTACAGTCCGGAATATCTTAATTCTTTTTATTCAAAGTATACCTCTCCTACTTTTCAGAAAGTGGTAGGCACAAAGTTTGACCGTAAAAATATCTCTGAAGCTTTTAAAGAAGCAAGTCCGATTGCCAATATTACCAATGTGCCAACCCTTTTATTCCAGGGAAATAATGATTTTCTGGTGAATCAGCATCAGGGATTAGCGATGGATTCTGCCCTTACCCGTATGAATGTTCTTCATAAGTTTATCTTTATGGAAAAAACAGGCCATGTACCCAGATTTTTCAATAAAAGGAAAAGGGACAGTATTATTTATCCTAATATTCTGAATTGGATTAAAACGGATACCTTATCAAAATTATAAAGCCTGATTGGAATGGATAAAACGTAGTCTTTTAGAATCTACAATTTTTATCTTTTCCAATGCCTAAATCTTTTTTGCTGATCAGAATTTTTTTTGCTCTCGCAGATTTCACAGATTACGCAGATTTTATATAAACATCTAAATGACTGGGAAAAGATATCTATCTGTATTGTAAAAAATAAACAATATAAATACGTAAAATAAAATAATCGTACAGTAATGGCCAACAAAAAAGCTGCCTCAGATGAAGCAGCTTCGTATATTTTTACTTGAATTTTTATTCAAAATCTTTGTTTTCGTATTTAGAGAAATCTTCTTTTTTCCCAAACATAAACTTAATGATCACCGGAAGTGTCGTCACAAGTACAATAACGATAATGATATATTCCAGCTTTTCTTTTAAGTTGATTCCGAACTGATCCATGAACAGTTTATCCAGATAATGCCCTGCAAAGATCAGAATAAAGGACCATAAAACGGCTCCGATGATATTATCTCTTAAGAACTCTTTTTTGTCCATTTTTACAATCCCTGCAACAATGGGAGTAAAAGTTCTCACTACAGGTAAGAATCTTGCCATAATGATAGCTAATGCCCCGTGTTTTTCAAAAAAGTCATGAGCCTGATAAAGATATTTCTTTTTGAAAAGCATAGAATCCGGTCTCTTGTATAAAGCCGGACCTGTTTTTCTTCCGAAATAGTATCCCACTTCATTTCCTATGATGGCTGCAATAGCGACTCCTGTGGCTAAAAGTGTCGTATCCAGGAAATCACTTCCTGTAGAGCCAAAAGTCTCTTTGATGATTTCAACGGCGTAAATCCCTGAAACGAACAAGAGTGAGTCTCCGGGAAGAAAAAAGCCTACAAAAAGACCCGTTTCCGCAAAAACAATAAACAAAATAAGCCAAAACCCTCCCATTTTGATGTAAAACTCCGGGTTTAATAAATCCTTCCAGCTATTGAAATCTTCCATATATATCGATGAACAACAAAAATAAGTCTAAAATGTCTGAAACAAAAATTAATTATAAGATTTTAACTAAAATTCATGTGATATTTTACAGGTCGAGGTCATCATCGGAAACTGCCGTCCCATCGGCCATCAGGAATGCTTTCAGGAATGGAGTGATATTTCCGTTCATTACCGCATCCACATCTGATGTTTCATGACCTGAGCGTACATCTTTTACGAGTTTGTACGGGTGCATCACATAATTTCTGATCTGGCTTCCCCATTCGATCTTCATTTTGTTGGCTTCTATTTCATTTCTGGCCTTCATACGCTCTTCCAGTTCTATTTCGTATAGTCTGGAACGAAGGAGCTGCATCGCTTTTTCTTTGTTCTGAAGCTGGGAGCGGGATTCTGAGTTTTCAATGATAATTCCGGTAGGTGCGTGACGCAGACGTACAGCGGTTTCTACCTTGTTTACGTTCTGACCTCCGGCTCCAGAAGATCTCATCGTTTCAAAGGAGATATCGGCAGGGTTAATATTAATTTCGATTGTATCGTCTACCAAAGGATAAACATATACGGAAACAAAGCTGGTGTGACGTTTCGCATTACTGTCGAAAGGCGAAATCCTTACCAAGCGGTGAACCCCATTTTCACCTCTTAAATATCCAAAGGCAAATTCACCTTCTATTTCCAGTGTAACAGTTTTTACTCCGGCAACATCCCCTTCCTGGAAGTTGAGCTCACGGATTTTATAGCCTTGTTTTTCTGCCCACATCGTATACATTCTCATCAGCATGGAAGCCCAGTCACAGCTTTCCGTACCACCGGCACCGGCAGTAATCTGAAGAACGGCAGAAAGCTCATCACCTTCATTAGAAAGCATATTCTTGAATTCCAGGTCTTCAATTTTCTCTACCAGCTGGGGGAAAGTTTCATCCAGTTCTTTTTCTGAATCAGCATCTTCTTTGGCAAAATCTACCAAAACCTGCATATCTTCAAACTGGGTCTGAATTTCATCATAGCTTTCTACCCATTTTTTCTTGGAACGAAGCTGTTTCAGAAATGCTTCAGCCGTTTTAGGATTATCCCAAAATTCCGGAGCTGCGGTCTTTTCATCATCGTTGGCAATTTCTATCTTCTTTTTATCAATCTGAAGGTATCTGTGTAAATCTTCAATTCTGGATTGAACTTCTTTTATCTGGTCGTTGTTGATCACGATTTTTTCTTTTTTGCAAAAATAAGGAATTCTTTTAGAGTGGAAAGCTAAGAGCTCAATGTTCGGGATTGAAGTTATCCTTCATACTTGTTCTGTAAGTCATACGGTCAAAAGGTAACAATTTCATGGTTACAAGTGTATTATATCAATTCTGCTATCTTTTCCCCCATCACAGGAGCCAGCGCTACTCCCATTCCTGAGAGTCTTACAGCACAAAACTGTCTTTCTGAGATTTGTTTTATAATGGGAGTCTTTTCATTGCCCATGGCCATTATTCCTGACCAGCGTAAAGCAATTTTAACATCCTGACCGGGTAAAATGACTTCTTTTAAAAAGTCTTCCAGGTGACGCTGCAGAAATTCTGTTGTTTCAAAGGCTGTTGTTTCTTCGGTTTTAAAATCCTGGTTTCTTCCCCCTCCCAACAATACACGGTTTCCAAGGTTTCTGAAGTAGTAAAAACCTTCATCATAGTGAAATGTTCCGTTAAGCTTTAATCCTTCTATAGCTTCGGTCAGTACAATCTGTCCACGGGCAGGAATAATGTTTTCGTTTTCCAGGAATTGTGAGCTGAATGCATTGGTACAGTAAATAAGCTGATCTGCCTTTACAGAAATTCCGTCCGGAAGATGAACTTCAATTTCATCTGATTGTTCTTCAGTATTTTTTACTTCCGTTCCAAATAAGAACTCAACTTTCATTTCATGACATTTTTCCAAAAGCTTCTGCAGCAGCTTTCCCGAATGCAGACTTCCTTCACACGGATTCTCAATAAGAAAAGGAGATTTTCCCAATCCAAACTCTTTTATTTTTTCCTGCTTCAAAGAATAGGTTTCCTCAAGTCCTGTAATGGGTTTCAGTATTTGATTAACCTGCTTGATATGATGCAAAGGTTCATCATTATTCAGAATCTCATAACCACCGTTAAGCTCAAAGTCTATTTCATTACTTTTAAAATAACGTCTGATCTTCTGTAGGCCTTCAAACCTCATCTTCACCAGATCCAATGTTTTTTCCCAACCCATTTTCTGAGAATCGGCGATCACTTCGGTAAGGCTTCCAAAGCAGGCAAAACCGGCATTTCTTGTGGAGGCTCCTAAGGGGATCGTATTCCGTTCAATAATTAAAACAGATTTTTCAGGATATTTTTCTTTTACCGCAATGGCAGTCCAAAGCCCGGAAAACCCCGACCCAATAATGACAATATTTCTTTTCCGGTAAAAGGTTTCAAGCTCCCAGATGCTGTTCATGAGTAATGAGCAATTCGTAATGATTAATTTTTTATTAATGCAGTTATAATAAACGTTGAAAAGATACTGAAATAAAACCCTATCACTACTCTTCCTTCTCTCCGTTATGATGAAAACCTATTGCCCTTCTCGGTTCTTCAACTACTTGATAGGTCTCCAGCTCACTTCTCAGCGCCTGAATCCTGAATCTGAATTCATCCAAATTATTGATAATAACATCGGCAAGGAACCTGGCTACCTGATCAAGATATTCTTCTGTCAGTTTTCCGGCAGCATCCCTTAAAGCGCTGTCCAAAAGCCTTTGATCTATTTTCAGTTTTTCATTTCTGGTTCTCTGGTAAAGATTTTTAATTCGTTTCTTCAGGCTTTGTGTAAAATCGATCAGCATCGTATTGCTGAACGCTTTCATTTTTGAAGCGACCTCATGCCAGAAAGGAACCTTATCCGCCTTGTTGTTTTTGAGTATTTTATAGAGCAGGGAATCTTCTTCAAGCCCTTTGGTCATTGCATATAATATAATTTCAGAACGTTCTGATGCATTGGGTGGAAAGATCGGAATCATCACATCAAATCTTCCGGGTGCCAGGATTTCTTCATCAATTTCTGAAACAGAATTGGCTGAGCCTACCATCAGTACTCCTTCCTTCTCAAATTTTCCGATATAGTGAAGAATAAGTTCCTGGGCTTCAAGGTTGCATGAGGCTATATCTGTCTCGGCAGTTCTTTGTCTCATGATTTCATCAAAATCGTCAAGAAACAGCAGCATTTTATTTTCTTTCATCATCTTCAGCAGAAAGTCGCTGAAATTGATCTCGTTTCCATCAATGAGTGATGTTCCGAGGTAATGTTTTTTAACTTCTTTAAACTGATACCCGATAATTTCAGCAATTTTGTTTGCCCAGAAAATTTTACCGCTTCCCGGAGGACCGTACAAAATGATTCCAGCCGGTTTGTTGATTCCCCAATCTTTGATCTGCTGAGGATTCAGGAAAGGTTCCAAGACAGCAGAAGTATAGAAGAAAAGATCTCTGTAGCCAATGAAATCTCTTTGCTGCAGACTGGTCTTATGCCCGAAATAATTATAGACAAACTGATAGTTTCCTCCTAATTTATTATCAATCCCGTAGCTTGAAATTGAAGATTTAAAGAAACCGTTATCAAAAATATTCGGGTTATTATCTTTTATTGCTTTTTCAACTTTGTCTTTAGGCTGATTGATCACTTCTGCAATCTGCTCCAGGGTTTTATTTTTATCCAGATCCTTTTCATACAGTCTTAAAAAATCTACATTTTCACGGGCAAATTTTTCAAAATCCTCTTTTACTTCAAAATTGGTGCTGATACAGTCTACCAATTCAAGATCAAAATCCTGTATAAATTGTTTGATGGCTTCTGCAGAGACATTCAGTTCTTCTGCCAGTTCAATTAACTTCATAAACTTTTCATTAATTCTATCAAATTTAATGCATTTACAGTTAAATTTAAATTGATTTATGATAATTCTGTAACATTCTCTAATTTATATAGACTACTACTATGTAAAACAAATTACATGGAAAAAATTTTATCAGTAAAGAATCTGACAAAAAAATTCAAAAGAGTTGTGGTCAACAATATTTCTTTTGATGTAGAAAGAGGAAATGTTTACGGGCTTCTGGGGCCTAACGGAAGCGGAAAATCCACTACTTTCGGGATGCTGCTTTCCACCATTAATCCTACCAGCGGAGACTGGTTCTGGTTTGGAAAAAAGGGAACAGATCCCGAAACTTTAAAGAAAATCGGAGCTATTATCGAGCAGCCTAACTTTTATCCCTATCTGAGTGCAGAGACTAATCTTAAAATTGTTGCCGAGATCAAAGAAACTCCTTATTCAAGAATTGAAGAAGTACTGAAAACCGTTAATCTGTATGAAAGAAGAAAAGATGCTTTCAAAACCTTCTCTTTAGGAATGAAACAGCGTCTGGCCATTGCTTCTGCCATGCTAAATAATCCTGAAGTACTGATTCTGGATGAACCTACCAACGGACTGGATCCTGAAGGAATTATCCAGATCAGGGAAATCATCAGCAATATTGCCAAGCAAGGTATTACCATCATTATTGCCAGCCACCTTCTGGACGAAATTGAAAAGATCTGCAGCCATGTGATTGTAATGAAAGAAGGCAACTCCATCTATTGCGGCAGAGTGGATGAAATGACAGCCAATAATGGTTATTTTGAATTAAAAGCAGACAACAATGTATTACTTTTCAATGCTTTGAATGAACTTCCGTGGTTCAGCTTCGTCAATCAGGACAGGGATTATATTAAAGCCCAGCTTCGTGACGATGCATCCGTATCCGCATCAGCACTGAATCAGAAACTGGCTGAAAAAGGAATTTTCCTGTCTCATTTAACCAAGAAAAAATTGTCTCTTGAATCTCAATTCCTTGAACTTGTAAAAAACACCAACTAATCATGATGAAATTATTAAAACTGGAATACTATAAAAATCTGAATTACAAACCATTCAAGATTTTCACCCTTCTTTATTTTGCCATTCTTACTGCATTGCTTTTCATCGGATTGGTAGACTTTGATGTTTTGGGAGGAACGGTAAATCTGAAAGAACAGGGTATTTATAACTTTCCCGAAATCTGGAATTTCACCACATGGATCGTTGCTTTGCTTAAAATTTTCTTAGGATTGATCATTGTTTTCTCAATCTCACAGGAATTCAGCAACAGGATGTTTAAGCAAAATACCATTGACGGATTGAGCAGGAAAGAATTTATCACTTCAAAACTACTGACAATAAGTATTTTTACCATTATTTCTACCATCATTGTGTTGGCCATTACGATGTTTTTAGGATATCAGTATTCAAAGACAACGGATTCTGCAAAGGTTTTTGGGGAAATATTTTTCATTGGAAATTACTTTGTAAAGCTATTTACATTCTTCTGTTTTTTAATGTTCTTATCCATTTTGCTGAGAAAATCAGTGTTCGTATTTCTGGCTCTTTTTGTTTTCTGGATCGGTGAGGGAATTTTATCTAAGGTTGAAATATTCACCAAAATAAAAGGTTTACAGGGGCCTCAAAGGAATGAAATCCTTCAAAATGACTTTTTTGTCAGCCATCTTTTACCGTTGGAAAGTATGTCCAACCTTATTCCCAATCCGATGATCAGATTAGACATGGCAAAAATGATGGGATTAAAATATGAATTCCACTACCCTACAGAAAGCCTTATTGCTTGCCTGGTATGGTGTGCTGTTTTTATATTCGGATCGTACTGGATTCTGAGAAAGAGGGATTGGTAGATGGTAATATTTGGAATTTAAAGATTTAAAAATTGCAATATTTAAAGATTATTTTTTAAGTGGTTCGTTTTCGGATCACTTTTTTTGGCTTAAAATTTTCATTTGATACTGTCAAAAACTAGCCATGAAAAAAATATACTACTTTCCGGGATTGATTAGCGCCTTGCTGATGCCTGTTTTATTCTGGTATTATGGAAATCAGAGATTTTTATAAAGACCCGAATAAAATTGAAAGAGGTTATGATAATATTTGTGGAACTGAATCTGAAACCATCTATTATAAAGAAGAAAGCAATTATAAAGGCTTTGATAGATTAAAATATTTACTCGAAATTCCTAAACAGTCATTCTATATAATTTTCGGATTTTTATTGTTTGTCAATATTTCCATGTTCAGCATTAAAGAAAATCTCCAAATTCAAAGAAAAAGATTAACATGAAAAAAATATACTACTTTCCGGGATTGATCAGCGCCTTCCTGATTCCTGTTTTATTCTGGTATTATGGAAGCCAAAAGTTTGAAGATATTAATGTTTCTGTGATAGACATTGGACTTCCTGCCAAAGAAAGAGAGGGGATTAAAAATACTTTTGCAAGTTTTGAACTTTACCGAAACTGGGATTACAAAAAGATAAAAATAGCTTCCGGTACAGCCCAGAAGAATTCAAAATCATATGTTTCTGAACTGAAAAAACTTCAGGAAAGAAATGAGAAAGAGTCTGGTATTGAGTTTATTTTAGATCAAAATAATAGCTATTGTGATTTTGTCTCTGTTTTGAATGATCTGGCAATTGCCAAACAAGATCAGTATGCCGTTGACCTGGAGAAAACAGGACATATTTTTGCGGTTTATAACTATATTACTCCCAATGCCCAAGCTCCCGAATATGCATGTTTGCTCTGTAATGATGTGATCAGACCAGAATATAAACCTGATTTTTTTGAAAAAATACAATTGCTTCTCACAGAACTTCCGAAAGATGCCTATTACATTATTTTTGGTTTTCTTCTATTTCTGAACATTTCTATGCTCAGCATCAAAGAAAGATTTCAACTACATCATTAATTCAAAATAAAAAGAGACTGTCCAAAAAGTTTTGGCAGCCTCTTGTTGTTATAAAGAATAGAATTTAGGGAGAGTTTGAGGGTCATATAAATATCTTGAATCAACCTTAGATCTGACACTTTATATAAAAACATTCTTGTTCGATAAAATTTAAATAGAATTAACGGGTCGCTCCTCCGGAGCTTTATTTTATGGGGATTTCATTTTTCTACTAACAGTAGATCCCGATGGGATCAAATTCAGCTCCAATGGGAGCTGACTGTTAATAGAACGTATTTGTTTTAAAATTAGAGCTCCGGAGGAGCGACCTGTTAATTCATAGCATAAATATTAATATTTTCAATGTATTTATACTTTTTATCGGACAGTAATGGGTCGCATAAAAAAGACTGTCCTTTTTGGACAGCCTCTTCCTTTCACATTACTTTTTATCTAACAACGGAAGATATTTTCCGTATCCTTTTGTTTCCATTTCCGCTTTGGGAATAAATTTCAGCGAAGCACTGTTGATACAGTAGCGAAGACCTCCTTTATCTTTAGGACCATCTGTAAATACGTGTCCCAAATGAGCATCTCCGGTTTTACTTCTTACTTCTACCCTATCCATACCATGGGAACGGTCCAGTTTTTCATCAATCAGACTCTTTGTGATTGGTTTTGAAAAGCTTGGCCATCCACATCCAGATTCAAATTTATCTGTAGAAACAAATAAAGGTTCCCCCGTGGTGATATCTACATAAATTCCTTCACGGGTTTCGTCCCAGTATTCGTTTTGGAAAGGTCTTTCCGTACCATTTTCCTGGGTAACATTGTATTGCTCGGCAGTCAATTTTTCTTTTAAAACTTTTTTATCCTGCTTTTGATAAGAGGTTGTTTTTGCCGGAAGCGGATTGGCTTTTTTGGCCATTTCAAACAGTCCCGGTTCAATATGGCAGTATCCTCCCGGATTTTTATCCAGATAATCCTGGTGATAATCCTCCGCTTTATAGAAGTTTTTCAGAGGAATGGTTTCCACCAATATAGGTTTGCTGTAATTTTTTGCCAGCTTCTGCACTTCGCCTTTCACAACAGCTTCATCCGTTTTATCGGTAAAATAAATTCCTGTTCTGTACTGGTTTCCTCTGTCATTTCCCTGCTGGTCTTTACTTGTGGGATCAATTGTTTTAAAATATAAATCAATCAACAGTTTCAGATCTACCTGTTCCGGATCATACTTCACTTTTACGGTTTCTGCAAAACCTGTTGTATGACTTACCACCTCTTCATACGTAGGATTTTGAGTATTCCCGTTGGCATAACCCACTTCTGTTCCTACAACACCACGAATTTGTTGAAAAAAATGTTCTGTGCCCCAGAAACATCCACCTGCAAAATAAATCTCTCTAACGTTTTTGTTATCCATAATTTTCTCATTTTCTTTTTTTATTTCCACTACATCAGGCTTGTTTTTTTTGAAAAGCCCGGATCCCGCAGCAAAAACTGCTATACCCAGAATGATTCCGAGTACAATTAATATATTTTTCATTTTTACCTTTTTATTCATTACTTATTATTTTGAACGATCATCAATCCAAATCCTAAAAGCATAAGGTCTTTTAAAATAAAGAAATCCGTCACAGGCACTCCGTCCACTATTTTCCATATTCCCGGTGTTGTAAACAAATAGCTTAATGTCACCAGAAAAGTTACGGTCATTCCTATCCCTGCATACTTTTTCAATACAGCAAATTTCGCACTAAATATCAGGAGTAATGCAATGATAATTTCTATCGCTCCGATAAGATTTGACACTGCCTGGACGCTTATAATTTTATATACGAAAAAAGTTAAGAAATGGTTTTCTACCAAAGGTTTTATTGCAGCAGCTTCCGTGGGAGTGAATTTGAAGATACCAATCCACAGTAAAATAAGAGCTGCTCCGAAAAGCGAGATATAATACCCGATTCGGGTTAATTGATTTTTAGATTCCTGTACTGTTCCGACCATATTTTTAAGATTTTAAATGAATACTTTATTGTTTTCAAAAGTATAGTCGGAGCTATTTTAAAATCCTGACAGAAATTTTCCTAGAAATTTAATTTATCGATCATTTTGTTTTTAAAGTCCTGAATTTCAGAATCATTAATTTCAGTTTTTTCTTCAGAGAATTTCTTTTTAAAAACTTTATCCAAAAGTGCCAGCTTTTCATTGTACATTCTGCACCATTTGCAGATCATCAGGTGCATGCTCAGCATTCTGTTTTCTCTGGAAGAAATAGATTGGGCATTCCTCTTTTCCATCAGTAAAGTAGCTTCACTGCATGGTAAAAATAATTTATGTAGTAGTCTTCTTATCATTTCACTTATGATTTTGAAAACCAGTTCAACTCCAGACATTCTCTGAGCTGCATACGGCTTCTCTGCAAAATCTTCCAAAGATTAGTCGTAGAAACTTCTAATTCCTGACTGACTTCCGGTGCTTTTTTTTCTTCGATATAATACATTTTAAGCAGAATCTTCCATCTGGAGGGCAATTCTTCGATACATTCCTCCAATGTTTTATTAAATTCTGTACTGTCTAAAAGCTCATCCCCATCGCCAGAAACATTCCAGTCATTCAAAACATCATTATTTTTCCATGATCCCGTTTCATCAAAAAAATGATCGAGTCTGATATTGGGTTCAGATTTATATTTTTTACGGTAAAAATCTGCAACTTTCCTGTTCAGAATAGCCATCAGCCATGTAAGCGCATTGCTTTTTCCTTCAAAAGAATCATAAGCTGAGTAAGCAGCGAGAAAAACTTCCTGAACAACATCCTGTGCATCTTCTTTATTCGAAAGTACATACAGTGCCCGCTTCAAAAGCGGTCCTGAATATTGTTCTATCCAGCTTTTCAGTTCTTCATCTTTTGTCATTGGAAGGATTTTTTGTCTTATTTCAGATCACAACGAAGGTAGTAAGTTAAATGGAAAATTGCAAAATGAGATCGATTTATTATTGATTACAGTTATTACAAACTTGCCATCTCAAACCTTATAGGTTTTGAAAACCTGTAAGGTTTACCACACCCCATTAGCCAAACTCGTTATCATTCAAAACATAGCATAAAATTATTACAAATCGCTTAAAAATAGTAAATTTGCATCTTATCAAAAATTTGATATTTAAAAAAGCAAAAGCAATACTATGACATCACAAGAGATACGTCAAAAATTTTTAGATTATTTTAAAAGTAAGGAGCACCTGATCGTTCCTTCAGCTCCTATTGTGCTGAAAGACGACCCTACCCTTATGTTTTCCAACTCCGGAATGACGCAGTTCAAGGATTTCTTCCTTGGCTACAAAACCCCTACCGCCCCTAGAATTGCCGATACCCAAAAGTGTCTTAGAGTTTCAGGGAAGCACAATGACCTGGATGATGTAGGTAGAGATACCTATCACCACACCATGTTCGAAATGTTAGGAAACTGGTCTTTCGGGGATTACTTCAAAAAAGAGGCTATTGCTTTTGCCTGGGAATTACTGACTGAAGTATACGGAATTCCAAAAGAAAATTTATACGTAACGATTTTTGAAGGGGATGCTTCAGAAAATCTGGACAGAGACCAGGATGCTTATAATTTCTGGAAATCTCACATTTCAGAGGACAGAATCATCAACGGAAATAAAAAAGATAACTTCTGGGAAATGGGTGAAAGCGGACCATGCGGACCGTGTTCAGAAATCCATATTGACCTGAGAACTCCTGAAGAAAAAGCAGCTGTTCCGGGAATTACCAGAGTTAATCAAGATGACCCTCAGGTTGTTGAAGTATGGAACCTGGTTTTCATGGAATTCAACAGAAAAGCAGATAAATCTTTAGAGAAGCTTCCTGCTCAGCACGTAGATACGGGAATGGGCTTTGAGCGTCTTTGTATGGCACTTCAAGGGAAGTCTTCCAACTATGACACTGATGTTTTCACTCCGCTTATTGCTAAAGTTGAGGAACTTTCAGGTAAAAAATATACCGGAATTTTAGAAGACGAAAAAGATATTGCGATCCGTGTTGTGGTAGACCACATCAGAGCGGTTTCCTTTGCTATTGCAGACGGACAATTGCCATCCAACGGAGGAGCTGGTTATGTGATCAGAAGAATTTTAAGAAGAGGTATTTCTTATTCTTACCGATTCCTGGATATGAAAGAACCTTTCCTTTACAAATTGGTTGCTGTTCTGCAGGAACAAATGGGAGCTTTCTTCCCGGAACTTGAAAAACAAGGAAAACTGGTTGCTGAAGTGATCAAAAGTGAAGAAGATTCTTTCTTAAAGACAATTGAAAACGGTCTGATCAGAGTAGAGAAACTGATCCAGCAGACTATTGCCAATAATCAGAAAGTATTACCTAGCGAAGAAGTTTTTGAACTGTATGATACTTATGGTTTCCCTGATGATTTAACAAGAATTATTGCTGAAGAAAAAGGGTTAACTATTGATGAAGAAGGTTTCAAGGCTGAAATGGAGAAACAAAAGCTTCGTTCAAAAGCTGATTCAGCCCAGAAAGTATACGACTGGGTTACCCTGGAAGAAAGAGATGAAAACTTTGTAGGTTACGATCAAATTGAATCTGAAACCTATATTACAAGATACAGAAAGGTAGAAAATAAAGACGGAGAATTTTACCAGGTGGTATTAAGCAGTTCTCCTTTCTACCCTGAAGGAGGTGGACAGGTTGGAGATAAAGGGGTTCTTGAAAATGCAGTTGAGAGCTTCGAAGTACTGGAAACTAAGAAAGAAAACGGATTGATTATTTCATTAATCAACGGACTTCCGAAAGATGCAGGTGCTGTTTTCTATGCTAAAGTAAACGCTTCTGAGAGAAAAAATTCTCAGGCCAACCACTCTGTAACTCACCTTCTGCATGAGGCTTTAAGAGATGTTTTAGGAACTCACGTAGAACAGAAAGGTTCTTATGTAGGTCCGGATTATCTTCGTTTCGACTTCTCTCATTTCAACAAAATGACTGAGGAAGAATTAGCATTAATTGAGGAAAAAGTAAATAAAAAGATCAAAGAAAGTATTGCTTTACAGGAGTTCAGAAATATTCCGATTCAGGAAGCTCTGGAAAAAGGAGCAATGGCTTTGTTTGGTGAAAAATATGGTGATAGTGTGAGAATGATCCAGTTTGGAAGCTCAAAAGAACTTTGCGGGGGAACTCACGTAAAAAACACCAGCGAAATTGGTCATTTTAAGATCACTTCCGAAGGTTCTGCGGCTGCGGGAATCAGAAGAATTGAGGCTATTTCTGGAGACAAATCTGAAGAATATTTCAACAATCTTGAAAAGCAGATCACTGAGCTTTCTCAATTATTAAAGTCTAAAGATATTGTAAGATCTATCGAAAAACTAATCGAGGAAAATACTTCATTAAAGGCTGAAGTAGATGCTCTTAAGAAGGAAAAGGCAAAAGGAGAAATCGGAGAATGGAAGAATGCATATGAGCAGAAAGGTAACAAACAGCTTTTAGTAAAGAAAACTTCTCTGGATGCAGGTTCTGTAAAAGACATCGTATTCCAGTTGAAGAGAGAAATCCCGACTTCAGTAACGATTATTCTTTCTGATGCAGACGGAAAACCAATGATTACCGTTGGAGTTTCTGATGATCTTGCGGCAGATTACCAGGCTGGAGCTATCGTAAAAGACCTTGCTAAAGAAATTCAAGGTGGCGGTGGTGGAAACCCTGGCTTTGCGACTGCTGGAGGTAAAAACCTTGAAGGTATAGAAAATGCTTACCAAAAAGCTTTGAATATCTAAAATAGAAACCTTTATCATAAATTTCAGCCCCGGCTGTCTCAGAATTGAGACAGCCGGAGTTGTTTTTACTGTCTATCATGTTATTTTAACGTAAAGTTTTTTCTATAATACTTTATAATTCCAGGAGACAAAGAATGAAATCAACTTCATTGATTTTTATCAAGCAGACATAATATTGATACGTCTCGCAGATCAAACGGATTATGCAGATTCTTCCGCAAACATCTGTGTAATCCGTGAAATCAGCGGGAGATTAAAATAAATTTAGACGGTTATATAAGCTGGATATGTTTTATTTAACGCTAAAGATCGCAAAGAAACGCTCATGCTATCATCAATATTTTCGTTCGCAAAGGCGTTACACTCAGCTATGAAATCATTGCATTTTTTGCTAAATAGAATCCCTTTGCGAAAGAAAAAAGCAGATGAATAGAATCCGTAGCGTCTCTGCATTATAAAATACCATTCTTTCATTGATTTTTATCAAGCAGATATAATATTGATACTTCTCGCAGATCAAACGGATTACGCAGATTCTTCCGCAAACATCTGCGTAATCTGTGAAATCAGCGGGAGATTAAAATAAATTTAGACGGTTATATAAGCTGGATATGTTTTATTTAACGCTAAAGATCGCAAAGAAACGCTCATGCTATCATCAATATTTTCGTTCGCAAAGGCGTTACACTCAGCTATGAAATGACTGCATTTTTTGATAAATGGAATGCCTTTGCGAATAGAATCCGTAGCATCTCTGCATTATAAAATACCATTCTTTCATTGATTTTTATCAAGCAGATATAATATTGATACTTCTCGCAGATCAAACGGATTACGCAGATTCTTCCGCAAACATCTGCGTAATCTGTGAAATCAGCGGGAGATTAAAATAAATTTAGACGGTTATATAAGCTGGATATGTTTTATTTAACGCTAAAGATCGCAAAGAAATTCTCATGCTATCATCAATATTTTCGTTCGCAAAGGCGTTACACTCAGCTATGAAATTATTGCGCTTTTTGCTAAATGGAATCCCTTTGCGAACGAAAAAAGCAGGAAATAAAACTTTTGCGTACTCTGCGTTATAACATACTATTCCCTTATTCCTAAGATTTTCATCAAAGTCTTTTTATTTATATCCGTTCTAATTATTGATCTTATCTTAACAAATCCTGACATAATCTTAAACTATTTGTTTCGTCCCCGTAAAATATAATTCACAATAGACCTCTAGTTTTGTCGTAATCGAAATTCAAAAAAACAATTATGAAAATTAACAGAACTATCGGTGCTTTATTCCTTGCAGGTCTTATCTTTCAGAGCTGTAATGATGATAATAACGACGGAAAAAATACTCCGGTTAATAACAATATCAAGATTGAAAATTTTTCTAAGGAATCAGCTTTCGTTTTTGGAATGCCAGGTTTTGAAAATCTGAACATCACCACACTTATTTCAAGTTCAGATGTACTTCCTGGATCTCCCAACTTTGTTTTCGGGGGCCAGCCAGACGGGATGGGAATCATGAAGGATCCTAATTCTGACGGTTACCTTATGATCACCAACCATGAGATCAAGCAATCGGTTTCCAGAGTATATTTAGATAAAACATTCAAACCTGTAAAAGGAGAATACATTCTTAATGGTACCGGAGGAATCACCAGATTATGTTCTGCTACATTAGCTACTCCTGAAATTCACGGTTTCAGTGCATTCCTTACTGCAGGAGAATCCGGAGAAGAAAGTATGGTGCATGCTTTAAACCCTTTAGCTCCTGTTTCCCAGGCTTCAGATAAAACCAGGGTAAAACCGGCTTTAGGAAAAGCGTCTATGGAAAATGCCGTTCCGCTTCCTAAGGATGTATCTAATGGAAAATCTTATATCATCATCGGTGAAGATCAGTCATATTCTACTTCCCACCAATCTGCAGGACAGCTGATCATGTATGTAGCCGATACACAGGGAGATCTTGATAACGGAAAACTATATGCTTTAAAAAGAACCAACAATAACTACAAAGAAACTGACATGACCAAAGGAAGCAGCTACGATGTGGAATTTGTTGAAATTACAGGAGCAAAAACCTCTACAGGAGCTCAGATCAACCAGGCCAATATCAATCATAATGCAATCCGCTTCTCAAGAGTGGAAGATGTAGATTACAGAAAAGGAGCAGGAAAAGGAAGAGAAATCTATTTTACAGCAACCGGAGAATCCTTAGACGGTGTAAATCCAAAACCGGGATTGACGATGTGGGGAAGAGTTTACAAACTGGTTTTAAATGCCAACAATATGCTGACCGGAAAGCTGGAAGTAGTGGCAGAAGGAGACTCTAATCCTGGAAACAATCTGATCAATCCTGATAACCTGTGTGTCACTGAAAACTTTGTTTACATTCAGGAAGACGGTGATTCTTATTACAAAGCGGCCAATCATGACTCTTACATCTGGCAGCTTAATATTGCAACAAAACATTATAAACCGTGGCTGAATATGAAGCACAACAGAGGTAATTCTGCATGGCAGACTGCTTACAATCAGTCCGGAGATCTTCAGAAATTCGGTTCTTGGGAGTTCGGGGCAATGGTTGACATTTCAGATATCATAGGAGTTCCTAATACCTTTACTGTGAATATCCATTCTCATACATGGCAATCGGATAAATTTATGAATCCTGACGGTTCCGGAGTGAATACCAATAAAGAAGGCGGACAGGTTGTCATCATCAGAAACGTAGAAAAATAGCTTTAATTACTCATAAAAAATCAAAGTATCAGCAGAAAATCTTCTGTTGATACTTTTTCATGCAATGAAGAAACTTTCAAAATACCCGATACTTCTGTTTTTATATGCAGCAACGGCACTTCTGGTCCTTGCCTACTGCAAAAACGAGAAACCTCAGCCTGTATACGAAGATTTAGGTTCCGTAAAAAAAGAAATCCTTGCCAACAATATTGAGTTTGAAAAACAGGTCAATACACTTACAGACCTTGTCTCTGATAATGCTGACGAAAAACTTCTTCAGGAAAAGTTTGAAACACTCAGAAAGACCTACAAAAAAATGGAATGGGCTGTAGAATACTTCCTTCCCCATTCCGCAAGATTCATCAACGGGCCGGCCCTTCCTGAAATTGAAATGGATGAACACACGGAAATAGAACCGGAAGGATTACAGGTTCTGGAAGAAATGCTCTACCCATATGACCGGGCCAATAAAAATGAAGTGATCAGATTTTTGAAAAAACTGATTAATAAAAGCAATGCTATAAAAATCAACTTTCAGGTAATTACGGTAAGCAAAAATCAGGTTTTTGATGCATTGAGACAGGAAGTTTTCAGAATTGCCAGTTTAGGGATTGCAGGATTTGACACTCCTATTTCCGGAACATCTTTACAGGAAATACCCTATGCGCTTGAAGCAGTAAAGCAGACTTTAGAGCAAATTTCTACCGGCAGATCAAAAGGTAAGGCTTTGAAAAATATCAATGCTGAAATAAGTTCCGCTCTTGAAATACTGAAAAAGAATCCGGATAAGAATTCTTTTGATTACGTCAATTTCATTCCTGATCATCTTAACAAGATCACTTCCCTGATGCTGGAATTCCAGAAACAGGAACAGATCCCGGATGTTGAAGTAACGACCGCCCTGAATAAACATGCCGCTACATTTTTTTCAAAGAATGCTTTCAACCCCAATGCATTCACTCCGGGTAATGAATTTGCCTTTTCAAAAGAAAAAGCAGCCCTTGGTCACAAACTTTTTAACGATAAAATGCTTTCCAACAATAACAACAGGAGCTGTGCCACCTGTCATATTCCAGAAAAAGCATTTACTGACGGACTTGCAAAATCGTTATCCCTTGAAAATGCAGAGCTTGCAAGAAATGCTCCTTCACTTAATTATGCAGGCTACCAGCATGGGCAGTTCTGGGATATGCGGAAAGAGGATCTGGAAGGCCAGAGCTCCGATGTGATCTCCAATAAGGAAGAAATGCATGGGGACCTTAATGTTATTCTTGCAAAGATCAATCAGGATAAGGAATATCAGGCAGCTTTTAAAAAGATTTATCAATCTCAGAAGACGGAAATCTGGCAACTTCAGAATGTACTGGCAAGCTATATCCGTTCGCTGGCAGCATTCAATTCAGGTTTTGATGAATACATGAGAGGTAATAAATCTGCCATGACAGAAAGCCAGAAACGTGGTTTTAATCTTTTTGTAGGAAAGGCTCAGTGTGCCATATGCCACTTTATTCCTTTATTCAATGGAACGGTACCTCCAACTTTCAAAAAAACTGAACAGGAAGTACTGGGAACAGCTATCAATGGAGACAATAAAACTTTTGACCAGGATCCGGGCAGAGGAAAATTCCATGAAACGGTTGAATCCCTCCAGAATTCCTTTAAAACCCCTACCCTCAGAAACATCAGCAAAACGGCTCCTTACATGCACAACGGAGGTTATAAAACATTGAAAGAAGTGATGAATTTTTATAATAAAGGTGGAGGAAAAGGCTTTGGATTTAAAGTAGAAAACCAGACACTTTCAGATGCTCCGTTACAGCTTACGGATCAGGAAATTGATGACATTATTGATTTTATGCGGGCATTGGATGACAGACAGTAGTTTGGAATGGAAGCTGGAAGAAAGAAGCTGTAAGTTGGAAAATTAACAAGGTATGAAATTCTTCTTTCATACCTCATAACTTCCAGCCTCCAGCTTCAGACTTTCAGGATAAATCTCTGAATGATTAAATGGCATTTCACCGTTTTTAATTTTCCATTGCAGAATTAGATTAAATCAATGTTATACTCTGTTAAAAACTTTTACAGGCCAATAAATATGATTAATTTTGACCTAGTTTTTTTACATGAAAAGGGTTTTATTGTTATTATTTTTTATGATGAGCTTTTTGGGGTATTCACAACTGAAAATAAAGGTTGTGGATGACACCAGCCAAAAACCTGTCTCTAACGCAAAAATATCGTGTGACAAAAAGATTATCGGATATACCAATGCGCAGGGCTTTCTGGAATTCAAAACAGAATGTAAAGACATAGAAATTGATGCTGAATCTTATCAGAAGGAAATCGTTTCGATTGAAAGCAGTATGGAAGTTTCCCTGATCAGAAAATCTTCAAAAACTACCAATATTGAAGCGGTGGTCATAGAAGATAAAAGTGATCCGAGAGCCTTGGAAATTCTGAAAAAAGTAAACAGACTGTTCAAAGATAATTCACCCAAAAGCTTAGGTTCCTATTCTTATAAATCTTATGAAAAAATCTCTCTGGATATTGACGAAGACAGTATTTCCCAATTTCAGGAGTACTTCAATGATCTGAATGTTTTTAAGAAAAAAAGAGCAAAGGATTCTTTAAATAACATCAACGCAAGAAAGATATTTTCCAAAAGCAAACTGTTTCTGTGGGAAAGAGCCCAGGAGTTTTTATACTCCAAGAAATACGGGGAAAAGATCAATATTCTGGATAACAGAATTTCCGGTCTGAAACAGCCGATTTATGAAATGATCGCCCTTCAGCAAAGTAACAGAGACATTGTTCCGGAGCAGGTGAAGCCCGAAAACAGAGGACTTTACAGATTCTTTCTTTCCGATACTGTTGACATTGACGGAAGGAAAAATTTTGTGATCCGTTTCCGTGAGGTCAATTATAAAAATCCGGACAGAAAAAGAAAATACAACGGTGCGATCTATGTAGATACGGAAACTTACGGGATCAAGAAGATCGAAAACTTCAGTAAAAATAAAAACGACGGGATCATCACCAGCACCTGGATATTTTACAATAACAAATGGTTCCTTGCCCAGGAAAAAGCAAAACTTAAAATGGGTAAAATGGCCATGGATGACAAAGACCGTCTCAACAAAAAAGATAAAAAGAGCTTTGGCACCTACGCTTTCCTGACTTCCAAATATTTTGATTTTGAATCTCCTATCGAAGAAGACCGTAAAGATTTCAAAGGCTATACTTTCTCGGTAAAGAGTATCGATGGTCATTCATTGGATAAATACCGAACCGACCCCCTCACCAGCAGGGAACAAAATACCTATAAAACGATAGACAGCTTAGGAAAACAATATAAAATAGACGGTAAAGCCCAGATTTTATCCGGTTTGCTCAATGGTCAGATCAGGGTCAACTCTGTAGATTTTGCAGTGGATGAGGTTGTGAATTATAACTCGTATGAAGGTTTCAGACTGGGATTAAAGGCTAAAATGAATGAAAATTTCAATCCTTATTTCTCTCCCGATTATTATTTTGCATACGGTGTGAAAGACCGCAGATGGAAATACGGTATGGGGCTGGATATGAAGACCTCTTTAGAAAAAAATTCCTTTTTCAGGTTTGAGTTTTATGATGATGTAACGGCATCCGGGGAATTCTACAGAAGACTCTGGAACTTCAAAATGAGAATGATGAATTTCGGGAACAACCTGAATAATGATAAATATTTCCACTTCAAAGGTGCATCATTATCTTATCTGAATGATGTGACAAACGGCCTTACCCTTGCCCTTGCAGTGAGAAGAAATATAGAAGAAGCTGAGTTTGATTATCAGTTCAGGGATGGCGGGTCTTCCTTCAAAAACTTCAATACGCTGTTTACATTGAAGTACTCTCCCAATTCTACCAATATCATGACCCCACAGGGGAAATCACTGATTGATCAGAAATATCCTGAGCTTTATTTTAATTATGAGCAGAGTTATAAAATGCTGGGCGGAAGCTTTAACTACTCCCGTTTTGATGCTCTTTTTGTTCATAATTTTAAAACACCGATCGGAACTACAGGCTTCAGGCTGTATGGCGGAGTTGTTTTGGGCCAGGCACCAATCTGGAAGAATTTTACAATGAACGGACTGGCTTCTCCGGGAAAAGATTTCAACTTCAACCTTACTTCTTTCCTTGGTTTTGCAACTCTGGAGGGCGGAAAGTATTATAACGACAAATTCGTAGCCTATTATTTCACCCACAAACTACCCTTTTACTTCAAAAGTTTCGGACATAATGTTTCCAGCTTTGATTTTGTACTGAGGGGAACCATCGGAGATATGAAACATCCGGAATACCATCAGTTTAAGTTCAGAAAGCTTGATCACCTGTATCAGGAAGTAGGTCTGGAATGGAACAATTTCCTTTCCAGCTATTTCAACCTGGGTGTATTCTACAGAGTAGGCTATTATGCCACCCCGCATTTCAATCAGAATTTTGCCGTTCAGTTTAAACTGAAGTTTTTGGAATTTTAATAGTCAGGGAAAGGCAAAATCTTTAATTTTGAAATCTATTTCAACAGCATTCAACGATAATATATAAAAAAGAACATGCAGAAAATCGAAATCAAAGCAGAACAGTTTTTTGAATTATTAAAATTAAAAGACACCCCGATGTGGGAGATTTTCTCACAGATGATCGATGGAAATGAAAAGGAAATCATCTTTTTAGACAACGAAGACAAAATCCTTTTTAACTATATTTTACCTTCCAACCAGGAAAAACTGGAAGAGGACAGAAAAGAGTTTTCAAAACAGTTCTCTGATAAACTTGCCAATATGAACTAAGAAACAGATGAATAAAAATTATATTCTTTCACTATTGGGCCTGTTCCTGTTCAGTATAGGAAATGCTCAAAGCTATAAAAAACCCTTGGTTTCTGCTATTAAAGAAGCTGATCTCCGTAAGGATATGTATGAACTTGCAGCAGACCAGTTCTGGGGCCGTGAAGCAGGAACTTTGGACGAGCTGAAAGTGTCTATGTGGCTTGCTGACAAAGCTAAAGAAGCCGGAATGAAACCTGCTGGAGACAACGGAACCTTCTTCCAGTTCTTTGATATGTACAGACATCAGGTGATTCCGCAAAGCAGCCTGAAAATAGGTGATCAGAATCTGAAATTATGGAAAGATTTCCTTGTTGCAGAACCTGTAAATGCATCCATTGATGCTGAAATTGTATACGCCGGAAATGCTGAACCCGAAGATCTCTCTAAACTGAACATCAAAGGAAAAGTACTTGCTGTAAACGCTTCGGATAAAAATATAGAGAAAGAAATGACTCTTTTTATAAGAAGATACCCTGGATTTGTAAGAACAAAATACTATAATAAAGCTGCTGAACTGGGAGCAAAAGCCATCATTTTCATTACAGACGAGACCTCTGAAAAAAGCTGGGCAGAAGTGCTTCCCCAGATGACAAGAGGAAGCTATGGCGTAGAAGGCCTAAGGGAGAAAATCACCAATAACATTCCTGTTTTATGGATCAAAAGAGAAAATGCAAGCTGGGTGAAAAATAATCCTAAAGCCTCATTGAACCTGATCACGGAAACCTACAAATACCCTTCTGTGAACATCATCGGGAAAATAGAAGGTACAGATCCGGTCCTTAAAAACGAATATGTTCTGCTCAGCGGGCATCAGGACCATGACGGAATCAGACATCCTGTAAAAAATGATACCATTTATAACGGAGCCGATGACAATGCAAGTACCTGCGTTGCTATGCTGGCAATGGCAAGAGCCTATAAAAAACAGCCGGGAAAGAGAAGCATCCTTTTTGTTTTCCATGGTGCTGAAGAGAGAGGATTACTGGGCTCCAGATGGCACGCTGCCCACCCTGTGGTTCCCAAAGAAAAAGTTGTAGCGGTTCTGAATGGTGACATGATCGGAAGAAATGATAACAATGAAGCTGCCTTATTGGGAGGAAATGCCCCTCACAAAAATTCTGAAGAGCTTGTAAAAATGGCTGAAGACGCTAATAATGAAAGTACTAAGTTTAAATATCTGAAAGATTGGGATTCACCCAACCATGCTGAATATTTTTACTTCAGAAGTGATCATCTTCCGTATGCTAAAATCGGAATTCCTGCTGTATTCTTCACCAGTGTACTGCATGATCAATACCATACTCCACAGGATGAATCCGAGAACATCAACTATAAAAAGCTGTACAAAATGACAGAATGGATGTACAGAACATCCTGGAAAGTCGCCAATGAAACGGAACGCCCGAAAATCATTCCGAATTTTACGCTTGAAAGATAAAAACATAAAAGCTTCACAAAAATTTGTGAAGCTTCTTTTTTCATCATTGTGTTTTTAGAATCATGAACTTACCGGATACCTCTCTCGAAGATTGAGCTGATTCCTCAGATTTTTTTTAATGAAAATCAGAGATTTTCAAAGGCTTATGTGTACTTAATATACGCAAGAAATATCACTTAAAATAACTTAAGTGTTAAAAAACTTTTGAGCCTTTTGTGGTTCAATCGGCCCCTCTACTTTTCCAGCTTTTCTAAATAAGCAGGTTCATCAGAGACGGATCATTGTTCAGGTAATTGACAAAAAAATCATATTGTTTCATTTTACTGATCAACGGACTGAAATCTCTGTTCTGTTTCAATGCAATTCCTACCACAGCAATCCCCTTTTCTTTTGAATTTTTTTGGGTATACTCAAAATATGTAATGTCATCATCCGGTCCCAGCACTTCCATTACAAAAGTTTTCAGTGCACCGGGACGCTGGGGAAATCTGACCAGAAAATAATGCTTCAGGCCGGCATACAGCAAAGCTTTTTCCTTGATTTCTTCCATACGGGTGATATCATTATTGCTTCCGCTGATGATGCATACTACATTTTTACCTTTTATCTCGTCTCTGTACTTTTCCAAAGCGGCTACTGAGAGAGCTCCCGCAGGTTCTGCCACAATAGCATCTTTGTTGTAAAGTGATAAGATCGTCTCGCAGACCAGCCCTTCATCTACTGTCACCATATCGGATAAGGCATTTTTACAAAGCTCAAAAGTGATGGCACCCACCTGCTGAACTGCCGCACCATCTACAAATCTGCTTATTTTTTCAAGAAGAACAGGCTTGCCTTTTTCCATGGCTTTTTTCATACTTGCAGCAGCCGAAGGTTCCACCCCGATAATTTTGGTTTGCGGAGAAAGTTTCCCAAACACAGAACAGATACCTGCAGCTAATCCCCCACCTCCCACGGGAACAAAAAGAAAATCTACAGGTTCATCCGACTGTTCGAGGATTTCCATTCCTACTGTTGCCTGACCTGCAATGATCGCAGGATCATCAAACGGATGAATGAATACTCCGTCATGCTCATCGCAAAACCTCAATGCGGCATTTTTTGCTTCGTCAAAGGTATCTCCATACAGAACCACATCAATATAGCTTCCTCCGAACATCTTTACCTGTTCCAGCTTCTGTCCTGGGGTAGGCAAAGGCATGAAGATCGTTCCCTTCACCTTCATTCTGCTGCATGCAAAAGCTACTCCCTGGGCATGATTTCCTGCACTCGCACACACCACTCCTTTCTCTAGGATTTCCGGAGACATCGTTGCCATTTTATTATAAGCACCTCTGATTTTGTATGATCTTACCTGTTGAAGATCCTCTCTTTTAAAGCTTATATTTGCGCCGTAAACAGCCGAAAGATTATTGTTGACGGCTAAAGGTGTTTTAACAACAACATTTTTAAGTCTTTCCTCAGCTTTACAGACCTCTTCCAGTACGGAAAAGCCTACTTCTTCTTTCATCATTTTCCAGGGAGATTAATTGTTTTCCGGTCTGAGGCTTCGTACAGTTTTTCCAGCTTTCCACATTTCACTTTCTCTAAGCTCTGTCAGTTCAGCTTCCAGCTTTTCTCTATAATCCGGCTTGCTGTTGCTGTCGATGGAACGTTGGGCTTCATTCCCTTTTGCTACATTGTCATACAATTCTTCAAATAAAGGGGAAGTTGCTTCTCTGAAGCGTTTCCACCAGTCTAAGGCTCCTCTTTGTGCTGTGGTACTGCAGTTGGCATACATCCAGTCCATACCGTTTTCAGCCACTAACGGCATTAATGATTGGGTAAGCTCTTCTACAGTTTCGTTAAAGGCTTCGGACGGGCTGTGACCGTTTTTCCTTAAAACATCATACTGTGCAGCAAATATTCCCTGTACGGCTCCCATCAGAGTTCCTCTTTCCCCTGCAAGATCGCTGTACACTTCTTTTTTAAAATCCGTTTCAAACAGATAGCCGCTTCCAATCGCTATTCCCAATGCCGTTACCCTGTCCCTGGCTTTACCTGTAGCATCCTGATATACGGCAAAACTACTGTTCAGCCCTCTGTCCTGCAAGAACATTCTTCTCAATGAGGTTCCGGATCCCTTAGGTGCTACCAGAAATACATCTACATCAGCCGGAGGTACAATTCCTGTACGTTCATTAAAGGTTATTCCAAAACCGTGAGAGAAGTACAAAGCTTTCCCCGGACTAAGATGCTGCTTTACCTTTGGCCAATATTCAATCTGCGCTGCATCACTCAGAAGATAGCAGATAATAGTTCCTTTTTGCAGGGCCTCTTCAATTTCAAACAGGGTTTCGCCTGGTACAAACCCGTCTGCTACAGCCTTATCCCAGGATTTTGAGTTCTTTCTCTGCCCTACAATGACATTGATCCCATTATCTTTTTGATTCAGTGCCTGTCCCGGCCCCTGTACTCCATATCCGATAACAGCTACTACCTCATCTTTTAATACTTCCTGTGCTTTTTTTAATGGAAACTCTTCTCTTGTTACTACGTTTTCCTCTACTCCTCCAAAATTCAATTTTGCCATTTTCTTTGATTTTATTTATTATTTTTTGATTTAATGCATTGTTAGCTGGCAAATTCTATTGCCGTGAAATGTGGATTTTTATGATAATGAACTTCCAGTACATCCACCTGTTTTTCCATTTGTCTGGTAATTTTCTGTACCGATTCTTCTGTTTCCCTGATCACGATGACAAATTTTTTCACACGTTCCGTTTCAGAAGGTCCAACATTAAAGGTCACCATGGAAATTCTCCTTCTTGAAAAAATCGCATTGATCCTGCTGATCAGCCCTAAATAATCCTCTGTATAAGCCGTAATGGTATATTCTTTATGTTCTGTTCTCATCTTTTATATTTTAAAATTTATTATTCAGCACAATCTCTGAAACACTTTTTCCCTGTGGGATCATTGGAAATACATTATGCTCTTTTCCGGTCATTACCTCAAGAAGAAAAGCTCCGTTATAATCCAGCATTGTATGCAGGGCAGTTTCAAGATCTTCCCGTTCAGATACCCTGCATCCTTCAATTCCATATCCTCTTGCTACCTGTACAAAATCCGGGCTCTGAATATCTACAGACGAATATCTTTCTTCATGAAACAATTCCTGCCATTGCCTTACCATGCCCAGATAACAATTGTTCAGAATTAAGATTTTAACATCAGGACGGTATTGCATAATGGTTCCCAACTCCTGTATATTCATCTGCGCTCCTCCATCACCCATTACAGCAATCACCTTACGGCCGGTTTGTGCGTACGAAGCTCCTATTGCTGCCGGAAGACAGAATCCCATTGTTCCTAATCCGCCGCTTGTCACATTGGTTCGTGAATGTTTAAAACCTGAATATCTGCAGGTAGCCATCTGATGCTGACCTACATCCGTTACAATCACTGCTTCCCCTTCTGTGATTTCATTAAGGCGCCGGATCACTTCCCCCATGGTAATTTCTCCTTCCAGCGGATATAATTCTTTCCTGATCAGTGTGCTGTCTTCAATTTCAAAACAGTAAGTAAACTTCTTATGCCATTCGGAATGGTCTCTTTTCCTGATCAAATCAGTAAGGAGCGGAAGCGTTTCTTTACAGTTTCCCAGTATTGGTATATCTGCCTTTACGTTTTTATCAATCTCAGCCTTGTCAATATCCAGATGAATGATCTTTGCCTGCTTCGCATACTGGTCCAGCCTTCCTGTCACCCTGTCATCAAAACGCATCCCGACAGCAATCAGGACATCACATTCGTTGGTAAGAACATTAGGTCCGTAATTTCCGTGCATTCCCACCATTCCCACAGCCTGCGGATGATCGGTAGGAATGGCACTCATTCCTAAAACCGTCCAGGCCACCGGAATTCCGGATTTCTCGGCAAAATTCAGGAACTCTTTTTCTGCTTTTCCCAGCATAATTCCCTGTCCGGCAATCACAAAAGGTTTCTCTGCATAATTAATCAGAGCGGCAGCTTTTTCGATATTCCCCATATCAGGTCTAGGATCCGGATTATAGCTCCTTAATGAATAGCATGGAGAATATCCCCTGAACAGAATATGCTGTAACTGGGCATTTTTGGTAACGTCAATGAGTACCGGCCCCGGACGTCCTGATTTTGCAATATAGAACGCTTTTGCCAGCACTTCGGGAAGCTCATGGGCATCCGTAACCTGATAATTCCATTTGGTGACAGGGCTTGTAATATTCATCACATCAATCTCCTGAAAGGCATCCGTACCCAAAAGATGTTCAAAGACCTGACCTGTGATACATACCAAAGGAGTATTGTCCAGTAAGGCATCTGCCAGGCCTGTCACCAGATTGGTTGCTCCCGGCCCGCTGGTTGCCAGTACAACGCCCACTTCGCCGGAAACTCTGGCAAGTCCCTGTGCTGCGTGTACTGCTGCCTGCTCATGGCGGACCAGAATATGTTCCAGCTGCTCTTTATAGTCATACAATGCATCATAAATGGGAATGATGGCTCCTCCCGGATACCCGAAAACCGTTTTTACACCTTCCTGAATAAAAGCTTCCAGAATGATCCGGCTTCCGCTAAGTTCTGTTTCATTAGATCTGTTTAAATGCTCCATGATATTGTGATTATGAGATTTCATCCGTTACACAGCCTTCAGCAGCTGATGATACGGTTAATGCATATTTATAGAGTAATCCTTTCTGTACTTTCAGTGAAGGTTTTTGCCAGCCCTGTTTTCGTTTTTCGATTTCTTCTTCTGAAACTTTAAGCTGTATGGTATTATTGACAGCGTCTATTTCGATAAGGTCATCATTTTCTACAAAGGCAATCAAGCCTCCTTCATAAGCTTCCGGGCTAATATGTCCCACTACGAAGCCATGGGTTCCTCCACTGAACCGGCCATCTGTGATCAGGGCAACACTGCTTCCCAAACCTGCACCTATCAATGCGCTGGTGGGTTTCAGCATTTCCGGCATCCCGGGAGCTCCTTTTGGGCCTTCATTCCGGATGACGATGACATCACCTTTCTGTACGGTTCCATCCTGAATTCCCCTGATGAGATTTTTTTCGCCATCAAATACACGGGCTTTTCCGGCAAAACGTTCTCCTTCTTTTCCAGTAATTTTGGCTACACTTCCTTTTTCTGCAAGATTACCATACAATATTCTCAAATGTCCGGTCGCTTTTACCGGTTGTGAAAGAGGTTTTACAATTTTCTGGGTATTGAAATCCAGATCCGGAACATTTTCCAGATTTTCAGCCAATGTTTTTCCTGTTACTGTAAGGCAGTCACCGTGCAGAAGCCCTTGCTGTAAGAGATACTTCATTACCGCAGGGGTCCCTCCATGCTCATGAAGATCCTGCATCAGATATTTTCCGCTGGGTTTAAGATCTGCCAGAACCGGTGTACAGTCGCTCATCTTTTGAAAGTCATCCTGAGTAACCTGTACTCCTACACTTTTAGCCATCGCTATAAAATGCAGGACGGCATTGGTACTTCCTCCGAGGATTACAATCAGGCGTAATGCATTTTCAAAAGCTTTACGGGTCATGATATCGGAGGGTTTGATATCTTTTTCCAATAATATTTTCAGGTATTTTCCCGCTTCATGGCATTCTTCCTGTTTTTCTTTGCTTAAAGCAGGATTGGAAGAGGAATAGGGCAGACTCATCCCCAACGCTTCTATTGCTGAAGCCATTGTATTGGCAGTATACATTCCACCACAGGCACCTGCACCCGGGCATGAATTTTTGACAACGCCATCAAAATCTTCTTCAGAAATTTCGCCGGCGATTTTTTTACCTAAAGCTTCAAAAGCAGAAACAATATTGAGCTGTTCTCCTTTATAGCATCCCGGAGCAATGGTTCCTCCGTATACCATGATAGAAGGTCTGTTCAGTCTTCCCATGGCAATTATGGTTCCCGGCATATTTTTGTCACATCCCGGCAGTGCGATAAGACCGTCATAATATTGTGCTCCGCAGATCGCTTCAATACTGTCGGCGATCACATCACGGCTTACTAAAGAATAACGCATTCCTTCTGTTCCGTTGCTCATCCCGTCACTTACCCCGATCGTATTGAATATTAATCCGGCCAGACCATGATCCCAGGTTCCTTTTTTGACCATTTTTGCCAGATCGTTGAGATGCATATTACAGGTATTCCCGTCATAGCCCATACTTGCAATTCCGACCTGAGCCTTGTTCATATCTTCTTCTGTAAAACCTATCCCGTATAACATGGCTTTTGCAGCGGGCTGCTCGCTGTTCTGTGTAAATGTTTTTGAATATTTATTTAACATATTTTCCTGCATTTGCTTTTCTTTATCCTGTTTTTATAATGAAGTCTTTGCTTAATTCCGACCCAAAACTACAGCTTGTTATATTTTTATCATTTTCAAATTTTCCGAAAACTACAATATCCAACCGTTTGAAAAACAGATTTACTTAACTGAAAATCAATTGTTTAAATTTTTAAAATTTACAATGACAAAACTCTTACTCTTTTCTGATAAGCCTGTTGTACAAGAGCACTTGCGGTATCATCCCATTTCTTGGTAAAGGGAATATCATCAAGAGAATCCAGGGCAACAATCTCGGCTGCTGTTCCGCAGAAAAACCCTGCATCGGCCCCTCGCATTTCTTCCGGTGAAAAGAACTCTTCTTTTACAGGAATATTCAACTCATCGCAGATCTCAAAGACCGTCTGCCTTGTAATTCCGGGTAGAATGCTTCCTTTTGCAGGGGTAAACAGCATTCCGTTTTTTTCGTAGAATACATTGGCTCCCGAACTTTCAGCCACATTTCCGTTTTCATCCAGAACAAGGGCTTCGTCATATCCTTTATCTTTAGCATCCTGACAAGCCAGAATGGAGTTGACATAGTGACCGCCTACCTTGGCTTCTACCTTGAACGCTTTAGGATTGGGGCGCTGAAAGTCTGAAGTCATGATCTTCATTTTATCTGCGAGATATCCATTATTCCATTCCCAGGCTAACAGGGAGAGATAGGATTGTTTTCCTTTTGACAAAGACATATTCGGGGAGCAGGTCACCAACGGGCGGATATAAGCATCTGTGAATCCGTTTCTTTCCAAAAGCTCATACGTAAGTTCTGTAAGCTGTTCTACGGAGTAATCGAAAGGAATATGCATCAGTTCTGCCGATCTTTTCAGTCTTTCATAATGTTCTTTTGCTTTAAAGATCATGGTTCCGTTTTCTGTGCTGTAAGATTTAATGCCTTCAAAAACGGAGTATCCGTAGTGGAGTGACTGTCCGTAAAGATCAGTTCCCGCTTCTTTTGCTTTCATAAAGTTTCCGTCAAAATAGATGATCGTGTCGTCGTTGTAATACATGTTATATGGGGGTTAAAATTTAATAAAGGGAATAAAAAAAGCCCTCTCACGCTGTGAGAGGGCTCAATATATGTACAGTCATACACTTTCCTTCTCACAGACGCAAGGGAATAATAATGACGATAATAATTACTGTTAATAACTGATACATATGCTGTACAAATAAAAAAATTAAAACAAAAAAAAAGCCGCTTCAAAAATGAAACGGCTTATATATAATTTAAATTAAAAATCTACTTTTAAAATGCCGTTTCCTTACTGTTGTAAATGACAACAGCTGCAATAGAAATGACAATAATATTTTTCTGATTCGTAAAATTCATGTTGCAAATGTATAAACTTTTTAATTACTCACAAGTTTTTTTAACACTTTTTATTTTTTTAATAAAAATTGAGTAAGTGTTTCCTTTGCTTCAGCAACGTCATGAACTCTTAAAATCTTTGCTCCCTGCTCCAATACTTTCAGGTGAAGTTTCTGGGTTTCTTCATTGATATCCATTGGCGATTTCCCAAGAGGTTTATAGATAAATGACTTTCTTGAAATCCCTATGAGTAAAGGCAATCTTCCAAATCCAAGGTATTCCACTTCACTGATCATTTTCATCTGGTCTTCCACAGTTTTTCCAAAACCGAAACCCGGGTCAAGAATAATATCATTGACTCCTTTTTCCCGAAGCAGATTTACCTTTTCGGAAAAATAACGGTTGACCTCCAGCGTAATGTCTTCAAATCTTATTTTATCATGCATGGTTTCATAAGACGGATTGATGTGCATGAGGATATAAGGAAGCTTTGTTTCCGCCACTGTATCAAACATTTCTGCATCGTATTGCCCGCCTGAAATATCATTGACAATGTCGATTCCCTCATTGAATCCGAACCTGACAGTATCAGCATAAAAAGTATCCAGCGAGATCAATGCTTCCGGAAATTCTTTTTTAATCCGGGAGATCATGTTTCCAATCCTGTTTATTTCTTCTTCACTGCTCAGAAATTCAGCGTTGGGGCGTGTAGACTGCGGACCGATATCAATGATTTCAGCTCCTTCTCTCAGAAGTTTTTCGGTCTGCTTCAATGCCGTATTTTCATTATTGAATTTTCCTCCGTCAGAGAATGAATCGGGAGTAAGATTGAGAATTCCCATGATTTTTGGCATGTGGAGCTGGATGAGACGGCCGTTGCAGTTGATAGAGTAAATTTCAGGTTCTGAAGGTTTGAAAATGGTAGCGTTTGGGAGCATGAGAGAGTCTATAATTGATTGGACGATGAATGATTTTTATTGTGCAAAATTAAGGATTTGTAAGATGTATTAAGATAAAATTTGAGATAAGATAACAGATAAAAAGATGATAGAAAGAAATGATAGAAAAGAGATGATAGAGAAAAGATTTTAATTTCCGCAACTTATTACTCATAACTCTTCACCCTCCTACTTTCCCTTCCCACCCAATAAGTGTCAGTCTAAAATCTCGAACCGAATTCGTATATTTGGAAGATTAAGAAAATTTATGCTAAAAACATCAGTACAATTCGGGGAAGTTATCAGTCAGTGTCGTGATCTTTTCAGTAAAAAACTACAGGATTACGGTGCGGCATGGAGGGTTTTAAGGCCAAGTTCCATTACGGATCAGATTTACATCAAAGTCAATAGAATCCGTACGCTGCAGATGACCGATAAAAAGATGGTGGATGAAAGTGAAGAAGATGAATTCGTCGCCATTGTCAACTACTCTATCATTGGGCTTATTCAGCTTGAAAAGGGGCTGGCCAATGACTTTAATGAAAATAAGGAAGAAATTTTAGGTCTGTACGATAAATATGCCAGTGAAGCAAAGGCTTTAATGGAAAGGAAAAATCATGATTATGGTGAAGCATGGAGGGATATGAGGATTTCATCCATCACAGATCTTATCTATCAAAAAGTACTGAGAACCAAACAGATTGAAGACAACCAGGGAAAAACTATCGTTTCCGAAGGTCTTGATGCCAATTATTTCGATATGCTGAATTATGCTGTTTTCTGTCTGATCAAATTTTCTGAAAAAAATAATCAATTCGAACCCAAAACTATTTAATATGATCAAAGGTTTATTACGCTTTATTATTGCAGTTATTTTCATTCTTTCAGGCTTTGTAAAAGCTGTGGATCTGGTAGGATTTTCTTTTAAAATGGAGGAATATTTCTCTCCTGCGGTCTTTAATATGCCGTTTTTTGAAAAATTTGCCCTTCTATTTTCAATCATTGTGGTTGTGCTTGAGCTTTTCCTCGGTTTTATGCTGCTGCTGAAATTAAAGCTTAAATTTACCTTATCATTTTTAATCGCTCTTTGTATATTCTTCGGATTTCTCACTTTTTATTCGGCTTACTTCAATGTAGTGACGGATTGCGGATGCTTCGGTGATGCGATCAAGTTTACTCCATGGCAGAGCTTTTTCAAAGATGTGGCTCTTTTAATTGGGCTCATTCTTCTGTTTGTAATGTATAGAAAGGAATTCCAGAAGAAAGATGAATATGGCGTGAGCAGAAAAGAGTCTTCCAGCAAATTTAAATATGCTCTTCTGGGTATTTTTTCGCTGATCATGGTTTACATTATGGCTCAAGGCATTATGCATGAACCGATCATTGATTTCCGTGATTATAAAATAGGCACAGACATCAGAGGAGAAAAGATGAAAATCAGTAAAAACCCTTCTGAATATAAGACTTTTTATTCTCTGAAAAATCAGAAAACCGGGGAAGTAGTCAGAATCAACCAGGATGATTATATCAAAGAAACCAAATACTGGGCGGAAGGTTCGCCATGGAAAATTGAAGATGGCAAAAATGAATCTGTTCTGACGAAGGAAGGTTACAAATCTGAGATCGTGAAATTTAAAATTGAAGATCCTACAGGGATGGAGCTTACGGAAGAAATCATTAGTGCACCAAAAGCAGTGTTGGTTTTCTCTTATCATCCAAAAGAAGTTCCGGCTGACCTGCTTCAAAAAGTAGAGGCCAAAGTAAACGCTCAGAAAGGAGCATTGATCTATGGAATTTCTACAGACCCGAATACTTTTAAAACGATCAAAAATGCTATGATGGACGGAACTGCTATTAAAACCATAGCAAGAAGCAACCCGTTTGTTCTGTTCCTGGAAAAGGGAAAAATCGTTGACAAGCAGCCCGCTAAAGATTACGTTAAATAATACCGGAATAAAGGCCGGAATGTCAACATCAATCTACATTGATCATCACCATTAAACACTAAACTTAATTATAATACTTATGCAAAAATCAAATAAATCAATCGCCGGTTATCACCTACTAATGATCCTTTCTTCTGTAGACGGAGAGTTTGCTCCTGAAGAAGGAATGCTTGTACAGCAGTATCTGGCGGATGAATTCCCGTTCAGAATGAATCTTGATAATGAGCTTGAAACACTGGCTCTTTTGCAGCCGGAAGAATGGAAAGATCATTTTGAGTTTCATGCAAGATGCTTCCACGAAGATTCTACTGAAGATGAGCGTGTAAAGTTTGTAAAATTTGCAAAATCATTGATCAAAGCTGATAATAAGGTAACGGATGAAGAACATACATTTTACATTCTTCTTAAAAACCTATGGGGTTTGGCATAAACCTTAACCCAAAATAAAAAACCATGAAAAAAATTTATCTAGGATTATTAGTAATGAGTGCATCTACATTTCAGTCTCAGCAATTTCCGAACCTGAAGACTCCTGTTGCAGAAAAGCAGGAACACATCAGAGAAATCCACGGTGATAAGGTCAATGATCCTTATTACTGGATGATTGATTATTTTAAAAAAGGAAAAGATTCTACCAAAGTTGTTGACTACTTAAAGGCAGAGAATACCTATTGGGAAGGCATGATGAAAGATACTGAACCCTTCAGAGAGAAGCTGTTCCAGGAAATGAAGGCCAGAATCAAGGAGAAGGATGAGTCTGTACCTGTTTTTAAAAACGGTTATCATTATTACAGCCGTACAGAAACAGGAAAACAGTATTTCAAATATTGCAGGAAAAAAGGGAGCCTTACTGCTCCGGAAGAAGTTCTTCTGGATGTAGACCAGATGGCGGAAGGACATCCTTATTACGCTGCATCAGGCTTCAGTATCAGCCCGGATAATACTAAAATGATCTACGGAGTGGATGATGTTTCGAGAAGGCAGTACAAGCTATTCTTAAAAGATCTTTCTACCGGAAAAACAATTGATCTCGGGATAAAAAATACAACAGGTTCTGCAACATGGGCCAACGATAATAAAACGATTTTCTATACCTCAAAAAATCCTGAAACCCTTTTAACGGAAAAGATCTTCAGACATACACTGGGAACGGATTCCACAAAAGATGTTCTGGTATATGAGGAAAAGGATAAAACCAACTATATTGGTGTAGGAAAGACTAAAAACAACAAGTTTATCCTGATCGAATCCCGTGCTACCACTTCTTCCGAGACAAGATATCTGGATGCCAATGATCCTAATGGAAACTTCAAAGTTTTCCAACCCAGAATAAAGGATGTATTATATGATGTAACATCTCTGGAAGATAAATTTTTAGTAACAACCAATAAGGATGCCCTTAACTTCAAAGTGGTGGAAGTTCCTTTGGACAAAACAGGTATTGAAAACTGGAAAGATTTTATCCCGCACAGAAAAGATGTGCTTATGGAGGATGTGTCTGCATTCAAGAACTATCTTGTTTTCAGCGAAAGACAGAACGGGCTGACCCAACTGGTAATCTACGACAGAAAAACAGGAAAAAAAGAGTTTCTGAAGTTTGATGAAGCCGCTTATACCGTTTATCCGTCAGCAAATCCTGAATACAATACGGATAATTTCCGTTTCGGATATACTTCCATGATTACTCCAAGCTCTCAGTATGAACAGGATTTGAAGACCGGAAAAAGAACATTATTAAAGCAGCAGGAAGTTCTGGGAGGGTATCAGAAAGAAAATTATACAACCGAAAGGCTTTTTGCCACTGCAAAGGACGGCACCAGGATTCCGATTTCCATTGTTTATAAAAAAGGTTTTAAAAAGGATGGTAAAAATCCATTACTTCTTTATGCGTACGGCTCTTACGGAAGTTCTATGGATGCAACTTTCAGCAGTAACAGGCTGAGTCTTCTCGACAGAGGTTTTGCCTATGCTATTGCTCATATCCGTGGCGGACAGGAAATGGGCAGACAATGGTATGAAGACGGCAAAATGATGAAAAAGAAAAATACATTTACCGATTTCATTGATGCCGGAGAATATCTGGTAAAAGAAAAATATACCTCTCCAAAGCATCTGTATGCCCAGGGAGGAAGTGCCGGCGGATTACTGATGGGTGCCATAGCCAATATGAGCCCTGAGCTGTGGAACGGAGTGATCTCTCAGGTACCTTTCGTAGATGTTGTCAATACCATGCTGGATACAAGTATTCCGCTTACGACCAATGAATATGACGAATGGGGAAATCCGAACAATAAAGAGGCCTATTTCTATATGAAATCTTATTCACCCTACGAAAATATAGAAAAGAAAAACTATCCTAACCTACTGGTAACAACAGGTCTTCATGATTCTCAGGTACAGTATTTCGAACCTGCAAAATGGGTGGCGAAACTGAGAGATATGAAAACGGATAAAAATGTATTATTGCTAAAAACCGATATGGACTACGGTCATGGCGGTGCTTCCGGAAGGTTTGATTACCTGAAGGATATCGCATTGGTGTATGCATTCATGTTTAAACTGGAAGGAATTAATAAATAATCTATGAAAAAATTACTTGTTTTATCCCTGTTTTCTATAGCAGCAGGGTTAACAGCTCAAAAAAAGGAATATGATCCAAAAGTCATGGGATGTTACAAAGGCTCTGAAGTCAATCAGCAGATGGAAGGAGTTTCAAAATATTGGGTATCATGCAGGCTTGAAAAAGGTAAGAGCATTTTGATGTTTGTTGCCATCAACGCAGACGGTAGTGTGGTACAGGAAACGGAAAACGGCAGCTGGTGGACTCAAAACGGGAAATATTATGAACTTCATAAAACAGATAATGTGACCGACATTTATAATTATGAAGTGCTGGCTAATGGTGATGTGAAATTTCAATCTATCGAAATGATGGGAAAAAAGGACAACACCTATGTTTTTACTGACACAAAAATAAACGAAGATTAAATAAGAAATAATTATGAGAAGAAAAATAGTTGCAGGCAACTGGAAAATGAACAAAAATGTAATTGATGCACAACAATTGATGATTCAGTTACTAAGCTATAAAAACAACACTTCTACCAACTGCGAGGTTTGGATCGCTCCCCCGTCTCTGTATCTGATGATGGCCAAAGATATCTTTGAAAAGGATGAGATCGGAGTATTTTCCCAGGATATGAGCGAGCATGAAAGCGGTGCTTACACCGGAGAAATTTCTGCAGACATGTTAGAGTCTATCGACGCAACAGGTTCACTGATCGGTCACTCTGAGAGAAGACAATACCACGGCGAAACAGATGCCCAGTGTAACAAAAAGATTAAGCTGGCATTGGATAAGGGTCTTATTCCTGTCTATTGCAACGGGGAAACTCTTGATCAAAGAAAGGCCGGACAGCACCTTGAAGTGGTAAAAAGCCAGACAGAAGAAGCTCTTTTCACTCTTTCTGCTGAAGAGATCAGAAAAGTCGTAATCGCCTATGAACCGGTTTGGGCTATCGGAACCGGAGAAACGGCAACACCGGAGCAGGCTCAGGAAATTCATGCACACATCAGAAATATTATTGCGGCAAAATACGGTCAGGAAACGGCAGATGAAGTTTCAATCCTTTACGGTGGATCTGTAAAGCCGGATAATGCAAAAGAGATCTTCTCCCAGCCTGATATTGACGGAGGGCTTATTGGAGGTGCTGCTTTAAAATTAGAAGACTTCTCGAAGATCATTGAAGCTTTTAACTCATAAAGACTTTCCATCGGATGAACATAAAAAGATTCAGTATAATATTCTTCGGACTTCTTTTATTTGATTTGATTTATGTCTTTATCTATGATCAGTTTATGATAGGTTTAAAGCCTGAGTTCCTGAATTATCCATTGGCCCTGATCAAGGTTCTGGCCCTATTTCCGGCAGTTCTGTTTAATAAATCGCTGCCCTTCTATGCTCTTATCCCCACTTATCAGGCGATATTGATATTTATAGGGAACGTTTTAGTACAGGCATTTTTAATGTACAGATTCCTCTTTGGAGGAGTAAGAAATAAAAAAGACTATCAATAAAAAACGGCGGAATCTTCGATTCCGCCGTTTCCGTTAAAAAAATCTAATTATTGAATATCGACTACATACATTGTTCCTTTATCCACCTTTCCTGTTTTAGGCAGAATTTTTGTTTTGGGATTTCCGTTTCCATCATCTACAACTCCGAAATCATCATCATTGAAAACCGCCAGTTTATTGTTTCCTAAATAAACAATTCCTTCAAATTTATCATGTTCATACCCCAGCTTTTTAACCAGATCCACGGCCAGGGTTTTGGAAACAGGTTTTATTCCGGCATTGGTAATTTCATCCCATGAGCATTGCTCCAGAGCCTTTCCGTTTATTTCTTTCCCGTTTACAGCATTAATATCGGTGCCGTTTACATCTGTGGCATTGGCCAGGCTGATTCTGTATACTTTTTTGATTCCTCCCTGTGAACCGAAATTTCCGTCTCTTTCGATTACTAAAAATTCAGTACTGCTTAATGCGGTAATATCACAAACCGAATCGGAAGCTCCCCCATCCTGTTTATATAAGAACTGTCTGGTCTGCCCGGTATTGACGTCAAATGTTACAATTCTTGTCAGGGTTGTATTGGTTGCCAATGCTTTTGTAGGAACAAACATCATTGATTGCATGGTACCTACCAATGTTTTTCCGTCCGGTGTCATACAAAGACCTTCCATTCCTCTGTTGGCTCTTCTTTTGGCTAGAACCGCAGGTAATTTTCTTGGTCCTGTATTTACACCCACCGGGCTTATTCTTTCCAGTTCAATTCCGTCAGCACTGTAATGTACGATATGGGGACCATATTCATCAGAAACCCAGAATGTACCATCCGGTGCAGCAACAATACTTTCACTGTCTAATCCGTATTTATCCGTCCCCAGAACATTTCCGGCAGCATCATAAGGTATCTCTCCCGTACTTCCCATTCCCACAGGGTTTGGGAGTCCTGTAATGGGCTGTCCGCCCGGATTTTTAAGTTTAATATATTTAATAACCTCAACATTTCCTTCTGCATTGATCTTAAAATGCATAATGGTTGGAGTGAAATTGGGTGTCAGGAATTTTTTCCCGTTCAGATAATCTGTATTCGGGCCACGGTCTGTGATGACGTAAAATTCACCTTTTCTGGTAGGATGTGCCGCTGCTCCTGAACCAAATCCTCCATTGATTACATCCACTCCATTGATTGTTGCCAATTTGGTAAAAGGAAACTCCTGAGGAAGTCTGGAATAATTGATATCAGTATCCGGATTATTGATGGTATCGTTATCATTACATGATGTAAATGCAGCAAGTATCAAAACAGATAAAAGTAAATTTTTCATATTCTCTTTTATGGCTGCGAAAGTATAAATTGATTATAAACTGATCTTGAATACAATGATAATTGTACTTTAACAATAGAATTACAAAATGAATTGAATATAAACAGAAAAAAGAAAATTTAAAAGTAAAAAACAACCTAACTCAATCATTAATTAATATTAAAGTCAAATTATTTGACTTTTGAGGCAGTTTCTTTTTTATGAAAACATGGAAAACCACCCCGTCAAAAATTCTTTGAATTTTCGCCACCCCTCCAAAGGAGGGGAATTTTTACATCTTCAGCTGAGAATATGGTCTGGATTATAGATTCCTTCTGAAGTATTTCTTCATGATTGATTGTGGCTGTATCCTACGGAATGACAAACTGTATGGATAAACCATCATTCCAATTGTGTCATTCCGTAGGAATCCAAAATTAAACCAACAAAAAACCGCACCAGATTGGTGCGGTTCTTATGATTTTACAATCAATTATTTTTTCTCAGCAGCTCTCTGAAGTACCTCGTCTACCATTCCGTAGCCTTTAGCTTCTTCAGAAGTCATCCAGTAATCTCTGTCAGAAGATTTTTCAACCCATTCGTAAGTCTGACCTGAGTGGTGACCAATGATTTCATATAATTCCTGCTTAAGTTTCAGCATCTCTCTAAGGTTGATCTCCATATCAGAAGCAACACCTTGTGCACCTCCTGAAGGCTGGTGAATCATTACTCTTGAGTGCTTCAGTGCAGAACGTTTTCCTTTTTCACCAGCAACCAATAGTACAGCCCCCATTGATGCAGCCATTCCTGTACAGATTGTAGCCACGTCCGGTTTGATGATCTGCATGGTGTCATAAATACCTAAACCTGCATATACGCTACCACCGGGAGAGTTGATATAGATCTGAATATCTTTTGAAGGGTCTGCGCTTTCAAGGAATAAAAGCTGTGCCGTAACGATATTCGCTACCTGATCATCAATACCTGTTCCCAGGAAGATAATTCTGTCCATCATCAGACGGGAGAAAACGTCCATCTGAGCAACGTTTAATCTTCTTTCTTCCATGATGTACGGGGTAAGATTCGTTGGGCCATACATTCCCATATACTGATCGGTAACCAGACCGTTGTTTCCTAAATGTTTTACAGAGAAGTCTCTGAATTCCTTTTTAATGTCCATATTTCTATTATGTATTATTTTAACAATATTCTCGAAGTTTAAATTACAATATTTATTCCTAAAATTTTATAGGACTTTTTGTCACAGAATCATAGAAAACATTGTCTCTAAACTATCTTCTTCTATCTCTGTAGATCCCTTTGATCGGGGAATATTCAATGATATTGCTTAACCTTATTGAAGCCTGTTTCAGCAACGTTATTTTTTTAATAAGCTCATAATATTTTAATTCATCAGTATCTCTGTACTGATCGAGCTCTTTATCTGTTTCAGTAATCAAATAATCAATATATCTGTATTTATGTAACAAAACATCACCTTTAATCTGATCTGCCACCTTATCTCCGTAATTGGGCGGATAAATATTTCTGGAAGCCCAGTTTTCCAGTTCATCCAAAGGAATCAATGCATCTACAACCTTTGTGGTAATTTCTTCATCCATAAAAGATACAAAAAAGTTTCCACTTCTCAATTCGTCTTTCTGGATTCCTTCCTTTACCTGATTGATAATAATCTCATTACCTTTAATTAAAAAAGTATATTGCTCCTCTTCAAAGTGATGAAGAATTTCTTCAATCACTGTTATCTGATATTCTTCATTATTTTCATTTCTCCTTTTAAGAACGATATCCCCGAATGCTAACATATGCTCAACAAGTTTGTTCTCCATAAACAAAACATCAAACAGGAAAGGATCTTCTTTTTCTTTATCCGGAGGAACAATCTCCATTTTTGGAGCTTCCTTTTCTTTTTGCTGCTGCTGAACGTGGTGGGTCTGATTCTGGGTGATCTGCTTCTGAACATCCAGCTCGTTGAAAAGACTTTGCTCGGAAAGTCCGAATTTATTGGAAACTTCCTTCAGATATACCTCTCTTTTCAGCGCATTCTGCACAAAGGAAACCGATTTTACAATATCACGGATAGCTTCTGCTTTTTTGATAGGATCATTTCCTACATCTCTCAACAGAATTTCCGCTTTGAAGTCAATGAAATCCATCGCTTCATTCTCAATGTACTTTTCTACATATTCCTGCGGATGTTTTCTGGCAAAGGAATCCGGGTCATCTCCATCCGGGAAAAGCAGGACACGGATGTTCATTCCTTCCGTCAAAAGCATATCAATACTTCGGAAACTTGCTTTAATCCCGGCATTATCTCCGTCGAAAAGGATGGTTACGTTTTCAGTAAGCCTTTTGATCAGTTTAATTTGCTCGGTGGTAAGGGAAGTTCCGGAACTTGCCACTACGTTTTCTATCCCAGACATGTGGAGTGAGATCACATCCATATATCCTTCTACCAAAAGACAGCCATTCTTTCTTGAAATAGCCTGCTTACTTTGATTTAATCCGTAAAGAACATTAGATTTATGATAGATTTCGGTTTCCGGGGAATTGAGATATTTTGCCGTTTTGACATTACTCTTCAATATTCTTGCTCCGAATCCTAATACTCTTCCTGAAAAACTGTGAATCGGGAAAATAACTCTTTCCCGGAAACGGTCTACTCCTGCAGGTGTGTTTTCAGGAAAAATGGAAAGTCCGGATTTTTCAAGGATCTCCTTGGTATACCCTTTTTCGAGGGCATAAGCAGTAAAAGCATTCTTTTTCTCCGGAGAATATCCCAGCTGGAATTTTCTGATGATATCATCCTTAAGCTCTCTTTCTTTAAAATAAGAAAGCCCTATGCTTCTTCCCTCCTGGTCATCCCAAAGTATTTCCTGAAAATAGGTATTGGCAACTTCATGAATTTTATAGAGAAGGTCTTTTTCCGTTTGTGCATTTTTGGCCTCTTCGGAAATTTCACGCTGATCTTCTTCAATTTCAATTCCATATTTCTTGGCGGCGTGGCGAAGTGCTTCAGGATAAGTAAAGTTTTCAATTTCCATCAGGAAAGAGATCGCTGTACCTCCTTTTCCGGTAGAGAAATCTTTCCAGATCTGCTTACTTGGTGAAACCACAAAACTTGGCGATTTTTCGTCGTGAAAAGGACTGAGCCCTTTGAAATTAGACCCTGCTCTTTTCAACTGCACATATTCACCCACAATCTCTTCTACTCTGATCGTGGAGAATATTTTATCGATGGTCTGTTTGGAAATCATAGTACAAAAATACACATAAAAAAAAACCTTACAATTATATAATACATGTGCATTATATTTAGCAGGTTTTATCATTATTTTTGCAAAACAAATAACTACGATATGCAGTTCACTATCCATAAAATCGAAGACTGGCAGGAAGTTGTTGACACCATCATTCCTCAATTACAACATAATATCCTTTTATTAAAAGGAAACCTCGGCGCCGGAAAAACTACTTTCACTCAATTTCTGCTTAAAAACCTGGGCAGTGAAGACGAGGTAAACTCTCCTACTTACTCCATTGTGAATGAATATAACACTCCCAAAGGAAAAGTATATCATTTTGATCTTTACCGCCTGAAAAACATCGAAGAAGTCTATGATATCGGGATTGAAGAATACCTTGACAATTCTTTTCTGTGCATTATTGAATGGCCGGAAGTCTATGAAGATGAGCTTTACGGGCTCAACTACCACACAATGAGTATTGTGAACACGGGTGAAAACAGAGAAGTTACATTCGATTAAATATTATGTATCTTTGCTCATTAATTGAGTGTAAAAAACAATCTGTAAGACATAATTTAATTTAAGGATGAGTACAAATATTTTTACTCCTTTCACAGAAGAAGAATTGATGCCGAAAGAGGAAAAATTGGAGGTTATAAAGAAGGGAAAACAGTTCAGTATTGGAATTCCCAAAGAGACCTGTCTCAACGAAAGGAGAACCTGCATTACTCCTGACGCCGTACAGGTGTTGGTAGAGAATGGTCATGAGATCATTATAGAATCCGGGGCCGGGCAGGGTTCATTTTTTACAGATTTACAGTATTCTGAATCGGGAGCAAAAATTACCAATGATCCTAAAGAAGCTTTCGGGCAGGATCTTATTTTAAAGGTCAACCCTCCTACTGAAGATGAAATTGAATATATGAAACCGAATACTTATCTGGTTTCAGCCCTTCAGATCAACCTCAGGGATAAAGAATATTTCTTAAAACTTGCAGAGAAAAAAATAAATGCCATCGCTTTCGAATTTATCGTGGATGAATACAAGCAGCTGGCTCTGGTAAGACTGGTAGGTGAAATTGCAGGAACCGTTTCCATACTATATGCTTCAGAATTATTAGCATTGTCAAACGGTTTAATGCTGGGTGGAATCACAGGAGTAAGACCTGCCGAAGTAGTCATTCTCGGCGCCGGAATTGTAGGCGAATTTGCTACAAAAGCAGCCATCGGTCTGGGTGCCAGCATAAAAGTTTTCGACAATTCATTATCTAAGCTCAGAAGACTTCACACAATGGTAGACAGCAGGGTTCCCACTTCTATCATAGATCCGAAGGAACTCAGCAAAAGCTTAAGACGTGCCGATGTGGTGATCGGAGCGCTTCCAAGACTGAATATGACCCCTATCGTGACTGAAGATATGGTGATGAAAATGAAAAAAGGGAGTGTCATCATCGATATTACCATAGACAACGGTAAGGTGATTGAAACCTCAGAACTTACCACCATGGAAGATCCTTACATCATCAAACACGGTGTGATCCACTGCGGACTTCCGAATCTTACCTCAAGAATGCCAAGGACAACAACCAAGGCTATTTCGAATTTCTTTCTTTCCTATATTTTGAATTATGATGAAGAAGGCGGTTTTGAAAATATGCTGATCCGCAAAAACGAAATGAAGCAGAGCTTATATATGTACAAGGGAAGACATACCAAAAAGATCATCTGTGACCGTTTCGGACTTACGTACCACGATATCAATCTTTTAATTTTCTAAATGAAAAAGCTGAAATTTTATGCAATAGGCTTCATACCGGGTCTATTGATTGTATTTTTTATTTTAAACAAAAAAGGGGCAAGCTGCAGCGGTTATTTACCGAATAGCCGTGTGATCGCAGAAACCCTGTCAAAGGACTTTAAGTATTCTGAGGAAGCAAAGAATGCCATGAACACCTACAAAATTGATGAGAAGTTTATAAAAGACAGCATCATTACCAGTGGAAAAGTAGATTTTGACCGCAGCCACGCCCAAAAAAAACCGTGCCCGGACTACCTGATCTCTTATCCTGAAAAAAAGCCGTCTTATGAAATCACTTTTGAGAAATGTGAGGAAACCGTGACGGTAAACAGCCTGAAAAAACTTAAATAATTTTCTTTCACTGATCATATGGGAGGCAATTACTACATGATTCACGATTATCTGATATTCATCGGGGTTTTTGCCATTTTCCTTTTCCTGACCACGAGTATTTACCTGTTTAGCCAGAATCAGAAGCTGAAACAAAAAAATACCAAGCTGTCAGAAACCAATAAGATCATTGAGCAGCGCCTGAATGAAGTACGCCTTGAACATATTGGTACGAAGCTGAATCCCCATCTTTTTAAAAACATTCTCAATTCAGTGCAGTCTCATGCTTACCAGACTTATATGTCTCTCGATAAGCTGGCCAACGTTCTGGATTATATTTTATACGAAAGCAACAATAAGTTTGTAAGTCCTAAGGAAGAACTGACTTTTGCTCTAAGTCTTATCGAGATCAATAAGATCAAAATCAATCCTCTTTTCGATTTCAGGATCAAATCAAGGATCAATAAATCCGATTCCGTATATGAAGAAAAAGTGTTTGCCCCGTTAATCTCTGTAGATCTTATAGAAAATGCGTTCAAACATACTGATTTTCTGGCTCAGGATTCTTTTATTTCCATTTATATGGAGCTTGAAGAGGGAATCTTCACCATGAAAGTCAGCAACAAAGCCTCCCTGAAAAACATCCTTGAGAAGGAAAAAAGCGGTTTCGGAAGCCAGTCTTTTGACCAAAGACTTAAAATGATCTACAGTACTTACTATCAGCTGGAAAGAAGTTCAAAAAACGGGATTTTCACAGCAGAATTAAAAATCAATTTAGGAGAATTCTATGATAAAATGCGTTATTCTGGATGATGAACTGCTGGCCATCAGTTATCTTAAACTTCTGTGCGAACAAATTGATGATGTAGAAGTGGTAAAGGCCTTTAATGATCCTAAAATTTTTCTGAAAGAAATTGATTCTCTGGACTGTAATCTCTGCATTCTGGATATTGAAATGCCGGGCATGACCGGTCTTCAGGTTGCCGAGCTGATTTCCGGTTCAAAAAAGATCATCTTCACCACCGCCTATAAAGAATATGCAGCCGAAGCTTTTGATCTCAATGTAGTGGATTATGTGAGAAAGCCCATTAAAAAAGAACGCCTGATACAGGCTTTTGATAAGGCAAAGGAACAAATCAGCACCATTCAGAAAAAAACATTCATAGAATGGAATACCAATATTGGTAAAACCGTTATTCCTACTGACCAGATTGTTTACATCAAAACTTCTGAAATTGACAGCCGGGATAAGGATATCACCCTGAATGACGGAACTGTCATCGTTTTAAAAAATCTCAATTTCAAAAATCTTCTGGAAATGCTTCCGGCGAAAGATTTTGCCCAGATCAATAAAAAAGAGATCATTGCACTGTCTTCCGTCAAAGTATTGACCACCAACGAAATTATTACAACTATTCTTACCGAAGGAGACAGTTTCCTGAAGCTGCAAATCGGAGATACCTATAAAAGTACGTTGTTGGAGTTATTCGGAAAATAGACCTTCAAACATTTCCGTTTTTGTTACAGAAAGCTTTCCCTGCTTTTCAAAAAAGTCCATAGACTCCTACTTTAGGAGCCGGCATCGGATATTCATTTAAACAGATTTTATTACATTTTTTAGAGTATTCATTACATTTTAAAAAAAAGTGTATTTAACATAACTATATTCTTATCAACTTTGCATTAAAATATTGGAATCATGAATTTGGGGAAATACAGAAATTTAATTTTCTACATCACGACTATAGCCGTTTTTTCCGGCCTGATGTACTTCTTTATCATAGAAGGACAGACCCTGGAAATCAAAGAAAATATCGTCAGTAAAACCAGCAGTGGCTCTACCTGGGAAAACTTCCTTGAATCTTTTAAAACCAATCTTCATCATCCTCTGGCATTGTTACTGGCACAGATTGTAACCATTATCCTTACCGCCAGACTTTTCGGATGGATCTGTATGAAGATCAAACAGCCCAGTGTAATTGGAGAAATGATTGCCGGAATCGTGCTGGGGCCTTCTCTTGTAGGGATGTATTTCCCGGAGTTTTCTGCATTTTTATTCCCAAAGGAATCATTGGGAAATCTACAGTTTCTCAGTCAGATAGGTCTTATCCTCTTTATGTATATCGTAGGAATGGAACTTGACCTCAGTGTTCTGCGAAAAAAAGCTCATGATGCGGTAGTGATCAGCCATGCCAGCATTATTATTCCTTTTGCGCTGGGAATAGGCTTGTCGTATTTTATTTATCAGGAATTCGCACCTTCTGGGATTCAGTTTACCTCCTTTGCCTTATTTATAGCCATTTCTATGAGTATTACCGCATTTCCGGTACTGGCAAGAATTGTACAGGAGAGAAATCTTCAGAAGACCAAGCTGGGAACGATTGTTATTACCTGCGCAGCAGCTGATGATATTACGGCTTGGTGTATTCTTGCAGCGGTAATTGCTATTGTAAAAGCAGGCTCCTTTACAAGTTCCATCTATGTGATCATCATGGCAATAGCATATGTATTCTTAATGATCAAAATCGTAAGGCCGTTCCTGAAAAGGATCGGGGATCTTCAGGCCGGGAAAAATACAATCAGTAAACCTATGGTGGCTATTTTTTTCCTTACCCTTATTTTATCATCATATGTAACAGAAGTTATTGGGATCCATGCTTTATTCGGAGCTTTCATGGCAGGTGCCATCATGCCGGAAAATACAAAATTCAGAACTCTGTTTATCGATAAGGTAGAAGATGTGGCACTGGTACTGCTTCTGCCGCTGTTCTTTGTTTTTACAGGACTCCGTACCCAGATCGGCCTTTTGAACGATTCACATCTTTGGATCACAGCAGGCTTCATTATTCTGACCGCTGTCCTTGGAAAATTTGCAGGAAGTGCACTCACTGCCAGATTTGTAGGGATCAACTGGAAAGAAAGTTTAACGATCGGCGCTCTGATGAATACAAGAGGTTTAATGGAGCTTATTGTACTGAATATCGGGTATGATCTTGGCGTATTAAGCCCTGAAATCTTTGCAATGCTCGTTATTATGGCTTTATTTACAACATTCATGACCGGACCTGCTTTGGATTTTATTAATTTTATTTTTAAATCTAAAAAAGAGGAAGAGCCTGTACATGAAAATGATTCTCAATACCGTGTTCTCTTATCTTTTGACAAGCCGGAATCCGGAAGCACCCTCCTTAAGCTGGCGCATGATTTCACCCATAAAATGAATGGCAATAAAAGCATCACCGCTATGAATATTGCCCCTGTAGACGAAATGCATGCTTATGATATTGATGAATATGAAGACTCTCAGTTCCAGCAAGTCATTGAAACTTCCCATGAGCTTAACCTTGAAGTGACTACCCTCTTCAAAGCTTCTACCGATATAGAAAATGATCTTACCAGCATTACGAATAAGGGCCACTATGATCTTCTCCTGATCATGCTTGGAAAATCAATGTATGAAGGGAGTTTATTGGGTAGATTATTAGGTTTTACCACCAAAATTATCAATCCTGAAAAACTTTTGAATACGGTAAAAGGCAAAGGAAATATCTTCAACAACTCTCCTTTTGACGATTTTACCCTTCAGATTTTAGACAAAACCAATATCCCCGTTGGTGTATTGGTAGAAAAAAACTTCAGGACTGCCGACAAAGTTTTTGTCCCGATCTTTAACCTAAGTGATTTTTACCTGCTGGAATATGCTAAAAGGTTGATCAATAACAACAATTCTCAGATCATCATTCTGGATGCTGCAGGCCAGATCCGTAACAATATTGAAGTGAAAGAGCTGATCAGAAGTATTGAACAGGTGGCCCCCAATCATATTACATTGTATAATGAGAAAAAGATAGAGAAAGAATTCCTGAATTCCCAGGACCTGATGCTCATCAGCAGCAAAAGCTGGAAGAGTCTGATTGATACAAAAAGTCTTTGGCTGTCTGACATTCCTTCCACATTAATCATTTCAAATCCATAACACACACTGATATTTCTATTTCTACAGGAAGCTGTAAATATTATCTGTTGTCTGTAAAGAAAAAACGGGTATATTTATGGCTTCAATTTTTTTGAACTATGCTGATCAATGATCAAAACGGATGGATAGAGCTGGAAGCCTTTGATACCACACTTTATAAAGGAATGTTGCTTAAAGAACTGCAGGAGACAACCTTTTATAAAGAAAAATACTATAATATGTGGGATGTGAAAACCGGATATTTCTGGTATTATTTCAACACGATAGAAGTACAGGAATATCAGGTATATTTTCAACTGTGCTTTTGGGGAGATCAGCTGCACAGCATCCATATGAATACATCGGAAAATGGTGATGCAAAAGATTGGAAAGACTGGTCTGAGGAAAAAGAAATGCAGATTTTCTACAGAAACAACAGATTTCTGAGCCTTATTCTTGGAATAGCTCCTACCCGGAAAGAGAAAACACCTTATCCAAGATGTCTTTACAGGTTTTCCTGGGGTGAAGTCTGGTCCGTGTATGATCCGAGAAGCGCCAGCAGCCTGATGGGAATAAGTTTTAAGGAAGAAGAAAACAAAATATAAAATAACTAATAACCAAAGAATAAGATCGTAATATGTGCCGATACGCCATGATGGTTTACAAATGTCATTATGCATGTTTCAATTGTCAGAAGACATTCAAACGCCGTGTTTTAAAAGATGTAGACAGGGATGCAACCACTTCTGTGGAAGCCAAATGCCCTGAATGTGGAAGCATGATGGCCAATATGGGCCTGGATTTTGAATCACCGGCAAAAAATGATCACAAGCAATGGGCCCATATCCGGAATCTGTATACTGTTGGAATTACTTTCCATTCCTGTGGTTGCTCAGGACCGGGATATATTCCACAGGACCGCAAAGCGATTATCAATTACCTTGAAAAAATCCGTTCAGAATATATGCATTCGCTTGTATTCTGGAGATACCGCATAGAACCTGAAAATAAAAGAGAGCGTGAAGTAGAGTATCAGAAAAACGGCTCAAGACTATGGACCGTTAATAGGAATGCATTCAAACAAACCGTAACCAATCAGGAAGGCATCAACTACTGGATCGGGAAAATCAAAGAGGTGGAAGAACGGCTTAATCTCATCAGGGAAACTAAATAATTATTAATCCGGCAGGAAACATTCATTAATTCAACCATAAAAGTCACAAAAGCTTTTTAACACTTAAGTTATTTTAAGTGATATTCTTGCGTATATTAAGTACACATAAGCCTTTGAAAATCTCTGATTTTCATTAAAAAAATCTGCGGAATCAGCTCAATCTGCGAGAGAATATATGCAAAACCAACAGCAGAATCAGTCTTACAATTAACCTTACGTAAATATTAAACTATCAAGCCTTTAAAACAAAAGTTTTCAATTAAAAATCTGCGGAATCAGCTCAATCTGCGAGAGGATATATGCAACTATTTCTTATCACTTCAAAAGCTTCGTCAATCTTTTAAAATCATCCTGTATACTTTTCTCTTCTGCAGCCATATATTCACCACTAAAAGGAGCTCCACAATCCTGGCTGTTCACAATATGAAAAAGATCTCCCTTTTCAAAATAATTCCTGGTTTCCGTGATTTCTGACTTTTTGAAATCAAAAACTTCCGAGTCATTATTTTCCTTCATTGCTTTGATATCATAGAACATCGGACGGTTGTACTTGTAGTCTTTTTGAAAAACAAAAGACAATTGGCCGTTCATCAGGTAATATTCAATCAGAGCCTGTCCCATTTCGCCGTAATGTCTGGCTAAAATCTTTTCCAGACGTTTACCTTTAAAGAAAAACGTAGCTTCACCACCTTCAGCAGATTCGCCCTCAATATCTCTCTTCAGGATGGAAGTCCATTGGGTAATGGAATTGATTCTTTTAAAGTTAGACTGAATCGGTTTCAGACGGTCTTTTAAATATTCATTGGCAGCAATATCATCTTCATGAAAGGCTGCTTTGATTTTTGCAGTGTCTTTTGTAATCCTGACGGAAAAATCTGAAAATTCATGATTGAAGTTTCCCGCATATCCGAGGTTTATAAAAGTCAGGACAATAACAATCCCAAACCCAAGTCTGCTTTTCATGACGAAGTATTTTACATTATTTAATGATGATTAAAATTATTAAAAATAAATAACTTAAGCTCATTGGAAACTCCGGAAAATTATACCTGATTTCAGCCATTTTTTCTCAATTTCCTTGCTACCATCCCATCTGAAGGAATGATAAAACTTATATTTACCCCGAAAACAGAATTACAATCATGAAAAGAATACTCCCTGTTTGCTTTTTACTGCTTCTGGTCAATGGTAACGGCAATGCAAAATCCAAAAAACTATATTCCGCCTACTTTATCCTCTTATTATTCTGTATAACCTCTCTGCTTTCGTGCAGGAAAGCCCATAAAAACACGCTGACGCACGATATTAACAGCCGTGACAGTATAGCGATACATACTTATATGGATGAGGTTTATCACCAGAAAATCAAAGATACTATAAAAGGATTCTGGACATATTCGAGCCATGAAACATTCGTTCCATTATGGCAATTCGGGCTCATCTTTCAGAAGGGTAAAGAGAATGACAGTATTTACGGTACCTATCACCTGATCAGACAGGGAGAAAAGCAGGAAAACGGGTGGCTTAAAGGCATTCTGATCAAAGGAAAAATAACCGCAGAACTTTACAGTCCCAAGGAATTTCCCGGTGAAAAAACCAAAATAGAGCTTACAGACCTGGGTGAAAAAAGTTATGATGATATGCAGCTACAAATTATAAAAGTACCGGAAAGGCTTTCTTACCTATCTGAAACATTTGTCTTAAGCAGGTTCGGTCGTCGTCAAACCATAATAAAGTCAGGTTGCGCATATCCGGGGCATATTAAAAGAAGGAAAACCACTACGAATACAAAAAAATAGCTTTGTTACAGGCAAAAAGTTCTTTTGCAATGCTCCGGCAACAATGGAAAGGAGACTGCTGATCTCCCGGCTCAAATCAGGAAGAAATTATAAAAATACATCAACTTTAAAAAAAATTTTATACCTTCGCTTCGTGAATTTTAACAACGGAACATATTATTACGGAATTTTTAACTCAGAACTGGGATAGGGATTCTTATGAACATAACTTAAAACCTCGTCCTTGACGAGGTTTTTTTATTTACAAAAAGATTTAAAGATGAAAATAAGTATTATAGGAACAGGATTGATCGGAGGTTCGATGGCTTTGAAATTAAAAGAGAAAGGAATCGCACACTTCATCTATGGAATTGATAACGATCAGCAGCATATCAGTAAAGCCCTGGAACTGAAAATTATTGATGCAGGAGCAGACCTTGAACAGGGCGTGAAAAATGCGGATGTAGTCATCATTGCCATTCCCGTAGATGCAGCGAGAAAAATACTTCCGGGAGTGCTGGACCTTATCTCAGATCACCAGACCATTATGGATGCAGGCTCTACCAAAGCAGGAATTGTGAATGCTGTAAAAGATCACCCGAAAAGATCAAGGTTTGTAGCCTTTCACCCGATGTGGGGTACGGAAAACAGTGGTCCGCAGTCTGCTGTTACCGAAAGTTTCTCAGGAAAAGCCGGAGTGATCTGCAATAAAGAAGAATCTGCTGAAGATGCCTTACAGACCGTTGAAAAAATCGTTGAAGCCCTGGATATGCATATGATTTATATGAATGCACAGGATCATGACATCCACACCGCTTATATTTCTCATATCTCCCATATTACTTCTTACGCCCTGGCCAATACCGTACTGGAAAAGGAACGTGAGGAAGAAACGATCTTCCAGCTTGCCAGTTCGGGTTTCTCAAGTACCGTACGTCTTGCCAAATCCCACCCCGAAATGTGGGTACCGATCTTTAAACAGAATAAAGAAAATGTACTGGATGTTTTGAATGAGCATATCTCCCAGCTCAGAAAATTCAAGTCTGCTCTGGAAAAAGAAAACTACGAATACCTCGAAGAGCTGATCACCAATGCCAACAGAATCAGAGGAATTTTAAGATAAAATACTCCCAATCAACTGAACCGGAAGAAAGAAATTGAAAGCACAATCGTTTTTTTCTTCCGGTTTTTATTTTCAGTCCATTCACAAATATCCCAACTGGCGAGGCAACATTCTCTCCTCCATAGGGGTGGCGAAAATTCAAAGAATTTTTGACGGCGTGGTTAGCACATTTTCCTTTCAGCATTTCCCATCCCAATTTCTCCATTCAGATTTCTTTTCATTGAATTAAATTTTAATAAAATTAAAAAATATTTTAACTTTATTAAAAAAAGTATTACTTTCGTAAAAAAATTATTCATGAAGCTACCTATTGTCTGCCCAAGTTGTGATCATACACTTAATGTAAGCCAGATGAAATGCCCGAGCTGTAAAACAGAAGTAAGTGGTGATTATGAACTGCCTGTACTCCTTAAACTGAATCGTGAGGACCAGGATTTTGTTCTGAATTTTTTCCTTTCCAGCGGAAGCATTAAAGAAATGGCCAAGCAGGCCGGTCTTTCTTACCCCACTATGAGAAATAAAATGGATGATCTTATCACCAAAATCGAACAGCTAAAAACCAACCTGTAAAACTCATTACCATGAACTGGAAAACCATTTTTAATCCATTTGAAAGATTTGATGAGAAACTTCTTCTTCTTGCCGGAATTCTTACCGTAATTATTGCTATTGCCGCAGGATACTGGACCGGAACAACTTTTAGCAGCATTTACAAGGTCAATAATATAGATCAGGTTTCTCTTCAGACTGTAGCCCTTTCTACCCTTGCCAGCTTTACTTTTGCGATCATCATCCTTTATATATTGGGGAAAATTATAAATAATAAAACCAGAATGATCGATATTATCAATACCGTTCTGATTTCACAGCTGGTATTGGTTGTTTTGCAGTGTACAGAAAAAATTTCCTTTATACATGAAGCTAAACAAAGGATGATCACTTATTCTGCACATCCTACCAATTCCATTCCGTTGCTGGATACTTCCATTATGATGGGAATGGCCTTATTCAGCATCATTCTGCTGACGTATAGCATTGTTATCTTTTACAACGGTTTTAAAACAGCAACCAACATCAAAAAATGGCAGCATATTGTACTTTTTGCAGTGGTCTCATTAGTTTCCACGCTCATCTGCCAGATACTTATGTCTGAATTCATTTAAATACCATGAAAAATAAATTATTTTTAGTGCTGGTTTTCCTGGCACATCTTTGTCACGCCCAAATTGAAGGAACCTGGAACGGCGAACTGGACACTCAGTCCATGAAACTACCTGTTATCTTAACAATATCAAAAAAAGCAAAAGGCTACACTGCAGCCTTAGTAAGCCCCAGTCAAAGCTCCAGAGAATTCCCTGTAGATAAAATCAAATTTGACAATAACGAGCTGACTTTTGATATAGAAAACCTAAGAGCCGGATATAAAGGCATGTATAAAACAGACCATTTTGAAGGTGATTTTCTACAAAACGGGAAGACAATGGCACTCAACCTTTACAGGAATGCCCAACCCGAAAGCCAAGCTATTCCTTATCTTAAAGATAAAGCGATTAATACGCAGAGAATCGATGATTTTTTAAATTATATGGTTCGGAACAATCAGGCCATCGGAAGCATTTCCCTGTTCAGAAACGGATCAGAAGTGTATCATAAAGATTTTGGCCAGCAACTTTTACCCAAAGTCAGCTACGATAAAAATACAGGTTACCAGATAGGTTCTATCAGTAAACTGATTACAGCGGTAATGCTTTTACAGCTTGTAGAAAAAGGGAAACTCAATCTTACCGATCCGCTTTCAAAATTTTATCCAGACATTCCCAATGCTAAGAAAATAACCATTCAGCATATGCTGAACCATACCAGCGGATTGGGAGATTATGTAGGAAATAAAGAGAATAACTGGCTTTTTGATAAACCTGTGGGTGATGAGGCAATCATTTCAGTCATTAAAAAACAAAAAGTAAGCACAAAACCGGGAGAAAAAATGAGATATTCAAATTCGGCATATTTCCTGTTGAGCAGAATTCTGGAAAAAATATACAAGCAGCCTTACCATCAGATCCTAAAAGAAAACATTTTGGCAAAAGCTCCAATGCCAAACACTTTTTCTGCACTTGATCATCAGAAAAATGTATTCAAATCCTATGAATTTAAAAATAATATTTGGAGTGAAACCAAAGATTTTAATTTTGAAAACTGTATCGGACTTGGTGATATTACTTCAACTCCTGAAGATCTGAATATCTTTATCAATGCTCTCTTCAGCGGGAAATTTGTACAGAAGGAAACACTCGATATGATGATTTCCAATAAAAATGAAAAGTTCTTCGGTTCCGGAATTATGAAAATGCCTTTTTACAATATCACTCTGTACGGCCATGGAGGTGATACTGCCGGAAGTCATTCTACGCTGGGTTTTGAACCGACAGATCAGCTATCCTACGCAGTTACCATCAATGGAGAAAAATTCAATCACAACAGTTTCTATGTTGCTCTTTTGAATCTGATCTACGACAGAGAATATAAATATCCGGTATTCGGTGAGGCTAAAGTTCCGGCACATGAGCTGGAAAAATATATAGGTGATTACACTTCAAAAGACATTGGTCTTGGATTAAAAGTATTTGTAAAAGATGAAACATTATACGCCCAGGGAACAAATCAGGCTGAATTTATTCTGACGCCTGCAGAAAAAGATCAGTTTACATTTGATAAGGCAGACCTGAAGCTTGAATTCATCCCGAAAAGCAACCAATTAAAGCTTACTCAGGGCGGAAAAACCTACTTATTCAATAAAAAATAAGTAAGCACAAAGACACTATTAACATCCCGGGAATTTACAACGTCAACAAATATCACAACTGAAGACGCAACATTCCCCTCCTCCGGAGGGGTGGCAAAAATTCTTTGAATTTTTGACGGGGTGGTTAACTATCCAACATAAAAAAAATCCTTAGGAAAACCTAAGGATTTTATATTTTCAAAACATTTGTTACCACTAACATTCCGGAACGTTCACCGCAATTGCCAATCCGCCCTCAGAAGTTTCTTTAAAACGGTCGCTCATAGACTGTGCAGTTTCCCACATTGTCTGAATCACCTCATCCAGGGTTACTTTTGCTTTTGTAGGATCACTTTCCAAAGCGATATTTGCAGCGGTAATAGCTTTCATCGCACCCATTGTATTTCTTTCAATACATGGGATCTGTACAAGGCCTTTAATAGGATCGCAGGTTAGTCCCAGGTGATGTTCCATTGCAATCTCTGCAGCCATCAGCACCTGCCCTACGCTTCCTCCTAAAATTTCCGTAAGACCGGCTGCCGCCATTGCAGAAGATACACCGATCTCTGCCTGACATCCCCCCATCGCTGCCGAAATCGTTGCATTCTTTTTGAATAACGTTCCAATTTCACCCGCAACAAGCAAAAATCTTACGATATCATCTTCACTGGTAAATGGAGTAAATGCCTGAGCGTACATCAAAACGGCAGGAATTACTCCGCTTGCACCATTAGTAGGAGCAGTAATGATTCTTCCGAAACTTGCATTCTCTTCATTCACAGCCAATGCAAAGCAGGCAATCCATTTGTTGATATTGGTAAAGTTTTCTTCAGCATCAACAACCTGCTGAAACCATTCGTCTTTATTTTTATAAATTTTATCGCCTAATAACTTTCTGTTGATTCCGGCTGCCCTTCTTGTAACATTAAGACCTCCCGGAAGAACTCCTTCTTTATTGACCCCTTTATAAACGCATTCTTTGATCTGCTTCCAGATATATAAGGCCTCCTCTCTGGTTTCTTCCTGAGATCTCCAGCTTTCTTCATTGATCAGGATCAGATCTGAAATTCTGTTAAACCCTAATTTCTGACAGTACTTTACAATATCTGAAGATTTATGGCATGGATACAAAGTACGTACACATTGCTTCTGGATAGAATTTTTTTCCTGACTCGCAATAAACCCACCTCCTACGGAATAAAAATCCTGAACAAGTTCTGTTCCGTCTTCAAATACGGCTCTGAAAATCATTCCGTTTGGATGAAAATCAAGGGATTTCTGCATATTCAAAACCAAATGATAGCCATAAATGAAAGGGATCTCTTTTTCCCCACCAAGGTTGATGATATGGTCCTTTTTTATTTTCTCTATTTTCTCATCAATTTTTGTAGTATCAATGGTCTTAAAATCTTCGCCATTCAATCCAAGCATTCCGGCGATATCCGTACCATGTCCGATCCCCGTTTTTGCCAAAGAACCGAAAAATTCAAGGAAAACCTCCTTCACCTCTTCAATTGACCTCTCTCTTTTTATAATCCTGATAAATGCAGCTGCTGCATTCCAAGGTCCCATCGTATGCGAACTGGACGGGCCTATTCCTACTTTAATAATCTCAAAAACCGATATTGATTCCATAAATGATTCGTCATTTTCCTCAAAAACAAAGATACATGATAAATCCTAATATATGCATAGCAAAATCTTAGATTTATTTAGTTTTGACTGTCTATAAAATAAGTATTTTTTGCAAATGAGCCGATTATATGAATGTCAGTCAGATTGATTATTTTGCTCTTCTTTTTAATTGAATAAAATTCTTTTTTTAGCCATTGACCAATAGTGGGCAACAGATATCACCAGTTTTTCCAAACAAAAACCTTCCATTTTTAATATTCAGACTGTTGAGAAAACAAAGCTCTTATAGAACACCCATCAGTCTTTTCAAAAAATGCTGAAAAGAAATTCCATCTTTTATCAAATGAAAGTTTCTTCGTGCTGAGACAGATCAAGACCTTTATTTTCAGACTCTTCAGAAACTCTGAGGGTAATGATGGAATTCGTAATCTTATACAGAAGAAGCGAACCGAAGAAGGTAAAAACAGAAACCAAAACCAATGCTGCCATATGATGAAGAAAAACCTCAATTCCTCCATGCAGCAGACTTGCTTTTTCACCATGAGCAAAAACAGCAGTAAGAATCATTCCCATAATTCCGCCTACTCCATGGCAGGCAAAAACATCCAGCGTATCATCTACTCTCTTTAAAACTTTCCAGTTTACCATCAGATTGGAAACTATAGCAGTAATAAATCCTATAAAAAGACTCTCCTGAATACTCACAAAACCACATCCGGGAGTAATGGCCACCAGTCCTACTACCGCTCCTATACACGCCCCCAAGGCCGAAATACTTCTCCCATTGATTCTGTCAAAAAAGATCCAAGTCATCATGGCCGAAGCAGAAGCAATAGTGGTTGTTCCAAAAGCGGTAGCAGCAGATGCTGAAGCACTCAGTGCAGATCCTGCATTAAAGCCAAACCACCCGAACCACAGCATTCCCGTTCCCAGAAGTACATACGGAATATTGGAAGGCTCATGATGCGGATTTTTTCTGTTTCCTACTACCATAGCTCCTGCAAGTGCAGCAAAACCGGCACTCATATGTACTACAGTTCCTCCAGCGAAGTCTTTTACACCAAAATATTTGTTCAGAAGACCTTCAGGATGCCATACCATATGACAAAGAGGTGTATAAATAAAAATACTGAAAAGAACAATGAATAATAAATAGGAAACAAAACGAACCCTCTCCGCAAAAGATCCGGTAATAATAGCCGGAGTGATAACCGCAAATTTCATCTGAAACAGGGCAAAAAGGATAAAAGGAATAGTAGGAGCCATCATTCTATGAGGCAGATTTCCTACCCCGCTGAAAAAAGGATAACTTAATGGACTCCCAATGATACCGTAATGGGTTCCGTCAATTGTAATTCCTATAGATTCACCGAAAGACAGAGAAAAACCCAACACTACCCAAACCATAGAGATAACTCCCAGAGCAATAAAACTCTGCAGCATGGTAGAAATTACATTTTTCCTTCCGACCATCCCTCCATAAAAGAAGGAAAGTCCCGGTGTCATAAGAAGAACAAGTCCTGCTGCTGCAAGAATCCATGCTACATCGGCACCTACAATGTTATCTTCACTTAAAAACGCTCCCTCATCAGGAATATTTGCAGCCGGGCTCCAGAATAAACCTCCGATTGCTACAATGGTGATGATAGAGAACGAAACGATCCATTTTAATCCTATTTTCATAAAATTTATATTTAACCCTATCAAATTTAAGCATAAATTTTACAGAAAATACATTTTCCAACACATAACCCCTACAAAAATACCATTCAGAGAATAATATTATATCATTCTTCGCAAAATACTTCTTTTAATATTTTTGAAACTTCCTTGGATTTAGTTGCCGGAAAAAGATGAGTTCCACCTTTGATCACATAATCCGGCTTGGAATAACGGACCGGGAAAACAATATCTTTATCACCCAAAATCTGGATCACTTTAGGATCTTCTTCAAATTTCCACTCAGAGACCTTTTCTACAGACCACTTAAGGTAATAAGGATCTCTCACTTTGAAATACTGCAGGATCTTAGGATTTTTAGGATCAAAAAGTTTTCTGACCACTCCATATACATTAGCCGCTTTATCGTTGAATAAGCCTACCGGAAGTATTCTCGGGATTTTGGTAACCTCTCCTGTTTTGATGAATCTGGATTTTTCCTTATCGGATTTTATGCTGCCCAGGATGACTACCTTCTCAGCCGGCTTCAGCCTGTTGATCTCCTGTACCATAATTCCGCCAAAAGAATACCCTAACAGACAAAACGGCTCCGAATCATCTACTTTTTCAGCCATTCTTTTCACATATACATCAAAAGGCTCATTTTTCTCAGGAATAAGCCAGTCTATAAAAATCAATTCACAGTGCTTGGGAAACTCTATTCTTTCCAATACTTTGAAATCTGCTCCCAGACCGCTTACAATATAAATTTTCATACCACTAATTTATAAAAAATACAGACAGACTAGCTGTTCAGAGCTAAAAAGTATAAAGAAACAGCCTATATCATAAAATTACAAACATCCTATCTGAAGGCGTAACATTCCCCTCCCCTGGAGGTGGTAAAAATTTTTTGAATTTTTGACGGAGTGCTCATCATCTTTCCACTCCTTTTACAAAAAAAGAACAGTCCCTAAGCACTGTTCTTTTATATCAATATAATATTTAATTTTATTTTTTCTTCTTAGGAACTCTGTTCTCATTGTCCAGCATTTCTGTAGAAACCTTGAACTGGATATCCATTTCATTCTTAATGAAGTAATCTTTCAGTGAAGACTGATAGAAAACCTTAAAGTCTCTCCTGTTCAAAGAGAACTTAGCAGACTCAATGGATGTTGTAAACTGGGTAACATAAACATTCGCAGGGAAAGAGATCGTTTTTCTCACTCCTTTAAGGGTAAGATCTCCATATACTGTAGAGTTGTACTCACTGTTTGCTAAAGGGATAATTTTAGTTAAATGGAATTTGGCCACCGGGAATTTCTTCACTTCAAAAAAGTTGGTACTCTTCAGGTCATTGGTAAGCTTGATTTGATCTTCATCAGAAACATCACCTGCCATTATACTTCTCATATCTATCACAAATTCTCCGTCTACCAGAACTGTATGGTCAAAGTTGAATTTTCCGCTCTTCAGCTTTACGGTTCCTGAATGGGAGGAAGCTTCAGTTTTTACAACCTTATATCCCCACCATCTGATCTCTGATGAAGTCACTTTTGAAACTTTATCAAATTTCTTTTGGGCAGAAACAAATGATATGCTTGCGCACACCATAGCAAACAATAGTAATCTTTTCATTCTTTTTTATTTACAATTCAACAAAAATAAAAAAAAGTGTAGAACTTCTACACTTTTAACAATCTTTTTTTGATTAATTTATTGAGCAGTAACCTTTACAAGCATATCAATATCATCTTTCACAAAAACATCCTGCATAGAAGACTTGTAAGCTACATCAAATTTCTGTCTGTCGAAAGAGAATTTGTTGGATACTAAACTTACTACTCCTTTGCTGTAAGAAATTTTAGCAGGGAAAGAAACGGTATTGGTTTTTCCTTTTACGGTAAGGTTTCCTGTTACTAAAGAGTTATAGATCTTATCGTTGTTTTTCTTTACAGAAGTAATTTTGAAGCTTGCAGTAGGGAATTTTTCAACTTCAAAGAAGTCACCGTTCTTAAGGTGCCCGTTAAGCTTTTGCTGATATTCACCTGTAAGGTCAGTAGCGTTGATAGAAGTCATATCTAATACAAAGCTTCCTCCTACAAGCTGGTTTCCTTTCATCACCATATCTCCTGATTTTACTTTTACAGTACCATCATGAGAGCTTGCCTCAGATTTTGCTACTTTATATCCCCACCAGTGTACATCAGATGCTACTACTTTTTTAGATTGTCCGAAAGCCAGACCACCGGCTAAAACTGCCAAGAAAAATATTTTTTTCATTGATTGAATTATTTTAATTAAGTTGATCACAAAGGTAGCCAACTTATTCGATAGATGCCGTTGATGTATATCAAGAAAATCAATTATTTTTATGAATAATATCATCCCATAAAAAAACTCCGGAGGCAATCCGGAGTTTGTATTTTATATCTGATAATAGGCAGTGTAAAGTGCCATACCTTTTAACGCAGTGTGATTTTGCTTGACCAGATAGATCGGAATGTTTCTCAACATCTCTTCCATTTTATCACTGATCTTGAATTTTTCATAGAATTTGTCTTTGTCTATATATTCTCTCATGATCTGAGGGATATCTCCTGCAATCAGTAGTCCTCCGGTAGCTTTCACTTTCAGTGTTAAGTTATTCGCTTCACGGGCAAGGAATTCAAGGAAAGTATCCAAAGCAATTCTGCAGATCAACACATTCTCTTCTACCGCAGCTTTATATAGTTCTTCTACAAAATTTCCCTGTGCAAGACGCTCTCCCAGCCATTCCGGCTCAGGATGTCTTTTTACGTCTCTTAAGAATCTGTAGATATTAAATAAACCTGTCTTAGAAAGTACATTTTCCCAGCTCACAATTCCGTAAATATTATTTAAGAACTGGTAAAATTCAACTTCTACATTGGTTCTCGGTGAAAATTCAGAATGTCCGCCTTCCGTAGCAAAAGGTCTCAGGTATTTTCCGTCAAAGAAGTAACCTGCTTCCCCTAAACCATTTCCCGGTGCCAGAACGGCAACATTCCCTTTTTCAAGATGCCCGCTTGTATAGATGGCTTCAAGATCATCGTCTTCAAGAAGGGCCATTCCGTACGCAGATGCTTCCAGGTCATTGAGCATTTCTACTTTTTCAAACCCGTAATCTCTTGCATATTCTTCAACATCCAGGTTCCAGCCGAGTCTTACGGGGTTGCTTTTCCCGTTCAGTACAGGCCCCGGAACTGCCATTCCCAGACGTTTTACATTTTCCAGTTGATTATCCTGAATAAACTTCTTCAGAATATCTGAAAAAGAAGCATATTCTTTTGTTTGATAAACATTCTGGGCTTTCATCTCAAGACCTCCGTTACCGGAAACAAAATAGCCTAAGATGGTTATATCTTCACGAAGACTTGCTCCAATGATAGAAATATTATCATTATTACTGTTCTCTACTCCTGGTAAATAAAGTGGAAATTTTGGATTCAGAATCATAACCTCAAATTTTACCAAATATAATAATTGTTTTCGTAAATCCTGCACAGAACAAAAAAACCTTTCCACTTTCGTGAAAAGGTTTTGGTTAATAATTGTTTATATATTAAATCTAACTACTTTCCTAATGGAATATTATAACCGAATCCAACTCCGATATTCCCCACATTATAGTCCTGACCAGGTAAATCTCCTTTTGTTCCTACAAAAACCTTCTGGTATTGTACGAAGAAGTTCCAGTCTCTGTTGTGGTATCCGATCTCCGGTTTAAGGTAAAAACCTCCGTTTGCTCTTTCAACATTGGTGTTGGATGCTACTGTTTTATCTCCAACAAGAAAACCATATCCTAAATCTGTTCCGAAATAGAAACCGGTTTGTTTTGGATAAATTCTGATTAAAGCTGCCACAGGCACTACTCCTACATCATTATTTTTATATCCATTGTTTTCTTTACCGAAATAATGAGTATATCCTGATGCGATACCTAAACCAAATCCTGGTGTAATCAGGTTCTGGTAAGCTACATCCACTCCTACTGCAGCGGAAAGATTATCTGAAGGAACTGCTAAACCAACATTTGCACCTACTTTGATCATATTGTTCATCTGAGCACTTTGGGCACTTACTACACCTGCTGTTAAAATCCCAGCAAGCAATATTGCTTGTTTAAACATTTTCATAACTCTAATTTTTAAATTTTACTAAACAAGAGGATGTAAAAATCATGCCAAGGAAGGCTTTTTTCTTGATTTTAACACACATACAAAACATAATCAAATGAATATCAATGTATTAATTTTAACAAAATTTAAATGTTTGTTTAACAAAAATTATCAAAAAAGTGACTCTGAAAGTGAATTAAGAGAAAAATATCAGAAAGGAAACAAGAAGATAAAGGTTAAAATTTATGTTCTGTCTCAATAATTTTCAGCATCTTTCTTTCTTCTTCCGGGCAATATAATAATATTAACAAACCTTAACCCGTTATTATTTTAACCTTTTTCTTTGAAATATATCAAAAAAATAAATGTTTCCACCATGGCTGATTCATTATTACAAAACAAACATCTTCTCTGGCGTGCAGGTTTCGGTATTGGGATCAATCAGGTTGATGATCTGAAAAATAAAAACACAAAAACGCTGACTCATGAATTATTTAAAGAGGACAACTTCAGCGAAATCACTTATGATACTCCGGACGCTGATCCTAACGCAGATTATATGAACAGTACCGCACCGGCAGAAAAGAAAAAGGAAATGCAGCGCCTCAACAGGCTCCAGAACAATGAACTGAACCTGAATTTTCTGAATGCAATGGTGAACAGCAAAGAACAAATGAGGGAAAAAATGGCTTTTTTCTGGCATGGTCATTTTGCCTCAAGAGTGATCAACCCGAAATTCAATAAGCAAATTCTCAATATAATCCGCAAAAATGCATTGGGAAATTTCAAAGATCTGCTTTTTGAGGTAAGCCAGTCGCCTGCCATGCTTAACTTTCTGAATAATCAGCAAAATAAAAAAGATCATCCCAATGAAAATTTTGCCCGAGAAGTCATGGAACTCTTTACCATGGGTAGAGGAAATTATACGGAAAAAGATATCCGGGAAGGAGCCAGAGCATTTACCGGATGGAGCTATGACAAAGAAGGTAATTTTAAAGAAAGAAAAAACCTTCATGATGAGGGCTCCAAGACTTTCCTTGGAAAAACAGGCAACTTTGACGGATCAGATGTCCTGAATATTATTTTGGAACAAAAAGCCACAGCCAGATTTATTACGACAAAGATTTATAAGTTCTTCGTGAATGAAAAAGCTGATGATGATATCATTGCCAAACTAAGCACGAATTTCTATACTTCAGGCTATGATATAAAAAAACTAATGACAGAGATTTTTTCAAGTTCCTGGTTCTATGATCAAAAGAACATCGGAAACAGAATAAAGTCTCCTGTTGAGTTGATGGCGGGAATCATGAGGATACTTCCCATGCATATCCAAAACCCGGAGAATCTTATTGTCTATCAGAAATTATTAGGACAAATGCTCCTCTACCCTCCTAATATAGCAGGATGGCCTAGTGGAAAATCATGGATCGACAGTTCTACCCTGATGTTAAGACTTCAGGTTCCGCAAATCTGGTCCGGGCTTCGTCCGTTGGAATATAGCCCACGGCAGGACGATGATCTTGATATGGGGATGAAATCTAAAGAAACGGCTTTAAACAAAAGTTTTAAAAACCCTAATATCACTATAGACTGGAACCGTGTAGATCAGACATTCACCCGTAAAAACTGTGAAGACTACCTGATTATCAATACAAAAATCCTGAATATGCAGGCTGTAAAAAGTTTTTCTGATAATACGACCAAAATGAACGTCATCAACCTGATGTCAACACCTGAATATCAATTAATGTAGATATAGGCAACAGATTTCAGATAGCAGTATAAACCGTAACCTAAACAAAAAGCTATGCTCATCAAAAGAAGAGAATTCCTAAAAATAAGTTCGCTGGCTACAGCTTCTCTGCTGATGCCTAATTTCTTAAAAGCAATGACCCTGGACGAAGCACTTCCCTCCAGTCAGAATATACTGGTAGTCCTTCAGTTTACCGGTGGAAATGATGGTTTGAACACGATTATCCCCGCAAAAAATGATATTTATTTCAGAGAAAGGAAAACTCTTGCGATCCAGGATTCAATGGCCTTGACTGATGATGCAGGAATCAATCCTTCTCTTTCCTATTTCAAAGAATTGTTTGACAATGGTGAACTTTCTGTAATGAATAACGTTGGCTACCCCAATCCTGATAAATCCCACTTCCGGAGCATGGATATCTGGCATTCCGCCAGCAGAAGTGATGAATTCCTGGAAACGGGCTGGCTCGGGCGGTTTCTGGATGAAGAATGCTACCGTTGTGAGCACCCAACCCAGGCCCTGGAAGTGGATGATATGCTGAGCCTTGCTTTAAAAGGTGAAAATAATAAAGCCTTTGCTTTTAAAGATCCTAAAAGGCTTTACCAAACCAGCCAGGAAAAGTATTTCAAGTCTTTGTATGATCATCATCACGATGATGAAACTGTATCTTATCTTTATCAGACCTTAGGTTCTACCATTAATAATGCGGATTATATTTTTGAAAAAAGCAAAGCCAGAAAAACGGAACAGATTTATCCGAATTCCCAACTGGGAAAAGACTTCAAAACAGTAGCATCTCTGATCAAATCCGATATCAATACACAGGTTTACTACCTTTCAATCGGGAGTTTTGATACCCATGTGAATCAAAATGACAGACAGAAAAAACTGTTCACTGATATCAACGATGCCGTAAAATCTTTTGTTGCCGATATGAAAAGCAACGGCCTCTTCAATAATATCCTGCTGATGACATTTTCTGAATTCGGACGCCGTGTTGCCCAGAATGCCAGCAACGGAACAGATCACGGAACAGCCAATCAGATGTTTTTCATCAGTGGAAACCTGAAAAAGAAAGGTCTTCTGAACAGTCTTCCTGACCTTCAGAACCTCAACGAAGGAGACCTTATTTATACGGAAGATTTCAGAAAAGTATATGCTACGATCCTTAAAAACTGGCTTAAGGCTGACTCTTCTAAAGTTTTGGGCTGGAAAAACGGGATTTATGATTTTATATAAATGAATTGAATTTTAGTAACCACAAAAGACACAAAAGTTTTGAACACTTAAGTTATTTTAAGTGACAAGCTTTATATATAAAAGGGCACTTAAGTTTTGAAAATCTACGATTTTTAAAATTGATTATTATTAGATTACTATTGTTTGAGACTTTGCTTTATAATACATAAAACATTGGAAATTTAAACCCATAACATTTTTTGAATTGAAGACGTAAGAATTCCCCTCCTCCGGAGGGGTGGCAAAAATTCAAAGAATTTTTGACGGGGTGGTTTCAACATACCACAATAAAAAAGAGACTATACATCATAAGACAGTCTCTTTTCAATAATTTTAAATTTTAACTACTTTACGTTTAAGCAGTAATCTGCTTAGGTTCTTTCTCTTTCTGATCTTCTTTCTTATCAAGTTTCTCAGATATTTTTTTAACAATATATTCTATTGCTATGGGAGCTATGATTGCAATTAATGCTTTAAATATTCTTGATTTCATAATGTGATATTGTAATGATATTAATGCAATTTCCAAGCCAAGATAAAATTGACAACTGATTCCCTGGCCATTACTTTATATAAATATGCAACAGTTATGCATCATCAGACACCATCAGATCCTGATAATTTTTGCTTCCGGCATTAAACTTCTCCTCCATCTTTAATCTTAGCTTCCGGGGTTTATGAACAATCAGAGAATCTCCGAATCCCAGCAACAGCCTTTCCAACTCAAAATTGATCTGAACACATATTTTAAATACCGTTCCATTCGGATCTTCACTGATAATCTCCTGGCTTTTATGCAACGGCTTGGTTTTGACATAAGGAGCATTTCCTGAATCGACCCAAAAAATAACATTTTTAGGTACAATTCCCTCTGAAACGGTAACTCCGACAATATCTTTGAAATATTCGTCACCATCCAGATCTTTGTCAATATACTGATGACTTTCATTCACTTCAATATTTTCCATTCTGTCCAACGCCAGATTGTACATTTTCTGTTTATAAAGACAGATCAGGAACCATCGGTTGTTGAATTCCTTCAGTAGCTGTGGGTGTACGGTAAAGATATTGGATTCTCTTGCTGTAAAGCTTTTATAGAGAATGTTCAGTACTTTTTTACCGGCAATGCTTTCATACAGGATATCAATATGCTCAAGACCTTTCAGCTGCTCATTTTTATCGAGATGAATAATAGATTTCTGACTGGTTGCATGGATGGAATCTTCCAGTTTCTGAATCACCCCGTTCATTTCCTTAAACATAGAGAAATCCTTGAACTGCTTTAAAATCTGTACTGCATTATTCATAGCCTTCAGGTCGCTTTCATTCACAGAAATATTATGAATGCTGTATTCAGGATCACTGTAGCGGTAATATTTTCTTTCATATACTTCAATAGGAGCTTCATACCCGAATTTTTCACTCCGCATATTCTGAAGATCAAGCTGTACCGTCCGTTTACTCACATAAGATTCTTTACCTTCAAATTCAAATAATGCTTCAGAACACTCATCGATGAGATCTTCCAGCGTATATTTCCTGTATTTGTTTTTAAGGCATTTATCCAGTGTTTTATAGCGGATCAGGGCATTTTTATTGGATGACATGATAATGATAATTTTAGTTAGGATAAATTGCAAAATCTACCGTCAATACAATAATTAACAGCTGATCTGCCATTTTTTTAATGGTAATTATTTCTCCTTCAGAGCATCCTCCTCAAAAATAACGCCTTCCCAACCGAACTGCATAAAGTTCCTGATATTCTGATGATCATTTCCATCAGGATTTTTCAAAACATCATCTCTGTAGAATTCCCCGAAAAGTAAAAGGGTTTCTTCCGGAGCAAGATTCTGAAGTTTAGCAAAGCTGAAAACCTTGCATGAACCGTTATTCTGCCCTGCCTGATTGGTTGTATCACCATTTTTAAAAGCGGTAGGTGTAAAATCGTAGTTTTGATCAATATGGGCAATTACATCATTAAATTGAATGGTTTCCGGGAAATGCTTAAGTTGTTCTAATAATACCATGATATAGGTTTTTAATTTTTTTATAGACAGGATATCAAGATACAAGTATAATAATCTTTACTTCCTTTTTTAATTTTATGTAAAAATAATTAAAAAAAATATTTCTACGCAAAACTATTGCGTAATTATATACTTACTTTGCATCATCAAAACGAAAAAAGATGGAATTTAACGGAAATCATTTAATCGAATTAGGGTATAGACCTTCAAAATGGTTTAAAGATGCCATTACTTATATCAATGAAAATAATCTGGATGAAAAGCAGATTGCAGAATATCTGGTACAATTTAAACAACCTGACCTTATTCCGCTTCATGATACGGCTAAAGATTTTGTCATCAACATCAGAGCTGAACACGAAAGTGAAAACGATAATGTAGAAAAAGTAATCAGAACGATGAAAGTGCTGATGAAAACCCCAACGCTAACCCAGGGAGCATTAATGCCTGATGCCTGTCCTACAGGTCCTGAAGGTTATATTCCGGTAGGTGGTGTGGTGGTTGCCAAAAATGCCATTCATCCGGGATTTCATAGTGCGGATATCTGCTGTTCTGTAATGTTGACCGATTTCGGAAAAGCCAATCCTAAAAATGTTCTGGATGCAGCTCATTCTGTAACACATTTCGGATACGGAGGAAGACCAAGAGGGGAACAAATGCCCATGTCCCAGGAACTGATGGATGCCTTCAGAGAAAATGATTTCTTAAATGATGAGAAACTGATCAGCATCGCCCGTTCGCATATGGGAACCCAGGGAGACGGAAACCATTTCCTGTTTGTAGGGATTTCTAAAAAAACAGGAAATACGATGATGGTAACACACCACGGTTCAAGAGCTCCGGGAGCTGCCCTCTATGATAAAGGAATGAAAGTAGCCAACCGTTTCAGACAGGAAATTTCACCTGAAACGTTAAAGGAAAATGCATGGATCCCTTATGATACGGAAGAAGGAAAATCTTATTGGGAAGCTCTGCAACTAATCAGACAATGGACTAAAGAAAACCATATTTCCATTCATGATGCCGTGCTGAATAAGCTGGAAATGGAAAAAGAAAACAGATATTGGAATGAACATAACTTCGTTTTCAAAGATGGAGATCTGTTTTATCATGCTAAAGGAGCTACTCCGCTGGATGATAAATTCATGCCGGATATCACAGGACCAAGACTGATCCCGTTGAATATGGCAGAACCGGTACTGATTGTACAGGGAAAAACCAATGAAAGAAATTTAGGTTTTGCACCACACGGAGCCGGAAGAAATTTCAGCAGAAGTCAGCATAAAAAATCTATGGCTCATAAAACCACTGAGGAAATCTTCAATGAAGAAACTTCAGGACTGGATATCCGTTTCTACTCCAATGAAGTTGATATTTCCGAGTTGCCAAGTGCTTATAAAAGTGCTAAAAACGTAAGGGCACAAATTGAAGAATATGAGCTTTGTGAAGTCCTGGATGAAGTGATGCCATACGGATGTATCATGGCTGGTGATGTTCAGAAAAATGCACCATGGAAGAAAAAGAAGAAATTCAGAAAGGCGTAATTGATAATAGATAGCTAAACCTAACAGGTTTTGAAAACCTGTAAGGTTTGCAGGGGCAGTAGCTCAGATGGTAGAGCAACAAGATTACTTTTCGCTATTGGCATATAAAGTTCCTATCAATCACCAGGTTTGTAGGTCACAGGTTCGAGTCCTGTCTGCTCCTCATTACGATGAAAATGCTTATATTCACGTATCAGACATTCTCATCTTTCAAAAATTTTAAGGCAAAGAAAGTTCCTATATTTTGGATTTACTTTCCGCCTTTTTACCCACTATAAGGCAAAGGGAGTTCCTATTTTATCATTAAAGGTTTTACTCCCCGCCTTTTATAAAAATTATAGGTAAAAGGAGTTCCTATATCCTTCACTTTTAATGAATATACTCCTCACTTATTTAATTTAAAATCATGAAAACACTAAAATTATTCAATGCTGTTGTGGCTATAAAATCTGATGAAAAAACTTTTGTTTCCAACGAGGGTTTTGTGATAGAGCCCGATGCGCTATGGGCAAAAAAAGACATTATCTCTTATTATGCAAAGGAAAAACTGAATGGTAATGACCTGAATAAAACCTTTCATAAATCCTGGGCGAAAATAAAGAATACCTCAAGAACGGAACTGTTTTTTGAACAGATCACCCATTATATTTCAACCTACGGGAGTGATTTTCAGAGTGAAATTTATATTCCTCAGGAAATATTGAATATTCCTGATACGAAACTGATTTTTAAAGTAATCAAAGCTTATACTGTAGAAGAAATGCAGGAAAAATGCCTTTCTCTTCTAAAGTCCGGAATTGCTCTGAAGGAAGAAACCGTTGATGATCTGCTTTATATTCTGCACACGGAACTGGAATATGATTTCACAGGAAAGGAAAATATCAGAAATAAAGAGGCAATCATAAAAATCGCCGACCTGTATGATATCTACCCTGAAAATCCTGTTGAGTTTTTCCGTTATGTCATTTATAAAACGACTCAGACAACGCTTTTAATTAAAAACGATGAATTGATTGGTTTAATAAAGCAAAGTAAATTTAACCCTACCTATCTATTCCAAAGCTTTGGCTTGGAAAAACTGGCAGAAATTTTCAACAGGTTTAAACCTCTGTTTCTTGCTTATAAAAACAGGGCACCGAAAGTGGTCAATAAAATTTCAAAGCTGTCTAAAGTACATCATAAGCCTTTGGTTTCTAACCCGCTGAATGATGCCACCCATATCTTACTGGAAAGCAGTGACTGGCACTGGCTGGAAAATGCAACACCATTTGCGTTGTTTAAAGCTCTGTCAGCATGTTACTCAAGAATGTACGGTCAGGATACTTTTGTTTACAGAATCAGAAATGGAAAATCATGGGTGAAAAAAGGTAAGGAAACTTACGTGAATCAGGCCAACTATGAGTTTATTCTGGATTTTCTGAAACTGAAATATGGAAACTTTTCGGGAAAGAAATTCTATTTCCCTGAAAATATAGAATTTGCACTGCCGGCTTCTGAAAAAATGTTTGTTGGAAATATTCCTACCGGAACCCGTTTCTATGGCGACAGAATGGCCGTTGGGATCTATTGGGAAGACCAATGGGGTGCCCGTGATCTTGATCTTTCAGGATTGAATATTGCCGGAAAAACAGGTTGGAATGCTGCTTATAATCAAGGTAACGGAGAATTGATGTACTCCGGAGATATGACATCTGCGCCTAAAGGTGCCGTTGAATATCTTTATGCCAACAAAGGATTGAGTACGCCTACCCTTGTCATGAATAACGTTTTCAGCGGAGATGCGAATTGCGGATATAAAATAGTGATCGGAAAAGGGGATAATATTTCCTACGATTATATGATGAATCCCAATAACCTTTTTGCTGAAGCCAAATGTAACTCTGTTCAGACCCAAACGATTCTGGGAATGCTGTTGCCAAAAGACAGAAAGCAATGTTTTGTACTCCTGAATTTCGGAGCGGGACATTCCCATATTTCAGGAAATTCGGAAGTATCTGTGATGGCCACAACCGCATTGTACCAGCAATGGTATGAAGCGATGTCCTTCAATGATCTTATCCAAGAGCTTGGAGCAGAAATTACTACAGAAAAAGCTGAAGCTGATTATGACTTCTCCCTGGAAAGTCTGGAAAAAGATAGTTTTATCAAGATTTTTAAATAATTTTTTCTTGCGTCATCTGATGGTATCGGGTGGCGTTTTTTGTGGGAGATAGTTGGATAATCAGGATACGAAAACCACCCCGTCAAAAATTCAAGGAATTTTTGACACCCCTCCAGAGGAGGGGAATTTTACGTCTTCAGCTCAACTAATTGTTATAGGTTTCAATTTCTCCAATAAGTTTTTTGAAAAATAGATATTGTCTGGATCCCTACGGAATGACACAATTGAAATGACAGGTTTACCCATACAGTTTGTCATTCCAGAGGAATCTAAATCATTATCAATTTCAGATCAAAGATTTTCAAAAAACTTAGGTATACTTTATGAAGCGTTTAGTCGTTATTTAAAATAACTTCAATGTTTAAAAACTTTTGTGACTTTTGTGGTTCTAAATATTCATCTTTTTAACGGAAAGAATTCCTTCATTTACATCAATAACTACCTTTTTACCATAATCAATCTGAATGCGGAACATATTTTCCAGTGGAAATTGTAAAACGGTTTGTATAATCAACCGAATCACTCCGGCATGGGTAACGAGTAAAACCTTATTGATTTCTTTTTTGAGAATCAGTTCATTCCAGAAGCTGAGAACCCGGGTTTGCATTTCGAGCAGATTTTCACCTTTTGTTGCTTTTACATTGATAAAATCCTGGTACCAGGGGTTGATCTCATCTTCCGGAATATCCGTCCACTTCTTCATTTCCCAGTTTCCGAAATTCATTTCCCGCAGCCTTTCATCTGTTCTGTAATCGAATTTAAAATGATCAGCCAAAAGACGACAACGCTTTGATGGACTTGAAATAACCAGGTCAAAATCATGGTCTATACTTAATTGGTCAAAATCTTCCTTATAAGTTTTTCTTAAAGGTATTTCCGCAAATCCATAGCAAAGGTTCTCCGGATTTTCTACCGCAGTATGACGGATCAGATGAATTTCCATACAATGATTGTTCCCAGATAAAATAAAACTTCACACACCTGCTGTACAGCGCCCAGACAATCTCCGGTATAGCCACCGATATGCTTTTTAAAATACCAGCCCATATACATCTTCCCTAAATAAGCCAGGGCAAAAGCAAAGATCAGCCGCCAGTCCGGGATCAGCGCAAAAGCAATTGAAACGCTTATAAATCCTACCAGTAATGCCATTCCATCCAATGGTTTATTCGCCAAAGGTTTAGATTTGCTGGCATCAATATCTGTCACATACTGATGAGTATAGATCATGGTTCCGGAAATAAACCGGCTTACGGTATGAGCTAAAATGACAACTGCCAGTATCTTCCAGCTGTCAATCTTTTCCAAAGCCTGAATACTGAAGAATTTCAAGGCAAACAGCAGAATGATCCCGATGGTCCCATAAGCTCCTACCCTGCTGTCTTTCATAATTGTAAGAATTTTTTCTTTTCCGTATCCTCCTCCGAAGCTGTCACACATATCTGTAAAACCATCTTCATGAAATGCTCCTGTAAGCAGAACACTGGTGATCATCATGAGAACAATTCCTATTTCGGGATTAAAAAGCTGAGTAGCAAGATATAAAACAACAGCATTAATCAGCCCGACCAATAATCCGACCCATGCAAAATACTTCTGGGAACGGTTCATAATATCACTGGAATAAGGCACAGTAAACGGAACCGGAATTCTTGTGAAAAACATCAGTGCCGTTGCAAAATAGATCAGTTCGTTTTTTATGGCTTTCATCTATTCCTTATTTGAAATCTGAGCATCTTCAAAACTTGACATTTCATTCAGAAAACCGACAGCACTCTGAATAAGCGGATAAGCCAATGCGCAGCCTGTACCTTCTCCAAGACGCAGGTTGAGATTCAAGAGCGCTTTCTGCCCCAATAATTCGAGTAAGCGGAGATGAGCACTTTCATCACTTACATGACAGAAAATACAGTGATCAAGTATTTCAGGACTTTTTTTCCAGACAGCGGCAACCGCAACCGTAGCAATGAATCCGTCTACCATGATCAGCATATTCTGGCGGAAAGCTTCGTCCATTGCTCCCATCATCTGAACGATTTCCAGTCCGCCAAACGTTTGTGCAATCTCATCCACAGTTGTCACTTCCGGATATTTTTCAATTGCTGAAGATAAAATACGGATCTTATTCTGCAGCTGATCGTCATTTAAGCCGGTACCTCTTCCGATGCAGCTTACAACCGGAATATCGAACAATTTGCTCATCATCAGTGAAGAAGCCGATGTATTCCCGATTCCCATTTCTCCGAAGCCAATGATATTACATCCTGTTTCTGCAATGTCGGCAACCACTGAGCGACCGTTTGCCATTGCCTCCTGATACTCTTCAGATGTCATAGCCGGTTCCTCTAAAATATTCCGGCTTGATTTTCTTATTTTTTTATCAATCAGATTCAATCCTTCGGGAAAATCAAAGTTCACTCCGGCGTCTACAATTTTAATATCAATACCATGCTGTCTGCAGAAAACATTGATGGCTGCACCACCCCCCAGAAAATTCATCACCATCTGATAAGTAACTTCCTGCGGATAGGCACTCACTCCCGCTGTTGCAATCCCGTGATCAGCTGCAAAAACCACCATATGTGGATGGGATAGCTGTGGAGATGTTGTATTCTGAACCATTCCTATTTTATGGGCGAGATGTTCCAGATGACCTAATGCGCCCATCGGTTTTGTTTTAAAATCAATTTTATGCTGTAGTTCGTTTGATACCATGGATGTAATAAGTTATGTTAAATAGTGAAAGTGCAATATTAGTGAAATAGAGGGTATTCCGGAGAATGAGTTTGTGTATTTATGATGGAAAATTGACATAAGAGATAAAAGGCGAAGAGATAAGAAGCTATTTTCTGCAAATCATTACTATAAGCTCTCTCACTCTCTACCTTTCACAAAAAAACATCTACGAAAGAACATTGCGTATCTATGGTATTATTTTGCATTATAAATTGAAAACAATGACACCAAAAATACTAGAAAAAATAAAAGAAGTTGAAGAAACAAAGGGTGTAGAAGTCCTTCTTGCTGTAGAATCAGGAAGCAGAGCATGGGGATTTGCCTCGCCGGACAGTGATTATGATATCCGTTTCATATACCGCCATGAAAAAGACTGGTATCTTTCACCATGGGATAAGGATGAAACGATAGAATTTATGACAGAAGACGATCTGGACGGCTCCGGATGGGACCTCAGAAAAACCTTTCATCTATTGCTGAAATCGAATGCTGCTTTGCTCAGTTGGTTTTATTCTCCTATTATATACAAAGAAAATACCCAATTTGTAGAGTTGTTCAGACCTTTGGCAGATGCCTGTTTTTCTCCGATAGCTGTTTCTTATCATTATTTAAGCATGAACAAAAAGTATCTGGAAACGTGCAGAGCTGATGAAGTAAAATTAAAAAGTTATTTTTATTGCCTTCGTACTGCACTGACCGGAAAGTGGATCATAGAAAAAGGAACTGTTCCTCCTGTGTTGTTCAGCGATCTGCTTATTTTAACAGATGATGAAACAAGACGGAAAATAGAAAGCCTAATTGCATTAAAAGCAACCAAAGGAGAATCTTATTACCATCCGAACGATTGGGAGCTGTTTGAATTTCTGGAAAAAATGATAGCCGAAAATGAAGAAAGGTCAAAAGCTCTTCCCGGAAGTAAGGCAGATAAAGACAAAATGGAAAAAGTATTTAGGGAAATTCTGAACACTAAAAATATATATTGAAAATTAAAAACTAACCATGAAAAATATAATCGCCCTGTCACCCATGTATACGGAAGACAGTAACAATCTGAAAAAAGCGTCTCTCAGTTCTTCCTATGAGCTGAACCGTTTCAATGCCAAATGGAATGTTCCCGAAGAATTCCGTGAGGATGTAATTGCCGTTTATGGTGAGGATATTTATGCAGAAATTGTTGCTGAGCAATGCCATTTAACCTTGCTTAAACCTGCAGATGACTGGCTAGTGCATATTGCTGAAGATTTTACAAAGCGTAGAATTTCTTATGGCCAGCTTAAAGACTTTATCAATCATGAAAATATATTCATCAAATGTTCTGACTTTAAAAGTTTTAAAGCCGGAGTTTTCCAAAAAACAACAGATATCAAAGGTTTTGATACGCTGGATCAGGAAATCACCGTCTTCACCTCGGAAGTTGTAGAATGGGAACTTGAAGTAAGATGTTTCGTTCTTCATCATGAAATTAAGACCTATTCTTCTTACTGGCGAAACAATGCTTTTGATATGAACCCGTTGTCTGAAACAGAACGGCAGGAAATGTTTTCTTTTTTTGATGTATTCATCCAGAAATACGCCTCTACCCTGCCGGATGCCATTGTTCTGGACTTCGGGATCATCAAAGGAAAAGGCTGGGCATTGATTGAAGCTAACCCTGCATGGTGCTCCGGATTGTATGCCTGTGATGCGGAAAAGGCTTTGGAAGTGATTGTGAAAAGCTGTATTAAAAAATAATTTTTAAAATAAAATATTTCTACGCAAAAACACTGCGCACCAACCCGCTTACTTTGCATTATCAATTAAGAGATACTGTAGCTCAGATGGTTAGAGTAACGTAAAAACACTTTATTAGGTTTTAATCTGCTATGGCAGGTGTGATGATAAAGTTACTTCGCATTCCACGCCGTAGGTCGCCGGTTCGAGTCCGGCCAGTCTTTCAGATGAAGTGGTGTGAGATTAAGGTTACTTCGTACCTTACATGCAAAACTACACCTTAATCGGTTTTAACCACTTCTTTTTTATTAATGTTAAAAAACTAATGGTATGTCAAAATTTAACACAAAAAAAACTGGGTTCGACTCCGGTATCATCGCCGGAACATTGACAGATACAGCCGGAAAATATTCAGATTATGAATTACTGAGAAGAGTGACACTGGCCAATCTTCTTTTTGAATCCGATTATTACCAGTCTGCAGATACAATCATGACGCAGATTGAAGATCTTTGTCATAAAGTAGATGGTGAAAAGATCATTGAGCTGGCTATGGAATGCCGTTTCGAACAAAAACTGAGACATACTCCATTGTGGCTGCTTATTCTTGCGAATGAAATTCATGGAGTTTCCGTAAAGGATGCCGTTGCAAAAGTTGCCAACAGACCGGACATGACCATTGATCTTCTACAAATGCTGAAAGTGAGAAACGGCTCCTATAAAATGTCTAAACCAATTAAAAAAGGTCTGGCCAAAGCTTTCGATCAGTATGATGAATACCAGATTTCCAAATATAGAAAAAGCAATATGACGCTTTCATTGATAGACGTTGTGAATCTGGTACACCCGAAACCAACCGCTAAAAATGAACATGCACTGAAGGCCCTTGTAGAAGATACCCTTCAGCCTGCCAATACATGGGAAACTGCGCTTTCACAAGGGCAGATAAAAAGGAAACCTTTGAAAGAATGATCTCTGAAAAGAGCTTAGGATCTCTGGCTATTCTGAGAAATCTTCGAAATATGACGGAAGCAGGATTGTCACGAGAAACCATCAGAACTGCGATCTCACAGGTCAACAGCTCATGGCTTACACCTCTGAATTTCCTGGCAGCACAAAGAAATGCAATAGAATTCACCGCTGATATTGACCAGGCGATGGAAAAATGCTTTGCCGGAGAGAGGATCAAAGGGACGACTATTTTAGCCATTGACGTATCAGGAAGTATGGGACAGATCACTTCTTCCCAATCTAAATTTTCAAGGATGGATCTTGCCTTTGCCATGGCAGCTGCAGGTTCCTATCTGTTTGAAGACCTGATTCTGGTGTTTACTGCAGGAGACGATTACCAAAGAACAGGAAAACATATGATCTGGAGCAATGGTAAAGGTCTTGGATTGTTTAATCATTATCAGTCGATCAATGCAGAAGTAGGCCATGGAGGGATCTTCACCTATCAGCTGTGTGAATGGCTGAAAGAAAAAGGATATGCAAAAGATGCCGATCGATTAGTTGTTATCTCCGACAGCCAGGATATAGATGCTCATTACGGATCAGATAAAAAACCGGATACCTCACCTTATAAAACGTCTTATATCATTGATATTTCAACGCATACCCACGGTATAAAAACCGGAAACTGGACTGCAGAAATCAATGGATGGAGTGATAAAGTATTTCATTATATTAAAGCTCTGGAAAATTAATATTTTCCAGGGTTTTCTATTAAAACCGGATAAAAATAACGCCATGAAAAAAAAGCTGAAATTCAGACACCTGAATGAAGAATTTGCCATTGCCCATGACAGGGAAAATGAAAAATACGGACTTTACAACAAGAATACAAAGACCCTGGAGATTCCTCTGATCTACAATTATCTTGATGCTGATCTGGAAAAAAGCCAGCTGCTGACAGCAGAAAACGCTGATGGCTTCTATGGTTATCTGAATCTGAACAATGAAGTGATCATTCCTTTTCAATATGAATATGCCACCAATTTCCGTAACGGATTAGCCTATATCACCCGGTTTACAGATAAAAACGCTTATGAGGGTGTTATCAATGAGAAAGGAGATCTGATGCTTCCAATGGAATATGAAAAACTTTACATTCAGCATCCCTACAACTACGCCATTGTGCAGAAAAAAGGGAAATACGGAATCATTACACTGGATGAACAAGTAATCCTTCCTCTGGAAATGGACCATATTGAAACATTCGGCTATGATCAGCTATTTGAATGCACTCAAAATCAAAAAATTGGCATTTATGAGGTAAAATCCGGGAAATTTATCATTCCTATGGAACTGGATCGCATTGACGAAAGTTTTATCGTTGATACAAAACCCCGTTACGAATATTATATTTTTATAAAAAATGAACTTCAGGCTCTGGTAAAATATCAAAATGGGATCATTACTTTTCTTACCGATTATATTTATGACCATATCGATCACATCGGAATGTCTGAAAACAGGGTTATGGTGATGATGAATGGTCTTTGGGGAGCCACTGATGTGGATGGAAAACCAATCATTCCGTGTCAATATGACTGGATTCATCATATGGGAAATGGAAAAATAAAAGCAAAGAAAAACGGAAGGGAATATATAATGGATCTTAATGGAGCTGTGCTGGAGTAAATTTCACCTTATTTTGTACACCAATAATACAAATTATGACAATTCAAGACCTCAAAAATAAAAACCTCATCCTCTTTGAAGCGATCTCGGGAAGCAGAGCCTTCGGGCTGGCAACAGAAAACTCGGATACGGATATCCGGGGTGTATATTACCTGCCGAAAGAAGATTTCTTTGGGCTGAACTATATTCCGCAAATCTCTGACGAAACAAATGACATTACCTATTATGAAATCGGGAGATTTGTAGAGCTGTTGCAGAAGAATAATCCTAATATCCTGGAAATTCTGGCCAGCCCGGAACATTGTATCCTTCATAAAGATCCGGTGATGAACCTGCTTAAGCCTGAATATTTTCTGTCTAAACTCTGCAAAGATACTTTTGCCGGATATGCTGTTTCACAAATTAAAAAAGCAAAAGGACTCAATAAAAAGATTTTAAATCCCGTAGAAAAAGAGAGAAAATCAATTACTGATTTCTGTTTTATTCTTGAAGGTCAGGGTTCTGTTCCGTTGAAAAAATGGCTTTCAGCCCATGGAAAAGTGCAGGAAAAATGCGGATTGGTCAATATTGATCACACTAAGGGAATGTATGCATTATTTTATGATGAATCCGGAAGACTGGGATACAAAGGAATCATTCACCATGAAGAAGCCAACCAGGTTTCCTTATCATCCGTTCCGAAAGAAGAAAAGCCGGATGCCTATTTATTTTGCAATCTCGATGCCTATTCTGTTTACTGTAAAGAGTACAGGGAATACTGGAAATGGGTATCAGAGCGTAATGAAGACCGCTATAATGTCAATCAGAACCATGGCCAAAATTATGACAGCAAAAATATGATGCATACCATCCGGTTGCTGCAATCCTGCGAACAGATTTTTAAACATCAATCGTTGAATATTCAGGTTGATAATCGTGATGAACTCTTAGATATCAAAGCCGGAAATCAATCTTACGAAAACGTCATGCAGAAAGCTGAAAACCTGATTACGTCCATTGAATATTATCATTCCGTTTCAGATCTTCCCAACCACCCTGATTTTGAAAGAACAACGGAAATTTTAATAGCAATCAGGGAAAAATTGTATAAGTAAACAGAGAAGGGAGAAAACACCATTAAGCTTAGGTCTAAACCAAATAACTCAATTAAACTCTCCCACTCTATTACGATTGAACCCTAGCCTCATCGTTTTCCTGAAGCCTTCGCTATTTTATTGTACTCAAGGCAGATTTTCATCCAGTACCCGAAATCAGAGGGATTCCTATATCCTTCAGGTTCTACATAGCAATAGCCTTTAAGCTGCTTTCCTCTCATAATCATGGGAAGGAAACCGGTTTTTGCAGAAACCTCCTCTTCCAGTACGGGGTTATAACGGCACATCAGATTCTCATGACTGATATTGATACACATTTTCCCGTTCACCAGAAAGGCCAGTCCGCTGAACATTTTCTTCTCCTCAACTTCAATATGATCTACCGTTGAAAGCCATTCACGAACCCGGTCTGCGAGTTCAATACTATAAGCCATGATCCTGTGATTTTTTATAATTTAAAATTAAGAAAAACTACGATCAGTACAATATTTTCTAAGTATTTTTAAAGATCTGCCGGTTTTAAAAATAAAATTTTATTTAAATTAATTATTGTTTTACGATAATTAATTATACATTTGCAATATCAATTAATGATTATGACATGAACCAGACTCAAATTATTTCAAGAATACTGTTTTATATCTGCTCGCTTCTTTCGGCCGGATATTTAATGACTGTACTGTATTCCCTGTTTTGTCTTGCAACGGGCTATTCCATTACACCTTACAATGAAGGAAAGTACCTTCACATCAATCTTCCGTTTACAGAACAGCCGTTTCTGAATATCGAAAACAATTATCCGTATATGATTTTTTCGTTCCTGCTGGTACTGACCTCTTATGGAATCTTTTTCTGGCTTTCCGCTAAAGTTTTCAGGGTATTCTTCCAACAGAAGCTGTTTACTAAAGAAAATATAACGGAGCTTAAGAAATTTTACGTATTTAATATTTTCATCCCGCTTCCATTGGTGATCATTGCCAGTTTCTTTGTGGAAGTAGAAAGTATGGTATGGGGGCTGGTGTTTATTCACTTTATGCTTGGAATTTTCTGTCTGTTTCTTGCCAATATCTTCAAGCAAGGACTACATTTGCAAAACGAACAAGATCTATTTATATAAAATGCCGATTATCGTCAACTTAGATGTCATGCTTGCCAAACGAAAAATGCAGAGTAAAGAATTGGCAGAAAAACTGGGAATCACTCCCGTCAACCTTTCCATCTTAAAAACCGGGAAGGCCAAAGGTGTACGCTTCGATACCCTGGAAGCCATCTGCAAAATTCTGGAATGCCAGCCGGGGGATATACTGGAATATAAAGAGTAGCTTTTTAGACAGAGCCTGAGGGTTTGGGAGGGAGAGCAAAAAACTGATTCCTAAGCTCTGATTTACTTCTGATTTTTTTTAAATAATAATAGCAGCCGAAAGGCGGCCTGTCCTTCTATTGTCCAAACACAACACTATGAATACATTATCCATCAACAATCTAAGCCTTACATACAAAAATGGTTTTCAAGCGATTAAAGACATTTCTTTAGAAATAAAAAATGGAATGTTCGGTCTGCTGGGTCCTAACGGAGCCGGAAAATCGTCTCTGATGAAAACCATTGTGGGACTTCAGAAACCTACCTCCGGCACATTACTGTTCAACGGAGCTGACATTGTCGCAAATCCGGATTATATAAAAAAGCATCTGGGATTTCTGCCACAGGATTTCGGAGTATATCCTAAAGTTTCTGCCTATGACTTACTGGAACATATTGCAGTCCTGAAAGGAGTTACCGATAAAAACCAACGTAAAAACCAGATCCTGAACCTTCTTGAAAAAGTTAACCTCTCGGATTTCTCCAAAAAAGAAGTTCACACTTTTTCAGGAGGCATGAAACAACGTTTCGGAGTGGCTCAGGCTTTATTGGGTGATCCTAAAATCATCATCGTTGATGAACCTACTGCAGGTCTTGATCCTGAAGAGCGCAACCGTTTCAATAGTCTGCTGAACGATATCAGCCAGGAGGTCATAGTCATTCTTTCCACCCATTTGGTAGAAGATGTAAGGAACCTTTGCTCAGAAATGGCAGTAATGAACCAGGGACAGATCCTTAGAAAAGGAAATCCCGGAAAGCTCATCGCAGAACTGGATAACAGGATCTGGTCAAAGCCCATCGATAAAAATGAGCTGAAAAGCTATGAATCGGATTATGAGATCATCAGCAGACAGCTATTGGAAAGGACACTTCATATTACTATATTTTCTGAAGAGCAACCTAAAGACTTTATTCCCATAACTCCTCTACTGGAGCACGTTTATTTCCATACTCTAACGCAAAAACCTTAGTCATGAACACTATATTTTTATTTGAAGCCAGACGCATTTCCAAGCACTGGCCAAGCTATCTTATTGCACTGATCCTGGTGTTTATCGGCATTTTCTGTGGCAATCGGTTCAATCTTTCCGTTGGAGAAGGGATCTATTTAAATTCACCTTATACAACCGGTTATATGATGGGAATGCTGAGTCTCGCCGTTATTTTTTTTGCTACCATCTATGCCTTACAGCTGCTTTTTAAAGATCAGGACTCAAAATTTGATATGATCCTGTTTTCATTTCCCTTTTCAAAACGCACTTATCTGAAAGGGAAATTCAGCAGTTATTTTCTACAGACTTTTGTAAGTTTTGTTTTTTTAATAGCAGGTTTTATAATAGGTCAGCTTATGCGTACAGGAAGTGAAATACAGGATAGCTTCAGTATTTTTTATTATATGTACCCTTTACTGATCTTCGGAGTATTCAATACTTTACTGGTATGCAGTTTTTTGTTTCTACTTTCTTTAACGGTTAAGAAAAAACTCTTCGTGGTTGTAGGCGGGCTGTTTCTCTATATCTTTTATATGGTCGTTTTGCTGTTCTCCAATTCCCCTTTTATGGCCGGGAGCCTTCCTCAATCTCTGGAAGCACAGCAGATCTCTTCCCTGCTGGATCCCTTCGGACTCTCTGCCTATTTCCTTGAATCCCGAGATCTTACAGTGGAACAAAAAAACCAGCAGATCGTCCCGCTTACCGGTTATCTTCTGTACAACAGGATTCTTTTTCTGCTTATATCAGGAGGTTTTCTCCTGCTTACTGAAAAATTATTCTCTTTTTCAGATGTTTCCGGTAAAAAAACAGGAAAACCCATCATTAAAACATCTTCAACTCCGGATTATACCGGATCAGAATATTCTGTAACCATCACTGGTTTCGGGCAGGTTTCTTCTTACAGGTCGGTATTATCTTTTGCAAAAATCGATCTGATCTATCTGTTCAAAAGCATCACCCTTCCTGCTATTTCTATTATCCTGCTTTTCTGTATAGGAATGGAAATGTACGCTGAAATTGAAAAAGGTATCCGGCTTCCACAGAAATATGCCGGTTCAGGGCTTATGGCAGTGACTATTTCTGAGAATTTTCATTGGCTTGGTTTACTGATTTCAGCTTATTTTCTGAACGATCTGTACTGGAGATGCCGATCATCCGGATTTTCTCTGATCGAAAGCAGTACTTTTTTTTCTAAAAACAGATTAACCGGACATTTTATTTCTATCAGTATATTGCTTTTTTTCTTCACCGGTATTTTAATCGTTCAGGGGCTTATCTTTCAGGCCGCCTATCAGTATTTTCATATTGACTGGAATGCCTATCTTGGAGTTTTCCTCTTCAATACCTTTCCTTTGATTTTATTTTCCGGACTTATCCTTATCATTAATGACCGGATTCCTAATAAATTTATTGCACTGGGGGGCTCTGTTCTTGCTGTATTTACATTAGCTGGTCCTGTTGCAGGCAAAATCCTTTCTTATCCTCTTTTAAGAATATTTTCAGACTTTAAAGGCAGCTACAGTGATTTTAACGGATATGGAGTTTATCAAGTTATTTTTGCCCAAAGGCTTTTATTTGGGGCGGGAGTGATTGCTGTTCTGTGGATGCTGAATCAATTGACCAGAATAAAAAAATTACCTGTAATTCAGACGGTTTTCGTATTCATCCTTCTTTTTTCAGGAATATGGACCGGAATTTCATTTATAAAAGGATACATTCCTAAAAATGAAGACCAGGCAATTGGAAATGCTGCTCAATATGAAAAACGATTCAAAAAATATGAAAACCTTCCCCAACCTGACATAACGGATATCACTACCGATATCAAGCTGTACCCATCAGAAAATGCTTATCAGATTACAGGAAAATATATTCTTAAGAACCAGTCCGGCCAGCCCATCAGTAAAATCCTTATTAACTTTAATGAGGATCTGAAGATCGAATCAGCCGTTTTTAAATCAGGGCCCCAAATCATCAAAATCCATAAAAACACGGCAGAAATACTTTTACAACGGCCTATGCAGCCTGACGGTACAGCTTCTCTGGACTTCAGCCTGTCTTATCAGTGGTATGCAGTTAACGGACATCAGTCCTTCAATGCCATTATTGGGAACGGTTCTTTTATGAGAATCAGCAGATACTATCCTGGTATCGGCTATCAGAAGGATGATGAGATTCGGGATGAGCATATACGCAGTACATTTAATCTCGGAAAACCCACAAAACTGAAAAATCCGGAAGCTCCGGAAATAATCAAAAAAGACTTCATCAATCTGAAGATGACTGTTTCCACTGAGATGAACCAGACTGTTGCAGGCACCGGCGATCTTTTGAAGAAATGGACAGAAGCGGGACGAAGTTATTTTCAGTTCCAGGCAGAGAATATTCCTTTCCGTTTTGCGGTTTCTTCAGCAGAATACCAGACGAAAAGTATAAACTACAAAGGGATTACCATCAATATTCTATATCAGAAAAATCATTTTGAAAATGTGAAGCATCTCCTTCATAATGCAAAGCTTACCTTAGATTATTGCCGGCAGAATTTTGGTCCTTATCCTTTTAAGACCATTACCTTTGCTGAAATATCGTCCTTTACCAGAGGCTTTGCCGCCACTGCCTATCCATCTGCTATTTTTATGCCTGAGGATATGGTGTTTCACGCCAATATTCATGCAGACAGGAAGCAGGATGTGATCAACGAACTGGCAGGTCACGAACTTTCTCATCTCTGGTGGGGAAACAGCCAGATCAGTCCAGATGACAGAGAGGGATCAGTAATGCTCACAGAAACCCTGGCCATGTATACTGAAATGATGCTTTATAAAAAAATGCATGGCAAAAAGCAGATGATGGAAAGAATACAGGTACATCAGCAGATTTATGATAACGAAAAAGGATTGTCTGAAAACGTTCCGATCTACAGGGCAACGGGTGACGTTCCACATATCTCTTATTCAAAAGGAGCAGTTGCCATGGTAAAACTGAGTGATCTGATCGGTGAAGAGAAAGTAAATACAGCACTGAAGAATTTTCTCCGTAACAATTCTTATCCGAAAAAACCAGGCTCATTGGATCTCCTGAATGAGTTCTATAAAGTTTCTCCTGATCAGAAAACAAGAGAACAAATTGACAGATTATTCAAAACCACAGAAAATAAACCTTTAATTCATGATGTTCAAAAGAATTCTGTAGCCGTCCAGGCAAGCGTTCCTATCGACAGTTTTTAATTTTTCAGAAAAATATTTTCAGAGAATTGTAACAAAGTAAAAATGTATTCAACAAATTAGTTGACATATCAATAATTGATACATCATTTTAATCTGACAATATGGAAAAATTAAATTCAATTATATTCTACAACATAGACAAAGCGATCCGTTCTTATAGAAACTATGCACAACGTCAGCTGAAAGCTCATGGTTTTACCATCACGATTGATCAGTGGCTTATCATCAAAGCGATTCTGGAAAACCCGGGAATTCCCCAGAATGAGATTGGTGATCTTGTTTTCAAGGACAATGCTTCTGTGACCAGAATAATTGATTTAATGGTAAAGTCTGGGTACATCACCCGCCAAGTACATCCTGATGACCGCAGAAAAACAAATCTGGAAGTGACTGTTTCCGGAAAGGAAGTCATCCAAAAGGTTCAGGACCTTGTTGAAAAGAACCGGAAAACGGCTTTAAAGGGCATCACAAAAGGCGAGTTGGAAGTTATGTATTCTGCTTTACTGAAGATTTCAGAAAACTGTCTTAATTCTAAAAAGTAAAACGCTATGACCAGGATATTCACCCTCATTTTTATATGGCTGCTGCTCTTTTTCAGCAGTATGCTTTCTGCACAGACTCTGCAGAACTTCAGTCTCACAGGCAATATAAAGTCTGACAAAGCCGAGCAAATGGAAATCAACCTTCTTGATCCTGACAATAAACTGATCAAAACTGAAATTGCAGACTCTAACGGCAAATTTACGTTCAATGACCTGAAAGGAGGAAACTATCATCTTAAGATCAGCAGGAATGGTGCTGAAGTTTATCATTCAGAAACAATTTCACTGGCAGACAATACAACGCTTCCTTCTATTGATCTGAATGTAAAATCTATTGAAGGAGTAACGATCACCAAAACCAAACCTCTTATTGAGAGACAGGACGGCAAGATGATCATGAATGTTGAAAACAGTATTGCCAGCACGGGAAATTCAGCTTTTGAAGTACTGGAAAAAGCACCGGGAGTAAGTATTGACAACAATGATAATATCAGCCTCCGGGGGAAAGGAAATCTCCTGGTTCAGATCGATGGTAAAAATACTCCTATGACGGGGAGTGATCTGGCTAATTACCTGAAAGGAATGCCTTCTTCTACTATTGAAAAAATAGAATTTATCACCAATCCTTCATCAAAGTACGATGCAGCCGGATCAGCAATTATTAATATCAAGCTTAAAAAAGAGCAGCGAAGAGGTACCAACGGCAGCATTTCCACTTCTTTGGGTATGGGGAAATACGTGAAGAATAATAACAGTTTCAGTATTAACCACCGGAATAAAAAGATCAATATTTTCGGGAATTACAGCTTTGCTTACAGGGAGGCATATAACGGTCTGGTGCTGGACAGGAATTTTTATGATAATAATGTTTTCCAGAAAACCTATTTGCAGGACAATTATTTAAAATTCAAATTCAATAATCATATTGCCAAAGCAGGAATGGATTATTATATGAATGATAAAAATGTCCTGGGATTCTCTGTGGGCTTTATCACCAACAAATTCGGTCTTAACGGGGATAATTCCAACGTAACATTAGGCAGCAATCATCTTCCTGAAAGTACCTTCAATACTCTGAATATCTCCAATGATCAGGTGAGCAACGTATCTGTTAATGTAAACCATAAATACACCATCGATTCTTTAGGTTCGGAGATTTCTACGGATTTTGATTATATCAACTACTCCAATTCATCCCTGCAGAATTTTGAAACGAGAACTCATGATATTGCGAGCAATCAGGATTATCTTGATATTCAGAAAGGAGATATGAACGGGAAGATTAATATCTATTCATTAAAATCAGACCTTACCAAAAATTTCAGCAACGACTGGAAACTCGAAAGCGGGGTCAAGACCAGCTTTGTAAAAACCGATAATGACCTGAAATTCTTCAATGCCACTACGGGTATTCTTATTCCGGATCTGAATAAAACCAACCATTTTATTTATGAAGAAAACATCAATGCGATTTACGGGAATGTAGCAAAAAAGTGGGATAAATTTAAAGTGACCGCAGGCTTGAGACTTGAAAATACCAATATAAAAGGAACCCAGATTACCACCAATCAGATTAACAAAAGAAACTATACACAATTGTTTCCAAGTGCTGTTGTTTCCTATGATCTGACTGAAAAAAGCAATCTGGAAATCAATCTCAGCAGAAGGATTACAAGACCAAGCTATAATCAGTTAAATCCTTTTAAACTGTATCTTGATCCGACGACCATGAGATCGGGAAATCCGGATCTGAACCCACAGACTATTATGAACTATGAGCTAACCTACAGCCTGAGTAATAAATATTTTGCGACTTTAACTTACAGCAAAACTTCGGATAATATTACAGACATTTTAAAGCCTGTGGTAGAAGGCGGCCAGAATGTAACGGTACAGACCTTTGAAAACCTGAATTCTGCCTCTTATTTCGGACTGAACCTGATTGCTCCTGTAAAGGTTACAAAATGGTGGGATATGAACAACAGTGCCAATTTTTATTATGGCTCATACACCGGAAATGTTTCCGGAACCCAGATCAATAATAAAGGGAATTTCACCTTCAGTATCAACAGTATCAATTCCTTTAAGCTGGGAAATGGCTTCACAGCAGAAATTACAGGGAATTACAAGGCAAGGGAAATCTATGCCTACCTGAATGTGAGCCCTATCTGGTATCTGAATATCGGAGCACAGAAGAAATTCAAAAACAACAGTGTTCTGAAGTTCTCTTTTAATGATATTTTCTTTACGAGCAATATCAAAGGGCAAACTGTATACAATAACTATATAGAGAATTTTGCTGTAAAAAGGGATACCCGTGTAGCAACGTTATCTTATACTTATAATTTCGGGTCTTCTAAAAACGGACAGCCTAGAAAAACGGGAGGTGCTGAAGACCTGAAGCAGAGAGCGGGTAATTAATAACGATAGTCATTGCGAGCCGAAGGCGAAGCAGTCTTATAATTTCCAAAAGTGAGATTGCTGCAATACTATACATTTCACAATACCATAAAAGCAAAAACTCCCTCAAAATCGAGGGAGTTTTTTATATCTAAGAATGATTCTTATGCTTCAGAAGAAGGTTCCTGATTTTCTACAGGTCTCTCTGTTTGTGGTTTTTGTCCTTCCGGTCTTCTTTGTCCGTCTGGTTTACCTTGTCCTTCAGGTCTTGGTTTTCCTTCAGGTCTTGGAGGTCTTGGCAAAAGAACTTTACGGGAAAGTTTCATTTTCTTACGGTCATCATAACCCATAAATTTCACTTCTACTTCATCACCTTCAGCATAAGGAACTTTGTCTAAACGAGCCCATTCAATTTCTGAGATGTGAAGAAGACCTTCAGTTCCTTTAGCAATAGCAACAAAAGCTCCGAAATCCATCACTTTCACTACTTTACCTTTGTAAACTTCTCCTACAACCGGTACGAAAGTAATTTCATTGATCTTAGCAATAGCAGCATTGATCTTTTCTCTGTCTGTTCCTGCGATTTCGATACGTCCGATTTCTCCGATCTCTTCGATAGCGATAACCGTTTCAGTATCTTTCTGTAATTGCTGGATAATTTTTCCACCAGGTCCTATTACGGCACCAATGAAGTCTTTAGCGATCTCCATTACTACCATCTTCGGAGCGTGAGGTTTCACATCTGCTCTTGGTGTAGCAATTGTTTCAGTGATTTTATTCAGGATGTGTAATCTTCCGTCTTTAGCCTGCATCAAAGCTTTTTCCATGATATCCATAGAAAGCCCCTGGATTTTGATATCCATCTGACAAGCTGTGATACCGTCTGCAGTACCTGTTACTTTGAAGTCCATATCACCAAGGTGATCTTCATCTCCTAAGATATCAGAAAGTACGGTAAATTTACCTGACTTTGTATCAGTGATCAGTCCCATTGCAATACCTGAAACCGGTTTTGTAATCTGAACCCCGGCATCCATCAATGCTAATGTACCAGCACAAACTGTTGCCATTGAAGATGAACCGTTAGATTCAAGGATATCAGAAACGATTCTGATTGTGTATGGATTTTCTGCAGGAATAACTGCTGTTAAAGCTCTCTGAGCTAAGTTCCCGTGTCCTACTTCTCTTCTTGAAGTTCCTCTTAAAGGTCTTGCTTCACCTGTAGAGAACGGAGGGAAGTTATAATGTAGGAAGAACCTTTCGTCGTGTTGTGTAATTACACTGTCGATCATGTTGGCATCTTTCACAGAACCTAAAGTTACTGCTGTAAGAGACTGGGTCTCCCCTCTTGTAAAGATGGCAGAACCGTGAGCTCCCGGAAGGTAATCGATTTCTGACCAGATTGGACGGATCGTCTGAGGATCACGACCATCAAGACGGATATTGTCTTCAAGGATCATCTGACGCATAGCTTCTTTCTCTACGTCATGGTAATATACTTTAACGAAAGGAGTTACTCTTGCTAATTCTTCTTCGTTTTCAGCATATTGTGCCAAGAACTCTTCACGAATTGCTTTGAATTTATCTCCTCTTTCTTCTTTATTGGATGGAGTTTTTGCTACTTCATATACTTTGTCATAACACTCTTTCCATACTTTTTCACGAATTTCTTCATCGTGATCTTCGTGGCTGTATTCTCTTTTAGGGAAAGATTTTCCTACTTTCTCTGCTAATCTTTCCTGAGCTTCGATCTGTTTTTTAATCTCAGCGTGAGCAAAGTTGATGGCTTCAAGCATTTCCTGCTCAGAGATCTCCTTCATTTCTCCTTCTACCATTACGATGGAGTCTTTGGTAGCTCCCACCATAATGTCGATATCTGATTTTAATAAATTTTCGTAGCTTGGGTTTACTGATAATTGGCCGTCAATTCTTACGACTCTAGCTTCAGACATTGGCCCGTTGAAAGGGATATCTGTAATAGCAATTGCTGCAGAAGCTGCCAGACCTGCCAATGCTTCAGGCATTACTTCTTTATCATAAGAGATCAGTGAGATCATCACCTGCACTTCTGCGTGGAAATCTTCAGGGAAAAGCGGACGCAATACTCTGTCCACCAATCTCATTGTAAGAACTTCATCATCAGAAGGTTTAGCTTCTCTACGGAAAAAATTTCCAGGAATTCTTCCACCTGCATAAAACTTTTCTCTGTAATCTACCGTTAATGGTAAAAAGTCTACACCAGGATTTGCTTCTTTGTTGGCTACAACAGTTGCTAAAAGCATTGTTCCGCCACATTTCACCACTACAGATCCGTCAGCCTGCTTAGCCAGCTTTCCCGTTTCAATAGTGATTTCCCTGCCGTCTGCAAGGGTAATCGTTTCTGTAAACGCTTGAGGTATACTCATAAAATTTGCTTCTTTATACTCCGTATTGAGTATGATTAATATTTAAACTCTTTAAATTTTCGTTTGCAAAGGTACTAATAATAATGATATATTAAATTTTTTCAATTGCATAAATAGGTAGTCAAAATACAATTTTTTGGCTATCCGTTTTCTGAAAGTTTAAAAAATCAACACAGATAATCTGAACTTATTTCATTTTAAAAAAAATAAAATCATGATTTTTTGTGATATTACATTGGAAAATCCTGTTGTTTTTGTATTATTGTCTCAAAAAATGAAAATAATATTTTAATCCTATAAAAGTATACATCTCATTATAAAAAATATTCAAATTATTGCAAAACCATAGGCTGATCCCTATATTTGCCCTACTTCACCAAATACAATGCTGTAGGCAAAAAGTTAAGGCCCTTTCCTTAAGATAAATAAATGTTTATGATAAATAAAGAAGTACAACCTCAAAGCAGGAATTATACGGTTCCTTTGGTTACCATCACCCTGCTGTTTTTTATGTGGGGATTCATCACCTGTATGAATGATATCCTGATCCCTTATCTGAAACAACTTTTCAGTCTCACCTTCTTCGAATCCATGCTGGTACAGTTCTGTTTTTTCGGAGCTTACTTTATCGGATCGCTGATTTACTTCCTGGTCTCCATTTCCCAGGGTGATCCCATCAATAAAGTTGGATACAAAAAGGGGATCCTGTTTGGAATCGGTCTGGCAGCGCTGGGGTGTATCCTGTTTTATCCGGCAGCAACTTTCTCCTATTACCCACTCTTCCTCGGAGCTTTATTCATTCTTGGTTTAGGATTTACGGTTTTACAGATTACGGCGAATGCTTACGTTTCACTGCTTGGTTCAGAAGATTCTGCTTCCAGCCGTTTAAATATGACCCAGGCTTTCAATGCTTTCGGAACAACCATTGCACCGGTATTGGGAGGACACCTTATTTTTGAGCTGTTTTCCGAACCGGACGGAACGTTCAGTGCGGTAGCAACAAGAATTCCTTATTTGATCTTTGCAGCCATCCTTTTATTAGTGGGAATATTAATTTCAAGAGTAAAACTTCCTTCATTCCAGATGGAAACTGAAGAAACCGTACAAGGTTGGGGAGCTTTGAAATTCAGTCATTTAAAATTCGGGGTATTCACAATGTTTTGTTACGTGGGAGGTGAAGTGGCAGTAGGAAGTTTTATCATCAGTTTCCTTGAAGAAACAATGAAATTCAACGAAGCGATCAGTAAAAATTACCTTTCCTTATATTGGGGAGGTGCCATGATCGGGCGATTCTTGGGAGCTATTTCATTAAACCAATCGATCAGCCAGGCTAAAAAGGCTGTTTTTATGCTGGGTGCTGCAGCGTTGGTTTTCCTGGTGATTTTCAGCATTGTCAACCTTACATTTGATCAGATCAGCTTTTTCTTAGTATTCATAGTATTAAATTTTGCAGCATTTTTTGTAGGTAAAGCGGCTCCGGCCAGAACACTTTCCATTTTTGCAGCCATCAACGTTATTTTACTGATCTCAACAATGCTGAACCACGGCGAAATGGCCATGTACAGTGTTTTAGGAATCGGGATTTTCAACTCTATCATGTTTTCTAATATTTATACATTAGCGATTTCAGGATTAGGAAAATATACCAGCCAGGGATCTTCTTTGGTGGTAATGGCAATTTTGGGAGGGGCGATTGTTCCTATCTTCCAAGGGCTTCTGGCAGATCAATTTGGAGTACAGCATTCGTTTATCATTCCTGTATTCTGCTATCTTGTGATTCTGATCTTCGGCGCATACTGTACCAAATATCTTGGGCATGTAGAAAATACGGAAGCCAAATCCGGTCATTAAAATCTATCCATAAGTAATATAAAAGAAAGCGTTTTCAGTATGAGGACGCTTTCTTTATTTTGCCATGAATACACGGGTTTTTATTTATTTCCGCATTCGTGACGGAAGACTTCCTACTCAGCATATCACCGTTTCCCTGTAACTTTCCTCTGAAGAAGCCTACTTATCCTGTACATTACCAAAAATCCTCCTATGAAGATCCAGTTACAACTTGAATATGCAGCTTTTTTACTACTGGGAATTTTTGCATTTGCCCAAACAGGATATTCCTGGTGGTGGTTTGCAGCTTTATTCCTTGCTCCTGATCTCTCTATGCTTGGGTATACCATCAATACTAAAACAGGCGCATTTTGTTATAATCTCTTTCATCACTTTGGAGTAGCAATTGCCGTATACCTTGTTGGAACAACTTTATCCTTACCCTATTTGCAGATGGCTGGAGCAATTTTGTTTTCTCATTCTGCCTTTGACAGGATTTTAGGTTATGGACTGAAATATCCGGATAGTTTTCAGAATACGCATTTGGGGAAGATTGGGAAGAAGGTGGAATAATTGATGCTGCAGAGGGTTGACCACCCCGTCAAAAATTCTTTGAATTTTTGCCACCCCTCCGGAGGAATTTTGTACCTCCGGTTATAATCATTGTTGAAATATTTCATTTCCTGTTTTGTATATACTGCTTATCCCCACCAGTACTGATTCAGATAGAAATATTCATTCTGATATTCTATCACAAAACAATTATCATAGAAGGTTTTATAGGAAAAAATACGGGTGATCTCGTAGATAAAAAGGGAGTCAACCAAAGCAAAAAGAGTAGCTGAATAATTCTTGGAAATTACTTCATTATCATAGGTGTCATTTAATGATTTTTCAATAAAAGCTTTCAAAAGCGTTTTGTACTCTGTAATATTAAGTTCTTCCAGGCTGTCATTGATTTTAAGTTCAATTTCCGAGACTGCTTTTCCTTTATAGAATTCAAAATATTCGAAATAATTTCCACCAATAAATTTCCTTTCCATATAAGGGTTTACGGCCATCAGAAAACCTTCAATAAGGTTCATCTTATAAGTTTCGTTCAGAACTCTGTCTCTATAAGAATCCGGGATTTCATAATTATATTTTTCAAAAAACTTTACAAGTTTCCCTGCTACCCAAAGAGATTGTGTGCTAATGAATTGACCTGGCTGTAATGGTATTAATTCTATTAAGAACCGATTGATATAGAATTCCTTGCCAAAACCAAGATCATTTCTTGGTATCATATCTGACATATCATGGTCAGTAATTTCCACTTGGTTTTCATTCACTGTTATCTCATTCAGGTTTTCATTAAAAAGAGTATAGGTGTAATATCCCTGAAGGGTCATTTGCTTCATAACTACTTTATGCTCATCCTTAAAGAAATGTGAAAGGGCAGCCTGTTCTCTGTTTTTAAAACGTATTTTCATCTTATTTTTTTAAGATGGGATTATGATTCCCATTTTGATATTGCAAAATAAACAATAAAGTACGCAACCTTATTGCGTATAAATAAAATCGTGAAAAAAGTTTCGCTGGGAATAAAATAGCTGAGTCACTGATATTTGCAACAAAAAAAGCAACCTCTTTCGAAGTTGCTTTTATTTTGAAATCTTTAAAGATTATTTTCTTAAACCTAGTTCAGCAATAATTGCTCTATATCTTGCGATATCTTTGTTTTTAAGGTAATCTAATAAACTTTTTCTCTTACCTACCAATTTCACAAGAGATCTCTCTGTGTTGAAATCATGACGGTTAGCCTTTAAGTGCTGAGATAAGTGATTGATTCTGAAAGTGAAAAGAGCGATTTGTCCTTCAGCACTTCCTGTGTCCTGTGCAGATTTTCCGTGTTTTGCGAAAATTTCCTGCTTTTTGTCTGTTGTTAAGTACATTCCAATATTGTTTAATGATTATTATGTAACGGGTGCAAAATTACGACTATTTTTTGATTCTGCAAACATTATTGATTTCATAAATCAAAATTGATAGAAAAAAATGTTAAAAATTTCTTAATAAATTTGATGTAATCCAACGAAAAGGCAGTAATTTTGCATTCGAATTACAAATGAAAAAAATTATATTCTTTACAGCAGTGGTCACTTTTTTATTCATCGGTTTTACTTCGGTAAAAGCACAGAAAAGTGCTGATGATAAAATAAAAAAAGTTCTCTATTTCAATCCCGAGGTAGAGCCTGATATCGATGAGATTAAAGACCCTACGAATGCTGCTTTTTTCGATGCGGTTTCTGACAACTTCAGCGGGAGAAGAAACAAGATGCTCCGGGCAGAAGTACAGGTTCCCTTCGACAGTATAGATAAGCAGACCATTATGGATTACTGCATCAACAACGATGCTGATTTTGCCATTGTTTCCAAAGTAAGATATTTCAAGGTAGGCCTTGGAAAATATGTATTCTCTAACCAAGTGGTGGTAAGCATGAAGCTTTTCGGGGCAGACGGAAATCTGGTGACAGAAACTGATCATGATACCTACAGGAAAAATATGCGCTTATTAGGTTCTACCGTAAACTCTGTAAAAATAGGGACAGACGGCGCTATCAAAGGTATTATCAAAAAGCTGAGAAAGCTCAAGCCTACAGAAGCTGAATTATAAGTATAAGATTTATACTTTTCAACACATGATTATTACAGACAATCCGGCAGTTGTCTTAAAATAGTTAGATTTCAGGAACTTTCAGCAAAAATTCATCATTCTTCATTAATAAGCTCCATCTGTTATTCATAGACGGTTTTCCGCATTATACACCTGATATTCAATCAGCTGATCTACTTTCATTACTTTAGTTTTACATTAAATCTAAATCATTATGAAAAATTCAAATTTAAAAAAGCTGAGCAGAAACAGTCAGAAAGAAATTTCAGGAGGTGCCGGAGGTGGTATTAAAAAATGCAACTACTCTTTTGAGTGTCCGGGAGGATCATGCTGCAGAAATGCCTGCGTTTATTACCCTTGCCCGGAACTATAAAAAATTTTCATCGAAACATAAGACACTTGTTTAAAAATAAAACAAGTGTTTTTTATTGACCAAAACAGACAAAATCATACAATCATCTGATTACCAAATAAATATTTTCACCAATTAATGAATAATATGAAAATATTTTATTAAATTAGTTTCAACTTTAAAACTAAATCTTATGAAAAATTTAAAGAAGCTCAACAGAACAGCACAAAAAGCTATCGAAGGCAGCGGAATCATCAAAAGATGTACGGAACATTTTGAATGTCCCGGCGGGTCATGCTGCCGTAACACCTGCGTACTATACCCTTGTCCGCTGGAATAAGGAACAGCAGCAGAAATATATCATCTCAGTTTAACTCATTATAAAATCTAAACCTTATGAAAAATCTAAAGAAACTCAGCAGAGAAAAAGCAAAGCAAATTAACGGCGGAGCTATCCAAAGATGCAGTGAAGACAGACCATGTTTTATCGGCTACTGTTGCAGAGGTGCCTGTATGGAATATGCCTGTATAGAAGATTAAGTTCTTTTTACTTAAAACTAAACTGATCATTATGAAAAATTCAAATTTCAAAAAACTGAACAGAGCTGAACAGAAAGAGATCAAAGGCAGCGGACCGGTAAAAAAATGCAGTACCAGCGCCCAGTGTGATCCCGGACAGTGCTGCCAGGGAGGGATGTGCGTCTACTCTCCTATTATAGACTGTGAACCTATTTTTGACTAATATAGGCTATTATGATTTTTTAAAATTTAATTTTTGAACATCTGCTCCGGCAGATGTTCTTTTGTTCTTATACTGAGGGATTAAACTTTAATTAATCCTTAATTTTCCCAGTTTATTGCTCAGTCTTAAAAATTTGAATTATTTTTGCATATCCAAAAAATTTCACGTTTTGAATTCTAGAGACGAACTTATCTTCAATCCTGCCGATATTGCCGAAACTCTCAGCAACCTTCCTGCTGATGAGAGGTTATTGGCATTCCTGAAGGTTCCGAAAGAATACAAAGCCGAAGTTTTTTCACACCTTGATCCTGACTTCCAGGAAGATACCATCAGAAGTATCGGGAGTGATGAAGTTTCTGAAATCCTGAATGCAATGACTCCGGATGACAGGACCGCTCTTTTTGAGGACTTCCCGGATGAACTTATCAAATACTCAATCAATCATCTTAACCCACAGGAAAGAAGAATTGCATTGAAACTATTGGGTTACAATTCTGATTCTATTGCCCGTCTGATGACTCCCTATTATATCCAGATCCGTAAGGAATGGAGCGTAAAGCGATGTCTTCAGCAGATTAAAAAAGTGGGAAAAAGGGTGGAAACCATGAACTATCTGTATGTAGTAGATGAAAGAAACCGCCTGATTGATGACCTTGCCATTGGCACACTCTTACTGGAAGAGGAAGATACTTTGGTTTCTGACATTACAGATAATCACTTTGTAGCAATTACCACCACCACTTCAAAAGAGGATGCGGTAACGTATTTTGAAAAATATGACCGTGGTGCTCTTCCCATCATCACAGAAGCCGGAGTCCTGGTTGGCATTGTGACCATTGATGACATCCTTGACCAGATTGAACAACAGAATACAGAGGATATTCAGAAATTCGGGGGATTGGAAGCCCTGGATCTTCCCTACACTCAAACTTCCTGGACAGAAATGATTAAAAAAAGGGCAACCTGGCTGATCATTCTATTTGTCTCAGAAATGCTGACCGCTTCAGCAATGGGATATTTCGATAAAGAAATTGAAAAAGCTGTTGTTTTGGCCCTGTTTGTTCCTTTAATCATCTCCAGTGGAGGAAATTCCGGTTCACAGGCTGCCACACTGATCATCCGTGCAATGGCCTTGCAGGAAATCGGACTGAAAGACTGGTGGTATGTGATGAAAAAAGAGATCATATCAGGAATATGCCTTGGGGTTATCCTGGGAATTATCGGGTTTGTAAGAATCATGCTATGGCAGCAGGTAGGTCTCTTCAATTACGGCCAGTATTGGGTTTATGTAGGATTGAGTGTCTCCGTTTCTCTTATTGCCATTGTATTATGGGGAACGTTATCAGGTTCTATGATTCCGTTTGTTTTAAAGAAATTAAAGCTTGACCCTGCCACATCTTCTGCTCCTTTTGTAGCCACATTGGTGGACGTTACGGGGCTCATCATCTATTTTACGGTAGCCGGACTTTTCTTAACCGGAAAACTTTTGTAATTTTAGGCATCATCTAAAATGCCAATATGAAAATCGTTTCACTTGTACCCTCTATCACTGAGGCTTTATTCGATCTGGGACTGACTGAAAATGAAGTGGTCGGCCGGACAAAATTCTGTATTCATCCTCAGGATAAAATAAAGAACGTAGCAGTAATGGGTGGCACAAAAAACATTAATATTGATAAGATCAAGGCCCTCCAGCCGGACCTTATCCTTGCCAACAAAGAGGAAAATGTAAAAGATCAGGTAGAAGCATTAATGACTGATTGTAAAGTAATGGTAACCCATGTTGAAACTGTTGAAGACAATTATTACCTTCTTAAAAACCTTGGAAAACTTTTTGGCAAAGAAGAACGTGCGCAGGCTTTTAATCTTAAAATCTATGATATTCTCAATCAGACCAAACTTGATACACCGGTAAAGGCAGCTTATCTAATCTGGAAAAATCCTTATATGACGATTGGTAGAGATACTTTTATCCACAGGATTCTATCAGAAATTGGTTTTGAAAATGTTTTTAAAGATAAAACCCGTTATCCTCAGATCGAAACTGAAGATCTGGCAGAGGCTGATGTCATCATGCTTTCGTCCGAACCTTTTCCGTTTAAGGAAAAACATATTGAGGAACTGAAAGTATTTTACCCTGATAAAAAGATAATGATCGTTGATGGTGAGGCTTTTTCCTGGTATGGAACACATATTGCGAAATGTGAGAGCTACTTTAAAGAGCTTATTTCTGAGATTCATTCAGTGCAACTTTGATTGTTTAACCACAAAAGGCACAAAAGCTTTAACACTTAAGTGTTTTTAAGGCCTACTAACTGTTTGGGAAGTACACATAAGTTTTGAAACTCAAAACTCAACACCGACACTTCACCAATCTGATAGAAAGTATCTTTAATGAAAATTGCTTATTGTCTTATTCTGCAATTTTTGGTACATTGTTCTACATTAATATTTAAAATAAATGTCTGGTACTGTACTATTATCTGAAGGAGAAGAATTTGAGCACGTTATACAGGAGGTTTCGAAATACATCCGTCTTTATGTGATGCCATTTGGAAAGGATGAAAGAACTTTTACACGCATCGACAAACGTGAAAACATGTATGGTGGAAACGGAACCGTGCATATGATACAGATGTTCAGTCAGAAGGAACTGGCTAATAATCGGCTGGCAGCTTTTATGGTTTTATTAAACAAAGGCGATGAATCCGGGTTTCATACCCATCATGAAAGGAATGAAGAAGAATTATATGTGGTGGTACATGGAACCGGAGAATACCGAGAAAGAACCGGAACAGAAGGGTCTATCCGTACAAAAACACTTCAGAAAGGTGATATTACAGCGATTAGCTCCATAGGTTATCATTCTATTGAAAATACAGGTGATGAGCCTTTAATCATGTTTGTTATCACAACCAACAACCCATAAAAATAAAAACTCCGGATCTGATGACCGGAGTTTTATATATTCTTGTTGAATCTTATTACAAAATTTTGGACACTTCATTACAAAGCCATTCCAGCAATTCACGGTCTTCATCGGTGAAAGGATCTACCGTATGAGAATCAATATCAATCTGCCCAATATTTTTCCCGTCTTTGAAAATAGGAACTACAATTTCTGCTTTGGTATCTATTGAACAGCTCAGGTAATTGCTTTCTTCGTTTACATCAGGAACTACAAATGTTTCGTTGGAAACGGCAACCTGACCGCAAATTCCTTTTCCATAAGGAATAATGGTATGGTCTGTAGGAGCACCCACATAAGGCCCAAGAATCAATTCATCCTTATCTCCGTTTTTGAAGTAAAACCCTGTCCAGTTGAAATAAGAAATCTCCTGATCCAGCAGATGGCAAACTTTTTCAAGTTTTTCTTCCGTATTATGCTTAGGACTTTCAAGAATTGAGGAAAGTCTTTTCTTTAATTCTGACATTGTATATATTGTTTTAAGAGAATTGTTTTAAGGATAGTTCTTCTTTATAACCGAACATTCCACGCTCTTTGATCATTTCTGCTACACCTTCCGGAACCTGTGTTTCCCAACCTTTGGTACAACATGCGATTTTTCTTAATATTTCTCTTGAATAAATTTCTAAAAAATCCGGGTTATAGTTGGTAATATCTACAATACGGTTGTTACGTTTGAAATATTTATATAACTCTTTAAGGTTCTCCTCTACTTTAAGGTTTGAAGAATCCAGTAACTGGTGGGTTTCAGGATCTTTATAAGGATACAGGTATACTCTCATTCCGTTTCTGAAGAACTTCCCGAATGCTTCAAGAATTCCTCCTGAAAGATTTTTATAGTATTTCTCATCAAATACCATCAACAGGTTATTTACTCCCATCGCTACCCCGATATCTCCGCTTGTATAAGAGGCAAAGTAATCGATCAATCTGTAATATTCTGAGAAATTCGAAATAATAACGGTATAGCCCAGTTTTCCAAGGATATCTACTCTATCCAGGAAATCCCTTTCATCAATATCTCCGTCTGCTCTCAGGTTGGAAATGGTAATTTCGATAAGGACTTCCGTTTCTTCATGGGTACAGATGGCATCTTTGAAAAACATATCCATGCCATTTTTAAGCATATCAATGTTTACTTTTGTTACCGGTCTGAAACTTCCTCTCACCGCAAAAATATTTTTCTTGTACAGCACATCTGCCGGAAGCATATTATTCCCCTGGGAATTAAAAATTACCGCATCAGTCATCCCATTCTTTACCAATTGAAGGGACATCAGCCTGTTATCAACATAGGAAAAGGCAGGTCCGCTGAAATCGATCATATCAATTTCCAGGTTGTCTTTCGCAATATCGTCGTATAGGGATTCTACTAAAGTTCTTGGATTATCAAAGTAGTTAAAAGCACCGAAAATAAGGTTTACCCCGAGGTTTCCTAAAGTTTCCTGCTGAAGAGTAGCATCATTCTCCTTGAATTTTACGTGAATGACAATCTCATTGTAATCTTCATTTTCTTTTGTCTGAAAACGGATTCCTACCCAGCCGTGACCTCTAACTGTTTTATCAAAATTGATCGTCGTTACGGTATTGGCATAAGAGAAAAATTTGCGGTCAGGATTATTATCCCTGGAAATTCTTTCTTCGATCAAAGCGACTTCATAACGGAGCATTTTTCGAAGCCTGTTCTGGGTAACGTACCTGTTTTTTACTTCTTTTCCGTAGATGGCATCACTAAAATCTTTATCGTAAGCAGACATCGCCTTAGCGATCGTACCGGAAGCTCCCCCAGCTCTAAAAAAGTGACGAACAGTCTCCTGCCCTGCTCCAATTTCTGCGAAAGTACCATAAATAGTAGGATCTAGATTAATTGTTAATGCTTTTTGTTTGGGAGTTAGTTTCTGATACATTAGGACATGAAATTTTTTGTAAATTTACCAAAATTAAACCAACCTCAAAACAAAATGAAGTTGAAATTTTTAGGAACCGGTACTTCCCAAGGTGTGCCCGTTATAGGCTGTACATGTGAAGTGTGTACTTCCGAAAATCCCAAAGACAAACGTTTACGTTCTTCCGTGATGGTTACTACGGAAGAAAATAAAAAAATACTCATCGACTGCGGCCCGGATTTCAGGCAGCAAATGCTTAGTAACCATGAACATACCGTAGACATTACGCTCATCACTCACGAACACAATGACCACGTAATCGGGCTTGATGATATGCGCCCACTGATCTTTAAAAGCGGAAAAGATGTCCCTCTTTACTGTTATTCAAGAGTAGCGCATGAAATAAAAAACAGGTTTCCTTATGCTTTTGCAGATGTACGATATCCTGGTGCACCTGCTTTTGAGCTTCATGAGATTGAAAATAAACCTTTCCATATTATGGATACGGAAATAACACCTGTAGAAGTGATTCACTATAAGATTACCGTTTTTGGATACAAGTTTAAAAACCTGGCTTACATTACGGATGCCGGCTTTATTTCTGACACGGAAAAGGAAAAACTAAAGAATTTAGATGTTTTAATTTTAAACTGTATCAGAAAATTTGATCCTCACCCGGCCCATTTTATTCTTCCGGACGTCATCAAACTGTTTGAAGAGCTAAAACCTAAAAAATTATTTCTGACTCACATCAGTCATCATTTAGGTGTGCATGATATTGAAGATAAACAACTTCCACCCGGAATGCACCTTGCCTACGATGGTTTGGAAATTATTTTTTAAAAAAAATGTTTTAAAAAGCTTTTGAACATTGAAAAAAGTTCCTATATTTGCACACCAATTTGAAACAAACATCACGTTTGGAATCAACATCAAGCCCAGGTGGCGGAATTGGTAGACGCGCTGGTCTCAAACACCAGTTCTTAGGAGTACCGGTTCGATCCCGGTCCTGGGTACAAAAAACCTCTGAAATCATTTGATTTTCAGAGGTTTTTGATTTTTATTTTAATACTATCTAATAATCAGTTAAGCTATTTTTATATTTCCCATATTTTAAAATCTATTTTGATGAAGTAATGTTGGAAATACTCTCAGAGTTGAGCATAAATTCTTTGGAAGGGAAATTCTTATAAGAGATTTGTACAGTTTCATATTTTGTTTCTTTGCCTAATCCTACCTGAAATGAAGTTACCTTTTCATCATACCTGTTTGTGTTGGTATCTATAAGTATTTCACGATCTGTAATAAGCCGGCTTTCAACATTTGTATGTTTTGTATATTTAAAAATACCTTTATTGGCAGACACCAGTTTTTTTTCTATTTCCTGGTCGCCTTCTGTGGATTCTTTTAAAAGATTCTGCAATATCCCGGCTTTATTATAGGTGAATTTTATATTCCATTTGTCGAGGTAGTCACTGGCCTGGCTTCTGTAAGATTCCATATTGCCTTTGATCATTCTGAAATCTTTATGTTTATATTTTGCATAGGATGAAATATATTTTAAATCATCAAGGTTGTAGCCTGTCAAAAAGTCCTCCAGAAAGTCGATCAGATCAGGAATATTCAGACCTTCACCAACATTTTTCTGCAAATATTGATAGTAGGAATCATTCAGATAAAAGATATCCTTATCCCCAATGACTATTTTTCTTTCTTTATCATCAAATGCGATGGTAAGTTTTGTGTTGTATCCTTCATTTTTATAATTCAGCAAAAGCAATTTCTGATTTTTTGTTAAGGTACATATATTGGGAGCTTTCTTTTCTGACAGCTGAGAATCATTAAAACCATAGAAAGCTATACTGTCTTTTTTAGGGTTTGATATATAAATAAGATGGTCTATACTTACCTGATCGCCTTTACTGATCTTTCTTTCATCAACATATTCTCCCTTATCGATAGTTTTGTTGACAATCTGCGTTATAGAATAGGATTTAGGTACCTGAGCACAGGCATTAACATGAAATATGCCAAGGATAAGCAATGCATATACTAAATTTCTCATTGATTAAATTTTTACTTTTTTCCAAAATATCGTATATCCGGCAACACGGGTTGCTTCTAAGCCAAAAGACTGCTTCGTGGCATTCTTATAATAAAAATTCCCTGTCGTCCAATAGTCTTCTTTTGCAAAATCCGCATTCGGAATAGCATATACAGCTTTATTTTTTTCTTTAACGACTTTGTGGGTGTGGTTACCTTTATCACACTTGTCATCATGAATTGAGTTGTATGCTAAAGTTGAGCCTCTTCTTCCTGTTACTTTACCTACGAAAGAATCGTACAGGCTTTTACTGATTTTAATATAGTCATATTCATCAAATTTATTATGACCGTATTTGGTTTTACTATCGGGCTTTAAATCTGTGTCAATTCCCCAGGCCAGGAAGTCTTCTCCATCCCATTGTGTAGCATTATCGGTAGGATCATTTTTCACCTCATCCACATCTCTCAGAAGAGCATCAATGGCACCCGCTCTTGAATATAAGGAAATGGTATCTTTTTCAGAGGTTTTCATTTCAACTTTATCTTTGGCATCGACACTGGAGTAACTTGAGTTTAATAATTCGAACATTGTTTTTCCAACTCTTTTTGCCTCGTTGTAATTGGTGTGTGCTATATAAAGATATTCTTCTTTTTCGGATGACAGTCCTTCATGTTTAATAATATTACATACCTTCTGGAACTCACTGTGTTCAATCTTCAGTTTTTTAGGGCTTTTGTAAATATCTTCTTCCGATCCTTTTCCTTCACACGCATACACATCTGTTTCTTTTCCTACTGTCTGTCCCTTTACACTCCCCTCAAAAGTTCCGTTATAATTATAAAAGTTACCGTTGATTTTTTCTTTTGATTCCGGCACAGGGGCTCCCACAGCATCTATACTTTCCGGCTGATGGATCTGCCCGCTATCTGTAATGGTAATATCTACGCCTCCATAGGTACAGGGAATGGTACTTTTCTGCAGTAACACCGGCTGTTCCTGAGACAGATAGGTCCCTACATCTTTCCAGTCTCTTACATTCATGACGGTGGTACAGGGGGCGGCTGCATTGGGACTTTTTTTACAGTTTCCCAAAAAAACAAGGCTCTTGGGACCCCGCTCTTTTATGGTAGCGGTTTTCTTGTCCTGTATGGTTGGCGTATCATAATTCACCTTCATGGTTCCTTTGGGATTGGTACACAATACACATTCCAGAGTAGCGGTATCTATCACCACTTTCAATCCTGCATCGGTGTTATCTTTTATTTCGTTTTCTGCACGCTTTTCCTCCATCTTCTTGCTGTTGGCCGCTCTCAGTTCCTCACTATCCTGTGGAGTACCCGGTGACTGAGCTTGCGGGGCCGGAGTCTGGTTCTGAGCTTCCGGCGCAACGCCTTCTTTATCTAATATATCCATAGCAGTGAATGTTTTAAATGAATATTGTGCTTTTTAATTTCTATAAAACCTTCTTCATACTGATCTCCTTTGCAGGTAAATACGCCTCTGAAATCATTGATATCAGTATGTTCCAGATTTTGAGCAGAAATCTTTAAAACCATTTGATCTCCTACTTTCACAGGAGTCATTATTTCTGTAAATCCTTCTGCAGACTCCCGTTTCCGTTTTGTTTCGAATGATTGCAGCAAACCGTTAAAAAGTAAGCCGAACATTTTATAACTTCCCAGGAAATCAATGAGCTTTACCTCATCTGCAAGCAAGCTACTTATCTGGCCGAAATATTGGTCTACTGTTTCCCCTTTATGATCTTTTTCTAATTCCGATTGAATTTTTGTCCATCTCAACCGAAGGAAAAGCAAATTGTCAACCGCAGTAATATTCCCTTCCCCATCTACCCTGCATTCTATTTCATCAAACAGATAGCTTATTTTTTTTATAAATTTCCCCATGGCATCTTCGTCATCAGAAAAATCAAAATCTACCACCAAAAGCTGAAACCGGTATTCTTCCTTTACTTTTCCAAGATAATAGGCCTCAACCTGCCTGGCATAACTTTTTGTAACATTGTAGGCAGGATTTTTTTGTTCGGTTACAATGGTTTCAAACCTGTACGTTTTCTGATGAAAGTTCTGCAATATATTGGATACCATTTTTAATATATTCTTCTTTGATAATCATTGTTGGGATCCATTCCCATCCAGTCTCTGTTGGCCGACCAGTGAAGGTATTTCTTACGCATAATCCGTAATAATTTTTGCGGATGATAAGCGGTAACCGTCACTTCTTCCAATGTTGTCGTTTTCATTTTATTCCCGTTTTCATCCAGCTTCTCTTCAGGAGGTTCCTGCGGATCAGGTTCCTGTACGGGCTCAGGATGTAACAGCCTTTGTAATGCTTTCTCCTGTTTTTCTTTTTCAACCTGTTCATCTGATTTGAAATCCCATTTACCATCATTCTCAAACACATAGCCATGTAAAAGATCTTTTGCGTGAGGCAGATATTGATCATTTTCTATGGAAAAAGCGGTCTCTGTTTTCGTCATTAACTGATGATCGTACAGATTTTCACCATGTTCTTCCATAAAATGCAGAGGGATATAGCTGTATTCTTTCCTTAGAAACCGTGTTCCGGTTATTTTACGGTATACACCTCCCAAGGTAAGGACATTCAGGAAGCTATTATTGATTTCGATCTGCTCATCATCAAACCAATATTCATCAATCAGTTGCTGTCTGCGTTTATTAAGGAACCAGACGGGTTTATGATTGGAAGTTTCTATTTCATCCACTTTCTCTGTTCCGTTCTCATAAGCACCGCCAATATCGCAGTGTACTCCGGGAAATTCTTTTTCAATACTTCCCGGAAATTTCGTTAATGAAAAATTTTCACGATGCTCATTGGCTGCCGTAAAATGAACAGCCTTAAAGTAAGGCCCCGGATTTTTGAGCTGTAACTGCTCTACATCATCTCCGAAATTGTATTTAGGTCCTAAAGCAGAATGCTTCATCCCTTCCCATCCTACACGTCTGAGGCCTCCCATATCTCCAAATTCCTCATAAGAAGATACCGTATCATACACCCCGATAAAGCGAACATCAAGATCTAAGTCTTCAAGCTGTTGCTCAGATAAAACTTTTTTACTTAAAAGATAATATCCCAAAAAACCAAATTTTGGAAGTTTACCATCTTTGATATATTTCGGATCTACTTCAGTATTATCTTTATCTATCCAGATATCTCCATATTCAGGAATTGCTGCCGGACCATAAGGTGAATTGACCTGAGTATATCCTATTATTTTTCTCGTTTTTCTGATCTCGACATCTTTGGGTCTTTTATTTCCATTGATTTCGTAGGCAAAATTTCTTGCTGCAGCAGCTCCACGGCTAAACCCAAAAGTATCAATGGTAATTTTCATTAATTTTATTTTACCATTGGTCTCAGCAATAAGTTTTTTAATGCGGTCAGCGGCCATTTCACATCCTTTCCTCACTTTTCCCCGCACTCCGGTTTTACCGGATCCATATTGAAATCCATCATCCACATCCCTGTTATTATCCAGTGTTCCGATTCCTTCCACATACACTCCATACGTTGTCTGTTGACAACATTTATACATTCTGGCGACATTGGTATAATCGTTACTAAAACTATTATCAACACCTTTTTTATCCAACCATTTCTGATGGCTGCCCTTCAGATACTGATGATATTCAGAATCACTCAGCATATCTTTTTTTTCCAGTCTTTTATATTCTTTTTCCTGTAAGACTCTTGTCTCTTTAATTGCCTTTTCTTTTTCCTTGATCTGATCATCAGTATCAGTACTGCTCATTTTATTTTTCCCATCCCTGTACTCCATTCTTAATTCGCTGTTTTTCAGATTATTCAGAGTACCATCAAAGAATACTCCTAATTCCAGATACAGCTCATCCAGAGGAGTTTTAGGATTGCCCGTGTTGTATACAAAAGTTTTTCCCATAGTTTTGTTTTTAGAAAACCTCTACTTTATCAGTCTTTATAAAGGCGTCTTTACCATTTTCACCTCTAAGTTTTATTGTGAAATAGCTGTTAGCCTCATTAACCTTAATGATAATATCTGCCTTAGTTGAACCAGGATTGTCACCAAACACTGCTTTAAAAGCTTCTAAACGTGAGCTTTCATTCAGGTCACAGTTAGCACCGTACACTTTATGATCTGCTCCTATATAGTCAAAAATAATCCTTGCCGGGATGGCTCTTTGTTCATTTTCAGCCAATATGTTTTTTGCCGTATCAAATTGTTCTTTTTCTCCATTAATTGTAGATATCTTAACATTAACTAATGAATTGAGCTTCGCTTTTTCCGGCAGCTCAAAAACAGGTTTCCAGCTGTATCGGATTCTATAATTATCCCATAAACCAAATGGAATAGATTTTCCTTTATTTTTTTCTCTTACCTCTGCAGGGATAACCTTACCGTTATTAAATACATCATCAAGGTAATCTTTCCTCCAGAACCGGTTCTCATGGCTATCCAACCGGGCAATCTCCGATTCAGGAATTGTTACTTTTTTAGCCTGGTAACGTCCTATTTCCTTCTGAATTCCGACACCGGCTATCCAAACTACCACTACACCTCCGGGAGCCATTCCAACACCAATTTCATCATAGTTTAGGTGCTCAGTGTCACCACTTCCATTTGTCACTTTTGTTTCATACCCTTTACTGAAGTATTCTTTAATTTTAGCAGTATCAATGGCAGTATCAATCATGTAAAACTGGTTCTCCATATAAGATATCCATACAAAATCCAATCGGGAAGGAAGACTTTTAAAACCATTTCCCATCCCATGGTTGATAGAGCCCCAGGCACCATTTCCAGGTATCACCCCAAAGCCTAAACTTACCCATTCCCCACCTTCACATTCTATCCCTCCTTTATATACTTCCATCGGATATCCCAGAGGAGCAGAAGTTCCTTCAGTCCATTCATATTTAGTCATAGTTTCAGTTTTTTTAGGAGCTTTTTTTTCCTGACACGACATCTGGGTGAAAAATAAAAAGCTTAATAGATATTTTAATATTTTATTCATTCTTACAATCTTATAAAGTAATGATGCCCCATTACGATACATAATTTAATTTTTACACTTCTGTTTTAGCACAACAATTTCTGTTTTCAAGAGCATAACCAGGGGACTATAATCAACAGGATCACGGATATGATGATAAAACCTATACCACCTGAATAGATACCGAACAATATAAAATCACCTGTCCCTTTTTTCTTCTTCTGAGCTGCTATTATAAACGGCAGAAAAAACAATACAGGCAGAAAAGCACCGCAGAGCCATACAGCCAACCATCCGCAATCACCGTCTCCATATCCTGTAAGATCCATCACACTTAGTGTAATGATACCCGTGAGGATGACGAAAACTACAGATAAGAACAGAGCAATAAGTCCCTTTTTCAACATACATTATCCTTTATTCACTTTGGCATCTATTTTCCCTAACATTTTAGCCACGCCTGAGCTTTGTAATAAGATGTCACCATTCTTTGCATTGTGAGTGGTTGTGGAAGTAGTTTCTTTTAAGTCACCCGTTACATTGATCGTTTTATTTTCATTAATGGTCTGCTTATAATTTTTGGAAGTAAACCTATGATTGTTATTAATATTAACAGCATTATCATTCCCGACACTTGTCTTCATATCTTTACCAACATTGATGGTAAGGTTTTCTCCTGCATTAAAGGTCATATTCTTTGGTGCAGTGACGATAATATTCCCTGCTCCGTCCATAAAATAGGTATTTCCGCTCGGGTCAAGAATCGTTACGCTTTTCTCATCATCATTCATCAGTACTTTGATTCCGCTTTTGGTCTGTATAGATCTCATATGATTGTTGATCCCGCCACCCAAGCCTGTTCCGCCATGGAACATTCCTCCCATTACGAAAGGGCGATCCGGATGGTTATGAACAAAACCTACCATCACCTGATCTCCTACTTCGGGAATGGCAACATACCCTCTGTTCTGGGTAACCTGGTTTGTTCCACCTGCATCTGGGGCCATCATCCGTATAAAATTGGTGGTATCATGCAGCTGCCAGTCAAATTTCACTGTAATTCGTCCCTGGTTCAAAGGGTCTGTATTTGAAATCACGGTTGCGATCTGCGGTTGTGCAATAGGAACGGTAAAATCCGGTGTAGGAATATATCCGGTATCAGAAGCAATGGCCTCAAACCTTCCGGAATAACGTCCCAAAGCATCTACTTCATGAAGCACTTCTGTCATCATGAGTTTGGTAAAATAGGACGTTTTATTGGTATCTGTTTTCCGCATATTGATATCCGCAACACATCCCGGATATAAAAACGGAATGGTAGTACCTCCGGAAACAGTAAACACTTCTACAGCCTTACTTCCTGCCGTACTGGTTTGGGAAATGACTACGTCCATATCAGTTGCCGCTTTGATTGGAGCTACCTGTAATGAAGGAGTTTTAAATATCCCGTCATTATTCTTATAAGCGGTTTTTGCCAGATTGCCGACATGTTTTATAGGAGTATCCCCTGAAGTAAGCTTAGCATTGGAACTGCTGTTGTAGCCATAGAAATGGGGTTTGATGTGTACTGCTTTCAGTTCAACATTCACATCGGAGACATTGCTTCCATAGATCAGCTCCAGGGCTTTATTCTGTGGAGGCATATTTCCGAAATGCAGAACTTCACCATCATAATAGAACTGTTCCCCGTAAGCTTCTGCCATTCTGCAGAGATAATTGTAATGCGTTTCATTATACTGGGCACTGTAAAGAATCTGTGAGGATGCCTTGGCATTTATGCTGACATCAAATTTACTGTTTTCTATCCCCTGCCTGATCACATCTGTGGCAATGATTCCCATATTAACGGGTTTTTCTCCGCCAAAACTTTGGGTATGAGGTGCTCCGTCCAGCAAGATGGTAGGGCTATGCCCTTTTAAAACAATATTTCCAAGGCTATGGTTTTCCTGGCTGAAGCCTACTTTTGTAATAACCCCCACAAAAGTTCTTTCCGGGCTTCCCTCTACATCTTTATATTTAAATACTACGGTTAAACGTTTTCCTAAAAACTGCTGAGCTTCCTCCAGGTCATGGTTTTGTGCGCCTCCTAAAGTATCATGGGCCAGTGTAAGTTCAAATTCATGATGTTTTTTTACACTTTGCTGCAGACGGAAATATTTGAAGTGCTTTATCATTTTGCCTTCAATCACAATATCCAGCTTTACCACACGGTTGATTCCAGGAATATGATTCTCCGAAATCTTTTCGGAATTCGAGATATTTTTATTCATATTATGTAAGGTGTTTGGTAAGGTCTTATTTTTAGAAATATATTCAAAAACAGCCTTTTATATAAAGTTATAAATTTTTTACAATATAAAATCCATTTTAAACATTTTATTCTTTAAATCGCAATAATTAACAAAATAATTTTCGAATTTCTATTTAATCTCATAAAAAACGATCAGAGACAAAAAAACAGAACAGTATCTCCTGTACGGATGTACTATTCTGTTTTTATGTGTTCCTTGCTAAGGGATCAGATTCCTAAGAAGGCCATGCTCCGAAATAAGCAGAATTTCCTAGATCAATTTCTTCAGCACTTACTACAAAACTGATGTACATACTGTTGTCATCTATAGCGTTGAAATCTACTTCGTGCTGAACTACATATCCGTTTTTCCACTTTAAAGTTGTCATTGTACCTTCTTCGTGAGATTTGTTGAAAACCACTTCCCCTACTGTCGGCTTGTATTTTCCGTTCAGTAAGCTTTCAAGAATGTCTGATTTGTCTGTAGCTTCTACTGTAATCTTGATTAATGCATTGGAGGGATCAGATGCTACACGTCCTGAAACATCTGTAGCTCTTGATACACTATAGTTAAGTTTTAATAACTTTTGCCCTTCACCGTTGTTGAATTTTAAAATTCCTCTTGAATTTCTTTCTGCCATGATCGTAAATTTAATCGTTAATATTTTGTGATTTAATATTTCTTATATCACCAAATTTAGATGTATTTACCATACGGAGATAATTTTTTGAGCTAAATCTCAAAAAGTGTAGTATTTCTACGACTAACAATCGTTAGGTTTTTTATCATCTGAAAATCAAAAGTTTACTTTTTAGAAAGTAAGCGGTCTTTTATTATGTACTCAGATATTAATATGCTGCAACAAAAAGGTTACCTCAGCAGAGATAACCTTTTTGTTTAATTTCAGACTGCATGATCATGATGCGCCGACGCTCTTTGCTTATGTTTGCTTTTAACTTCTTTTTTCTTTTTGGAAGATTTGTTTCTTCTGCCCCACCAGATCAGAAATCCTGTGATGGGTAATGAAGTGGCAATAATTCCTGCCAGGAAAGTTGAGAGTTTCCCAAACTGCCCCCACCATTGCCCCATATGCAGCTGCCATATTATATTTTCTGTCTTTTCGTGCTGCAGATATTTTTGAGCAACCCTGATTTCCTGACCTGTATAGCTGTCATAGATATTTACAGAGGCATGTTCAATACTTTTGAGTCCTACTTTTCCTGAAGTTAAAATATAGGCTCCCAGCTTTTTTCTTTCAAAATTCCAGATGCTGACTTCTTTGTCTCCGCTTTTATCAAGAACTTTATAAGCAAACGGAACGATATCCAGGGCTGTTCTGGCTGAATCCCGTTTAGGAAGGGTATCCATCATATGTTCCGTAGTGCCGTTTGTCATTTTCACTGTAGTTTCCATCAGGGGTTCAAAAAAGATAATGAGCCCTGTCATTCCCAACATAAAGCAAACAATAAGTGAATAAAAGCCATAAACATTATGAAGGTCATAATTAAACCTCTTAAAACGGGCCTTCCATTTGATCGTAAAGCTTGCCTGCCTGGTCGTTTTATTCCATTTTTTAGGCCACCAAAGAATAAGTCCTGTAATGGTACTGATCACAAAAACAATCGTCGCAAGTGCCACAACCCAGCCTCCTGTTTTCCCTGCAAGAAATGAAGCATGAAAATGCGCCATCACAAAGAAAAACTGTAATGATTCATCTTTTTTAAGGATTTTCCCGGAGTAAGGATCTGCATATACCATGGCCAACTTCGGACCTTTAGGATTGAAAGCCCTTATACGAACACTTCTTTCGGGATCTTTAAAGAATACAAACTCTGAGATATCATAACCTGGATTGGCCTTCTTGAAGTTCGCTTTCAATATCTCTGAAGAGACTCTTTTCTGATCCTTAGGAACACTTACAAATCTGGCTTCCCCCGCACTCCAGTCCATGATCTCATCACAGTAAACGATAATTGTTCCTGAAAGTGATACCACCACTAAAATAACTCCTGCCACAATACTTGGCCACAGGTGCAGCCAGGCCACGATCCTGCTGAAAAGTGATTTTCCTTTTTTCCGGGGCGTTTTTGCTTTATTATTTGTATTCATCATCAGTTATCAGGGATAGTATTGTTTTTGCAGTTTCTCCAGTTCTTTTACAGCATCAGGCGTTCCTCTTTCTTTGGCTATATTGATTATCTTTTTGAAAAATAATTCTGTAGGTTTAAAGGGGTGATTCAAGTCTTTCGAAATATCCTGATAGTGCTGTGAAATCAGTGCAGGATTTTTTAATGACTCTCTGAAATTCCATTTATTGGATTTAAATATGAAACGTAATCCGTCATTATTGCCGGGCAACGGCACAGTCCCGTGATCATCATTCTGATAAAAGACATAATTCCATTGCAGATTTTTCAGCTGCTGTTTCTCCAGCAGTGCCTTAAACTTGCCTATTGCAATTTCATGCTCATCATCTTTGACGTTTCTTGCTTCGGCATTATTTGCCTGGGCCAGGAAAAATTTAATATTTTTAAAATCTGCAGTTGTTTTTTCTGCTTTTCTGACCATTAGCTCATTATCCCACCAAAGACTTGGATCATTGGCAATATAAGCATTAAAAAAAGGCTCTGATAAAAGGTTATTCACAGCAGTAAGCCCCCCGAACGAGTGTCCCACCAGAACTTTATAACCATTTGAACGATAGTTCTTCTCCATGTACGGGTACAACTCATTGGTAATAAATTTCATGAACGTTTCATTCCCTCCGCTTTCAGTGAACATTGTCTGTTTTTTACCTGCAAAATTCATATCCTTAGAAGCTTTTGAAGGCGTCAGATCTCTCGTCCTGTTGGTATTCGCTATGGCCACCAGAATAGCCTGAGGCAATACTCCAAACGGTTCTTTGCTCAAGTAATGATATACGGAAGAAAGATAGTTAAAATTATTTTCGGCATCCAGGACATAAATAACCGGATATGCTGTTTGGGTATACTGATCATACCCCTCAGGCAGAGATACCCAAACGGAACGCTCTTCATGAAGGAATTCGGATTTCATTGGAATTTTGGTTCCGATGCTGATTGTTTCTGATTGTGCAGTCTGTGCATTAATGATAAGACCTGCAGTAAAAAATAATATAAATAATAGTCCGGCTCTCATTGATCTTCAATTATATTACTGATAGTTTATTAGAATTTGTAGTTTAAGGATAGTAAAACCTGCCGTGGGTTCTGAACATAGGTCCAGGAATCACCCAGATAATATTTCTGATTGGTGAAGTTATTCAGCTTCAGAGCTATTCTGTAGGATGAGTGGTCATAGAAAACGGAAGCGTCAAATTTTGCATAGCCTTTAGAAATCACATCAGAGCTGTCAACAAGATAAAATTTAGATTGTGCATTTCCTCCTGCCCCGATACCAAAACCTGTGAACTTTCCTGACGGCATGGTGTAGCTCAGCCAGAAGTTACCGGCGTGTCTTGCCTGTCCTGCCGGCCTTCTTCCCTCTACATCTGCAGCAGCTTTTTCATACACACTACCGTTATAACCGTAGCCTAAAATAACATTGAACCCATGGAACGGTGATGTGATAAGATCCATCTCTATACCACGGCTTCTTTGTGTTCCATCCTGAATGGTAAGCGTAGGATCTTTTTCTGTAGGGGCTCTGCGAACTTTATCTTTCACCTGAATATCATAATAACTTACCGTTCCTGAAAGTTTACCGCCAAGCAATTCATATTTCACCCCTCCTTCCCATTGGTTAGCCTGTTCCGGCTTATAGGTTCTTACTTCTCCTAAAGAGCTGCTTGGTGCAATATTTTTAAAACCGTTCATATAGTTTCCGAAAAGGGATACTTTATCTTTTACGATCTGATACACCAATCCGAGCTTAGGAGACCATGACGTCTGAATATCCTTATCGGAAACACTGTTGAAATGATCATACCTCAGGGAAGCCATAGCAAATAACCTGTCTGAAAAGCTTATAACGTCAGACACATAGATACTGAAATTCCTATAATCACGCTTGTAACCTCTATACTCGGTCTGTGCTAAAATCTCCTGATAGGCAGCCTGTGAAATATATGCTGCTTTATCATCATTAAAGGTAACAGGAACAAATTTGTCAAGATTACCGAATTTATTTTTATAAATCTTCTGATCAATATCAGATATTACTCCTCTTTTATCAGTAGTTTTTGTGGTAGTATAATCGAAACCGACCAGGATCTTGTTTTTAATTTTTTCAGTAATATTAAAATTACCGATAAAATTCTGCTGGATCTCCGTCAGGTTAAATGTACTTGGAATGTGATAATAATCTCTTCTTATTGTTCCTTTATTGGATAGATTCAGGAAAAGATAATTGGCATCATTTTCTGTTTTTGCAGAGGAAAAGCTGGTTTGGGAAGTCCAGTTATCGGAAATTTTATAGTTTGCCGTAGCAAAAGTATTGAATATTTTAGCTTTACTCTGAATTTCATCGCTCGCATAAGAGATTTTTTTATCCAGGTTAAAATCGTTAATACTTTTATCTTTAAAGACAATATTTTTCCCGGTAATCAGCCCCATATAAGTAGTATTTCTGCTGATATCAAAATATTCGAAATCAAGATTAATATCCAGCCGGTCATTGACTTTAAAAGAGAATGAAGGAGCTATAGCCACTGATTTTGATTTTCCGAAATCCTGAAAGCTTCCATCATTATTATAAGCAGCATTTATACGGGCCAGGAATGTTTTATTTTTATTGAGCGGTGTACTTACATCCATTGTAACCCTGTTACTGCTCCAGCTTCCTGCGGTATATCCTACCTCACCTTTAAAATGATGCAACGGCTTTTTCGTCACTCTATTCACAAAACCACCGTATCCTACCAGTAAAGCAGAGCCGAATAATGTTCCGGAAGGCCCTTTGATTACTTCAATGGCTTCAAGATTAACAGGGTCAGATAATGAAACAAAGTTGGTCGCCATACCATTCCGGAGCGCTCCTGCCGAAGCATTGGAACTGAAACCACGCATGGTAAGTCCCAGTCCTACTCCTCCACTTCCAACGCTCACGGATACGTTATTTACTCCGGGAAGCAGATTCAGTGAGCTTTGCAGATCCGTTGCTACCTGCTGCTGCATCAGTTCTTTGGGAAGAACGGTGTAGACCTGTGGGTTTTCAAGGTTCTTAAGAGGCATTTTTGCAACATAATCCGATTTTTTTTCTGCGTACTTTTTTACGCCAGAAACAATTACTTCTTCAATGTGTTTTGACTGAACGGATGAGTCCTTTTCTTGTTGTGCCCAAACGAATATTCCAGGTAATAAGGAAATTGAGCACAGTAGCTTCTTCATAGTTTATTTTTGCTGCAAAGGTATTTATTTTTATTAATTCTAAATAATAATTAGCAAAAACATTCTATTAAATCGTAAATGATTTTAACCATAAAAGGCACAAAAGTTTTAGACCCGTAAATTTTTCCAGTGCCAAATTTTCTGTTTAATAAGTACACCTAAGTTTTTTAAAACTTCTGATTTTCATCTTTATGTGAACTTTTATCAGGTAGCTTTTTAAACTTACTCAAGTGGACGAATGTGTTTCAAATAAAAGCTTTAGTGACTTTTGTGGTTTTGTAAAGTTTTATGAGACATTGATTCCGAAAAAATGTCCTACCAGTGCAGTAACGCCCATGGCAACGGTTCCCCAGAAACAGATTCTAAGCATGGCGATTCCCATATGTGAACCTCCTGTTCTGGCAGAAACAGCTCCCAACACCATCAAAAATATAATGGAAAACCCGTATTGAAAGTATACCATCTGATGGATTGGGGCCAGAAGAGACACGGTAAAAGGCAGCAAAGCACCTACTGCAAATGATCCGAATGAAGCCATGGCGGCCTGCAGAGGTTTTGCCTGAGTGATCTCATTGATGCCCAGCTCGTCACGGGCATGTGCTTCTAACGCATTGTGTTTGGTAAGTTCTGTAGCAACCTGCATGGCTGTTTCTTTACTTACGCCCCGGTTTTCATAAACTCTGGCCAATTCTCTGAGTTCTATTTCGGGCATGGTTTCAAGTTCCCGTTTTTCCCTCATTAAGTCAGCTTTCTCAGTATCTTCCTGTGAGCTTACGGATACGTATTCTCCGGCAGCCATAGACATTGCCCCTGCAATCATTCCAGCCAGGGCAGCCAGGATAATGATATGCCGTTCAGGCTCTGCCGCTGCTACACCAATGACAATACTGGTGGTAGATAATAATCCGTCATTAGCGCCCAATACCGCTGCCCGAAGCCAGCCTACTCTGTTCACATAATGCTTTTCCAACTCATGATGCATAATAAAATATTCTGTGATGATGTAAGGCATGTATATCAAACCCAGCTTAAAGGTACTAAATGTTTGATCTGGAATCAATTTAAATTGCATCATTTATTGCGATCCCACCTCTCAAAGAACAGCCTACTTGTACCGGTAATAGGTTACGTGATCTTCCGGATCTTCATTTTTAGCTATTATTTTTTTCCTGCGCTGCTGTTCCAGCTTTTCACAAAACTGCTGAAGCTGATTCAGCTCTTCCACAGTAAGTTCACCGATATCTATCATCGGGGTAATGCTTTTTTTACCTGCAGCAATCAATTCATCAAGTTTATATTGAAGTGCTTTCGTTTCCCTGTTTTGCGCATTACGGATGAGTACCAGGGCTAATCCTGCAGCTCCCAGCAACGCACTTCCTTTAAAATAATCTGACCAGTCCGTCAGGCTGTGGAAAATATTTTTTATCATAATATTTATTTTGTAATTGTTAATTGTCAACAGAAGCTACTGAACATTATAGCTCGTTATTTCATAATAGATTGCCCATGCTGCAAAGACAATAACGATGATCCATATCCAAAAGGGAATGGTTTGCGGGGTTTCGCTTCCGTTGATCAGGAAACTCTTTTGGTTTCCTTTATCATAAGCGTTGATCATCAATGACAGTGTTCCGTCTACAATATCTTTGTTCTTCAGCCCTTCTATTCGTATAGCGGGTCCGTTAGCCACTGTAAAATGTATTTTCCGGATACCTTCTCTTCCCGATGGTGAGTGGCTTACAATTTTTAAAACGTGCTCACCGTCTGTCATTTTTTTAGTATCAAGATCAAAAACAATGGGGGTTTCCAGCTCTGCTACAGGAACCGGATCTTCATCAATGAACAAAAAAACTTTGCTTTTATCTTTAGTCATGATTTTTAATTTTCACCTGAGAAAACTGAGTATTTGATATGAGCTTTATCTTTTTCACCGGGTTTAAACAGATATTTAACGGAAAATATAAAAGCCAGCACGGTTATCAATATGACAACTCCTACAATAAACCAGTCCCAGTTACTTTCCGGTCCGGTTCCGTGGGTAAAATTCTTTGTCACCTCAGGCTGCTGCAGTTTACACGCATCACAGGCAAAAGCATATACTGAAGAAAGCACGCTATACAATATGACGATATTTTTACAAAAATTTTTCATTGTTATTTTATTTTATCCATTATTGTTTTTACTTCTTCTACTGTTACTTTTTTAGCATTATTACCCCAGCTTGTTCTTTCATGATTCATAATGGCGGTTACATCTTCCGGGGTAAAATTGGCATTGGTTCCTACAGCCGGCATGGTAGCAAATTCAGGTCTCGGATCATAGCCTTTCATAATGATGGTAACATAGAGCTCAAGATCACCACCGGTCACTACAGAGCTTCCCTTCAATGGAGGGAATGCCCCCGGAACACCTTCTCCATTAGCCTGATGGCAGCTTGCACAATTGGCTGTAAACAAAGCACCTCCATCCGGTAAGTTTTCACCACCTTTTGCTGCTCCTTCCTCTTTTTTCTGTTTGTATAAAAATGCAGGGACAATAGATTTATCTGTGTAATCTGTCTGTTTTAAAGATTTAAGATAGGCTACCAGAAGAAGGGCTTTTGGTCCTGCAACAATCTTTTTGGATCTATTTCTGATGAATTTTTCAGGTACTTTTACCTCCACATCTCCCGGCTGAAGGTAATCTCTTTCGATAAACAGCCACGGATAGGCTGGCATGATAGACTGCTCTACTGCTGCTCTCGGCTGATAGAGGTGAATCAGGTGCCATTCTGTACTGGGCTGCCGTTCTCCGATATTGGTAAGATCCGGCCCTGTGCGTTCAGTTCCCATCAGATTGGCTGTATTTCTCCAGAAATCTGTACGGGTATTGATGGCAAAATCAGCAGGTATGCTTGGTCTTTTCCCAAAAACATTATCCATTTCCACATTTCTGACCTGCTGGGTATGGCAGGCCACACATCCGTTCTCAATAAAAACCATCTTCCCAGCTTTTTCTTCCCTGGTGAGTATCTTCGATTGCTTCGGCAATGGTTTATTGATCCTCTGATTATCCATTGCAGGCAAAATAGCAATATAAAGGGTCAGAAAAACAAACAGAAACAGCGCTGTGCCGAAAAGAATTCTATGATCATTAAAAAATATCATGGTGCTGATCTTTAAGTATTAAACTCTGTATTTCCCAGTTGTTTCTTCGCTGCCAGAATTTCTGCCGGAGTCCGTGGAATCCTGACCTTGTCCTCATTTCTTACCATGCAGTAAAAATTATATGCAAAAATCAGATGGGAAACGAACATTAAAGTTCCCCCTATTGCTCTCCACAACCAGAAAGGAGCCATATTTACCACGCCTTCTATAAAAGGTTTTTTCTTAATCCAGAGCATTCCCGTCTGTGTTCCGCCGATCATCAGGGCAATAACATAGAATAACAATCCTATCAGGGCCAGCCAGAAATGGATTCCCACTAAAAGTTTTGGAGGTTCTTTTCCTGTAAGCCTAGGAACCAATGTGTAAAAAAAGCCCCAAAGCATAAATGTAATGATGCCATACATGGTAAGATGAGAATGTGCCACCGTAAAATCCGTAAAGTGCCAAAGCAGATTGGTATACCTGAATGCTTCCACGGTACCCTGGAATGATCCTGTAAAATAGAATATAATCCCCATGAAATAAAACGGCAGTGTATAGCTTGTTTTAAGCTGATACCAGGCTCCGTTGAAGGTCAGCAGGAAATTGGCCGTTCCTGCCACTACCGGAATCAGCATTCCCGCACTGGCTATAATGGCCGTGGTCTGCAGTCTCCAGGGAATGGCACTGAAAATAAAGTGATGGGTCCCGATCAGGGTATAAAAAAAGGTATGGGTCCAGAAAGCCAATATCCCCAGGCTGTAAGAATAAATGGGTTTATTCAGCTGCTGCGGCAGAAAATAATACATCAGCCCCAGACTGATCATCATAAACCACATGCCTATTGCCTGGTGCATATAATACCCCTGTATAATGGTTTCTCCTACTCCATCCTGCCATATGGGAACATTGGATATAACAATCACAATGAAAATAAACATCGTACCGGATATAATATACCAGTTGGATAAATAGATCTCTTTAGTTTTTCTGCGAACAATAGGTTTAAAGTAATTATGCAGTGAAAGTGCTACTCCGATACCAAAAGTGATCATCACCGGCCATATATATTCCCGGTATTCCCCGCCTCCGTTATTGATTCCTGCAAGTAAACATATCGTTCCGGCAAGTACTGCACCATTAACCAGGATAAGGGAGATATATCCCTGTCTGATATTAAAGTTTTCCTTATTACTCACCCTTGGGATAACATAGTAGGCAAACCCCATCATCGCCAGGGAGGCCCATCCCCAGAAAACAGAATTGGTATGTCCCGGCCTTATCCGCCCAAAGCTCAGCCAGCTCACATGATCAATATCCGGAACCACAAATTTTATCCCCGCATACAATCCGAAGCTTGTTCCCAGGATAAGCCAGAAAATAGCAGTTCCCAGAAAACAAAGGATCAGGCGGCTCAGCTCAGGAGAAATGTACTTCTGGAAGGAGGATGTTCTCCTTTTGGTAGGAAACACTCTGAGTTCTTCCACCAGATTGATATTTTGAATGACGCCTTTGGTATCTTCCGGGGGATGGATTCCTGAAAGATCATTCTCAGGAGCGGTAAAATTCAGTTCTTTTTCTCTCTGCTCATAAGCTGCCACTTCTCCGGGAGAAAGATTCTCTATTTTTCTTTGGACTTCTCTGGCTTCCCTGCGCTTTAATATTTTAGCATAAACCGATAGAAATTTAAGCACAACGATGATCAGCCCACCTACAATAATCATGAGCAACAGCAATAAGGTAATCTGGATTCCTGTTTCTTTAAACAATGAAATATCTGCCATAACTGTTGTATTATGGATTAATGAATGTAATGTCCTCCTGTTTATTTCTTTAATAGAAGCTATATAGATACTGTTCTGAAAGTATCAGTCTCATTTTCGGTTTGAAAATGTATAGGTTTAAAACCGACTTAGCGGCTCTTTTTAATAGAGTCTACATCGTAGGCAGAACTATCTACTGTAGCCGTCTGATCTGCAGAATCCGGTGAGATCTGTGCAGAACCTGAAGTAAGGCTGTCTGAAGCCATGATGGGATCTGTATTGGTCTGCCGGGGCTGTGGTTCTTTTGTACAACTGACGACAAAAATGCCCGTCAGTAAGACTAGTGATACAATAAATTTCATAGTATTAAATTTGTGGTGTGTGTAGTATCAAAAGTAGAAAACATCATTGTAAAACTTTATGACTCAGATCATAGAGTCCCGGAAACGGTCTTTCCTATCCGGAAAATCCTATTTTCTTATCTTTGCCTCTTTAAAATCCGATAACAACATCAATGAATTTATTATACATCAACTGGGATATCAATCCTGAAATTGCCAATATTCTGGGAATCCCTTTAAAATACTACGGTCTGTTATTTCTTACAGGACTGGTCTTATCCTTAAATGTTTTAAAACGAATCTATCAAAAAGAAAAACTGAGCGCAAAAGCTCACGATGCTTTATTTACCTATGCTCTGATAGGAATTATGGTGGGAGCCAGACTGGGACATTGTATTTTTTATGATTTTGATTACTATTCCCAGCATCCGCTTGAAATCTTTTTACCCATCCAGCAGGGACCTGACGGAGCCTACCACTTTACAGGTTTTGCAGGACTGGCAAGCCACGGCGGCGGTATAGGGCTGGTGATTGCTCTTTTACTGTATGCCAGAAAATATACAATCCCGTTTATGACTGTTCTGGATGCGATTGCCATTGTGCTTCCGTTAGGCGGTACTTTTATCAGGCTCGCCAATCTGATGAATTCGGAAATCATAGGAGTTCCAACTGATGTTCCATGGGCATTTATATTCAGACAGGTAGATGATCTTCCAAGGCATCCTGCACAGCTTTATGAAGCAATTTCCTATCTGGTGATCTTTCTGTTGGTTTATTTTATTTACAGGAAAAATATATTCAGGATCGGACAGGGATTTTATTTCGGGATCAGTATTCTGCTTATTTTCATCATGAGAATTCTGATTGAATTCATCAAGGTAGACCAGGTTGAATTTGAGCATGGAATGATTTTGAATATGGGCCAGCTTCTGAGTATTCCTTTTGTTCTTCTGGGGTTATTCTTTATGATCAAAAGTATTCTGGAAAAAGGCAAGATGAAAACTGCATAATACGATTGATATAAAATACCCTTATCGGAAAAGGGTATTTATATTCCATAAAAAACTCACTGAAAGTTGTTTTCAGTGAGTTTCTTTTTTAACGGATCATAAAAGGTTATCTTGTGGTATACCCTCCGTTGGCAAAAATAGTCTGTCCGGTGATCCACCATCCATCGGTTACTAAAAACTCTACCAATGGAGCAATATCTTTGATATCGGTAAGTCCTCCCAGTGCAGATGCTGATTTGTGATAAGCTACTGCATCATCGGTTTCCTGGCCATAGAAGAAAGGGGTATCCATGGGTCCGGGAGCTACTGCTGTAACGGAAATTCCTCTTGCCCCGAATTCTTTGGAAGCTGCTCTGGTAAAATGTTCTACCGGCGCCTTTGCTCCTGCATACGTTGAGTACAATCCTGTATAAGCAGCCAGTAATGAGGTTACAATTGTACAGATTTTCCCGTGATCATTAATTTTTTTACCTGCTTCCTGTAAAAAGAAGTAAGCCGATTTCGAGTTGACATTAAACATGGTATCATATTCTGATTCCGTAGTTTCAGCAAACGGCTTTTTAAGGACCATACCTACGGTGTTGATCGCTATGTCTATTCCGCCATAACGGGAAATGGTTTCGTCAAAGAATCTGGCAATATTCTCTACTTTGGTAAGATCTCCCTGAAATAAAAATGCTTCGGCTCCCAGTGCCTGAACTTCTGCAAGTGTTTTTTCACTGTCGGCTCTGGAACTTTCACTATTGTAGTGTATGGCCAGTTTTGCTCCTTTTGCAGCGAAATCCCTGCTTAACAATCCTCCTAAGTTTTTGCCTCCTCCGGCAATTAAAACAACTTTTCCATTTACATCTTGTGCTGACATTATTTTTAATTTTTAAATGTTAATAAAGCAAAGATGGATAATAAATAGCATCTCAACATGGTGAATTTTTCGGGAATTGTATTAAAGTTAAAATGATATCCGGAAATATTTATTTCATCGATCTTGATAAAAAACTTTTAAATTTATATAAACACATTTTTCCAAACATTCTGCTATTTACCAGACAGATACGGCTTGAGTGAATATCATTATATTAAACACTCCCTGTGGATCTCTGAAAATTAATGCATTTTAGGCACAACATTTGATGCTTTCCACCCGTATTTATACACCACTTCATTCTATAATATATTTTTTTATAATCCTCAGCATGCTGGGGATTTTTTATGGAAGATTCAAAAGAGCTTATTTTCTCTTATAATCAGCCAGTAAAGCCTTTACAGGAATTTATCCAAAAACCATTTCTGATAATCAATCATTTAAAACCGTATTATTCATTTTATTGTTGTATATTTGTATGCTAGTAACCAAGTCACTACTTTGTTTTCTGTAACGACCGGAATATTTTTTATTCAGTCTTTGCTTTTTGAGCAGCCATATTTTTTAACTTTTATTCTTCTATTAAGAACAATACTTGTCGGAATTTTAAAGCTCTGTATGATTGGGACACCCAAAGGCAGGAAACATCGGCAGGCTTTATAGGTCAAAAGACCAGATTGAATCAATACAATTTATAGAAACTAAATACTAAAAATAATTTATGGCAGATTCTTTTTCTAAAAAGGAAAATTTCAAGAAAAAAATTCAAAAGCAAAAAGAAAAGGCGCTAAGACGCGAAGAACGTAAAACGAACAACAACAAAGGAAAGGACATGGAGGATGTCTTCATGTATGTAGATGAATTCGGAAGATTAACTTCTACTCCGCCTGAGCAAAGACAGGAAGTAAACCTTGATGATATTCAATTGGGTGCAGCACCTATTATTGAAGAAGATCCAAGAAAAACAGGAATTGTTACTTTCCTGAGTGAAAAAGGATATGGTTTCATCACTGAAGACAATACCAAAGAGAATATCTTCTTCCACAATAACAACTGTGCAGAGCCGGTGAAAAAAGGGAACAAAGTTTCTTTCGAAAAAGAAAAGTCCCCAAAAGGATTTTCAGCTGTTGAGATCCAGATCGTTAAATAATATTTAATCTATCAGCATATCTTCTACTGATGGAGATATGTTTTGAAATAATACAGAAAGCCACCTTTTCAGGTGGCTTTCATCATCGTAAAAAATAAAATGGTCCGGTTTACAAAACCGGTAAAAGAATATTATAATTCATCACAGGGATTTCATAAGGTTTTAAGAATAGTAAGGACAGCTTTCTGTGAACTCAGGTTGCTTCGCTTTAAGCTGACAACGCTGCCCTTAATATCCCTATCATTTAATCCAGTTTTCCTCCAAGCGCTTTAAACAGGAGGACATTATTCCTCGTGTTCTGGTGCTGGAACTGCAGTAGGTCCAATTCAGCGGTCAGCTTACTTTTCTGAGAGTTGATCAGTTCAAAATAGTTGGCATATCCTGTAAGATACAGATCATTGGATACCTCTACCCCACGATCCAGAAAACCTACTTCCTCAGATTTCAGTTTCAAAACACGTTCATAGATCTTGGTCTGTTTCAGAATAGACTGAAGTTCATTGAACGCAGTGGTAATACTTTTCTGATAATTTAAGAAAGCAATTTCCTGCTCTTTGCTGGCTACTTTAAATTCATATTTCAGCTGTCCTTTATTAAAAACAGGCACCATCAGACCTCCCAATAGCTGTCCGGCCAATGAACTGGGCTTGAACAGCGTTTCAACGGAAAAAGAATTTAAACCGAAACCCGCTCCCAGATCAATCTTAGGATAGAAAGCCGCTCTTGCCGCTTTTGCATCTGCCTGGGAAGCTTCCAGAACATAGTAATTGGCTGCCACATCCGGTCTGGAATGAATCACAGATTCTACGTTAATGGTTTTATTCAATACATCCATATTGGTAGGCATCAGGGTTGTTCCCCGCTTTACGTCGCCGCCATAACTTCCGGTAAGTGTGGTAATTGCCTGCTCTACAGTAACAATTTCTACTTTGATATGTTCAATTTCCGCAAGCCAGTTATTATTCTGGGCTTTAAACTGCTGTACAGCCAGTTCTGTGGCTTTTCCCACTTCACGCTGTGCCAGGACAATTTCAAACGCCCGTTGCTGGAGCTTATAGTTTTTCTGGTAAATAGCCAGACGGTTATCTAAAGCAACCAACTGATAATAGAGATTGGCAATATCTGTGAAAAGCTCTACCTGAAGCAACCGTAATCCTTCTGTAGAAGCCAGGAATTTCTTCTGAGCGGCAATTCTTTTATTTTTAAGCTTACCCCAGGCATCAATTTCCCAGCTGCTTCTTGCTCCCAGCCAGTAATTGGGAGTAAAATCACGGTTGATCTTCTGTTCTTCGGTAATATTGGGTGAAAGATTGGTATCATAATTTCCTACTCCTTCCATTGTATATTTACCATAACGGTTCCCGGAAACTTCAGCGCCCACTTCAAGGGACGGCAAAAGATCCATTTTCGAACGTTGCAGAAAGCTGTTCGCAATCTCTACTCTTTGCTGAGCGATCTGAAAATCAGGATTCGCCTGTACCACTTTATCAAAAAGCTCAAGCAGATGAGTATCTGTAAAATAAGCTTTCAGATTCAGCTGCTGAAACTCTTCCGAGCTTGCCGTTTTAATTGGGGATTCCGGCAGTGTCTGAGCTTTTTTAAGGTCAGCAACTTTCGGAACAGCGCATGAAACTAAGCTCAATGCAGCCATTCCGTACAATATATTTCTAGGATTTAATCTTTTCATCTTTCTTCTTATTTTCAAGTTTTGCAAAGAATATATACAGCCCCGGAATGACGATCAGTCCGAAAATAGTTCCAAGAAGCATTCCTCCTGCTGCCGCTGTTCCAATGGAACGGTTTCCTATTGCTCCTGCTCCTGATGCAATACACAGGGGAATAAGCCCTGCCACAAAAGCGAATGAAGTCATCAGAATCGGTCTCAGACGTTGTCTTGCTCCTTCAATAGCTGCCGGAATGATATCAAAGCCCTGCTTATTTCTGGCTACTGCAAATTCTACGATCAGAATGGCATTCTTAGCCAAAAGCCCGATCAGCATCACCAATGCAACCTGAGCATAGATATTATTATCCAATCCGGCCATCACCAAAGCGATATAGGAACCGAAGATCCCTGTAGGTAAGCTTAAAAGTACCGGCATAGGAAGAAGGAAACTTTCATATTGGGCAGCCAGTAAAAGGTAAACGAATAAGAGACAGATCAGGAAGATGTAAACGGTCTGATTTCCGGATAAGATTTCTTCCCTCGTCATTCCGGACCATTCGATATCAAAACCTCTCGGAAGGGCTTCCTTTGCTACACGCTCTACTGCAGCAATGGCATCTCCGGAACTGTAACCGTCAGCAGGTTCTCCGTTGATCATTGCCGACATATACATATTATACCTTGTCAGTACTTCAGGACCATAAACTTTTTCGATGGTGATGAATGTTGAAAACGGAACCATTTCACCTTTATCATTTTTCAGGTACAGATTCAAAATACTTTCCGGTGTATCCCTATGCTCCGGACTTGCCTGAACCATCACCTTATACATCTGACTGAAACGGATAAAATTGGTCGCATAATAAGATCCCAGCATGGTCTGTAATGTTGACATTGCATTGTCTACGGAAACTCCTTTTTTAGCAGCCATATCATAATCCACATTGATCATATACTGCGGGAAAGTGGCATCAAAACTGGTAAAGTTGTTCTGCAGTTCCGGTGCCTCATTCAGTTTTTTAACAAAATCCTTGGTGATTTTATCGGTATTTTCAATGGTTCCTCCGGTTCTGTCCAGCAAACGCAGTTCAAAGCCACTGGTATTCCCGAATCCCGGAACGGTAGGCGGAGCAAAGATCTCAATCTGGGCATCTGCGATTCCTTTTGTTTTTTCAGAAAGCTCCGCAATCAGGTCATTCACTGAAATATTTCTTTCTTTCCAGTCTTTAAGGTTGATCATGGCCATACCGTAGGAAGAACCTGCAATTTCCGTTACAATACTATATCCGGCAAGGGTAGTTACGTTTTCCACGCCTTCAATTTTCTTTGCCATTACCGTCACTTCATCCAGTACTTTTTCCGTTCTTTCCACGGTTGCTCCCTGTGGAGTGGTAACGCTCACATATACCATCCCCTGGTCTTCCATCGGGATGAATCCGGTGGGAAGGAATTTACTGGTCACAAAAGTTAACCCGACAAATAAGAACAATAAACCAAAAGTAACTGTTGTTCTCGTTGCAAATTTTGACAAGATTCCCACATAGCCATTGGTTAATCTTTCAAAACCTGTATTGAAACTCTGGAAAGCCCTGTCGATGATCGTTTTCTTCTTATGATGGTCATGAGGCTTCAGGATAATGGCACAAAGCGCCGGAGTAAGCGTCAATGCATTAACTCCTGAAATAACAATACTTATGGCCAGCGTCAGTGAAAACTGTCTGTAGAATACTCCTACCGGGCCATCCAGAAATGCTACAGGAATAAATACGGCAGACATTACGATGGTAATTGCCACTACTGCCCCTGCAATTTCTTTTGTTGCGCTGATGGTAGCATCCATAGCATTCATACCTTCTTCCATTTTTACATGGACGGCTTCTACGACGACAATGGCATTATCCACCACGATCCCGATAGCAAGCACCAATGCAAATAAAGTCAACAGGTTGACAGAGAAATCAAGCATATTCATAAAGGCAAAAGTTCCTACAAGGGCCACAGGCACTGCCAGTACCGGAATGAGGGTTGAACGCCAGTCCTGCAGGAAGATAAATACCACAATTCCTACCAGAATAAATGCCTCAATAAGTGTAGTCAGTACCGCACTGATGGACGCATCCAGGAACCTGGAAACATCATACGCCATGTTATATTCCATTCCGGGAGGGAAAGAGGAGACTTTCAGCTCTTCCATTTTTGCTTTTACACTTTCAATTACTTCGGAAGCATTGGAGCCGGGACGCTGTTTCATCATAATAGATGCAGAAGGTCTTCCGTCTGTCTTGGAAACCATTCCATAGTTCATTGCTCCGAATTCCACTTTAGCAATATCTTTAAGCTTTAAGATGGTACCGTCTACATCTGAGCGGATAGGAACTTCCTCATATTGTTTAGGCTCAAAGAATTTCCCTTTATATTTGATCACATATTGCAGCTGGCTGGAAGTTTTCCCTGAGGTTTCCCCTACTTTTCCGGGTGCTGCGGAAATATTCTGTTTTTGTAACGAAGTGATCACTTCATCTGCTGAAATATTGTAAGCTGCCATCTTCTGAGGATCCAGCCATACTCTCATCGAATATTCTTTTTGCCCCATGATCTCCGCACGCCCTACTCCATCAATACGTTTCAGCTCCTGCAGGACATTGATATCCGTAAAGTTGTAAATGAACTGTTCATCCTGGCTCGGATCTGAACTGGTGATGTTAAGGTACATCAGCATACTGTTGACCTCTTTTTCAGTGGTAACCCCTGCGCGTATTACTTCTTCAGGAAGCTCATCCAGAATGGTGGTTACCCTGTTCTGAACATTTACTGCCGCCACATCAGGATCAGTTCCCACTTCAAAGAAAACCTGAATCAGGGTAAGGCCGTCATTCGAGGTTACCGTCGACATATACGTCATTCCCGGAACTCCATTGATGGCACGTTCCAGAGGAAGGGCCACTGCATTGGCAGATACTTCGGCATTGGCTCCCGTATACTTTGCCGTTACCGTTACGGAAGGTGGCACGATATCCGGAAACTGAGTGATCGGCATCTTCAGCAATGCCATGATTCCCAGGAGTACAAATAATATGGAAATAACCAACGAAAGAACCTTTCGTCTTATAAACATTTCTACCATTGTAAATTGATTTAAAGATTATGAAAGGTTAATATTTCTTTTTGATTTTGATCACATCACCGTCTTTCAACGACTGGGTTCCTTCATAAATGATTAAATCTCCTTTTTTAAGGCCGCTTTCCACCATATAGGAATCTCTGAGGGTGGTTCCGATCTTAATATTGGTCATTTTCACTTTGTTCTGCTTATCCACAACAAAAACATAAGTTTTGTCCTGGATAGAGAATGTAGATTTTTGTGGGATAAGGATTGCATTATCCTGCTGTTCGGAAATGATAAGCTTACCTGAGGTTCCGTGTTTGATCAGACGATCCGGATTCGGGAAAAGGGCTTTATACCGGATGGATCCGGTAGTTCTGTCGATCTCTCCTTCAGCAGTCTTCAATGCTCCGTTAAACTGATAGTTCACCCCATTAGGCAGGGTAAGCTCGATCTTCTGATGGTTTCCAATCTTGTCATTAGCCAGAAGTTCAAAGTACAGGTTTTCCGGAATGGAAAAATAGGCATACACTTCATTAAGCTGGGACAGTGTGGTAAGTAAAGTGCCATTTTCTACCAAACTTCCGTCTTTGTGAGGGATAACGTCAATGACCCCGTCAAAAGGTGCTGTAATTTTTGTAAAGCTTATCTTCTGAAGAACAGCTCTTTTCTCTGCATCGGCAAAAGCATGCTTAGCCTGGGCAGAGGTCAGCTTTGCTTTCACCATTTCCAGTTCGTTATTGGCTACGAATTTTTTGGCATGGAGGCTCTGAATCTGCTTCAGTTCAACTTCTGCAATGCGTACATCGGCTTCCGTCTGCTTTAATGCGGCGTTTGCTTTCAAAAGTTCCATCTGTAATTCGGCATCATTGATCTTAAATAAAGGCTGGCCCTGGTGTACAAACTGACCTTCATTCACATAGATATGCTGAATAATTCCTCCGATCCTGGAACGCATCTCTACGTTTTTTTTAGCCTGAATATCTGTAACAAACTGGTTATTTACCAACGTATCTTTTTCCTTGATTTCCAGTACGGGAACTTCTTTCTCTTTCTGGCTGTTTTTTTTCTTGTCTTTACTGCATGACACAGCGAATAATATTGCAAAACTGCAAATTATTACGTTTTTAAAATACATTTTTAAATGTTTAGGTTATAAGATTTCCGTTAAAAGTAATTTGGCATTCAACAACTTAAACCTAAAACAACTGAAGAAGATGGAGAAAGGATTTGACTCCGCAGATGATAGAGACTGCAATTTCCGGAAGGCTGATTTTAGGAATAACTTTTAATATTCCTGAGAAATCACCAACGGTAGTATCATCTTTACGGGTAGAGTATTTTACGATTTTAGAGGCTGCAGGTAATGCATGTGTGTTCATATCCGCCTCCTCATAAACGTCAAGAAGGTGAATATTACTGACATGAGGAACATGAGGAATATTCTGCAACGATTTTTCTGCCCAATTCGAATTGAAAAGGGTAAAGACCAGTATGATATAGAATAAGATAAATGACCTCAGACCTGCCATGTCAATCAGAACACATTAGTTTTTCGTAAAAACAATAAGTGTTGCAAAAATAAGGATTTTTAACGGAGCAGAAGCCTTTTAATTGTTAAAAAAACTTAAACTATGAATAGATTCTTGTTATTCAATGTCATAATATCGAATAGATTCTACGGAGTGGTAAGTGTATGATTGTATTATGCGTTATGGAATATTAAATGACCTTAAAACAGTTTACTTAATACCCTGAAACGGTAATCAAAGATATATTCCAGCTTCTTTTTGACAAGCAGTCTGTGAGCGATTTCTCCCAGAAACCCCAACGGAAGCTCATAGTCTATCGTATCTTTCATCAGAACGCCCTGTTCATTCGGAATAAACTCATGATGGTGGTTCCATAATTTGTAAGGTCCTTTTTTCTGAAAATCGGTGAAGCTTTTCCGGTAGTCTACCTGAGTGATCTCTGTCTGCCATTTCATTTTAATCCCCAGGAGCGGCGATACATAATAATCAATGAGCATTCCTTCGTAGATCTGGTCATCTTCCAATTCCGTCAGGACAACAAACCCCATGTCTTTAGGGGTAATTTCAGAAAGGTTATCTGCTGCTGAGAAAAATTTCCATGCCGTTTCTATATCACAGCTGAGCTGCTGCTCACGGAAAAGCTTATGTTTCATCGTACTTCTTTTTAATTGTATATCCACATCAGAACCGGTTTTCCGGATTTCTGGATCATCGGATCAATTTCCTTCATTGCATTATTGGAAACAGTAGGACATCCCCAGCCCTCGGGCGAACCTTCAGGAAAAGTTTCTTCATCACTCATTTTATCCCAGGAATGAAAAACAATGTATCTTTTCAGGGCATTGCTGTTGGTGTCTTCAAGGCCATGCATCAGGTATTTTATATGGATTCCCCAGTCGCTGTATCCTCTGCCTTCCAGTTTATATTTTCCCAAAGATGAAAGATGACTTCCATCCTCATTGCTAAATCCTGGATCCGACTTCGAGTCATCTTTACTCCATGAGTTTGATCCGCACCCATGGCCTACCAGATATTGCTTTGAAATGGAATTGGTTTTAAAATCCCACACAAAGAAACGATTGATCCCGGAATGAAGACTCATATCAATCAGAATACAGAAATCGGTATTGAATTTCCCGGAGGTACAGAACTCCAATGCTTCTTCAGCCTTCATTTTTGTTTTAGAGAAATCAGCCCTGGGTTTCTTTTCAACTACAGCGGGAATTTCAGCAACAGGTATTTCTTTTTGTTTTTTGTGTGAACAGGAGCTGAGGATAAAAATAATGATGAAAAGAAAGCCCGTTCTCATTTCTTATTTATAATGCTGAAAAATTCCAAAATCTGAAGGGGTCCATAACGCAGCTTTCTGTCCTGCAGCCTTTAAAGCATTATTAGACCATGTATTGCATGTATAAAGAAAGCTGTATGTTCCTTTAGCATCATAAAAAGCATCGTTATCACCATACACTGCATCTGTAGGAATCAGCATAAATTTTCCGTTCTGATCCCTGTCGAATTTATCTTCTATAAATTTTACCAGGTTTTCATACTGCCCTCTGCTGATCATGATCATTTTACAATCTTCACCTTCTTTCATTGTTCTGTAATAGGTACAATGCATCGCTGAATCACTTAGCCAGAATGCAGCTTTTACGGCAGTAGAGAATTTCAGATCGGCCCAGGTGGGGGTATCCAGATAAAAGCCTTTGTCTCCCCAGCCGATCCCGATATACTGATAATCTGTTTTCTTTGATTTTGTATCTGCAAAAGGTATTTTCGCACTCCAGTCCTGGAGGTCATTTTTTACGGGCATTACAATATCGGTATGCACTCCGTTGGTATAAATATAGACAGGGATCTCTTTCTTTTGTCCGTCATCTTTTGCAGAAACAGGAATGTAGGGAATCAACAGTCCAAGGATCACATATATAATTACAATTCCCAGAATAACGCCTATCACTTTCAGGATATATATCAACATTATTTTCACAGTCATGTTTTTTAATAAAATTTAATTTACACTTTTCTGTAAAAGTATTTGTTTTAATCGAAAAAATGGCTATATTTAGTTACGAAATATTCACAAATATGCGTAAAAATACCAAATCCCAGAAAAGATTTAAAGTAAGAGTAAAAACGGCTCCAAAAAGAATACAAAAAAGACGTTGATTTTCGGTGAGATCTGATCTCCTGGAAGTCAATTTTTCTTTTTAGGAAAGGACTTTTCAGCTTATTTAATCTTATAAATCTTTACCTCCTTAAGGCAGAAAATTTAAGGAATGGTCGTTTATCCGCTTTAGTTTGGAAATCCAGAAAATTCCAAAGAAGGGATTATCACCAAAAATTTAAGCTAAGATCAATCTGATGAGTTGTTTAAAAACTCAATATTTCTCTTCAGACCTGTAAATTTGGTCCTTTTTACGGGAGACTTTCTGAAGATCTCAGAGAATATTTCCTGGGTAAGATCCTTCCATTCTCCTTTTGTAAAGTTTTTTAAAGCTTCATTCGGCTTGAAGCGGCTCTGTTTATGGGGTGCAGAGAAGCGGTTCCACGGGCATACGTCCTGGCAGATGTCACAGCCAAACATCCAGTCTTCCATTTTACCTTTGAAATGATCCGGAATTTCATTTTTAAGCTCAATGGTTGCGTAGGAAATACAGCGGCTTCCGTCAATGATCTTTTCAGAAACAATAGCATCTGTAGGGCAGGCATCGATACATTTTCTACAGGTTCCGCAGTGATCGGTGGTTTCATGATCCGGGATCAGCTCCAGATCACAGATAATTTCAGCAAGGAAGTAAAAAGATCCGTTCTGTTTGGTAATCAGGTTGGCATTTTTCCCTACCCAGCCTATCCCCGACTTCCTGGCCCAGCTTCTTTCCAGTACCGGCGCTGAGTCTACAAAAACCCGAAAGCCGAACTCTCCTATTTCTTCCTGCAATTCTGCCACCATCTCACGGAGAATTTCTTTGATCACCTCGTGGTAATCTTCTGCATAGGCATATTTTGAAATTTTATAGTTTTCCAGTATTGAGATTTTCTCTTCAGGAAAGTAATTATAAGAAAGTGAAATCACAGATTTTGAGCCTTCTACCAAAAGTCTTGGATCTAATCTTTTATCAAAGTGGTTTTCCATATACTTCATCTCGCCATTGAAGTTATTCTTCAGCCATTTTTCGAGATGAGGTGCATCTTCTTCCAGAAAATCAGCTTTAGAAACACCACAGCTCTGGAATCCAAAACTTTTTGCTTTGGATTTGATCAGTTGGGTATATTTTTCAGCGCCTGCATTCATAATTTCACCCTGCAAAATTAAGATTATTTTATCAATCTTCCGGTTTTTCAGGATCAGGTGCTATCGCTGCTGAAGTACGTGGTTTTCTTCACAGCCAAGTAATTTGAAAACCTATGCTTTCATACCTTAAAGGCCAATGTTATTCAAATCGTTTACATTTCTTCCGGTTATGCATACAGGAACGCCTGCTCAATACGGTTTTCTTTCTGAAAAATTTATGCTTGAATTAAGATTTTTTTCAAAAAAAAATTGCGTAATTTCGTTCATAATTTAATGTTTAAAATAAACAACTATGTCTTTAATAGAAGTAATACAATCCGGAAACTATGAATTGATCGACGTTCGTGAGCCTATGGAGCTTGAAATGGACGGAAATATAGAAGGTGCTAAGAATATTCCTCTTGGTGAAGTAGAAGACAGACAGGATGAAATCCTATCTATCGAAAAACCGGTCATCTTATTCTGCAGAAGTGGAAACAGAAGTGGAAAAGCACTGGAATATCTTAATACTCAGGGATTGAAGGACGGTTATAACGGCGGAGGCTGGGCTGAGCTGAAAGACGTTCTTGCAGCAAACAGAGGAACTTTTTAAAAGTTCCTTTTTTTATTCCTTATTACAATGCATTTAAAAGATCAGTTTACCCAAATTTGTCTGCCTCTACATAAAGATGATGAGCTCATCAATGGTTTGTGGAATGAAATTGAAACAAAATACACCGAAAAAGGCAGGTATTATCACAATCTTCTCCATCTCGACAATATGTTTCAGGAACTTGAGGCGGTAAAGGATCGTATTTCCCGTTTTACACTGGTAGCTTTTGCTGTGTTTTACCATGACGTCATTTATGATGCTACCTCCAAATCCAATGAAGAAAAAAGTGCATTAACCGCACAAAAAAGACTTGCAGAACTGGGCTTACCACAAGAAGAAATCAAAATTGTCTCTGACCAGATCTTAGCTACAAAATCTCATCAGGAATCTGAAAATATGGATATCAATTATCTTCTGGATGCTGATCTATCTGTTCTTGGAAAAGACCGGGAAACTTATTTGGTGTACACGCAAATGATCAGAAAAGAATATTCCATTTATCCTGATTTCCTTTATAAACCGGGACGGAAAAAAGTTCTTAAACATTTTCTGGAGCTTGAGAACATCTTTAAAACTGAATATTTCAGACATCAATATGAAACTCAGGCAAAAGAAAATATTGAGACAGAACTTCGATTGCTGTAATTGCTGATCTCTTCACTTATTGATTTACAGCTTTCAACAGGTCAATTTCAATAATATTATTATCTTTTTTGATTCTTTCTCTGGTTAGCCTCTCCACTTCCTGCACCACTTCAGCTCCTGTACGGAAGTTTCCTGAAGTATCTCTCTGATCAGGAATCCGACCTTCCATATAAAGTTGTCTTGTTTCTGCAGCAGGGTCTTTTCTGTATTGTTTATATAAATCAATAAATTTGTTCTGCGTTAAAAACAATTCACTGGATCTGGTTGCTAACTCAGGAAGTATTGTTTCACCAATGCTATTTCTGACACTTACCAACTCATAACAATGATTTTTGGCTATATCTTCAATTTTTATAATAAGTCCCGGGAGCCCACTGAACTTATAAGGTCCATCCTGAATAGGAATATCTACAGTAAACCAAGCAACCCATGTTCTACCACCAAAATTGACAATTGCTTTTTGAGCAATAAACTCTCCTATCTTTTGTTTTTCAGGCAAAACATTCCAATTCATTTTTCTATCATCCTCTACTTTTATTTTTCCCAAACCATAATCAGTTGTTTTAAAAAATATTTTTCCATCTTTCTTTTCTATTCTATACAAAATATCAGCTTTTGGGATATAAAACTTCTGTTTTTTAGATTCTGCAATTGATATCGAGTCTTCAGTAAATTTATAACGGCTATAAAATAAAGACTTTCCATTGAAGATATCCAAAAACATAAAATCTTTAACAACATTAGCTCTGTTTGTTGAGTCAGGAATAAAAGTATATTCATAAATAAATCTTTTATTTTGAGCAGACAACATCTGATACATTAAACAAAAAAACAAAATCATTTTATTCATAACCGGCAAATTATTATAATCGAATACAACTGATGTCAGCTGTATTCGATAAAAAATTAATATTTCAGACTTCTACAAGATGTGAACCTGTTGAACATCCTACAGTTCCTGATTCTTCTAAACTAACTGTTGTTATTGTACTACACTTTGCAGGTTCAACATTAGAACAGCACATGTAGCTGCACCCTGTGTTTCCGCTTGGTTTAGAAGGACCTCCACCTTTTAAGTTCTTCAGATTTTCTCTTGAAATTTTTTTTAGTTTTTTCATAACATTCGGTTTTAATTATTTTGTCATTATTGACACTCTAAATGTAAACTTTAGATATCTCACTACTCAATGATTATTAATGTATATTTTGTGCTTATTTATTGCATAAAATGCTTTGTAAAAGGGTGAAATTTAAAACAATGAAGAAAGAATTATTTAAATATTAAGCTCAATGCAAGTAAATAATTTTTAAATAAAAAGACATTCTTTGGAATATTGGGTTTAAAAAAAAGAGTTCATTAGAATTATGAAAAATAGCTTTGGTACATTATAAAATTGTTTCCTCTATGATAAGGTGTGCAATATGTACAAAGCATGCCTAACAAATATCATTGTGATAAAATGTTATAAACTTTAAACAATGGATTTTTTTGGTTATTTTTACTCATTATAAATAAAAATAATATATGAGAAAAATTATATTTGCGGGAGTAGCTGCCTTAGGAGGTTTTCTAACGGTAAATGCACAGTGTAAAACAGTATCTACCCTTACCGAAAATTTTGATACATGGAAAGATATCAACAAATGCTGGTCTGCTCAGCCGGGAAAAGCCATGCTTTATGCCAGTGACAAACGAATTGTATTTTATTCGATGAGCAGTCCCGGAGAAAATATGTATCTGATTACTCCTAAAATTAAAGCCGGAAACTATACGCTTTCCCTGGATACTTCTGATAACGGAGGGGAAACAACACTGGAAGTTTTTTCCGTAAACAATGCTTCTGATGCAAAGTCTTATGTTTCCATCGTGAAACCGTCAAAGATAACAAGCGATAAAAAGACCATCAATATTTCTTTAAAAAAGGATTCAAGCCTGGGACTCAAAGTCCTGCTGAACGGGATACATCAGGCCGTTTACCTTGACAACTTTTCATTGCAGCCTAAAAAATAAAATAAAAAAGAGATGCCGGGCATCTCTTTTTTATTATTGTACTGCTTTCAGCATATCAATTTTAATGATATTATTATCTTTTTTTACGTTTTCTTTAGCTGCTATTTCTATATCTCTCAGAACTTGCGCTGCCGTCCGGAAATTTCTTAAACAAATAAAAATACCTTGACAGATGTCCTGTATTATTTTTTCTCAGAAATTTCTATTGATAAATTCGGCTGCTTTCTCTGATACCAGCTCCGGAATTTCCTTATGTGGCGTATGCCCTACACCCGGAATGATGTATTTTTCAGCAGTTCCGCTTACCTGGGTCACGGTTTTTTCAACCTGGTCCAGAGTACCATATTCATCAGTTTCGCCCTGAATAAACAGCAGCGGGCAGGTGATGTCTTTCAGAAGGTATTCAATATTCCATGATCTGTAATCATCACGGGTCCATGTCTCTGTCCACGCTCTGAATAACGTTTCAACCTTATCTCCATGATATTTCTGTAGGCGTTCCGGCAGGTTTGTGGTCTTGTAAGCTTCCCAGGCATCATAAACACCTTTTAAAGTGACTTCTTCCACAAAAATATGCCCGGCTTCACACAGCACCGCTTCTACTCTTTCAGGATATTTTGCTGCGGTAATCAATGCAATGGTACCTCCGTCACTATGCCCGAAAAGAATGGCTTTGTCAATTTTCATTTCGGCGAGCAGATCATTCAGTACATCTGCTTCCAGCTCCATATAGTTTACAGGTCTTTCATGGGTAGGCATTGGATAAGACTTTCCGTATCCTAAACGGTCGTAGGCAAGAACGTTACATTCGGTTTTCTCAGCCAGCTTCGCCGGAAAATCACGCCAAAGCTGTACCGATCCCAATGAATCATGTAAAAAGACAATGGTAGGCCTGCCTTCAAATGAATTAGTGTATTCTATGTATAATTTTTTCCCTTTTGCATCAATGATTCTTCCTTCCATTCAACGATTTAAAATGTTGGCATTTTTACTTCTTCAAATTCTTTTAACAGTTGATTAAAAACTACTTCTACCGGAAGTATATCATCAATCAGGGCAGACACCTGTCCTATTTCCAGCTCACCGTCTTCCATATCTCCTTCAAACATTCCCTTTTTTGCTCTTGCTCTTCCCAACGAAGCAATCAGAGCTTCTTTATTTCTTCCGTTCTGGTAGATATCTTCCAGTTCGCTGAAGAATTTATTTTTCACCATTCTCACAGGAGCCAATTCTTTTAAGGTAAGATGTGTATCTCCTTCCTGAAGTTCTGTGATTTTCTTTTTCCAGTTTTCATGGGCACTGGCCTCAGTAGTCGCAGCAAAACGCGAACCGATCTGTACACCGTCTGCTCCTAAGATCATAGCTGCTTTCATCTGTGATCCCAAAGCAATTCCCCCAGCTGCGATCAGTGGTTTAGAAATATGTTTTCTTACATTCGGAATAAGACAAAGCGTTGTTGTTTCATCTCTTCCGTTGTGACCTCCGGCTTCAAAACCTTCGGCTACTACGGCATCTACTCCTGCATCTTCACATTTTACCGCAAATTTCGTAGAAGAGACCACATGGGCAACTTTGATCCCTTCTTTCTGAAGAGTCTCTGTATATGTTTTCGGGTTACCTGCTGAGGTAAACACAATTTTCACCTCTTCTTCAAGAATGATCTGAATGATTTCTTCAAGATTAGGATACAGCATCGGCACATTAACTCCAAAAGGTTTATCCGTTGCCTGCTTACATTTCTGAATATTTTCCCGTAAAATATCGGGATACATGCTTCCTGCACCAATCAGGCCCAGTCCGCCACAATTGGACACTGCCGAAGCCAGTCTCCATCCTGAATGCCAGATCATTCCTGCCTGTATAATGGGATATTTGATATTGAAAAGCTGTGAAATTCTATTTTGGTTACCCTGCATATCATGAATTTTTTTTGCCGAATTGAAATCTATAAAATTGCTCATGCGTAAAAATACTAAAAACAAAGGTTTTATGGGGAAAATATGCAGAAAAATTCAGTTTGAAAAAGCGGGAAAATCAACGCTGGAAAGTTTGTGATATTTTCCGAAAATTCATTAAAGCAAATAACATTTTCTTTTATGCATAAAAAAACCTCCAGAAATTCTGAAGGTTCTTTTTATTATTTTTTGATGGATTCTTTCTTCCAGTTAGACTTAAAGCTACAGCTATCATAGCGTCCGTCTATAGAGATGAAAGTACTTGGTAGTTTAGAGTTGACAAACTTTTCAACCATTTCACTTTTCTTTTTATTCAGCGCCATCTGTTTGATTCTGCTGAAGTCTGTTTCCAGAGTGATCTGGTGAGCAGCAATTTCATCTTCCAGCTTAAGGATCTTCACCAGTTTTCTTTTGTTTTCTTCATCTTCAAAAGCTGTGGTAATATCTCCTTTATTTAAACCTGCCAATTCGTAGCTGATTGTACCTGGAATACTTTCTCTCTCAATTTTGTCTGAACCATCAGCTCCCGGAATAATTCCGCCGTTGAATTTGGTTCTTTTATCATCTGAGAATTTGAAAGCAGCATCTTTAAATGTCATTTTTCCATCCATAACAAGCCCTCTGATACTGTCTAATTTTGCTTTAGCAGTCTTAATTTCATCATCGGTAGGTTTTGCCTGTAAAAGGATGTGTCTTGCATCATATACTTTACCTGATCTTTTCAGTAACTGAATAATATGAAATCCGAACTCTGATTCAACAGGATCAGAAATTTCATTTTCCTGAAGGTTTAATGCAGCAGCTTCAAATGGCTTCACCATCTGTCCTTTGTTGATGTTCTTATATAAACCTCCATTGGCAGCAGATCCTTCATCTTCTGAATAAATTCTTGCCTGGCTTTCAAAACTTTCTCCTGCAAGAATATCCTGTTTGATTTTTTTCAGTCTGCTGATCAGTTCCTGCTTATGAGCTTCCGTCAATGTAGGATAGATCATAATCTGAGCAAGAGTAACCTCGTCTTTTACCTGAGGCAGCTGCATTTTATACATATTGTAGAAATCCGTTACCTCATTTGGGGTTACGTCAGCTTTTTCAGTAATTCTCTGATATTTTGCCTGCCCGTAATACTGATCTGTATCGATTTTCTCGATAGCATTCTTCATTTCGTAGGCATTTCTGAATTTATAAGCGGCCAGCAATGTTTTTTCATCCGGAAATTGAGAAAGCAACTGACGGTATTTTGCATTAGCCTGTTCTTTGATCGCTGCAGAACGGTTTTCGATCAGTGTATCTTTTTTTGCTTCGTATACAAGAAGCTTATTGCTGATCAGGTTTTCAAGGAACTCACATTTGTCTGTATTGGCAGCTCCCTGCTGCTTCCCATAATTCATCTGCTCGATTACATCTGACTCCAACACGATTTCATTCCCGATAACAGCAGCAATACCATCCACCAAATCTCCTTGTTTTAGCTGGGCCTTCATCATATTTGAAGAGAACATCATCATGAAAATCCCAAGAAGAAAAGTGATTTTTAGTTTATTTGTCATTTTACTATTTTAACAAGTTGCAAATTTAGAATTCTTAACGAATTTCACTCAATTTTTTATTATAAATATTTCTTAAAAAGACTTATTTACTGCAGCTCAACATCAAATGTCGTCAATTCTTTAAATTGTCTCAATCTGCTGAACATATCTGCTTCGTTTACTTCTTCTATTCTTTCTGTCCCGAATTTCTCTACAGTAAATGAAGCCATTGCAGATCCAACGATCAGGGCAGACTTCATCGTATCGAAATCAAATTTCCCTTTTTTAGCAAGATAAGCTGCAAAACCTCCTGCAAAAGTATCTCCGGCTCCTGTAGGATCGAAAACATCTTCCAGCGGAAGTGCCGGAATAGCAAATACTTTATTGTCATGGAAAAGAAGCGCTCCGTGCTCTCCTTTTTTGATGATCACGTATTCAGGTCCCATAGTGTGGATCTTTTTGGCAGCCTTCACTAAAGAGTACTCTCCTGAAAGCTGTCTTGCTTCTTCATCATTAATGGTAATCACGTCTGTCTTTGCAATCATATCCATCAGAATATCCAAAGCGCTGTCCATCCAGAAATTCATGGTATCAAGAATCACAAGCTTAGGGCGGTTGTTCATTTTTTCCAATACGGATAGCTGAACACCAGGGTGTAGGTTTCCAAGTAATAGGATTTCGGCATCCTGCATTGAATCCGGGATTTTAGGATCAAAATTTTCCAATACGTTTACTTCTGTAGCTAAAGTATCTCTTGTATTCAGATCATTGTGGTATCTGCCAGCCCAGAAGAATGTTTTTCCTTCTTTTACGATTTCAATTCCTTCGATGTTTATATCTCTGTCGGTAAACATATCAAGGTGTTCCTGTGGAAAGTCTCCTCCTACTACAGAAACAATACCGGATTTAACGCCTAAAATAGATGAAGTGATCCCGATATAAGTGGCTGCACCTCCTAAAATTTTGTCCGTTTTACCAAATGGTGTTTCAATTGCATCAAATGCAACACTTCCTACAACTAAAAGTTTCATATATTTTTCAATGTATATTAAAAGTAAATTATTTTTTCCACTCAAAAGAGTCCAGCAGATGTTTCATATCGTTTTTGATATAGTTTACTGCGGGAGCAAGAGAGTCCGGTTTCGGTCTCGTATTAAAGTATAGATAGGCAGTCACGAAATGTTTTGTGCTGTCTGTAATGTAAAATTGAAGATTGGAAGCAGTCTGTCCTTTCAGCTCATAGAAATTTCCATACACCTTCTTTTCAGGGTATGCAAAGGATTTTGTATCTATAGAACTGGCTTTGATGGTATGCTCATATACCATTTTTTCAGATTCCTTGATATGATCTGCAAAGTCATTCTGTATCGGGTAATATGTGACGAAAACTTTGGCCTTCATTTTAGGATAATTCAGATAAAACCAGCAGGGTTTCTTGGCTGGATCAATCGAAGCAAAATCCGAGTATTCAAAGGTATAGGCACAATTGTTTTCAAACTTTTGGTATTTCGGGGCCGGATATTCCAGACGCAGTTCGCCAAAAGGTTTCGGAACGGAGTCTTTTCCACATGAAATTAAAACCAGTGATACAAAAATAAAAATGACTTTTTTTATCATTTTGCAAAAGTACAAATTAGATTTCAGATTTCGGAAGACAAATTTCAGTCTTTCAGAGAGTTTTGAATGTAATTTTCCAGAGGCTTAGGAAAGGATTTTTCGTGGGAAGCTTCCACATCCGTAGTCAGGTATTGATTTTCAGTGATAAAATCGTTCCAGATCTTTTCTGAAGTTACCTCAACGTTAAAAATTTCAATGCTTAAATTCTTGTGCGTCAGCTTATGGGCAATTATTTTTGAACCAACGATAAAGCCCTCCATCTCTGAGGGAATCACTGTCGGGAATTCAAACAGTTTCTTCCATATGAAATCTTCTCCTCTCTGGCGAATCAAGAACTGCCCGTTTCTGTGAACAAAGTAATAGGTCATAGCAAGATCTTCTGCTTTTACCTTTTTTGTTTTCACAGGGTAATCAGAAATTTTTTGAGTTGCAAAAGCCAGACAATCTTCATTTACAGGGCATTCTCCGCAAAGTGGATTTTTAGGTTTACAGATTTCGGACCCGATATCCATCATCGCCTGGTTGAAATCTCCAACATTTTCAGGCATTACCAGTGCAGCCAGCTCAGAGAAATAGGTAAAAGCTTTTGAGTTTGAAATATCGAAATCATCAGCAAAAAGACGGCTCAGTACCCGGTAAAAATTACCATCAACAGCAGGCATTTTTCCATTGAAGCAGATACTGGAAACCGCAGCAGCAGTATACTTCCCTACTCCTTTAAGTTTTAGAATTTCTTCGTATTGGCTGGGAAATATCCCCTGATAGTCATCCATAATCTGCCGGGCAGCTTTATGAATATTGATTGCCCTGGAATAATAGCCTAGCCCTTTCCAATACAGCAAAACCTCATTCTCTTCGGCCTCTGCCAAAGTTTTTACATCCGGAAACCTTTCTATAAAGTTATTATAATGATTGAGCCCCTGGCTAATCCTCGTCTGCTGAAATACAATTTCGCAAATCCAGATTTTATACGGATCTTTTGTTTGTCTGAAAGGCAGATCTCTTGCATTATTCCTGTACCATTCCAAAAGCCGGTTTCCTACATGAAGAAATTCTAAGGCTGTTCTATTTTTTTCCAAAAACCAATCTTGTTTTAAATCATTGAAGAGATAATCTTCTCTTCATCCTGAACATTATTTTCAGTGCTGCAAAGATAGGTTTATTTTATTTTTTCTTTACATTGTATACCGGAGCAGCTTTTAACCACTGGTATTTAAGGTTCCTGTCTTTGGCTATAAAACGGTATCCTTCAAGCTTTTTCAGATAAACGTACATGGAATCCGTATTCTTTATCTTTAATTTGTATTGAGATAAAAACATCATCGGCATTTCTACTGCTGAATCTCTCACAGTTTTTAATACTTTTCCGGAGCTCACTTTATAAAGGAAGAATGATTTTCCACGGCCTTTTGAACTGTCTGCCAGCTTCACGCCTGAGCTTGCCAGTACAAGTTCACTGCCCTGAAAGCATTCATCTTCATTCATGATGTAAGCTTTTCCTTCCTGACGTTCGTCTGCAAAAAGATCATTTTCATAGGTTCCGGGACTCTGGTATTTTTTTTCGCAACTTACCAGAAATACCACGCATAAAGCTGTGAGCCCTATGATCTGTTTTTTATTCATATTCAATTTTATAGATATTGGTAGAAAAAAACCGATGTAAAAATTGCATCGGTTTTTGATATTTAAAATAAGGATTTTTATTCCTGTGCGTATTCTGCATCCCATTCGTTCCCGTCATCCCCTTTGTGTCCGTCAAGTTTGATAACGAAACTTTTTGTAGGGAAATAAGGAGTCATACGGATATCAAGCCATACTCTGTCTTTGTTTACTCTATCCTGCTCGAAACGAACGATCTTGAATTTCTCGATCAGTTTGTCCGGACCTTTGATATTGTCCAGGAAGGTTACAATCTGTCTTCTCAAATCGTCTTCGTTTTTAGCATTCCAGTTTTCGAAGGCTCTTCTGTTAAGGAAATCAAGTAATACTTTAGTAACATAGTCGAATACACGAACTACCGAATACGTCTGCAGACCGATGTTGTCTCCTGTAAATAATGTTTTCGCAGAGAAAGCCATAATTTTACCATATTCGTTCACCATTGGTACAAGACCCATTTTTTCCAACTGAGAGATTTCACTTTTCTTCAATTCGAATTTTACAGCGTCTACCTCGTTGATGTTACCGTGTTTTTTACCTGCTGCCACCTGCGACATCAGTGTTTTATGAATTTTTCCTGCCAATGAAGTGGAAGGCGGAAGCTCTACATTCTCTTCTTCACCTACTTCTTCAGCTTTTCCACGGCCTACGAGCCAGTTACACGTCATAATCACGTTACTTCTGTGAAGCTCACCTCCGGTAAGGTTTGCAGAGTGGAATAGGTCTACTACGTCATCCGGTTTATCCAGGTTGGCGAAGTCTGTAACCATCATTACTTTATTCTCGTTACAGATTTTTGCCCATTTCTCGATTACCTTATTGGATCCTAAATATCCTGGAATGGCCAGAATTGAGTAGTTGTCTCTAAGGTCAAGACGGTCATAGTAGTTTTTAAATTCTTCGGAAATAGCATCAATGAATAAAGGATTATCAAGATCAGAAACCTGATCAAGGCTTGCATTTACGATGCTTACGTTATCCACTTTATCCAGTTCTGTATTTTTGTAGAATTGGGCTACGGTTCTGTAGTTGGTTTCCAACATACGAACGGCGTCCAGTGTATTTTTTAAGTTTGTTTTTAGATTCTGATCAGCCTGTTGTGCTTTATTTTTGCACGTATCAGCCATTTTATCAGCAGATTCATTACCTTCCAAAAGGCTTACCCAAAGGTTGATCTTCTGAAGAAGCTCTTTTCTTTCTTCTGATTTATTGCCGTCATTAAGGAAAATTTCCTTTCTTGCTTTTCTTGTAGGGTTCATATTGGCGATACCGTCTACAACGGATTCAACAAAGCCAAAACCTCCCATTTTATTGAGCTCCGCAAGCGGGTTGCCTTTCGGCTGCCCTGAGTGTTGCTGTTGTCCCTGCTGCTGGCTTTCCTGCGCCTGTAATTTGCTATCCATGATTTAATGTAAGTCTTTAATTATTTTTCAAGTTCTTGTGCCACTTCTTTCAATACTTCTATGAACGCAGCTCTTGTCTGATCGTTCTCCAGCATATTGCGTAGAATTTTATTAGTTTTCAGCTGACGTACAATTTTATTGTACTGCTCCTGCTCCATGCTCAGCTGCTGCAGATAATCTGATTTCTGAGTAAGGCTTTTAGGAGTAAAGTCACCAAGATTTTGAAAACGGAATTCTTCTTCTACCATTCCACCATCTTCTGTTTCATGCTGTACCGATACAGAAGGCTGGAAATGTTTGAAAACATCTTCCACAGTTTTTAATCCTGTTACAATTTCAGGGGTATAAGATTCTTCTGTTGTAAGCTGGCTTACTATCAGTGATTTATTTTCCTGGATTTCCTGAATAGCTTCATTAGCGTCTACTTTTACCTCGTTTCCGCCAACACCATAATTAAACATTGCCATATTATTATTATTTTGAGATTTACTATTTTATTTTGGATCTGTTTTTTGAGTAATTTACAGACTAATCCAATAAACTACCAATCCAATGTTTAAATTTAAAAAAAAACTGTAACATACAAAATTTTGACAAGATTTTTCTTGACTTATTTAAATTCACCCATACTTATTTAACATAAAATCAAAATCTTACGATCTCACTAAGCTATGAAAAATAAATAAAATCAATCAAAAAAATTAAATTATTTTTTATCTGCCCCGGAATTATAGAAAGTGCTGACGAATGCTGAAGCTACAATTCTTCAGATGTTACAAAAAATATTCTTTATATTTAAGCAAAGCGAACCGTGTCATGAAAGATGTAAAAATAGCGTTTAGAAAGCCTATATTTCCCGTTTCGGAAGCATTAGGACAGTATCTGGAAAAGCATAACAGAACGACCAAGATTAAATTTCTGTATGAAGATTTGTTGAGATTCAGTGACAGTGTGAATATTCTGGATAAGGATGGCAAGGATACTTTATGGTTAGGGGTGTTATATCCTGAATATGAGTTTAAAGAAATAGAGGCTAATTTAAATAAAATCTATACGTTGCTTCATTCTGACGGTGATGAAGCAACTTTGCCTTACCTGAAAGTAGATACAATCGATTTCTGTACTTTCGGAAACTCTAAACCTTTCCGGATCCGGGTGAGAAATATTTTGAACGACAACTATACTAATTTTTATATAAAACAGGCAGACGCTTCCCGCATATACGGGCTGGAACTTGAAGACCTGCTTTCTCCCAACCGTATTAATTTTCTCATATACAAAAACACTTTAATAGAAGAACATATTCTGGGAATTCCCGGAGATGTTTTTATAAAGAAACATTTGCACAACTGCACAGAGCTGGAAAAAGCACAGATTTCCAAGGAGTTTGTAAAATTCAATGAGCGTTGTCTCATCGGGCTTCTTGGGGATATGAGGTCTTATAATTATGTGGTGATTCCTATACACGATTTTGACCAGGTTATCTACAGGATCCGGCCGATAGATTTTGACCAGCAGAGTTATGAAGGTAATCTGAAGGTCTATCTTCCTCAGTATTTTAAAGAAAACAACCTGATGGTGAATATGGTACTGGAAAAGCTGAAGCCCAATTCTATAGAACAATACCGGAAAGAGGTACGGTCACAGATTGTAAAAAGAGTGACCAGCAGCAAAAACAGATTTGACGAACTTATTTCTATTATGAAAAAGGAAGATATAGCTCCGGAAACCAATGTTACAGAACTGAAGACTGCTCTGCAGAAACTCACCTATGATGTCAACTTCAAATACTGTAAGACCATGGGTGATATTTTAGAAACCGGAATCAAGTTTGTCATCCGTAATTATAAGAAAGCCTATTAAAAAAAGAATCCGTCTCAAATCAATATGAGGCGGATCCTTTTTTCTAACAATCTTTTGGTAAAACTACCAAATTTTTATTCTGTCCTGAGGCGCTTTATACAATTTGTCTCCAGGTTTGATATCAAATGCTTTGATGAATGAGTCCTGATTCACCAATGGGCCAAATGCTCTGAACATTCCCGGAGAGTGCGGATCTGTTTTCACCTGATTAATCATATACTGATCCGTAGCTTTTGTTCTCCAAACGGTTGCCCAGCTCATAAAGAATCTCTGATCCTGAGTAAATCCGCTGATCTTACCCGGATTTCCTTTATCTTTAAGATATATCTGAAGGGCATCGTAAGCCACTGCTACCCCACCTAGGTCACCGATATTTTCACCACTTGTAAATTTACCGTTTACGAAACTTCCTTTTACCGGTTCATAAGCACTGTACTGAGCAGCAAGCTGTCCTACTTTTGCATCAAAGTTCTTACGGTCAGCGTCTGTCCACCAGTTATTAAGGTTTCCGTCCCCATCAAAACGGGAACCGCTGTCATCAAATCCGTGAGAAATTTCGTGACCGATAACGGCACCGATTCCTCCGAAGTTCACTGCTGCATCTGCTTTAGGATTGTAGAAAGGCGGCTGAAGAATTGCGGCCGGGAATACGATTTCGTTATTTGATCCGCTGTAGTACGCATTAACAGTTTGTGGAGACATTCCCCATTCTGTTTTGTCAACAGGTTTTCCTACTTTATCTAAACTTCTCTGATACTGCCAAGCTGCCACATTCTGAAGGTTTGAATATAATGTAGCTCCCTGTTTCGGAGATTCTACTTTCAATTGGGTATAGTCTTTCCACTTATCAGGATAAGCAATTTTCACTGTAAATTTGGATAATTTTTCCTGAGCTTTCACTTTGGTATCAGGAGACATCCAGTCTATATTGGCAATATGGGTTTTGAAAGATCTTAGAAGGTAATCGATATAGGTTTCCATCTGCTGTTTGGCTTCAGGAGTAAAATATTTATCTACATACAGCTTCCCGAAAGCCTCTCCCAGAACACCATTCACAAGAGTAAGCCCTCTTTTGTTCATAGGACGCTGTTCTTTCTGGCCCTGTAAATATTTAGCATAGAAATCAAATCTGATCTGCTCAAGATTATCATCCAGGTTACTGGCATTACCATTAATGATATGGTACTTCAGATAATCTTTTAATAAAGGGAGGTTTTTCTGCGTGATAAACTGATCCATATTCTGGTAATATTTCATTTCCCCAATGATCACTCTATCTGTATTTACCCCTGCATCTTTTAAATACTTTACAAGGTCAACATTTTTAACGATTCCGGATAACTCGGATACATTTTTAGGATTATATCTAAGATTGGCATCTCTGTTTTGCTCAAGGGTCAACAGATAATTGGCCATCTGTTTTTCAAAATCCACAACGTTCTGTGCAGCCTGAGCTGTGTTTTTATAGCCCAAAACTCCGAACAGCTTCCCTACATAGGTCTGATATTCTGCCAAAGTTTTTGTATTGGCCTCATTTACCTTCTGATAATAGTCTCTTCCCAACCCAAGATCAGGACCGCCCAGATAAACAGCATTCATTTTAGAATTCTTCATATCTGCGCCCACTCTCCAGCCATAGAAAGAGTTATCTCCCATTCTTGTTGCTTCCAGAAGATATTTCTGCAGATCATTAAGACTTTTAATGGCATCTACTTTTGCGAGATCAGCCTTGATAGGCGCCAAACCTTCTGCATTTCTTTTAGCAGTATCCATAAAAGAGGCATAAAGATTCTGGATCTTCTGCCCTTCTGATCCCGCCGGGTAGTTTTCGGTAAGAATTTTATTCAAAATATCCAATGAAGCATCATCTACATTTTCTCTCAATGCATTGAAAGATCCCCAATTGGCTTTATCAGAAGGAATCTGGGTAGTTTTTACCCAATTTCCGTTCACATAGCTAAAAAAGTCATCCTGTGGACGGACACTTGTATCCATATAAGATAAATTGATTCCCTCCTCTTTCACGTCTTCTTTCACCGGCTCTGCAACAGCTGCCGTAGCCTCAGTTTTTTTCTCTGTCCCTGCAGTCTTTGCCGCACCACACGAATTGAGAAATACAATCCCCGCAAGGGCAAGTATTCCAATATTTAGCTTTTTCATTAAAGATAATTTTTGATTTTACACAAACTTATCAAATATACGAACTTTAGTGATAATTGATGTGGGAAAAAAATGATTTTAGGTTTTGGCTAAAGCCAGATGGAGATTGGTCTATAGAGTAAGCGGGCTAAAGCCCGCTTCTATTGATATTACTTCACTGTTGACCACCCCATCAAATCTGAGATTTGACACCCCTCCAGAGGGAATAATCGTACTTCCTTACCGGTCGTGAGCAAACCGGCTGTCATCTGTTATCTTATATCTGCTATCTATTATCATTATCCCACAATCCCTGATATCTGCTACCTAAAAAACAAAAACCGCCCATTTCTGAGCGGCTGTATTATTACCAGATTTTGATTCTGTCTTCCGGAGCTTTGTATAATTTGTCTCCTTTTTTCACATCGAATGCTTTGTAGAAGGCATCAACATTGATCAACGGACCGAAACTTCTGAAATATCCAGGAGAGTGCGGATCTGTTTTCACCTGATTGATCATGTATTTTTCACTGGATAAAGTTCTCCAAACGGTTGCCCAGCTTAAGAAGAATCTCTGATCCTGAGTGAATCCGCTGATCTTTCCAGGGTTTCCTTTATCTTTTAAATACATCTGAAGCGCATCGTATGCAATGTTTACTCCTCCTAAGTCTGCAATATTTTCACCGTTTGTAAAGGTTCCGTTTACGAAAGTTCCTTTTACAGGCTCATATTTGTCATATTGAGCGGCAAGAGCTTTTGTTGCTTTTTCGAAGTTGGCTTTATCTTCCGGAGTCCACCAGTCAACAAGGTTACCTTCTGCGTCAAACTGAGCTCCGGAATCATCAAATCCGTGGCTCATTTCGTGACCGATTACTGCACCGATTCCACCAAAGTTTACGGCAGCATCAGCCTGTGGGTTGAAGAACGGCGGCTGAAGAATTGCTGCAGGGAATACGATTTCGTTATATACAGGATTGTAGTAAGCGTTTACAGTCTGCGGAGTCATTCCCCATTCTGTTTTATCTACCGGTTTACCGATTTTCGCTAAATCTTTATTGTACTGCCATTCACCAATGCTCTGAAGGTTGGAATATAATGTTCCTCCTTTTGCTTCAGGAGTAATGACCAATTTAGAGTAATCTTTCCATTTGTCAGGATACGCTACTTTTACTGTAAACTTATTCAGTTTCTTCATTGCTTTCTCCTTTGTTGTAGAAGACATCCATGTCAGGTTATTGATATGAACGGCGAAACTTTTCTTTAGGTAATCGATCAGCTCTACCATCTGAGCTTTCGCTTCTGCAGGGAAGTATTTTTCAACATATAATTTACCGAAAGCTTCTCCCAGGTTTCTGTTGATCAGCTCAAAACCTCTCTTGTTCAATGCTCTCTGCTCCTGCTGACCTCTCAGGTATTTAGCGAAGAAGTTAAACTTCATATCACCCAGTTTTTCACTCAGGTAAGAAGCACTTCCGTTGATCATATGGAATTTCAGATAATCTTTGATTACCGGAAGGTTCTTGGCATTCACCAGCTGATCAAAGTTTTTATAATAACCTAATTCTCCAATGATTACACGGTCTGTATTTACTCCCACTTTTTTAAGGTAAGAAGGAAGATCTACTCCTTTTACCAAAGTTGAAAGCTCAGCCATTGTCTGAGGGTTATACTGAAGCGTGTTATCACGGCTTTGCTCGTTTGTAAGATAGGTTTTTGCAATGCTTTTTTCGTAGTCAACAATACCTTTTGCTGCTGCATCTGCATTTTGGTATCCTAATTCTTTTAGCATAGAAGCTACATATTTCTGATATTCAGCAATAGCTTCCGTATTTTTATCATTTACTTTCTGATAGTAATCTCTTCCTAAACCAAGGGCTGCTTCTCCTAAGTAAACCGCATTCATATTGGAATCTTTCAGGTCAGCATATACTCCCCATCCGTAGAAGCTATTTTCACCTTCTTTTGTTACGGAAGCAAGGTAAGTCTGAAGATCTGCCATATTTTTGATGGCATCAATTTTATTAAGATTCTCCTGGATCGGCTTGATTCCGTCAGCATTTCTCTTCTGCATATTCATATACGAAGCATACAGATCCTGGATTTTTTTTCCTTCGCTGCCTTCTGCAAATTTATCTTTCAAAAGAGAGTTCAGAATCGTCATGGAATTGTTATCCGTGTCTTCTCCAAGCTTGTTGAAACTTCCCCAGGTAGGCTTATCGGATGGAATTTTAGCTGTTTTCATCCATGTTCCACTCACATAGTTATAAAAATCATCCTGTGGACGTACAGAAGTGTCCATCAAGCTAATGTCCAGACCTTTGTCTGTGTTGTTTACTGCTGTTTTAACAGCTTTAGCCTGTGCGCTCATTGTATTTTGAGTGCAGATCCCTGCTATTAGAAACAAAGAAAGCGTTAATTTTTTCATTATGATAACAATTTATACAATATGTATGATTTATTTATTATTTGTTACTTTTTTGTAAAATAAATTTAAACAAATACCTCAGAGTATGATAAGAATTTATAGTTCAGCAAGGTTCAAACCTGAGAATAACTGCAGGTATGAAAATGGCAAGGATGAAAATAATATCGGATTTCTAGCCATTTACAAGAACTCCTACCAGATCCTGAATCACCTTCTGAGAAACAAAATTCATAAAATCAATTCGTTCCAGATGCGGCATATATAATCTGGACGTTACTTCCTGGTCACCGATTCTTATAGTGTAGAAAACGGTTCCTACTTCTTTTCCGTCCTCTCCCTTTCCGGGGCCGGCAACTCCGGTAGTAGAAAGAGAAATATCGGTATCAAACAATTGCTGACATCCTTTTGCCATTTCCTGAGCAACCTGCTCACTGACTACGGTGAACTGATCTACGGTTTCTTTGGAAACATTCAGAATATTAATTTTCTTTTCTGTGGCATAAGCTACCATCCCGCCCAGAAAATACTTCGAACTTCCGGAAACTGATGTGATCATTTTTGCCAGTTCACCTCCGGTGCAGCTTTCTGCGGTGGAAATGGTCAGTTTTCTTTCGGTAAGTATTTCAGCCAGAATGGTCTCAATCTTATCTTCAGAAACGGCAATCACGTGATCTCCAAGTACCGGAAGCAGCTTCTGAATTTCTTCTTCGGTCTGTTGTTTCAGTTCATTTTCGTTATCTCCTGATGCTGTCAGCCTAAGCTTTACCCGGGTACCCACCGGAAGATAGGACAATGCTATATTTTCAGGAAGTGCCAGCTCCCAGTCTTCGATAATATCAGCAAGAATACTTTCAGGAATTCCGACTACGGAAACGATTCTTGTATGAATATAATTCAGGTTAAATTTTTCCTGTAAATAAGGAATGATCTGATCTTTGATCAGCGGTTTCACTTCATACGGAACTCCAGGGAGGCTGTAACTCAGCTTTCCGTTCAGTTCCATCATCATGCAGGGTGCTGTTCCGTAATGATTTTGGAAAACAATGGATTTTGTAGGAACGAAAGCCTGTTCTTTATTTCTTTCCAGAATATCTGCACGCCCTCTTCTTTCCATATATCCTTTGAGATGATTGAAGGTAACCTCATCCAGGGCAATTTCATCATTGAAGAATTCTGCCAGTGCTTTTTTGGTCTTATCGTCACGGGTAGGTCCCAGCCCACCGGTAGTGAGGACAAGATCTCCCAGCTCAAAAGCGGTATTCAATGTATTTTTAATGGTTTCAATTTCGTCTGAGATTGTGAAAATCTGTACAACTTTTATCCCGATATTTTTAAGCTCGGAGGCAATAAAGTTAGAATTGGTATCTACCGTGTTTCCTGAAAGGATTTCATCACCAATGGTAATCAGAACAGCTTTATCCATGTTTTGTTTTCGAAAAAAAATTCTGATACAAATGACGGAAAATTCCCCGTGCCCGGCAATATAAATTGATTTTTTCTATTTTTGACAGAATTTATTTAAAACTACTAGAAAAATTATGTCTAAATATGATGATGCTTCATGGCATTATGGCGGTGATTTCCCGGAAGGGCTTCCTCAGAAGAACGGAGCAACCCATACCGGAATGTTCCTGAACTGGTGTGTAAACCATGATCTGATCTCTGATGAACTGAAAGAAGATGGTGCAGAGGAAATTGAACGGCTGAAAAGAAGAGAAATAACCGGAGCAGAATTTGTGATGGACTGCTGTGACGGAAAGTTTTCCGAATATGATCTGAATGATCTTGGAAATAGTTTTGCGAAAGACTATTATGCTGACGATACTGAATTCGGGAACAGATACAGCTCATTTGCAGACGACTACGTTAATCTTTTTGATACCAAGGCAGAAGAAAATGATTATGAGTATGAAACCTTTTACCACATTGAAGATACTTACGAGAACTACGATCTCATGAAACAGGTCATTGATTATCGTTTTGAGGAGTGGAAGGAATATATTGCAGGATAAAGCGTAAAATACAAAGAAGTTAAGAACAATGTGTCAATTATTTATTAACAGCCATTCTTCTTAACTTCTTTTTTATTTATTGATTATGTTTTACCCAGATCAGCTCATTGGTATCATAACCGATATTTTTTGCTTTTGCCAGGAAACGCTGTCGGATGCTCTCCGGGATGCCGGTAGTACGTGACAGGATCCACAGATATTTTAAACTGCTTCCTGCAACCAGGGCATACTGATAGTCTTCATCAATATCAATCACGTTATAGCCTGCCCAGATGGGCTTGAAAAATGATACTTTCAGCCGGGCTTCGGTAGGGTCTTTTACAAATTGGGCTTCTCCTATAGATTCATTCCAGACTTTTTTTATGTAATCATAGCCTTTGTTCTTCACTTGGATGGTTCCATCCGGATTTTCTGTATATTCTGCGGTGACATTATCCATATTTTTCTCAAAACGATAATCAAAACGGGCAATTTCGTACCATCTTCCGAGATATTTTTTAGCATCAAAATTCTTTACTGCCGTAGCACCTTTGGGAATTCTTACGGAGCACGAGTTAAAAATAATCAGTCCTAATGCACCCAACGATATGGGAAGTATGATTTTATGAAGGGTTTTCATAGAGATATTTTTTTGTGTGGTTCTCATGAAAACGTCAAAAATAATGCCTACAGGCTGTTAAAGAACAATAAATTCTATGAAAAAACTTTCAGAAAATTATCTTTAAAGCTTCCTGAGACCTCAATTTCCGTATCATCAGACAGCATTACAGTTCCGCTTTTATGATAGGATTTCACAAAACCTGTATTGATGATATGGGAACGGTGTACTCTTACAAAGGGACTTTCCAAAAGATCGTCAAAATGTTTTAAAAATCTGCACACCATCTTCTTTGAGCCGTCGGTAAGGTAAACCTGGGTGAAATTTCCGTCTGCCTGCAGCCTGACAATATCTTCTGTTTTTACCACATCAAAGCCTTGTAAAGTAGGTAATATCAATTGCTGTTTTTCCGGTTTCAGCTTCAGGTTTTCCAGTAAAATTTTATTCCGGTTGAGCTCTTCTTTTTTCTCCAGACTTTCAGCTACTTTATTGACAGCCAGAATCAGTTCCTGAATATCAATAGGTTTTAAGATATAATAGCTTGCCGATTTGTTTAACGCCTGTAGTGAATACTGGGAAAATGCCGTAATGAAAATGGTTTCGTATGCCTGATCTTTAGTGGCCTCCAACACATCAAAAGCATTTCCAAAGGGCATTTCTACATCCAGAAATACCAGTTGCGGCTGCTTTTCAGTAATTAAAGGAACTGCTTCTCTGATATTTTCAGCTTCGCCAAGAATTTCCACCTGTGGGCAATATTTGGTGAGATAGCTTCTCAGAACTTCTCTTGCTATGATTTCATCGTCTACAATTACGGCTTTTATTTTCATTCGGTCAGGTGTTAGGTTGCAGATAATAGACTGCACGATGCAAATTAGGAATATTTACCCATTCATACAATCTAAAACCTATTCATGGAACAGCTCTATGCTTTAAGCAAAAGATATTCCGAAATAACATTGAGAATAAAAATTGAAACCCAACAGAATTACCGGTACTTCCCGTTTTTGAATTTTAATGTTCTATAGAATGTTTTTGAGGTTTCTGTATTGTTACATTCGCCTTTAACTTCTTTATTGATAGTTTTTACCGAAATGGTTTTAATTTTAAGATCTGTGAAATTATTGGTTTTGGAACGATCTATCATGATGTAGGAGTGATCGTCCTTAAACTCACCATTACAACGGGTATCCCATTCTCCGTGTGTTGAGTCCAGTTCATACTGGTCAAGGACTTTTTTAAGGGATTTTCCTTCGGGATAATACAACGAAATTGTTCCTGAGGCATAAGGATTGGGTCTGCTGCTGCCAACAAAGTCTGTTTTTACCCCAAATGCACGGATATTGTTACTGATATTGTATAATCCTGTATCAATACTCATGCTTCTTAGCATTACCGCATCGGAGGTCAGTTCTGCGGGATCAAAATACTGATTCTTTACGGTTCCTTTATGGTCTGTAATTACAATATAATTCCGGACGGTAAACATATAATTCTCTTCATCCTGCATTATGACAACCGGAATAACAGCAATATAGGAATCTTCTGCATTAGGCATTTTTTTCTCTATGCAAAGCTCTTCTTTGATCTTTGTCTTGTCCAGGTTTAAAGTTTTCAGGATTTCATTCAGTCTTATACTGTCAAATTCCTGTGCGTACAGAATTCCTGAGCATAAAGAGATAATCAGTGTCAGCAGTAATATATTTCTTTTCATTTGACTTTATTTTAAGCAAGATTGATCCTGATGGTCACCAAAACGCCTCCATTATTTTCCTTATCCTTTACGGAGCAGGTAATATCCTTTTTATACAGGTCATTCAATAACTGAACTCTTTCAAGCGTATTTTTCATTCCCCGTCCCTCTCTTGTTTTTTGATGTTGGGTTTTCTGCTTTTTGCTTTCTTCAATTCCTATCCCGTTGTCTTCAATGGTGATCGTAAGGTATTGGTCATTTTTTTCAAAGCCCAGCTTTAAAAACCCTTTTTCAGTTCTGTAGCGGAGGCCATGCCAGATCGCATTCTCCAGAAAAGGCTGTATAAGCATGCCGGGAACCTGCTGGCTTTGCAGATTCAGATTTTCATCAACCTCAATTTCATAATCAAACTTATCAGCAAAACGAGTTTTTTCCAGGGCAAGATAATTCTGAAGCAGATCAAGCTCTTGTTGGAAAGGGATAAAATCTTCGGTTGAGTTTTCCATGACTCCACGCATCAGCTTGGAGAATTTTGTCAGATACTGATTGGCTTCCAGTTCATTATTTGTGGAAATAAAATGGTTGACACTATTTAAGCTGTTAAAGATAAAATGCGGGTTCATTTCTCTCCGAAGTGACTGAAGAGCAATTTTTTTGTTTTTGGTCTGAACTTTTTTCAGGGTTCTGAAAATTATAAAGATCAGTCCCGTCAGAAGGATTAAAGCTGCAATCAAACTGTAATTAAAGACATTTTTTTTACGGATTAGCTCATCTTTGAGCTCTTTTTCTTTTTCAAGCTGGGAAATCCGCTGTTCGGTATCTTCCAGTATTTTATTGTCTACCAAGCTTCTGTCTTTAGATACGAGATCCGGAAGTTTTCCCAGAAAGTCTCTGTACAGCGCTACTGAAGCATCCGTATTCCCGGAGATCGCATAGAGACTGTCCAGCTTTTTCACACTTTTCTGTGCTTCCATGGTATGCCCTTTAGTCAAAGCAATTCCATAAGCATTTTTTAAAAGGCTGACTGCTTCTTCAGGATCATTTTTTTTGATATAGATATCTGCCAGTTCCTGGATCTGATTCACCTTTTCCTGTGAATTTTCTTTCACAAAATCTTCTTTCAGCACTTTCTTTTTGGCTTCAATTGCTTTATCAAAGTTTTTATTTTCCACATAAAGATCAGCCAACTTCTGATTGATGGCCAATGCCTGCTGTGGCGCTTCTCTTTTTGAGATTTTATAAGCATTATTAAGGTTTTCTTCCGCTCTGGAAACATCCTTTTGCTGTATATTGACTTCTGCAAGCTGACTATAGCTTTCTGCCAGATCTGCCTGCTCATTCTCTTTCTTGCTCAGGCTGATATTATTCTGAATAGCTTCGGCCCGCAGTTCGGGCGAAGGAGAAGAAAGTCTTGCAACATCATTGGCATTCACAGCCTTACTTTTTTCACTGTATCCCATCTGAGCAGCCATGCTGTAATTGCTGATTGCTGGGGTTATTTTATTTTGTTTCTCCTGAGATTGTGCCAGTTTTCTGATCGTAATTTCAAGATTTTTTTTATCATTCAGGTTCTGATAGATATTTTTTGCTTTGATGAGATATTCTTCGCTTTTGGCATAGTTTCCCTGGTTGTAATAATCATTGGCCATCCCCACATAGGTATCTGCAACGCCTTTATTATCATTTTTATCAACTGCTTTTTTCAGTTTTGCAGCGGAATTCAGAACTTTAGAAACCCGTGTAGTATCCTGTGCAACGAGGGAATTCCCTGATGCCAATATCATAATAAGTAATATTTTAAAAACTGATTTCACAGATTTCAGATGTTTAATGCAAAGTAAGTAAAACTTTATTGATCGTCTTCTATTCTTTACCAAGTGAAAGCCATATTTCACCAAGTTGGAAAAATTAGATTTTGAAGTGCTTATTAAAATTATTGTTTAAATACAAAAGCTTTTTAAATGTGTGGATTTATATATGCTTGCTTGTAAATGATTTTAACGCAACGCTCACAAAGATTTTTTATAAATATGAATAATATATGTTCGCAAAGGCGTTACACTCAGCAACGAGTCTGATACTAATAAGCTGTATAAAAGTATTTAGCTGAATATGCTTGTAAATGATTTTAACGCAACGCTCACAAAGATTTTTTATAAATATGAATAATATATGTTCGTAAAGGCGTTAACACTCAGCAATAAGTCCCGATACTAATCAGCAGTATTAAATACTTAGCTGAATAGAATGCCCTTGAGAACGGAAATATCCATCATCTTTTTCCTTATTCTTTACGGTCTTAGCGTTATAAAATTTTCAATTTTTCAGGTAAGGAGCTTCTCAATCATTATAACGCAACGTTCACAAAGATTTTTTATAAATATGAATAATATATGTTCGCAAAGGCGTTACACTCAGCAATGAATCCCGATACTAATCAGAGGTATTAAATTACTTAGCTGAATAGAATGCCCTTGCGAACGGAAATATCCATCATCTTTTTCCTATTTCTTTGCGGTCTTAGCGTTATAAAATTTTCCAATTTTTCAGGTAAGGAGCTTCCCAATCATTATAACGCAACGCTCACAAAGATTTTTTATAAATATGAATAATATATGTTCGCAAAGGCGTTACACTCAGCAATGAATCCCGATAATCAGAGGTATTAAATTACTTAGCTGAATAGAATGCCCTTGCGAACGGAAATATCCATCATCTTTTTCCTTATTCTTTGCGGTCTTAGCGTTATAAAATTTTCCAATTTTTAATCAATATTACAAATAGCAAGACTATCTGTCTTCATTTCAAAGATAAGTTCTACAACTCACCAAGTGAAAGCTCTGTTTCACCAAGTCTCCCCGTTTCCAGCTTCAGATCCTGGTAATTTTACATCAGAATTTAAAATTTAAAAACAGGAAATTATGAAATTGAAACATTTTTTATTAATCGGAATTTTAACATTAGGGAGCTTTATAAATGCTCAGGAAGTAAAGAAAAATGCCATTGAAGTAACAGGAGTGGCAGAAATGGAAATTGAACCGGATGAAATCATATTCAGCATCGGAATAAAAGCAGATAACAAAAATGATCTGGCTGACAATGAAAAGAAATTATTTGAAACACTGAAGAATGCCGGAGTGAAAAATGAGGACATCAAATTCAAATCCATGTACCAGAACATCTATTCCAAAACGACAAAATTCACTAAGAATTATCAGTTTAAAGCCAGTGCAAAAGCCAATATCGGTAAGATCTTTGAAGATCTGAATCAGAAATGGGTAAGCAGCCTGAACATTGCTGAGGTAAGGAACACCAAAATTGCAGATTTCAGAAAAACGGTAAAAATAAATGCTTTAAAAGCAGCTAAGGAAAAAGCAGATTATCTGTTAGAGAGCATGGGGAAAAAGACCGGAAATGCTATTGAAATTGTAGAAATAGAAGATTACACCAGCGATATGGTGCTTCCTGTAGCTTACAAAGGCAGAATGGCTAATGTACAGATTGAAGCGGCAGACGCTTCGGTAGATTATTCTTTTGACAATATTGAAAATATCAAACTGAAATACAGTATCAAAACAAGATACGAAATCCTTTAACAGATTTAAGAAGGCTGCTCCAAAGGCAGCTTTTTTGTTTTTTACCTCTTCAAACCACTGATCATCTGAACAGACTACTTTTAATCTTATTATCCACCAAGTGAAAACCTTATTCCACCAAGTCTCCCAAATTTCAGTCTTAAATACGGATAATTTTACTTCATCATTGATGAAAGGATTACAGAGAGTAATACCCGAAACAGTATTTCAATACTACAGCAGATAACCTATAAAAAAATAATAATATGACAACTTTAAAAATTTTAGCCGTTGCAGCAGCTTTTTTAAGCTCCGGAACAGTTCCCGGCACAGGCTGCTCGAAAAGTAATACGGAAAACAGAAGCCTATCTGTACAAAATGCTTCCGCAATTCCGGCCCATACAATATCAAAGGATAATAAAATCCAGGTAGCTCTTTTGCTTGATACTTCCAACAGTATGGATGGGCTGATTGACCAGGCAAAATCAAGACTCTGGAATATTGTCAACACTCTGACCACTTTAAAATATAACGGCCAGACGCCACAAGTTGAGATTGCCTTATATGAATATGGAAACGATGGCATCCGTGATGAGAATTACATCCGTCAGGTCACTCCTCTCACTCAGGATCTCGATCTGGTTTCTGAAAAATTATTTGCTTTAAGAACCAATGGCGGAAGTGAATATTGCGGTGCCGTGATTCGTGATGCATCAAATAATCTGAACTGGGACGGTAATGAGAAAAGTATGAAGCTGATTTATATCGCAGGGAATGAACCTTTCGATCAGGGAAGAATTAATTATAAAGATGTTATCTCCAAAGCAAAGAATAAAAATATCTATACCAATACTATTTTCTGCGGAAGCCGTGAGGAAGGTATCAGGGATTACTGGCAAAACGGTGCGGTAACAGGAGGTGGCAAATACTTCAATATCGACAGTGATAGAAAAGTGATCTATATTGAAACGCCTTACGATATAAGGATTTCCGAATGCAATGCCAAGCTGAATGATACTTACATTTACTACGGAAACCGTGGTTCTGAGTACAAAATGAAGCAGATTACGCAGGACAAAAATGCTGAGGTACAATCTGTTTCCAACCTTGTGGAAAGAACAGTTTCCAAATCAAAAAAGAATGCCTACAAAAATGAGCACTGGGATCTTGTTGACAGGGCTGAAAAAGATGCCGGATTTATTGCTTCCGTACAAGAAAGTGAGCTTCCTGCCGAGCTGAAAGGAAAAAGCAAAGAAGAAATAAAAAAAGCTGTAGCTGTAAAATCAGCAGAACGTGAAAAAATACAGAAAGAAATAGAGGAACTGTCTAAAAAACGTCAGACCTACATTGATGGTGAAATGAAAAAAAGAGGAACTGATGCTGATGACCTGGGAAAAGCCATTGAAAATTCTATACAGGAACTGGCTAAGAAAAACGGATACAGTTTGTGATAGTTGTAGAGCGGGCTTTGGCCCGCTCTACAATTTTAATTGATGTAGAAAACTTTATACTAGAAAACCTATCTTCCGAATTTAAAATACCGGGACAACAGGTGTTTTTTATTTTTCATAAATAAAGAAGCCATTTCCATTCCCGTTACAGAAAATGTTATTCCGTTGCCGCCAAATCCCAGAACAAAATAAGAGTTTCTGAACTTTTTATGTTCTCCGATATAAGGAAGGCCGTCCTTTGTTTCTCCAAACGTACCTGCCCATACAAAATCCGGATAAAAGTGATAATCAGGTTTGATTTTCTTTAAACCTTTTAAAATTTCTTTTTCTTTTTTATTCAGCAGAGCATCACGCTTTTCGGCATTATAGAAGTCTTCATCCCCACCTCCGATCAGGAGCCTGCCATCATCAGTAGTCCGCATATACAGGTAAGGATCGTCGGTATTCCAGACCAGAGTACTTGTTATATTTTTAAATTTATCCTTATCTATTTCAGATACCACAGCATAAGTACTTTTCAGGTTAACAAAGTTTTCTTTCAATAGATTTTTGCTTTCATAACCGATGCAGTAGATTATTTTTTTAGCCCTAATCCGGAAACCTGAGGTTGTGATGGCTGTGTTGAAACCTTTATGATATTCCACCTTTTCCAATTCAGTTTTATCAAATATCTTCAGCCCGTTCTTTATGTTATGTTTGCATAACTCGTGTGCAAATTGGAAGGCATCAATACTGGCTCCCTGTTTTGACAGGATTCCTCCATAGGTATTTTCGAATCCGAATTGTTCTAAGACCTGCTTACCTGAAAGCCATTTCACTTCAAATCCAAAACGTTTCCTGGCTTCATATTCTTTTTTAAGCCGTTCAACATCTTTCTTTTTAGAAGCAAAATACAGTGATTTTTTACGCTTGAATCCTGCATCGGATCTGATCTTTTTCGAGAGTTTTTCAATGATATCAATAGCATCACTACAAGCTTTATAACTGCTAACAGCCCCTTTCACTCCAATTTTTTCGGCCAATTCATAAAGAGGAACATCTATTTCATACTGCAGCATTGAAGTGGTAGCAGAAGTGCTTCCGTTACAGAGTTCCCGCTTATCAATCAGCATCGTTTGATATCCGTCTTCTACCATCTGGTGGGCAATGAGACTTCCTGTAATACCACCGCCTATGATGAGAACATCACATTCCTGATCAGATTTGAGAGAAGGATAGGAAGCGATTAATCCGTTTTTTAAAAGCCAGAAAGGTTCATTTGATTTCAGATCCATATTACTATTTTACCTTAAAAATAGTAATATTTAAATCTATTTTAACAATTTATTATCAATTTACGGTGTAGTTATTGTTGTGTCTTAAAAATCAAACCACCATAAAATATTTATTATGATAACAATTATTCCAGAAGCTCCGGAGAATGTTGCAGCTTTCAATGCAACCGGAGTTGTAACGAAAGAGGATTTTGAGAAACTGGTAATTCCGCGGGTAAAAGAGAAAGTGGACCAATTCGGTGAGCTGAATTACTTATTGTATTTGGATACCGATCTGGATAATTTTACCATGGGAGCCTGGCTTGAAGATCTATTGCTGGGATTAAAAAACCTTGCCAAATGGAATCGCACCGCTATCGTTACAGACAAAGAAGGGGTACAGAACTTTACAGATGTTTTCAGTGTTCTGATGCCCGGAGAATTTAAATCCTTTCCAAAGGAAAATTTATACAATGCACTTTACTGGTGTAAAAACGGTAATGAAGTTGAAGCTTAATCAATCTTCTACAAAAATGAAAGGCTGTCTTAAAGGCAGTCTTTTTTATTATATCGAAATCAATATCAGCACTATACGTAAAAATACCTAGTTATAAATTTGGTATATTCTACTGTAAACATTTCCCATAATGGTGAGTACATTTGTCATGTTAAACCATAAAAAATTTCACCATGTCAACATTCAAAATCAACATCATTGCGGGACCACTTTGGAGCAATGACGAAGCACAAAAATTAGGCGGACGTATTGCCGCAGCACACTTAGGAAAGTTTACCGGGCAATGGACAACCATTGTAGAAGGGCAAATGAGCGTTATAGAAGTAGAACTCAACACTGAGCCCACCGGCAGTACGGAATATACTTTAGATGTTTTGGCAGGTCCGATCTGGAGCAACGATGACGCTAAAGAAATTTGTCCGGCCATCTGTGCGTCTTATGGAGGTACATGGAACGGACAATGGACTACAGTTGTAGAAGGCAAAATGAGCGTTTGCGGCTGTGTATTTAAATTTTAATCTGAAAGGATAATTCAATTTAAAAAGCTGTTTCAAGTCAAAAATAGACTTTGAAACAGCTTTTAATTTTTTTTGTTTCCACATTTTTTAAGCTCTGCTCTGTAAGAAACTGTGTTATTTATTTGTCACATGAAACGCATTCTGCAACGTCTTCCTCTTCAGCAGTTGCCGAACCGTAGAGGTACATATATCTTACGCTGATCACAAATCCAATAAAGGTCATTCCCACTCCGACCAGTGACGGATAATTGAAAGGTAATCCGTATTCTAAAGGTATCCCTCCAAAAAAAGCTCCCATAGCATTTGCAATATTAAACCCTGCCTGCATAAAGGCAGCTGCCATCATTTCACTTCCCGGTGCCGCTTTCATCATCATAATATTAATAGGTGCCGCAATCGACATGGATAAAGCTCCGCACATAAAGGTAAGCACAAAGGCAATATTCTGGTGTTCGGAAAGTAAGAATACTCCCATCAGGGAAATCATCATCAGAAAGATCAGAAGTGCACAGGTTTTCTCCGGTCCCAATTTATCTGAAATAACGCCTCCTCCCAGGTTTCCTACAACCATTCCGGCTCCTGCCAGCACCATTACATAGGCCATCTGACTGGATGCAACTCCCGAAATAACAGTCATTAAAGGTGTAATGTAACTTAACCATGTAAAAAGACCTCCAAACCCGATTGCCGTAATCGCCAGCACCAGCCATGATTGTTTCTTTTTCAGGAATTTCAGTTCTTCCAGGAAGTGGGTATTTTGATTGGCCTCTATAGCAGGAAGCCATAATTTTAAAAACAATAATGCAAAGACACCAATCAAAGCTACAATGGCAAAATACAGTCTCCAGTGGAAGGTATGTCCGATATACGTTACCAGGGGAACCATCACCAGATTGGCCACGGTGAGCCCTGTAAACATCATCGATATATAAAAGGCTTCTTTTCCTTTTCCTGCCATTTTAGCCGCTACCACAGTGCCTACTCCAAAGAATGCTCCGTGAGGAAGTCCTGACATAAATCTGATGATCAGCATTGTCCCGTAATTAGGAGCAATGGCGGAAAGCCCGTTGAATAAAGTAAACAGCAACATAAAAGCAATCAGTACTTTTTTCGGCGGAAACTTTACGGAATAGCCGATCAGAATCGGAGCTCCGATCACAACTCCCATTGCATAGGCAGAAATAAGGTGCCCTGCCTGCGGAATTGAGATCTGTAATGTTTTGGCAATATCCGGAAGCAGTCCCATAACGGTAAATTCTGTGGTTCCTATTCCCAAACCGCCTATTGCCAGCGGTATTATTCGTTTATCAATCTTCATTATTGCTGATTCTTTTATTACATTAATTTTATATTTTAAAAATGGCCTTACCCATATTCAAAATTATGAAAGTGCAAAATTCGACAGAAAGATTGAATTTCACTTCTCTCTGAATGATAAAAATTTGCTCCGTATTAACCTTTTTATTTAATTTTATATTCAGAAACAATCAAAAGAGAACACAATGAAAATTCAGAAAGAAAATATTACGTTTGAAAAGGGGAAGTCGTTCAAGCTTTTCTCTCCTTCTCTGAAAAACTGTTTTTTCTGGCACTATCATCCTGAAACAGAACTGGTTTACGTAGAGGCTAACAATGGAATCCGGCATGTAGGCAAGGATATCTCCGGCTTTACAGACAGTGATCTTTTATTAATTGGCGCCAATGTTCCTCATCTCAATTTCGATTATGGTATTCAGACGGAATGCAGACAACTTGTACTTCAGATGCGGGAAAATTTTCTTCAGGACATTATTCTGCCTGTTCCTGAATTTGAAAATATAAAAAACCTTTTGGAACGCTCTTATCTGGGTCTGTCTTTTTACGGGGAAACTAAAAAAACAGTGGTTGAAAAGCTTCAGATCATCAGAGACAAAAATACTTTTGAATCTTTCATCGGACTTATAGAAATTTTGAAAATCCTGGCTGATTCCACTGAGGTAAAGGAGCTCAACAGGGAAGATACCAGAATCAAATGGTTTTTGAATGACAAAATCAGAATGGGAACAATCTACGACTATATTCATGAAAATTATGATAAAAAACCTAATGTTAATGATATAGCCCAAACAGTAGGCTTAAGTACGCCTGCATTCTGCCGTTACTTTAAGAAGCAGACGAATATGACCTTTACTGATTTTGTTAACAATTACAGAATCAACCAGGCGAAAATATTTCTGTTAAAAGATTATTCAGTCACGGAAGTCTGTTTTCAGGTAGGTTTTGAAAGTCTTTCTTACTTTAATAAGTTATTCAAGCAGCATACGGGCGAAACGCCATCTGAATTTAAAAAGAAACATTTCAGACCTATTGAAGTCAACGGACGGATTGCGGGAATTACGAGGGAGACTGCGTGTGATAAGTAAATGGAATGATATGTTAACACATAGGTTCTACGGATCTGACGTTTTAAGTTTTGGCTAAAGCCGGATGAATGTTTTTTTATAGAGAAAGCGGGCTAAATCCCGCTCCTATTGTAAGTAAGGGACATTTTTATTGTCGGGCAATAAACCGCCCCATCAAAAGTTCTTTGAATTTTTGACACCTCTCCGGAGGAAGGGAGTTTGAGTACATCATTATCAATTTTGCCAATAATAAGTCTAATTTTTACTGCCTGCCACCTGCAATCTGATACCTAACCCTGCTACCTGAAAAAACAAAAACCGCTCATTACTGAACGGTCTGTATTTTAGTGAATATGTTTCTCTGCGTGGTAAGAACTTCTTACAAGAGGTGAACTTTCAACGTGTCTGAATCCTAAGCTTCTTGCAAAATCTCCAAACTCATCAAATTCTTCCGGAGTAATGAATTTCTTTACAGGAAGGTGTTTTTTAGTCGGCTGAAGATATTGCCCCAGAGTGATCACATCTACATTGGCATTTCTGATGTCTTCAATAGTCTGGAAAACCTCATCTTTGGTTTCTCCAAGCCCAAGCATTACTCCTGTTTTTGTTCTTCTCTGTCCGGCTTCTTTTAAGTATCTCAATACTTCAAGGCTTCTTTCATATTTAGCCTGAATTCTTACTTCTCTGGTAAGGCGTTTTACCGTTTCCATATTGTGAGAGATTACTTCAGGTGCTACTTCTACCAATCGATCAAGGTGTTTGGTAATTCCCTGGAAGTCCGGAATCAATGTTTCCATCGTGGTTCCCGGAGATATCCTTCTTACAGCATTTACTGTTTCGCCCCAAAGGATAGATCCCATATCTTTCAGATCATCACGGTCTACGGAAGTAAGTACAGCGTGTTTGATCTTCATTAATTTAATGGAACGGGCTACTTTTTCAGGTTCATCCCAGTTTACATCCAGTGGTTTTCCTGTTTTTACACCACAAAATCCACAGCTTCTTGTACAGATATTTCCAAGGATCATGAATGTTGCAGTACCTTCTCCCCAGCACTCCCCCATATTCGGGCAGCTTCCGCTCTGGCAAATTGTATTTAATTTATATTTATCAACCAAGGTTCTCAGTTCTCTGTAGTTCTTTCCTGTAGGAAGTTTTACACGAATCCACTTTGGTTTCTGAACGGTAGTATCTTGAACTAAATTTTCCATTTATTTCTCAAATTGAGGTTCAAAGTTAGTGATTTTTTTATCGAAACAATCAAACACAGGCATTGATGAAACAGATAATTTTGTATTTTAAAACTCAAAATATTTTATGAAACCCATATTCCGTCTTCTGTCTCTGATTTTCAGTACGCTTTGTTTTGACTAAAAGAGCATCAACTCAAAAGGTTCAATAATAATTAACCCGTTAAAGGAATAAAAATCAATCTTCAAACAGGCATCAGAATAGACAGAGAAAAGGCAGTTTTGCTGAGTTTTTACAGAAATCTGTGTCTGCAGAATCAGTGAAAGATGGAATCATTATGCTTTCCGACAAAATCAATTGTCATCAAACTCGTTATTTTTCAATAATTCGGCTAATACTTTTTTGGCACGCATCACACGAACTTTGGTATTGGCTACAGAAATTCCCAGCTCTTCAGCAATTTCTTTGATGCTTTTTTCTTCAAAAAATCTCAGTTTGATAATATCCTGATAGTTGGCATCCAGAGATTCTATGGTTTTGATAATCTTCTTTTGCTCTTCTTCAGAAATAAGAAGTTCTTCGGGGGATTTTGCATATTGATTTTTAACTTCATCCAGATTTTCAATGGAATCTTCATTTTCACGGCTTTTTTTCCGCCAGAAATCAATCACGGTATTCTGGGCAATGGTAAGAATCCATGTTTTAAACTGAAAATGAGGATCGAACATATCCAGCTTCGACAATACTTTGGAGAAAACATTTACGGTGATCTCATCGGCATCATTTTCGTCCCTTACTTTTTTCATGACAAAAGAGAAAACGTCCACCCAAAAAACATTGATGAGTTTAGTCTGGGCCTTCTGATCCTTGTCTTTGGCCTTCTGGATGAGCAGGAATAGCTGTTCGTCGTTCATTAATAACAAATATAGAGTATTTGAGGCAAAAAGGCAAATTGTGAAATGGCAAAAACAGAGAGGTGGGAAGCCGGAAGAAGGAAGCTGGAAGTTCCTGTTGAATGAAGTTTTTTAGCCGGGCTCAAAATTAATACTGTATTAAATCCTACTTATTTTTCAAACTTCTATAACTCCCCCTCTTCCAGCCTCCAACTTCCTTACCTTAATTTATTTATCTTAAATAATTCTCAGCTCTCTTCAATACTTCTGAATTTATTATCTTTGCGTTTTAAAATTTTAAAGTAAAAAATCAAATGAATTCCTTTATAGAAGAACTGAAATGGCGTGGTCTGTTTGCCGATATGATGCCAGGAACCGATGAACAACTGAATAAAGAGGTAACTACTGCATATATTGGTTTTGATCCTACTGCCGATTCTTTACATATCGGAAGTCTTATCCAGATAAAAATTCTCGCTCACTTCCAGCAGCATGGCCACAAGCCAATTGCTTTAGTAGGAGGTGCTACAGGAATGATCGGAGATCCATCCGGTAAATCTGCAGAAAGAAATCTTCTGGATGAAGAAACTCTTTTACATTATGTAGATTGTCTGAAAAACCAGCTTTCAAGGTTTCTGGATTTTGCAGGGAATGAGCCTAACAAGGCTGAACTAGTCAACAACTACGACTGGATGAAGAATATTTCTTTCCTTGATTTTGCTAAAAATGTGGGGAAGAATATTACGGTCAACTATATGATGGCTAAAGATTCTGTAAAGAAAAGATTCTCCGGAGAAAGCGGGGCAGATGGAATGAGCTTTACAGAATTTACCTATCAGCTGATTCAGGGATATGATTTCCTTCACCTGTACCAAAACAATAATGTAAAACTACAGATGGGAGGTTCAGACCAGTGGGGAAATATCACTACCGGAACTGAGCTGATCCGAAGAAAGGCCCAAGGAGAAGCATTCGCCCTTACAGTTCCTTTGATTACAAAAGCTGACGGATCTAAATTCGGAAAGTCTGAAAGCGGAGAAAACTACTGGCTTGATAAAAAGAAAACTTCACCTTATAAATTCTACCAGTTCTGGCTGAATGCAACGGATGAAGATGCTGAAAGATTCATCAAATTCTATACTTTCTTAGGAAAAGAAGAGATTGAAGCATTAATAGAAGAGCATAAAACTGCTGCTCACGAAAGAAAGCTGCAAAAGAAACTTGCTGAAGAGGTAACCGTTTGGGTACATGGTAAAGAAGAGTATGAAAAGGCACTTAAAGCTTCTGAAATTCTTTTCGGACGTTCTACTGCCGAAGATCTGGTAAGCCTTGATGAAGAAACGTTCCTTGAAGTTTTTGACGGGGTTCCTCAAAAAGAGGTTGCTAAAGCAGATGTGCTGGGCGTAAATATCATTGATCTTCTTTCTGAAAAATCAGGATTTTTAAAGTCTAAAAGTGAAGCCCAGAGAGAGATCAAAGGAAATTCAATTTCTGTAAACAAACAAAAGGTGAATGATACTTTTACAGCTAATGAAAGTGATCTTATTGACGGCAAATTCTTATTGCTTCAAAAAGGAAAGAAAAGCTATTTTATTGTAAAGGTAATCTAAATACAATACAAATTAAAACATAAAACCTGTTTAAACTTTTTAGAGAAAGAGTTTAAACAGGTTTATTTATTATCTGTTAAAAAACAAAAAACCGCAGATAAGTTCCACGGTTTCATTGAGAAAAGTATCAATTTTTAGCATTAAAAATCTGTTCACATATCTAGAACTTATAAGTAAGCCCGGCTTTTCCGCCTGAAGCTACAGTTCCACCACCCAGCTCTACATGGAAGGCAAGGTTATTGGTAAAAAAGTATCTTCCTCCTACCTGACCTGCAAAACCTATTCCCGAAGATTTCCCGTCAAAATAATCATAGTCTAATCCGTTATACTTATAGGAAAATGAGTTATAGGCCAGCGTGGCACCTGCATAAAAATCCCATTTATTAGGAATTTTCAAGAGTGTATTGAAATGATAATTCCCGTTGGCTCCTATGCCCAGCCAGCTTCCTTTGATGTCTCCGGTATATTTTTCAGTGGCATAGCTGCCTTGAATTCCCACTGTGATATCATTGTGTATGGCATAGTCTACACCTACCGATACTGGCAATCCCCATCCGTTAGCAATACCTATACCTACATTGATCTGAGCTTCTCCTTTCTGTATTCTCTGTGCATTCACAATACCAAACAAGGATATCATCCCCAGTATAAAAATTCTCTGTTTCATTTTAATAATTTAGTTATGCTTATTATCTGTTTCCGCAAAACTATCAGAGAATATTGTAAGGCGCAACCCTAAAAAAAATGTATTTTTTTCTACCTATTTTCCGGTATTTTTCATCCGTATTTTTTTAATTATATTCACATATTCATAAAAAAACTGAACGACAACGTTGAAAATTAAACTGATGAAGCGATTATGGTGTATTTTATATATTCTAATCCACTTTACCGTAAAGGCTCAGGGGCTATTTCCCATTAACGAAATAAAATATGTTGACAGCCTTCAATTCAGAACCGGCAGCCATGTAGATGTCATTTCTAAAGCTGATGCCTATTTTCATCTTTCCGATTATTATAAAAACACGGATAGCATTTTAAGTAAAAAATATCTGCAAAGCGGAAAACAACTGGGAACACAGGATCGTTTTACAGCGGCTGTCTATTATTATTATGAAGGATTGTATTATCAGGATCTGAATAAGGATAAAGCAACGGTATCATTCCGTAAAGCTATTGCAAAGCTTTCTGAATTCAAAAGCCAAAAAGCTGATTCCTACCTCTCTTTATGCTGGTACAATTACGGTATTCTGCAGAAAAATAAAGAAGGCTATCCTTTCCTGATCAAAACCATGCTTGAAAAAAGCATTCCCACCGTTGAAAAATACGGAGATACCAAGATCCTGGGATTTCTGTACACCCAACTGGCCCTCATGCTCACCTATAATGCGGAATTTGAAAAGGCAGGTTATTATAATGAGAAAGCAATTCATATCCTCGAAAAAAAAGCACCTCATTCTACAGAGCTTTTTTATGCCTATCTTAATACCAACAGCAACTATTGCTACCAGGCAAAGTGCAGTATGGGAAAACAGTTTCTGGATAAGGCAGGAAAAATGGTGCGCCCTTATCCTGAATCATCTTCCAATACGTTCTATTACTACAATCTGGCATTATATTTCATAGGGCAGCAAGAGCATATCCAGGTTCTCCAAACTATAGAAAAAGGATTGTCTTATGCCCGGAAATACAATCAGAGACTGCTGATGCAGATGTTCTATTTTCATAAGTATGATACCTACAAAAAGATCAAAAGATATAAGGAAGCCAAAAGCCTGCTGGAAGAGATTCTGGCAGAAAAAACACTTGCCCGTGATCTCAACAACAGGAAAACCATCTACAGCCATCTGTCCAGCATCAATGAAATTATGGGAAACCCCGGTGAAGCTTTAATCTGGGAGAAAAAATATTCAAAACTCAATGACAGCCTGAATGCTGAGAATATAAAACTGGAGATCAATAAACTGGAAACACGATTCAACGCTTCTGAAAAGGAGAAAAAAATAGCTTATCTGAATGCTGAAAAGAATCAGAAAGAAATGGAGGTCAATCAAAAAAACTCTTATTTATGGGTTTTGAGCCTGATCCTTTTATTATTTTTAAGTCTTCTGATTTTCCTTTTTATCATTTACAGAAAAAACAAAAAGCTTTCTGAACAGAAAGAGATCAACCTTCAGCAGAAAATAGAAGACATCAAACAGAAAGAGGAACTAGCGCTTACCAAAGCAATCCTTGAAGGGGAAGAAAGGGAAAGAGAACGTGTAGCAAAAGATCTTCATGACGGTCTTGGCGGTATGCTGGCAGGAGTTAAAATCAATCTTTCCACCTGGTCTTCCAATCAGCTGGATCCTGAGCAGCATCAGGATTTTTATAAAATACTGAATCAGCTTGACAACTCTGTAACAGAACTCAGGCATGTGGCCAGAAACCTGATGCCCGAGTCTCTGCTAAAATTCGGACTGGAAACGGCATTAAGCGATCTCTGTGAATTTTATGGAAGAAAAGATCTTGAAATTTACTTTGAGCCCCTGAATATTGAGAAAAATCTGGCCCTGGCTGTACAGCTAAATATTTACAGAATCGTACAGGAACTCTTAGCTAATGCTGTAAAACACGCAGAAGCCACCAATATTCTCCTTCAGTGCTCCCAATCCGGAGAAAGCTTCCTGATCACCATTGAAGACAATGGAAAAGGATTTGATAAGGATATAGAAAATACCACTAAAAATATGGGCCTCCGCAATCTTAAAAACCGGGTCAACTATCTGAAAGGGAAAATGGAAGTCAGCTCAGACAGCCAGGGCACAACGATTAATATAGAACTCAATATAGATGGAGAATAAAAAAATAAACATTGTCATCGTAGATGATCACCCTATCGTCATCGAAGGTTTGAAAATGATGCTGAACAGCCAGCCTTTTTTCAATGTAACAGAAACTTTTACTTCCGGTTCGGAAATCATCCGTTTCATAAAGTCTCATCAGGTTGATATTATCCTTCTGGACATTACCCTTCCGGATGCCAATGGTACGGACCTCTGCCGGGAAATTAAAAAAATCTCACCGGATATTTCAGTAATTATGTTCAGTAACCGTTCGGAAAGAAGCATCATCATGCAGTCTATACAAAACGGAGCAAGCGGATACCTTTTAAAGAATACCTCCATCAGTGAACTGGCAGTATGCATCAAAGGGGCACTTTCCGGAGATATCGTATTCTGTAATGAAACAAAACAGATCATCAGCCGCCCTTCACAAAATGATCTTCCCATTCCAAGGCTTACCAAAAGGGAAAAACAGATCTTACAAATGGTAGCCCAGGGGAAAACGAGTAATATGATTGCTGAAGAACTGTTTTTAAGTCCCCTTACTGTAGATACACACCGGAAGAATTTATTGCAGAAATTTCAGGCGAAAAATTCAACAGAGCTGATCAACCGTGCCGTACAGCAGCATATGATTGAAGAATAAAAAAAACCGCTGTAAAAGCGGTTTATATTGATATTAATATTTACATATTTTATGGCTCTAAGAAGCTGAAATCCAAAGATACAGACTTTTCTCCCTTTCCTACTACTTTTGCTGTTCTGACCACTTCTCCATCTACATAAAGATTGATCGTCAATTCTGAAGTATCTTCAGGCAATTTTGCTCTTGCATCAAGGTTCAACTGTGCCTGGCTGGAGTTTACAAAAAACTCTCCACTATTCCATGCTGATTTCAGAGGGGTTACCGGATTACTTAAAATAGTATTCTGAACAGTACCTACCTGAGTAACAACAGCGATAAGCTCTCCTCCTGTAGTAGTTTTTGCTTCAAACTGAACCACATGATCCTGAAATTCATCATCGTCATCTTTTTTACAAGAATTGAATACGGTGATCGCTGAAAATAATAAAACGAATAAAAAAGAAAGTCTTAGTAAACTTTTTGAATTGTAAAATTGCTTCATTTCTCCAAATAGATTTTTTAATGTTTCAAATATAGGTTTTTTATTAATATAAAAATAACTTTTATGAAAATTTTCCAATAAAGATTTGCAAACAATATCAAATCGGCAAAAAGCAAAAAGATCTCGTAAAATACAATAATACAGCACAAATAATCATTTTTTGAATATAAAATATGTTCACACGAAAGTTCTTTGTACGAATGGCAAAAATGGGGAACAATCTGATTTATTAATTATATTTGCTGTATGAATTTAGATTACCTAGTAAGAGAGCCGGAACATATTACCCCGAGCACGCCTGTTCTTTTTATGCTTCACGGTTATGGCAGCAATGAGCAGGATCTTTTCAGTTTCAGGGAAACCCTTCCCTCCGACTGGCTTATCGTTAGCTTCAGAGCACCAAGAGACACGCAGTTTGAAGGATATTCATGGTATGATATCAATTTCAATGATCCTGAAAACTTCATTGATGTGTCTCAGGCTAAAGAATCTTTAAATGCGGTTCTGGAAAGTATACTGAAGATCATCAATCATTATGGCATTACAGAAGGCAAAACTCATTTGTGCGGTTTCAGCCAGGGAGGAATATTGTGTTATGCTCTGGCCTTAAAATATCCTGACCTTTTTAATTACGTTGCCTGTCTGAGCGCCTATCCTGAAGAAAAAATTCTGGATGGCATTGTAAAAGACAAAAAGAAACTTGAAAAGCTCAGATTCTTTATTTCACACGGTACTGATGATGCTGTTATTCCTCTTGAATGGGGAAGGAAAGCTGCAGACCTTCTTTATGACCTGAGCTGCTATTTCACTTTCAGGGAATATATGAGCGGTCATGGCGTGAATCAGAAAAACTATATGGATCTGATGGAATTTTTCTCCAAATAGACTGATCCGTTTTTTTTAATAAATTCAACGTTTCATACTACTTCATTGTAGTTTATATAAACATTCCTGCATTTGGAATGTTTTTTTATTATAATATTAATAAATTCACTAAATTCAGTAAATGAAATTTAAGTTTCTTTTACTGGGATTATTGATAAGCATTTTTATGAGTGCCCAGAATGCTTTTGAGCTGATTAATACTAAAAAAGCAGTCATCCCTTTTAAGTTTATCAACAACCTCATCTTTATTCCGATCAACATCAACGGGGCTGAACTTACTTTTCTGGTTGATACCGGAGTTTCAGAAACTATCCTTTTCAGTCTTGAGAATAAAGAGCTCAAACTTGGAAATGTGGAGAAGATAAAATTTTCAGGACTTGGCGGAAGTTTGAGCATTGACGGTTTAAAGTCTGACCGTAATACCGGCCGCATAGGTGAAACTATGGTAAACACTTCTATGTCTTTGTACGTGATCCTTGACGAAGAGTTCAATATTTCATCCCATATAGGAATTCCTGTAAATGGTGTGATAGGGTATCATTTTTTCAAAGACCACCCTATCGTCATCGATTATATGACAAAAAAAATAACAGTCTATGAAAATTCGGATCTTCTGAAAAATAAAATCAAAAGGTTTGATGAATTTCCAATCAGTATTGAGCAAAGTAAGCCTTACCTTCTGGCCGATGTAGAGATGACCAATGAAAGAAAAAGTTCAAAACTGCTCATTGACCTTGGAAATAGTGATGCTATATGGCTGTTTCCTACCCTTATAAAAAATTTCGTTTATAATAGACCTAATATAGATGATTTCCTTGGACGGGGATTCAACGGGGATATTTATGGTAAAAGGAGCAGAATTCATAATTTTTATCTGGGAGATTTTAAATTTGAAAAACCGCTTACAGCGATGCCGGATGAATTTTCCATACAGCATGTCAATCTGGTAGAAAACAGGAAAGGGTCTATAGGTGCAGAAATTATGCGTCGTTTTTCCGTTGTTTTCGACTATCAGAATCAGAAGCTATACCTGAAGAAGAACAGAAATTTCAATGATCCTTTCAACTTTAATATGAGCGGGCTGGATTTCAGACAGGACGGCCTGGAGTGGGAACAGGACCGGGTCAAAATTGAAACCCAAAAAAGCACAGGGGTAACCCATGAAGTGTATAAAGACTCTTTCCAGTATAAATTCAGCTTAAAACCTATGTTTTCCATTTCAGGCGTAAGAAAAGATTCTCCTGCCTATGAAGCCGGAGTACAGAAAGATGACAAAGTGATCAGCATCAACGGAGACCGAACTGCAGATATGACGCTGGAAAAAATTGTAGAGCTCATGAAATCCTATGAAGGAAGAAATATCACTATGGTTGTTCAGAGAAAAAATGAGCAGCTCACTTTACGTTTTACCCTGGAAGATCCCATTCCTTATCAAGAATAGTATATGAAAACCGAAGAAACCACTCTAGACAGAATACGAACCAGGCCCAGGTTCAAAATGTTTACACATCTTACCAAAGAAGAGTACGCTGAGAACCTGAAGAAATACCTCACCGAACACAAAAACGAATTTGCCGGCAATATCAATAAAGAAGTCGCCACCATCTGGGTAGAAACAGAATATGATAATTACTGGAAGCCCCGTCTTGCCTTACGTGTGGAAATAGAAGATGAAGATACCGTTATACGGGGTGTATTTGGTCCCAGTTCTGCCGTCTGGACCTTTTTCATGTTTCTGTATTTTTCTTTTTCTATTCTTTGGATGACATTCTTCACTATGTATTATGTGGAAAAACAAATAAAAAGCGCCGAATACCCGTGGGCACTGAGCGCTTCTTTTGTTATGTTATTTTTTATTCTTCTTACTTATATAGCTGCAAGATTCGGACAACATAAAGGAAAAGATGAAATGCTTAAGCTGAGACGTTTTGCAGAAGAGTCTACCTTACAGTTTGAAAAGAAAATCAATTAGATAGAGAATCTCCTGACCTTTCCTGAACGGGAGCAGCCATGGCTTTTGCTGTTTTTATAGAATCAGCTACTCTTTCCCTGTTGCTTTGTTCCTTCAGCATTTTCGGTACATCCGGTTCCAGAAGTTTGGTAAGCTCTTCAACGGATATATTATTGGCGTTAGGATCATTAAGAAGTTTCCTCCACGGTTTTCTACCACCCCAGTTGTAATCTCCAAATACCATTACGGCTGTTCCTCTCGCTTTTGTAGTGGCACCACCCGGAGCTAAAATCCAGGTATCAGCATAAGAATACAGCCACTGTGCATCTTTTCTCAGCAATCTTAAACAAGAGTGTGAAGCAGGATATCCGGGAAGGGTATACTCATGCCATCCTATTCCGCCTATATTATGAATGTTAAAGTTATAGGGAAGTTTCCATTCGCTGCTGACGGTGGAGATCGATAATTTCTTTTTCCAGTTGGCAAAAGTAAGTCCTCTTGTCGTCTGGGCAGATTTTTTCCCCATACTTGTCGGTCCCCATTTTACAAGGCTTCCGTTTGAATATACGCCATAGGCCTGAATAGGATATGAAAATATCACAAATTTCTTCACTCCGCTTAGTATATCCAGCTGCATCGGGAACGGCGAATAAGCCATCAGTGTAGTATCTATCTTTGCAGGAACTACCAATGTATCTGCATTCCATTTACTCTTGGAATCCAGCCTGTTCAGTGCTAAAATAGCAGTACGTTCCTCCACATTATATTTCTTGCTGAATTCCGCATATACGGAATCCCTCATTTTTTTATCTTTCGGAAGCACGAATGCATTATAGAAACCATTCTCTTGCATAGCAGGCGGCATGGATTCTTTTTTAACCACAGGTACGGAATCTTTTTTTACAGAATCTTTTTCTGCTTCCGGCATATCAGAAGCAGAAACGGTATCTTTAAAAGTATCGCTTATTTTTTCTATTTCTTTTTTGCAGGAAACAAGGAACAAAGCGCATAAACATGCATATAAAAATGATTTTTTCACAGATATGTTCTTCATAAATAAAATCGGCCATTTAGTTTGGCTACCCAGTACAAATATCAGACCTAAAATTGAATCCTAAAAGACATTATTCAAAATACCGTAAAAAAACGGTGTCTGTTGGATAACAAAAGCTTTGTTGAAATACTCTTTTAGTATCTGCCTGTGAAAGAAGAGTCAAAATTAAGCTCAACAAAAAAATTACTCTCCAAGTTCTAACTGATTACTAACCAAGCCGTAATATTCTTTTCTGAAAGCTACAAGATCCTGATGATTACCACTTTCAACCACACAGCCTTTTTTTAAAACAATAATCTGATCGGCATTTTTTACTGTTGATAACCGATGGGCAATAATTACAACCGTTTTGCCTTTAAAAAAATTTTGCAATCTATCATGAATTATCTTTTCATTTTCTGAATCCAATGCAGAGGTAGCCTCGTCAAGAAACAGAAATTGCGGATTTTTGTATACTGCTCTTGCAATAAGAATCCTTTGCTTTTGACCACCGGAAATACCATTACCGGAAGCTCCTATCTTCGTATTCAGTCCTAATGGTAAAGATTCAATAAAATCTTCCATATTGGCGGTATGCAGTGCATACTCTAACTTTTCATAATTGACAGGATCATCTCCACACGCAATGTTACGTTCTATGGTATCTCCAAAAATAAATCCATCCTGCATCACTACTCCACAATTCTTCCGAAGATCTAAAGGAGAAATAGTAGCCAGATCAAGATGATTGAAAAGAATATGTCCTGATACAGGCTCGTAAAATTTCAGCAGCATTTTGATCAGTGTTGTTTTTCCGCTTCCGCTTGCTCCCACAATGGCAGTGACCTTTCCCTCCGGAATTAAAAGGTTGATATCCTGTAATACGAACGGAGAACGGGGGCCCTCATATTGAAAAGATACATTTTTGAAATAAATTCCCTTTTCTATCCCATTTTGATGATATTTTTCACTGAAAAGTAATAGCTGAGAATGATTCTCTTCATCCGGATGAGTCTGTACTTCATTAAGTCTGGCCAAACTTAACCTGGCATCCTGCAATGAACGGAAAAAAGAAATTAACTGGCTTATAGGCGCATTCATTTGGCCAATTATATAAGAAACGCTTAACAGTCCTCCTAAAGTCATATGTCCTTTCACTACAAAAGAAGCTGCAAGAAAAGTTACGATAATATTTTTTAGCTGATTGATAAAATCAAATCCTAAAAGCTGTACCTGATCAAGTTTTAAAATGCGGATGTTAACATTTAGAAGTTTTTCCTGTATCTGTTCCCATTCTTTGCGTTTATAATCTTCAAACTGATTAAGTTTTATCTCCGAAACTCCGTTGATGATCTCATAAATAGACTGTTGATTTTCGCTCCTCTGCTGAAACTTAAAATAATCAAGTATTTTTCTTCTTTCCATCCAGTAAACTGACCAGATAACAGATATCACTGTTAATATTACATATACACTAAGGATTCTGAAATCATAATACCACAGTACGCCAAAAAAAACGGAAAAACTAATTACCGAAAATAAAGTTAACAGACTTTGAGAAGTAAGAAAGGTCTCAATACGTTCATGATCATTGATCCGCTGATTAAAATCTCCCATAAGTTTTGTGTCAAAAAACCGTATTGGAAGCTTCAGCATTTTTTGTAAAAAATCTGATATAATCTGAATATTGACCTTAGTACCTACTGTAAGTGAGATCCAGTTACGGAAAACACTGAATATAATATTCCCTAAGAAAAAAGCGAGCTGTGCCAGTAAAATATAGCTGATAATCCCCAGATTTTTTTTACTGACTCCATCATCAATAAGCTTTTGTGTTAAAATAGGAAATACGAGGGTAGTCAATGTCCCTAAAAACAATAATATAAATAACCAAAACATCTGTCGCCGATGTGGTTTCAAATATTTCAGCATATACCGTAATGAAAGCTTTTCTTCTCCCGGAAATTGTTGTTCATAAAACTTTTCTTCGGGGGCTAAAAAAAGTGCTATTCCTTTTTCATTATCTGAAAGCCATGCCTTTTTAAACTTTTCCGCTGTTAAAGAAATAAATCCATGCCCGGGATCAGCAATTTTGTAAGTTATCTTACCTGTAATCCGGCTTTTATGAATTTTATAAAGGACTACAAAATGATTTTGATTCCAATGCAGAATACAAGGTACTACGTCTTTATGTAAACCTTCCGGTTTCAATTTACCGGCAATTGTTTTAAAACCTATCTTTTCAGCAGCCTCTTTTATTCCCTGTAATGATACTCCTTCTCTGGTTATAAAGCTTTTATCCCGAAGATGCTGCAGCCCGATATCCTTGCCATAGTGTGAAGCTATCATGGCAAGACATGCTGGGCCGCAATCCATCTGATCATGTTGTGGGATAAGTTTCATTATGATATATTCTCTGTCATTGATTGGAAAACTGTCTGATATTTGGTGAGCATTAAAGGTGTTACTCTGATATGATTCTGGAGAGCTTCAGTAAAAAGGCTTTCAGAATCGTTATGTAATGTTCCTGTATCCAGTTTTGATAAAAGCTGAAGAATAAGATAATGTTTAAAAGCATTAAATCTGGTATAGCCTTTAGAAAGAACTTCTCCTGAATACTTCAACAATGCCTGATAATCAGATGTTTTTAAACTGTTTATAGCTTTTGAGAATGCTATATAGGTTTCATCTCCGGGAAAACCCGGAACAAACTGATCCAGTGTAACAAAATAATCCAGGGCAAGCTTTTCATCTACATCAGGAAACAGCATAAGATTAACCATTTTTTCAGAAAACACCTGAAAAGTCATTAAGGAAACCAGTTCTTCATCGCAGTTTTTAAGCAGCGAAGTACTCCATTTACCCGGTAAATCCGGTATTTTGTGAAGCATATGATAATCAAGAATAGCCTTTTCATATTTATGAGCTTCATCATATTTTTTTTGCTTGACAGCTACACGTGCTATATTATGCAGCTGTTGAATTTTTGCCATATGCATATTAGGAAATTCTGTTTCTATTTCTTCTGTTTCGAATAAAGACTTCCATGTGAGTTCATTGGCAGTTTCATAATTACCTTTCTTATAATGGTAATATGATAGCTTAGGCGTTACATAGATATTCAGATACTTCAGAACATTATCATCAAATCCACTATTTTTTATAACATCTTCTCCTTTTTTATAATAGTAATCTGCAATATCAAAATTGGATTTTTTGGCCGCTTCAAAACCTTTTCGGAATAGGTCCCATGCATATTGCATATCCAGAATAACACTCCTTTCAAATTTGCTGTATACTGCTTCAATAAACAGGGAATCAAAGTCATGATCTCTACCTGCAGGGCCGGGATCAGAAGTAGTTTTCAGGATAATTTCCTGTATAGATGAGATAGGTATTGTATTCATAATTAAATATTTACGCCAGTTCTTGAAGGTTTGATTTTGCATATAAATAGGATAATACAAGGCGGTCTTCCATATTAAATTTCATGCTTGGGCATGCCGGCGCACCATCTGTCCAGGATTTAGGGCAGCGTCCTCCGCATAAAGGCAATATTTTGCAGGTTGTACAGTAATATCCATTGCTGGCATCAAGTATCTTGTCATACCAGTTGGTAAAAGGTCTGTCTTCAAATGAAGCGGTTTCTGTAATGCTTTTATTTACGTTACCAATAACATGCTCTGGCCCATATACCGGCACCAATGGAGTTTCTGTACAGTTATATACTTTTCCCCAAGGATCTACCAGTTCATAATCAGGATTTACGGCAGAACATACGAGTTCTTTCGGTCTTGGTAAAACCGTCATTTTAAAGCCTGCTTTATACATTTCAATAAACCAGTCTATTTCTCTGTCTGCTATATCTGTTTTATTCGTTTTCAAATGAGCATCATTCCCCCAGCTGTATACAGGAGCAAGATAAAAATCTACTTTATCCTGAAGGTTATGCTGAACCAATAATTGTATAAGCGGTGACACACTTTCCACATTAGTATCATCAATATTACAGCGAATGGAGATTTTACATCCATTTATCGGGTAGTCTGGTCTGTTAAGGATAGTCAGGATATTTCCAAAAATAATGTCAAACGAATTATTATTGGATTTTGTCATTCTTCTTTTATCGTGATACTCTGCCACTCCATCCAGTGTAATGTCAATAAACGAACAGTTCATATCAGTAGCAAGCTCTTCATAGATATGTTCTTTTAATGAAAGTCCATTGGTAACTAGATGAGAAGAATATCTACAGTTATGATCTTCAGTAATTTTTTTCAGCTTTTTTGACATATATTTCATAGTATTCCAAGACATCAGAGGTTCACCTCCAAACCAGGAAATATCTACTTCTTTATAATCTTTACGTGAAATTTTATATTCAAATCTTTTGATGGTATTTTCTATAACATCCGTCTTCATATTATGTTTTGTATGCTGTTGACCGCAATAAAAACATCCCAACTGGCAATTTGCTGTTGTCTGCACCGTAAAGTTCAGATATGATTTATCTTCCTGCATTGAAATTTTGGCTTTAAAAACAAGTTCAGCCAATTCATTTTCTTCTGATGGAACAATCGCTTCCGATTGGATAAGAAGTTCCATCAAACGGACCGGAATATTTTCAAATAATCCATTTTTGATTTCTTCCAGTAAATCAGTACTTATAATAACAGGTGTTCCGGTACGGGTGGCATATAAAATGCATTGATTCTCGGTAACATCTGGAGTACTGATTGTATAATAAGATAATTTATATTTCATAAGGTATACTTGAGGTTTAAACAATTACCCAAATTTTCAGATAATGCCGAATTATAACTACAGCTTATTATTTTAAGGAAGAGTTGCTTCTTCTTGTTGAATAGAAAGAAGCAACATCTTCCAATAAAATCTGAAAGGTTAAACTAAAACCGGAACCTGTGTGGTTTGTTTTCCACAACCGGAATTGTTACATCCTGACTCATTACACTTAGAGGCATTAACTCCTAAGCTTGCTGAGTTATTTAAACCTCCTTTGATTTTTAGAGCCAGAGACTCATTCAGGTTTTCAAACTCTGCTTCAGGAGAACCATAGTTGCTTACATTCATTTTAATAAGCATCTGAGATAACTTCTTGTTTTTCATGATTTTTGATATTAGGTGTTAGTATTGGGTGACTTTTATAGACATTAACCCTTCCTCGGTCTCACTTGCAAGTTGTTTTTATTTTTTTCTATTGATTGCTTCTGTTTCTTTCATCCTGGTTACCCACATTTCTTTTCCCTACAGAAATCTTATTGTTTCCAAAATTATAAGTCAAAGAAAATCTTACCAGACGGGTATCATAATATTGGGTGAATGATTGCTGTACTGCTCCGGAGACTGAACTAAATGTTGAAATATTCTCCTTAAGCACATCCTCAAAGTTCACGCCCAATACCAGCTTCTTTTTAAATAATAATCCTTTAAATCCTATATCCAGATAAGAATACCCGGTATACGAAGTTTCTCTGTTTTTGCCGGCGTAATTGTAATGATAATCTACATTCAGAAACAGGGTTTTGTTTTTATTAAGAGTGATGAGATTCGTAGATTTTGTATATCCTCCCCACCCCGAAAAATCCCGGTTAAATAATGGAATATAATTATCAGATTCCTTATAAAAGGCTGATGCAGTAATTGTAGCTTCCCACCATTTAAAAGGTTTAAAAGTTAAAACAGTCCAGAATCCGATATCTGTAGCATTATAATAATTCAGTCTTTTAAATATCTGTGTTCCATCACTAGTATCATGAAAAGTGACCTGTCCGAAACCATCTTCTGTTTTACTGTAATATATTCCTGCATTGAGTAAACTTTTATAGGTATAATTCAATTCTATATCATATGAGAAAGCCGGTTGCAGAAAAGGATTTCCTTCTGTATAAGACTGTGTATTCATATACCATCGTGCAGGATTTAATTCCCAAAAAGCAGGTCTTCCAATCCTTCTTCCGAAATCTAAACTCAATGAATTGTCTTTATTCACTTTATACAATAAATAAGCAGTTGGAAATAGTTTGAAATACCTGTTTTTATTCACCTGACCTGTTATGATAGAATTGGATGTAGCTTGTGTATATTCTCCTCTTAGTCCTAACTTTATACTCCATTTATCGCCCAGATTCTTATCGGCCGATATATATAAAGCCTGTATATTTTCTGTATATTCAAAATTGTCACGCTGCCAATCGTATGGGGGATCTCCATTAAGGTTATGAAAAAACTGTGCATCTACCTCATTTTTAGTTTTTGTAAACCCTACCTTAGCTCCGAATGATAATGAAGCCCATGAATACGGCATATCAAAATCTATTTTTCCGGAATAATTCTGCACCTGTTGTCTGCCTCTATTGTTTGCAAAAATATCCTGAGAAGTATTCCCTGCAATATCTTTCTGACTGGTAATAAATTCATTATCCTTTGGAGAAACGGAATTAAAATAATCAAGATCTACAGAGAACTTTTTCCCCAATGTATCCAGTTTCTGATTATAATTCATGTTAACTGCATTTGTTCTGGCTTTTGAAACAGTATTTCCGTTTGTAGCATAATCTTTTGCCAGCATGCCTCCAATATAGTTTTTAGAAATATTATCTTCAAATGTATTGGCGTTGATAAAGCTTCCGGAGTACTGCAGTCCCAGAGTCTTTTTCTCTGAAATGTCATATTTCAAATTCAGCAAAGTTCCAAGATTCTTTGTGTTTTTCTTATTATATATATCATTAGTCCACTGCTCATTTCCCGGGTACAGATAATCAATATCGTTAGTATATATTTTATTACCGTATCTGTAATTGATTCCTGCAAGCAAGGAGAATTTATTTTTCTTATATGAGATATTGCCTCCATGTGATAAAGTTGGAAATGTAGCAAACTCACCGGCAGAATTTAATACGGCATTCCATGAATTTTCTTTAGGAAGGGGTTTTAATTGTATGTTGATCAAACCACTGTTCCCTGCTGCATCATATTTTGCAGGCGGATTTGTAATGACTTCAATTTTTTGTATCCTTTCTGATGGAATTGATTTTAGATAACTAATAAGACTTTCTCCTGATAGCTGAATCAATCTGTCATCAATCAATATATTAACCGTACTTCTTCCAATAATGGAAATAGCACTCTCAGAAACATTCACACCCGGAGTTGATTTCAATACATCTGTAGCAGTTCCTCCCAATGCTGATACGGCGTTTTCTACATTGTACACTAAACGGTCAACCTTTCTTTCAATGATTTTCTTCTCTACAGTAATTGTAACCCCGTCAATAGTCGTATACTCATTAATCCGGATAACTCCTATATCATTAGTAACAGCCTGTAAGTTGATATTTTTTTTGAAAAATTGTTTCCCTAGCTGTTCTACTGATAGTATATAACTTCCTTTATTAACCGAAAGTGAAAAGCTTCCTGAATCATCGGTAAGAGCTTGTTCTATCTTGGTATTGCCATTTTGTAATAGTGAAATATTGATATATTTAACCGGTTCATTTTGCTCGTTTACAATTTTACCATGAACAGAAATTTTTTGAGCAGGAAGGGATACGCTCAAAAAAATAATTAAAATTCTCAAAATAAAATTTTGACAAAGTTCCATGGTTCAATTTTTTCACTCATAAATGACATAAAAAAAAATGACATGACAAAATATATAATAAAAAAAATTACTTAAAAAATCATAAAACACTGATATACAATAATTTAATTTTAAAATAAAATAAATTAAAATTATTAAAAAATAGCAAAAGACCTCATTTTACTTAAATAAAATTCAAAATAAATCACCCTTCGTTGTAAAATACACTATCAAATTACATAAAACCATTTAAAAAACACAAAAACCAATTCTATTAAAGCGATAGTACCCTGACACCAGTTTTAATTCCCTATCATATCTGTTTCAGTTTGTGATTCAGGCTTTAATTTATTCATCAAAAATTCAGTATGAGATTATTTAATATAAACCAACGAGAACCCATAAAAACAACAAATTCCCCAATATGGAGAACTGTATTTTATGGTTAATTTTATTTCATAGGGGATCAATAATCGTATTATTGGTCAATTCTATTGAACCGGCTATTCATCCGGAAATAATAAAAAGTCCAGATCACCAGCCAGGGCATATTCATGATCAGAAAAAGGAGGATATCATCTTTACTTACTTTTCCGTCCGGAATTGCAAAAAGAGAACCAATAGCGACCCCCGGCAACAGGAACCAGCACAAGACTGTTTTAATTTTTCCCTGAAACGGCCTTAAAACAGACAACAGGCTGCTTAACGAAAGTACACTGAGAAATAATATCCAGAATATGGCAAAAGCATAGGCCAAGCCGCTCATATCACAATTCCGGGGATGCTCCCTCACCTCTCTTGTAGCACTTAAGAACACAATCAAAAGAACAACAGTAACCAGTGTGGATATAAGCCAGGTTTTCAGTATAGAAAGTAAAATGAATTTTCTTTTAGACATCGCATCTATGTTTGATAGCTAAAGTACTACTATCCGTTTAATCTGCAAAACAAGAACGAAATTATAATCATCAAGGCAAAATTCTTGAAAACAGTACCAAGATTTTATCATTTGATAAAAAGACTTATGATGATCCGGATGCAGAAACTGTAAAATACCGCTAAAACGGTTACGCACCTCAATAACCCGGTCAATATGCCATGTAAATAAATAAAAGCCCGATTCTGTTTTAGAATCGGGTTGATCATTATGATTTTTTTAATTCTTATTTCCGGAAGTTATCTGCCGGATTGTTTTTTTATTGATTCAAAACATTTGAACTCTTTCTGTTCATCATCATTCTCGTTGCCAGAATATGTTCACAGGGCCCTTGCCTCAATCCGTTTGCTTTATAAAAACCGCACTGGCAGTTTCCGTCAGTAAGACGTTGGTCTTTATCAATGAAAGCCTGAGTTTTGAGCGTAGAATTATTTTCCTTCACCGTTCCCCGGATATTGAGAACATCATTTTTTATGCTGTAATCTGTTTTCACCTTACCTTCAGAAATGAGCTGATCTGCTTTTTCCTCTAAAGGGCTTGAAAAACGCAATTGCTTCATGTCCAGAGGTTCCTGTGTCAGTTCACGCACTCTGTACAATCCCGAATTGAGATCATAAATGACTCTTCCCGCCTGTGTATATGAGGTAAGCGAAGCTGAAATGGTAGCTGTATCCAGATTCAGTTTTCTTGATAGCTCTGTAGTGGTGCCAAACCACGTTTCCTTTAATGCATTGAAAACGTTTTCCTGAGTCAGGAGATCTACATGACTTCTCGGGGCCATCAGATCAAAATTCCCTGCTCTGCTCCAGTCATTGGTGGTCCATCCTGAAAGTCCTAAGGTAAAGAACATATCACCCAGATCTGCAATATAAAATGAAGGCAGTCCGTTTCCTAATAAAACCACTCTGAAATTTTTAGCAATTGGAATTAATCTTTCCAGAATCAATAGCCTTCTTCTTCCCCATATTCTGATCGTTTTACTTTCCGCCCCTTTATAAATGGAACGGTGAAAAGTTAAGACTTCATACCATGGCTCAAAAACAGCCTGAACCGGTTTCCCGGGCTCAAGAATAAAACGTAGTGCACGTGGTCCTTTTTTTTCTTTAAATCTTCTCAGATACTGACAAATACTAAAAATATCCATAGGATGAAGATCGAATGTGGTTGCAGGTAGAGTCATAGCGGAACTTACCTGTAAAAATCCACGGACCCAGGAATCCGGCAAATCTATCTTTTCTTCTTTATAAACTTCTTCGTTTGTAGTACTTGCTTCAAATCCTGAAGGATCAATTTTAAATTCGGTGTCCTTATAATCTCTTATTTTCTGGAATTCATTGTAAAGTGCAGCCGAGTAATCAATATTTGTCGTTCCGCATTTGAATTCGTTGATCTCTGTGAAAACATTGTAACTGCTGCTCAGTTTACCGTAGGTGGATTCATCCTGACTGAAGCACTCAAAAAAAACCTCATCGGGATGCACTGTAATAACAGGATCGAGAACAAACCAGGCGTCTTTGTCTTTTTGATACAGATAATCGAAATACGCCTTTTTTGCAGTATTGAAAGGCCCCAGTACCCTGTTTTTTTCTTTATAGACCTGATCCAGTTCCCCTCTTACTTCAGCCATTCTGTTCCGTACTTCTTCAATCTGGAATTCGGCCATATAATCGCTTAGCCAAAGCTTTTCCTGCTCAGCAACCCATTCTCTGTACTCCGCTCTGTCCTTAGGTTTAAACCGAAGATCGGAAACCACCACATCGTGCAGCGCTGAAATGGCTTCCCTGAACGGTATTTTTCTATTGAGTTTACCTACAAAAAATGTAGGATCTCTTTGCAGATCAGGTGAAAAGCTCATTTGGGTACTCGTGGCAGAGTTTGTAATGGCTGTATCTTTATGAAATTTATAATCGAATAACATGACTTAAGAGATTAATTGAAGGTGAACATTCAGTTGAGGATAGATCATTTTCAGTTCAGAGATAATATTAATACATTTTGCTTTATCCTGAATGGCTGTAGTTGCCGATAAATCGTCTAAAATACTGCTGACAATCTCAGCTGATTCCGTATTTTTTCTTCCTTCATTTTCAAGAAAAGTAAAAATTCTGTTTTTGGCAGTTCTTGCCCTGTTGACCCTTGAAAGTACAGAACGGAAATAAAAATTTAGTTCTTTCAGTTTTTCAGGATTGTCTGTTGCATATTCTTCAAGGTAGGAGGTCACAAACAGCTGTATGTTCTGGCTCGGATGCTGGCTCAGTTTGGTAAGGTATTCCAGCCCCTGCTCTTTTTTGAAAAATTTCATAATAAGATTTTTTCCGAAACTTTCCACATCAGAACGTACGGAATCTACAATTCCAACCAGACAGTCTGTATCCCAGTCTTCATCTGTGAATTCGTTTTCGAAAAAGTGAAATGCAAATGCTCTGCTATCGTCCCATTTTGAATCCAGAATTCCCAAGGCATGATTACGGTCAGATCTGATTCTACCCATATTATTTTTATAAAAGTTCCATGACCATTGTCTTACTGCCAGAAACTCATGATTGGCCAGAGCAATGACCTGTTTTAAACTGAATCTGCTGTCATCCTTTACTTTTTTCAGCAATTCAAATCCGAAAAGCTGGTTTTTTACACTGTTGGCAAATACCAGTCTGATCAGCCATTTTACAGGAATAGCATCACTGTATTTCGCAGCCATTTTCTCAAGATAATCTCTGAATAGCTGATGGGAATTTTCAAATTTCTGCTCGATCATTAATACGTCAAAAAGCCTTTCAGTAGTTTGCATTTGAATTTCAGGCTGTGATTCAAACTGATCGTTCAATGAAAGGATTCCTTCTGCAACTTCCTGATAAACGGAAGAAAGCAACTGAAGAATCTGCTGCCAGCTGTTGGCGGTTTCTTCTTTCGGATACTGCTTTAAAAGACTAAGCCCGTTTTCTCTGATGGATTTGTTTTCATTGTTTAACAGCAGTTCAATGATGAAAACGGGAATTTCCGTCACTGGATATTTTTGGGATTTTGAAAGAAGGATTTCGCTGGCTAAAAACCTGTTATTATTCAGTGGGGAAGTCAATAATTGGGCAATAATATCCCAACTGATCTCAGAGAAATTAGACGAAGCCGTTATTTTGAGTTTTTTTGTAGCAGCTTCGGCAATTCTGTTATTTTCCTCATTATTTTCCAACGCAATCAATTGGATGATTACCTTTCCAAGCAATGCTTTTTGCCTGTCTTCCGATAAAGATGCTTTTTGCAGTAAACTATTGATAAATTCATTAGATTCTTTACGAGAGTTCATCACCAGAATCGTCATAAAATCTGTAGAAGAGAGAAAATATTGGGTATTATTTTCAATATTCACTTTCGCCCAGTTTCTTGCTTTTTCGTTGCCGGAAACTAAAATATGGGCTACAAAACTTTCCTTTTGCCTCAGTTCCGTTTCTCTTTTCACCAAAGTATCAAAACCTAATCTTTGAGGGTATTCCGAAGATTTGTTAAGCAGACGGATCATCATTTCCGGTTCAATTTTTTGCAGCAGAACTTTATAATCAGGATGAACGGAAAGATTTTCGTAAGCGAATTTCATAACCCGATCCATTTTCGCCTGCATCAAAAGCTGGACATAAGCTTCAGGCATTGCATCCCAGAATTCTGGATACAATTCAGGTCTGGAAGGAATGGATTCAAATTCAATTGATGGAGATTCCTGTTTAAATTGAGAATCAACCTGTTTCTCTTTATTGGAACCAAAAATATTTTTAAATGTACTGATGATATTATCTAAAGCTCCTTCCTGCTGTTTTTTAACAGAAGTGTTTGCTGAAGAATCCGGGGCAGTATTAGTACCAGATTCTATTTTTGTGACTCTGCTTTCCTGATAATAATACTCTGAACTCCAGAATGCTTCTTTTTTAATATAAAACTGAAGTTTGGGATCCATTTTACGGGTCTTATCATTCCCGAAAAGTATGGTAGTAAGAAGTAAAGACTGATAACACTCAGGAAGGTCTACGACTGTATAATGGTATCTGCTGCTCTGCCAGTCGTAAGCTCCGTATACACTTAAAGGTCTCCTGACTGCAGGGGTATAATCTGCATCAGAATACTGAATCAGAGCGTTGACAGCAAATCTTAAATATTCTTTTGCTTTATTCTGTTTTCCAAGATCTTTTAAATAATAAAACCCGTTTTTCTGAAAATAAAGTTTGGTAAAATTCGAAAATGCCAGTCGGCTTTCATTATTGGAGAGCTCTTTTCTTACATTCACATAGCCACCGAAATGATAAAAGTACTGCTCCTGATTCCATGATTCTTTATCAAGACTGGCAGTTCTGTTGAACATCGGTTTTTTCTTTTCGAATAAAAATGAAAGTAATCCAAGAATCTGCGCATCATCTCTGAAGCGGGCGAGCTTATATATTGCCCGGATATTTCTGAAATAAGGCGATTCAAACGGAACCTGCCTGAGAAGGGTTTCAATAATCTCAGCCAGGGAAGGATAAGCTTTCGACAGAAGATAAAGGTACACAAGCTCATCTGCTTTTTCTTTTTTATCGAATTTTTCAGTGTAATGCTTTTTTAAGCTTTGATAATCACCTTTATCAATAGCATATCTTATTTCGGCAGGTAAGTTTTCCAGTAATTCTGAAACGGTCTTTTCCTGTTCCGAAGCTTCATTAATTGTCAGAAGTGCATCAAAAGCAACGTTCCTGATATATTGTTTGTGTCTTGTACTGTGTGCAATACTGTGGAGAAGTCCGGAAGCCTGAGTGATTTTTAATGTTCTGATAGCAAAAATGGAAGCATACAGCTGCATTTCATCTCCTTTTGTCGCCAGTTTCAGAATGTAAGGAACAGATTCTTTAAGCTCCATCTGAGCCGCTTTCCAGATCACACGGGAAGTCTTCCATTCTGTTTTGAAAGAATTGATTCCCTGTGTGGCATCTTCCAGACGTTTCAATATAACACCTTCACTGGAGTTCATATTAACAGTTTCCAATGAAGGAAGTTCTACAAATACTTCTAATTCAGACTGATATCCTTTATTTCGTTTTTCTTTTTCGAGCTGGTCAAAAATGCTTTCAGCTTTTTCTCTTGAAACAAATTCCGGGGTTTTGCTGCCTTCTTTCAATGCAGCTCCCCGTCTTCCGTAACGGAAATTGACAATAAAAGCATCGGGATTAATTTCACAAAGATCAATTTCGTAAACTTTATCCGATTTTCCCTCATGGAAAAAGAGTTTGGTCTGTTTGATGATTTTCATCTATCTTATTGCTTAAGATGTTGTTATTAGGTATTGGGATCAGGCTAAAAAATATTCCACCAATCTGTTTTGTCTTCTTTTGGTGCAGCTATTTCTTCTTTACGTTCGGGAATTTCAATTGCTTCTGCAGTTACCGGAATTATTTTTACAGTCTCTGCAACCGGTTTACCGTGTTTTACAATAATTGCTTTTAATTTTTGGTTAAAGGCTAAAGCTTTGGAAGGGTTTACCATATTCACAAAATTGATATAACCTTCAATGGCATTGATCAGATGAAATGCTTTTCCCCAGGTCTGGTTCTGCCATCCATTGACTTCAATATTATGTAGAAGTGCTCTGAACTTTCTCAGCTTTTGTCTCTCAACATTCAGTTTTTCATTCACCACAATGCCCGTTACTTTCTGCTGATGCTTTTTCCTCATGATATGAAGCTTATCAGGATGTACTGTAAAGTTTTCATCGTTGATCACCTGTTTTACGAAGTATAAAAGCTTATTAACGTTATGATCGTTGGCCTGATGGGTAGAAAAAGTAAGATCATCCGCATAGCGTGTATATACAAATCCTAATTTCCGGGCCAGCCCCTGTAATCTTTTATCCAGTTTATAAACAATAAGATTGCTTATTGCAGGGCTTGCAGGAGATCCCTGAGGCAGGAACCGTTCTCCTTTATGAACGAAATATTTAACCCCGTCCAGTAAAACTTCTTCTGTGTGGGCCTGGGTACAGGCTAACGCAAAAATAGTAGCCAGCTGTTCCGAATACCCCAGCTTAACAAACAGCCCTTTTACTCTTTTATAGCTGATTGACGGGAAAAAATCCTGCAGATCTATATTGATGATGATATCTTTACCAAGATGTGGCTCTGCATTGGTAACAATTGATTTTTGTGCTGTGAACCCATGAACGGGCTCTCCTACCGGAATTTTATTTAATATATTCTCCAGAATCCATTGCTGGAAACTTTTCAATTGAGACTTCGGAGCAGAAATTTTTCTTTTTCCCCCAGATTTTTTTGAAATTTCAAAAGTATGATAGTGAGATTTTTTTGAAACGCTCCTGTGGAAAGCAAGATATCTGATGAGCGAAAGACTGAAGCCTGATTTTCGGCTGAAATCCGATATGTTTTCAAAAGCAGGGAGTGAATACTGTTGTAACTTTTCCCTGTCAGAATCGGTTTTATGAAGTCCTTTCGAAACGTGTTCTCCAAGATAAATGATTTGCTGCTCCTGCAATTTCTTCCAGTGATCAGCTTTATCCTGCCGCTTCTGTTCATTTTTTTGTTTAGTGGTTTCTCTTTTGGCTTTTGCTTCCTGCATCCGTTTTTTACGCATTTCACGAAGCATTGCTTCCTGATTACCGTACTTTCTGTCTTTCGCCAGTAATTCCTGCAGCTCCTGCTGTAAAACGACTTCTTTCTGTATCAGTTGTTCCGGTAAGGAAGGCGTAGATGTTTCCTGCCAAAAACCAAGCCTTTTCATTTCCTCCAAAATATAACTGTCTTTGGAGGATGCTTTTATGCGGTCGTAAATCTGTTGTCTGCTGAGATTTTGTGACATTGGTTATGTGTGTTTTTATAAATAAAAAGCCCTACAATTGAATAGGGCTTTGTTTTTGGATATACCTTCGTATCTTCTGAGAACTATATCTATCAACTCCAGAAATGGTACTAGTGTGTATCTTTATTTTCCCGGAAAATGAACTGAAAAGGTACATACTAGTACCAATTTCACCATTAAAGATAGTATGTAGTGCAGTATGCTAAGCAATTTCACATCGATGACGAAACATCATCATTTCTTAAAAAGAAAAGCAAGGATCTATCTTTTCCAAATATATAAAAAAATTATATGGTACCCAACAAGAATTGAAATGTTTACTTTTTCTTTTCTGATACAGTTTAAGGATTTGCATAAGAAGTGTACCTAAGTTTTTGGAAATGACAGATTTCTTAGTCACAGACATTGGTAAAAAGATGTGCAATCTGCGATCGCCATTTTCCCTTTTTATTATTAACTGAGCTTTTTGCTTAGTCCCAAGTTTGAATCAAACGCAAAAGTTGGGAGCTTACAATATTCAGCTCTATTTAATTTTAAATTTAACGTTCTATGTTAACTTGCAAATAAATTTAGAAACTTAAGACTACATCCACAACTTTTTGCGCTTGATCCGGAATTGGATGCTTTTATTTCCAAAGAGCTATAAACAAAAAAAGTCTTCTATTTCTAGAAGACTTTTTGCGATCCGGACGGGACTCGAACCCGCGACCTCCGCCGTGACAGGGCGGCATTCTAACCAGCTGAACTACCGGATCA
>NZ_JBQEOA010000004.1:0-85100 GCF_052044975.1 Chryseobacterium sp. 22458 | reverse complement strand
TGCGATCCGGACGGGACTCGAACCCGCGACCTCCGCCGTGACAGGGCGGCATTCTAACCAGCTGAACTACCGGATCATATTTTTAAAGAACGTCGTTTCTTTTTCGTGGTTGCAAAATTACACCTTTTTTCATTACCTGCAAATTATTTTCAAAAAAAATACCTCCCAAACACGGAAGGTATTCATTATCACAATTGTTTTTTTACAAGTGAGCGCTTAATTTTTCAGCGATTACCTCTTTTGGAGCTACACCTACTAATTTATCCACTACTTCTCCGTTCTTAAAAATAAGAACTGTAGGGATATTTCTGATACCATACTGCATCGAAATTTCCTGGTTGTTATCTACATCTACTTTCCCTACTACTGCTTTTCCTTCAAAATCTGATGCAACTTCTTCGATGATTGGTCCTAAAGTTCTGCAAGGTCCGCACCATACTGCCCAGAAGTCTACTAATACCGGTTTGTCTGATTTTAAAACCGTATCCTGAAATGAGCTGTCTGTAATTTCTAAAGCCATTTTTGTTTCTTTTATTTTAATTAATATTATTTTCTTGTTTTTCTCTGTATTGAGTCTTCAAAATTACGATTTTTACATCATAAGACTATCTATGCTCAACATTAGTTTTTTCTATAGTGTAATCGCTTGAAATTTCCTTCAAAGCAGTCACCAATGCATCAATGTCTGCTTTGGTTGTCATATGGCTGAAAGAAATACGTAATGGGGTACAGTGATCCATTTCATCTTCAGAAAGCACCATCATCATTACCATTGAAGGTTTTGACGCTCCTGAAGAACATGCGCTTCCCTGAGAGATTGCAATTCCTTTCATATCCAACTGAAGTCCTATCAATGGATTTTTATAAGGTAATAAAGCACTTAACACTGTATAAAGACTGTTTTCCTTCTCAGCACTTCTGCCATTGAATTTAATGCCTTCTATTTCGGCTGATAATCTTTCGATAGCATAGTCTTTGATGCTCTGCATATGCTGTGTATATTCGTCCATATGTGTCAACGAAAGTTCCAGTGCTTTCCCAAGTCCCACAATACCGCTTACATTCTCTGTTCCGGCTCTGAGGCTTCTTTCCTGAGGTCCTCCGGTAATGATTCCTTTAAGGCCTGTAGCTTTTCTGATAAAGGCAAATCCAGCTCCTTTAGGCCCGTGGAATTTATGAGCACTACAGGAAGCGAAATCGACAGGAATATCAGAGAAGTCAAGGTTCATATGAGCCATGGTCTGTACGGTATCTGAATGGAAAAGAGCATGGTGTTCTTTGCACAGTTCCGCTACTTTTTTAAGGTGGATCAGATTCCCGATTTCGTTATTGGCATGCATTAAGCTCACCAATGTTTTTTTATCTGAAGCTTTCAAAAGCTCTTCTAATTTGTTAAGATCAATATCTCCCTTTTCGTTCGGGCGGATATAGCTTACTTCTACTCCTTTTCTGGTTTTCATATCCAGAATACTTTCTGAAACACATTTATGTTCCAGAGGAGAGCTGATGATCCTTTGTACGCCAAGATGTTCTACGGCGGATTTGATGATCATATTGTTGGATTCGGTTCCACAGGAAGTGAAAATGATCTCAGCAGGAGTTACATGAAGATAGTCTGCAACCTGTCTTCTTACATTTTCAATAAGTATTTTTGCTTCCTGTCCAAAGCTGTGCGTTGAAGACGGGTTTCCGAAATTCATCTTCATTGTACCCACCATTGCATCTATAACTTCTTCTGCAAGCGGAGTGGTTGCGGCATTATCTAAATATACTTTATCCATTATTATTTTGAATATTTTAATTCTACGGAGGTAAACTGGTACTCTGCGGGAACAGCGAAAATAATCCAGGGGTTTGAGATCACCTGAATTTCCATTTCACCGGAAGGTTCCCCGGCTGGAATTTCTACATACAGGATGTTGTTTTTCACTGACACATTTCTGATCTCTGTGACTCTGTGGCTTCCTGATCTGAAGTTGCCCAAGTTGTAGAGTACAACTTTTTTATTCTTTGGAAATTTCGGATAATCAGTAGCCGGCTCTTTTTCAAGATCTACCCATCCGAATCCCATTTTTATCGTGTTACGAAAATCTTTCTCGTCTTTAATGATTCTAAAGCCGGGCTGATCTGCCCCACCCTGAGATTCAGAAACAAGCAGTTCTGCCTTTTCCTGCATAGGAGATTCCTTTTGAGACGGTACATTCGTACAACTCATCAGGGTGATCGTCAAAGCAAATAACAGGCTTTTCATTTTTTACACTTTTACCTTCCAAAATTAATGAAAAAATTGGTAATGTCCCTCATTTGCCCATTTCAACATTGGCCGATCTCCCGAAGTATCACCAAATGCAATAATTTTATCATACTTGGAATCGTTGATTTCGGCTTTAATCCTTACCAGTTTTTCTTTTCCGTTGCAATTTTTGCCGATAAAGTTTCCTGTGAAAACACCGTTCTTGAACTCGGCCCGGGTAGATACAAGATGCATTTTCAGTTCATCGGCAAAAGGTTTTACCCAGATGTCCAATGAAGCGGTCACCAATAAGCTCTGTGTATTATTCCTATCGATATTTTGTATAAAGTCCAGGGCATTTTCCCTTACGATTTTGGGATAATGCAATTCAAAAAACTGTTTAGACTTCTGCTCAATCTTTTCCTGAGACTGTCCTTTTAAAATAGAACCGATAAAGCTTTTCTTCACTTTTTCCGTTTCAGCCAGTTTCAGTTTCAACAGAATGAAGAGCGGTACATGTTTTAAAAATTGTATCCGGTATTTTGTAGAATCGTAGAATTTAAGATACATAAACATGGTATCCTTATACGTCAGTGTTCCGTCAAAATCAAAACAATACAATTTTTTCATTTTTTAAAGCTTTAATTTTTTGAATATAAATTCAGGAATATTCCTGATGATCAACATGATAATACTCCATACAGGCAAAACATAAGCCACATTTTTCTGCTTTTTAAAAGCCTTGTAAATACATGCAGCAGCCTGTTTTGGTGTAGCTGTCAGCTTAGGATTCAAAGGAAGTCCTTCTGTCATTTTGGTAGCCATAAACCCTGGCTTAATGGTCAGAACATGTACTTTTTTATCAAAAAGATAGTTTCTCAACCCACTCAGATAAGCGGTAAAAGCTGCCTTTGCACTTCCGTAGATAAAATTACTCTGTCTTCCTCTGTCTCCTGCCACTGATGAAAGCCCGATGATCGTTCCTGATCTTCTGTTTTCAAATTTATGGGCAAAATAGTTCATAACAGGCACCAGCTTTGAATAATTGATATCAATAATCCGTTCGGTATTTCTGTTATCATACAATCCTTCTTCGGTTCCTTCACCCAGATATCCTACGGCACAAAATAATACATTTGAATTGATATTATCAAATCTATTATAATCAATTTCTTTTGTCAGGTCCAGTTCAATGACTTCGGCCTGCTGCAGAAACTTCACATCAATATGCCTTGCAAACCTCTCTGTAGTTTCCTTATTTGAGGTAAAAAGATAGATTTTTTCAAATTTTTCTCCTTCCTGAAGTGCTTTTTCCACAAAAGCCTGTGCCACTTCAGATGTACTTCCCAGAACGATCATTATGAATTGTTGTTTATGATTCTTTTGTGCTGTAAAGACACAAATTTAGGATTTTGAATATTTTTCAGATAATTGGTCAGTGATGATCTGCTCATACTGTCTTTGGTAAGATAGATTCTTCCCCCGAATTCCTGTACAATAGCATCAAGCTGATCTACCAGCTTCTTCAGTTTTGAATTGACTTTAAAATCCAATGCCAGCGTATATCCTTCTACAGGAAATGAATTGTAGGCCTGCGGATTGTTTTTCCCGAACAGTTTCAGCACTGCCAGAAATGATCCGTTTCCGCTTTGGGCAATCGTTTCCAGAATTCTCTTCATTCCTTCTTTTCCTGCTTCTTTGGGAATTACCATCTGGTACTGTATAAAGCCAGATTTCCCGTAGATCTTATTCCATTCATTGATGGCATCCAGAGGATAGAAGAATGTTTCATAGTCAATAAAATTTTTGACTTCCTTCTTAGATTGTTTTTTATAATACAGCCAGTTGAATATTTTCACCGTCAATGCATTCAGTACAAATCCGGGAAAATAGAACGGAACAGTAGGCTGAAGCTTTTTTTTAAGTCTTAAAGGGGTTTTTCCCATACTTTGAGGAAGCTCGTGCTGAAAGGCATGCTCTCCTCTCATCAGAATACTTCTTCCGATATTTTTTCCTTTCTGAAGACAGTCTATCCAGGCAACAGTGTATGTCCAGCTTTCACTTTCATCAAAAAGTCTAAAAATCTCATCCAGATTTTCAGCTTTGATACTTTCCTGGCGGATGTATGCAGACTCTATATTTTTAAGTTTAAATTTTGCGGTAAGGATAATTCCGGTAAGCCCCATTCCTCCGATGGTAGCCCAGAACTTTTCTGAATTCTCTTCTCTGGAACAGGTGATGATTTCACCGTTTTCAGTCATCAGTTTAAATTCAGTCACATATTCTGAGAAGCAGCCTTCAGCATGGTGGTTTTTACCATGTACATCTGAAGCAATAGCTCCACCGACTGAAATGAATTTTGTTCCCGGAGTTACGTACAGGAAATATCCCTGCGGAACAGCGATCTCCAGTACATCCGAAAGCAGCACTCCGGATTCACATTCTATCACTCCGTTTAAACGGTCGAAACTGATGAATTTATTTAATTTTTTAGTAGAAAATATGGACTCTCCCAACGAAGCATCTCCGTAGCATCTTCCGTTTCCTCTAGCAATAATTTCGTTGTGATTGAGTACAAATTCTTTTATCTTTTTGAAGCTGTCCTCAGATCTCATTTCTTTTTCCACTACCGGGAAATTTCCCCAGTTTGTAACTTTCTGTGTGAAATTCGGCTTCATTTTTTAAAGTAAATTTGAATTAAAAATGTGGCGACCCAAAGTAATAGAGTGACCTGTATGTAACGGTCTCTGTATACAATTTTGGTTGGAGATTCCGTTCTGTTGTATACCAGTGTCTGCTGAAGATATCTCAACAAAGCAAATACAACGAAAACTACCGTATAGAAAACCCTTTGATGGAATCTGGCCTGAACTTCCGGTGACAGGGTAAACATCAGATAACAGACGATAGCCAGAGTAATGGAAATAGACAGCGCAATATCTGCAAACTGTACATTATACCCATCCAAAGCCCTTCTTGTCTTTCCTGAAACCTGCGCATTGATCAGCTCGCCCCTTCTTTTTCCGATGGCAAGAACCAATGCCAGTACAAAGGTCAGCAGAATAGCCCACTGCGAAATGCTGATCCCTGTAATATAACCGCCAGCCAGCACTCTAAGTACAAAGCCTATGGCAATGATAAATATATCAATGATCGGGACATGCTTGAGTCTGAAAGTATAGGCAAGGTTCATCACGACATAGAACGCTATGATGGTTGCAAATTTCCATAACGGCTGATGGAAATAGAGCTGTGCTAATAATACGAGTATAATATCAGTGATAACAAGACCTGTAAGAATTCCTATTGCTTTTGATTTGGAAATTGCTCCGCTTGCCAGGGGTCTTCTTCTTTTCTCAGGATGTTTCCTGTCTGCTTCAATATCGTTGTAATCATTCAGTATGTAGACCACGCTTGCAGCAAGTGAGAATATGACAAAAGCGAAAATACTTTCGATAAGTAAATTAAGGTTGGTAATATTACCTGAAAAAAAGAGAGGGACAAATACAAACAGGTTTTTCACCCATTGTTCTACACGCAGTAGTTTTAAATATTTCTTCATTTATGTTATTTCTTCCGAAATTTTTATTTGTTTTTTTAATGGTTGTCAGGGGCCTTCATCATTTTTTATGTTGTATAAGGGATTTCAAATCATAAAGGTTTCAGGTACAAAAATAATAAATTCAAAATTTCCAGCATAAAAATACAAAAAAAACCGCCGGGGCGGTCTTTTACGAAAATATTTATATGTTAAATTAATTACTGTCCTTGTTTGGCATCGTTAATCATTTTCTCATTTGCAGTAATAGCGAATTCAACTCTTCTGTTTTTAGCTCTTCCTTCGTCAGTATCGTTACTAGCAACCGGCATATTTTTACCTTCACCTTTTGTAAACATTCTGCTTCCGGCAATTCCTTTTCCTACCAGGTAAGATTTTACAGCATCAGCTCTTCTTTGAGAAAGTGCCATATTATAAGCATCTTTACCTACACTGTCTGTGTGTCCGTAGATATTGATATTGGTATCCGGGTTATCAGCCAGTACTTTGGCTAATTTATCAAGGTTGGTCTGAGCAACAGAAGTAAGGTTTGATGAGTCGAAAGCAAAGTTTACAATACTTTCATTCATGGTCACTTTAATACCGTCTCCTACTCTTTCTACCTGAGCTCCCGGTAAAGTTTCTTTGATATCTCTCGCCTGCTTGTCCATCTTGTTACCGATAACGTTACCTGCAACACCACCGATAATACCACCCAATACAGCTCCAATGGCTCCGTTTCCTCCTTTTCCTACATTGTTACCAAGGATTCCTCCCAATACAGCTCCTGAAGCAGCACCTACGGCTGTACCTCTCTGTTGGTGATTAGAATTCTGAACCGCTTCACAGCTTGTCAATAATAATGCTGATGACAAGAAAAGGGCTCCTACGTATGTTTTATTAAATTTCATTTTTTCTGATCTTTATGTTGATAAATTATTTCATTCCTGTTCTCTCGAAGTTGTAAACTACTTTTACATTTCCTCCTTCAAACGGAACATCCTGCTCCAGTGAAAACTGATCTGTAGTTTTGTTGATCAGTGTCAGGGTATATCCTGCTGTATTTTGTTTTGCTTTAGTACCTGAAGCAATCTTTTTAAACATAAACGTATTACCGTTTTTCACTTCAAATTTGATAGGCTGAGTAATTGCCGGGCAATTTCCACCACCGTTTAAAGTATACGCCCCTGTCCAGTTGTTAGGAATCAGTCTCCAGTGGCTTCCTACGAAACATTGTGCGTCTGCACCTTCATCAAAAGGTTTGATTTTATATCCTTTTTCGTAATCTACGCTCACGATCTGCCAGTCTCCTTTCATGGTAAGGAAGTCTGCTCTTTGATTTTGAGATGTAGCTGCTTTATTCACAGAGGAACAAGACACTGCAAAAAGTGATGTTCCTAACATCCCTGCAAGTAGTAACTTTTTCATTTTGTTGTTTATTATTTTGTTACTATAAAGTTACAAAAAACCGTGCCAAAATTGAAAATAAAAAATAAAAAGTCCGAAAAAATCCGGACTCTTTATGGTTTCTCCTTAAACACAGGAAGATAAATTATTTTTTAACAGCCTTTTTTACGGATTTGACTTCGTTGGCTTTACGCTTTGAGGGCTTAACAGTACCTGCAGATCCTTTACCATTATAGAAATGAGTATAGGCATATTCTGCAGCTTTTTTCAGGTCGATAACCCCTCCGGCCTGTGACTGATCTGTGAATCCGTTGGCTGTACTTGGATTACTGCTCTTTACAAGCGATTCAATGATCTGGTCAGGTTTCAGTTCAGGCATATATGCCAGCAGGACCGCTGCTCCTCCGGCTACAACGGGTGAAGCCATTGAGGTACCCTGAAGGTATTTGTATTCATTTTTTGGTACGGTAGAATAAATTTCTTCTCCCGGGGCAAAAACATTAACCATTTTTTTATTGTAATTAGAGAAGTCGGCTCTCAAGGCATCATTCTTATTGGTGCTTGCTCCTACTACCAGAACGTTGCTTACAAATGGTTTTTCGTCAGAAATGTTCTTAAAGTTGGTAGGATATGCAAGGTGTTCTGCTACATCTTCGTTTTCATTACCGGCAGCTTTTACCAAAAGAACGCCTTTATCTTCAGCATATTTGAAAGCATCCCATACTACATTTTTACCAGGTGACACCGGTTTTCCAAAGCTCATATTTAAGACTTTAGCTCCATTATCTACCGCATATCTGATAGCATTGGCAACGTCTTTATCTCTTTCATCTCCATTCGGAACCGTTCTTACGGTCATGATTTTTGCAACTTTGGAAGCTACACCATATTGTATTTCTTTTCCCTGCGGAAGACCTGCAATAATTCCTGCCACGTGGGTTCCGTGCTCTGCATCCGGACCTTCATAATGGTTGTTTCCGTAGATCTTTTCAGAGTAGTCGTCATAGTTATCTCCCACAATTTCTTTTCTTGGATCATAAGACAGGTCATACTGTTTGGCAGCGGGAGCAAAATGGTCTATTGCCTCTTTCATTTCTTCCTTCATCTTTTTCTCAAAGTCAGCCGCTGATTTTCCGTTGAAATCAGGACTTGTAGAGATCTGTTTCAGAAAGTCCAGCGCAATGGCATCTCTCTGATCTGAAGGGGCTTTAACAGATGATATTGTTTCTGCAGTTACAGGTTTCCCTGCCAGCAGTTTCACCATATTAGGAATCAGCTCATTCAGCATAGAATAGGTCTGAAAATTCTGTTTAGCCTCAATACTTTTTTTACTGAAAAGATCTTTGGCTTTCATATACATATCAAATTCCTCCTTCATACTGGCCTGATTGGCTTTGTTCTTTGCAGAATCAGAACCTTCAAAAACCGGTTTATATTTAGCAACAACTCTTGTTACCTCCATATTGTCGATATCAATATCTCCGTTTTTCCCGCCTATAAAGTTCCATCCGTGTATATCATCGATATATCCGTTTCCATCATCATCTTTACCATTTCCCGGAACTTCATTAGGATTTGTCCATAGGTTTTTTACCAACCCCGGATGATCTACCTGTACACCACTGTCCAAAACGCCAACAATAACTGTTTTTGGCTTCAGGCCTTTAGATTCTAAATATTTATAAGCATTTGCCGTATTTACTCCATATACTTTTGAAGCAGAGAAATCCTTATGATACCAGGTCATCAGATCTTTATCTTCTTTAGGGTCAATACTTTTAGCTTTAGACTCCTGTGCAAAGGAGAAATTAAAACCTGCTAAAAAAACTGCAGCTAATAATACCTTTTTCATATGTTGATATTTAATTTTAAAAGCCATATAACCATCAGCTTTATCCGTTTTTAAGAGGATCAACAGCGATTTGCTATGATGACTGTTTTATTTTTTTTATATAAGAAAGTGACTCAGGACCTTTGTTACAGACAAGATCCAAAACCGATAAATCTTCCAAAAATCCGAATTTATCTGAGAAAGTCTGATAATATTCTTCCATTTCAAATTCTGAAGGGTGTTTTGCCGAGAATTTTTCTCTGAAACTGATGCCTTCCGGATTTTTGATATATTCTACATTCAAAGAGTGTGCCTTTTCTGTTTTCAGTATCTGTTGGATGATCTCCAACCCTTTAAGGTTAAAATCCAAAAGAAATTTTTCTTTCATATCGAAAATTTTTCTGAATTTATCTTCATAGTATTCGAAATAAGGAGAGCTTTGGTAAGCGGTCTTGATCGACTTCCAGTGAAGGGTTCTCCAATCTTCTCGGTAAGAAATTTCCATATCTTTCATTTCCCTTTTCCCATTGTGGTTCATAGGGATGATCAGCGACAGTTTTCCATTGGCTCCATAGATATTCGCTCTGTTTCTATAGGTCTGCTTTGGAAAATTTTCAAATTGTTCAAATACAATGTCATTTTCAGCATCCAAAAACACTGAAAACCATGAAACCGGTGGTAAATAAAATACCGGTAATAAAACATTCTTCATATTCATAATGCAAAAATGAAGTATTTTTTCAAATACTTCATTCTATTTTAAGTTTAATTTTTTCTATTAATCGTTTTCAGTTTTGTTCTTTCTGAACAATTTCACGAAATACTCCCATCCGAAGAACAATATTAGAATCATTGCTGCAATCCACCAGTAAGAGGTTTTATTGGCTTCACCGGTGTTTGTTGCTTTAAACATTCTGTCCCAACGGATCTTGAATGGTGCCTGATAAGTAGAGCTGCTGTCTGCAAAGGCTCCCTGAAGGCTCATCCATGTAAACATCGGTTTTCCTACAATGTTTTCTTCCGGAACGAAACCAAAGAATCTTGCATCTAAGGAAGCATCTCTGTTGTCTCCCACCATCATATAATAATCCTGCTGAATGGTATACTGATTAGCTTCTTTTCCGTTGATAAAGATTTTTCCGTTCTTTTTCTCTAAACTGTTGTGCTCATATTCAGAAATAATCCATTGGTACATTGGAAGTGTTTCCTGATTGATGGCTACAACATCTCCTTTTTTAGGAATTCTTACAGGACCGTACCAATCCTGGTTCCAAGGTTTGTTGACAGGGAAGATAGATTGAGTGGTATCAATTTTAGTTTTAGCTTCATCTCTGTAATATATGGCAGCTTCTCCTTTCGGGGAAACTTCTTCTTTCATATCAATTACCTGAGAAAGCTCTTTAATTTCTTTCGCTGTTTTATCTGTCAGTCCCTGGAAAGCGTACAGATATCCTTTGTCTGTCTGTACTTCCTGAACCGGTAAAAAGCCATATGTATTATATAATGAAGGAATATCCAACTGGCTTCCTGTAGTTACAATATATCTGTGCTGAACTTCCTGGTCTCCTAAAACGGTTTCCGGCTTGCCGTTCACAAAAAGTCTTCCGGCTCTCATTTCAAAAGTATCTCCTGCTGTAGCCACACATCTTTTTACATACGGATCTTTTCTGTCGATTGCTGTGTGTACGGAATCCTGAGGATAGTTGAAAACAACCACGTCATTTTTCTGAGGTTTATTGAATTGTAAAATTCTTGTGTAAGGTAACTTTACTCCATCTACGTAAGATTTGGGATCATCTTTGGGATTTCCTTTCTGGCCTGTATCCATAATGGTTCCCTGAAGGAAAGGTATTGCTACAGGACGCATTGGCAATCTGTATCCATAGCTCCATTTGTTTACGAAAAGGAAATCTCCTACCAGCAATGTTCTTTCCATTGATCCTGTAGGAATTCCGAACGGCTGTGTTACAAAAACGTGGATAATGGTTGCAAAAACTACGGCAAACGTAATGGAACCGATAAATGTATCTTTCTTTTGAGCGTTTTTCTCTTCATCTGTAAGAAACAGGTCATTGGCGTTTTCATCTTCCAATTCTACGTCTTTAGAATAGTTGATCACGGCCATATAGATAAACGGAAGAATTACAGTAAGGATCTGATCCTTGAACAGTGTTTTTCCGAACTTCTTCACTAAGTAAAGGTGAAAAACAGACATCATAATGGGTCCTACGATCGGAAGATAGGATAGAATAGCCCACCATTTCGGGTGTTTTGTTTCTTTAAGAATAATAAAATAGTTGTAGAAAGGTATAAAAGCAAATAAAGGGTTATACCCCATTTTCTTGAACAGCTTCCAAGTTGAAATCCCCATCAATACAGATAAAATGAGGACATACACTGTATAAGTTAAAAAATAATTCATAAATTTTTTGTGCCTATTCTTATGATATAAATGATAAATGATGAGTAATAAATGATCACAGCAGGTCGCTATTTACAATTCACTATTCATCATTTTCTGTTTATTTGTCTGCAATTTACAGAATTTGTTACAAATTAAAGCCCCAAAACGTCTTTCATTCCGAAGTTTCCTTTTTTATCTTTGATCCACTCAGCAGCAACTACAGCTCCCAATGCATAGCCGTTTCTGTTGAAAGAAGTATGTTTGATTTCAATCTCATCTACTTCACTTCTGTAGAATACGCTGTGGGTTCCCGGAACTTCATCTTCACGAACTGCGAAAATACCAAGCTGCTTACCTTCTGTTTCTTCCAGTTTCCAGGCATCAAACTTAGGATTGTTCTGTATAATACCTTCTGCGATGGAAATAGCAGTACCGCTTGGTGCATCTTTTTTATGGATATGGTGAATTTCTTCCAGCTGACAAGAATATTCGTCCACGTTTTTCATCAGATCGGCAAGTTTTTCGTTTAAAGCAAAAAATAAATTCACGCCTAAACTAAAGTTGGAACCATATAGGAATGCCGTATCATTTTCTACGGCCAGTTTTTCTATTTCTTCTTTTTTCTCCAGCCAGCCTGTAGTTCCGCAGATTACAGGAATTTTATTTTCAAGGCAGGCTTTGATATTATCATAGGCCACTTCCGGCAGAGAGAACTCAATCACAACATCCGGATTGTTAAGATTTTCAGCAGTTGGAGTTTCTTTCAGGCGGGCCACCACCTCATGACCTCTTTTCTGTGCGATCTCATCAATGATCTTTCCCATCTTACCATAACCCACTAATGCTATTTTCATAATCTTTTTTATTTTTTAATCCTGCATTTTCCTCTTAAGGCATCATGCTTTTACTATTCTACTAAAATCTATAACTTAAACTAAATCCGGTTTTCGGTGCATCATATCCGTACTGATCCTGAATCATAGACGGCTTGAAGGTAAGATCCGGATCATGACGGCTTTCATAAAGATGCGCATCCACTACGGCATCTACTATATTCAGAATATAAATCAGTCCTGTAATGGCAATGGCATAGTCTCTTTGTCTTTTCGACCTGTCCTGTGCATTCCCCAATGCTCTTTTGTCTAACCAGGGATGGCTGTCTACAAATTCATTGGGTGTCCCATTAAGTTTAGCGATGTAATATTCACGGTATTTTTTGTATTGGTTGTCATTCCAGACCGCAATACCTACTCCTGCTCCTACAGCTCCCCAAACAATGGGAATCTTCCAGTATTTTTTGTTATAGAATTGTCCCAGTCCCGGTAAAACTGCTGAATACAGACCTGCTCTGGTAGGGTTCAGCTTAATCGTTTTCTTTGTAGGGCCATTCGCTTTTTCAAGATCTTCAATGATCTTAGATTCTGTTTTCCCCGGTTTCAGCGCAGGGGTTTCCGGTTTCGGAGGCGTCTGCATCCGAACGGTATCAATTGGATTGACTTGTGAGTAGGCCAGTGCAGCCAGGCACAAGAAAAATGTGAAAAATATTTTCTTCATTATTTAATATGGGATAAAATATACTCCAGCTCTTCTTCATTTTTGAAGTCCAGAACAATTTTACCTTTTTTACCATTCCCTGAAGTTTTGATCTCCACTTTTACCTCTAAGATATCAGCGATGGTCTTCTGGGCTCTTTTATAATTATTGGAAAGCTCCATACTTGCCTTTTTAGCAGCCGGAGATTTAGGATTCTTCAGGGCAGCAGCAGCCTGCTCAGCCTGACGAACGTTTAATTTTTCTTTAATGATCAGCCCGAATAAAACCTGCTGGTCTTCTTCACTTTCAAGACTGATGATCGCTCTTCCGTGTCCTGCAGAAATCTCACCGCTTCTGATGGCATTCTGAATATCCGGATTTAATCTCAACAATCTGATCGAATTGGTAATGGTACTTCTGTCCTTCCCTATTCTCTGGCTCAGATTTTCCTGAGTAAGACCGATCTCCTCCAAAAGTCTATGATAAGTCAAAGCAATTTCAATGGCATCAAGATCTTCTCTCTGGATGTTTTCAACAAGAGCCATTTCAAGAAGTTCCTGATCATTTACCAGACGGATATAGGCAGGAATAGTCGTTAAGCCTGCAATTTTACTGGCTCTATAACGTCTTTCCCCGGATATGATTTCAAATTTCTCGCCGTCTTTTCTTAAGGTAATCGGCTGGATCACGCCTAAGTTTTTGATAGACTGGGCAAGTTCGTTTAACGCCTTTTCATCAAAATAAGTTCTCGGCTGCGTCGGGTTCGGATAAATATCTTCAAGCGCAACTTCTACAATATTTCCTACAAACTTATCTGCTCCCTCATCGGTAGCGGAATTCACAGTTGCTTTGGATTCTGCACTTAAAATGGCGCCCAAGCCGCGTCCCATAGCTCTTTTTTTGTCCTTCATAGATATAATTGATAAATGATGTTTTGATAAGTGATGAACCGGCATTCACTTATTGGCCATTTATTATTAATTTAATTCTTTACTAAATTTTCATTCTTCAAAAGAACTTCTTCAGCTAACTGAATGTACTGAACAGCCCCTTTACTTTCTGCATCATAGTTCAGGATACTTTCTCCAAAACTAGGTGCTTCACTCAATCTTACGTTTCTGCTGATAATGGTTTCAAAAACCATCTCAGGGAAGTGCAGATTCACTTCTTCCACAACTTGGTTAGACAGTCTTAATCTGCTGTCATACATCGTCAGAAGAAGCCCTTCTATTCCAAGGTCTTTGTTATGAATCTTCTGAACATTTTTAACGGTATTCAGAAGTTTTCCCAGTCCTTCCAGTGCAAAGTACTCGCACTGAATCGGGATGATGACAGAGTCTGCCGCTGTAAGGGCATTTACGGTAATAAGACCTAAACTTGGTGCACAGTCGATAATGATATAATCATAATCATCTCTTACACTGGCTAATGCTTTTTTCAGCATATATTCACGGTCTTCCTTGTCTACCAATTCGATTTCTGCAGCTACCAGGTCAATATGTGACGGGATAATATCCAGGTTCGGAGTTGCCGTTCTCTTGATACAAAGTCTTGTATCTGCACTATGCTCCAATAGATTATATGTAGAGTACTGAACATCTTCAACGCCCAGTCCTGATGTAGCATTTGCCTGGGGATCAGCGTCAATGATTAATATTCTTTTTTCCAATACTCCTAATGCTGCTGCCAGATTTACAGCGGTAGTCGTTTTTCCGACTCCTCCTTTCTGATTAGCAATACCTATGATTTTTGCCATTATTCGAACTTTAAGTTTCAAAAATACACTTTTTTCTTTGCTCCCGGTGAAGGGGGAAAATCAAAATTGAGTTAAAATATTGTTAATAAGCAATTTAACGATAAAAAAAATTATCCACAAAAAAAAATCTTTGTGGATAACTATTAAAAATTGTTTTCAGAGCAATTAATCAAACTTCATAGAGATCGGAAATTTGAAATAACTTCTTACGAATTCTCCTTTTTTGTTTTTGGCAGGAATCCATTTCCCTTTGTTTGAGATTGATTTAATTGTTCTCATTGCCTCATTATTAAAATCGGCATTGGTTCCATTAGCTTTTACCCCTGAGATCGTACCATCCATTTCTACAATAAAAGTCACTGTAGTTTTCACCAGCTCTTCGGATTCAAATCCTGAACCGTCAAAGTTGTTCATTACTTTATTTCTGAAAGACTCTATTCCTCCTACGAAATTAGCTTCAGAACCTAATTCGCCGGATTCTACAATTTTATTTTTATCTACAGGTGGATCATATTTTACAGCAGGTGGCCCATCTCCTCCAATGACACGGGGAACAATCGGAATATAGCTGTCAACTTTTGCATCTTCACCTTTTGACGTTTGTGTACTTGCTACAGCATTTGTTTTATCCTCTACTTCTTTTTTTTCATTGGTAACAATAGCTTTCGGCTCCGGTACAGTATTATCATATGTTTTTACAGCTGGCGCCGGGGTTGCCGGTTTTACAATCTGTGCAGGTGGATCTTTAGGCTTTTCTACTTCCTGAATTTCTACTACTCTTGGAAGTTCATAAATTGGCCCTGCAGGTGTTTCAGCAGGTTTAAAAGCTGAGATCACAAACGGTGTAATTGACACAGCTGCCATTAAGCTGACTCCTACAAAAAGTGCTTTGGTTAATATTCTTTCTGATTCGTTTCTTAATACATAAGCTCCATATTCTTTGTTACGGTGCTCAAAAAGAACTTCGTTGAAGCGAAATTCCTGGTTTTGATTCTGTTGTTTCATCACTACTACTATTTAAACTGTTAAAAAAGCGATTATTAGTTTGTTAGTTCTTATCGATAAGCAATGATTCAATATCAAAAGATCTGCCAGAATTTTATCAAAACAACATAATATTAGAAAAATTTATGATAAAGTTGAAAATTTAACATTTTGAAATTTAAAATCTTTCTTTAAAACCCAGATTATTTTTCAGAAAAATACAATAGCAAAACATTAATAATCATGAGAATTACGAAACTGATCTTTGCTTTTTGGCATAACATCGGACAAGATTTTTTGAACGCCAGGATCGCAGAGTTTTTTTTAAATAAACATTGAATTCGTTCGCAAAGGCATTTCACTCAGCAATTTCCTGCAAATATAAATTTTTCATTAAGGTGGAAGGTAAGAGGATAAGACTATTAAGATAAAGCTTTATTAAAAACTTCTGGTTCTCCTTATTACTCTTCGCTTTTCTTAATGGTTATAGGTTGCAAATAATCCGTAAAAGGTAAAAATAAAAGAGGCCTTCACCACTGAAAGCCTCTTTCTATTTTATGATCTGAGAATCTTAGAATAATTCTTTTCTGATAATGTTCTGACTTCTCTCAGGACCTACAGAAACCAAATATACATTGATTCCTAAATATTTCTCGATAAATTCGATGTATTTCTGAGCATTGTCCGGAAGTTCATCATAGCTTCTTGCTTTTGTGATATCTTCCTCCCAACCTGGTAAATCCTGGTAAATTGGCTCGTAGTTGTATAATTTTTCTGTTGACGAAGTGAAATAATCGATAATTTTTCCGTCTTCAGTTTTATAATGGGTAACGATTTTAAGGTTTTCAATTCCTGTAAGAACGTCAAGCTTAGTGATGACAAGATTGTTGATTCCGTTGATCATACAAGCGTGCTTTAAAGAAACCAGGTCTAACCAGCCTGTTCTTCTCGGTCTTCCTGTAGTTGCTCCGAATTCACCACCAATCTGTCTGATTTTCTCACCCAATTCATTATCAAGCTCAGATGGGAAAGGTCCGTTTCCTACTCTGGTACAGTATGCTTTTGCCACACCGATCAGGTTCTGAAGTGATGTTGGCGGAACACCTGCTCCTGAACAAACACCTCCTGTAGACGGAGAAGAAGAAGTTACGTACGGATAAGTACCGAAGTCGATATCAAGCATCAACGCCTGAGCTCCTTCGAACAATACATTCTTTCCTTCCTGAATGGCTTCGTTTAATTCCAGCTCTGTATCAACAATTCTGTGCTGAAGCTGTTTTCCAATTTCAAGGAATTCGTTGTAGATCTCTTCAACATCTGAAACCGGCTTTCCGTAATATTTTTCAAAAAGAGAGTTTTTAACTTTTAAGTTTTTCTCGATTTTGTCTCTTAAAATCTCAGGATTTAAAAGGTCTACCATTCTGATCCCGACTCTTGCAATTTTATCTTCATAACAAGGTCCGATTCCTTTTTTGGTAGTTCCGATCTGAGTTCCTCCGTGTTCCTCTTCACGGTAAGTATCCAAAAGGATGTGGTAAGGCATGATTACATGCGCTCTTCTGCTGATAAAGATATGATCTGTTCTCAAGCCTTTGCTCTCGATCTGATTTACTTCTTTAATGAAAGACTTAGGGTTTACCACTACTCCGTTCGCAATGATACATTTCCCTTTGCATTGAAGAACTCCTGAAGGAAGAAGGTGTAGAACGAATTTCTCATCACCCACATAAACCGTGTGACCAGCGTTGTCTCCACCCTGGAAACGCACTACATAGTCCGATTTTGCTGATAAAACATCCGTGATTTTTCCTTTGCCTTCATCTCCGTACTGAAGACCTACAACTACATAAGTTGACATATTTTACATTTGTTTTTAGATTCGTGCAAAATTACTTTTAAAAAATTGGGTGAGCAAATTTGAAGGGAATTTTATTTTTGGATGGGGTGGAAATCATGATTTTAAATTGATCAATATATTAAGGTCTATTATAATTATATTTGATGTAAAAGATAAAATACAAATGCTAAATTTTTCAATGCATTCTATTAAGTAACTTTGGTCTTCTAAAAAAATAAATATGTCTTCAAAATCATCATACCTTTCCTCTAACCTCAACAATGATTCAAAGCTTTTCTATACCCTGTTCTCCCCGGAAACAGCCAAAGCCACCCTACTCATCGTTCATGGCATGCAGGAACACAGCGGCAAATATTCAGAAATTGCAGAATATTTTGCAAACCATGGGATTGCTGTGTTGACGTATGATCATCTGGGGCACGGGAAATCGGTAAAAAATAAAGATGAAATTGGCTTCTTCCAGCTTAAGAAACCGGATGAAAGACTTGTTTCAGATGCAGAAATGATGGCAGATTATCTTACTGAGCAGTATCCCGGTATTCCGCATTTTATTCTGGGACATTCTATGGGATCTTTTGTTACCCGTTGTCTTCTTCAAAAAGCAAGCAGTAAATTTTCCGGAGCGATCATTACAGGAACCGGAGGACCGTTGGCAGGAATTGATGTATTGAGAGGCTATTTGTCATTGGCTACAGCTATTGCTCCTCGTCATCGTACTTTTTTAAATTCTGTCTTTACAAGTGTTAATAACAAACATTTTAAAAAAGATAAAGACTTTAGTGATACCAGCTGGCTGAGCGTGAATCCGGAAAACAGAAAAGCTTTTGAGCAGGATGAACTTTGCGGAATTCCGTTTACCCATAATGCATTTTATACTTTGTTCAGCATCTATAAAAAGGCTACGTCAAGAAATTGGGCAGCTTCCATTTCTCTATCTTTTCCTTTGCTATTTGTGAGCGGTCAGAATGATCCGATTGGTGATTTTGGAAAAGGAGTCATGCATACAGTTAACAATTTAAAGACTGATGGTTTCCAGAATGTCGAAGTAAAGCTTTATCCGGAAATGCGTCACGAGATTTTGAATGAAGAAATACGGGAAGAAGTGCTGAATGGAATTTATACCTGGATTCTGAAGTACTCTTAGTCATATTACTTACGTCTGAGGGAATTTTTATATGCTCTCGCAGATTTTGCAGATTTCGCAGATTTAAAAACAGAAGTCATGAGAATACATATTTTTGGGGCATCCGGTTCCGGGGTGACTACATTGGGGAAAGCATTGTCTGAACAACTCAATATTGAATATTTCGATAGTGATGATTTTTTCTGGCTTAAAACTAAAGTTCCATTTACAGAAAAGCAGAATCCTGAAATCAGGAATACAACTGTTTCGGATATTCTTCATACGACCGATAACTGGATTTTCGGAGGATCAATGATTCATTGGGGTGAAAATATTTTTCCGCCGTTTGATCTCGTTATTTTTATTTATCTGTCGCCTGAAATAAGAATGGAAAGGCTGAGAAAAAGAGAATTCGAAAGATATGGTGAAGAAATCATCACCAATCCGCAAAGAGCTGGCAAATTTGAAGAATTCCTGGAGTGGGCAAAAGATTATGACCATGATACAGGTATTTCCAACAGAACCTTAAATGCCCATCGTGAATGGCTTTCAGGAATAGATGTTCCGTTACTTGAAATTTCAGGAGATTATCCGGTTTCAGATAAGATAAATATCATTTTGGAGAGGATAAACAGGATCATTTATAGTTGAATAACGAACCAACTTTTAATCATTCGTAATAATTTTATACTTTTGGTCTTCATGTCTTAAAATAATGAACAGAATCGACAGGCTGATATCCGTACTCACCACTCTACAATCCAAAAAGTTTGTAACGGCAGATTATATTGCTGAAAAATATGAGATCAGCATCAGAACCGTGTACAGAGATATTAAGGCTTTGGGTGAAATCGGGGTTCCTATTGATTATGAACCACAGAAGGGCTATACTGTTTTACAGGGATTCTTTCTGCCACCTGTTCTCCTGACAAGCGACGAAGCTAATGCGCTGATCATGATTTCCAGACTTTCGGAACGCTATACGGATAAAACCATTCAGAAAAATGTTTCCAATGCGATTGATAAAATAAAATCGGTTTTACGATACAGTGAAAAGGAAAAAGCAGAAATGCTTCAGGAAAAGATTGGAATCTATATTTCCCCGGAAACGGATCACAGTAAAGATTACCTTACCGTTATCCAGAATGCTATTGTTGGCAAGCATATTTTAAAAATCAATTATCTTAACAACCTGCAGGAAGCCAGTGAAAGGGAAATTGAACCTATCGGCATGAGCTTTTATACCAACCAATGGCATCTGATCGCCTGGTGCTGGAAAAGAAATGAATACCGGGATTTTAAGGTATTGCAGATCCAGGATTTGAGGAATACAACCCAGCCATTTAGGAAAACGATACATTTTACATTGGAGGAGTATATTAATTCTTTATTGTAAGAGCATGGAAGCTGGAAGAGGGATGCTGGAAGTTTATTGCGGACAGATTACTTCTAAAAAATCATTCCAATTACTGGAGTAAAATAAAATTAACAGACTATAAACTTATCTCCCGACCTCCATAACTTCACTCTTCCAACCTCAAGCTCCCCAACTTTATTTCTTTTTTCCAAAAACAGACTGACATAAGGTTGACAGTCGCCCCCTATACCTTTGTCAAAAAAATATAATATAACATGGACAAAGTGTACAAAAAATGCCAGAGCTGTAGTATGCCTCTGAAAAAATCTCCTAACAGAAGCGGTACCAATAGTGACGGTACCATCAGCACAAAATATTGCGGATATTGCTATGAAAAAGGACAATTCACCCAACCGGACATCACCGCAAAAGAAATGCAGGATTTTGTAAAGCATAAGATGAAAGATATGGGCTTCCCCGCATTTCTTGCCGGTTTATTTTCGAAGGGAATTCCTAAATTAGAGCGCTGGAAACATTAAAAACAAAGACCATGACGATAGAAGAACTTTTTAAAGACAAGGCTACAAAGGCAAAGGAAAAAACAGAGATCATCAGCCAATGGATTCTGGATACTTCCTTACCCATTGATGAACTCATTGCTTTTGCTGAGAAATCAAAAGATCCGGTAAAAGGAACCTGTATTGAAGCAATGGAATATGCTACGAAACAGAACCCCAATCTTGCAGACGAAACCGTACTCACATTTGTCACCCAGACTCTTACTGAAAAGGCTCCCAGAATAAAATGGGAAAGCGCTAAGGTCATAGGAAACATTGCCCGATTATTTCCTGACCAGCTGGAAGATGCCATTACAAAACTGATCGCCAATACAGAACATGAAGGAACTGTAGTACGCTGGAGCGCTGCATTTGCATTGGGTGAAATTTTGAAATTGAAAACAAAATACAATACTACCTTACTTCCGGCTCTTGAAAACATTAGTGAAAAAGAGGAAAAAAACAGTATCAAAAAAATCTATCTTGATGCCATCAGGAAAACGAAGAAATAATATTTTTAATGGTAGAAGAGACTGTCTCACTTTTGAGACAGTCTCTTTCTATTGAATTTTCTTCACCGTAAAAAATCTCACAAAGAGTCATATTATACGATATTTATCCTAATATCATCTCTTTGTCTATATCAATTTCCTCAAGAAAAACCTCATCATGTGAAATCACCAGCAAAGTACCGTGATAATCCCTGATGGAATTGGTGAGGATTTCTACGTTTTGAAGATCCAGATTATTGGTTGGTTCGTCAAGAATAATCATATCAGGAGCTTTGTTGCTGATGGAAAGTCCGCACAGCAGAAGACGCAGCCGCTCTCCCCCACTCAGGATATCACAGTTTTTGTCCCAGGTTTCTTTTCCGAATAAAAATCTTGACAGCAATGTTTTCACTTCAGATTCCTGCAATGCATTGTCATTGAACTGTTGGGCAAAATCATAAACCGTCACATTCTTACCAATCAGAGAATATTCCTGATCAATATAGATGGTTTGAAAATCCGATCTTGAGATCTCACCTGCGGAAGGTTCTAAATCTCCCAGCAATAAATTGATCAGCGTGGTTTTCCCTGAACCGTTGGGACCTTTAACAGAGATTCTGTCGCCACTCCTGATTTCAAAATTCAGGTTTTCTTTCCAAAGATTTTTTTCGGAATATTTATAATTAATTTCTCCCGCAGAGATCAAAATTTTCCCGGAATGCAGATTTGAATCATTAAAATTGACCTTCATCTGATCAGCATTTCTCACTGATGAACGTAAATCCCGTAAATCGCCGGAAATATCATTGATTTTCTCTGCATGCACAGACTTCAGTTTTGAAGAATTTTTCTCTGCATTATTCCGCAGCGTATTCATCATAATTCTTGCCACGCCTGATTTTTCCTGCTTTCCTTTGCCTCTTGCATCCAGTTTTTGTTTCCGTTCCAATGTTTCACGCTCTTTTTCTTTAGCTTTTTTCAGGGCCCTTTCTTTAGAATGGATATCATTTTGCAGCGCTTCATTTTCAATTTCTTTTTGTCCGGCATAGAAGTCATAATTTCCGCCATAGGTGGTAATTCCCTGATTGCTCAGTTCAAAAATCGTGTCAACAAGATTTAATAATGTTCTGTCATGGCTTACAATAACAACCGTTGCATCCGTTTTGCTGATAAGTTCATACAGTAATTGTCTTCCTTCAAGATCCAGATGGTTCGTTGGTTCATCCAGTATGATGATATCAGGCCGGTTGATCTGGATTCCTGCAAGAAAAACTTTGGTCTTCTGTCCCCCGCTTAATGCATCCAGCTTTTGAGTCAGGCCAAAATCTGACAGACCCCAATACTGTAAAGCAGCCTGGGAACGCTCTTCGATATCCCAGTCATCGTTCAGTGTTTCAAAATACCTTTCATCCACCTCGCCGTTGGTAATTTTTTGAAGGGCATTCAGCTTATGATCAATTTTCAGAGATTCAGCAATCGTAAGATGATTAAAATTACCAAACATCTGGGGAACATAGAAAACTTCCCCCTGTATGTTTATATTTCCATTTAATGGTTGTATTTCGTCAGCGATTAATTTCAGCAGGGTAGATTTTCCCATACCGTTGTTTCCCACCAAAGCTGATTTAGTGTGGGATGGTATCGTTAAATGAATATGATTGAATAGAAGATCTCCTCCCGGAAACCCAAAGGATATATTATGTAGTAAAATCATGATTTCTTTCTTAAAATGGTTAAACAGCGGTTACTCATGGGTTACCGTTTTATGGATTCTGAAAGAAATTATATCCTACATGTCTGTATTTATGGGTTTTGAAAGAACAAAGATAGTATAAATCCTGTATTAAACGCAAAAAGATTTTATTCAAAAATCAAAAATCCGTAACTTTGCCTCCTACTAAAAATTTTATGGAAAGCATTAAAGTTCACGACAAAACTTTCGTTCCTTATTTAAAGGATGCCGAAATTCAGGAAATTGTAAAAGAGACAGCGTTAAGAATTTATGAAGATTACAAGGACGAAGTTCCTGTGTTCATTGGGGTTTTAAATGGGGTTATCATGTTCTTCTCAGATCTTTTAAAGTATTACCCGGGCGAGTGCGAAATTGCCTTCATTCAAATGAGTTCTTATGTAGGAACTGAATCTACAGGAATTGTTTATCAGAAAATGGAACTTACCAAAGATGTAAAGGACCGTCACATTATTCTTGTAGAAGATATCGTAGATACAGGAAACACGGTTGAAAGTCTTTTCAAATACTTCAAAGAAACACAGCGTCCTAAATCTGTAAAACTGGCAAGTTTCTTATTGAAACCTGAGATCTATAAGAAAGATTTCAAGCTGGACTATATTGGAAAGGAAATTCCTAACAAATTTGTACTTGGATATGGGCTGGATTATGATGAGCTGGGAAGAAACCTACCAAATTTATATCAATTAGCAGACGGACAAATCAACCATTAATATGGCTATTAGCTTCTAGCTTCTGGCTATTAGCTTTTAAAATAAATTTCTAAAAAAGTAATTATTAACTAAACAAAGCTAAAAGCAAAAAAGCAAACCGCTAAACACCGGAGACGGAAGCAAAAATGCCAATTGCAGGAAGCGAATAAAAATTATGATAAACATTGTTCTGTTCGGCCCTCCAGGAAGTGGAAAAGGAACGCAAGCTCAGAATCTGATCGAAAAATTCAATTTAAAACAGGTGTCAACAGGTGATCTTTTCAGATACAACATGAAAAATGATACTGACCTTGGAAAATTGGCTAAATCTTATATCGATAAGGGAGAATTGGTTCCGGATCAGGTAACAACAGATATGCTGATTGATGAGATCAGAAAACCTACGGATACCAATGGCTTCATTTTTGACGGATATCCAAGAACAACTGCTCAGACAGAAGCTCTTGAAAAAATCGTTAAAGAAGAACTGAATGACGAGATTGATATCTGCCTTTCTCTGGTTGTAGAGGACAAAATTTTAGTTGAAAGACTTCTTAAAAGAGGAGAAACCAGCGGAAGATCTGACGACAGCAATGTAGAGATCATTGAAAACAGAATTAAAGAATATTATGCTAAAACAGCAGAAGTAGCCGAACTTTATAAGCAGCAGGGAAAATATGTGGAGGTAAACGGTGTAGGAGAAATTGATGAAATTTCCCAGAAACTTTTCGCTGAAGTAGAGAAAATTAAATAATCGGGGTCCGGGATACGGGATCATATTTTCGTCCCGTAGCTCGCAACTCGTAACAAATACTATATGTCTAACTTTGTAGATTACGTAAAAATCCATTGTAAAAGCGGACACGGAGGTGCTGGTTCTGCCCACCTTCGCCGTGAAAAGTATATTCCTAAAGGGGGTCCCGATGGTGGCGACGGAGGTCGCGGCGGACACGTCATTATGAGAGGAAATGCTCAGGAATGGACTTTACTTCCGCTTCGATATACCCGCCATATAAAAGCAGAGCGTGGTGAAAACGGAGCAAAAAACCAGCTTACCGGTGCAGACGGTTCAGATATTTATATTGACGTTCCCATCGGAACTATCGCTAAAAATGAGGACGGAGAAATTATCGGCGAGATCCTTGAAGACAAACAGGAAATCATCCTGATGGAAGGTGGAAAAGGTGGAAAAGGAAACGAACACTTCAAATCTTCCACCAATCAGACTCCAAGGTATGCACAACCTGGAATGGATGGCCAGGAAGGGTATGTAGTCTTCGAACTTAAAATTTTGGCTGATGTAGGACTCGTTGGTTTCCCTAACGCCGGAAAATCTACGCTTCTGGCTTCTGTTTCTGCAGCAAAACCCAAAATTGCCAACTATGCCTTCACTACTTTGACACCTAACCTTGGGATCGTGGATTACAGGAATTACAAATCTTTTGTAATGGCTGATATCCCGGGAATCATTGAAGGAGCGGCGGAAGGAAAAGGTTTGGGACACAGATTCCTTAGACATATTGAAAGAAACTCTATCCTGTTATTTTTAATTCCGGCTGATTCTGAAGATCACTATCAGGAGTTTAAAATTCTGGAAAATGAACTGAAGGAGTACAATCCTGAGCTTCTGGATAAAGATTTCATTGTTTCTGTTTCAAAAGCCGATCTTCTGGATGATGAACTGAAAAAAGAAATTGCTGCCGAATTCCCTGAAAACAAGCAACCGCTTTTCTTCTCAGGGGTTACAGGAGAAGGACTGACAGAACTGAAAGATGCTATCTGGAAGCAATTACACGGATAAAAGCAACTTTAAATCAGATAAAAAATACTATAAAGAGGAGCAATATTGCTTCTCTTTGTTTTTCCCCTTATCATCTGTAATCAACCTTCGGTTTATGAGTTGGAACAATTATTGAAAGATTCCTTCAAAATATACGTTATGAAATATCTGCTAGGCCTTTGTGCATTTATATTGTTATTCTCCTGTAATTCTCAGAAGGTCAATTCCAAATATTCTAAAATTGAATATGAGGCCACTCCATGCTTTGGATTCTGCCCGGTTTTTAAAATGACGATCAATCCGGATAGAACGGCAGTTTTTGAAGCAGAACATTTTAACTTCAGCGACAAACCTTCGAAGGATGAATTCTCCAAGCCCCGTGAAGGAACTTTTAAGGGAACAATCAAAGAAGAAGATTATAACAAACTGATCAGTCTATTGGATAATCTGAATGTAAAGAGCCTGAATGATAAATATGGTAAACACAATATTACAGATCTTCCGACTTCTTATTTAAGAATCAATTTTGCGGACGGTACTGTAAAGAATGTGGAAGATTATGGAAAACAAGGTACTGAAAAGCTTTCAGAGGTGTATGCATTTTTTGAGAATCTGAGAAAGAATCAGCAATGGACTAAGGTAAACTAAGCTGTATAAAGATTTAAATACAAAGGACAGGTAAAATCAGAACAACAGGGGTCTTATCAACAGGATATAAATTCTTAAAAATATTTAAGCTACCTTTGCAAAACGTAATTCTTTCAAACAGAGGGAATTTTTATTTAAAATTTTAAAATAATTCATTTGAATTTTACAGACTTAAACTTAATAGAACCTATTGCAAAGGCAATCCAGGAGCAGGGATACACGACTCCCACTCCTATTCAGGAAAGATCTATTCCTGAAATCTTAGAAGGCAGAGACTTTTTAGGTTGTGCCCAAACCGGAACAGGGAAAACGGCTGCTTTTTCTATCCCAATCTTACAGAACTTATCCAAAAATAAAATCCCCAACCGTCATATAAAAGCATTAATCCTCACTCCTACAAGGGAGCTGGCGATTCAGATTGAAGAAAATATTAATGCTTACGGTAAATATCTCCCGTTGAAACAACTTGTTATTTTCGGAGGGGTAAAACAGGGAAACCAAGAAGCTGCTTTGAAAAAAGGGGTTGATATTCTGGTAGCCACACCGGGAAGACTTCTTGATTTTATTGCCCAGGGAATTATCAGTCTGAAGAACCTTGAGATCTTTGTACTTGATGAAGCAGACAGAATGCTTGATATGGGATTTGTACATGATGTGAAAAGAATCATTAAGCTCTTGCCTCAGAAAAGACAGACTTTATTTTTCTCAGCAACAATGCCCGGTGAAATCCAGAAGCTGGCCAATTCTATCCTGGATAATCCGGTAAAAGTAGAAGTAACACCGGTTTCTTCTACCGCAGATACGATTAAACAATCCGTATACTTTGTAGAAAGAGAAAATAAGCTGAATCTGCTATCCCATATTCTGAAAAACGATATTGCAGACTCAGTACTGGTATTCTCAAGAACAAAACACGGGGCTGATAAAATTGCCAGAAAGCTTCAAAAAGATAATATTTCAGCTGAGGCTATTCACGGTAATAAATCTCAGAATGCAAGACAGAATGCCCTGAATAACTTCAAATCAGGAAAAACAAGGATTCTGGTGGCTACAGATATTGCAGCAAGAGGAATTGATATTGATGAATTGAAATTCGTGATCAATTTTGAATTATCCGATGTTTCCGAAACCTATGTACACCGTATCGGAAGAACAGGAAGAGCGGGAGCTGAAGGTACATCAATCTCTTTTGTAGACGGACTGGATCTTTTAAACCTAAAAAACACGGAAAAACTAATCGGTAAGAAGATTCCCGTGATCAAGAATCATCCGTTCCATACTGATGACCTGGTAGCACAGAAAAGAGATTCCAATAATAAGCCTGTTCCTGCAGGAGGTGCTGAGAAACCAAAAGCATCCAATGGGAATGGTTCAAGGTCAAATAACAACCGTAAAAAGCCATCCTCACCTACTGCCTCAGTGGGATATAAGAAGCCTAAGAACAAGAATTTTACAAGGAAAAAATAAAAGAAAAAGTTTCTCAGTATTGGGAAACTTTTTTTGTTATATGATCTTTAATTTCTTTTCAGTTTTCATTCAAGCTATTTCGAACTGTAAAACAATATCCGATGATAGAGAAAGGTAGACAGGCTGCCAGATAAGTTGTAGAAAAGAAGTTATTCTGATAGGAAATGTCTAAGGTGAGATACTGTTCGCCCACAAAAAACAGCATAATTAAAAAGGTAATATAGGCTGAAAAGTAAAATACGGTCTGAATTTTTTTAACATAGAATGCTGCGATGATTGCCAACACCACGAAGAACAGCATTACAAATTTATTGCTTTGTCCCTGAAGGGTTAAAGGATTGTAATGCAAAAGATGGTCAATACTTTTTGCGGGCAAAAGTACAGTTGCCAGTAATACCGTTACTATGAATAAAAAGCTTACCCCAAACTTTATTTTCTTTTCCCATGAAGTGACTATAAAAGGCTGAAGGAGGAAAATAATCAAAGGAATTACCACCACACTTCTTGTAAGACACAGAAGCCCTGTGCACAGTCCCAATAAGACAGGTTTCTGAAAGTAATCATGTTTGAATCTGCTGCTCCAGAACAGGATAAACGCCGTAACAATAATAAACGATGAAATAAAATCGCTTTTGCAAACCACCTCATAGATATAAGCAAGGGATATTCCCAACATGAGTATGGCTTTAAACCTGATCAGGTTATTCTTAAATTCAACCAAAACAGTGTATGAAAACAGGAGAAAAGCTGCTACCTGAAGATACCCTACATTACCCAAAAAGTAAAATATGCCGGATAATGCCAACTGCCCCGGAAGGTAAGAAGATAAATTGCCCATAAAATTAGGCGTATCATAAATATATTTCCCTTTAAACCAGTATTCTAATGAAAATTCCAACGTCTGCCACCTGTCTATATTCATTTTGTACGGATCTTTCATGACATGACATAAACCGATATAAGCTATACTGATAAAGGCGATAAGGATATAAACCAGTTTTCCGGTCCATATTTTCTTAAACTGAGGCCATTTTTCCAGGGAAAACAGGAATGTATTTGCCACAAAGAAAACTGCAGCCAAAATACTGAGGGGCACAAAAGACTGCCTGATCCCATACTTTGTAAGGAACAAAAGATTCACTATAAAATAAACCGCAAACAATAAACTACCATTTAACCGGTTATTTTTTACGGGTTCCAGCAATCTGTTCATTGATTATTCTGCTTTAAAAAGATTCCTGGCATTCCCGGTTGTAATACGGTCTATTTCAGAAAAGTCTTTACCGTAGATATCTACCAGTTTTCCGGCTACCAGGTCAAGGTATGAACTTTCGTTTCTTTTCCCTCTGTGCGGTACGGGTGCCAGATAAGGGGAGTCTGTTTCCAAAACAATTTTATCTAAAGGAATTTCGTTCAGAAACTGATCGATTTTCCCGTTTTTAAAGGTCACTACTCCACCGATCCCTAAAATGAAATTAAGGTCGATAGCATGCTGTGCCTGATCAAGATTTCCGGAAAAGCAGTGGAAAATCCCTCTCAATTTAGGATGCTTCTTTCTTTCCAGGACGTCAAACGTTTCATCAAAGCTTTCTCTTGTATGAATAACGATCGGAAGGTCTTTTTCTATCGCCCAGTCAATTTGCTGTTCAAACGCTTTCACCTGAATATCTAAGGTCGTTTTATCCCAGTACAGATCAATACCTATCTCTCCTATTGCGGGAAAATGTCTCTGGTCAAGGTAATTTTTAACGATCTCCAGTTCTTTTTCCCACGACTCTGGTTTTACATAACAAGGATGCAGCCCCATCATGGAAAAAATCTGTCCCGGGTATTCAGCTTCCAGTTGCAGCATTTTTTTATGCGATTCGGAGTCAATTGCAGGAAGGTAAAATTCATTAATTCCTTTATCTAAAGCTCTCTGAATGGCTTCTTTTCTGTCTTCATCAAATTCTTCTGCGTATAAATGGGTATGTGTATCAATCATTTTTCTTAGTATTTTAACAGATCTTCATAAGGATTTTCAAGCCCAAGCAATATTCCGAAAGCCGGCTCGGTTTTTATTCCCTGTTTTTTTAGTTCTATTATTTTTTGTTTAAATTCTTCTCCTTCTTCCTGTAATATTTTGTATTCAGCAATCATATGGAGGTAAGCGTTTTGCTGTTTTGTAGGTTTATTCTGTCCGAAAATTTCAATAGGAAATCCTTCCAGCATAAAATTTAATGTGATGCATTTTTCACCGTTTACGATAGGATGTTCAACGTCTACATCGTGAGGAATAAATCTGCTGAACATTAAATCATCCAGAAAGTCTTCTTCAAATCTTAAATCAACCTCAAAAATAATATCCAGATCACTTCCATCAATGTCAATTTCAATAGGAATGGTTCCTGCTAAAATGGGTGAATATTCCTTTAATTTTTCAAAAATCTGATGTTTTGCAAGAACTTTATACGCCCTTTTCTGTCTTTCATTCCCGTTTTTCAGATAGTCAATTCTGGTAAAATCAAGCATTTAAAATATTTTATGTTTTACCTTTTTACGCTGAATTTCAATTCTTTGATCTAATTTCTCCCTGAATTCTATAAACTTCGGGTCTTTTTTATCACTGGTCTTATGTTCCAAAGCTTTGATGATCTTAAAGTTTTCTTTGATAAAATTTTGAGTTTCGCCAGAAAAATAAGCGTTTCCAAATTTGTCAAAAATATAATTAACTGCCTGCGTACTTGGATGAATCATATCTTCTTTATAAAACCGGTAATCCCGAAGATCATCCATCAGAATCTCATAGACAGGAAGATAGTGGCAGTCTTCAAACATTGAAATTGATTCGTGAATCGCTGTAATCAGTTTGGATTTACTCAGCTGATTCTCTATCATCCCGTCTTTGGTATGCCTTACAGGAGAGACTGTAAACAGAATCTGCACTCCTTCTTTACAGATATCTTTAAGTTCCAGAATCGTGTTATAAATAGAGCCCGTGAGCTCCTGATGAGAAAGCAGTCTTTTCTCGAAAAACTTCTGTGGAATTTTGTGACAGTTGGCCACCAGCTTTTTCTTCGGAAGAAATTCATAGATGAATGAAGATCCGTAGGTGATAATAATCCAGTCTGCTTCCTGAAGAAAGGCATTTCCTTCTTCAATTGATTTGTTGATCTTATCTAAAGTCTGATGAATATAACGGGTATCAAAGCCTGTATGATGGTCCAAAGAGATATATTCCTCATTGTAGGTGATAAGCTCTTCTTCCTGATAGAATGCAGAATCGTGAAGCCTTTGTACCGCATTATTGATTGAAAAGGGATTAAAGATAGTCCCAAAAGGATTGCTGAGGGTCTGAAGCTGTCCGTTTTCAAGCAAATCGGTCATCTCAGAGGCAAAACAGGAGCCTATTGAAAATATTTTATCTTCAATCTCTATCTTCTTTTCTGATGCGGGGATGTCAACTTCGGTTCTGAATTTCATTGTACAGGGATTCGGTTACAGGAAAACAGGTTGCAGATAAATCATTATTACCTGCAACCTGCATTCTGCTTCCTATATTAACTTTCTCTTCTCAACAGGTAATTTGCCAATTCGATGAATGGTTTTTTCTTTTCTTCAGGAACGTCTATTTTCTGAAGATAGCTTTGTCCGATCTCATTGTGCTTTTCGATCAGGCGTAATGCTTTTTCGTCCACCTTTGTTCTTCTGAAGATCTTTTCAACGCCATAAATCTTGTCAACATTATCGGTCTTTTTAGAATACCAGTAATCCAGTTCTTTTCTTTCTTCCTCTGTAGCATGCTCTCTTGCCAAAAGATATAGGACTGTTTTTTTATTCTCGTAGATATCTCCGGCATGTTTTTTACCGAACTGTGCCTGATCTCCGAATACATCAAGATAATCATCCATGATCTGGAAGGCTATTCCGATGTGTTTTCCAAAATTGAAAATTGCTTTGGCATCTTTAAAATCCGCTCTTGCTATCAAGGCTCCGATTTCAAACGAAGAAGCACTTAAAACTCCGGTTTTATAAGTAATCATTCTGATATAATCATCAAAAGTAACATCCTTTTGGGTTTCAAAATTGATATCATACTGCTGTCCTTCACATAGCAGAAGTCCGGTATGCGTAAAAATCCTGATACAGGCTTTGAAAATTTCAGGTTCAAGATCCTCAAAAAACTTATAGGCTTTAAGCATCAGCCCGTCTCCGGAAAGGATTCCCACATTGATCCCGTGTAAAGTATGTATTGTAGGTTTGTTTCGTCTTAAGGGAGCTTCATCCATAATATCATCATGGATCAGGGTGAAATTATGGAAAAATTCAATGGCCAGCGCCGGTTTGATAGCTTGTTTAAGGTCTCCTCCAAACAGATCACATGCCATCAGTACCATAATAGGGCGAAGACGTTTTCCGCCGTGGGAAATGATATAATTCATCGGGTCATACAGCTCCGAAGGTTTATCTTTGAAAGTATACTTGGTAATGGCGTCAGCAACAATCTGCTGATATCTGTCTAAAAATTCCATAAAATCTTATAATTTGAACAAAAATACGATTTTTCGAGGCTTTATAAAACAAAAAACTTTGCCCAAACGGACAAAGTTTATATGATAAATATGATTTGTATTTTAAAAAAGGAAGGTTACCACAAGGTAGGTAATTCCAGCTACTATCGCAGAGATTGGAATGGTTAGAACCCATGCCCACAGTAAGCTTACTGTGATCCCCCATCTTACAGCCGAAATTCTTTTCGTTAGCCCTACCCCGATAATGGAACCGGTGATGGTGTGTGTTGTAGACACAGGAATACCAAAATGGTCTGTAATGAATAACGTGATAGCACCCGCAGTTTCTGCACTTACTCCTTCTAATGAAGTTACTTTCGTAATCTTGGTACCCATTGTTTTGATGATCTTCCAGCCTCCACTCATTGTTCCTAAAGCGATTGCAATAAATGAAACTAAAGGAACCCAGATATAATGCTGTGCAAAGTAATCAAAACGTCCAGCTGCCGGAATGTTCAGATATACAGGATCCTGAAGCATTTCAACATGATAGTAGATCAATGCGGCTCCAATGATACCCATTACCTTCTGCGCATCATTCAGACCATGACCTAAGCTGAATAAAGCTGAAGAAGCCAGCTGAAGTCTTTTGAAAGACTTATCTGCTTTGTGAGGGTTTGATCTTTTATAAAGATGAACAATAATTAATGTAATGATAATCGAGATGATCATCCCTATGACCGGTGCCATGAAAATGAACAGGAAAATAGGAATTACTTTATCAAACTTTACAACGCTCTGGTGGGTTACCTGGCTGAAAGCTTCCTTAATAGTTTCCCAGGTTCCAAGATCTGGCTGTGCTGCTGCCACGTCATGATAATCCATCATGAAAGCGTGCATAAGAGCTGCCCCCAGGAAACCTCCGATCAGCGTATGTGATGATGAAGAAGGAATCCCGAACCACCATGTAAGCAGGTTCCAGGCAATAGCGGCCATAAGACCGGAAAATATAACTTCAAGGGTGATAAAATTCTCGTTTACCGTTTTGGCAATTGTATTACCAATTTTGAATTCTCCAATAATATAAGCAGCGATAAAGAAGGCTGCAAAGTTCCAGAGCGCCGCCCAAAGTACAGCCTGGAATGGAGTTAAAACTTTTGTAGAAACTATAGTTGCAATTGAGTTGGCTGCATCATGAAAACCATTGATGTAATCGAAGATCAGGGCTAACGCAATAATAACTATAAGTAAAATCGGAAATTCCATTTTTGCTATGTATTAGGCGTATTTAATCATGATGTTCTCAATCGTGTTGGCAACATCTTCTGCTTTGTCTGTTACTATTTCAAGATAGTTCAATACAGATGAAACTTTAATGATATTGATGGCATCATTGGTTTCAAATAATTCTACCATTGAATTGGACAGTAAGTCGTCTGCAATATTTTCAATAGAGTTTACCTTGATACAAGCTTCTTTCACCTGCTCCATATTTTTGAAACCTTTAAGGTTTTTCATCGCATTCTGAATCTCAAGACATGCTTTGTGGATCAGTAAAGAGAAGTCTGAATACGCCTTCATCTCCGGTGATTTGTATAGGAAAATATATTTTGTAGAAGCGTAGATATAATCGGCGATATCATCTAATCCTGTTGCCAGTGTATGGATATCTTCACGATCGAAAGGTGTAATGAAGTTTTTTCCAAGCTCTACGAAGATTTCGTGAGTAAGTTCATCATTTTTGTGCTCAAAATCACTCATTTTTTTCAACATTGAATCGTCATTAAGATCGAAATCCTTGATTCCTGCGTTGAATTCTTCTGACATTGCAACTAGATTTTCAGTTACTTTTTCAAAAAGTACAAAGAAGATTTTATCTTTTGGTTGAAAAGCGTGGAAAATATTACCAATTCCCATTTTTTAGTATTTATAATTCGTGTGCAAATTTCTTAAAAAAGGATTGTACGTGAAACTATATAACATTAAGTTTTGTTAACATTCGCTTAACTACTGATTATCAAATAAAAAAACCGGCATTACTGCCGGTTTTGTATGGTATAAGAAGAGATTAGTTTGCTACTTCAGCTCTCATATCTTTTCCTTTGAACTTCATCGATTGAATATTGCTCAGGACATTGTCTTTGAACGATTTTTCAACTTCGAAGAAAGAGAATTTCTCTAAGATTTCGATATCCCCGATTTCAGCTCTTTTCTTGCTTTTTCCGCCAGAAGTAGCTTTATTGATAATATCTAAAACATCAAGTTTCTTCAGATGGTCTTTTTTACCGAGATTGAAGAAGAATCTTACCATATTCTCATCTTTTCTTCTTGGTTTTCCACCACGGTCTCTGTCTCTTCCACGATCTCTGTCACGACCTCTATCTCTGTCTCTGTCACGTCCACGGTCTCTTCTTGAGTAATCGTCATCTCTGCTGCTTAATTTCTGCTCAGCAAGATCATGCTTGTCTTTGTAATATAAAGCAAGGTCTTTCAATTGGAACTGCAGTAACTGGTGTACCAGTTCTTCTTTGGTAAAGTTGCTCAGATCCGGGATTAAGCTGTCATCAAATTCGAATAGATCTTCGTGCTCCGTCAATAATTTTTCGAATACACCACCTACCTGAGCTTTGATGATATCATCACCTGTAGGAATAAATCTTTCGTGGATTTCAATTTTTGTTGCAGATTTTATCTGTTTCAGTTTTCTGCTTTCTTCAGGCTTAATTAAAGCCATAGAAATACCGTCTTTTCCAGCTCTACCTGTTCTTCCGCTTCTGTGAACGAATACTTCAGGGTCATCCGGTAAAGAGAAGTGAATAACGTGAGTAAGAGAGTTTACATCCAATCCTCTTGCTGCAACGTCTGTAGCTACAAGAATATCGATGTTTTTCAATCTGAATTTCTTCATTACCGTATCTCTCTGCGCCTGAGAAAGATCACCGTGAAGAGCATCAGCTGCATATCCGTTCTGCATCAAGAAATCGGCAACCTCCTGAGTTTCCATTCTCGTTCTGCAGAAGATGATGGAATACTGGTTAGGGTTTGCATCGATCAGTCTTTTCAATGCTTCTTTTTTCTGACGGTATCCTACTACATAGTATTCGTGAGTAATGTTCTTCTTCACTTCGTTGATAGAACCTACAGAAATACGATGTGGTTTTGTAAGATAATTTTTGGAAATTCTTTCCACTTCTTTATTCATCGTTGCAGAGAATAAGAAAGTCTGTTTTGTTTCCGGAGTTTCGCTTAGAATGGTTTCCAATTCATCTTTGAATCCCATAGAAAGCATTTCATCAGCTTCGTCTAATACCAACCAATGAATGGCAGAAAAGTCTAATGCTTTTCTGTTGATAAGATCAATTACTCTTCCCGGAGTTCCCACAATGATCTGTGGTTTTTCCTTCAAAGATCTCATCTGCTCTACAATACTACTTCCACCATAAACCGCAGTTGTCTTGATGTCTTTCATATACTTAGAGTAATTCTTTATGTCCTTCGAAATCTGAAGACATAATTCCCGTGTCGGACAAAGCACCAATAATTGGATTTTGCGACTCGTATCGTCAATCATATCCAAAATCGGAAGCGAAAACGCTGCTGTTTTGCCTGTCCCTGTCTGCGCAAGTGCGATCAAGTCGCGAATATCTGAAAGAATAAAAGGGATAGTCTGTTTTTGGATTTCTGTTGGGCTTTCGTAACCCAGTTCGCCAATTGCCTTAAGGATATCAGGACTTAAATTGGTTTCCGTAAATAAATTCATTAACTATTTTAAAATTTTTGCAAAGATACAATAAATATTTGATTTGTTTTTGAACAAAGTTTTAAATATACAAACTTAAATTCACAATTTTTTAATATATTTTTAATTTTTAGAAAATTAAATCCAAAAAAACAAGGCATAGATTAAGAAGTTGTTAAACATTATTTTTTTTTATTAAATTGGATTGATTTTTTCTGTGTTATTTATGAATTTTCAAAAATAAAGCCAGAAAAAGTATTTTTTTTCTTTTGATATTCTTATTTATCGTCATCAAAATATTGTACCATACTCAATAGTTTTTGTACATTTGAGTTACAGTATTCGGGATTTCCGGGATCGAGAAAGCATTTAAATTTCTCTTAACAATAATAAAACACCAAACACAATATGTCTGCAGGTATTTCTTCCAAAACTTTTGATTTTTTAAAAAAGTTAAATAAAAACAATAACCGTGAATGGTTTAATGAAAATAAAGATCTTTATACGGAATCACAGCAGAATGTGGTTTCATTTCTGGATGAGCTGATCAGAGAGATGTCAGCTTTTGATGAAGAACTTGGTAAAATAGACAGTAAAAAATCTTTATTCAGAATTTATCGTGATACAAGATTTTCAAAGGATAAATCACCTTATAAAACCAACTTCGGAGCTTCTTTGGGAATGGGAAAAGGCAGTCAGAAAGGGGGCTATTATCTTCATTTGGAACCTGGAAAATCTTTTCTGGCGGGCGGAATCTATATGCCTGAATCTTCTGTTCTGAAAGATGTGCGCAAAGAAATTTCTTTGTATGGGGATGACTTTCTTAAAATAATCAACAACAGGGATTTCAAGAAGCATTTTCCTGAACTTGACCAGGATGACAAGTTAAAAAAAGTACCGCAGGGATTTGAAAAGGAGGATCCTATGGCGGAATATTTAAAGCTTAAAAACTTTATTGTAGTCTATTCTCTGAAAGACGAAGAGGTGCTGGATAAAAATGCTGTGAAGAATATGACAAAGGTTTTTAAACTGATGAAACCTTTCAATGATTTTTTGAATACGCCGTTTCAGTAATTCTTTTAAGAACCTTAAATTTAATAAATCCCCGCTTTTTTAAAGGCAAGGATTTATTAAATTAAGACTATTTTTTACAGGTCTCGTTTATTTCTCTTAATAATTGAGTAAGTTCCGGGCTTTTTCTTATTCTGTTGACTTTTTCTGTTACCTGCTCTACAAACTTTTCAGTTTTATTTCCTGCATACCAGGCCAGTTTATCATTTTCAATATGCCCGTCATTCACAGAATCAAAAAAGAAGTTCCCTGCTTCAAATATTTTCCAGTCATTATCAAAAATACTATCCGGTCTCAGGGTAGATAAGAGTGGTGAATATTTTTCTGTACTGAGTAAAGCTGTTGCTTTTGCGGATTCGAAATGATTCCCATTTAGCCATAGTCCAATTCTGTTACCAAACATCCAAAGACAAAAGGATTCTTTACCAAAATCCTCTAAGAACCATCTGTAGTCCCATGTATTCCAGTTTACAAAAGACCATCCTTCAGCAGGGTCATTGATGAAATAATGAATTATCTCCGTTTTGGCTTTTTTATACCATTCATTATTTATTTCATTTTTTTTGTTTGAAAGTTCTAAAAAAGAATTCCACTTTTCAGGGGTATCAAATAAATTCATGGCTTGTTTCAAAAATTCTCTGTTCATAGTTATTTTTTAATTCCAATATTCTATATACTGTTGTATATATTCCTTTAATCTATAGTTTTCATCAGGTATAAAAGACAAACATTCTTCCAGCCAGTCTTGAATTTGATTGTTAAAATTCCATATATCGACATCTATCGGAACTTTTCCGGGCAAATCCTGTGAGAAATTTACAGGTCTTACAAGTGTATTTTCAGAAGGCAGCTTTCCGTCATTCGAAACCAGATAAATAATCTTAAACTTACAATCCTCATTTATATGTTCTCTGCTTTTATTATAAATCACTTTGTGCCAATATCTGTATATCTGATTTTCCTGATCGTAAGCTCCGTTAGATTTATTTTCAATAATAACAGCACTAAACGGATGTTTTCTTTCTATCAGAATATCTATTTTTTGTTTTTCGATGGTTACCTTCCACTTTCCTCTGTCATAATCAGTATACCCCAGCATTTCAATAAACTTTTTAAGGAAAAGATCACCCTGCCCATGACTTGCTCTATCGTTAAGAAAAAAACCTAAAAGTTTACTATGAAGAGTTTCATCAATATGAAAGAAATTCAAAACATTAAATCTTATAGATTTTTCCCGGGATAAAAGCTCTTCTTTTTGTCTGATCGTTTTAAATCCTAAAAAAATATTTTCCAGTTCGTCCAGATTATTTTTTTTATGAAAGCTATTCAATACAGAATAGTCAATAGAAGGCAAATTGTTCTGTTGGTGACAAACACTATCACTCCAGCTATCTAATAATGAGATTTGCTGATCCAGAAAGTGCTTATATATAACTTCTGTCTCTGCCAGCAAATCAGGTAACGAATCATTGTCATGGCCCATATAGTTTCATTTTAATATTCTGTTTAATCAAAAATAATAACAGGGTAAGTTACTTTAAATCGTCCTATTCTACAAAGCGTCTCTGCGACAAATTGAAAACAGATTAAAGTTCAGCTCATTACAAAATACAACATAAAGCCTATCTGTTGAAAATCAATAAATTATATTTAACATTTTTTAAGATAAGTTTTACATTTTTGTTTATCTTTGCTGTTCGTCAAAAAGCTAAGGATGTCTTTATACCAAAAAATTGCAGAAAAACTACAATATATAAGTCCGAATTTCTACAAAAAAAGATACTTTAAGAACTTAAACAATCTTAATAAATATAATTTTTCGGAACGTAATGTAGAACCGGAACTGGTATGGATCAAAGAATACCTTCCCAAAAATGCTGTAATACTGGACATTGGTGCGAATGTAGGAACCTTCCTCTATCAGTTGGAAAATAAGCTAAACCATGAGCATATTTATGGTTTTGAGCCCAACAAAAAACTGTACAGACGCTTGAAGAGGCTGTTTCCCTCCATGCGTATTCTTCCTCTTGCACTTTCTGACGAAAATACGATGGCGGAATTTAAAGTTCCGGTAATCAACGGAAAAACAATTGCTTCCCGCGGGACTTTAAATACTTCTTACAAAGAGAAAGGAGAAGAAAAAAGCTACACGGAGCAGGTAAAGGTAATCAAACTCGACGAATGGGCAGCTCTGGAACATTTCAACAGGCTGGATTTCATCAAAATAGACGTTGAAGGAAATGAAATAAAAACCCTTTCCGGAGCCAGAGAAACCATCAGACAGTTCCACCCTACCTTAATGGTTGAAATGGAACAAAGACACCACCAAACACCTATATGGACAGAAATTTCCGAAGTGGAAAGCTGGGGATATAATGCCAAATATCTCAACAGAAACACCTTTACGCTGGAATCTCTTACAGAAGAAATTATATTGCAAAATACAAACGACGAAAAAAATAAAACTCAGTACATCAACAATATTATTTTTATACCTAAAAACATTTAAAACAACTTTATGAGTGTAGTAGCGAGACAAGGCTTCAAATATTCCATTATCGGTTATATTGGTTTTTTGCTGGGCACGGTTTCCGCAATATTCATTTTTCCGAATGATTTTGAATTTTATGGAAAGCTTCGCTACAGTATGCAAACCGCTGAGATGCTTGTTCCCTTTGTAGTCTTCGGAATCTCTTATGCGAATGTAAAGTTTTTTAATTCTCTGCAGAAGGACGGTAAAAATCAGAATATGCTTTCGCTTTCTCTGATGATCATTTTGATCAACTTTCTCATATTTACCACTGTATTCTTTATTCTTCCTTATTTCTATCCGAAGTTCATTCATTCGGAAGCCTGGAAAATTAAAGAAATTATTCTGCCTTTAATCTTAATACTGTCACTTTGTGCTATTTTCAATAAATACACTTCCAATTATAAAAGAATCGTTGTCTCTAATATTTTTGACAATCTTTTTCCTAAAATAGCCAATCTTGGAGCCTTCTGTCTCTTCTTTTATTTTTCCATGTCTCAGAATATCGCCCTGGCATTCTTCTTCGGCGTATTTGCGTTAATGCTTTTCGGTTATATTTATTACACCAATAAGCTTGAGAAAATTCATTTTGATTTCAGGACGGATTATTTCAAAAAAAATAACTTCTGGAAGGAGTTTATGAATTACAGTTTCTTCGGATTCCTGGGAACGTTTGGAAATTATCTGGCAATCAACAGCTTTATGATCGGAGAATTCATGGGAATGGAGGAAAATGGTATTTATTCTGTTCTCTATGCTTTGATTTCCCTCATCTCTATTCCGCAGTTGGGATTGTTTAATATTTCAGCACCTATTATCAGTAAAAATCTTGCTGACGGTGATATGGAAGACCTGGACAGATTTCACAAGAAAACCTCTTTAACATTATATTTCCTGGGGGCAGTGCTATTCTCATGCATTATGGTAGGCTTTCCTTACCTGACGCAATTCATGCCGAAAAACGGAACCATGCTCAGGGAATACGAACCTGTAGTCTGGATCTGGGGTTCTGCGGTACTGATCGATCTGGCAACCGGTTTCAACGGAAATATTATTTCCCTTTCAAAGTATTACAGATTCAATATTCTTGTGATGCTTTTATTGGCAGGATTAACGATTGGACTGAATTATTATTTCATTAAAAATACAGATCTCAAACTGATTGGAATTGCCTTGTCTACAGCCATTTCTCTGACCATTTACAATGTGGTAAAAATCATTTTCAACTATATTATGTTCAAAGTTTCACCTCTGAGCATTGAAATGATTTTTGTTTCCATTATCTGTACTCTGGCGATCACTGTAGCTATTGTTCTTCCGAACTTCAACAGCAACTTCATCAACCTGGTTTATAAGCCTGCAGTGGTTTTAGTACTGATCTACATCGGTAATTATTTCACGAAAGTATTCCCGATTGAAGACTATCTGAACATGAGATTCATTAAGAGTGTTTTAAAAATCAAATAAAAACAGAGAAACATTCCTTTTTCTTACTTGGAAATAAGACGGCTTAAAAGATGCTTCAGATTATGCTGAACTTCATCTCTTCCATAGACATTCTGAAAGTCGAAATGAGTAGCAGAAACTTCTTTTAACTGCTCAAAGATATTTTCTTTTTCAGGAATGATAAATTTCAGTTTCGACGGATAATTTTGCGGAAAAACCGCCAGTTTACCATAAGCTATAGCATCACCGATATTTCCGGTCATCTTAGTAATCCCGTAAGTTTCTTTCATGCTGAAAAATTCTGTTTCCTGCTGAATCGGACACCAGAGGACATCAGCTTTCTGCATCCATTTTTCAAAATCTTCTGAAGACACTCTTTCAGAGAAATAAGTGATCCTGATATTGTCCGGTAATTGTGAAGATAAATTTTCAAGCTGCTTCAGTTCATGACCGGCTGCTTTTCCAAGGAACACAAATTCACACTGATCAGTGGTTTTTATATCCCGGATGGTTTTAAAGATATAATGATAATCTCTTCTTTTCTGTGAAACTCCACCGGGAATAACCACGGTAAGCCCCCTATTTCCGGTTTTATCAAAGTTTCTTGCGTAAAACAGGGGTAAAAACTGATATTTTCCTGAAACCAATATTTCATCCAGTACCAGAAGAGATCCGGAATTCTGATAGACCTTCGTTTTATAAAACAGACCTTCCTTCAGCCATAGCTTTAACCTGAATATCACATCTCCTTTGAAAATACTTTTAAAAAGATTCATTTTTGAAGCATTAATAAAATTGAGATTGTGGGTAATAATAGCAGTATTATATTTTTCTGTCAGGGCAAAAAACGTATTAAAATAACGATGAACCGTCCCGATAATGACCAGATCATATTTTTTTACTTTCAGCTGCTCCAGGATCATAGAACTGTCTGATAAGAATACGGATTCATCATGCGAAACCACCTGATCTTTAATTTTTTTTGAAAAATAGTAGTCTACAGCAAAATCCTGGGCTCCTTTCATAATATCTATAAAAGCCTGCGCAATTTCTGCATGAGTATCGATTTCTATGTAAGCTATTTTTTTCACCTGCTAATAAGGATTATGGATTTTATTTTATAGGTTTTGGCTAAAGCCAATTGATTTTTAATTTATTGTTTAAACGGGCTAAAGCCCGTTGCTGTTGAAATATTCCGTTTGGTTTCTGATAACACTGATTTTTAAGCAGCTTTATGATGATTTCTTTTCATCTATATCTTCAGCCACTTTTTCTTCAGCATTTTCCAGCGTTGATCATTTATCGTTTTTTGTTCCTCTTTAGTGATCTTAAGTTCAAGTTTTTTTGATCTGCAGTTCTCATAAGAATTGATAATGTCAAAGAAAAATGATGGTGACTTGCTTTTCATTGCTTCTTTTGAAGCGGCAATATAAGCCAGAAATCTGTTCAGCCCTAAGAAATAGAAATATCTGCCATAATAATCTGCCGGTCTGATGGTATAGTCAGCTCCTTTTACTTTGATCAGTTTTACATGAAGTTCCGGAATAACGACTTCTTTCCAGCCCAGATTTTCCAGTAGAATAGAATCGATATTATCCCAGCCTAATGTCTCTCTTAAGCCTCCCATCTGAATAAAGCATTCTTTACGGTAAGCTTTCATAGGTCCTCTTACGTGGTGTTTATTGGAATTCCCTTCATATACCCAGTTTCCGTCTTTTTCTATATACAATAGTCCTCCTGTCAGTCCATATTCGGGGTTCCGGGCAAAAGCGTTACTTACTGTTTCAAGATAATGTTCCGGAAGGATGATATCGGCATCAAATTTACAGATGATGTCAAATTGATCAACAGCTTGTGTCTGCAGGCCGTTTTTAAATGCATGAACCACCTTGGAACCTGGCTGGTGTTCAGATTTCTGAAGATTGATGGTTTCAAAGCGGGTATCAGTTTCTGTATAGGTTCTGATAACTTCAGGAGTTCTGTCTGTGGAACCGTCATTCACTATCACTACTTTAAAATCCCTGTGACTTTGCAGCTTTAAGGAATCAAGGGTAAATGAGAGGTTGTCTTCTTCGTTATGGGCAGGAATTATAATTAAAAACCTCACGAATTATGGTATAAATGATGAATGATAAGTGGTAAATTTCCTTAGGGTCATTTACCACTTATGTTTTTTATTATTTGTTATGCGGTGTCAGCATATTTTTCGGATCAAGAATTTCATCCAGTTTCTCCTGCGAAAGAACTCCTTTCTCAAGAACAAGGTTATAAACACTTTTTCCGGTTTCTAATGCTTCTTTAGCGATTTGTGTGGACTGCTTGTAACCGATGTAAGGATTCAAAGCTGTCACAATACCAATGCTGTGTTTTACCATATTCAGGCAAACTTCCTTATTGGCTGTGATCCCCGTTACACATTTGTCACGAAGCGTGTCTAATGCATTACAAAGGAAATTGATATTTTCCATGATGGCATGTGAAAGTACCGGCTCCATTACGTTAAGCTGTAACTGTCCTGCTTCTGCGGCAAACGTTACGGTAAGGTCATTTCCGATCACTTTGAAGCAAACCTGGTTTACCACTTCCGGAATAACAGGGTTTACTTTACCCGGCATGATGGATGATCCCGGCTGCATCGGAGGAAGGTTGATCTCAAAAAGGCCGGCTCTTGGTCCCGATGATAATAATCTCAGGTCATTACAGATCTTTGATAGTTTTACAGCCAGACGTTTTGTTGCTGAAGAATAGATAACATAAGAACCTGTGTCAGGTGTTGCCTCTACCAGATCCGGCGCCGAAACAATTGGGAAACCTGTAATCTGAGCCAGATTTTTAGCACAAAGGGTTGCATATCCTACCGGAGCATTCAGTCCTGTACCAATAGCTGTTGCCCCCATATTTACTTCTACAAAAAGACTGGCATTGTTATTCAATTTGGAAATATCCTCTTCTAAAGTGGCTGCATATGCCTCAAATTCCTGACCCAAAGTCATTGGTACAGCATCCTGAAGCTGCGTACGTCCCATCTTGATAACATCCTGGAATTCTACTCCTTTGGCACGGAAAGCGGCTACAATACTTTCCAGTCTTTCTACAAGCCCTGTATTCATCTGCAGCAATCCCATTTTGATCGCTGTAGGATAGGCATCATTGGTAGACTGGGAAAGGTTGATATGGTCGTTAGGTGAACAGAATTCATATTCTCCTTTATTTTTTCCTAATTTTTCCAATACGACATTAGCAATGACTTCGTTTGCATTCATATTGATGGAAGTTCCTGCCCCACCCTGAATCATATCTACCGGAAACTGGTCATGATATTTTCCGTCTACAATTTCGTCACAGGCTTCCGCTATTTTAAAATACAGGTTTTCGTCAAGAAGTCCCAATTCATAATTGGTTTTTGCTGCTGCTTTTTTTACAAAAGCCAAACCTTTGATGAACTCAGGATATGAAGACAAAAGCTGTCCTGAAATTTTGAAATTGTTGATAGCTCGTTGTGTCTGAACCCCATAATAAGCGTCTAGCGGCACATTAAGTTCGCCCAATAGATCGCTTTCTTTTCTGAAATTTTCCATTACAGATATTTTACTGTTTTTGATCGTTTAAAGATAGCAAAAACGCATCTAAACGATGCGCTTTAATTTGAATTTATTTTGCCGGATATTTTAGGTTTAACGCTTGCAGTATCGCCCATGTTTCGGCATCCATCACTCCGTCATAGTTTTGTGGACGGAAATGATACTGGAAGGCTTCGATTGTTTTCTTTGTAGCATCATCCCATTTTCCGCTCAGTTCCATTCCGTATCCAAATTTCTGTAATGCAGTCTGGATGCTGAAAATAAAAGTAGGATCGCTATATCTAGTGACAAATTCTGTCTGGGCAAGATCAAAATAATTTTGCTTGGCCGCTTCATCATACCACATTCCTATCTGGTATTGGTCATATAATTTCTTCCATGGGAACATAGGGCCCGGATCCTGTTTTCTTGTAGGTGCAATGTCTGCGTGAGCCAATACGTTGGTTGCCGGAATCTGATATCTTGTAACAATGTCTTTGACCAGTGCCGCCACTTTTTTCATCTGATCATCACTGAATGATGCAAATATTCTTTTACCGGTACTGTCTGTTGTATAACCTGTGTTCACAATTTCAATTCCTATGGAGGTATCGTTAAGGTTTTTGTCATTTCTCCAAGAGCTTACACCGGCATGATAGGCACGTTTGTTTTCATCCACCAACTGATAGATCTCGTTATCTCCTGTATTATTTACAAGATAATGGGCACTTACAGCCTGCTGGGTAAGAACGCTAACTGACTTATCATCCAGAAGTGCCGTATAATGCAATATAAGGTAACGCTGTCTGAAATTTTGTGCAACGGCAGGGAAATAGGTTTTTACCACTTTATATCCGGCCGGTTTTGCAGATACTATAGAACCATAGCTTACCGTATTATCATTCTTTGTGGCATCTGCTATATTGGTTGTAAAAAAATCCACTCCGTGATCAGATATAACTTTTGGTTTTGGAGCTGCCAGAGCCGGTGTCTGAACGGCTGGTTTCGTCTGTGCTACCGGGGTTTTCGGTTTGTAAGTATTTTTTTTTACATTTTGCTGTGAAGTACATGAAAAAACAAAAGTGCTTAATCCGATGATATATAATGTCTTACGCATCAGTTTGGGTTTTTAACAATTTATTACTTCAAAAATACGTTAAATTTTTCTTGAATTTTATTTGGTAAATAAAGAAATCTGTTCTATATTTGCACTCGCAATAACGGAACAACGATCATTAAAAAATAAACAAAAAGGAGGGTTGCCGGAGTGGTTAACGGAGCAGTTTGCTAAACTGTCGACGCGAAAGTGTCGCAAGGGTTCGAATCCCTTACCCTCCGCTCTTCTTATATATTCGGGGCGTAGCGTAGTCCGGTCATCGCGCCTGGTTTGGGACCAGGAGGTCGCAGGTTCGAATCCTGCCGCCCCGACTTTTTTAATGCGCTTATTGACTAAGCGGGAATCAACTTTTAAGGGTGCGTAGCTCAGCTGGATAGAGCATCTGCCTTCTAAGCAGACGGTCAAAGGTTCGAATCCTTTCGCGCTCACTGAAACCTCACAATTTATTTTTGTGAGGTTTTTTTGTTATTATTTATGAATTCAATGATTCAAGACTAACTAAAATATCTCTTCTGGTAAGCAATAGAGATTACAGCACAGTTTATCGTTAAATAGCAGCACTATACTTAGCTACAAATTGCTCAAACTTCTGCTCTTTATTTTGCATAACCGGCCCATGTCCGAAGCAGATAATAGAAGGATTCAGTTTTGCTAGCTTCTGGAGCGACCTGATATTGCGCTGCTGGTCTGATGTGAATATGTTTGGCGGAAGATGCAGACCGGTTGCTGTTGTGAGCAAATTCATATTTGTTGCTGCGTCTCCTATGATCAGCACACCATCCCGCTCACGGAATAAAGAAATATGACCTGGCGAATGTCCGGGCGTCTCTATTACCCGAAAGTTTCCGATCATATCATTTTCAATGACCGTTCCGTCTACTTTATGTCCCTGCCCTGCCCAGTATTTTTGCTGAAGCTTTGCCAACCAATGTTTTGAATCTGGATAATCCGTGGTTACCATACCTGTTTCGGTCCTGAACACTTCGTCGGGATGACATAATAAAGGAATAGCAAACTCAGCACATATCTGATCGCTACAACCCTGATGGTCTGCATGTGCATGCGTCAGTATATGCTGATCAACCGGGATTTTCCGTAGCGCTTTCTTTACAGCGGTATATGAACTCCGTATTCCGGAATCTACCAATACACCTTCGATAATATAGCAGTTGATGCTGTTTCGTGGCATCAGTGGAACGTGGAATACTTCCGGAGCAATTTGACGTAGCATAATTTTTTTGTGCAAATCTACATCGCTGATCAGAACCACATAAGGACATTTGTCCTATAATACATCCGGCCTGTGTATTTGTGCCTTAGCCCGTGTAAGTGATCGTTGAGTGACCCCCAGGTACGAGGCAAGATCCTGCGTGGTTGTGCGTTGTATGAGCATCGGTTCGTCTGACAGGATATGACGGTATTTATCTACAGCCGACCTGTTATTAAAATTCAGCAGATAACGTTCCTTTTGGTTATACTCCTGCTCCATCACCAGTTTTATAACTCCATTCCAGGTGGTCACCTGACCAAGCAAATGCTGATACTCCGGGTATGCTATTCTATAGATTACACAATCTTCTATGGCCCTGATACTTCTTTTTGATTTTTCCTGATTTACAAACTCCGGAAACGAGGTGACAAATTCATTTTCAAACTTGAAACAGGTTATATTCTCCTTTCCTTCTCTGTCGACAGCATATGCTTTTACAGCACCACTGGCGATAAATCCAATATGACGGCAGACTTCATCTTCACGAATAAAAAAATCACCTTTTTTTAAATGAACCGGTTTAAAGAACTTTACAGAAAAGTCGATTTCCTCAACTGATAATTCTTCTGTTGAGGATAGGTAATTTTCAAATACATCAGTCATTTTACAATTTTTTTGCTCTTTTGTTTTCTCCTTATCCATCTAATCTATGGATCATATCTCAAATCCAGTATCCAAATCTAATCATTATTGTATATTCAAAAAGACAGTCTTTTAATTTTTTGAGCAATTTTAAAAACCTAACAGGTTTTGAAAACCTGTTAGGTTTATGTAAAAAAAAGAATATTTACTCCTGTAATAAAAACATATTGAGTTGCAATAAAAATCAAATTGTTATAATTTTGTTCTTCTCTATTTTAATTCAATGAAAAATTTTAAATATATAATTTCAGGCTGCTTTCTGGCTTTGGTTGTATCTTGCCAAACAGCAGCTCCGGCTTTAAAAGCGTCCAATGAGAATACTTCTTACCAAAATCTAGGTCATAACGGAAAAATATATGCTGCATTTTACCAGCAAAGAGCAGCCGAATATGAAGCGCTTTGCCTGCAGGCCTATAATATTGCAAAACTCCGTCTGGATGAGGCTTTATTACAAAAAACAGAAAAACCTTTGGCTATTGTTTCAGATATTGATGAAACATTTCTGGATAATTCCTATTATGCTGTTGAGCGTTCAAAAATGGGAAAGGACTATGATCAGAAAACATGGGAAGAATGGACGGCCAAGGGGATTGCAAAACCACTTACCGGTTCCCAGGAGTTTTACCAGTATGCGGCAAGTAAGGGTATACAGGTCTTTTATGTAACCAACCGGGCAGAGCAGGAACGTGCAGGAACTTTGAAAAATTTAAAAAAGTACCACTACCCTCTTCAAAGTGATGCCAATTTAATTCTTCGCTCAAAGGAAAGCAGTAAGGAAAACCGAAGAAAGGATATTGCCAGAAATTATAATATTGTATTGCTGTTAGGTGATAACCTTGCTGATTTCGCTGATATTTTTGATAAAAAATCGGAAGAGGAACGGTCTGCAGCAGTGAAAAGCGCAGCAAAAGATTTCGGTAAAAAATTCATTATCATCCCGAATGTTGGCTATGGAGACTGGGAATCGTCATTTTATCAGTATAAATATGATTATACCAACCAACAAAAAGATTCAATGATGTATAATGCTGTAAAAGCCAATCCTTAAAAGGATAAGCACATAAAAAAACTCACAGCTTCTGTTGTGAGTTTTTTTATAGATAACTTAAAGTATTGCATTACTTTTTATATTTACTTTCAAAGTCCGCAGACGCTTTATTCACATTATTAGCCATATTCTGATATGCTTCATTGATCTCATTGAGCAATTTGTTTTCAACGGCAGGATCAGCAGTTTTGTTTTTTCGGATTTCTATCAGCTTCGGGTAAGATTCCGTTACAATTTTTTTATATCCCTTCAATCCGGTCAGAACAGCTGTTTGAAACGAAGCATCCCCTTTGAAATCACCTAAGTTTTCTACTTTTTTGATGTCAGTATCCAACTGTTTATCCCATTTAACCCGAACCTCCTCTGCTTTGGCATAATCAGAGCCCGCCATTGCTGTATTCATCTCACTGATATTGGTTTCGCTACCATTGATTACTGTAATAATTTCGTTGTTATAAGATGCAGGATCTGAGTTACCGGATCCTCCACAACTCATTAATGATAAGGTTCCAATGATTAATGATCCCAATAAAATTTTTTTAGTCATAGTTATATAATTTAAAGATTTCCACTAATGTAATAATTTTAATCATTTTCAACAAATATAGATCTCACAATCAATCTCATAGCTAAAAATTCAACTATTCATTATAAAAAATACCAACTTTTTAAAAACATGTATTTATCATTGCAAACAGTTTCCTATTTCCGGAATCAGAAAAAGTGACGAATTGACATTATTTTCAAATGGCACTATTTTCGATGAAAAACATATATATTATTTATAAAAACACCCTATTTTTTATTAAATTAAAAACAGAAATCTATATTTAATAACCGTGCAATTTTAAACAGATGAAGAAACTCCTTTATATTTTTATCATTTCTGTTATAGCCGTTTTATTCCTGAATAAAGTTGTTTTCAAAGAAATTCCTGAGAAAGAGAAACAGGAGCGCCTTGAAGATGTCCGGCGGTATACCCATCCTATCACAAGTATTTCTATGGATCATGCTAATAACAGTGATCTAAAAATCTTTGATTCTATATTGAAAGACAACAGAGTTTTGATTCTTGGAGAGAACGTACATTCCGATGGTGCTACCATGCAGGCCAAAGGCAGAATGATCCAATATCTGCATGAAAATTCAGGTTATAATGTGGTTCTGTATGAAGCCGGACAATATGATACCTGGATCATGAATGAGGAAATGAAAAATCATTCATTGAAGGTTCATCCAGATTCTATCGGGGGTCTCGGACTGTTTGATTTCTGGTGGGACAATAAAGAAACCCGACCGCTGATCAATTACTATCAGAAAACCAAAACGTCTGCCCAACCCATAGAACTCGGCGGATTTGATATACAGTTTACCGGAAATGTTCTGTATGACAGGAGAAATAATCTGCTTAAGGAGTTTTTAAGCAAAAATAAGATTGATCTCAAACCTTTCAAGGTTTTCAGCAAATACATGAATCAGCTTAATCATTTCATGTTTGAAGGTTTCGCCAGAAGAACTCTAGAAGGCAAACAGAAGGAACAGCTCTTCAATGAAATGAACCAACTCGAAAAGGCCATTGCCAAACTTGAAAAAACTCCGGAAAACAGAATGTATGGAAGGTACCTGCATGATATGAGAAATTATTTGTATAAGATCTCAAAATATAAATCCGGAACCCTGTCAAGTATGCAGTTCAGAGACTCGCTGATGGCTCAAAATCTTATCCATCAGATCGATTCTGTTTATCAGGATCAAAAAGTCATCGTATGGTGTTCCAATATTCATTCTTTTGCATATCAGGAAAGTAAAGATTACCGTCCTATAGGGGCTTATATCAAAAGTAAATATGGAAAAGCTTCTTATATGATTGATTTTTCATCGTATGCTCTGTTCAATGATAAAGGAAAAGTTATCGAAAAGCCAGGAAAGCTCGCCATTGAAAATATCTTTCATGCATTGAAAACTCCATATTTCTTTATTGACCTGCGGGCTGTTCCCAATACCTCTATTTTAAAAAAGGAATTTACTTCCACCATCAATCAGAGAACAGACCAGAAGAAGGTATGGAGCCGTTTTTTTGACGGAATTTTCTATATAGACATCAACACTTCTTTAACCCCCATCAAATAATGGAAAGCATTACAACCAGAGATCTCAGTTATAAAATAGGCTCTAAAACCATTTTGAATAACATCAGCCTCAACATTCCGGAAGGCAGCATTTATGGCTACTTGGGAAGGAACGGTGCCGGAAAATCCACTACAATCAAGCTGCTGTTAGGGCTTTTGGAATCAAGCAGTGACAATATTTTCTTTCAGAATAAAAGTTTAAAACAATACCGGACAGAGATCCTTGCCAATACCGGAAATCTTATCGAATCACCTTGTTTTTATACCAAACTGACCGTTTTTGAAAACCTGAAATACCTGGATATTATCTATGGAAAAGGCTCAAAAAGAATCGATGAGGTTCTGGAACTGGTAGATCTGCACAAGGAGAAAAAGAAGAAAGCAAATGCCTTATCCATGGGAATGAAGCAACGACTGGGAATTGCCATGGCCATTTTTAATGATCCCGGGCTTCTGATTCTGGACGAGCCGCTCAATGGCCTTGATCCACAGGGAATTTTTGAGATGAGAAAGCTGTTCCAATACCTGAACGAAGAGGGAAAAACCATTTTTCTTTCCAGCCATATTCTGAGCGAACTTGAAAAAACCGCTACGCACATCGGGATTATTGAGGGTGGGGAAATGATCTTTCAGGGAACAAAAAATGAACTGCTCAATCAGGTTGAAAGAGAAGTCACTTTGAAAGTTGATCAGCCTGAGAGGGCCTTATCTATATTACAGGAATCTTTTTCCGCAGCATTAAACAGTTCCGGTAAAATCTCGGTAAAGATCACTGATGATAAAGGTTTCAACACCCTTTTGAAGAGTCTTATTCAAAACGGAATTGAGATCTATGACACGGAATCTCAAAGCACCAACCTTGAACAGATCTTCATTAATTTAATTTCTAAGAAACATGACTAATACCAATACTTTCTTTAAGGCATTTTCATCTGAACAGTATAAACTGTCCAAAAACAAAGAAATTTTCGGGATATTGCTGCTGCCTGTTTTTATTATCCTTGCGATTGATCTGTATATCGCTTATGACGTCCTCAGCTCCGGAAGCGATGCTGCAAACGGAACTTCAAACCCATGGAAAATGATGTTGGGCAAAACAGTATTCATGTTCTATTATCTGCTTTTCCCTATTCTCACAGCTCTTTTTGTACATGCCTGCTGTGATGTGGAATACCGGAATAACAATTATAAGATCCTTTTTACGCTTCCGGTTTCAAAGGCCAGGATCTTTTTTTCAAAAGCGCTCTTTATTCAGATTACTGTTTTTTTCTCAGTCCTTTTCTCTTATGCAGCATTTCTGCTGAGTGGCTATCTTTTAAGCATAATTTTTCCTGAGCTTGGCTTTCAGAATTATGATTTCAGAGAGGTTATTTTTTATGTTTTCCTTAAGTTTTTCATTACACTTTCCGCCATTGCCATGGTACAATTGGCATTAAGTCTTCTATTCAAAAACTTTATTTACCCTATTGGTATCGGCGTATTTATGCTGCTGTTCTCCACAATCATTCATGAGAAGAAGTTTTCTGATTTTCTGATTTATACAGGCGGCTATAAGTCACTTGATAATCTGATTATTGAAAATACGGTCTTTGAAAGGCTCGACTATTCCAATATTGCTGCAATTTTTCTATTTATGGCTGCCAGTTTTTATCTGTTCATTAAAAAGAAAGGTGAATAAAAAATTAATTTAAACTGAATGGAAGTTAAGAGGTTATTCAAAAGACAACAAAGGAGCGATTTATATCACTCCTTTCGTTTTTGCTTTGATTTCATTTTTGAATGCTTCGGATTTTTTAAGTTTTGAAGCTTCTCTTTTCATCTTCCTGTATTCCCAGGGAGCCATGGCATTGACATCCTGCCAGAGGCCAATTTTTTTAGCCTGAGCTTTTTCCTGAACTTTACCTAAAGTGGTATCTTTAGAATAAGAGAAGTACCACCAGCCCATTCCTGCTTTGATCAGCTCTTTGGAAAGGTATTTGCCATCATCATAATATACCTTGGCAACGGAACGTCCATAACGGTCTGTAGTGGTTTCCACAAAATTCACAGTTTTGCCAAACACCTGGGCGGAGGTAAACTTTTTAGCGTTCTTCCCGAATGCCTGACCGTTTTCAGGGCAGTCTACTTCAGCCAGTCTGAGCTTTTTTTGTTGGTTTCCTTCTAAAAGTAAAGTAATGGAATCTCCATCTGAAATTTTGATCACTTTTCCGCTGGTCTGTGAGAAGATCAATACCGGAAAAAACAGATACATCAACATTAATCGTTTCATGGGGCAAATATAGGAATTAGTATTTTTTACAAACATAATATTCCTACAAAATGCAAGACTGGTGGGACAGCCGGAAGTTTTTCTTCATTTTTCAAAATAGGGTAAGTCAATGGTTATTAATCGGGTAAAGTTAATGAAAAAGTTTTCTCAAAAAATTAATTAAAATTTATCTTAAAATTTATTTTTTTATTCCAAAAAGTATTGTACCTTTGCAACCGCAAAAACGAAGTAAATTCGTTATTGATGGCCATCTCGGGGCGTAGCGTAGTCCGGTCATCGCGCCTGGTTTGGGACCAGGAGGTCGCAGGTTCGAATCCTGCCGCCCCGACTTAAGAAAATTAAGGGTGCGTAGCTCAGCTGGATAGAGCATCTGCCTTCTAAGCAGACGGTCAAAGGTTCGAATCCTTTCGCGCTCACTCAATGCTCACAGTAATCTTGTGAGTTTTTTGTTTCAAAAAGTGTTGTATCTTTACAATGCGAAACGAAGTAAAATTCGTTACAGATGACCTCATCGGGGCGTAGCGTAGTCCGGTCATCGCGCCTGGTTTGGGACCAGGAGGTCGCAGGTTCGAATCCTGCCGCCCCGACTTAAGAAAATTAAGGGTGCGTAGCTCAGCTGGATAGAGCATCTGCCTTCTAAGCAGACGGTCAAAGGTTCGAATCCTTTCGCGCTCACTGAAACCTCACACTTTATTTTTGTGAGGTTTTTTTGTTTTTAGATCACATGGCTTCATATTTTTTTAGTCCGATCAATAAACCTAACAGGTTTTTAAAACCTGTTAGGTTTGGAATATCTGTTAAATATTAACTTATCATACAATAATATAACAATTCTACGTTTCATCGCATCAAAATGCTGTTTCGCCTGCTTATTTTGCTGAGTCAGCAGATGTTTTATACAGACGAATTACAAATCCGTGTACTTTTACTGTAAACTTGATCGGAAGACCGATAAAAAGTTAGTTTTAATTATTAAGGAACATAGATTAAGAGTCAATAAAAATCTTTTTGTGCACTTTATATTCCTTGTAGCCATTTTTGATGGCTTAACTATATGCTTAATCATGTTTGGGTAGGGTTGGTTTATTTCCAATCCTATTTTTGTATTGTGAGAGATTTTGTAAACTTAAAGAATCTTGTATTATGAGGATTTAATTAAAAATATTTGATTTTTTCAACTCTGAAAGCATCTCTGATTTTAGAAAAAATAAAAACCGCTGTTAATACAACGGTTTTATCTCTATCTGAATATTCAGTTATTTCTGTTTATATATGCTTCCGTTCCACAGGTACGTTTTGGAAGAGTGTTTTTTGATTTCCCTGTCTTTATCATCCATTTCCATATCTTCGGTTTTCAGGATAAATGCACCCGGAATTCCCCCTTTATCATTGGGAAAGACATATTCTTCGCTATGATAGAACACTCCTGCATCAGCTACATTCATCAATTGAGGAATAACAATCAGATTCTTATCCTTAAAAAAGGCATACTGATCATAGGTTGCCACGCCACATGCTTCTCCGGAAACCATTGCCTTCAGAGTGAATTCAACATTCTGCAGTTTATGATTGCTTTCAATAGTAAAAGCTGCAGTACTTAACTCTTCGTCCATTCCTGTATTGAAAAAGACCTCATCAATAAGCATATTACCTTCCATTACTTTTATACCGGCAATATTCTGCTTTTCAGTATCGTTATATTCCTTGTTTTTTCTTTCCACTGTTTTTGACAGTCCGAAGAGGAAATCATAACCGTTTTTATTACGAAATCCTACACAAAGATTACCACCCCAAACATATCCTTCAGCAATTGTATCTCCTTTCTGGTAAGAAATTTTATACCAATTGGCTTTTCTTTCCCCCAGCTTCAGAACGGGAACTGTTTCTTCCTTTTTAATGATCATAACCTGCTGATTGGTCTGTAATGAATCTACAATCTGAGCATTCACAGCGGGGTCTTTTCTGACTCTCGTCCAATCTGTAAAAATTTTCTGGGTTTTATTCTCTTCAAAACCAAAAACACCATCTGCATAGATTTCATTTTCCTGTGCTGCCATCAACTGCAGCGTCAGTAAAAATAAAGCCGTCAAAAAAGTTTTCATATTTGTATTTGTTTTTATTATTTTTCAAGCAGCAGGCTTACCCATTCTTCACGCTGCAACTGTTTTTTCAGCTCAAGACCGCTTTCTCTGCAGACTTCAATAATATCATCTACATCAAAGAAACAAAGTCCTGAAAGTAATAGTTTTCCTCCGTCATTCAATACAGAAACATAGGTTGGGATATCAGAGATAAGAATATTTCTGTTGATGTTTGCCAGGATGATATCAAAATGTTCCTGCCCAAGATTTTCAGCTGTTCCTTGTTCAATATCCAGCTCAACATTGTTTCTTACTGCATTTTCTTTTGAATTTTCTACAGACCATTCATCAATGTCGATTGCTTTGGTATCTCCGGCTCCCTGCTGTTTTGCATAGATTGCCAATACGGAAGTTCCACATCCCATATCGAGTACTTTTTTACCATTAAAATCAATATCCATCATCTGCTGGATCATCAAATGGGTGGTAGGGTGATGCCCTGTTCCGAAAGACATTTTAGGCTGGATGATAATTTCATGCATTCCCGTTACCGATTCATGGAATTCTGCTCTGATCAGTACTTTATCATCAATATTGATCGGGGAGAAATTCTTTTCCCATTCTTCGTTCCAGTTGATATTCGGCATTTCTTCGAAAGAATATTCGATTTTTACATTTTCATTTTCAAATATCGGAAGTGCTTTCAGCTGATCTTCATTGAATAAATCAGTCTGGATATATCCTAAAATTCCGTCAATTTCTTCTGTAAAGCTGTCAAAACCTATTTCTATAAGTTCTGCCATTAATATCTCATTCCAGGGTTGTAATGGAGAAATCTTGAAATTGAATTCTAAATAATTTTGCATGTGAGTAATTTGCTGCAAAAATACTAATGTTATTATTGTTAAAAAAATGGAAGGGATAAGTTTTGGGTAAAGTCGGAGAATTTACGTTTCTTTTCCAAAAACTGAAGGGTCGTTGTTATCATTTTAATCGCTCGCAGATTATGCTGATTGCGCAGATTAAAATCCTGACTTCATTTTTAGGTTTCGGCTAAAGCCATTTGAAGGTATTTTATAAAGAAAGCGGGCTAAAGCCCGCTCCTATTGAATTTTATTTCTTTCTGAATTTTATCCTTTTTAAGGATTGGTAGAGAAAATAGAACCATTCGCAATCAATGCTCTTCTGTTCATTTTCAGAATATCTCTTACCCACTCTGCAAAGTCTTCGGGCTGCAATACTTTATCAGGATTTCCGTCTGTAAGACCTCCCTGGATGCTCATATCAGAGGCAATGGTACTTGGTGTAAGGGTGATCACACGGATGTTCTGCTTTCTCCATTCTGCCATCATAGACTGGGATAAAGATACCACTGCAGCTTTTGAAGCGGCATAGGCAGACATATTCGGACCTCCTTTCAATCCTGCTGTAGATGCTACGTTTACGATATCACCTTCCCCTCTAGCTTTCATAAACGGGTGAGCTGCTTTAGCGGCGTAGTACACCCCGAACAGATTGGTTTTAATGACCTGCTCCCATGTTTCAGAAGGCATTTCTTCAATAGTACCAAAATCTCCGATTCCGGCATTGTTGATTAAAATGTCAATTCCTCCCAATTGTTCTGCCAAAGATTCTATTCCTGCTTTTACCTGAATTTCATTGTCTACAGAAAAAACTGCATAGGCAGAGTTTACTCCCAGTTTTTTGATTTCCTCAACCGTCATTTTAAGGTTTTCTTCGTTTCTTCCTGTAATGGCAACGTTTACTCCTTCATTGGCCAGAGCTAAAGCTACAGCTTTCCCTAATCCTCTTCCGCCACCTGTGATGATGGCATTTTTTCCGTTTATATTCATAGTAGTAATACTTTTCGTGATGCAAATTTACGAAAGAACATTTTTATGGGATGGGGAAAATGGAGATTTAATACTTTTTTATGGTTGGGATAACAACTGAGATTTATATTATTGAACCACAAAAGGCCAAAAAGTTTTAAGCACTTAAGGTATTTGAAATTTGAAGTAACAAGCTTTGAGCATATAAAGTACACCAAAGTTTATGAAATCTCTGATTTTCATGTAAATTGAACTTAGTTATACAGTATTACTCATGTACTAAAGTGCTTAAAGAAATCTTTTGTAATTTTTGTGGTTTAACCTCTGCAAAAATAAAAGCCGGTCTTTTGCTGAACCGGCTTCAAAATCTAAAAAAGGTATAGTAAAAAAAATAAAAAGCTTAAGGAATCTGAATTGAATTCTGTACTTCAAATTCTTCTGAAGCGGAGAATTCATTTCCGAACATGTCAACAGCTTTTACCTCCACGGTATGTTTTCCCAATGATAGTTTCTTTGGAAAACCTGCTTCCCAGATATGTTTTGACATTTCAGGATTGGAAGGTCTTCTTCCCTCTAAAATCTTTGCCGTAGTATCCCATTTGAAAACAGAAAGGGCAAAATTCGGGTCAATGGTTTCGTCATACTCCATTTGTTCCCATTTTCCGTTGTCTATTCTGTATTCAACCTTGTCTTTTTTGCTTCCCATAAAGAAGTTTGCCAATATTTTTGCAGATGTTTTCGACGGGAATGGAATCACTTTCGGAACATATAATTTGATCTGATAGTCTTCAGGTTTACCTGCAGTTTTGTATTTTATTTTATATTGATTGTCATTAAAACTGATAAAAGAATACCCTTTCGCTGTACCGTCCCTCATAGTAGAAGTAGGAAGACCTGTATCGTCAGGGGTTCCGGAATACCAGTCTCCACAAGTAGTTCCTGCATTATATTCATGCAGTTCCCGGATTCCGTTCCAGCCTTCTTTTTTTCCATAGAAAATCTGTTGCTGAATATGGGTATGTGCAGATAACAGCAATACATTCTGGAACGGATTTAAAAAGTCAAATAACTTCTGACGGTCACTGTTCCTGAAGCTGTCCTCGTTTTTATGTTCCAGCGGAATATGGAAAGATACTACAATCAGTTTGTCTTTGTTTACTAATTTCAGGTCGTTTTCAATAAACTGAAGCTGATCTTCACGGAAGCCTCCCCAGTAGCCTTTACCGTCTCTTGGATCTGGATAAAGAATATCATCTAAAATGATAAAATGTACATTACCATAATTGAAAGAATAGTTGGCCGGGCCAAAATTCGCTTCAAAAGTTTCATCAGATTGTTTATCTTCTTTGGCATCATAATTCATATCGTGGTTTCCCATTACATTATACCACGGCAGGCCAATTTCCTTCATCACATCAGCATAGGGTTTCTGTAAGCTCAGGTTATCTCCTACCAGATCGCCCAGACTGATTCCTAATACTGCATTTTTCCTGGTATTTTTAACTTCATTTACAATTCCTCTCCTGAAGTAATCCAGCTCTTTTTCTGTGTAAGGCTGCGGATCTCCAAAAACAAGGATATCAAAGGTTTTGTTTTCATTTTGTCTGTAAAGCGGGAAGTTCAGCTCTTTTGGAAGTTCTCCTGTGGGTGCAACTCCTTTATATTTAAAATCTGCCGGTGAACCTTTTGTTTTATGATGATAATAAAACTGAGGCAGGTTATTACTGTTCAAAGCGGTCTGATATCCTGAAGGCTTGATCACAAAAATGGTCTGATCATCCTTTACAGGGAGACTGTAACGTCCGTTTTTATCTGTCAGCACAACCTGAATTCCATTAGAGACTGCTACTCCTTCCATTCCTTTTTCACGGTTCTCCTTTTTCTGGTTTTTATTAATGTCTTCATATACATACCCTGAAACGGAAGACTGGGAAAATGCCATTGCAGAAACCAGCATACAAGGCAAAAGAAGTTTTATATTACTTTTCATATTTTTTAGTATTTAATTAAAAAAACAGTTATTTATTCCACCACATTTTCACATTGATATCATCTCCGCCCATCTGCTGTACTGCTGCCTGATAATTTGCTGTATTCAATACTTTGGGATTAGGGGGATACATCAGTCTCTGCGGAAGATTGCCGTTATTCAATAATCCTCCGTTATTGGGAAGTACCGGGAATCCTGTTCTTCTTTTTTCAAACCACTGCTGATGGTCTACAAAGAATAAGGCGATGTATTTCTGGAGCATTATTTTTTTCAGATCTGCTTCATAAGTGACATTCGGGTTGTCGAAATAATTGGCAGGAGTTACCGCTCCCCACTGTTCTATAGAAGCTTTCACACCGTTTTCGTAATAGTTTTTTGCACTTCCGCTGATGATGCCTTTAAGGGCAAGCTCGGCCATTGTAAACTGAAGCTCGGCATAAGGATATACAAAAATCTTCATGGGTGCCTTTGCCAGGTTCTGATTAAGGTTTGAAGGCTGATAAGTAAATACGGTCCCGAAAGGATATCCTGACGGTGCACCCACATATCCTATATTATTTCCTTTCAGGTCTTTTGCCTGGCTAAGGAACATTGGGATACGGGGATCATTATTGGCTTTTAAAGCCTGTACAAAGAAGTCTGAAGCGGCTCTTCCGGTAGTAAAATCCTGAGGTCTTGCAATAGGCGGCATCAATGGGGAAACTCCTGTGATATCAAGCTTTGCAGCATCAGCATTGCTTTGAAAAACCGGATATACTGCAGGATTATTGGCAATTTCCTGAATTCTTTCTTTGACGTTTACTTCACCCTCTTTGCTTAAAATTCTTGTCAGTAATCTCAGGGAAAGTGAATTACAGAATTTTTTCCAGTTGTTGATCCCGTTCGGATCTGTATCTGCTTTATAGAAAAGATCTCCTCCCGTAAGCATTTTATTGGTAATGAATAGGGAGTTGGCGGTTTTAAGATCATCCAACAAACGCACATAAATATCTTTCTGCTTATCAAACTTAGGCTGTAAAATATTATCATCCAGCTGTGATGCCTGTGAAAAAGGGACATCGCCATAGGTATCAGTAAGGTTGGAATAGATCCATGCATTCAAAACCATGGAAATAGCCTGATAATTTTTGTCTCCTTCATTAATGGCCGCTTTTTTCAGATCATCTACCTGCTTCAGCCATTTGTAAGAATTGTTCCAGAAACCGGATCCTGTATTTTCTGTGATGTAATACCTGCTCAGTGAGTTTCCTTCATTAGGGAAATCCAGGGATACCTGCATGATGTCAAAGGTAAAATCATTAGCCCTGTTGTATCCCACTACAGACATATTATACTGTACCGGAACCAGCAATGCACTGGCAACAGGAACATTGATTCTGCTTTTATCTTTATTGATCTCGTCAAGGTTCCTGTCACAGGAAACAACACTGCTTACAAGGGCAAGAAATGAGCATATATAGACTAGTTTTTTCATTTTCTGATTTTTTAAAATTTAACGTTTAACTGAATTCCGATTGTTCTGGACTGCGGCAACTGTCCTATTTCCACACCCGGAGTAATGGTGGAATTATCAAGGGTAGCCACTTCCGGATCAAATAATGGGAATTTTGACCACATCCAAAGGTTTCTTCCGAATAAGGCAAGGGTAATATCTGTAACTTTTAAAGGTTCAATAGTGGATTTCGGGAAAGAATAAGAGATTCTCGCATCTCTCAGCTTAATGAATGAGGTATCGAATGAGTTGGTTTCCACATTGGCCCTTCTGTAATAATCTCCGTAATAGGTGTAAACAGGAATTCCTTTTGTATTGGGAGAAAAGCTTCCGTCCGGATTCTGAACTACTCCTTCCCCTATTATAAGACCACCCGGATTATCTCTTCCCACAAGTGTATGGGTAAGTTTCCCCTGTTCAGACATTTTGTGATGGGACTGCGAATAGGCAGTTCCTTTATACTGGCCGTCAAATGAAAAGCTTACACTGATATTTTTATACCTGAATTCGTTCTGAAGACCTGCTCTCCACTTCGGGTAGGCATTTCCTATCTTTTTCATTTCATTCGGTTTTGCGGTAAGGCCGTCAGTGCCATAAATCACCTGCCCGTCCGGCGAATACATCAGTCCGTATCCGTACATATCTCCCAAAGAACCGCCCACTACAGCATTATAATACACCACACCGCCTATACTTCCCATTGTATAAGGTGCTCCTTTAAATTCTTCAGGTAAGGAAAGGATTTTGTTCCTATTCATAGACCAGTTGGCATTCACATTCCAGGAGAAGTTTTTCGTTTTGACAGGGTAAGCACTCAGGGACATTTCAATACCTCTGTTTCTCAGCTCACCGGAGTTGATGATCCTTTTATTATACCCTGTTTCATACAACACAGGAATAATGATCGACTGGTCTTTGGAGTTATTCTGATAAAATGTAAAGTTGAAGATCAGTCTGTTTTTCAGAAGATTGAAATCCATTCCTCCTTCTATGTTCGTGATCATTTCCGGTTTAAGGTTTGGATTCGGGTATAAGGAAGGGGATTCTACCGATCCTGTAAACACACTGTTATCATAATATTTTTCAAGCATGTAGTTGTAAGTGTCGTTTCCTACCTGTGACCATGATAATCTAAGTTTCCAAAGGTTTAAATTATCTGATTTTAATTTAAAAATATCAGATAAAACAAATGAAGAAGCTACCGACGGATAGAAATATGATCTATTGTGGCTTGGAAGCGTACTGCTCCAGTCGTTTCTTGCCGTCACATCCAGGAAGATCATATCTTTATAGCTGAAGTTGGCTAATGCATATACACTATTCACCTGGTTATCATTAGGGCTGGCAAGCTTAAAATCCTGTGAAGTGGCATTGGAAAGCTGGTAAAGTCCGGCCCTGTTGAGTCCTATTGCCCTGTAATCATTCATCGTGTATTCATGATACCTGATATTTCCTCCTGCAGAAGCTGTCACGCCAAAGTCACCGAATTTATTTTTGTAAGTAAGAAGGATATCATTATTAAGGTCAAAATACCGGATGTATTGTTCTCTGTAAAATCCTTTCAGATAATTGGCAGAGCTCCACGGTCTTCTTTGGGTGCGAAGCTCATTGCTCCATTCCAGACCTGTTTTATAGACGATATCAAAATTCTTTGCCAGCTGGTAGCTGATGTTGATATTTCCGGTTATTATTTTTTTGTTTGTACTGTTCAGGTTTTCGTAAGCGATCAGATAAGGATTATCAATATAGGAACTGAAAGGATGTACCTGATCTATCTGCTCGGCTCCTTTTCTCCAGATCGGCTTATACCAGTCCAGGTCTACATTCGGATTCTGGAAAATCATGAAATAGGAAATCGACTGGTTATTGTAACCCGTTGCAGGAAGGTTATCACTTTTCGTATTGCTGAAATTGATTTTGGTTCCGATCTTCAGTCTGCTGCTCAGTTTATGATCCAGTGACAAGGCTGCATTTAATCTGTCGAAACCTGTATTCGGCATCATCCATTCATTTTTCAGATAAGAAAGAGATGTTCTGAAAGCAGTACTTTCATTGGAATGCTCCACAGACAAGCTGTTGGAATAATTGGAACCTACCTGCCAGAAGTCTTTGATATTGTTTTTATAAGGTCTCCACAGTTTTCTTTCCAGGCTCTGCCCTTCTATGGCCGGATCATACTGAAAGTAATACTGGCCTTCAAATTTAGGCCCGAAAGCACTACTGGTGGATCCTGTATTCACTCCATCCACAGAAGCTCCGTAAGAATAATAGTAGTTTCCGTTTTTATCTCTCTGCTGGGTTCCCTGCCCGTATTCATACTGATAATCCGGCCATTTCAGAACGCTGTCAAAGCTTGTGTAAGAGTTTAAGGTTACCTGAACTTTTCCTTTTCTGGTCTTTCCGGATTTGGTTGTAATCATAACTGCTCCCCTTGATCCTCTGGAACCGTATAAAGCAGATGCGGTAGGACCTTTCAGAATGGAAATAGATTCGATATCATCCGGATTGATGCTGTTGAAACTGTCTCCATAATCAATGGGCAGATCTCCTCCTGATCCGGCACCATAGGCGGCTGTTCCGGTCCCGGTTTTTCTTCCGCTTAAAGGGACACCATCCACAACAATCAGCGCATCATTGTTTCCAATACTCATAGAAATGTCTCCACGAAGGGTGATACGGCTTGTTCCAAGAGGTCCGGCCCCGGCAGTCTGAATCTTCAATCCGGCAACTTTACCCTCTAGCGCCTGCGCCCAGTTGTTGTTCTGAGTTCGCAGGATTTCCTCAGATTTGACAGTTTGAGTAGAATATCCCAAAGACCTGTCTTCTCTTTTGATTCCCAAAGCAGTAACGACTACTTCGTCAATTCCTTTAATACTGTCTTTCTTAGCTTTCTGCTGAGCCGTCAGATGGGCACTGAATAATCCTAACAGTGACAAAACCAACAGTTTTTGTGTCTCTTTACGCATTTCCTTTTGTTTGCGCAAAATTAAAACGACATTATGAGTACGGTTTTAATACTATTTTAACGTTTTTTAAAAGATTATTGAATAATATGTTAACTTTTCCTTAACAACATTAGATAACATACTATCAAACAAGATTTTAAGGAATTAAGGATTTTTAATGCCGGTTCACGGTTATATTTATGTATCTTTATTGTCTTCACATGAGATAATACCACAAAACAAATACAACAATTTAATAATCAATATATTACAATAAATAAACTTATTCTAATTGACTATTGATTAGTATAATTAGGGATTTTTTCAATAAAAAAGACACAGTCTGCACTTTTGTAAGTGCAGACTGTGTCTTTTGTTAAGTACTGTGGATGAGCTGTGAACCACCCCGTCAAATCTTTGATTTGCCACCCCTCCGGAGGAGGGGAATGATGAGGGTTCCCCATTGTAATTTTGGAAAATAACAGATGGCTAAGCTCTATCAGAATGACAATACTATTTATTTTTCAGCTGTTCAGGGATATTGGTTGTTACAAATCCTATTCCCTGCTTTTTTAATTCTTCATATACCGCAACATCATTCACAGTCCATGAGTTTGTGATAAGGTTGAGTGCTTTCGCTTCAGCAATCCATGTCGGGTTTTTCTGAAATACACTGAAGTGGTAATCCATTCCGTCCAATCCTTCTTTTCTGATCTGTTCCGGCGACAATTCCCCGTTCAGATACTGAACTTTAAAAGAAGGTGCCAGCTTTTTGATCTCCTTGCAGATATTTAAGCTGAATGAAATAAATTCACTCTGAGATTCCAGCTTCATATCTTTGATCATCCGGATGGTTTTCTGAGTGATCTCGTTTTCTATCTCCGGAGTTTTGGCAGGCTTAATCTCAACGATCAGTTTTACTGACGGATCTTTCTTCCCCTTTTTTAAATAATCTTTTAAAGTGGGAAATTTTTCTCCGTTCGATAATTTCAGCTGCTCCAGTTCTTTGAAAGAAGTTTCCGAAATTTCCATTTTACCGTGATGCTCATCATGATTGATTACCAATACACCATCTTTTGTCATTCTCACGTCAAATTCTGAACCGTAAACTTTTAGCTTCTGGGCATTTTCCAGAGATTTTAAAGAATTTTCCGTTGTTGGAGGCTGAGTCTGAAAATATCCTCTGTGTGCTATAATCTGAGTTTGTGCTTTCATGAGAACCGTACTTAAAACTGCTAAGCCTAAGATAAAATTTTTCATAATATAATTTAGATAATTAAAACAAAGTCCTGGAACTTTTTGATAAAGATAAGTATTAAAAAATGTAAACCACAAAGACATAAAGATTTTCAGACTAAAGCTAAGGTTGAAATTGGTTTAGAAACTGAGGGTTCTTTTACATTCTTTGTGGTTTAAAAAACTGTCTATCAGAAGCTGTATTTTGCTCCGATCTGGATCTGGTATGGGTTCCCTGTTAAAGGCGCCAGTCCGCTTCCGCTGATATTTTTCGCATATTCAAACTGCCTTGTATCCGGATTGAATTTATTGATCCTGTACAGCGATGTATTTCCGTATGATTTATTCACTCCCCATTCTTTATTCAGAAGGTTGGCTACGTTGAAAATATCTACAGACAACTCAAAGGCGCCTATTTTGTCAAACTTTATTTTCTTTGCAACTCTCAGATCCCAGACTCCGTAGAAACCATTTTTACCTCCGTTACGCTCTGCAATTTTACCGTTATAATCACTGATGTAGTTTTTCAGGGCTTCACCTACCTGCGGATCGTCCAGAATGGTCTGGGCAATATTCGGGAAGATATAAGCAAGGTCATTATTATCTACAAAGTCTCCGTTCACATTTCCTCCTGATGTTACAGAGAAACGGGTTCCTCCTATTCCTGAATATCTTATCCCCAGCGTAAATCCTGCTATTGTAGGAGAATTTCCATAGATGACCACTTTATTCCTGAACTGGTTATCAGAATAGGTCATCCTCAGATCTCTCGGATCACTTTGTATCATTGTAGACAATGTTGCAGAATTGGCTACATTTCCGTTATAAGAAGTATTGTCTTTGATATCAGACCATGTGTAACTTGCTGTGATCTCTCCGTCTTTCCAGTAACGGTAGCTGGTATCAACCACGAATGAGAACTGATTCACCTTACCATCACTTACAAGCTCCAGCACTCTTCCGAATTTGTTGTTGATTCTCCCTGCTTTCCAGTCTATTCTACCCTCTTTCAAAGATTCCAGCGGAACAAAAACCCCTCTTCCTCCTTCATTATCTAATGTAAAGAACGGATTGGCTGCCATATTTCTGTCATAGTAATAATAGTTGTTTCTTCCCAATGCCATATACCCTGCAATTCCTGCTCTGAATCTTTCATTGAAGAAATGAGTATATGAGATATTGGCTTTATACACGATCGGAATCTTAGCATCTTTTCCTGTATAATTGATGGTAGGAATCTGGTATTGGGAAAGTGTAGGAACCGTATTGTAATCGTTTCTGTAACTGTTGAAATCCGGGAACGGAACCTCATTAGAAGTTACATCCACTGTTGCCAGATGCTTCCCGTCAAACACCAGGTTATTGATGATCATATAATTATTAATATCAGACGAGAATATTCCGGCTCCGAATTTTAAGAAATCCTTACCTTGCTCATTGATATTCCAGTCAAACTGAAATCTGGGCTGAATCACAAATGATTTTATTTTATTATCTGTTCGGATACCCATCTCATCATATAGCTTTTGATTGAATTCTGCTTTAGGATATCCACCGTAGTCAAATCTTAAACCTGCCATTAAATCAAGCCCTTTGGCGATTTTGGTCTGAAATTGCCCATAAAAACCGATATTCCAGATATTTGATCTTACAGACGGATCTTCCATCAAAGGAACTTCCCTGTAAAACCGTGAAGGCGTCATGGTTTCAAAATTCCCAATTCCCTGAAAATGGAACCTTCCGTTTACCTCACTTCCGTATATAGATTTTGAAGTGGTATACATGAGATCTGCTCCAAAGGTATATTTTACTTTATCTGTGTTGTAATACAGGTTATCTACAATCTGGAATACATTATTTTTAAAGCTTTCCTGCGCAAAACGGTGGCCTCCGATCTGGATATTGGTAGAACCTACTCCCGGAGACATCACATTTTCAACAATAGCTCTTGGAACCGGCTTACCCAGCTCATCATTCTGATAACTGTTCTGGAAAGTATACAGATACTGTGCCTTCAGCTCGTTGGTCAGGTTAGATTTCAGATTGGATCTCAGGGTCAGCAATAAGCTGTTGTCAAGATTTTTGTCATTTCCGTAAGATTCAAAGAAAGTGATATTGGTATTATCTCCCAGTCCGTTTTTATTAAGATCGTAGGTGAAGTTATTTCTCAATGTCAGTAAGTGCTTTTCATTGATCTGCCAGTCTAAACGTAAAAAGGCAGCATCTGAGTTTCTTACTTTATCAAAGCTTCCGAACTGCGGGCTGTTCCCTACTCCATATTTTGATCTTGCAATATCCAGAAACTGATTCAGGGTCTGTGTGGTGGTATTCAACCTTTTCTCGTCCTCCGGAGATCTGATATCTGCAATAAGCAAAGGTCTTGAATCCAGCTGATGATCCCATGCTACGAAGAAATGTAATTTATTTTTAATGATGGGTCCGCCTAATGAAAATCCGAACTGAGAGGTAGAGAAATCATTCTGTCTTTTGTTTCCTCTGATATCATAAGGACTGGAAAGCCAGTTCGTTCTCAGATACTCCCAGGCACTTCCCGAGAATTTATTGGTTCCCGATTTAGTAACAGCACTTACGGTTCCGCCACCACTTCTTCCCAGAGTAACATCATATTGGTTGGTGGTAATTTTGAATTCACGTACAGCTTCAATCGAGATGGAGAAAGGAGCACCACTTCTACTGGTTGTAGATCCGGCAGAAGTTGGATTTTTAGCCGTCATTCCGTCAATGGTAAAATTGGTGGAAGATCCGAGCTGTCCGGACAAACTTCCGCCTTTTCCGCTTAAGGGAGACAATTCTGTAAGACTGGTAAAATTTCTTCCGTTCACTGGAAGTATGCTGATGTTTTTAGCAGTAATGGCCGTAGCTGCGCCAAGGTTTCCGATCTTATTTTTCAGGTTTCCGGTAATTTTTACCTCCTCAATATTCTTCTCACCGCCCAGGTCCATATTTACAGTAATCTGATCCCCAAAGTTGATGTTGTATCCTTCTTTTTTATCCTCATTTACAATCACCGTATAAGGGCCCCCAAGAGGAATTTCTTTAAAGATATATTCTCCTTTTGAGTTCGTTTCCGTCTCCGTTCTGAATCCTGTGGATTCGTTTACGATGGTTACTTTCATTTTTTCCTGAGCGGTACTTCCCGGTCCGGTTACTTTTCCTATGATAGAAGCCTGTGTGGTCTGTGCATAAGCCATTGAACCAAGCCCTAAAAACAATAATCCCAGTACAATCTTTACTTTTCTCATGTCTTCAAATTAGATGTGCAAAGGTATTTTGACTTTAAAGGCTTACTATTTAAGGGAACTTTAACATTTTTTTAATTAAATCCGAATATTATGTTAAATTAATCTGAACACTTATTCTATCCCGTACAGAACCAGTTTGTTGAGGTATATTACGTATTTTTAATTTTCCTATGCCATTTAATTCTGCTATTTTTTTAATGGATGACATTAGGCTGAACCCCGGATTAAGAAAGTTGAGAGTAAAATGAGCTGGAAGAAAGAAGCCGGATGTTATTATTCCAGTGATGGAAATACACAGAATGCTTATTCTTTGAGAGTTTCACAACTTCCGGCTTTCATCACCCGGTTTCAAACCTGTCTAAAAACCGGAAGTTTTTATCCCGAATTCACGTTACTTTAGTTATTTTTGCTCAAAAGATATACAACCCATGTCTGAAAATATTCAACAAAAGATAGAACAGCTCCGTAAAGAGCTTCACCAGCATAACGAAAATTACTACCTTCTGGATACTCCTACCGTTACTGATTATGAGTTTGATATGCTCCTTCAGGAACTTCAGGATCTGGAAGCCAAGCATCCCGAATTCTATGATGAAAACTCACCTACGGTACGTGTAGGAGGCGGTATTACCAAGGTTTTTCCTACGATTCAGCATAAGTTCAGAATGTATTCACTGGATAATTCCTATGATTTTGACGATCTGGAAGACTGGGAAAAAAGGATTATCAAAACCATTGCTGACCCGGTAGAATTTGTTGCGGAACTGAAATATGACGGTGCCTCTATTTCCATTCTTTATGAAAACGGGAAGCTGACACAGGCCGTAACCCGTGGAGATGGTTTTCAGGGAGATGAAATCACTCCGAACGTCCGTACCATTTCAGATATTCCATTGACGTTGAAAGGTGATTTTCCATCACAGTTTTTTATGCGTGGAGAGATTTACCTGACCAGAAAAAATTTCGACAAGATCAATAAGCTTCGTGAGGAAGAAGGTCTGGATCCATTCATGAATCCAAGGAATACGGCAAGCGGAAGTCTGAAAATGCAGGATAGCGGTGAGGTAAGAAAGCGTGGTTTATCTTCTGTATTGTATCAGTTTATTTCAGATGAGGTTCCGGCAGATACCCACTGGGAACTGCTTCAAAAGGCGCAGAGCTGGGGCTTTAAAACCTCCCAGCAGGCTAAGCTGTGCAAAACTCTGGATGAAGTAAAGGAATTTATCACATTCTGGGATACTGAGCGTCATAATCTTCCTTTTGAAATTGACGGAATTGTCTTAAAAGTGAATTCTTTACAGCAACAGAGACAGCTGGGATATACCGCAAAATCCCCACGTTGGGCAATGGCTTATAAATTTAAAGCAGAAAAGGTAGAAACTGAGCTTCAAAGTGTTTCTTATCAGGTAGGAAGAACCGGAGCCATCACTCCTGTTGCCAATCTAAAGCCTGTTTTGCTGGCTGGAACGATCGTGAAAAGGGCCTCTCTTCACAATGAAGATATCATCAAAAAGCTGGATCTGCATGAGCATGATTTTGTGTATGTAGAAAAAGGCGGTGAGATCATTCCGAAGATCGTAGGGGTGAATACGGATAAAAGAACTGAAGAAAGCAAAGAAATAGAATACATCAGACATTGCCCTGAATGTGGAACGGAACTGGTAAAAGTTGAAGACCAGGCCATCCACTTCTGTCCGAATGAACTTCACTGCCCGCCTCAGGTGGTAGGAAGAATGATTCACTATGTTTCCAGAAAGGCTCTGAATATTGAAAATCTGGGTGGTGAAACAATTGAACAGCTTTACAGGGAGAAATTGATTGAAAATCCTGCGGATCTGTATGTTTTAACGAAAGAACAGCTGCTTCCTCTGGAGAGAATGGCTGAAAAATCGGCACAGAATATCATCACGGGGATTGAAAAGTCAAAAGAAATTCCATTTGAAAAGGTATTATACGGAATCGGGATCAAGCATGTGGGTGAAACTGTAGCGAAAAAACTGGTTAAAAACTTCCCTACCATTGAGGAGCTGAAAAACGCTACTGTTGAAGAGCTTTGCCAGGTAGAGGATATCGGAACAAAGATCGCCATCAGCATTGCAGAGTTTTTCAACAATTCTGAAAACGTTCTGATGATCGAACGTCTGAAATCTTACGGAGTACAGCTTGAGAAAGGAGAAAGTACCAATGAAGTACTCTCTGATATTCTGGAAGGAAAAACATTCCTTTTCACAGGTAAACTGTCATTATTTACCAGAGAAGCCGCTGAGGAAATGGTAGAGAAACATGGCGGAAAAAATATTTCTGCCGTATCGAAAAACCTCAACTATCTTGTGGTAGGTGAAAAAGCGGGAAGCAAGCTGAAAAAAGCACAGGATATAGGAACCATCGGTATTCTTGATGAACAGCAGTTCCTGGATCTGATTGAAAAGCAATAACAGATTTATAACCTGATTATAATACTATTGGCTGTGATGAATTTCACAGCTTTTTTTGTTTTTAAAACCTTAAAAGCCAATCAAAAAAAATTAAAAAAAATTAACTGACTATATGCTTAAAAGTTTACATTTGTCTCCTATTTGCAACCAAATAATTAAAAACTAAAAACCAGCCAACTAAATCCATGAAAAAAATCTACCTGATCATCTCCATGATGATTATTGCGGTGTTTCACGCTCAGACCGTCAATATTCCTGATGCCAATTTTAAGAAACTGCTGACCTCCAATATCCCTTATATGGCCAGGGATCTTATGGGCAATAGTACCTCTATCGATACGAATCATGACGGGGAAATTCAGTTATCTGAAGCGGCCAACATCAGTAAATTGAACTTCGATACTTTTGTTCTGCAAAATTATACCTCTTTTTCCAGTAATGTTGTTTCAATAGAAGGGATAAAAAGCTTTACCAATCTGACTGATCTTTATATAGACCTTTTTCCGTTATTACAAAGTGTTGACCTGAGTAACAGTACAGCATTGTATAAGCTGGACCTCAGCAGATGCTATGTGCTCTCATCTGTAAATGTTCAGGGCTGCAGCCAGCTATATGATCTGGATATCTTCTTTTGCAGCATGCCTTCCATCGACTTATCCGGGCTGACCAATTTATATGAAGTAAACATGACACAGTGCCAGCTTCAAAATATTTATTTAAATAACAATACCAATCTTGTCAACTTAAACTTAACTGCCAATAAACTTCAAACACTTCCTTTAAACCAGACGCCCAATCTGCTTTATCTAATGATCCCCGGAAATTCTTTTACATCGCTCAATTTCAATGCTTTTCAAAAACTTGAAACATTGGATTGTACTTATAATAAATTTACAACCATTGATCTTTCACAGAATGAAAAACTCAAGGTGTTCGCATGTGATATGAATCCCAATCTTCAGTCTTTACTGATTAAAAACGGTATTAATAATTTTACGCAGGTTATTCCTTCGTCTTTTTCAGGTACGCCTAATCTTAAATATATCTGTGCGGATGACTTTGAGATTGCCAATATGAATTCATTATTACCCACCACTACAGTCAATTCATACTGCTCATTCACTCCTGGCGGAACATTCTATACAATCCGGGGAAATACAAAAACAGACGGCAACAATAACGGTTGTGACCCGAATGACCCCAACAGGGCTTTCCAGAAATTTACTATCGCAGGAGCCGGAACTACAGGAAGCATGATTGCCGATATTTCAGGAAATTATTCCGTTCCGGTGCAGACAGGTACACATACAGTAACTCCGGTCCTTGAAAACCCGGCATACTTCAACATTTCTCCGGCCAATGTCACTGTCAGTTTTCCTCAACAGGTTAGCCCGTTCAATCAAAACTTCTGTATAACTCCTAGTGGTGTACATCATGATCTGGAAACGGTTATTATACCTGTAACGGCAGCTTCACCCGGTTTTGAATCTCAATATAAAATCATCTTTAAAAACAAAGCAAATACCACACAATCCGGTACCCTGCTGTTTAATTATAATGATAATGTGGTTGATTATCTAAGTTCTACCCTTACGCCTGTCTCTCAGTCTACTGGGACATTGAGCTGGAACTTCACCAATCTTCTTCCTTTTGAAACCAAAGAAATCACGGTAACTTTTAAATTAAATACCCCTATCCAGACTCCGCCGTTAGAGGGTGGTGATATTTTACATTATACCGCACAGATTAATGGAGCGACTGATGAAACACCTGCAGATAATAATTTTACATTAAATCAGACGGTTGTAAACTCTTTTGATCCGAATGACAAGACCTGCCTGGAAGGTACTTCTATCACCCAAACCCAGGTTGGAGACTACGTGCACTACCTGATCCGGTTTGAAAATACGGGAACGGCCAATGCCAGAAATATTGTAGTAAAGGATGAAATTGACACTTCAAAATTTGATATTTCCAGTTTGATTCCTCTGCATGGAAGCCATAGCTTTGTGACACGAGTAACAGGTCCTAATATTTTAGAATTCATTTTCGAAAATATTCAGTTACCTTTTGATGATGCCCATAATGACGGTTATCTGTCATTTAAGATTAAGACAAAATCTACTCTGAATACCGGTGATAGTTTCAGCAATACGGCCAGAATCTATTTTGATTACAATGCTCCGGTTGTTACCAATACTTATACAACCTCAGTTGCAGGTACATTGGTAACTTCAGAAATCAAAAATGATAAGAATACAATTGGGATCTATCCTAATCCGGTCAAAGATATTCTGTATATCCAATCTTGGGATGAAGTGATCAAAGCTGAAATTTATGATACAGCCGGAAGAATTATGAATTCTATGGGAACGAAAAAAAATACCGTAGATGTTTCCAGCCTGTCCAAAGGAAATTATTGGATTAAATTATTTTTAAAAGATAAAGTATCTGTACAGAAATTCATTAAAGAATAATCTTTCAGACCATTTATAAAAAGGCTGCATAACGTTATGCAGTCTTTTTTATTCCAAACCAAAAAGAAGGCCTGCAGCTCCGTACAAAATAAAAGTGATCAGAGGCAATCCGAAAAAAGTGAGTAAGGAAAATATAAATGTATAGGTTCCATAGCTTTTAACAAACACGATCATATTATTGACCACATTATTGAGAAGTAAAAGCAGCAGCAGATACACTGGCATCATGATATTGCCAATAAGTAAAAAAATAAAAAATGTTCCGGCATCTTCGATCTTCCCTCTTACATCTGCTATGCATAGAACAACCGCAGCCATAAAAATCAGGACTGAAAACCCTGCCATTAGCCTCAGCATAGTTTTTTTCCAGGTCTCTTTCTCTTTCATGGAAAACTGAAAATAATACAGATTGGCCAACCCAAAAACCGAAACGGTATAAATAATAAAAACTTCCATTGGTTACGGTATTTATTTCAGGTTTTTACAGTTCTTTTCAACAGTAAACAATGCATTGGAAATCATCTCTGCAAATTCTGCCTCTCTATTTTCAAAATAGAAAAAACCTTTTTCCAGATTGTCTTTATTTTTCGCAATCCATAAATTGATTCTTTTTATATCATCTCTTTTGAAGTCCCTGAAATTTTTACCATCGTAAATCATATCAAGGTAATAATGATCAATACAATCAACAAAGACTCTAAAACCGTTTTTCTGAAAATCAGTTTCCCAACACGCCAACATTCTGTCAAGCTCTCCGGTTATTTTATAGATACCGGTAAACGCTTCATGATCAAAATAAGATTGGGTTTCCACATGATTCTGCCACCACTTCAATAAAAAAGTTTCAACTGCAGCTCTTTCATTTTCCGGCCACATTTCAAATTTCCCGTACTCTAATTTACCTATTATCGTATCTAAATAAGCAATTAAACCTCCTTTTGCAAGAATTTCAAATAACCTGGGAAGGAAATGTTTAAAATCTTCAATACTCCCCCAGGTTGTCAAAGCTTTAAATACATACTTTAGAAGATCATTCTCTTCCAATTCCCTCAACGGCCTGATATGAAGGTTTTCCTTGTCTGCTTCCGAAACACAGCAAGGGCATCCGCTCATGCAGGGTACAGGCGGATAGACTGAGAAGGTCCCATAAAGATGTTCGACAGATGATTCTAATGCATTCATCTGTTATTGGAAATTATTGATCTTTTCATTTCTAGTTTTATAACAAATATAAAGACGAATTTACATCATTTAGTATATCCGTCTTCTTTTAATTGTGTGATTCTGTTAATTAATGACTTTATTACTTATTTAACAGACTGTAAGGTTTTATTTTACTTTGTAACAATTCCAGCAAAACTTTAGTTTTCACATTGATCATATCAATCTGAAAGCTGTATTCACGACTCTCGGAATTCCCGAACAGTCCGGGAGAAATATTATTCAACAGATTGGAATTTTTCTTTGGATGCTTAAGTACAATATGAATAAATTCGGTTGTTTTAATTCCATGATGCTTCATATCCGATGTACAAAAAAGAAGAACATCATCAAAATTAATCGTCGTTGGTTTTCTCAACACATTATAAATGATCATCTGCTGACCGGTAACTGTTAATAAAGGTTTTGTGCGGAACAATAACAGTAAAGAATAGACAATTCCAAATAAAAAAAGTACAAATGCGAGATATAATATCATCATCAGAAAAAGACTGTCATTCTTAAAACCGATATGATAAAGTCCAACAGTAAAGATACTTGAGACAATAAGCATGATCAGACTTTTGATTTTACCGGAATAGAAATGAACTTCCTTCATGATTATAACTTTACTATTGAATTTTATTACATTCAAATATATAAAACTTAAAAAGCTGAGGTATAAAAAATCTGATAAAACTATTTTTACCTTCTATAAATAAACCTTACAGGCCTTTAAAAAACCTGTAAGGTTGAAATTAGTCTAACAATTTTATGACACCGGTAATCTGAAATAAAAAGTACTGCCGTGATTCAGGGAACTGTTTACTCCAATTTCACCATTCTGTTTCTCAATGAAATTTTTCGAAATAGCCAGGCCGAGCCCGGTACCATTCTGATGCTCTCCCGGAACCTGAAAGTAACGGTCAAAAATCTGACGGTGGTATTTTTCATCAATTCCGCTTCCGGTATCGGTAATACTGAACTGAATAAAGGATTCTTCTTTTTCTACCAGAATACGGATACTTTCATCCTGAAAAGAATGTTTCACGGCATTTGTCAGGAAATTATTCATGACCCACACTGTTTTGTCAAAATCAGCCATTACAAGGTCATTATCTTCTAAAAAGAATTCTGTACTGATGGAGATATTTTTCTGTTCGGCAAGTTTTTCAACATTTTTCACGGCAGTCTGTACAATCTCTTTCGGGGCACATTTTTCAATGGTCAGCCGGATGTTGCCGGATTCGACCTGAGAGAGATTAAGCAGCTCTCCGGTGATATCCAGTAATCGCTGCCCGTCTTCATTGATGCTCTTCAGCAATTCCTGCTGCTGTTCATTCAGATCCCCGAATTTTTGATTGCCAAGTAACTGTACCCCCATTTTTATGGCAGAAATAGGAGTTTTCAATTCATGAGAAATAGTAGCGATGAAATTGGTTTTCGCAAAATCCAGCTCTTTAAACGGAGTGATATTACGCAGAAGAATTACTTTACCGATATTTTTCTTCTCCCTCTCACCTGTTTTTATGATATTAATAGGAACAATATCCTGTTCAAAATAATTTTCCTTATTATCACGGACAATTTTAATAGGATCTTTTACCGGATGATCAATGTTTTTCAGCAGTTCACGCATCAGATCATTATTCACTGCCACTTCATGAGCTGTTTTACCAATAATCTCTTCTTTATGAAGGTTGGTGATCTTCAGCGCTTCATCATTGATCATGTAGATAAAATGGTTTTCATCAAGACCAATAACAGCATCATGCATATTGTTGACCAGGGTTTCAATCCGTTTTTTATCCATCAGCTGTTTTGAAAGTGTACTGCTTTCATATTCCTGCAGTTTCTCTGCCATTGTATTGAATGATTCTGCAAGGCCATTGAATTCTTCACTTCCTTTAAAATGAACTCTTTCGTTATAATTCTTATCTGCAATCTGTCTGATACTGAAGGTCAGCTGATTGATAGGCTCTGCAATTGTCTGCGGCAGGTTGAAAAGCAGTACAAAAGCAATCAGAAAGCATACAGTTCCTAAACTCACAATCCAGAACGTGGCATTCTCTGCCGTGATGATGGCAATATCGCTTTTACGTTCTATTCCCTTCATATTCAAGGACATTATTTTGGCCAGATCTTCCCGGATCAGTTTTTCTTTATTGGAACTTGGTTCTTTCAGGTAGCTGTTGAAATGCAGGTTCAGGTTTTGGGTGGCTTCTTTCTCTCCGAATTCTGTGAGGTTCTTTTCCTGTAGCTTATTATTTTTCTGGAAATCAGCGATGGCCACTGTACTGTCTGTACTGATATTGTCAAGAGCCAGAAGCATATTTTTGGAAAATTCCAGGCTGTTGTAATTGGCTGTAAGGATCTTTTCAGTATCGGATTTTAATTTGTTGATGTATACAGAACCTATCACTGAAAGCAGAACAATCAGTAAAAATAACAGGCCTACGCCCAGGGTAAGTTTCGTTTTAAGTTTCATATGAAGATACTTATTGCTTTTTAAAAGACCTATGCAATCGCGTCATCTTTATCGGGGTTTGTGTTTCCAAGTCATTACGATTTCATTACTTTTAAGATAAAATAATAATATCTATCTGTCTCTCATTCAGTCTGTTCATCAGGGTATAGATCCAGCTGTATCCCAGCAGCCGCTGCCAGAACTTTGCATGGGGTTTCCCGATGCAGACTGTAGTGATATTATGGGCAATCACATACTCCAGAATTCCGTTATGAACACTGTTTTCTTTGATCCGGACCACTTTTGCCCCCAATTCCTGTGCTAAATTAAAATTATTAATCAAATACCGCTGTTTATCCAACGCTATTTTTTCAGGATTTTCGGACGGTTTCTGAATATAGAGAACTGTCCACGGGCTGTTGTAATAGCTGGCTAATCGGGCTGTTTTCCGGATGATTGTTTTGGCAATCTTTTCATTACTGCTGATGCAGGCCAGGAATTTTATAGGTTTAAAATTCCCGGTCTTGATTTCAGTTTCCACTTTTCTTTCCACGTGAGTAGCTACTTCTTTTAAAGCCAGCTCACGAAGCTGCAGAATGTGCCCACTTTGGAAAAAGTTGCTGAGTGCCGTTTGAATTTTTTCTTTTTTATAGATTTTACCTTCTTTCAAACGGGTAAGCAGTTCATCGGCTGTCAGGTCAATATTTACCACTTCATCAGCCAGCGCCAGAATTTTATCAGGAACTCTTTCTGCGACTTCTATTCCGGTAATTTTTTTTACCTCTTCGTTCAGGCTTTCAATGTGCTGGATGTTCATAGCGCTGATCACATTGATTCCGCTCTCTAAAATTTCCAGTACATCCTGCCATCTTTTTTTATTTTTGGATCCTTCTACATTCGTATGGGCCAGCTCATCTACCAGCACCACTTCCGGATGTTCGTTGATAATGGCCTGAAGATCCATTTCTTCCAGATTCTTTCCTTTATAAAAAACGGATTTGCGTCCAACTTCAGGTATTCCTTCTACAAGGGCTACGGTTTCTTCCCGGCCATGGGTTTCAATATATCCTATCTTTACATCAATGCCGTTCCGTAAAAGAGAATGTGCCTCCTGAAGCATCCGGAAGGTCTTTCCCACGCCTGCACTCATCCCTATATAAATCTTGAATTTTCCTTTACGGGATTTCTGGATCAGTTCTAAAAAATCTTTTGCTGATGACATTGATTTGATTCTTTTTAGTTTTATTTTAAACACTTTTTTATCGGGTTAAAACCACACCGCTAAGCTTGTTGTCACAAAGAAGTTTCCTTTTCTGAACTCATCATTTTTCGCAAAAACAGCATCTTTAGAAGTAAAACCTCTTGCTTCCGTACGGAAAACCACATTCTTGAAAACAGCATAATCTACGTTCAGTGAATATCCGAAAGTCTGAAATCCGTTGGGTGTTTCTGTACTGATAATAACTCCGTTTTTATCGTTATAATACTCAAGCCGCCCTGCCAGTGCCCATTTGTTATCAAGCTGATATTTCATCTGCACATTCGGGCTGTACCATATATTATACCGGCTGCTTCCCTTTGATTTCTGTTCTGCCCCGATATCAAATCCCAATAATGCTAAGAACCTTTCTGTCAGCTGAAAGCTTCCGTACAAATCATGGAAATATCGCATTCTCTTGTCTTCTTTTGCTTTATCATTTCCAATAAATGAACTGCTGTTCAGGGTAATTTTATCATTCGGTTTATAAGTCAACTGATGTCCGAAAGAAATACTCTGATTTCCTTCCGGTTTCGCAATACGCTGCCAGCCATTCAAAATTAATCCGCTTACAAACCATTTTCCGTTATCTGAGGTGTAGGAAATTTTGGCTCCGGTTTCAAAATACGGTGAGTTTTCTGCTGCAAAACTTCTTGTCAGGTTAAGATTATCTTTTCCTATGGCACTTTCCCAGCCAATATGCGAAGGCATAATCCCTGCATCAATCCACAGGTTTTTATTTTTAGAAATTTTGATTCCGATATTGGCTTCATTTATGTAGCGTAGGGCATTTTGTTCAGCAGCCATATTATCCTGAGCGTAAGTTCCTGCCATTAAAGCAATATTAGCTCGGATATTTTCACTTTGGTAATTGGCTTTAACTAAACCCAGATTAAGATTCATTTCATTATGTCTGTTATATGAGTAGAGAAAATTTTGACGCATATGATTTCCAGGCTCATTAAAATCGTAGGTGTAAAAGAGTTCTGCATAAGCGGAAAACGTAATTTTATTGCCTGTTTTCAATGAATCTGATGATTGTGCTTTGGCTAAAAACAGCCCTGATAGTGCACATATAGCTAGATATTTTTTCACGTTAGTTTTAAGGTGTATTCATCATGTCAAGTTTTAAAATCTTGACATGATTGATTATTAAATTTATTATTTTAATTGGTCTAAAGCAATATTAAGCTTCAGAACATTTACTTTTGAAGGCCCGAAAAGTCCTAAGAAAGGCTTCTCAGTTTGGTTATTAATTAAGTTTTGGATCTGCTCTTCTGAAAGGTTTCTCACTTTTGCAATTCTTTTGGCCTGATACAAAGCTCCTTCTTCAGAAATATCCGGATCCAGCCCGCTTCCACTTGCCGTAACAAGCTCTACGGGAACTTTTGTATTTCCCATTTCAGGATTTTTCATTTTTAAAGTATCAATTCTTTTCTGTACAATTTCCAAATATTCTTTATTGCTTGGACCTTTGTTGCTTCCCCCGCTTCCTGCTGCATTATAATTGACTGAAGAAGGACGGCCGTGGAAGTATTTTTCAGATTTGAATTCCTGTCCGATATTCGCATAAAACTTCTGTCCTTTATTGTAAACAATTTCTCCGTTTCCTTTGTTAGGAAGTATTTTAGAACCTCCGTATACAACACCAAGATAAATACCTGTAACCACCAGCATCACAAGAGTTAATCTGAATGCTGAAACAATATGATTTTTCATTTTTTTAATTTTAATAGAATAAACTGATGACCAAGTCAATGATTTTGATTCCAATGAAAGGAACGATTACTCCGCCCAGACCGTAGATCAAAAGATTTCTTCTCAATAATGCACTGGCCCCGATTGGTTTGTAAGCGACTCCTTTCAATGCCAGCGGAATCAGGAACGGAATGATCACCGCATTAAAGATCACTGCTGACAGTATAGCTGTTTCCGGGCTGTGAAGGTTCATGATATTCAGCTTCTGAAGAGATGGAATAAATGTGATAAACAATGCCGGAATAATCGCAAAATACTTCGCAACATCATTCGCAATACTGAAAGTTGTCAACGTTCCTCTTGTCATCAGCAGCTGTTTCCCGATTTCTACAATTTCAATCAGTTTGGTAGGGTCATTATCAAGGTCTACCATGTTACCAGCTTCCTTGGCTGCCTGTGTTCCGCTGTTCATTGCAACACCTACATCAGCCTGGGCGAGTGCCGGTGCATCGTTCGTTCCGTCCCCCATCATAGCGACCAGCTTACCTTCCTGCTGCTCTTTTTTGATGTAGTTCATCTTATCTTCCGGTTTAGCTTCTGCAATAAAGTCGTCTACTCCGGCTTTTTCTGCGATAAATTTTGCCGTCAAAGGATTATCTCCGGTTACCATCACCGTTTTTACCCCCATTTTTCTCAATCTTTGGAAACGTTCCTGGATACCGGTTTTAATGATATCCTGAAGCTCAATAACGCCCCACACCTTCTCATTCACAGAAACTACCAAAGGAGTTCCTCCGTTTTCAGAAATTTTGGTTACCGCATCCTGGGTTTCCTGCGGGAAGCTATTCCCGGCTTTTTCAGTCAGTTTTTTTATGGTATCATAAGCTCCTTTACGAATTCTGGTTTCGTCAAAATCAATTCCTGAAGTTCTTGTTTCTGCTGTAAAATCGATGTAGACAGGATTAGCAACCAGCAAATCTTCAGATTTTAAAGCGCTCAGTTCAATGATTGATTTTCCTTCCGGAGTTTCATCGGCTACGGAACTTAATGCAGAAGCTTTAATAAATTTGTCAAGTTCGATTCCGTTTGCAGGATGAAACTGGGTTGCCTTACGGTTTCCGATAGTGATTGTTCCGGTTTTATCAAGCAACAGAACATCAATATCTCCCGCAGTTTCCACTGCTTTACCACTTTTTGTAATCACATTCGCTCTCAAAGCCCTGTCCATCCCCGCAATCCCGATTGCAGAAAGCAGACCACCGATGGTTGTCGGAATAAGACAAACGAAAAGAGATATAAATGCCGCTATGGTAATCGGAGTCTGCGCATAATCTGCAAATGGCTTTAAAGTGAGGGTAACAATAATAAATGTAAGGGTAAATCCTGCCAGAAGTATGGTTAATGCGATTTCGTTGGGTGTTTTCTGTCTTGATGCTCCTTCTACAAGGGCAATCATTTTATCTAAGAAGGATTCTCCGGGTTTTGTAGTTACTTTTACTTTAATTCTGTCTGAAAGTACTTTCGTCCCTCCGGTTACAGAGCTTTTATCTCCTCCGGCTTCACGGATGACAGGTGCACTTTCTCCGGTAATGGCAGATTCATCAATGGTTGCCAGACCTTCAATAATTTCACCATCCATCGGAATCTGATCTCCGGCCTCACAAAGAAAAATATCGCCTAATGTCATTTCAGCAGACATCTTCAGTCTTGTTTCTACCTGAAATCCTGGTTTATTATCAAGCACTAATTTAGCTGGAGTTTCCTCTCTTGTCTTTCTAAGAGTATCTGCCTGTGCTTTTCCTCTTGCCTCTGCAATAGCTTCTGCAAAATTTGCAAAAAGAACGGTGAAAAATAAAATAATAAATACTAAAAAGTTATAGGAAAAGCTTCCCTGGGTTTTATCACCAGTAAGACTAAACATGCTTACGATAAACATGACAATGGTTCCGATCTCCACCAGGAACATTACAGGATTTTTAAACATAATTTTCGGATTCAGCTTTACGAAGGACTGTTTGATCGCTTCGTTTACCAAATCTCTCTGAAATAATGTTTGTGACTGATTTTTCATTTTTTTGAAAGAGTTTATATCATTGTAAATCAATAATCACCATCAAGGTCTGCCAAATAATAAGGATAGATATGGATAATATAAGTGAACGTTTCAGTAAGTGTCAGACTAGCTTCCTCACACTTTTCAGCTCCCTTAATGGTTGAATATTGATTTTAATTTTTAATGTTCACATTTATTTTGAGAAATACTGAATCTGCTCTGCAATAGGACCTAAGGTCAATGCAGGGAAGAAAGATAGCGCTGCAATCAGTAAAATCACCGCCAGGGTCATGAATCCGAAAGTGGCTGTATCCGTTTTCAGTGTTCCTGAACTTTCCGGAATAAATTTCTTCTGTGCCAGCAGTCCTGCAATCGCTACCGGGCCTATAATCGGAATAAATCTTGACAGCAGTAATACGATCCCTGTTGAGATATTCCACCAAGGGGTGTTATCTCCCAATCCTTCAAAACCGGATCCGTTATTGGCTGAAGAAGAGGTAAATTCATACAGCATTTCGCTGAAGCCATGAAAGCCCGGGTTATTTAATGTTTTTGCTCCAAATTCCGGTAAATAAGCAGTTAAGGCCGTTCCTACAAGAATTAAAAAAGGATGGAATAAAGCTACAATCATAGCGATTTTCATCTCTTTGGCTTCAATCTTTTTACCCATAAATTCCGGAGTTCTTCCCACCATCAGGCCGCTGATAAATACGGCGAGAATAATAAAAATGAAATAATTCAGAATTCCGACACCACATCCTCCGTAGAAACAGTTGATCATCATCGCAAGCAATTCATTCATCCCCGAAAGAGGCATTGTACTGTCATGCATTGCGTTTACGGATCCTGTAGAAATTACCGTTGTTGCAATACTCCAATAACCGGATGCTGCACTTCCGAAGCGGATTTCCTTTCCTTCCATTGCTCCCAGGCTGCTATCTGTTCCCATTTGTGTAATCAGAGGGTTTCCACCCGTTTCATTCACAACATTCGGAATGGTAAGAGCAAGAAAACCAACTGTCATTACGGTAAAGATAACCCATGACAACTTTCTTTTATTCAGATAAAAACCCAGTGCAAATACCAATGCAAAAGGAATGATCATCTGAGTAATCATCTCTGTCATATTGGTCATATAATTAGGATTTTCAAGGGGATGTGCTGAGTTCGCTCCGAAAAAGCCACCACCATTAGTACCCAAATGTTTGATTGCAACAAATGCAGATACCGGACCTCTGGAAACATCAGCCTTCTGGCCTTCCAGTGTTATGATGTGATCTTTTCCTTCGAAAGTCATAGGACTTCCGTTGATAGATAGAATTAAAGCAACAATTACGCTTATAGGAACCAGAATTCTGATCACCGATTTGGTGAAATAATCGTAGAAGTTACCAAGTTCAGTACTGGTTTTTTCTTTAAAAGCTTTGAAAAGAACAGCCATTGCCGCCATTCCCGTTGCAGCTGTTACAAACTGTAAAAACATCAGATAAAGCTGGCTCAGATAACTTACTCCTGTTTCTCCCGAATAATGCTGTAAATTACAGTTGACTAAGAAGGAAATAGTTGTATTAAAAGCCAGATCGGGTGACATATTCGGATTTCCATCAGGATTTAAAGGAAGCCAGGATTGGTTCAGTAAAAGAAGAAAACCAATGATGAACCAAACCAGATTAATCGCCAGCATGGCATACATATTCTGTTTCCAGTTCATCTGACGGTTAGGATTAATTCCCGATATTTTATAAATTAACTTTTCGATGGGTTCAAAAACCGGATCAAGAAAAGTTTTTTTGTATCCATATACATTAGCTATGTATTTACCTAAAAATATCCCGATAACTAATGTGATGGCAAACATTGCTATAATGCCTAAAATTTCTGTATTCATAACCGTTTAAAATTTTTCAGGTTTCATTAAAACATAACAGATATACACAAAGGCAAGTATTGAAAGGAAAAATAAACTCCACATAATTTATATTCTATCAAAAAATTCAACTGATTTATATAAAAGCCAAAACAAAACTGCAAAAAGCAGAATTAAACTTATGAGCATCATATCTTAATCATTAGGGTTAAAAGGGTCAGCAATACGTACGATACAATCAGCAGACTAAAAGTGGAATGCTTCCGTTTTTTAAACGTTTTTCTTGAAATTGTCATTTTTAAATATTTTATTCAGATACCTTATGCCAAAAGGAATTCCAATCTGAAAATAAAACACTTAAAAAACTATCATACAGATGATTACAAACAATTACAATACTTCATAAAAACACGAAAGCCTATCAAAATGATAGGCTCTTTATTAAAATGATAAATTGATTATTTTAATCCGTATTCTTCCAGTTTACGGTATAATGTGGCAATACCAATTTCAAGAAGTCTGGCTGCTTCGGCTTTATTTCCTTTTGTATACTGTAAAACTTTCTGGATATGTATTTTTTCTAACGATCTGATGCTTAGAGAATCGCTTTCTGTGGCTCTTTCAGCATAATGAGGAAGACTTTCTGCATCCAGTGTATTATGATCCATCAAAATTAAGCTCCGTTCTACGGCATTTCTCAATTCACGGATATTTCCCTTCCAATCATTTTTTTCAAGTACTTTGTAATAATCAGGCGTTACTTCAACAGAGGTTAAATGCAGCTTGTTTGAAAAAAGATCAATAAAATTCTTGGCCAGCATCTTCAGGTCTTCTTTGCGCTCTCTTAAAGCCGGAAGAGTGATTTCAAAAACATTCAGCCTGAAATACAGATCTTCTCTGAAGTTTCCTTGCCTTATCTCCTGTTCCAGATCTCTGTTGGTTGCTGCCACCAATCTGAAATCGGATTTTGAGACCTTAGTTTCTCCCATTTTGATAAACTCTTTTGTTTCCAAAACACGAAGCAACTTGGCCTGCAGTTCTACAGGCATTTCCCCAATTTCATCCAGAAACAGTGTGCCACCATTGGCTTCTTCAATCAGACCTTTCTTATCCTTCAGAGCTCCTGTAAAAGCTCCTTGTTTATGGCCAAAAAGTTCGCTCTCCAGAATTTCCTTACTGAATGCGGAACAATTGATCGCCACAAAGCTATTCTTCTTACGGTCACTTCCTTCATGAATGGCATTGGCAAAAACTTCTTTCCCGGTACCTGTTTCTCCGGTTAAAAGTACAGCTGCATCTGTTAAAGCAACTTTTTCAGCCAATTTTTTAGCTTGCAGAATGGCTGGTGATTTACCGATAATCTGTTCAAAACCTTTTGCCGTATTAGCAGGCTGAATGATTCTGGATTTGTTATCTTTTACTTTATCAAGAGCTTTATATACCAGCGGAATAATTTTCTCATTATCATCGCCTTTTACGAGATAGTCATAAGCCCCATTTTTCATAGCCTGAACAGCATCTGTAATATTACCAAATGCAGTCATCAGAATGATTTCCAAATGAGGATATTTTGTTTTGATCGAATTTACCAGATCTACACCAAAAGCATCAGGCAGGCGGACATCACTTAAAACAACATCAAAATCATACTGCTCAAGCATTGTCATTGCAGAACGTGCCGTAGAAGCTTCTTTTACATTAAAATTTTCTTGAGAAAGGATCATCCCCAGTAACTTAAGGAGCTTGATCTCATCATCGATGATCAGAATGTTTCCTGACATTATAATTATTTTAGAAAACCAGTACAAACTTATTGAAATTATTTGAGTAAAACAGGTTTACCAGGAGAAATAGTTTTTGTTGTACGGTTGAACGTCAGATATGGATTAATAATGAGTAATAAGTAATGAGTAATGAGCAATCCTGAATAAGAACAGGATTGGGATTGGGATAAAAAAGAGTAAGGGATAATAATAGAAGTATTAAGCCACACCTCATTCAATAGGGACGGGCTTTAGCCCGTTCTCATCCAAAAGAATAATTCCATAGGCTTTAGCCAAAACCTGGATCTATACCTGTTGTAAAG
>NZ_JBQEOA010000003.1:555801-739755 GCF_052044975.1 Chryseobacterium sp. 22458 | reverse complement strand
TACTTATTACTTATACTAATGTGTACTTCTCCCCTAGCCCTGATAGGAACGGTTACCCCGCAACATGGGTTGGAGAGATGCTGGATTGGACCCTGGAAGCGCAAGGCGTGAGGAGTATGAGTGGATAGCAGGAAATAGCTCCTGAAAAAATCATCATATATAGAATGAAAAACTGATTGGAAAAAGGTTAATCTATACTTACTATATAATTATGTATAAACTTCTTTGGAATGATCAATCAAATAACCTTAATTGCTGATCCTTGGCTCCGGTGAAGTTTGAGGTGGAAAGTTTAGGAAATTCTTTGCCATCAAAAAATTTCTTTCTTCCTATTTTAAAGGTAGTATGAATCATGTCTGCGATATTACCTTCTCCTTTCTGTCTTTCGAAATATCTTTTGTCTCCCAGCTTCCCCCCACGCATAGAACGTATTAGGTTCAGTACTTTTTGAGCCCTGTCCGGGAAATGTGCTTCAATCCAATGAACAAAAACCGGTTCAACGGTATCATTTAATCGCACAAGGGTATATCCAAATCCTAAAGCGCCTGCGTCTGATATAGATTTCAGGATATTTAAAGGCTCATCACTATTCAATCCCGGAATAACAGGGGCTACCATAACGTGAACGGGAATTTTATTTTCAGAGAGAATTTCAATTGCTTTTAATTTATTGGGCGCTGAACTGGTTCTCGGCTCCATTTTGCGCCTCAATTCTTCATTAATGGTTGGAATACTGAGGGAAACAGAAACAAGGTTCTGCTCCGCCATTGGCTTTAGGATATCGAGATCTCTCAATACCAATGCATTTTTTGTCAGAATATTGACAGGATGTCTGTAATCAAGACAAACCTGCAGGAGTTTTCTGGTAATTTCAAATTGTCTTTCAGCAGGCTGGTAGCAGTCTGTGTTTCCGGAAAGCAAAATAGGAGCTGCTTTATAGCCTCTTTTCTGAAAAAATTTCTCCAGAAGCTCAGGCGCATTTTTCTTCACCATAATTTTTCTTTCGAAATCGATTCCGGCACTATAGCCCCAATATTCATGAGTAGGTCTTGCAAAGCAATAGGAGCAGCCGTGTTCGCAGCCCTGATAAGGATTCATGGAATATTCCATCGGAAGATCTTCGCTTTTAACCTGATTGACAATAGTTTTCGGGAATACTTCGGTAAAGGAGGTTTTCACCGTTTCGAAATCTTCATCTTCGGGTTCATAGGTATACCTATCGAAACGGTTGATAACGTTTCGCTGAGCTCCCTGACCTTTTATGAAATTTTCGTTTTGCATTCCGATGTAAAATTAGAATGGAATTTTTATATAATCATGAGTTTTAACATTAAAGTTTTCCACAAAAAAATCCAACACCTTCAAAAGTGTTGGATTAAACATAATTAATATATTTTTTTACTACTTCAGCGCATAAAACTCAACTCCGTGGTTTTCGTCGTCGAGATTCTTTTCATCAAAGTGTCTGTGATAGTCCGAATAGGAATCACTATATTTTTTGTCTTTTTTAGTCAATATTTTTTTGATGCTGATTAAACTTAATACTGCCAAAAGACCAACTCCTCCTGCCAGTAAAACTCCAACTTCTTTTTTCATATTTTCTTTGATTTATTAATATTAGCATTGCAAAAAGTATACCCATTTTATTTTTCTGAATTATAAATTTTGTTAACATTAAACTTTATTTTTAAGAAAACTATAATCTGCTATTTTTCTTATATTTAGAAATGCAATGGTTTAATTATTGTACTTAAAAAGAAAAATAACGTTATGGAAAATCCAGAAAACATCGACAGAATGACGACTTTAAGCCAAGTTATGAAAACGCTTTCTGAAAGAGGGATACACAGGGAATTCAGAATGAATGAGAGTTGTGAGATGAAACTTGAAAATTCTGATAAGGTCTATCAGCCTTCAGAACTGACAATATTAAAAACCTACCGTTTTGAAGGAGACAGTAATCCAGATGACAATGCGGTACTCTATGTTGTAAAAGATGACACAGGAAATAAGGGGATGATTATAGATTCTTACGGAGCTGACAGCAATTATCCCGGACAGGAATTTGATGAGTTTCTCAGAAAAATCACCATTATGGAAAGTGATGAATTCAATTTCTAAATGGACAAAGCTCTATATTATTTTTTAAACCATTGGGATTATTTCAATCTTTACACATATTAATATTTTCAATGGTTTAAAAATTTATTGTTCTGAATGATCTTTCTTTTTAAATATTTTATTCAGAAAACCTTTCTTTTCTTTTTTCTCTTCTTCCGGTTTAGTCTCTGTTTTGCTTTTAATTTCCTGTTTTATTTCCTTCACAGATTGCTTCATGTCTTTAACGGAAGAAACCGCATTTTTCACTTTCGCCTCTGTTTTCTCTACATTTTTACCAATCAGAGTCTTTTTTAAACCCTGTTCAATGCCTTTCCAGAAGAGGTTGAAGAATGATTTCGTAGGATCACGTTCTACATTTTCTACTGTAACCGATTCCGGGAAACTTCCGGAGTCTGATTTAATAAAAACATTAGCAACAGCTGTCAGGAAACCCTTCTTTTCATGATTATTCTTATTTAAAACCGCAATTTTCAGATCTTTATGCTTCAGATTGAATGTTCCATACAGGCCTGCAGGATTTCCTTTAAAGTTGAAAAGCATCTCCTGAATTGTCCCGGCAGTCGCTGTCACATGAAGATAAGGCCGTATAAACGGATTGATTCCACTGGCAGGAAGACCTGTTGTTTTACCTGAAATGGCAAACACATCATTCTGATCAGCGACATCAAAGTTCCAGTTGACAGAAAGTGGCGACTGATTCATGAATGAACAGTTGATTTTAATATCTACTCTGGTAGGTTTCCCTTTTATTTTGGCGGAATTCAGGTTCCTGACATTCATATTAAAATTTCCGAACGTCAGTTTGCCAGGCCCCATACTTTCAGGAGTATCTTCTTCGTATACCAGAACGGAATTCTTCAGATCCAGATGATCCACCATCATTGGCATTTTAATAGAACGAAGCATTTTTGAATAAAGAGCCTTTATTTTGGGGTCATCTTTTGGAATTTTACTCCTGAAAATATTGGCATCTGCAGATTGTATGACTACATGGGAAGCATTGATTGATTTATTTTGAGAAAACAGGTCCCAGCTCCCTTCTGCCGTTATTTGCCCGGCTTTTAAATCGTACAGATCCCTTTCTACAGGTATCATTTTGATAAATTGGGCTCTTGAAACGAGAGGCTTCATTGCAAAATTATTGATCTGAATTTTATTTTTATTCAGTTTCAGAAGCCCAAGGCTGAGATTGTAAAACTGTGTTTTGTAGGCAAGGTTCCTTGTTGTCAGGAAATAATCTTTCACAGTAAAAGAAAGTCCCTGGTTGTTAGGCCTGGGAGCCAGCTCAATATTGTTGGCTGTAGCATTCAGATCATGAAAGGCCAGCGGCTCTTTTCCTTTATCATATATTATATTGGAATTTTTCAGGGAGACCTTACGAATTATAACTGATTGTATGATACCCGGTCCTGGCTTTTTAACCGCCTTATGTTCCCCGGCTTTGATAGTTCCGTTTGCATTTTCTATAAGAACGTCTTTGAAATCCAACACAAGCTTTTTATCTACAAAGTCCAGTTTATTGATATTAAAAGCAATGTGATTTGTTTTTAATTCCATTGTAGTCTTTTTCCCTGAAAGGTCTCCCGGTGTCAATATGACATCTCTGATTTCACCATTGGCAGGTTTCAAAGCAACGCTTCCTATAGTAATATTCTGATGGTCAGAATACACAATATCTTTTCCGGAAAAAGTGAAGTCTTTATATCCTATAGGAACTACCTGCTGTGAGGTTTCTTTATTAAAAAGAAGCTTATTGATGTTCAGATTAAGATTTCCGGCCGTTAAAAGCCTGTTGCCATCCGGTTTATTGATCTGAACAACAGCATTATTAAGCTTTATATTTTCTAAATTGACTTCAAAGTTCGATTTTTTCTCCGTTTTTTTTGCTTTTACCCCGGTATTATAAACCGTAAGAACAGGATTTTGAAATTCAGCATTCGTAAGGGAAGCTTTATTTTTGTTTAAAACCACGTCTTTAAATTCCATTTTAGGAATTGTAAACTCAAACAACTGAGGCTTTTTCGGATAGAAGTTTTTAAATTGGCTGAAAGACAAAAGTGGGTTCAGTTTGAAATTTTCAACAGACATCTGACCGTTTTCTGTGTTAATAGAGCGGATTGTGATTGCATACACCTGATCCGGCCGGAAGAAAAAACTTTTTCCTTTGATGCTGTAACGATCAAAAACTACAGGTAATTTATTTTCTACGGATTCTTCCGTCATCTGCAGATTTTCTACAAAGAGATTTAACTGCTGAACGGATAAAAACTTCTGCTTCGTATCTCTGAAAATAGCAATAGAACCATCATTGATCCGGATATTTTCAAACAAAAACGGATTCCTCTTTTTACCGGTTTTACGATCAACTGGTTTCGCAAGAATTACATTCAGATTAGGTTTTGCCAACAGCAGATCGGAAGAGCTTATTCTTTTATTAAAAATTGCATCGTAAATTCCAAAACGGCTGATTTTTAAGGTATCAATTGTTCCCTGCAGTCCAATAACATTAGTATTCTGTGGATTTTTACTGTTTACGGAAATACCTGTTGACAAAATATTACCTGTTCCAAGATCCACATCCAGTGTTTTGTAGGAAACTTTATAGTCTGTATTCTTCTTTATGTATTCCGGAAGCTGGGTTTTAAGCCAATAATTCAGTCCGAAATTTGCTGCAAGAATGATTCCTGCCAGAATTCCGAAACTTATTAAGAGTCTTTTCACCCATTTTTTCATATTGTGATTTTTTTAATATACTTTAAATATAAGAATTTAAGAAAGAATATTTACTGATTGAGAATAAAAAAGAACCAGAGCAATTCATTCTGATTCTTTTCTATTTATTTTATTTCTAATTCAATCACGTATCCTTCATGTCCTCTTACATTCATGAAATTTCCGCCTTCAAATCCAAGATACTGACCTTTGATCCCGGTAAGCCTTCCTGTAAATTCAGGCTTTTTATCTAAGGTAAATGAGGTTACTTTTTCTGGTTTTTCAAAAGGATAATCAAACATCCACAACTCTTCTCCTTCACTGTAAAACTTCTGAAAGTCTTCCGGAAAATATTCTTTGATCTTCTGCCTGAAATCTGCAAGGTCTACTTCGCCTTCGAAATCATCCTGTAACATTTTTCTCCAGTTGGTTTTATCAGGAAGATGTTCTTTCAATGCCACTTCTATCATCCCTGCTTCATACCGGTTTTCCGTTCTTGCAATAGGCAAGGCAAAAGTAGCTCCCTGATCAATCCATCTGGTAGGGATCTGTGTATTTCTGGTAACCCCTACTTTCACATCTCCGGTATAGGAAAGATATACGGTATGAGGCTGAAGCTGTATTTCTTTTTCTACTTCCAGATCACGCTCGGCAACTCCCAGATGCGCTGTAGAGAGCTCAGGGCGGATAATGGTATCACTTGCATACGGGCTTTCAAAAAAACAGTTCTTGCAGAAACCCATTCTGTAGATCGGTTTATTTTCGCCACAGTTCACACATTGAAATCCTGCATGCTTTATGGTCAGTTCCTTTCCAAACAACTCATTCATATGAATAAGATCTCCTGAAAGATTAAGGTAGTATTGGATCGGCTTATCATCGTAGCTCGTCATTTTTAAAATTTGCCCTTGAAACTGCATATTGTATTTATATTACTTTTTTTAAGTAAATTTAATGATTATATTTTCAAAAAGTAAAATTTATATTTGCACTCATAAAAAATCACAGATGACTTACCTTGTAACAGGAGGCAGCGGGTTCATTGGTTCACATTTAGTTGAGCAATTATTAAGAAATGGACATTCTGTCATAAACATTGACAATTTTGATAATTTCTACGGCTATCAGGTAAAAATTAAAAATACTTTAGAGTCAATCGGTAAAATTCCGAATTTTGAATTCTCTGACAAAGAGACAGACATTCAGCACTTAACTTCCCTCACTAAGTCTGATCAGTATTCTCTTTATTATCAGGATATCCGGGACTTAAAAGGACTTGAAACGATCTTTAAAAACCATTCTATTGACATGGTCATTCACCTTGCCGCCCTTGCAGGAGTGCGTCCTTCTATTGAAAAGCCTTTAGAATACGAAGAAGTGAATGTAAGAGGTACCATGAATCTGTGGGAGCTCTGCAAAGAATTCAATATCAGAAAATTCATTTGCGCTTCTTCTTCAAGTGTTTACGGAAACAATGAAAAAGTCCCTTTTTCAGAAACGGATAATGTAGATAATCCCATCTCTCCTTATGCCGCTACTAAGAAAAGCGGGGAAATACTGGGTCATGTTTATCATAACCTATACCATATAGATATGATACAGCTCAGGTTCTTTACAGTTTATGGACCGAGACAAAGACCGGATCTTGCCATACACAAATTTACCCGACTTATTTCAGAAGGAACGGAAATTCCTTTCTACGGAGACGGAAACACAGCCAGAGATTATACCTATATAGATGATATTATTGATGGGATCCTGAAATCAATCCTTTATCTGGAAAACCATTCCGGGGTCTATGAAATTCTTAATCTTGGCGAAAACCAGGTTGTGCCTTTATCTGAGATGGTCACCACCATAGAAAATGCTCTTGGAAAATCTGTCACGAAAAAAATTCTGCCAATGCAGCCGGGAGATGTCACAAAAACCAATGCAGATATCACAAAAGCAAAGGCCTTAATAGGGTATCAACCGTCTACAGACTTCCAAAATGGCATAAAAAAATTTGTGGAATGGTTTTTGAGAAAACGACATTAAGTAAATTGCTGACATGGCTGCCATGCAGTTGGTGACAGACATTTATAAGAAAAAATTATAAAAAGAATTGAAAATCAAGTATAAAAAAGTTTATTATACAACCTATTTTTATACTTTTGCAAAAAATTAGAAAATTATGTACTGGACATTAGAATTAGCTTCATATCTAAGTGACGCACCTTGGCCAATGACAAAAGCAGAGCTTATTGACTACGCAATCAGAACTGGTGCACCTATGGAAGTAGTGGAAAACCTTCAGGCAATTGAAGATGAAGGAGAAATTTATGAATCTATTGAGGAAGTGTGGAGTGACTATCCTACCGACGAGGACTTCCTTTGGAACGAGGACGAATATTAATAAAGCGATAAGCTTTAGGCTGCGTGCTTAGAGCTTTTTTGCCCTTTTTTATATATTAATTTACACGATAAGCGTGTTATTTAAAACGCTTAAAGCATTTTGCATTAAGCATAAAGCAAAAAATTTATGAGTTTTTTAAACAAAGTTCTTAAAGGGTTTTTGGGAGACAAAAAAGCGCAGGACCTAAAAGAAGTAAAAAAAGTTGTAACAAAAATCAAAGCTGTAGAACCTAACATCCAACAATTGTCGGATGATGGTTTGAGACAAAAAACTGCTGAGTTTAAAGCAAGTATTAAAGATGCTACCAGCAAGATCACAGCTCAAATAGAACAGATTAAAGAGCAGATAAAAAATTCAACCAATGTTGACGAGAAAGAAGCTCTTTTCTCAAAAATTGAGTCTTTAAAGAAAGAATCCTACGAAATCGAAGAGAAAGTTCTGGTACAAGTTCTTCCTGAAGCCTTTGCATTGATCAAAGAAACAGCAAGAAGATGGGCGCAGAACGGAGAAATCCGTGTAACAGCTACTGAATGGGACAGAGAATTAGCTGCTGCAGGAAAAGATTTTGTAAGCATTCAGGGAGACCAGGCTGTTTGGAAAAACTCATGGGACGCTGCCGGAACTCCAGTAGTTTGGGATATGGTCCACTATGATGTTCAGTTTATTGGAGGGATTATTCTTCACAGTGGTAAAATTGCCGAGATGGCAACCGGTGAAGGTAAAACCCTGGTAGGAACATTACCTATTTATTTAAATTCACTTCCTGAAAGAGGGGTACACGTTGTAACCGTGAACGACTATCTTGCAAAAAGAGACTCCGCTTGGATGGGACCTCTTTATCAGTTCCACGGAATGTCTATCGATTGTATCGATAACCACCAGCCGAACTCAGACGGAAGAAGAAAAGCATACAACTCGGATATTACTTACGGAACGAACAACGAGTTTGGTTTCGATTATCTGAGAGATAACATGGTGACTTCACCTTCAGAATTGGTACAAAGAGAACTGAACTTTGCTATTGTGGATGAGGTGGATTCTGTATTGGTAGATGATGCAAGAACACCATTGATCATTTCCGGTCCGGTTCCTCAGGGAGACAGACAGGAGTTTGATGTTCTGAAGCCTTCTATCGACAGAATTGTTGAAGTACAAAAGAAAACCGTTTCTGCTATTTTCAACGAAGCGAAAAAATTAATCGCTGCTGGAAATACAAAAGAAGGTGGATTCAAATTACTTCAGGCCTACAGAGGTCTTCCAAAAAACAGACAGTTAATCAAATTCTTATCGGAAAGCGGAAACAGAGCATTGCTTCAGAAAGTGGAGGCACAATACATGCAGGACAACAACCGTGATATGCCGATCGTAGATAAAGATCTTTACTTCGTCATCGAGGAAAAAAACAATCAGGTAGACCTTACAGACAAAGGTGTTGAATACATGTCTCAGGGGAATTCTGATCCTAACTTCTTCGTACTTCCGGATATCGGAACTGAGATTGCTGAAGTGGAGGCTAAAAATTTATCTAAAGAAGATGAGTTTGAGGCTAAAGAAAGACTTTTCGCAGATTTTGCTGAGAAATCCGAGCGTGTACACACCATGAGCCAGCTATTGAAAGCTTACACATTGTTTGAAAAAGATGATGAATACGTGGTAATTGATGGTGAAGTAAAAATCGTTGATGAGCAGACAGGTCGTATCATGGAGGGACGCCGTTATTCCGACGGTCTTCACCAGGCGATCGAAGCGAAAGAGAATGTAAAAATTGAGGCAGCTACTCAAACTTTTGCAACCATCACGCTTCAGAACTACTTCCGTATGTACAACAAGCTTGCGGGGATGACCGGTACAGCAGAAACAGAAGCGGGTGAGCTTTGGGAGATCTACAAACTGGATGTTGTGGTAATTCCTACCAACCGTCCAATCTTAAGACATGACAGACAGGATTTAGTTTACAAAACTAACCGTGAAAAATATAACGCCGTAATTGAAGAGGTTGAAAAATTAACAGCAGCAGGAAGACCTGTATTGGTAGGTACAACTTCAGTTGAAATCTCTCAGTTACTTTCTAAGGCCCTTCAATTAAGAAAAATTCCACACCAGGTACTGAATGCGAAGCTTCACAAAAAAGAAGCGGAAATTGTTGCCGGAGCAGGACAGCCGGGAGTTGTAACCATTGCAACCAACATGGCAGGTCGTGGTACCGACATTAAGCTTTCTAAAGAAGTAAAAGATGCAGGAGGTTTAGCGATCATCGGTACTGAAAGACATGATTCAAGACGTGTTGACAGACAGTTGAGAGGTAGAGCGGGACGTCAGGGAGATCCGGGAAGTTCTCAGTTTTATGTATCTCTTGAAGATAACCTGATGCGTTTATTCGGTTCTGAAAGAATTGCGAAGATGATGGACAGAATGGGTCATAAAGAAGGTGAAGTGATTCAGCACTCTATGATCAGCAAATCTATCGAAAGAGCACAGAAAAAAGTGGAAGAAAATAACTTCGGAACAAGAAAGAGACTTCTTGAGTATGATGATGTAATGAACAAGCAGCGTGACGTTATCTATAAGAGAAGAAAGAATGCTCTATTCGGAGACCACTTGAAATATGACATCACAAATATGATCTTTGATGTTGCCAATTCTATCGTTGCAAAAGGAAAAGCTACGGGGAATTATAAAGATTTTGAATACGAAATCATTAAAACATTTACCATGGAATCTCCGGTTTCTCAAAATGATTTTAATAATAAAAGCGTTCAGGATCTGACGAATATCTTGTTCAAAGCAGCTCAGGAAGATTATCAGATGAAACTGAACCTGTTGAAAGAAAAATCATTCCCAATCATTGAGAATGTATATCAGAACCAGGGTTCAATGTTCAAAATGATCCAGGTTCCTTTCACAGACGGGCACAAAACAATGACGATTGTAGCTGATCTTAAAGAGGCTTACGATACTCAGTGTGAAAGCTTAGTGAACGATTTTGAAAAGAATATCACTTTATCTATCATCGATGAAAACTGGAAGCTTCACCTTCGTGAAATGGACGACTTGAGAAGATCATCACAAGGAGCTGTTTACGAGCAGAAAGATCCATTGGTAATTTACAAGCAGGAATCTTTCCACTTATTCAGTGAAATGATCGATAAATTAAACAAAGAAATTATTTCTTTCTTATATAAAGGAGAAATTCCGGCTTAAGAAAAATTTAATAAAATCATACAAAAACCGCTCTGGCATTGGCCATAGCGGTTTTTTGTTATTCAGTATATAATAATTTTATGATAAATATCAATCTCATTATTTATTTAGAACAGTTAAAAATAATATATTTGCAGAAAATTTGACTTTCATGAAAAATGTACTGATCTGTGCTTCCGCACTGGGAACAATGCTGGTTTCTGCCCAAAAAAAAGATTCATTAACCACAAAAAGCATTGACGAGGTAATCATCAATACATATGTAAAGAAAGACAGTGAATATTCTAACAAGATGCCTTTGAAGGCTATAGAGGATCCTCAGGTATACTCTTCCATTGATAAAGGAGTTCTGGAAAACCAATTATTATTTACCGTAGATGATGCGTTCAGAAACGTTGCTGGTGCCCAGAAAATGTGGAGTGCAACCAACAGAGCCGGAGATGGAGGTATTTATCTTAACTTAAGAGGTTTTGTAGCGGGAAACTCTATCAGAAATGGTATGGTAGCACCTATTACAACTTCTATGGATGCTATTAATGTAGAGAGAATTGAAGTTTTAAAAGGGCCTTCTGCTACTTTATTCGGAAGTAATGTAACCTCTTATGGAGGAGTTGTGAACAGAGTGACTAAAAAACCCTTTGAAACTTTTGCAGGTGCTGTTTCTCTGGCAGGTGGAAGCTATAACTACTACAGAGTGCAGGCAGATGTGAATGCTCCGCTTACGAAAGATAAAAAATTATTATTCAGACTAAATACAGCCTATACCAACCAGGGGACTTTCCAGAGAACGAATGCAAAGAACTCTTTCTATGCTTTCACGCCATCCCTTACTTACCGCCCTACAGATAATTTAGAGATTAATGCTGAGCTGGAAATGTTTGAAACCAATTCATATCCTGAAACCGCATTTTTCTTTTATTTCCCGAGCTCACAACTTGGTGCAGACAGCATGGATAAACTGGAGAAATTAGGTTATAACTATAAACAGTCTTACATGGGCGAAGGTCTTAAAACTGTTGGTAGGGCAAGAAACATCTTTGGACAGGTGAACTATAAGATTAATGAGCATATCAAATCCTCTACGAATGTAAGTACTTCTTATTCTTACTCAGACGGGTTTAACCCCTATTTCTATTTTGCTCCAAACCCTGCAAACAGTTCAGAAATTGGGGTAGCAAGAGCTGACCAGTCTACCAAAGACAGCAAAAGAACATATTTCCAGCTTCAGCAGAACTTCAATTTTGATTTCAATATCGGAAATGTAAGAAACAGAACGGTTGCCGGTTTCGATTATATGAGAATGAATGACAACCAGTATTTTCTGTTTACAGATTTTGACTGGGTTCCATTTAATGCCACAGATTATTCCAATATGAACGGTCAGACCTTGGGAGCAAAATACACAGCACTACAAAGCGGGTCTGATTTTGAGAAAAACAACACTTATATAAGCAAAGGAAAAAGAGATATTTACAGTGGTTATATCTCCAACGTGATCACTCCGGTAGAAGGGCTTAATATTCTTACTTCTGTACGATACGAAAGTGTAAATTTCAAAGGAGGACAAACCGGACAAAAACTTACTGATTCTTTTAGCCAGGGAGCATGGTCACCAAAATTTGGTGTTGTTTACCAGATTCTTCCTGATAAATTATCCGTTTTCGGAAACTTCCAGAATAGTTTTTCAGTAAATGGATATTATACCTCCGATAAAACAGGAGGTATAACCCTTTCAACACCAGAAAGAGCCAATCAGTTTGAAGGAGGTTTCAAAACAAACCTTATCAAAGGAAGAGTTACTACAACTTTAAGTTACTATAATATTCAGGTTAAAAATACCCTCCTGAATACCGGTGAGATGACAGGAACAGGACAGGCTGTACAAAATCAGGCTGGTTTATTAAGAAGCCAGGGAGTAGAATTGGAAGCAAATGCTTACCTGATCAAAGGATTCTCCGTTATTGCCGGAGTAAGCTACAATGATATGAAATATACGGAAGCTGATGAAACAGTAATGGGAAGAAGACCTGCTACTGCATCATCTCCATGGTTGGTTAATTTCAATGCAAGTTACCAGTTCCTTGACGGAAATTTAAAAGGGCTTGGATTCGGAGTTGGAGGAAACTATGCGAGCGACAATAAGATCGTGAACTCTACAACGATGGGTACTTTCATCCTTCCAAAATATTTGGTACTGAATGCCAACGCATTTTACGACACTAAAAAATTCAGAGTCGGAGTTAAAGTAGACAACTTTACCAACGAACACTACTGGAGCGGATATACAACTGCCAATGCTCAGGCTCTTGCCAACGTATTAGGAAGCTTTACTTATAAATTTTAAACTGTTAGAATAAATTACTCCCCTTTAAACAATGAAGAGAATAACAATAGGAGCGGCATTATTAACTTCCATGTTAAGTTTTGCACAGGAAAAAAAAGACACCATCAAATCCAACGATATTGAAGAAGTAGTTGTTAACGGAAGATATTACAAGAAATATGTAGAAAAACAGGGATCATCCTCTCTTCGTCTGGATGAGGCACTTATTAAAATACCTCAGAATATCTCAATTATCACCAATAAAGCATTGGAAGACCAGCAGGTAACTACTTTAAGCGACGGTGTTTTAAGAAACGTTGCCGGAGCTCAGAGGCTGGAGCACTGGGGAGATATGTATACCAGGGTCAATATGAGGGGAGCCAGAGCTGCTGCTTTTATGAATGGAGTAAATGTAACTTCAAGCTGGGGACCTCTAAGCGAAGATATGAGCTATGTAGATCATATTGAATTTATCAAAGGGCCGTCAGGATTCTTAATGTCAAACGGTGAACCAAGCGGTATTTACAATATCGTTACCAAAAAACCTACAGGAAAGGCTTTCAACGGTACAGCAAGGGTTACGCTCGGCAGTTTCAATATGTATAGAGGAGAAGCAGACGTTGATACAAAAATTACTGACAAAGTTGCTTTCAGATTAAATTTAATGGCTCAGAACAAAAACAGCTTCAGAGACTATGAATTCAATGACAGATACATTATCAACCCGTCTATCAAAGTAAATCTTAGTGATAAAACCACTCTTACAGCCGAATATATCTACCAAAAGGCAAAAATGTCTGAAGTAGGTTCAGCCTATGTATTCAGTTTTCAGGGGTACAGGGCAAAGCCTGTAGGATATACCCTTACTGATCCGGGTCTTGATCCGACAAAAGTTGACAACAATACGATTAATGTTAATGTACAGCATAAGTTTAATGAAAACTGGAAATTAACATCTCAGTTAACGTATGTGAATGAATATACTATGGGAAGTGATCTTTGGCCAAGTATGTTTGAGGGAAATCATATGATTCGCCGATTAAACTATTGGGAGGCAGACAATACAATGAAATTCGGGCAGGTGTTCCTGAACGGTCTTGTGAAGACAGGAACTGTTTCTCATAAAATTTTAGCAGGACTTGATCTTGGAAGCAAAAAATATATGGCAGACTGGTCTCAGGGATATAATCTGGATAAATTTAATGCCAACGGAGATTTTGACGCTGTCAATAACAATGTAGCTGATCACAATTACTGGTATAATATAGACACCAACAATTATGATATCAACGGCGAAGGCAAATATTACGGACCTAATAATACGGAAGCTTATAAGCCCTTTAATAAATCAACTCCTCTTTCTGTAAGAGCCGGAGCAGGAAGTACTATTGACCAGAGATATACCGGTTTATATTTACAGGATGAACTGGGTTTCTTTGATGATGCACTAAGGCTTACTTTGGCCGCTCGTTATACCAACGTAAAAGAAGTAAACTACGGAACGAAAGCTGAAGCCAACAGAATTACCCCACGAATCGGACTGAGCTATTCTATAGATGAAAATATGTCTGCATATGCACTATACGATCAGTCATTCGTACCTCAGGCAGGTTTATTCAGAGATGGAACAACGGCATCTCCATTAACCGGAAATAACATTGAAATAGGATTTAAGAAAGACTGGTTTGCCGGAAAATGGAATACTACCCTCTCGTTATATAATATTAACAAGAACAACGAGATTACCGGAGACCCAGATCTTACGAATAATCCTAACGGAAAATATTCCATTCTTCTTGGAAAGACAAGAGTACAGGGAGTAGAATTTGATCTTAAAGGAGAAATTGTAAAAGGCTTCAATGCTATTTTTAATTATGCCTTTACAGAGAATAAGTTTACAGAAACAACAGCGGCAAGCAAAAAAGGAGACCGTGTTCCCGGATATGCGAAGCACACTGCAAACGGCTGGCTAAACTATACCTTCAGCAATAATATCCTTGAAGGTTTCGGATTGAGTTTCGGAGGAACGTATATGGCAGACAGAAGCAGCTGGGGCTGGGGAAGCTCAAATACTCAGCAAATGGCTGATTATGTAAAATTTGATGCAGGAGCTTCATGGGAAAATTCAAAATTCAGAGTGAACTTCAATGTGTTTAATATCTTCAACAGGTATTTATACTCAGGAGCACCTTACGCCGGTTACTATTATTATCAGGCAGATGCACCACGAAATTTCAGAATATCAATCGGATATAAATTCTAAAAATACAGGTTAGCCCCTCAGGGGTTAACTTTTTCTATGAAAAAGAAACATCATCATAAAAAGAAAGTTTCTCCAGCAAAGAAATGGTCTGCCAAACTGCATTTGTGGTTGGGCTTATCTGTTGGTATTATCGTTTTCATAGTCTCTCTTACGGGGACTTTATATGTTTTTAAAGATGAAGTACAGAACAGTCTCCGTAAGGAAGCCATCTATGTAAAAAGTGAAGATTCCGGTAAAAACCCTTTATCCATTGGGCTTCTCCGGGAAAAGGTAACCCTGGAACTTAATGAAAAATATCCGCTGACTTCCGTAGAAATCCCTCTAGATAAAAATAAATCCTACCGTTTTCTGTATTATGAAAAAAATAAAAAGGGCTGGAATTATTTTCAGGAGGTTCTCATCAACAAACAGGTCTACGTCAATCAGTATACCGGGGGAATTCTTGCCGTATATAACGAGAAATATGATTTCTTCAATATTTTAAAATACATCCATTGGGGACTTCTGCTCAATTCTGACTGGGGAAAATATGTGGTGGGAATTCCGACCGTGCTTTTCATTTGTATGCTGATCACAGGGATTATTCTGTGGTGGCCTAAAAATAAAAATGCAAGAAAAGGCCGCTTCCGGTTCAACTGGGAAAATGTAAAAGGCTGGAAGCGCAAGAACTATGATCTTCATAATGTACTTGGGTTTTATGCTTCATTCATTGCATTATTGATGAGCATTACCGGGATTTACTTTGCTTATCCTTATGTAAAAAACACATTCAATCTAGCCTTATCGGGATCAGTGGATCTTCCAAAAGAAAAAGAGATCAAATCTCCGGATTCCATGTTGGCAAAGAATAATGAAGTGTTTGATATTGCTGCCCTTCAAACCAGGAAGCTGTATGCCGGTTCATCAAGCTTCAGAATTTCTTTAAACGGAAAGAATAAAAAGGGAAAAGACCTTAAAAACCTTCCGGTAACCATTTACGGACAGGAAGGAAGATTCAGCGAAAGAAATCTTTTAACTTTTGATAAATACTCAGGAAAACTATTAGCCCATAAACCTCATCAAAAACTGAACAACGCAGAAAAATATGCAAATGCCAATTATGATATCCATACCGGCTCCTACTTTGGGCTGTTTGGAAAAATCATCTGGTTTATAGCCGGCCTCATCTGCACCTCACTCCCGGTAACCGGATTTTTGATCTGGTGGGGAAAAAGAAAGAAACAAGGAAAGAAAATATAATGAAAAAAGCGCTTTTATCAGCTGCCTGCCTGGGAACCACTACCGTTTTTGCACAGGTTAAAGATAGTTTACAAACCAAAAATGTCGAGGAAATCGTGATGACAGCCTCAAGGAAAAAGGAAAATATCAAAGAGGTTCCAAGCTCTGTTACTATTGTAGCAGAAAAACAGATTCAGTCTCAGCTGACGGTGAATTCTGATATCACAAGCATCCTGCAGTATACGGTACCCAGTTTAGGAACTAATTCCGGACAGACTTCCAATACAGGACAGACCTTGAGAGGACGCCAGGTGCTGGTACTTGTTGATGGTATTCCGCAATCTACTCCGCTTAGAAACGGGGCAAGAGATCTAAGGGTTATTGATCCTTCAGCCATTGAAAGGATTGAGGTAATCAAAGGAGCTTCTGCCATCTACGGAAACGGGGCAGACGGAGGGATCATCAATTATATTACAAAGAGAAATAAAACAGATAAAAAAATCTCCGGAATTTCACAGATAGGTCTTACAGGACAGCTTTACGGCGGCACTTTAGGCGTAAGAGCAAGCCAGCTTTTATCGGGAAAAATCAAAAAATTCGATTACACCCTTTCATTAGCTTATGAAAGAACCGGCTATATGAAAGATGCAGACGGAGTATTGCTAAGTCCTACTTACAGTACAGCCCGTATGGATAATTACAACGGGATGCTGAAATTGGGCTATGACATCAATGACAATCAAAGAATTGAAGCTTCCTATATCGGATATTCTTCCAGATCAGATCTTAATGTCGGTTTAAGCACCGGAAAATACGGCATTAAACCTACGATTGGAGAAGGAGAAGGAAAAAGTCTTGAAACAACACCGCAAGGGACACCAAAGAATCATAATATCAGAGTAAGCTATGACAATAAGAACCTGTTTGCAGGAACTTCATTAAACATCAATCTTTATTATCAGGATTTTAAAACCGTTTACGGATACAGTGATACGTTCTTTAATGGCGGTCAATCCAATGTTCTTTCCAAAAAAGTGGGAGCCCGCTTCAATTTTGATACCCAATTGTGGAATTCCCAAAATTCGCAGGGAGAAATTATCTACGGAGCAGATATCCTGAATGATCAGACTGTACAGAAACTGGAAGACGGCCGGTTCTGGACACCCAATATGAGTATGACCAATATCGCTCCGTTTGTACTGGCAAAAATTGATCTTTTTAAAAAGCTGACCATCAAAGGAGGACTTCGCTATGAAAATATCAGAGTCAATGTAGATGATTTCAATACGCTTTCTGTCATTAAAAATGACGGTACATTTACGAAGAGTATTCCGGTAGAAGGAGGAAAACTAAGTTATAATGCTTTAGTAGGAAATATAGGGATCCGTTATAATATCGAGCCATACATCAATCTTTTTGCAAGTTTCTCACAGGCCTACTCCATCAATGAGCTCGGAAGGATCTTAAGAACCTCAACATCTGAAACCATTAAAAGCCTTGAAACAAAACCAATCATTGTCAACAACTACGAATTAGGCGCTACAGGACAGCTTTCCAACTGGCTTCATTATGAATTGACTTCTTATGTAAGTACATCCAAACTTGGGGCAACATTCGTTCAAAGTGCAGACAGGGCATTAATGATCCAGAGGTCTCCGGAAATTGTGTATGGTATAGAAGGATTCCTGCATTTCACCCCTGCAAAATGGCTACAGTTCGGGGGAAGCTATAGCTGGATGGAAGGGATCACCTCTCCGAAGGATGATGGCGACTACTCTTCGAAGATCAACAACAGCAGGATCTCAGCGCCTAAAGTACTGGCGTATATCCAGGGAAAACCAATACCTACATTATCTATTGGCTTTGATATGCTTCATTCTTTCCAACAGGATCGTTTTACTCCGAATGCTAAAGGAGTATTTGCATATGGAGAAGGCTTTGTACCGGATTATACCGTTTTCAATTTTAAATCAGGCTATGAGGTCAACCGTAACTGGAAAATCTCTTTAGGCATCGAGAATCTTCTGAACAGGCAATATCAACCTGCCATTGCATGGTGGGCAGCAAGAGACAGTGATTTCACCAATTCTGCAGGCTTGAGAGGTACATTCATGATTGAATATAAATTTTAATTAAACTAAATAAGAATTATAGCATATCTTTGCTCAACTGTCTATTGTACTATGAAGAAAAAGCATCATCATAAAAAAAAGCCGGGTTTCTTTAAAAAGTGGTCTGCCAGGCTCCACCTGTGGTTTGGGTTGGGAATTGGATTTCTGATCTTTATTATTTCCATTACCGGTGCACTGTATGTCTTTAAAGATGAGGTAGAAAACTTCACCCGGAAAGACGTCATTTACCATAATGAACAGAATATTGAGCAAAAGCAGATCCTTCCTATCAGAGTGATGGAGAAAGCGGTTGCGGATCAGGTAAAGGAAAAATATCCCATCCATTGGGTCAATATCCCTATTGATAAGAAAATGTCTTATATGTTCTTCTGGTATGAGCACAATACAAAAGCATGGAACTACTTTGATGAATTTCCGGTTTATAAACAGGCTTATGTAAATCCATATACCGGAAAAGTTCTGAGGGTTTATGATGAAAAGAACGGCTTTTTCAATATTGTAAAAATGATCCACTGGAGCTTTCTTCTGAAACAGGACTGGGGAACTTATGTAGTGGGAATACCGGTGATCATTTTTGTGATCATGCTGATAACAGGAATCGTTTTATGGTGGCCTAAGAACAAAGCAGCAAGGAAACAGCGTTTTTCTTTTAAGTGGAAGAATGTAAAAAGCTGGAAAAGAAAGAACTACGATCTTCATAATGTCTTAGGCTTTTATGCGTCCATTTTTGCACTGATCTTTTCTATTACAGGACTTTTCTATGCTTTTTTTGTGGTGCAGGCAATGATCTATGTGATCTTTTCAGGCGGAGAAACCAAATACCCTGACTTCTCCCACATCAAGACAAAAGCTCCTGTAGAACTGAGAACAGAAGGAACTCTTGATAAAATCATCAATACTGTCAAAGAAAAATACCCGGATTCTTACGGTTTCGCAATCGACCTTGGACATGAGCATATGGATGATCATGAACATCCCAACTTTGAGGTTTATGTAAAGCACCTTACCTATTCTTATCACAAGAGCAGCAGCCTTATTTTTGATGAAAATTCAGGAGACCTGCTTCATACGCATGATCCGAAAGACAAAAATTTCGGAGAAAAAGTAGTCAATGCCAATTATGACATTCACGTAGGGGCTATTTTAGGACTTCCTACCAAGATCATTGCTTTTACAGTAAGTCTTATCTGTGCTTCTCTTCCGGTAACCGGGTTTATGATCTGGTGGGGACGAAGAAAGAAAAAAGCGGTAAAAACAGCTTAAACCTTAAATAAAACTCAGTTAATAATCCATTAATACAATCTTTTTTATAATTTTAGACCTTAGAATTTAATAATAGAATGTCATTAATAGATTTATCAAAACAAGTTGCCCTTGGAGTTGACATCGGCGGAACCAACACAAAGTTCGGAATTGTAAACCACCGTGGAGAAGTTCTGGATAAAGGTAATCTTAAAACAGATGCCTATGACAGAGTAGAAGATTTCATCGATGCTCTATATGAACATGTATATCCACTGATGGAAAAACATGGTACAGAAAAGCACTTCGACGGAATAGGAGTAGGCGCACCTAATGCCAACTATTACAAAGGAACCATAGAGCTGGCTCCTAACCTGCCATGGAAAGGGGTAATTCCTTTTGCAGAACTGATGACGGCAAAGTTTAATCTACCTTGTACCGTAACCAATGATGCCAATGCTGCCGCTTTGGGAGAAATGCTTTTCGGTGCGGCAAGAGGAATGAAAGATTTCATTATGATTACCCTGGGAACCGGCGTAGGCAGCGGAATTATCGCTAACGGAAGTCTGATCTATGGACATGACGGTTTTGCCGGAGAACTGGGACATACGATTGTAAAACCGGGCGGAAGAAAACATTGGAGTACAGGATCTGAAGGAAGTCTGGAAGCCTATGCATCTGCTACAGGAATTACAATCACTGCCAAGAAAATGAGAGCAGAGTTCCCGGAATCTATGCTGAATCAATATCCGGAAGACGCAATCAATTCTAAAACCGTGTATGAATGTGCAATGCAAGATGATCCTATTGCCAAAGAGGTTTTCAGATATACGGGACAAAAACTGGGTGAAGCATTGGCCAATTTTGTGATGTTCTCCTCACCGGAAGCCATTCTTTTATTTGGCGGAGTGATCAAGGCGGGAGATTTTATCTTAAAGCCGGCTAAACTTCATATGGAAAGAAACCTTCTTCCGATCTTCAGAAATAAAGTAAAACTGGTCTTCAGTGAACTGGACGAAGCTGATGCTGCCATTCTTGGAGCAAGTGCTTTAGTCTGGGAAAAATAACTGGACCACTGATTATAACAAAAGCTATCTCGTTTAGGTAGCTTTTTATGTTAGAAAGGCATTGTAATCACTGCAAATGCGCTCATTTATTTTATTCATTTCTTCAGGCCTAAGAAAGAGTTCAATACCAGCTTTCATCATTAGTATTATCTATGAAAACAATTCATTGGCTTCGTAGTAAAATCCATGAAGTTTTTCTTATTTTTGATCAGCATTTTCTGCAACATTTGGAGCAAAAGAAAATACTGTAAACAATATAATTACCCAAAAATGGACAACAATAATTTAGAACAGATCACCTTCGGAGGCGGATGCTTCTGGTGTGTGGAAAGCTGTTTCAATTTGCTGAAAGGCGTTCAATCTGCTATTTCAGGCTATTCAGGAGGTCATAAAGATAACCCGACCTATCAGGAAGTATGTACCGGAGAAACGGGGCATGCTGAAGTAGTACAGATCACTTATGATCCGGCTGTTATTTCCTATGAACAATTGATGGATGTATTCTTCTTCCTTCATGATCCTACCCAGCTGAACAGACAGGGCAATGACATAGGAACCCAATACCGCTCCGTTATTTACTATAAAGACGATGCTGAAAAAGCCAAAGCTGAAGAAGCCATCAAAGCCTCCCAAGAATCAGGAAGATGGCAGGGAACTTATGTGACAGAATTAACGAAGTTCGATACATTCTGGCCTGCAGAACAATATCATCAGGGATACTATAACGAGAACCCAACCCAGCCATATTGCAGCGCTGTTGTGGGACCTAAAATCCAGAAGTTTAAAAAGCATTTCGGAGAACTTGGAATGCTGAATGCAGAATAATATAGAGCGGAGAGAGATCTTCGCTTTTTTTTGTGCAAAAAAAATTGAATTTGAATTTAAAATTATTGTGGGAAAACTTGTTCTTCCAATTCAGCATTTTCTCCTGCATAGGTTTCTAATATTCTTTCTGATACATCTTTTAATGCTTTTTCATTTTCAGGATGTTTACCAAAGCTGGTAAAGAATTCTACCTTATTATTACTTTTATCATACCATACTTTCCCCATAGCATTCTGAGTAGTAAGTGTATCTGGCCTTGTAATTTTCTTAAAATATTTAAACATATATTCATTCATCGGAACTATTTCAAACTGAGAGCCAAGAGAGCTGCTATCCGTGGCCATATACCTATCCTTATCCCAGTACATGTAAGCTTTATCAACAGCCGGAGTTCCCCAACCGGATATGAAACCCAAATGTTTAGAGTTTTTACCATTAGAAAAAACAACACCTCCGGTAACAAGGAATAAAACAAAAGTCATTTCTAAAATACCTAAACCGTTTTTCTTCATAAAGTCCTGTAATAATACCGTTGGTGTTACGGTGATAATTATTTGCTGGATTTTATCAGACAGATCCCTGAAGCTCATAGTAAAAGTCGTTGTTCCATCTCCTTCTATACTCACCCTATTGCAAAAATCATCAAAATCATCATATCCTATATACTTACTCAAATAATATAAAGCATCATCATCAATATTATAATCTTCATTGTTTTGTATTAAATGGGTATAAAACCGGCTATATGTTTTATCATCTCTTGAAAAACCATACCGCTCTTCAAACAGTAAACTTAAATATTTTGAAACAGAAGATTTGCTCTTACGAGGAAGCTCATTTTTTGCAGTTTCAAATACAGTTTTCAATAAAAATCTTTTCTTCTCATACATAATTTTTCAGGTATTAGTTATTTGCTGTCCAAATTAGACAAAAAGTTAACAGAAAATTTACGGTTTACCGCAAAAAATCAAACATTTACACATATCCAGCTGTCCATCGCCTGTCTGAATATTTGAGGTTATATACAAGATATTTGTAAAAGAAATCAGGACGGAAAAAATAAAACTAAAATCAAAACCTGATTTCAAAATCACCAGATAAAACGGAGGAAAACTCCGGATTGGGAAGCAGATGTTTCTCCTCCGTTTTTGATGGTTCACTTCCCTAAAAAATTAAGAAGCGCTTCGAAATTTTAATCGTGTACTGCTCGGGATTAAACCCTCGAGAGGAAGAAAATTTTTCAAAAATCTTAAAACTTTTTAGGCAATGATACAGTTCATTCTAATGCTACTAGGGCTAGCATTTTCAAATAATAACGCAAATACAGTAACAACAACTGATAACAACCAGACACCAGGGACAGTACAGGTTCAAAATAGTCCCGCAGATCCGGGAGGATCAACTGGAGAAACTGGAAGTGAAGGTGATACCAGTGGAGAAACTGGAAATATTCCTCCACCGAAAAAATAATCATATGAGAAGGGCGATTAAATCGCCCTTTTTTATATATATTTAAGCTTCAATTTATTATACATGTATTATCTAAGATTTTTACTACTTTTTCTTTTAATAAACTGTAATTATTCTGAAAGTTCAACATCAAATACAGTTGAAAATATTGCTATAAAAAAAGCTGATAGTATTTATAAAGAAGCAGAAAAGCAGTATTATAAAAAGAATGATAATCAGCAAGCTTTTTTATTATTTTCAAAAGCTGAAGATATTTACAAACAGAATAAAGATTCTCTGGATACCGCCGCTAGTTTAGCTTTCAAAGCCATGATTCTGAATGATATTGGAGATCATTTTACAAGCAACGAAAGAGCCATAGAAGCTTTAAGTTTTCTGAATCTCCCTAAAGATTCAGCTTACTTACCTTCCATTTATAATACATTGGCGATTGCACAAAAAAACCTCAAACATTATACGGAAGCTTTACAATGGTATGAAAAGGCTCTAAAAGCCAATAATATTGATGGACAAGAAAAAATTATTAAAAATAATATTGCAGATCTCTACGCAAAAAAAAGAGATTATCTAAAAAGTATAGAAATTTATAAAAGCCTTTTAAACGATAAAAGTATAATTAAGTCTATCACAGATTATGCAATGATACTGGATAATTACAATTATACTAAATGGTTACAGAACAAAAACTTTAATCCTGAACCAGAACTTTCAAGAGCTTTACAATTAAAAATAGACTCAAAAGATATTAAAGGACAGATATCTACGCATTCACATTTGGCTGAATATTACTCAGAGACTAATATACAGAAAGCGATTCAGCATACTGATGCTAAATATAGGCTTTCACTTATTTTAAATAATCCATACGACCGATTAGAGTCTTTAGGTACACTTTTGGGAATTTCTTCATCTGCAAACAGTAAAAAAATATTTAAAGAATTCCAGAATTTAAATGATAGTATTATTGCCGCAAAAGATGACGCAAAAAACAGATTTGCTTTAATTGAGTATGATGTAGAAAAAAAGAATATTGAAAATCAAAGATTAAAATATCAAAAAGCCAAAGGAGAAGCTCTTATACTAAAACAGAGTTTTGTTATGGGAACCTTGATTGTTGTTATTTTCATCATTATTATTTGGTATAGAAGAAGGCAGAAAAACTTGAAACAAAAGAATGAGCTAAAAATTAAAGAAAACCAGCTCAAAATGTCGAAGAAAGTTCACGATGTAGTAGCCAATGGCATCTATCAGGTGATGACAAAGCTTGAAAACCAGAAAGATTTTGACCGGGATAAAGCACTTGACGAACTGGAATTTGTATACGAAAAATCCAGAGACATTTCTTATGATAAAATTGGTGAAGAAAAAGAGTTCAGCAAAGTAATCTCAGAGCTTATTGCTTCTTTTAATAATGATATGGTAAAAACTTTTACCGCAGGAAACAGCCCTGAGATCTGGCAATCCGTTTCTCCTACAGTAAAAGATGAGGTTTACCAAATGGTTCGTGAGCTGATGGTAAATATGAAAAAACACAGCCATGCCAGCCATGTTGCTGTTAAATTTGAAAAAACAAACAACATTGTTGAGATTCAGTACAAAGACAATGGAATAGGAATTTCGGGAGACCTTGTTTATAAAAATGGTTTACGTAATGCGGCATCCCGTATTGAAACGATTAACGGAACCATTACTTTTGACACGAAAATTGAAAAAGGGCTGAAAGTAAATCTTTCATTCCCCGTTTCCTAACCATCCAGCCATGTTCAAAAAAGTTTTAATCGTTGAAGATCAGGAGATAATGAACCAGGGACTCCTGAACACGATAAAAGAATTAGAGATCCCTGATTTTGATTATGTAACGTATTGTGATGAAGCTTTAAACAGGATCAGAATAGCTTTAGAAAGGAAAAACCCGTATGATCTTCTTATTGCTGATTTGTCATTTGAAAAAGACCATATTCCTCAGAAACTTCGTTCCGGACAGGAACTTATCTCTGAAGCGAAAAAGGTTCAACCCGGATTAAAAGTCGTTGTGTTCTCTGTGGAAAAAAAAGCCAAGAAAATTAACGATCTTTATAAGGTTTATCATGTGGACGGTTTTGTCACCAAGGCACGGCGTGACGGGCAAGACCTGAAAAGTACGATACGAAAAGTTTTTAATGGAGAAATTGTAATTCCACAGGAGGTTCTGAATACAATGCGTCATATTTCATCAGAATTTGATGCATATGATATCAAGTTGCTTGAGCTTCTTGCTAAAGGATACAAACAAAGTGAAATAAGCAATTACTTAAAAGAGCACCGAATGATGCCATATAGCATCAGATCTATTGAAAAGAGATTGAATGAACTTCGGGACAGTTTGGGTGCAAAAAATAATATTGAGATGATTGTAATCTGTAAAGATATTGGCCTGATCTGATCTTCTCTGCAAAAAGATTGTTTTTTCGTTCTTTTTACGTGAACCCGTAATGATGAAATAATAAATGAATATACTTTTGAGGTCTTAACCAATTTTTTTAATTAAACCGTATAACCATGTTCAAAAAAATTTTAATTGCCGAAGATCATGAAAGCATCAATATTTCTGTTCAAAAAACCCTCGAGGAGCTGAATATTCCTAAGGTAGATTATGTATATTACTGTGATGATGCCATAGGAAAAATTCAGAAAGCATTACGGGAAGAACACCCTTATGATTTATTGATTACAGATCTGTACTATGAAGATGATCATCATGAGCAAAACCTTAAAGACGGAAAAGAGCTTATCAGAAAAGCAAAAGAGATACAGCCCAATTTGAAAGTCATTGTATTTTCGGCAGAACATAAAACGGGAATAATAGAGAACCTTTTTTCAGATTATCAAATCAACGGATATGTCCGGAAAGCCAGAAACGATTCCAAAGATTTGAAAAAGTCCATTGCATCTGTATATATTGGTGAAAATTATTTGTCTTTTGATCTGAAGCAGGATATGAAAAAATTCAACAGCTATGAATTTTCTACGTTTGACATCACCCTTGTTTCCCTCCTTTCTAAAGGAGTCTTACAGAAAAACATTCCTGTTCATCTCGAAGAGAGAAATATTAAACCCTCCAGCTTGAGCAGCATTGAAAAAAGATTAAATAGCCTGAAGGAAGACCTCGAAATAAACAGCAATGAACAGTTAGTAGCTTTCTGCAAGGATATCGGCATTATATAAAATACAATTCATAAAACTCACAGCCTTTCAAACTTTTTGAAAGGTTTTTTATTTTTTGCCCGTTTTACGGAAACCCGTAACGGATCAAAATTTAATGCTCATATTTTTGGAATATTAAATAATAACCAATTATGGAATACAAAGTAATACCATTTGTTGCAACTGCTAATCAACAAAATATGAGTTCAAAAAATATTGCAGAACAATTAGATAATTTAATAAAAGTTTATACCAATGATGGTTGGGAATATGTAAGACTGGAAAGTGTATCCACTTATATACAACCTGTTGAGGGTTGTTTTGGAAATACAGTCAAACCTGGTTATATGACTTCTTATCAGATGGTAGTTTTTAGTAAAAACGAAAATGAAAAACCTATTAATTCTTATTATTAAAATCTATTGGCTGGTCATTCCTCCATCAAAAAGACGGAAATGTATTTTCAGGACCAGCTGCTCAAGACACGTTTACGAAAAAACAATGCATGATGGATTTATTTCTGGATTAAAGGCTTTAAAATATCGTTTTCAAAACTGCAGGTCCGGAGCTTATATCATAGAAAATCCTTACGGAAAAATCCAGCTCATTTTACCTAATCAACAAATTCTTAATGAAACAGAAATTTCAGTAAGATTAATTAAAAATAACAATCATGGGAAAATTTGTAATCACACAGAGAATCAACAAAGAGTATCAGTTTAATCTGAAAGCCGGAAATGGTGAAATTATTTTAACCAGCGAAGGATACGTTCAGAAAGCATCCTGTCAGAAAGGAATCGAATCCGTAAAAGTAAATTCCCAGGATCTTTCAAAATACGACAGAAGACTTGCTAAAAACGGAAAAGACTATTTCGTATTAAAAGCAAGAAATGGTGAAATTATCGGAAACAGCCAAATGTACACCACAAAATCCGGAATGGAAAATGGTATCGCTTCCGTAAAATCAAATGCTCCAGAAGCAGAAATCGTTGATGAAACTTTAAAAAACTAAAAACAATGGATCTTAAAATTAAACTGGAACAACTGCATCAAAAGGTAATTGGCCTGAAAGAGCAGATCGGAACAGAAGAAGCCACAAAAAATGCTTTTGTGATGCCTTTTATACAAATTTTGGGCTATGATATTTTCAATCCTACAGAAGTGGTTCCGGAGCATGTCTGCGATATCGGAACAAAGAAAGGAGAAAAAGTAGATTACGTAATCAGAAATAATGATGAACCCATTTTTATTATTGAATGTAAACATTGGAAGGAAAGTGCAGATGCCCACAACTCGCAGCTTCACAGGTATTATCATGTTTCGAAAACGAGATTCGGGGTTCTAACCAACGGGATTGTTTATAATTTTTATACAGACCTGGAGAAGCCCAATATTATGGATGAAAAACCATTTTTCACCATTAATATTGAAGATTTAAAAGACAGCTCTATCAAAATACTGGAAAACTTTACCAAGAAAGATTACAATCTTGAAAGCATTCTTGATTCTGCAGAGGCATTAAAGTACATCAAAGCCATCAGAAAAGAATTTGAAAAAGAAATTGAAAACCCGTCTGACGAACTGGTAAAACTTCTGGTGAGCCGTTTCTTTGAAAAGCCTTTAACAGCCAACAGAATGGTTTCTTTCAAGGAATATGCTAAAAAAGCATTGACTACTTCTATCAATGAATCAATCAGTTTCCGGTTAAAATCCGCACTGAGCATCAATGAACAAATAGAAAAGAAAGAAGACGATGTAAAAACATCACAGCCTATCGATCAAAATAACGATTCTAAAATCGTAACCACCGAAGAAGAACTGGAAGGCTTCCAAATTGTAAAAGCGATTCTGAGAGAAAAAATTCCTTCATCGAGAATTGCTTATAGAGATACACTATCTTATTTCGGGATTTTGCTGGATGACAATAATAGAAAACCTCTTTGCAGGTTGCATTTTAACTCGGCAAATAAATATTTAGAAACTTTTCATAACGGAAAAGAAGCAGGTGAAAAGGTTCTGTTGAATACTCTCGATGAAATTTACAATTATAGAAATCAGCTTCATCTGACATTGGAAAACTATACCTAAAAATTACTCACCATGAAAAAACTAATCCCATTCATCATACTTACCTTCAGCATATTGATGTTAAATTCCTGTTTTAAAGCCAATGACAATGTAGGACATGGCGGAAGATGTACAGGTTCCGCATATTGTACAGCCTGTTCAAATTGCTCTGGATGTGGCCACTGCAACAGCGGTGGAACCTGTGGGGTTTGTCGGGGCGGGTCTTCTGGAAAAAGTTTATCATCGGGAAGTTCTTCGAAAGGCAAATCTAAAAAACATAAATCCCCGGATTCCTACAGGTCTTCAAAGCCCCATACCGGTAAACCTCCAAAAGTATTTATTGACAAGGCAAACATCAATCTTAACTCTAACAACAGGTACATTGCAGGCATTGCAACAACAAATGTTTACGAGAAACCCAACTTTCAGTCTAAAGTAATAACAATAGTAACTAAGGATGCCAAACTGATACAGCTCTCAAAGGAAGGTCCATGGTATAAAGTACGGGTCAAATCAAGTGGAAAAACGGGGTACATCTTCAATAAAGCTGTAAAATAATCAAAAAACAAAATAATATGAACTTAAAGAAATTTTTAAATGAAGAACAGGATCCTCAAGCTGTTGAAAAGCTTTTGGGAAGAATCAACAGCCTTCTTACTTCACAGGAAGTCGTAGAATATATAGCCGTTCAGAAGAAACCTGTAATCAATTTATCTCCTGATTGTATTGCCCTCACCAACAGAAGAATTATTTTCTGCAGGCCTAAAACCTTCGGTTTGTCAATGGATTTTCAGGACTATAATTGGGTAGATATAGCTGACTGCCATATCAAAGAAGGAATTGTTGGCTCTACTTTTACAATGAGAACAACAGCAAACTATACTAACATGATGGATTATCTGCCTAAAAAGCAGGCAAGAAAACTGTATCAGTTTGCACAGGAAGTAGAAGAAAGAATGCGGGGGGTGAGAAGAGAAAAAAGTCTTGAAACATTGAGAGCATCTGCAGGAGGCGTTACCGTAAATAATGCCACACCCATTATCACGCATCCTCAACAATTTCAGCAGGAAAAAAAGACCCTATTGATAGAGAACGAAGATCCTTTTGCCTTATTGCAGAAATTAAAAGTGCTAAAGGAAAATGAAATAATCTCTCCTGAAGAATTTGAAATAAAAAAGAACGAAATCTTATCCAGAGTTTAAATTATGAAATCAAAATCTACTGCCGCTCTACTTGCATTTTTCCTTGGAGGATTAGGCATTCACAGGTTTTACTTAGGTCAGAATGGGATGGGAATACTGTATCTGGTATTTTGCTGGACTTTTATTCCTGCATTCATTGCATTTTTTGATTTCTTCGTCTTTATTTCTATGTCTGAAAGCCGTTTTAATCATAAATATAATCCCAGAACAGGATTTTAAACAAACATCATGAAACCATTTCTCACCTTCTGTGCGTTATGCTGTTTCTTCGGTATCTTCAGACTTCCTATAGAATATTATACTTTTCTCAGAATTCTTGTTTCCATTGGAGCTTTACTGGTTTTATACAATACTTTGAGTTCTAAACAACACTATTTCAGTATAATATTTCTTGTCATCCTCATTCTTTTCAATCCCATCATTCCTTTTTATTTCTATCGGAAAGGAATATGGATTCCGATTGATATCATAACTGGAATTTTGTTTCTGTTGATCAATTTTATAGAAAGAAAAGAACCAAAGAAGGAAGAAGAAGTTCCCAAAGAACCTTCAGAGCATACAATGCCAATACATCAAAGAACTGTTTCCAGAGACAGGATCATTAACCCTAAAAAAACAAAACAAGAGTAACCCTATGGAAAACGATCAAATAACTGAAAATCTCAAGGCTCATTTCTTACGGCTGTATCAAATGGCTATCTGTGATGATGATTTCAGTGCATTAGAATTAAAAATGCTCTATAAATGTGCAGAAGAAAGAGGAATTCCATCCAAGAATTTAGATGAAATTCTTTTAAATCCAATCAATTTAAAATCATTGGTACCACAGACCATTGAGGAGAAAGTAGATTATTTATATGATCTCACCATAATGATCTGGGCAGACGGAATTGTTTCTCCAAATGAATATGCTGCCATGCAAAAATATGTTCTGATGTTTGGATTTGTAGAAGAAAATGCAACAGCCATTGTAGATTATCTGATTGAATCCGTAAAAATCGGAAAGAACAAAAGCGAAATTTTATATGAATTAAAAAACTAACTCATCATGGATACCATCAGCATAAAAAATTTATTTAAACTAAAATCTGTTCCGATAGAATCACAACAGGAGGTTCTTCCCAAAAACGAAATTAATCTTAATGACGAATCTTTAGAAGAAACCCGTAAAAGGACCTACCACGAATCAGGTTACAGAGACAGCTCACGTACAAACGGAAACCACTCTACCCTATCCATCTGCCTGGATGCCGTTTATTCGAAATTTCAGAATGAAGAAAAAGAAATGGTAGAAAAGCAGCAAAAGCTGAAAGAATCCTACGTCAACGAACAGAAAAACAAAGAAACTGAGATTAAGGCACTCACCGTATCACAGGAAACGAAAGAGGAGCAGCTAAAAAGCAAAAATATAGAAGTTGAAAACCATCAGCATACCATTGAAAATTTGAAAGCGGAAATTCTTGATCTTCCCAGAAATCCGGAAAAATACAATGTAAAAGCAACAAGAGGAGCATCTGCGAAATTCTGGATCGGGCTTTTTCTTTTGATTCCCATTACATTATATTTAGGAACATTTTATATCTCAACTTCTTATTCCGCTTTTTTCAAAAGTTTTGATGCAAAAAGTACAATTATTCAAAGTGTTTTAGATGCACAGGCTTTCAGTAAGGCGTGGAACGAAGGAGTTATTGAAGGAGCTTTTGTAACCTTGATTCCGTTTGTTTTCCTTGGGCTGGGCTATTTGATTCACATGTTTTGGGAGAATAAAACCAGAGCCAATTATATCAAGCTGGGATTATTATTTATTGTCACCTTTATTTTCGACTGCATTTTAGCTTACGAAATTGAATCAAAACTGTATGAATTAAACAAAACTTTTGAATCCCCTCCATTTGATATTAAAATTGCTTTTACCAAAATTCAGTTTTGGGGAATTATTTTCGCAGGATTTATTGTATACATTATTTGGGGACTGGTTTTCGATTTTGTAATGAAAGAACACCGTGAGAAAGATAAGATTAAAAATGAACAGGAAATCAGACAGAAGAGGGTTGAATTCTTTCAGGAAAAGATCAATGTATTGAAAAAGGAAATCGAAGAAATTCTGGCCAATATCGGAAATACAAAAGAATTAATTATCAAAACTCGAGGAAGGATCGAGGAGCTTCAGAACATCATTGACGGTGTGATTATTCCGACCAAAGATTACAAACTTTACGCCTCGGAATACGTACAGGGCTGGATCACTTTTATCGGTGAAAAAATCGCAGTATCAAGAACGGAAAAGCAAACCATGATCGATGACTGCATAGCCACCTACAACACTAACCTGGAAATGGTGGGTGCTAATTCCGACAACCAAAATTTAGTGTATTTATCATCCTTGTAAAATTACGATTATGAAAAAAATATTGTATTTGTTTATGATAATTTCTCTGGTTTCTTGTTCTAAAGAAAAAAATGAAGGAACAAACATAGGAAAGAAAAGCTCTGTTGCTGTTGACTCAAACAATATCAATGTCAGCATTTTAATTGATCTTTCAGACAGAATTGATCCCTCAACCAATCCCAATCCCACGATGGAATATTTTCAGCGGGATACGGAATATATCAAAGCCATTGAAAAAGGATTTTTAAACCATATTAAATCAAAAAGAATCATCACCTATGACGATCAGATGCAGGTATTCTTCAACCCGGAACCCGCAGATCCGAAAATGAATGAACTGACAAAGGAGCTGAAGGTTTCTTTCAATAAAGATACTCCAAGAACCTATTTTGCTTCCGTGGATAAAAAATATTCGGAATTACCTTTAAAAATCTATAATTCAGCAATTAAAGACGGACAATACGTTGGGTCCGACATCTGGGAGTTTTTCAAAAATAAGGTGAAAGACTATTGCATAAAAGATGATCACAGAAACATCCTTTTCATTTTGACAGACGGTTATATGTATCATCAAAACACCAAATTTGAAGAAAAAAACGAAAACTCATACAGAACTTCCTATTTAACAACCAAACTTATAAAAGCCAATAATTTAACGAACTCCGGTTTTAAAGATGTTATCAAAAAAAATGGCTATGGCTTTGTAATAGCAAATGAAAATTTGAGTAATCTTGAGGTTATTGTTTTAGGAATCAATCCGGAAAAAGGAAACCCTTTTGAAGAAGCGGTCATCAAAGAATATTGGGAAAACTGGTTCAAAGAAATGAAAATTAAAAATTATCAGATCAAATCTGCTGATCTTCCTTCCAATCTGGAGCCGATTATCTTAAAAACGATTTCAGGAAAATAAAAAACACACTCAACATATATAACTATTAAAAAAGCGAAGAATACATTTCCTCGCTTTTCTTTATTTTCTGATCATTTCCGTATGCGGAATATCATCTTCCAGATATTTCTTCCCGGTATCTTCAAACCCAAAACCGCTATAGAATCTCAACAGATAATCCTGTGCAGAAATTCTGATTTCAGGAGTATGGAAGCGGTTTTCAATCGTTTCTACGGCATATTGTATCAATAATTTACCTAAGCTTTTTCCTCTGGCCTGCTCTGTAGTAAGAACCCTCCCGATAGAAGTTTCTTCATATTTTATGCCTTTATCGAAAACTCGACAATAAGCTAAGACCTGCCCGTCTTCTTCCGCCCAGATATGAACCGCTTTCTGATCATAATTATCCAAATCCGGATAAGGACAGTTCTGCTCAATAACGAAAACGTCTATACGAGCCTTTAATACAGCATATAACTCAGGAACGGTAAACTCTTCAAATGTCTTGATTTTCCAGATAATATTACTCATCGAAGCTTATATTATTATTCGTTAAAAAATCATTGGTCTTCTGGATAAAATCAAGAATCTTATCTCCGCCCTCTTTCTTTTCTGCTGAGGTGATGTAGAGTTCCGGCAGATCTTCCCAGGTCTTATGAAGCTCAGCCTTGTAATCTTCCACATTTTTAACGATAGCACTTGGCTTTAGCTTGTCTGATTTTGTAAAGACAATTGAAAACGGAATTCCGCTTTCTCCACACCATTGGATAAACTCCAGATCAATTTTCTGCGGGTTATGTCTTATATCTACCAAAACAAAAAGATTAACCAGATTCCTTCTGTTTAGAATATAGTTCGTGATCAGCTTTTCAAAATCCTTTCGCTGAACTTTTGAAACCTTTGCATAACCGTAGCCCGGTAAATCGGTAAGGTACCAGTTCTCATTCACCAGAAAATGATTGATCAGCTGGGTCTTTCCCGGGGTCTGTGAAGTTTTGGCCAAATCTTTATGATTCATCATCGCATTGATCAGGGATGACTTTCCTACATTGGATCTTCCGATAAAAGCATACTCAGGAATATTCGGGTCAGGACACTCCTGCCACTTTCCACTGCTCTTTACAAACTCTGCTGTCTTAATAACCATTTTTTTGAATGTATTTTAGAAAAATAAACCACTAAGAAAAGCTCTTAATGGTTATTTATTATGTTTTTAAACTTTATCTTTTAGCCAGCTGTACAGAATTTCATTGAATTCGTCCGGCTTTTCCATCATAGCAGCATGACCACAGTGGTCAATCCAGAACAGATCTGAATTCGGGATAAACTTGTGCATATCTTCCGCTACTTCCGGAGGTGTCACATTATCCTGTTTTCCCCAGATCAGGCAGGTAGGTGTTACAATCTTGGGAAGATCGTTCAGCATATTGTGTTTGATGGCGCTTCTGGCCAGCATTACGGTTTTTATTCCTTTCATCCTGTCATTTACCACCGCAAAAACTTCATCCACAAGATCTTCAGTAGCCACTTTAGGGTCATAAAAAACCTCTTCCGTTTTCTTTCTGATATAGGATCTGTCGTTTTTTCTTGGGAAACTGTCTCCGAAGGTTCTCTCATACAATCCGGAACTACCTGTCAGAACAAGATTTTTTACCAGGTCTGGTCTGGCCAGTGTCAGGATGAGTCCTACATGTCCTCCCATCGAGTTTCCTACGATAGTGACAGGTCCTGAAATATGACCTTCTATAAACTTGATAATATATTTTGCGAGTGTGGTAAGATTCGTATTGAGTACCGGCAGATCATAGATCGGCAGCTGAGGAACAAACACCTTGAATCCCCTATCCGAAAAAAAATCTACCATTTTATCGAAATTGCTCAATCCACCCATTAACCCGTGCAACAGCACTAATGGATGTCCTTCCCCCGCCTCTACATAGGAATATTTCTTTTCTTTTTTTGTACTAAATATCATAAATCGCCTTAATAAAGCCCTGCAAAAATACAAATTAAACCTCAAAAATATTTTGATTATCCTAATTTAAGATAAAAATAATACAATATTCCTCTTTTTAACTTTTTTTTTAAAAACTGCTTTATTATGGCTTAAATAACAGTTTTAACAAACATCTACATATCAGCAAATTACGTTCCTGAAACTCAATCTTTAATAAAACTTATTAACATTGAGTCAAAAAGTGGGAAAAAGTGGGAAATTTTGGAAATTATTATATAAATTTGTCCCAAATGAAAAATTTCATTGGAACATATGAGTGTAAAATTGACGACAAAGGCCGCTTAAAAGTTCCTTCCTCTCTGATCAAACAGATGGAGAACTTCGACGATAAGGCGTTTGTAGTCAAAAGATCTGTGTTCCAACCTTGTCTGGAAGTCTACCCTATGAATGCATGGGACAAACTGATGGGCAAAATTAATAAACTGAACAGGTTCATAAAAAAGAATGCTGATTTCATACGAATGTTTACGGCAGGAGTAAAAATAGCAGAATTGGATAATGCGGGAAGATTACAGATCTCCAAAGACCTGACGAATTTCGCAAGCCTGCACAAAGACATTGTGATTACCAGTGCAGGAGAGCTTTTCGAGATCTGGGATAAAGATGCCTATGAAAAGGTTATTTCCACCAACGAAACCGATTTTGCAAGTCTGGCCGAAGATGTAATGGGCTCTTTTGATGAAGAATAACAGGATCGGTTGTTAATTATATAAGTATTAAATAAAAAACACAATTAAGCATGTATCATAACCCCGTTTTGTTGAAGCAGAGTGTTGATGATTTGGTGACGAATCCTGACGGAATATATGTGGACTGCACCTTTGGAGGCGGAGGTCACTCAAGAGAAATTCTGAGCAGACTTTCAGACAAAGGAAAACTGTTCAGCTTTGATCAGGACCTGGATGCACTTAAAAATACAATTGATGATCCCAGATTTACATTGGTAAATCAGAATTTCAGATTTCTGGAAAATTCATTGCTGATGTACGGAATCAATCAGATTGACGGTGTTTTGGCTGATCTGGGCGTTTCGTCCCACCAGTTTGATGAAGCAGACAGAGGTTTTTCTACAAGAAGCAGCGCTCCTTTGGATATGAGAATGAATGTGATGCAGAATCTGGATGCGAAAAGAGTGATCAATGAATATGGAGAAGAAGAACTTGCAGACATCTTTTACCACTATGGAGAATTGAGAGAAGCAAGAAAACTGGCGAGAGAGATTGTTCATCACAGGAAAACAAAAAGCATAGAGACCACAGAGGATCTGAAAAAGCTTTTCAGCTATATTCCGCCCCACAAAGTGAATAAATTCTATGCCCAACTCTTCCAGGCTGTGAGAATTGAAGTAAACCAGGAACTTGAAGTATTAAAAGAAATGCTGGTTCAGGCTTATAATGTTTTAAAACCGGAAGGCAGATTGGTAGTAATCTCTTACCATTCTTTAGAAGACCGTCTTGTAAAAAGATTTCTGAAAAACGGGATGTTTGAAGGAGAACCGGAAAGAGATATCTACGGAAATTATAAGAAAGCATTCGAATTGGTAAAGAGTAAAGCGATCATTCCCGATGATAAGGAAATCGAAGAAAACTCAAGAGCAAGAAGTGCTAAAATGAGAACGGGAATTAAAGTATAAAATGTGAATGAGCGAATCGTCAATAGTGAATCATTTAACAAAATAAAATTGACCATTGACACGAAGTAAATTCACTGCGAAGCAAATTGACATAATAAATTGGCAAAGAGAACAACAAATCGCCCCCAGAAAAGACTCACTTTTATAGACATTATAAAAGGAAACTTTCTGAATCGTGATGAGATCAAAATACATTACAAGTATTTTCTCCTGTTGTTTGTCCTGATGATGGCCATGATTTATACCAACCATCTCGTCAATAAAAAAATTAAAATTGTTAACGCCTTAAAGGAAGAAACAGAAGAATACAAATCAAGAAACGCTTACGCCCAGAGTAAGCTGATCAAAGTAAAAATGGAATCAGAGCTGGGGAAAGAGGTCGCCCGGGATTCATTGATGACCCTGGAAAACCACCCTCACAAATTGCTAATAAAACTGGACAGTACAGATGCAAAAGCAAAATGAATACGACAATAAACGTAAAAAAACGTTACGATGGGGCTACCTCTTTGCAGTGGTAGCTTTGTGCGTGTTTGTAATGTTCTTGGCAAGAATTGTTATCCTTCAGAATACCAACGTTCAGGAGATCAAAGACGATTACATTAATAAAAACTACCGTGAGGCCACATTAAAAGCGGCCCGTGGTAACCTGTTTGCTTCTGACGGTTCTATTCTCGCAACCACCGTAATGCGCTATGACATCTATCTGGATTTCAAAACAATGAAAGATACGGTGTACACCAATAATATCGGAGCACTTACTGATTCTTTAAGCAAAATGTTCGGAAAACCAAGAAGTGAGTTCAGACAGAAGTTTGACGAACAGAAGAAAAAGAAAAACCAGTATTACACGCTGGTAAAAGGACTTGATTTTGACCAATACGACAGAATCAGAAAATTTCCGATCTTCAAAAGAGGCAAAAATAAAGGAGGTTTCATTGTAGACAGAAACTATAAAAGAGAACTGGCCACTTCAGAAATCGGAGCCGGAACCATCGGAATGGACAACGGAGAGCTTAAATCCGGTCTTGAAGGTGCATTCTCAAAATACCTGACAGGAACAGACGGAAAAAGACTGGAACAGAGAATCAACTCTTCCCAGTGGAAACCAATCGACTTCTGGAAAGTTCAGGAACCTGTAGATGGCGAAGATGTTTACACAACCTTAGACCTTAGAATTCAAGACATTGCACATTCCGCATTGGAGAAGCAGCTTACCCATTATGAGGCAAAACATGGCACTGTAATCGTCATGGAAGTTGAAACAGGAAAAGTACGTGCACTGGTTAATTTAAGAAGAACAGAATCAGGAGATTATGAAGACTCTTATAACTATGCATTAAAAGATAATATCGAGCCCGGATCTACTTTTAAAACCATTTCGCTGTTAGCAGCCATGGATGATGGATTCATCGATGAGAATACAACGGTAAATGTAGGAAACGGAGTCTGGACTTACGCAAAACAGAGAATCTCTGACGGACACGGCGGTGGAACCTATGATATCAGTGATGTGTTGGCCAAATCCAGCAACGTGGGAACTGCAAAGCTTATTACAAAGTATTATGCAGAAAAGCCGCAGATTTTCCTTGATCACCTGAAACGCTGGAAACTGTTTGATAAAATGGATATCGAGCTTCCCGGAATCACGAAACCAAAAATCGTAACCCCGGAAAATAAAAGATGGAATGCCGCAACATTAGCCTCCATCTCTTATGGATACTCTTCAAACATCAACCTATTACAGCTGACCACATTCTACAATGGAGTTGCCAATGGCGGAAAAATGCTGAAACCGCTTTTCATTGACAAAATCCTGAAGGACGGAAAGGTGATGTATCAGTCAAAACCTGAAGTGCTCGTGAATAAGATGGCGTCAGAAAAAGCCATTAAAATGATAACCAGCGCCCTGACCAAAGCCGTAGAAAAAGGAACCGGACGAAGCATCTTCACCCCGAACCTGAAAATGGCGGGTAAAACAGGAACCGCAAGATTTGAATACTGGCTTCCGGGTCCTATGAAGTACAGAGCTTCATTCGCAGGATTTTATCCGGCAGATGCTCCGAAATACACCTGTTATGTAATGATAAGTGAACCTAATACATCAATAGGTTTTTATGGAGGTCCCGTTTCAGCACCCGTATTTAAAGAAATTGCAGGAAAAACATTCCTGAAAACACCTCAGAATATTGAAAAAGAAATGTTGGTAGACAAAAAGGTAAACCTTAGCAAAATGGTGGAACCTAACGTCAAAGTGGCAGTAAATGATAAACAAATGCCTAATGTAGTAGGATTAATCGGTAAAAACGTGATCCCACAATTAGAAAACTTAGGATACCGTGTCGACTATAAAGGAGTAGGAAGAATCAAAGAACAATTCCCATTGGAAGGCACTACGATCAGCAAGAACCAGAGAATATATTTATCTCTGCAAAATTAGAAAAACCAATCCCGAAGGGGCTATTTAACAAAAGATAGGGTAAAGTCCTATTGATAAAAATGATAATAACAGAATTAGTAAACAGAATTCCAGTAGTAGAAATTCACGGTGATGAAAACCGTGAGGTAAGCGAACTGGTGTTCGACAGCAGAAAAGTTACAGAAAACTCTCTTTACATCGCTATGAGAGGTACAGTGGTGGACGGGCACTCGTTCATTGCATCTTCCATTGAAAAAGGAGCAACCACAATTGTTTGTGAAGAATTCCCTGAAACACTGGCAGAAAACGTAACTTATATCAAAGTTAAAGATTCCGCTAAAACGTTAGGACATCTTGCATCTAACTTCTATGGAAATCCATCCAGAAAATTAAAACTGATTGGAGTTACAGGAACCAATGGAAAAACCTCTGTTTCTACTCTTCTTTTCGATGTTTTCAAAAACTTAGGATATGATTCTGCTCTGTTATCTACCGTTGAAATCAGAATTGGAGAAGAAATTATTCCGGCAACCCACACCACTCCGGATGTGATCACCATCAACAAAATATTGGCGGAAGCCGTGGAGAAAGGATGCGAATTTGCTTTCATGGAAGTAAGCTCTCACGGAATTGCTCAAAACAGAATTGAGGGACTTCATTTCAAAGTAGCCGGATTTACCAACCTTACCCACGATCATTTAGATTATCATAAAACCTTCGAAGAATATCTGAAAACGAAAAAAAGATTCTTCGATGAACTTGAAGATACCGCTACTGCCATCACCAATGTGGATGACAAAAACGGAAACGTCATGCTTCAGAATACTAAGGCAAAAAAGAAGTCTTATGCTTTGAAAACAATGGCAGACTATCACGGGAAATTATTGGAAGTAGATTTCAACGGAATGCTGCTGAACTTCAACGGAAAAGAATTCTGGACGACATTAACCGGAAAATTCAATGTATACAACTTGCTGCTTGTATTCGGAATTGCTGCTGAACTTGGTTTTGAGCAGGATGAAATTCTTCAGGCCATCAGTAAATTAAAAAGAGTTTCCGGAAGATTTGAAACCTTCAAATCCGATGGTGGAATTTTCTTTATCGTAGATTATGCACACACTCCGGATGCTTTGGAAAACATTCTGGACAGCATCAACGATATAAGAACCAAAAACGAAAGATTAATCACCGTATTCGGTTGCGGAGGAGACAGAGACCACTCCAAACGACCTGAAATGGGAAATATTGCCACTAAAAAATCAACATTGGCAATCATCACATCAGATAACCCGAGAACAGAAGATCCGGGACAGATCATCAAAGAAATTGAAGCAGGCGTTGAACCCCAGAACTTCAGCAAATACACTTCAATTCCGGATAGAAAAGAGGCTATTAAAATGGCCATCAAATTTGCAGAACCCAAAGATATCGTCTTAGTTGCCGGAAAAGGCCACGAAACATATCAGGAGATCAATGGTGTAAAACATCATTTTGATGACAAAGAAGTAATTAATGAGCTTTGGAAATTAATGTCCAAATAGATTGAAAGATTGAACTCATTTAAAGATTTAAAAATTTGATAATGACAAAGAATTTTGAAAATTTTCCTGTGTACATCAAAAGCTTAGATCTTATTGAAAAAGTCTATATTTTTCTTCAAAGTCAAAGTTTTGAAAAAGAATTTGAATTTAATAACCAGATAAAAAGAGCGAGTTTTTCTATTAGCAACAATATTGCAGAAGGCTCAGAATATAATAATAACAGACAATTTATTAGATATTTAAAAATTGCAAAAGGCAGCTGTGCAGAAGTAAAAAGCATGCTGATTGTAAGTAAAAGATTAAAATTAGGTGACGAAAATAAAGCAGAAGAAATTATTGCTCTTTCAAGAGAAGTTTCTTCAAACATATCAAAATTCATTAAGTATTTAAGCGAAAATATTGAGAAGCCCAATCTTTAAATCTTTAAATAAATTAAATTTTTAAATAATAAAAAACAGAAACATGCTATACTATCTATACGAATATCTGACCAGCCATGGCATCCATGTTCCGGGATTAGGAATGTTGAAGTACATTTCTTTCCGTGCCGGGATGGCAGTATTGCTCTCACTGATCATTGCTCTTGTCTACGGAAAAAGAGTGATCAACTACCTGAGAACAAAACAAATGGGAGAACTGGTACGTGACCTTGGACTTGATGGACAGAAACAGAAAGAAGGAACCCCTACAATGGGAGGGCTCATCATCATTCTGGCAACCATCATTCCGGTATTGCTGTTTACAAGAATTACCAATGTATATATTGTTCTGCTGCTGGTTTCAATGTTCTGGATGGGAGCTATCGGTTTCCTTGATGATTATTTAAAGAAAATCAAAAAAAATAAAGACGGATTAAGTGGTAAATTCAAAATTGTAGGCCAGGTCGGTTTGGGGTTAATTGTCGGAGTTACAATGTATTTCCATCCGGATATTACCGTAAAAAGAAAATATGCAGATGCCAAAGTGGTGAACAGAAACAATGTGGAGCAGAACTTCATGCCTACAGAAAAAATCACGGTTTCCACCGTTCCTTTTGCAAAAAACAATGAATTCGATTATAGCGGAATTTTATTCTGGATGAACGATAAAGATGCCCATGAGTGGGCATGGATTGTCTTTATCCCTATTGTAATATTCATTGTAACAGCCGTTTCTAACGGAGCTAATATTACCGACGGGATTGACGGCCTCGCTGCAGGAACCAGTGCCATTATACTGCTCACACTGGCACTTTTTGCTTACCTTTCCGGGAACATCATCTTTGCAGATTACCTCAATATCATGTTCCTTCCCAATATGGGAGAAACCACCATTTTTGCGGTGGCCATGGTAGGTGCCGTTATCGGATTCTTCTGGTACAATACTTATCCTGCACAGGTTTTCATGGGAGACACCGGAAGTTTAATGCTGGGAGGAGTAATCGCCGTTTTAGCTATTATTTTAAGAAAAGAATTACTGATTCCTGTATTATGCGGAATCTTCCTGATTGAAAACCTGTCTGTAATGCTACAGGTCATTGTTTTCAAATACAGAAAAAGAAAATACGGGTTGGAATATGCCCAAAACAACAGACTATTCAAAATGTCACCATTACACCACCATTATCAGAAAGAAGGCTTTCACGAAAGTAAAATCGTGAACAGGATGATCATCATCGGCGTAATACTGGCAATTGTATGTCTGATCACATTAAAAATGAGATAAAAATTAAAAGCTGTAAGCAATAAGCGTAAAGCTTAAAGCCTATAGCACAAAGCTTTTATAATATGAAAATAGTTGTTTTAGGAGGTGGAGAAAGCGGATGCGGCGCTGCTTATTTGGCTAAAAAGAAAGGTCTGGAAGTATTTCTTTCAGATAAAGGAGCCATTAAGGATAACTATAAGCAGTTTCTTACCGATAATGAAATTGAATTTGAAGAAGGAAACCACGACGAAGAAAGAATTTTAAATGCAGACTGGATTGTAAAAAGCCCGGGAATACCGAAAAAGGCAGAGATCATCCATAAAATTCATGATAAAGGAATCAGACTTTCCTCCGAAATTGAATTTGCTTCTGAATTTACAGATGCAAAGATCATTGCCATTACCGGAAGCAACGGAAAAACAACCACCACCTCCCTGATCTACTATATCCTGAAAAATGACGGATTGAATGTAGGTTTAGGAGGAAATATCGGATACAGCTTTGCTAAGCAGGTTGCCGATGAAAACCATGAATATTATGTGCTGGAGGTAAGCTCTTTCCAGCTGGATGATATTCAGAATTTCAGACCGTATATATCTTTATTGTTGAACCTTTCTCAGGATCACCTGGATCAGTACAACTACAACTATGAAGAATATGCGCTGGCAAAATTCAGAATCACTGAAAATCAGGAAAACGATAATTTCTTCATCTACAACAAAGATGATGAGATGAGCAAAAATCTTCTTGAAAAACTTGAGATAAAAGCGAAAATGATCCCTTTCTCAACCAAAGAGAAGCTACCTGAAGGAGGTTTTATCAATGATGATGAAATTGTGGTAAAAATGAAAGACGAATTCGCAATGAAAGTTGATGAATTGTCTCTATTGGGAAATCACAATGTAGCCAACAGTTTAGCAGCTTCTATAGCCGGTAAGATATTAAAAATCAACAATGAAAGCATAAGACATTCATTAATGACCTTCCAGGCCGTAGAACACAGATTGGAGTTTGTAACTGAAATTGACAGCGTAAAATATATCAACGACAGTAAAGCAACCAACGTAAACGCCACCTATTACGCTTTGGAAAGTATGAAAACTCCAACCGTTTGGATCGTTGGAGGATTAGATAAAGGAAATGACTATACTGAAATTGAAGATTTAGTCAAAAGAAAAGTAAAGGCCATTGTTTGCCTTGGAGTAGATAACAAGAAGATCATAGATTTCTTTAAAGACAAAAAAGAATTTATTTATGATACTTCAAGCATGGAAGAAGCCGTGAAAATATCAAAATCACTGGCTAAAAAAGGAGACACCGTTCTTCTTTCACCATGCTGCGCAAGCTTTGACTTGTTCAAAAGCTATGAAGACAGAGGACGCCAGTTTAAAGAGCAGGTATTAAAGTAAAATATCAGATGTAAAAAGTACAGTCAACCTGTACACCCATACATCAATACAATACATATGGACGAACAGAACACAGAAAGCAGATTTGAATTTCTAAAGGGCGATAAAGTACTTTGGATGGTCATCCTTGTGATCTCCATCTTCTCTATTTTCCCTGTTTACTCTGCAAGTTCAAATCTCGAATACATTGTCAATAACGGAACCACTACAGGTCACGTTATCAAGCATATGTTCTTTGTAGTCTTAGGATTAGCCATTATGAGACTTGTAGGAACTATAAAATATGAATACATCGGAAAACTCAGCAGTATACTGCTCGGTTTAATGATTGTTCTGTTGATAGTTACAATGTTTACCGGTCAGACCATTGACGGGGCCAGTGCTTCCAGATGGCTGAAAATCCCGGGAACACCCATTTCCTTCCAGCCGTCTTCATTTGCCTTCCTGATGTTGATCATCTATCTGTGCAGATACCTGACCAAAAAGATCACAAGAGAAAGACTGCCGATAGAGAATATCATGTATATTTTCGGCCCGATCCTTCTTGTATTTGTATTGGTGGCAAAGGATAATGGTTCTACCGCATTAATGATCCTGATGGTTTCAGTGATCGTCCTCGTTATCGGTCAGCTTCACTGGAAATACATTGCAGGATTTATTTCAGCCTCTTTCGTTGCCATTGTACTCTTCCTGCTGATTGCTCTGAATACCAATATGATTGGCGGAAACCGTGTTCACACATGGATGAGCCGTATAGAAACCTTTACCTCCAGCAAAGCCAAAACTGCAGACGTTGATGATGAAAGCGTAAAAGCTAAAAATTATCAGGTAATGCAGGCAAAAGCAGCCATCGTTCATGGTGGAATTACCGGAATGGGACCAGGAAAAAGTGCATTGAAACAAATGCTTCCACAGTCTGCCTCCGACTTTATCTTCGCTGTTATTGTAGAGGAATATGGAGTAATAGGAGCTGCCTTCCTGATCAGTTTATACCTGATCATGATGATACGGATTGTAATGATCGCCAGTAAAATGCCGGCCTTTTTCGGATCGTTGCTCGTGCTCAGTCTCGGGGTAATGATCTTTATTCAGCTATCGGTCAACATAGCCGTTGCTGTGAATCTGATCCCGGTGACAGGACAGCCGCTGCCATTGATCAGTTACGGAGGAACCTCCATGCTGGTAACCTACTTACAGCTGGGAATTATTTTAAATATAAGCTCAAGAATTCAGATCTACGATGAAGAAGGAATGGGCAAAAAACAAAGTATAGCAGAAATAAACGATATCGCTTAACATGGACAAAAAATTAAAAATATTATTATCCGGCGGAGGAACAGGAGGACATATCTTCCCGGCCATTGCCATTGCTGATGAGATCAGAAAAAGGTTTCCTGATGCAGAATTTTTGTTCATTGGAGCCAACGGAAAAATGGAAATGGAAAAAGTTCCACAGGCAGGCTACAAAATAGAAGGAATTGATATCGCAGGAATCGACAGGGGAAATTTGCTGTCTAATCTTGGATTACCTTTCAAAATTCTGAAAAGCTTATTCAGATCAAAGAAGATCATTAAAGATTTCGCTCCCGATTTTGCTGTAGGAACAGGAGGATTTGCCAGCGGGCCTGCTTTGTATGAAGCAAATAAAATGGGAATTCCGATTTTCATTCAGGAGCAGAATGCCCATGCAGGAGTAACCAATAAAATCTTAAGCAAGAAGGCAAAGGCAGTTTTTACAGCCTACCCGAAAGTAGAAGGCTTTCCTGCTGAAAAAATAAAATTCCTGGGCAATCCTATTCGTGAAAACATTATTTCAGGAATGCAGGAAACTGCTCAGGCAAAGGAAAAAATGGGATTAGATAAAGACAAACTTACCATTCTATCTGTAGGTGGTTCTTTAGGTTCCCGAACCTTAAATAACGGTTGGAAAGAAAACCTAGAAAAACTAAAAGAAAAAGGATATCAGTTGATCTGGCAAACCGGAAAATTGGATTATAACGAATTATCTTCCAGCCTCCAGCTTCCAGCTTCCATTCATCTGAAAGAATTCATCAAAGATATGGAACTGGCCTACTCTGCAGCAGATATCATCGTTTCAAGAGCCGGAGCAATTGCTATTTCAGAATTAGCAGTGGCCCAAAAACCGGTTTTATTGGTTCCCTTCCCTTTTGCAGCGGAAGACCACCAAACTAAAAATGCCATGAATCTGGTTGAAAAAAATGCAGCCAGAATGGTAAAAGATTCTGAAATGCAGGAAAAATTCTGGAATACCCTTTCAGAAATCTGCGAAAATGAAAATGTAAGAAAAGAAATGTCTGACAATCTTAAATATTTTGCCAAGCCAAATGCCGCAAAAGAGATTGTAGATGAGATTTTTAAAGTAATAAAATAATGAAGAATTTAGAAACATATCAAAACTTTTACTTCGTTGGAATCGGAGGTATCGGAATGAGTGCCCTGGCACGCTATTTCAATGCATCCGGAAAGAAAGTATTGGGTTACGATAAAACCAACACCAAGCTTACTCAAAATCTGATAAATGAAGGTATTGATATTGTTTTCGAAGATATTATTGATGAAAGGATAACCGGTCTTCAGAAAGAAAATACACTGGTAATTTATACTCCGGCAATCAAAACACTTGGAATTTTAGATTATTTCAATCAAAACAGTTTTGAAGTTTTAAAACGGGCTAAGGTTTTAGGGCTGATCACAGAAAATACAGATTGCATCGCCATTGCAGGAACCCATGGAAAGACAACAACATCTACTCTTGTGGCACACCTATGCAAGGAAGCAGATCTGCCTTTTTCATGTTTTTTAGGAGGTATTTCCGAAAACTTCAAGTCTAACTTTCTGTACAATGGGTCTACCTATTCAGTTGTAGAAGCAGATGAATATGACAGAAGCTTCCTTAACCTTTCTCCGGATTGGGCAGTAGTAACCTCTACAGATGCAGACCATCTGGATATTTATGGCGATAAAAGCCATATTGAAGAAGGTTTCAGACAATTTGCCGCTCTGGTTCCTGAAGACAGACGGCTGTTTGTAAGAAAAGGGGTTGAGATCGGCAGAAAACATCAGACCTATGCTGTCAATGAGCCGGCAGATTATTATTCGGATAACCTTCGTATGGATCATGATAAGATTTATTTTGATTTCCATACCCCAACAGAAACCATAAAAGATTTTGTATGGGAAATTCCCGGAATCCATAATGTGGAAAATGCTACTGTGGCACTGGCTATTCTGCATAATTTAGGCGCAGATTTTGATACGCTGAAAAAGGCAATTGCCAATTTTAAAGGAATTAAAAGAAGATATACCAAACATATTTATCAGAACGGGAAAATCTATATTGATGACTATGCCCATCATCCTACAGAGATCAATGCTGTAATGGGCTCAATTAAAACATTTTACCCGGATAAAAAACTACTGGTAGCCTTCCAGCCTCACCTGTTCAGCAGAACAAGAGATTTCGCTGATGGTTTCGCTGAAAGTTTAAGTAAGGCAGACGAACTGATCCTGCTTGATATATATCCTGCAAGAGAACTTCAGGAGAATTTTGAAGGAATTACTTCAAGCTGGCTGTTGGATAAAGTAACATTAAATCAAAAAGAAGTATCGACTTTGTCCGATGCTTTTGAAAAAATAAAAAAGAAAGATTTTGATATCCTCCTTACCGTAGGCGCAGGAAATATAGACACCCTGTATGATCCTATCTGTGAATGGATAGAAAATATTTGAGTATAATAAACGCAATGCTCGCAAAGAAAATTTAAAAAAGTAAATATTTACGGGCGCAGAGACGTTACACTCAGCAATGAAAGTAAAATGGAATAATAGATAATTAACAATAAAATTATAAAAAATAAAGCCGTAGCTGAGTGAAACGCCTTTGCGAACGGGGAAAAATAAAGATCCTTTGCGATCATAGCGTTAAAATAAAAAACACAATGTACGATAGAAAATGAGATTTCAGGTATTGTTTTCGATGCCGGAATGAAAATACATCGTACGCTTGGAATAGGCCTTTATGAAAATGTATATGAAGAATGCCTGGTCTATGAATTGAAAAAAAGAGGATTACACATAGAAAGTCAAAAAAATATTGATATTGAATATGATGAATTAAAAATCCCAAAAGCGTTCAGAGTAGATTTATTAATTGAAAACAAAGTAATAATTGAAATAAAAGCAGTTCCGGAAATTAATGATTATCATTTCTTTCAGCTTTTAAATTATTTGAGAATAACAGATCTGAGATTAGGAATGATTTTAAATTTTCATTCAGTTTTATTTAAAAATGGAGTAAAACGAGTTGTAAATAAATTATAAAGGAGAATAAAAATCTCTGTTAAAAAAGAAATAAAAATACTTTTCGCCTATAGCGTTAAAGAAAAAATATGAAAAATAAATACAGAATATTAAAAATTGTTGTTACGGTAATCATCCTGGGATTGTTACTGAGTTTCTCCTTGAAGAGATTCAGCAGCCAGAAGATTACGGACAATAAGATTTCTGTAAAAATGAGCGAAAAGACTCCGGTGTATTTTGTAGACGAGAAAGACATCAGAGAAATCGTGAAAAAAGAAAACCCCTCAGGAAAAGTTGGAGATCTTAATATTCCCTCTTTAGAAAAAAAGATCAATGCTCTTCCGGCTGTTGACAGTGCAAATGTCTATCTGAACTTAAACGGAAAACTTAATCTGGATATCAAACAGAGAGTTCCGGTTTTCAGGCTCAATAAAGATGGAAAAGATTTTTATGTGGATGAAAAAGGAATAGAATTCCCTACTTCAAGGACCTATTCTCATCCTTGTATGCTGATAACCGGTAATGTACAGCCTGATGAGTATGAGAAACTGGCAGAACTTGTTGAAAAAATTGATAAAGATGATTTCAGTAAAAAATACTTTATCGGAATTTCCAAATATAAAGACAGCTATAATCTTCTGACAAGTGAAGGAAATTACAGAGTGGAAATAGGAGATTTAGATAATATTGATTTTAAAGTAAAAGGATTCAAGACTTTTGTAGAAAAATACCTTGTGTATCAGGATCCGCAAAAGTACAGCATGGTTTCTGTAAAATATCAGAATCAGATTGTCACCACCCTGAACCCTTACTTTAAAGAAAATGACAGTCTTCTTAAAGCCGGAAAGCTGGAACTGGCAAAAGCTCCTACTCCCACGGTTATTCCTAAAAAAGCGGAAGTAAAGCCAAAGACAGCGGAAGCAAAAAAAGTGAGTTCAGTTGCGGCTAAACCCAAAGAAAGCACAAAACCAAAAACACATACAAAGGAAACAAAAAAGACAGAGAAAAAAACAGCGGCCCCGGCACAGTCCAAGCCAAAGCCCAAACCAAAGGTGAAAATAGAATAAACAGAGTCACACAAAGACTATTTAACACAAAATAGGAAAAATCCTATCAAGGAAAAAGTAGAAAAAATCAAATCGATATAAAAATGGAAAATCAAGAGTATTCAGTAGGTCTGGACATCGGGACAACAAAGATAGTCGCGATTGTCGGAAGAAGGAATGCACACGGGAAAATAGAAGTTCTCGGTGTAGGAAAAGCTAAAAGTCTTGGTGTTCATAAAGGGATTGTGAATAATATTTCACAAACCATTAATTCAATCAAGGCTGCAGTATCCGAGGCACAATCCAGTGCCGGAGTTCCTATCCGCAAAGTTACGGTAGGTATTGCAGGAAAACACATACGTTCTCTGCAGCACTCCGATTATATTATGCGTGAACATCCGGATAAATTTATTACAGACGACGACATTGAAGCATTAAAAGATCAGGTGAAAAAACTGGTAATGCTTCCTGGAGAAGAAATTATCCACGTACTTCCTCAAGAATATAAAGTGGATTCCGAAGGAGAAATTCAGGAACCTGTTGGGATGCACGGAAAACGTTTAGAGGCCAACTTCCATGTTGTAGTAGGACAGATGGGGAGCATCAGAAATATTGCAAGATGCGTCCGTGAGGCAGGATTAGAAATGGAAGCCCTTACCCTGGAGCCTTTAGCGTCTTCAGAAGCTGTTCTTACCAAAGAAGAAAAAGAAGCCGGTGTGGCTATTGTTGACATTGGTGGTGGTACCACAGATATTGCAATCTTTAAAGACAATATCATCCGCCATACCTGTGTCATTCCATACGGTGGCGGAATTATTACAGAAGATATCAAAGAAGGCTGTTCCATTATTGAGAAACATGCAGAACAATTGAAAGTAAAATTCGGTTCGGCTGTTCCTGAATTGGAAAAAGACAGTACTTTTGTAACGATTCCGGGCCTTCACGGCAGACCGGACAAAGAAATTTCTTTAAAAACTTTAGCACAGATCATCAATGCGAGAGTAGAAGAAGTTCTTGAAATGGTCAATACAGAGCTTAAAGCTTATGGAGCCTTTGAACAAAAGAAAAAGCTTATCGCAGGCATTGTTCTTACCGGTGGTGGTTCAAACCTGAAACATCTTCGCCAGCTGGCCAATTATACAACAGGTTTTGACAGCAGAATCGGTTTTGCGAATGAATATATTGCCAACGATAAAAATCAGTACCTGAAAGGCCCTGAATTTGCTACATCTATCGGATTACTGATGGAAAGTTTAAAGATCAGAGACAAAAAGCAGAATGCTGATGAAGCCATTGAAGCAGTCACTGAGCAACCTAAGCAGGAAACAGCTGTTACACAGACAGAAACCGTTCAGCCGGTTCAGCAGACAGCAGCGGTTCAGGAACAGCCTGTAGAAAACGTACAGCAGGAGAACAGAAGAGCGAAACTGACTTTCGGACAGTCGCTTATGGAAAAAGTAAAAAAATTCTTTGAAGAAGTAGAGTAAATTATAAATGAAGAATGATAAGCAATTGGCAATTTTTTCTTATCATTAATCATTACTAATTATAATTATTAAAAGTATAGTTATGGAAAATATAGGTACACAAGGATTTTCATTTGATTTGCCAAAAGGAAATTCATCCATCATAAAAGTAATTGGTGTAGGGGGCGGTGGAAACAACGCTCTGAAGCACATGTACGAGAAAGGAATTCACGGGGTAGATTTCGTGATCTGTAATACAGATGCCCAGACTTTAGATAATAACCCGGTAGCCAATAAAGTACAGCTGGGAACTTCTATTACAGAAGGTCTCGGGGCTGGTGCTGATCCTGAAGTAGGAGAAAAATCAGCCATTGAAAGTATTGAAGATATCAAGGCAGCTATGGGCCAGAACACGAAAATGGTGTTCATCACAGCCGGAATGGGTGGTGGTACCGGTACCGGAGCAGCTCCTGTTATTGCAAAAGTAGCAAAAGACATGGGCATCCTTACCGTAGGTATCGTAACCGTTCCTTTCAGCTTCGAAGGTAAAAGAAGATTGGAGCAGGCTGAAAACGGTCTTGATAAATTAAAAAACAACGTTGATTCCCTGATTGTAATCAACAACGATAAATTAAGACAGCAATTCGGAAACCTTGGATTCAAACAGGGATTCTCAAAAGCGGATGAAGTATTAGCCAATGCAGCCAAAGGTATGGCGGAGGTTATTACAGGTTACTTTGATGTAAATATTGACTTCAGAGATGCTAAATCCGTACTTCAGAACTCCGGTACCGCTCTGATGTCTACAGGAACAGCTTCAGGTGAAAACAAAGCTGAAGAAGCGGTAAGAAAAGCTTTAGATTCTCCGTTATTGAACGATAATAAGATTACAGGAGCCAAAAACGTTCTATTGCTGATCAGAAGTGGAGCCGAAGAAGTGACCATGGATGAGATCGGTATCATTATGGACCACATCCAGAAGGAGGCTGGAAATACCGCTGATATCATCTTCGGAGTGGGTGCTGATGAAGAATTGGGAGATGCAGTAAGCGTTCTTGTTATCGCAACAGGGTTCTCCAACGAGAATAAGAAATTTGCAGGTCCTACGGAAAAGATCAGAATTAACCTTAATGATAGTTTTGAAACTCCGAAGTCTTCCCCTTTCAAAACCAGAGAGGAAAGAGAAACAGCTCCGGAAGTAACCTCTGATTCCAGCAGAAGCAGTCATTTCAGATTAGATGATGAAGACCATGATACTCCGCAGTTCAAGGTTACCTCTATTGAAAAAAAAATGATCATTGAGGAAGAAGAGATTAAAACAGAAATAAAATTCTCTGATAAAGAAGGAGATATCATCAATACTCCGGAACAAAACTGGAGAAATGAGGAAGAAAATCAGCAGGATGCATACAGTTTATTCTCTGTAGATGAAGAAAATGATGATCCGAACGATCTGGAGATCCAGTCTTTCTCATTTGATTTTGAAAATAAAAAAGATGAACCTCAGTCCGGGAACGCATTCAACAACTCTTTTTCAGAGGAAAAACCTGTTGAATTCAGCTTCTTCGTGAATGAGCCGACCAGAAATGAACCTAAAAATGATTTCGGACAGCCTAAGGCGGAATTTAATGCTCCGACAAGTGCGGTAGCAGAACCTGCTCAGAAAATTGAAACATTCTACCAGAAACAGGAAGAGCCGAAAGCCGAGATCAGATCAACTTTTGAAACCAAAGCTGAAGTTGAGACTCCAAAAACTGAAGAATCAGAATTCACTTTTGTGAACAAAACGATTGATCAGGACAGAGTTATTGAAAGAAGAAATAAATTAAAAGAATTCAACTCACGCTATCAGAGCTTTGACAGCACAAGTGAATTTGAATCTATTCCGGCTTTCAAAAGAAAAAATATCTCGATTGACGGAACCAATGCTTCAGACCAGAATATCAACACTTATCTGTCTGACAACAACGGTTCTATGCAGATCAGAGAAAACAGATTTTTAAATAAAGACGTAGATTAAACGCTATAGGCTGTACGCAGTAAGCTATAGGCTATGCCAGCCGGATCAAAATACTTACTGCCTATTGCCTGAAGCCTAAAGCCCAAACCATGAGTTTAGAAAATACAATAAACGAAGCTATAAAAACAGCGATGAGAGCTAAAGACAAAGTTGCTTTGGATTCTCTTCGTGCTGTAAAATCACAGATATTATTGCTGAAAACCGAAGCTATAGGAGCGGAAGTGACAGCAGAACAGGAAATTGCTATTCTTCAGAGAATGGTAAAACAGCGTAAGGATTCTTACGATCAGTTTACTGCACAGGGAAGAAATGACCTGGCTGAAGTGGAAGATGCGCAGATGAAAGTCATTGAGCAATTCTTACCCAAACAGCTTACTGCAGAAGAACTGGAAGCAGAAATGAAGAATATTATTTCAGAAGCCGGAGCTGAATCTGTTAAAGATTTAGGAAAGGTAATGGGTATTGCTTCAAAAACATTAGCCGGAAAATCAGACGGAAAAAGTATTTCCGAGATGGCCAAAAAGCTGCTTTCATAATGTGATCAGTATGTATCACAGTCCATAACTAAGGATATACAACCTTTGCATATCGATTTGATTAGAAGCCCGGAACTTTTCAGTTCCGGGCTTCGTTTTCTTTGGATATTAAAGTTTGTTATTCAGCTTTAATTAAAAACTGAAAAAGAAATTAACTACTACCTTTTTCAGACAGTACTTAAGAGGTTGATTGCTTGAGGGAAAGCCTTAAATGTTTTTTTCATGGTCGTCTGTTTTTCAGAATCATTTCAAATTTAATAATAATATTTGATTATACCTAATTTTAATTCACATTTTTATGAATATTATTGAAGTATTAATATTGTGTTAATTTTATATGCCTAATCCATTGATAGTTATTATATATTGATCAAACGTAAAGAAATGCTTAACTTTGTACTGATAAAAAACAAAATATATGTATCCAACAGATTTAGTAATGCCAATGAAGGCAGAACTTACAGATAAAGGTTTTCAGGATTTGACAACGCCAGCTCAGGTAGAAGAGGCTTTAAAGCAGTCAGGTACTACATTATTGGTGATCAATTCCGTATGCGGATGTGCTGCCGGAGCTGCAAGACCTGGAGTAGTATACTCTTTGACAGGAGATAAAAAACCTGATCATTTAACTACTGTTTTTGCAGGATTTGATACTGAAGCAGTAGTAGAAGCAAGAAAACACCTTGCGCCTTTCCCTCCAAGCTCTCCTTGTGTAGCACTTTTCAAAGACGGTGAATTGGTTCACATGCTGGAAAGACACCACATTGAAGGAAACCCTGCAGGCGCTATCGCAGCAAACCTTCAGGCTGCTTATGACGAATATTGCTAATAAACAATATATTAAATACCAGACCGTTACATATTTTGTAACGGTTTTTTTATTTAATACCGTAAAAAATTCTCAGAAAATTCAAATATCATTATATTTGTTGGAATGGCAACCAAGGCACTTTTCAATACAGTAGTCAACTGGTTCATCCGTCAGAGGATAGACCAGATCCAGAATTTCATGGACCATCCCATTGAGACACAGAAAGGTATATTGTTTTCCCAGCTGTTTCATGCGGAAGATACTGAATACGGTAAACTTTACGGATTCAACTCTATTTCAAGCTATCAGGATTTTAAAAATAAAGTCCCGATTGTAACGTATGAAGATTTTGAACCTTATATTGAAAAGGCAAGACAGGGGCAAAAAGATATAAGCTGGCCAGGTTATATCAAACATTTTGCAAAATCTTCAGGAACTACGAATGCCAAGAGCAAATTCATCCCTATTTCTGCAGAAAGCCTGGAATATTGCCATATGAAAGCCGGAAAAGACATGGTGTCTATTTACGCCAACAACCATCCTGAAAATCAGCTTTTCAATTATAAAAACCTGCGTTTGGGAGGAAGCTCTGAGCTGTATGCAGATTTTAATACAAAATTTGGCGATTTATCAGCTATTTTAATCGATAACCTTCCGTTTTGGGTAGAAATTACCACCACTCCAAGCAAAAAAGTTTCTTTGATGGGAGAATGGGAAAGCAAACTGAGAGCCATTACTTCTGAAGTAAAGAATGAAGATGTGGGAAGCATTCTGGGCGTTCCAAGCTGGATGATGGTTCTTTTACAAAGAGTTCTGAAGGAAACCGGCGTTAACAATGTTTCTGAGCTCTGGCCGAATCTTGAGGTGTTTTTTCACGGCGGAATCAGCTTTAAGCCCTACAGGGAACAATACAGGCAGATCATCGGAAAAAACATCAATTACTACGAAATTTACAATGCTTCTGAGGGCTTCTTTGGGATACAGGACAGATCCGACAGCGATGAAATGCTGCTGATGCTGGATTACGGAATTTTCTATGAATTTATCCCTATGGATCAGTTCCATTTTTCCAATCCGAAAGTAGTGAGTCTTGAGGATGTGGAAGTTGGAAAAAATTACGCAATGGTGATTACCACCAATGGAGGCTTATGGAGATATCTGATTGGTGACACGGTAGTATTTACTTCAACCAATCCGTTCAGAATAAAAATAACGGGCAGAACCAAGCATTATATTAATGCCTTTGGTGAAGAGCTGATGATCACGAATGTAGAATCTGCATTGTCTAAAGCATGTGAGCTAACCGGCGCACAGATCACAGATTTCACAGGAGCTCCGGTTTTCATGAAGGAAAACGAAGGTGGCGCCCATGAATGGATATTTGAATTCAGTCAGCACCCTGATGATCTGGATCGTTTTATCGATGCTTTCGACCAGCATTTAAAGAAAATAAATTCAGACTACGAAGCCAAAAGATACAACAATATGACACTCAGGAGACCCATCGTTCATATTGCTAAAGATAATTTATTCTACAACTGGCTGGAATCCAAAGGTAAACTGGGCGGCCAGAACAAAGTTCCGAGACTGAGCAATGACAGAGAGTACATAGATCCTTTGCTGGAACTCAACAGGTAAGGATTTTAAATATAAAAAAACCGCAGTTTGAGCTGCGGTTTTTCATTTTTTATTTGCTTAAGTCCTCTTGTACTTTTTTAGCTGCTTCCTCTACTTTTGAAGCTCCTTTTCTTGCAGCTTCCTTAGCATCTTTCCCTACTTTATTGGCTTCGTTCTTGATATCCTGACCTGCCTTATTAAGATCCTGTTTGGTTTTATCCGCTGTAGCATCAATCTTATCTTTAGCTTTCTGAGCGGCATCATCTATTTTATTCCCAGCTTCGTCTACTTTTGTTTTCACATCTTCTTTGGCTTTATTGATCTTGGAAGTATCAACTCCGGAAGAGGTTTCTGTCACAGTAGTAGTTGTAGTGGTGGTTGACCCGTCAGGATTCTCTACCTGTTCAGTTTTTGTCGTTGATTTTGTGCAGGCTACTGCCAATACAGAAACTGCAATAGCTGCTAAGATTTGTTTTTTCATATTGTATATTTTTAGGAATATTTTGATCTGTTATGGTTGGGCTTCTTTGGCGACCGGCGTTTCTGCTGTCTTTTGTTTTTTCTCCGCTTCTGTCTTTTTCTTTTCTTCTTCCAGTTTCGCTTTATTTTCTTTTTCAAGCTCTGCCTTCAGCTTTTTTTCTTCTTCTTCAATCTTTTTAGCCTGTTTTACGGAGTCCAGATACTCTGGCGAAGACATTCTTATCTTACGGGCAATATCTACTGAAACAGCCCCGTTTGAGAATGAATCAACAGCCAGTGTATCATAATGCATCTTAACCTCCTGTTCTGCTCCAAAGCCTGGTGACTCTTTTTTGGAACATGCAATAAACAGAATCATAAAAACAAAAAACGCTGACAGTAAATTTTTCATGGAACTAATTTAACAGAAATTCTGCAATTACTGGATAGTGATCCGATAATTTCACAGAATGATCCACTTTATAGCTTAAAGGAATGATTGATTTGGAGGTGAAAATATAATCAATTCTCAAAGGTACCTTATAGTCATGAAAGCTGCTGGCACTCCCTTTTCCTGCAACAAGAAAGGCATCCTGCAGGTCTTTTCCAAGATTGTAATATTCATAGGAATTGGGTACAGAATTAAAATCTCCGGCCAGGATCACAGGATACGGAGACATATCCACTATTTTCCGGATTCTTTTTACCTGTTCTTCGTGTTCCTGAAAAGTAGGCACCATATGGGAAAGAAGAGTAGAAATATTCCCCATTCCCAAAGCGTCCAGCTTGGTAAACATGGATTTATGAAGACGGAACGGTTCCAGATATACATTCACAATTCTGATAACTTTACCGTTGATATCCACATCTGCAAAGAAGGAATTTCCTCTGGATTTCTCATCAATCAATTCAGCCTGTCTTACAATTTTATGTTTTGTTTTGAGAATAACGGAAGGATATTTTACCAGATCCTTTTTGATAGCACGGTTGGTATCTTTTTCCTGAACCAGGATAATATCTGCATTTTGTTCTTTGATATAGTCTTTTATCTTATCCCATCCGTAATCACCATATTTTACATTGAAGGTTAAAACTTTGATGTCTCTTATTGTTTTTGCATTCTCTATTTTGGGAGAATAATTGATCCAACGTCTGACAGGATTGTAAAAAATAAGTGCACCTAAGACAAAAGCAACGGCTATTTTTTGTTTCTTAAACGCCCAGACCAGTGTAAGAATAATATATGTAGCCATCAGATAGGGAAAACCAAGGGAAAGAAGATTAAGATTGCCCAAAAGGTTAGGTGAAATCCATGCATTTCCCAGTGTGCATAACAGCAATACGGCAACAGCGATATGTATAAAAAGTAATATCTGATTCGACTTCATGAAAAAAACGGTCTTGGTACGGATATTTTTTAGCAAAAATCCTACCAAGTAGTCAAATTTTAACTAATTTTATGATTATTTATTTCGTGTTGAAAATTTAACGATGACCGGATAATGATCTGAAAGACTGACAGAACGGTCAACTTTGTAGGAAACCGCACTTAATGATTTCGAAGAAAAAACATAGTCTATCCTGATAGGAAATTTATAGTCGTGAAAGCTTGTTGCGCTACCTTTTCCTGCAGTAAGAAAGGCATCTTCAAGACCGTCAGACAGGTGGTAATATTCATAAGAATTGGGAACGGAGTTGAAATCTCCGGCAAGGATAACAGGATAAGGTGAATTTTCAATAGATTCCCGGATAAGTGCTACCTGGTCCTGATGTTTTTTAAAGGTAGGAATCAATCTTTTCAGGATATCTTTTAATTTTCTTTTACTGACATCTGTATCTGCATTAAGGTCCATCATCTCTTTTTCAAACTTGAATGGATGTAGATAAACATTAATACATCTGTATATTCTGCCATTTATTTCAACGTCTGCCTGCAAACCTCCATTTGAACCTAATATTTTATGATCTACAATTTTATACTTCGTTAATAGGGCAAGAGCACTTCCTGTCTTCACTGATGTATAACCTTCCGACAAAGGTAATTTAACCCCTCCGAATTCCTGCAGAAAAATAATATCGGCCTTTTGGGAAGCTACATAATCTGTAATTCCTGAACCTCCTGCAAGCCAGGCTTTAATATTAAATGACAAAACTTTTATATCTGAGGTCTCATTCTTGTCTGCAGAATAATTAACCCATCTTTTTGCAGGGGTTAAAAAGGCCAGTCCTGCAAGCATAAATACAAAAGCTCTTTTTTTCCAGCTGAATACCCAGAAAACAGTCAGTATGATGTACAGTATGATCAGGATCGGGAAACCCAGGGAAAGCAGATTAAACCACGGAAAAATCTTAGGCGGAATATAGGCATTCAATAAGGTACCCAGCAGCAAAAACAGAATTCCGATATGGAGAATCAGAAGTATGAGTCGGAAAATCTTCACAAAATTGTTTTAGTTGAATCTGTACAAATGCTTTTTCCAAATTCGTGCCAACAGCCATCCTACCAAAGCACCTCCTACGTGTGCCAGGTGAGCAATACCTCCGCCATTGCCCGAAACACCAAGATAAACAGAAATTACAACAATAATAGGTAACAGATATTTTACTTTGATAGGAACCGGAATAAACATGATTCCAATTTTTGAATCTGGATATAGTGTTGCAAAGGCAGCTACAACTCCGAAGATAGCTCCGGAAGCTCCAAGCATAGGCGTTTTTAATAAAGCATAATATTGACTTGACAGTTCCTGTCCTTCGACTGTTGTAGCACTAATTTTTAGGCTTCCAACATAATCAAGAGCAGCTTTCGGATAAATTTCAGAAGCACTAAGCCCTAAACTTTGTAATCCGGAAATAATTTGTTGGCCTTCTACAAAATTCCAGAGGTTAAACAGAAAGAATGAGCCTAAACCACTCGCAAAGTACAATATAAGATATTTCTTTTCTCCTAATGTCTGTTCCAGAATGGGCCCAAAACTAAACAGTGTAAACATATTGAATAAAATATGCATTAATCCTCCGGATTCTCTCAGGGGAGCATGCATAAACATATGGGTGATCACCTGCCAGGACTTAAAGTTGGGAGAAAAAGGATAAAACCCAGAAAGAGTATTATATAAACTCGGATAGTACAAAAAATTAGCAATCAAATAAACAATAACATTTAAAATGATAATATTTCTTGTGATCGGCGGTATATTGTTAAACATAATTTCTAAAATTTGTTTTTAAAATCATTAAACGGAACTTCATAGAAGCATCTTTTCCCATCCGGTAAAAACTCAGGGAAGCCCAGTGCTGTAAAGTCTTTGATGACCTGTTCCGCATCTTTTTTATAGAGAAAATCAAATCTTGATTTCGACTGCATTTTATTCCACTGATTGTGGTAATACTGTAGAAATTCTTCTTCAGTTTTATAATCCAGGATTTCGAAGAGGTTTTCCAGAAATTTCATAGCCTGGGTTTCTTTCAGTCCTTCAGGAAGGGAATCGATTCTCAATACGCTTTCATGAGCAATTTTCATGTCAAACCCTAATTCCGGAAGATATTTTTTGAACGAATTGTATTTATTTTTTTCAATTTCATTCATATGATACTCCAGAGAGAAAAGGAGGGCATGGCTGTTGGTGGTTGATTTCCTTGTTGATTTATTGTTTTCAGAAACCAATAACCTGTGCATTCTTCCCAAATCCAGCATGAGGGTAACATCTCCTTTGTTGAACAGCCAATAGCCGTTCGGGAGCCTCATTAAATCTTCGTCAAAATCTTCATCCTCAAATAAATTGATCTTTGAAGGCTCTGCCGTAATATTCTGATGGTACATTTCCGTAAGGTTCTGAATTTCTTCCGGATGTACTACATTTTTTTCCTCAAGAAACGGGTTATAATCTTTGTCTACGATGATCTCAGGCATTTTGATAACGCCGCTTCCGCCACCGCCGTTTCCTTTACTCGGAATGGGTTTATTCATCATTTCATCCAATTCAGGATCTCTGTCGAAATCAAGGCTTGGAGAGACATTATAAATTCCTAAAGATCTTTTAATTGTTGAGCGCAGTAAAGCAAAAATAAGGTGTTCATCCTCAAACTTAACTTCTGTTTTCTGCGGATGGATATTCACGTCTATTTTCTCCGGATCAAGCTCCAGGAAAAGGAAGAATGAAGGGACATATCCAGGCTGAAGCAGTCCTTCAAAAGCTTCCTGTACTGCTTTATTAAAGTATGGACTCTTGAAATACCTTCCGTTGACAAATAAAAACTGTTCTCCTCTGGATTTTTTAGCTCCTTCAGGCTTGGCAACAAACCCATGAAGTTTACACCAGATAATATCTTCTTTGATCGGAATCAGAAGCGGCTGTAATTTTCTTCCGAAAACATCTACAATACGCTGCATCTGGCTTCCTTTTCTCAGTCTGAAAACCGCTTCATCATCATGGAATAAAGAAAACTCCAGATTCTCGTGGGCCAGGGCAACACGCTGAAACTCATCAATGACATGTCTGAACTCGATATTATTATTTTTCAGAAACTTTCTTCTTGCCGGAACGTTATAGAACAGGTTCTTCACCAAAAAGTTGGATCCGTCTGCTGTCTGAACCGGATCCTGAAACTGGAAAACTCCACCTTCTATATAGATATTGGTTCCGATGGAAGCGTCATTCTGTTTTGTTCTCAGCTCAACCTGAGAGACAGCAGCAATGGAAGCTAAGGCCTCTCCTCGAAATCCTTTTGTTGCAATCTTAAAGATATCTTCTGTTCCCTTGATTTTGGAGGTCGCATGCCTTTCAAATGCCATGCGGGCATCTGTTTCAGACATTCCTTTTCCGTCATCCACTACCTGGATTAGATTTTTTCCGGCATCCCTGATGATCAATTCAATTTTCGTTGCCTCTGCATCTATAGCATTTTCCAAAAGTTCTTTCACGATGGATGCAGGTCTCTGCACCACCTCTCCCGCTGCAATTTGGTTGGCTACATGATCCGGTAAAAGCTGAATAATATCTGACATAAAAACGTAAATCAACTTACAAAAATAGTCAATGAAAACGGGAATTAAAATACTAAAAACGGGATTTAATATTTAATTATCAACATTTTTACCTATTTATCCCCATCCGGTTTTTTTATTGTTTGTAACGAAGGACTTTAGGAAGGTTCTTCATTGAATTCGGAAAATCCGGTTTTACGGATCAGGTTCATCGTTGGAGAATGATTATTTCTCTCGCTTAGAGAATACGCTCAAGCCTATTTCTATTCGATATTGTGAGTATAAACCTGTGCTGATCATAAAATCATTAAAAAACACCCTCATTTTATGATAAAACAAGGGTGTAACAGCTAGTTTATACAAAAAAATTAATAGTGATGTATCTATTTTAATCTTCAAAGACAAGCTTTCTTTTCTTTTCTCTTTTGGGGATTCCGTGAATCTTATCATACAGGTACGCAAACAGATTGGGTTTCTTATAAATCCTGCTATACCTGTATTTTGTATTGAAGTGGCGCACATGAATTTTATAGGCATCATATCCGATCACGATCAGAAGACACAGGCTAATGACATAAAAGACTCTGAATTCCAGATAATAATAAGTCATTCCTGAGAATACCGCTCCTAAAACATAGGCAAGCATAATACTCATTAATAATTTTGCTCTCCCGATCAGCTCACCGTTTTTCCTGTATTTTTTCTGGGTAAACATAGAGACCAGAATTCCAAGATCGGTTGTAGTTCCGGTAAGGTGGGTTGTTTTTACAGAGAAATTGGAAATACTGGCTGTCAATCCGTTTTGCAGACCTGTGGCAAAAAGCATCAGGGCAACCAGATATTCTGTTTCTTCCAGGGTTTTCTGATAGTACAACTGCCCGTATACTCCTACAAAGAGAAGACATATGATCTCCAGCACAATCGGCATGGCATGGGCAAAATATTTACTTTTCTTATTAAAATTGATCACAATAAAATTGGATAGAAAACTTCCGAAGAAGAATAAAAAGATCCATCCGCCTACAACTGCAACCTGCGTCCAGTTTCCTTTACTGATTTCTGCTGCTAAAATGGCATAATGTCCGGTTACGTTTGATGTGAAAGAGAGAAATATCAATAGGGATGCAATATTTATAGTACCTGCTGTAAATGCAGTCAGCGTCCCCAATCTGATATTGTCTCCCAGTGTCCTGCTGTTACTATAATTTCTTAACATTTGTTATTTTTTAAATTGTTCATGATGTGTTTCTAAACCTCTACAAAGATCTCTGCCAACCTTCCTCTTTCCGGAAGTCTTTCTCTTACTTCAATTGCAATTTCATGAGACTGCAGGTCTTTGCATTTTTTGATATAGGGAATAAGATCAAATTTTCCCTTACCCTTACTTTTGACAGATGAAGAATAATAAGCTTCTTCAATGTTTTCAGCTTTCACATATTGGTTGAATGTTCTCTGGAAGCTTCCCGTAAAAATGTCGCAGATAATTTTATTAACCAGGTGAGGGTACTTATTCTTGATAATTCCGTAGGCATCACAAAACTCTTCCGGTCTGATCTTATTGAAAACCGATGTTTTGGTGTTGAACAAAAGATCTCTGATAGAGTCCCCTGAGTCATATCCTGAAGTAAGAAGAATATTGTACTGGGTCTGATCTTCCGATGCGTCTTTCTCCTTCAGTACTTTTTTCAATATGTTTAATGACTCAAGAGAGTAATCTGTTGCAATTAAAATTGTTTTAGCCATGTTCTTATTATTTTGTATTGTGTTGATCTTTTTTGATGATACAAAACTAGAACGACCAGATTAGAGGATCTTTGGAACGGAATTAAAATGTCATTAAAGAGATTAAAATGAGATTAGAAAATTGTTAACGGATATTAATATGGGGAAAAAAGATTTTAAGGCGAAATACAATCAAAGATTTTCGACAAGTATGTCTTTTACACTGTTTCTTTATGTGTACTGTAAAAATTAGGAAAACGCATCTGAACGGTTGTTCCCTGGTTCTCATGCGAGCTTACGATCAACTCACCGTGATGCATTCTCACAATATTCCGGGCAAGAGGAAGCCCAATTCCATAGCCTTCGTAATTATTAGTATTGGAAGCTCTGAAGAAAGGATCGTAGATTTTATTCATTTCCTCTTCCGGGATTCCGATACCATTATCTTTTACAATAATATACACATCAGTATCCGTTGCTCCCAGAGAAACTTTAACCTGCTGGAAATTAGAATACTTGCAGCCATTACTGATGATATTGGCTACCGCAAGATGCAGGAGCTGCTCATTCCCCTGAACCTTAAGCTTTTTAGGGTTATCAGGAAGCATACTGATATCCAGATAGATATTGTTTCTGGAATCAATTCTTCTCAGGGTTTCGATCACATCCCAAAGCAGCTGATCGATCCTGACCTTATCCATTTTCTGGATCTTACCATCGAATCCGGTTTGGGCAATCATCAGTAAAGCTTTGATCTTTCTGTCAAGCTTTTCCGCTTCATCCAGGATGATTTCCAGGGTTTCTTTATACTCTTCAGGTGTCCTGCTGATAGACAGTGCGACATCCGCTTCACCCATAATGGAGGTCAAAGGCGTTCTTAATTCATGGGAAACATTTCCGATCAGGTGGTTCTGGGTTTCAAAAGAAGTCTCAATGCGGTTGAGCATCCCATTAAAGGTATCTACCAGCTCATTCAGTTCTTTATTATCCGGCTGGGGCTCTAATCTTAAATGAAGATTTTCCGAGCTGATCTCCTTTACCTTGCCTGTAATTTTTAAGATCGGTCTGAATAATGTTTTAGACAGATAAAAAGAGAAAATCATACTAAAGAACAGCGATAGCACGATGCAGGTAAGCAGTGTTCTCTTTAAAAAACCAAGATAATAGATCACATAATGGTTTTTGGCAGAAGCAATCGCAATATAATCCTTATTATCATATTTAAAACTCTGTCCTATATAATAAAACTCTTTATCATTATAATTGGACTCCCCTGTTTTGATGATATTTTTAAAGAAATAATCGGGGATATGAACTTCCTGGGATATTTTTTTGAAATTGGAATCAGAAGGAACTGCAAACACATAATCTTTCTCCATCGGAAGCTCTTCATCATTCAGGCTATTAAGGATATAATTCTCCGGAAGGTCGAGATGGTCTTTGCTTTTTTCGATCTGAACAATAGTCGCAGTACGGATTTTCAGCAATTCATAAAATCGCTGATGGGAAAAATTGACAATTGAAAAGTAAACCAAACCACTGAACAGCAGAATGATGGCTGTAAAAACCAACATCAAAAGCACCATCGTTTTGGTCTGATTTGTAACTACTTTATTAAACATTCATTATGTCTTTTTCAATACATAACCCATCCCTATCACCGTGTGAATCAATTTATTATCATCATGATTATCCAGTTTTTTCCTTAAATAATTAACGTATACATCTACTACATTGGTCCCAAGTTCGTAGTTTACGCCCCACACCGCATCCAGGATTTCAGCTCTGGAGATTACTTTCTCAGGGTTATTAAGGAAATACAGAAGTAATTTATACTCTGTGGAGGTAAGAGAAATATCTTCTCCGGCACGGGTCACCTTTTTAGTATAGTCGTTCACCGTAAGATCCGAAAACTGAAACACATGTTCATTATCCGGCTCAGGTTCTGCCACTTCCTGAGGCCCGTTGTTATGGCTCCTTCTCAGCAGGGATTTTACACGGGCAACCAATTCAATGAATTTAAATGGCTTCACAAGGTAATCATCTCCTCCACTTTCCAGACCAAGCACAATATTCTCAGAAGTTCCCAAAGCTGTCAGGAATAGAATCGGAACACTTTGATTGGTTTTTCTTATTTCTTTGCATACATCCAAACCGTTCATTTCCGGAAGCATAATGTCCAGAATTACCAGATCGAAATCGTTGGCCTGAACGAGCTGCACTCCTGTACGCCCATCAAAAGCCACAGAAATTTCATACCCGTTTTCCTGAAGCCCTTTTTTAATAAAAGAAACTACGCTGGTCTCGTCTTCGATAAGAATAATTTTTTTCATAAATGAAATAAGGAGTTTTACAAAAATAGGGAAATTTTTCCTGAAAAGCCGGAAGCACTCAGGAACGAAATTCATCATTTACATCCTCTGCAATAATTTTCAATGAATTGATTCCTTCCTTATATACAATCTCTACAGAATAATATTACCTTTGTTTCTCAATATATAATTCAGGTTAAATTACACAGCGTATGAATGACTTTTTAATAGGTATCGGTAAGAGATTAAAGGATATTAGAAAAAAGAATAATTTAACCATTAATGAACTGGCTTTCAAAGCCAATGTAAGCAACGGTCTTGTTTCCAGGATTGAAAACGGGAGAACCATTCCTTCACTTCCTGTTTTACTGGATCTTATTCAGTCACTTGAGATTGATGCCAGCTATTTCTTTGAAGGTGTAGAGAAAAAGTCTAATGCGAAATTCATTTATGTTCCCAAAGAAAGCCAGCAGATCATAGAAAAAGAGGTTGAAGCTGAAGGCTTTAAATACATGCATATTTTCAGCAAAAGTCTTCACTCTTTAGGCTTTGAAGCTGTTTTACTGACTCTTGAGCCTAATTCTAAAAGGGAAAAAGTAATCACCGATGCCTGGGAATTCAAATATATTTTAAAAGGCAAAGTCAAGTATGTCATTGATAATGAAGAAGTAATTCTGAAAGAAGGTGATTCATTATATTTTAACGGTAAGTTTCCACACGTACCGGTAAGTATTAGTGATGAAAGCTGTGTGATGCTGGTGCTGTACTTTTATACTGCGTAGTAGTTTTTATCAACAGCACATTCCCTTAGCTCATTCTATTCAATAGGGACGGGCTTTAGCCCGTTCTCATTAAAAAGATTATTTCCATTGGCTTTAGCCTAAACTTATCATCCGTGTGACAGATTTTCAATGTAACGAAAAACCATTGAGTCTTTTACAGCAGAACTGCATATTTTTCAAACGCAAAGGCTTATTTTTCCAGGTATAATATCTTAAGGGAGCAAAGATTGGAATCAATGAAATTGGTTCTGTCTAAGCGAACGCATATCCATAAAATTTCATCAGCGGCAACGTTGCATCTTTGCTCCCTTCCATAAAAAATTGAATCTTTGAAACTTTGCGTTAAATAAAAAACTTATCCGCCTTTTTCCTAAGTCAAACGATGAAAAAAATTCAAAGTTTCCGAACCGGTAAGCCTTTATTTTATACTTTTCAGATCTACTTACTTTTGATCTACGTTATTGGTCCTGACAAAAAAGTTTACAAATATGCAACTTTTAATTTTCTATTCTTTTCTTAAATGAACGGAATATTAACTGAAAAAGGGCCTTTTTTATGAAATATTTCCATCAATCATTTTCAGGTATTATTTACAAAAAACGTTGATATAGTGAATTTAAACAGCATTTAACAGTGTTTTCATTCATTAATTTCTTTAGCTTCCAAAGTAAACCAGGCGTAACAAAAAGTGCTTATTTGTTAAACAATACTTAATACAAAATATTTATATATATTAAAATTATTAGCGTGATTTGCATAAAAAATTTAATATATGTAAAAATGAAAACAACATTAGAGAAATTACTTACCCTTGTTTTTGTCTGCTTCATTATTTTTGTTTCAGCGCAGAAACAGTTAATTATAGGAACTGTTCTTGACGACAGCCAGCCACTTCCCGGCGCCTCAGTTAAAATAAAAGGGCTGTCGAGAAATACAGTCACTGACGTTGACGGAAAATTTACCATCAATGATATCAAAGAAGGTCAATACAACCTTCAGATAAGCTACATCGGCTATGAATCTGCTGATATTAATGTTGACCTGAAATCAGGAGAAACATTTGACCTGGGAACGATCAGGCTTTCTCAGCAGCGAAAAAATATTGATGAAGTTGTAGTGACCGGAACTTTGAAAAATACGGAAGCAAGAGCATTAAATCTCCAGAAAAATGCGATCAATATTACCAATGTTATTGCTTCAGACGGAATCGGAAAGCTACCGGACAGAAACGCAGCAGAAACGGTACAACGTGTACAGGGAGTTTCTATCGAAAGAGACCAGGGAGAAGGAAGATTTGTTTCACTGAGAGGTCTTCCGCCATTCTGGGCATCAACGACCATTAACGGAAACAGGCTTCCCACCGCTGAAGAAGAGACCACTTCCAGAGCGACGGCATTTGACTTCTTTCCAACAGAACTGATCTCTTATGTACATGTTAATAAGTCTTTTACCCCAGATATTGAAGCGGACGGAATTGGCGGCGGCGTCAATTTCATTACCAAAACACCCCCAATGAAAACAGAGTTCAAAGCAACTTTGGGAAGCGGATATAATGGCAAGGCAGATAAAGGGGTTTACAATCTTGGATTGCTGTATGGCGGAAGAACAAAGGATAAAAAGTTCGGGTATCTTTTCAACTTTGCCCATTTTATCAGAAACTGGTCTACAGATAATTTTGAAGCGAGAAGAAGTGGTGATGAAGGTGTATTCAGAATGGAGCTGCGTGATTACAACGGAGTAAGAAAAACAACCGGTATCAATACTGCTTTTGAATATGTTTTATCACCCAAGACAACGTTCTATCTGAAAGGAATGTATGGTACACTTTCAGATGACGAGACACACTATAAACACAGAATCAGGTTTGATAAATTCAGTTCTGCAAATAATACGGCCAGGGTTGAACTTCAGAATATTCACAACCTTCTGATTACAGAACTTACGTCTGTGTCTTTGGGAGGAATTCATAATTTAAATAAAGGAAAAATTGACTGGGATTTATCTTATTACGACAATAGGTTCAAGTATGGTAATATTCCTGATAAGCAGAACAATTCTTATTATGTCATCAAATACACTCAATCAGGGGTGGGCATCAATCCGGATTATATCTCGGATCACGGAAACGGACCAAGAGCGTACTGGAAAGCCGACGGTGGGAAACTGGATTATAAAAACCCCGACGCTCTCTTCGGTTTCTACAGCGATCCTAATTTTAAAATGGATGCTTCCCGGATGAGATTTACAGATCTTGAATTCTATAAAGTTTTTGTGGAAGAAAAAGATAAAATCGTGGCAGCGTTCAATCATGAGATCAATGCTTCTGATCAACTGACTTTAAAGTACGGTTTCAAATACCGAGACAAAGAGCGTAATGCGAAATTCTCCGATATTTTCTACAACTGGAGCAGCGGAACGGCACCCCTTCTGTCAGATTATTCCCAATACATCACCACACAAGCCAACGGGCGGAAATATTTAAGTGAAATGAATGCCCATATCGGGAATACTTTCGGACCTGTGCTTTCCACGACCGGAATGAACCAGTTCTGGTACCAGAATCAGGGGAACTTACAGATCAATACAGCAGATTCTGAAGCTTTAGAGTATAATAAAGCATTGGGAAGAAACTTTGATGTGTTCGAAAAGCATGCAGATGCTTATGGAATGGCAACTTACAAACTGAATGATAAGATAACCCTTCTTGGAGGAATCAGATTGTCAAATACCAATACGAAAGTAAGGGGATACAGCGTAATTGACGACGTCCTTACGCCTGTTGAAAATACCAAAAACTATCTGGCTGTTCTTCCGATGATCCATTTGAAATATACATTGAATGACAAAACCAATCTCCGTTTTGCAGCTACAAGAACGTTCTCAAGACCCAATTTCGGAGACCTTACGCCGGGAGGAACTTATATTGAAGCGGATAATAAATTCAAGGGTGGAAATCCTAACCTTAATCCTACCTATTCATTGAATTTTGACCTGATGGGAGAATATTATTTTTCCAATGTGGGAATTCTGAGTGGTGGTGTTTTCTATAAATCAATTACAGATCCTATCTTCCAGGATTCTTTCATCGGAAATTATAACGGAATCAACGGGGTACAGTTTACAGCTCCCAACAACGGGAATGCAGCATGGCTAGGCGGTGTCGAATTGGGAATCAATAAAAGGTTTGATTTTCTGCCAGGTTTCCTTCAGTATTTCGGGGTACAGCTTAATGCGACTTTCATGACTTCTGAAATGGAAAAACCAAGCGGAAGAAAGGTTGCCCTACCCTATCAGGCTAAAGAACTTTATAATGCCCAGCTTTTCTTTGAGAAAAAAGGTTTCAATGCAAGACTGGCTTACAATTACAAAGGAAAATATGCGGTGGAATATGCTGAAGATGACATCAATGATTCTTATTACGGCAAATACAGCAACCTTGACTTCGGAGGATCTTACCAGTTTACAAAATATCTGACTTTATATGCAGATGTAAACAATATCCTGAATAAACCGCTGATCTATCACTTTGGTAAAAACGAAGACCGGCCTGAGCAGGTGGAATACTACGGAGTAAGATTCAATCTTGGAATAAAACTGAATTTCTAAACCATTACCATGGCCAGAACCATCAATAAAAAAACATTAGTAACACTGAAGGCAGCTTTTGCCGCTTTCGGTGTTTACTTCTGCATGTACGGTTTCAGAAAACCTTTCACTGTAGCTTCTTTTGAAGGGCTTTCGTATTTCGGAGTAGATTATAAGATATTGATTATCATCGCACAGGCTATCGGATATTTTATTTCAAAATTCATCGGAATCAAATTTATTTCCGAGCTGAAACCTAAAAAAAGAGTTACTTATCTATTCGCTTTCATTGCAATTGCTGAACTTTCTCTGTTAGGATTTGCAGCGGTTCCTGCTCCTTATAATATCCTGTTTATGTTTATCAACGGAATACCATTGGGAATGATCTGGGGTATTGTTTTTTCATACATCGAGGGGCGTAAGACAACGGAGATTATAGGGCTTTTCCTATGTTCGAGCTTTGTGGTTTCTTCAGGATTTACAAAGTCCGTAGGCAAATTCCTGATGGATACTTTCCATATCTCAGAATTCTGGATGCCTTTTTCAGCCGGGCTTGTCTTCATAGTTCCACTGATCCTTTTCGGGATCCTGCTGGAAAGAATTCCGAAGCCTACTGAAGAAGATATTTTGCTCAAAAACAAGCGCCAGCCATTGAACGGTACAGAAAGAAAAGCATTGGTTCAGCAGTTTTTTATCCCGATTGTATGCATTATCTTTCTGTATATCTGCCTGACGGTTCTGAGAGATTTCAGGGATAATTTCAACCGTGAGATCTGGGACGGACTGCATTTTACTTTTGACAGCTCAGTTTTCACATTAACAGAAATTCCCATTGCAGTAATGGTTCTTGTGATCCTGAGCTTTATGGTGAAGGTGAAAAACAATAAGAAAGCTTTTGCTTTTTATCATTACATTCTTTTTGCTGGCATTCTTACCGTGGGGCTTTCAACTTATCTATTCCAGCAGGGTTTATTATCACCGTTTTTATGGATGACGGTTTCAGGCTTTGGAATGTACATCTGCTATATTCCTTTCAACGGAATTTATTTTGACAGGATGATTGCCGCATTTGAAATCAAAGGAAATGTAGGCTTTCTGATCTATATCGTAGATTCATTCGGCTATCTGGGAAGTGTCCTGATCCTGCTGTACAAGAACTTCGGCTCGGCAAAAACTTCGTGGCTTAATTTTTATATCGGATTAAATTATATTATTACAGCCTCTGTATTTATTCTTTCGGTGATTGCTTTTCTGGCTTTCAGGAAAAAATCAAAGCCGAAATCAAACTCTAATCAATTCATCAATTTCGATACGTCGAAAATTTTATAAATTATAGTACAATGACAACAAAATTTGATTTACTCGTTGTAGGAGGTGGTATTTTAGGAACGTTCCATGCCTATCATGCACTGAAGAGAAACCTAAAGGTAGCTTTACTGGAAAGAAATTCCATACCTCAGGGCGCTACGGTAAGAAATTTCGGACAGGTGGTTCCCTCCGGAATGGATCTTAAATGGCAGAATTTCGGAAGAGAAAGCCTTGCAATATATAATGAACTTCATACTCAGGCTGATCTTACCATCAGACAAAACGGCTCTGTATACATTGCTTCCAATGATGAAGAGCTTCAACTGATTGAAGAGCTTTATGAAATCAACAGAAATAATGATTATGAATCTGTTTTATTATCAAAAAACGACTGCATCAAGAAGTTTGACGGTCTTCGTTCAGACTATTGCAAAGGAGGTTTATTTTTTCCACAGGAACTTTCCGTAGATTCTGCAGATATGATTGTAAAGCTTCATAAGCTGCTTCAGGAAAAAATGGGGCTTCAGATTTTCTACAACACAACGGTTCTGGAAACCCATGAAGATGATCAGAAATGTACTGCAGTAACGGCAGACGGAGCTGAATTCTACACTTCCAAAATGATTATTTGTGGTGGACATGAATTCAAAACTTTATACCCCACCGTATTCAATGAAAGTGATCTGGAAGTAAGTAAACTTCAGATGTTACAGACCAAACCACAGGGGATTTATTCGCTTCAGGGGAATATTCTTACCGGTCTTTCGATCAGAAGATATGAGTCGTTCAGCGAATGCCCTTCTTTCCAGAAAATCAAGGCTTTAGAAGATTCCAATTCATTTGAGAAGAAATATGGAGTTCATATTTTATTCAAACAGGCTCTGGATGGTTCGGTAATCCTGGGTGATTCTCATGAATATGCCGATGCCAGAAATGCTGATGATCTGGGCTATGACCTTAATATGGAGATTGATGAATTCATGATTCATGAAGCGAAGAAAATTATTGATCTTCCTACGTATGAAATCCAGAGAAGATGGTTCGGGATTTATTCGCAGTGCAAAACAAAAGACATTTTTGAGTACAGCCCATCTGCCAATATTCACATTGTAACGGGAATCGGAGGAAAAGGAATGACGGGAAGCGGTGGTTTCTCTAAGTTTAATATTGAAAAAATTTACGCATAGAATTTAAATGAAAAATATAGAATTACTGGTTCTGGATATGGCCGGAACAACAATTGACGAGGATAATGTAGTGTATAAAACCCTTACGGATGCTGTGAATGATTATGGCTATGAAGTAAGCCTTGATAAAGTATTATCTACCTGTGCCGGAATGGAAAAACTGGAAGCGATCACAAGCTTGCTGAAAGAAATTAACGGTAACGAGGAAGATGCTCCTGCTATTTTTGAAAATTTTTCGGAACAGCTAAAAGAGTCGTACCAAAATCTAGAAGTAAGGCCCATCAACGGAACGGAAGATTTTCTTCTGAAAATGAAGGCTCAACATAAAAAAATAGTTTTAAATACAGGTTACACCTCCGAAATTGCTCATCAGCTTTTAAGTAAACTGAACTGGAAAGAAAACATTCATTTCGATGCTTTAATTACAGCGGATGATGTTTCAGAAAGCCGTCCAAGTCCTGAGATGATACATCTTGCAATGAAAAAATTCAATATCATTGAAGCCGATAAGGTTTTAAAAGCCGGGGACTCCGTGATTGATATTGAAGAAGGAAAAAATGCAGGCTGCGGGCTAACGATTGCCGTACTTTCCGGCGCCCAGAACAGGCAGGAGCTTGAGCGGGCGAAACCTGATTATATTTTGAATACGATCTCTGAGGCTGAAGATATTCTTTAACAACTTCTTTTCACACTTTATTATTAATTCAGCCTCATTTTTTTACATACTGATGCACAAATGTTTTCATGATATACTTTGAAAATGTTTGTGTTTTTTTGACCACCCCGTCAAATCAAAGATTTGCCACCCCTCCGCAGGAGGGGAATGTAGCACCTTCGGTTGATATTTTCACAAAACATGAAGTTTCGGTAGACTTAAAACTATTTACTAATACAAGATTGTCACTTAAATAACCGATATTTTTTTAATCATTTGTGACTTTTATGGTTTTACGGTTCAACTTTTTTAGGAACTTTTTAATTATCAATTAATTAATTTTCCGTTCACATATGTTTACAAATAGTAAACTAATTTTACAATTATTAAAAATAAATTACTATTTGTAAACTTTTCTTTTTCAAAACCCTTTTCCCATGAAAACAAAACTATTCTCAATGGCGGTTGTAATGAGCTGTTTCCTTGGAGCTCAGACCAAAAAAGTTTTATTTATCGGTATTGACGGATGTCGTGCAGATGTAATGATGTCTACTCCCACTCCAAACATCCAGAACCTCATCAACCAGTCTATTTACTCTCTCGACGGGCTTTGTGCTGCCACTACCTGGAGCGGAAACGGCTGGAGCACCATGCTTACCGGGGTATGGCACACGAAGCATAATGTTCAGGACAACAATTTCACCATCCCGAACTATGTCAATTATCCGGATTTTCTCACAAGGGCTGAAACTTTCAACCCCGGCTTAAGAACCATTTCACTGGCTCACTGGTCTCCGATCAATGATAAAATTGTGCAGAATGCCGATGTAAAAACCAATCTTGCAACAGATCTTGCTGTGAAAAATGCTGCAGTAAATGCTTTACAGAACGACAATCCTGATATTCTTTTTGTAGACTTCGATGATGTGGATCATGCAGGTCATTCTTACGGTTTCTCTTCAACGGTTCCACAATATGTTTCTTCGATCCAGACCACAGATTCTTTTATCGGGGAAATTGTTGCTGCAATGAAAAACAGATCTACCTATGCTAATGAAGACTGGCTGGTAGTATTAACAACAGATCACGGAGCGGTAGAAACTTCTCATGGAGGAGGTGCTCTATCTGAAAGAAATATTTTTACCGTGTATTCCAATCCTGGATTTACTCCTCAGCAGATCAGCAAAACGGTTCTGGAATCTGATAAAACATTTAATCAACTGAACTTTCCTGCAGGAACGTATGCAAAACCAACTAATCAGATCCCTTTTAACTTTGGAACCAGTCAGGATTTTACGATTGAATTTTGGGTAAAGCCGAATGCTTCCTATAGCAGTGATCCTGTAATGCTTGGAAATAAAAACTGGGCAAGCGGAAAAAATAAAGGAATTATTTTCTCAGGATATTCCGGACAGACCTTCAAAATGAATATCGGTGACGGAACCAACAGAATTGATCTGACAGGCGGAAAGGCAGAAACCAACAAATGGAAACATATTGCCGCCAGCTTTGACAGGGACGGGCTTGTTACGCTTTATGAAGATGGTGTTCCGGTAACTTTTGCCAAAATGAGCAGTATCGGAAATATTGATTCAGGGCTTCCTTTGACCTTAAACCAGGACGGAACGAATACATACAGTCTCAACCTGGCAGCGTCTTACAAAGATGTCAGAATCTGGAAATCAGCTCTTCCCAATGATGTGATCGTGAACTGGGCCAACCAGGACATTACACCGTCACATCCTTATTACGCCCAGCTCCTTGCTAACTGGAAATGTAATGAAACTTCCGGAAATACACTGGCAGATTCAAGTCCTAATGCCAACAATATGATTATTACCGGGTCTCCTGTTTATAATGCCAATACAACCAATAATTTCAAAATTTATGACTATACCTCAACCACAAGGGAAACAGACCACTTTCCTACAGTATTGAACTGGCTTTGTATTCCGGTACAGTCTTCATGGGGAATAGACGGTACCAACAGAATTCCGGCATGTTCCAATGAAATATTGGCCGCAAGAGAAATAAAGACAGCCGCTGATGGTTTAAAAATATTCCCTAATCCTGCTTCTACAAGCATTGGCTTTCAGTACAAGTCTGAAGATAAAGTAATTAAAGCTGATATTATTGATGCAAAAGGAGCTCTTATTTCAACACATCATCTGAAATCTGCAAACGGATATTATGATGAAAAACTGAATATTGAAAACCTCGCAGCCGGAATGTATTTCCTTAAAATCAACGGAATCAAAAAATCTCTGACGAAAACTTTTATTAAAAGATAAAACAGTAAAGCAATTAGATTTAAATTTTTGATATTAGAACAAGGATTTTCTATCCGAGTTCTAATATCTTTTTTTATTCCTATACATTGATATCCAGTTGCATCTGTACATCTACACGGTCATAGCCGGCATCTGTAATAGGAATGTGCCTGAAACCCAGCTTTTCATATAACTTTATTGCCGGAACCAAGGCTGAATTGGTTTCCAGAAGTACTTTCTCAGCTTTCAGATCTTTGGCCAGATCCACCAATGTTTTACCAAGCAGATATCCGATTTTCTTTCCCTGCGCCTTAGGACTGACTGCCATTTTTGCCAGTTCAAATACAGAAGGCTCATGTTCCGATTTCATTAAGGCACATGTTCCTACAGCTTCCCCATTCAGTAAAGCAAAAACAATATGTCCGCCTTTCGCTAAGATCTCTTCTTCGGGATGGTCCAGAATTTTATAATCACTGGCTTCCATCACAAAGAATGTTTTGATCCATTCTTCATTTAAAGTTTTAAAGGCATCTTTATATTGAGGTTCATAAGTCACTATTTTTACTTCATCTTTAGTATCATTCATCGCTATAAATTTTAGTTTAAATTCTGTTTTTAATCAGTTTCCCCAGTTTTTCAAGATCGCTTTCAACACGGTCTGTCCATTCCAGTGCATAGTTCAGCCGCATACAGTTCTGGTACTGGTTATATTGTGAAAACATTCTCCCTGGGGCAAAATTTACTTTCTGGTCCAGCGCTGCATCATAGAGGTCTTCTGTACAGATTCTTTTATCCAGTTCCAGCCAGAGCATAAAACCGCCTTTGGGCTCCGAAACTTTGGTATTATCCGGGAAATATTGATTCACTGCCTTCTGGATCTGTAGATAATTGGCATACAGTTTCTTCCTGAACATTCTCAGATGATGGTCATAGCGCCCGTATGCAAGAAAATCTGCAATCACATCAGAAAATAATGATGGTCCGCTTACTGTCTGAACCAATTTCTGACGGATGATTTTATCTTTAAATTTCCCGGGAGCTACCCAGCCCACCCTGAATCCAGGAGCCAGTGTTTTTGAAACGGAGCCCGCCCACATCACAAGATCTGCTTCATCATAATACTTACAGGGCTTTGGTCTTTCTGCTCCGAAATAGATATTCCCGTACACATCATCTTCAATGAGGGGAACATTATATTCTGTAATCAGCCTTACCAGTTCTTTTTTATTCTCATCCGGCATCTGGAAACCCAGCGGATTGTTAAAGTTGGTCACAAAACAACATGCGGAAAGCTTTGGTAATACCTTTTTTAAGGCATCCAGATCTACTCCATAAATAGGATGGGTAGGAATTTCCACTGCTTTCAATCCCAGCAGCTGAATGGCCTGAAGCATTCCAAAATAGACAGGACTTTCCACGGCTACAGAATCACCGGGTTGGGTAACTGCCATTAAGCAATTGTAAACAGCATTCATAGCACCGGAAGTAATCACGATATCATCTTCAGTTATCTTGCCCTCCATCACTATAGACCATTTGGCAATTTCACGACGGAGAACCTCGCTTCCCTGCACCGGCTCGTAATTGGTACCGCTGTCACTTTTCCGCTTCATTACATCAATCATACATTTCTTCATCTTGGCTACGGGAAGAAGACTTTTCCCCGGGATTCCCAAGGCAAATTGTGTAATATCCGTTCCTTCGATCGTTCCGAAGACTTTATCAATAAGATCCTGCGGGGTATTTTTCTTTTCCGACAGTTTCATTTGAGCCACAGAGGGCAGCGCCAGTTTCCGTTGGGAAGTCTGGCTTACATAATATCCGTATTTGGGGCGGGACTCTACCAGAGAACGGCTTTCCAGCTCCATATAAGCCTGCTTTACGGTATTCAGGCTCACATTATAGAGTTTTTGGGCACTTCTCAGAGAAGGAAGCTTCTCACCGAACTGCAGTGTTTCACTTTTGATCTGCTCCGTGACGGAATTGGCTATTTTAAGGTACAGAACATCTTTAGACATTGAATTCCTGTTTTAAGTAAATGTACAATTTTCTCTGAGTTTTTATTAAAAATTCAGCCAATCTACCATATTGCTGATGCTGCTTTTCAGTTGATCAGCATTGCGGAAATTAGGGGTATTATTCTTTTTAAAATAGCGTTCAGCCTTTAAAGCAAAGTTTTCTTTTTCTGTTTCCGGCATTCTTTTTTTATTAAACATTTTAAAAGTGATACCGTCTTTTTCATTAATGATAAGACTCGCAAATGCTATGATTTCGTTTTTCTTTTTTGCCAAAAGGAAAGGAAGTCCGAAACTTTGATTGACTGTCTTATCATCCTGTGCCTGTAGAAAAATATTTTTCAGTATCAGCAGGTCTGAAATATAGACTTCAGCATATTGAATCTGTTCATGATGTTGAACTATTGTTTCCATAAGTGTTTTTCTTGCTTAACAAAATTATGGAGTCCCAGGCTTTGGATACAGATACAGAAGAATAGAATATAATGGGTACAGATTTTCATTTTTTAATCTTGAATTCCGATTGTTATGGATCTGTTGGAAAAACGCAAGGGCGCAAAGGTTTTTATTTTATCTTGTTTTTAAGGCGCAAGAAAATTAAAGATTTTCAGCAAGGATGTACATAATCTTGTGGTTACATGCTAAAAACCAGAATAACATGATACATAATTTTTTCTCGAGATCACACAGATTGCGCAGATCCTTGCGTTGAAATAAAAATCTGCGTAATCTGCCATATCTGCGAGAGATTATCATATTCAGAATTATATACTTTTTTTGCATTTTAAGCTATATAAAACCGGGCTGTTTCAGAGAAACAGCCCGGTTAATGGTTTTAAAAGGTCTGTGAGCATTACTCCACTTTTTTCAAAGCTTCTTTAATGCCTTCCAGCCCGTCTCCGAATTGGGCAAGCAGTGCCACGATCTGGGACATCCTGTCGGTCTCTCCTAATCCTTTTATTGTTTTATTTTTTACAAACGTTTTTTTGATTTCATCCCAACGCTCCGTTTCCTGCTCTGAAATGGTGCCCATCAGTTCTTTCAGTTTCAGCATATTCGCCTCTGCTCCTGTTGTTAAAGTCTGAGATTCATTCTGGTAATGATTCAGTATGATCTGGGTTACTTCATCGGTTTTCAGAATAGGCTGGATCTGTGCTATAAGCTTATTCATATTACGGTAAGACCCCTGTAGTTTGAACGGCGGTTCATTTCTGTAGTCATCAGACATCGCAGCAGAGGAAATATATTCTTTATTTACTTTAAGAACCGTATTTCTCACCATAATAGTATTTTTCAATACAGCTCTGAAGTCTGATATTTCATTGGAACTGAAATTCCCTTTCAGATTATCGGCAGGGTTATCCGTTATTACACAGTCATAAAGCTCGTAAAGGTTTTCCATTCCCGGTTGTGTCAGCCTGGTCAGATATTCATTAGACATCAGCGCATTTTCGATAAGACTGAGGTCAAAAAGATCGGTTTTTGATCCTGATATTTCTCCCAGGTTATAGGTATCTGAACGGTTGGCCAGCATATCAGGAATTTTAAATTTTTCTCCGCTTTCGGTATATGGATTCCCTGCCATTACCAGACAGAATCTTTTGGAACGAAGGTCATAGGTTTTACTTTCTCCATTGTAAATTCCTTCTATTTTTCTCTGCCCGTCAGCCAAAGAAATGAATTTCTGTAAAAATTCAGGATTACAATGTTGAATATCATCCAGATACAGCATCACATTATCGCCCATTTCCAGGGCAAGATTCAGCTTTTCAAGTTCCTGTCTTGCTCCGGCATTCTTTGCTTCTGCCGGATCTGTGGACACAATATCATAGCCTAAAGACGGACCGTTGATCTTCATGAAAACCAAGCCCATACGTTCTGCCATATATTCCATCAGGGTGGTCTTTCCGTATCCTGGTGGCGATACCAGAAGAAGCATTCCCATTCTGTCTGTTCTCTTGTCTGAGCCTACTGTTCCCAGCTGTTTGGCCAGATTAGCCCCGATCAGAGGAAAATAAACATCATTGATCAGTTTATTTCTGACGAAAGAGCTCAGTATCTGTGGCTTAAAGGTATCCAGTTTTAATGCTTTTTTCTTTTCATCCACCCAACTGAATTTCAATTCCTGAAGGCGTTTATATTTGGGTACAGTCACTATATTGAAATGGCTTAGACGGGGTACAAATTCAAAATAATTAAGATGGTACTCCGTATCCTTTTCAAGTGATTTCAGTTCTTTAATAGTAACTTCATAAGAAATACGTCTGATATTTTTCGGATCAAGCTTCTGAGTGATGATGAACCCGGCCGTTTCCTTTATAATATCCTTCTCAGCCTGCGGATCAAAAGCCTGCAATGCTCCTTCTGCAATATAATAACATGCTGAAGGATACTGATACATTGCCCGTATCTGATCCAGAAACTCCAGATCTTTGCCTTTTTCTTTCAGCTCCTTCATAAATAATTCATACAAAGCACCTGCTTTTTCTGAGATCAGGAAGTTTTCTTTGTCTTCCTGTTTCAGATACAGCGCAGCGTTGATACAATCTGTTTCTTTAAGAACGTTATGGGCTGATGCAAAAGCATTCATTTCTTCTGACAGTTCCCTGCTTAAATACTCAAATCCCTGTTTTGCCGTAAACGACTGAGTGATGATGGCAGCTGCCTCAAACTGTTTGGTGTAGTAATCTTTTCTTTCTTTTTCAAGGAAAAACCAGAACAGCTGAGCCAGAGCTCTCTCCTGTGCGGTAAACCTCATCAGCCCGAGCTCGTTATGTATTTGCTGCAGCCGGGTCACAATATTCTGAGCATCTTTATCATGAATACCTTTTACCAGTCCTTCTCCGAAATGTTCTGCAAGAAACTGCTGTACGGCATTTTCATTCTGCTGATCAGTTGCGATGTCCGTATGGGAAGAGAATACATTCCAGGCTAAATATTCGAATCTTTTTACATTGCTGTTTTCCGAAATAAATTCCTGATTCCATACTTCTCTGAATTCATCTGCCGTATTGAAGTTCAACGGTTCATAAAAGCTTGTTCCGGTAAGGTGATAATAATACTGGGCGTTTCTCAGGACCAGAGTAAGATCCAGTTTCTGCTGATTGACCGCAAACTTATAATCTCCCAACGCAATAATGCTTTCACCATCTGCATAGATCTCTTTTTTATCTTTCAGCTTTCTTACCGCTTCCTGCTGGGATGTTTTTAACAGGGTTTGAATTTCTTCCGACTTTGCAGAATCTTCTAGTTCTGCGAGTTGTCTGGCAAGATCTCTTACCTTTTCCACCATCAGGTCTGCTGCAAAATAGCCATTGATCTCATTTTCAGAGTCAAATGATTCTGCTTTGGTCTGTACGGATTTCAGAATTCTCTGAGCTGCATCGAAAAGATTTTGTGTTCTTTTATTTCTTGATTCGGTAAGCTGTACTCTTTTATTCTGAAAATGTGCGTAAACTTCTTCTCTTTTGGTTCCTATCTGCTGGATAAATTCTTCAAAATCGATAAACTTTGTCTCCATCTCTTCCAGTTGAATGGAAAGTTTGGTGAGGTATTCATCACATTTCTCCGGCGTCTGGGAAAGTTCCAGAAAATTAATAACAGACTGATCAAATAAAGTGATCTGTGCCTGAAAATCCGACGCAAGCTCTTTCCCGGAAATTTCTCTTTTCCTTTTGCTGAGCTCGAGCCTTTCCTGATTCAGGCGGGCAAAGATCAGCGAGATGTTTTCAATGATCTGGGTAGACTGGGAAGTGTCTTCTATTTTTAAATTGTTGACAATATCCACCAATAATTCCAGCTGACCGGATAAGGTATTGATGCTTTCATCTATAGTTTTTGCATCTATCGCTTTTTGCAGGGCAATAATGTTTTCTGATATTTTCTGGGCTCTTTCTTCATAAGGCAACAATGCTCCTTCCTGAAGAAGAAAATCAACACAGGCATTTGAAAGTTCGGTATAGCGGTCTGCCAAAGATTTTTCCAGTGCATCCAATAGGGCCGGATCGGCATATTTAAGTTCCCGGGCACCCGTAACTTCACCTCTTAAGGCCCTGATCTGCGAAAGCGCATCGATATATTCCGTAAGCTGGGAGTAGTGCAGCCTTTTGGTTTCATCAAGAATTTTATCACAGGAATGCTTTATCTTTTCTAAAGCTTCCTCTGTATTCTTTCTCTGCTCTACAACCTTTTCATATTCATTGATTGCGGAGTGTGCGATGGCTCTGATTTCCTTCAAAGGCTGATCCAGCTTCTGAATTTCTTCTTCACCCAGAAAATAATAGGTATCCAGAATGAATGTAGCCAGTTTTACAATATCATTATAAAGCCCGCTGTAAGAGTCCTTTTTATTAAGAAGTGTGATCAGCTCCTGGCTTTCTGCCATTACTCTTACAATATCCTTATTCCCTATTTTATAAATCAAACGGTCTGCTTTTTCGGCGTTCGGTAATATTTCTTTGGAAAAAGGGGTTTGCCAGATTTGGGCAAGATGGTTTTTTGTAGTTTCTATGCTTTCACGAAGATAAATCAGCTTTCCGTCACTTAAGAAGGTGAACCCGCTACAACGGATCGGTGTTTCTATCGTCTGGGTAATGATATTGTACGAGATCAGCTGGTAGTTGTTTGTTTTATCATCGTAAAAGACATATAAAAAATTCTCCCCGTTCGGTTCTATGACTGTTCTAAGATAATATAATCTGTTCTGATCCTGAGAAATAACTTTCAAGCCTCCGGTCTGAAGTGCATAGCCATTGGAAAACAAAACGCCTTGATTTTCAGGAAGCAATAATCCCGAATATTTAAGAGCATCTGCCCTGGAAACCGTTTTTTCTTTATGATTATAGATGAAATAACGTTCTGTTTCCTGGTAGGGTTTTATTTTAAACAAAACAAGGTTATCAAGATCGCAGAAATGGATCTCCGCATCATCCAGATTCTGATCTTTATGAATCACATCTTCGGAATAGATTCCTTTTCCCGTATCGGTATTGTCTTCTATCTTGATGGTAATATCACCCCCAATACTTTCTACGAAAACTTTATCTGCTAATGAAATATGGGGATGCTTCCCGGAGCGCTGCATATCCCTGGTTGCTTTTGTCCAGACAAAGCCATGCTGCTGAGGATATGATGTTTCTGAGGCACTTCTTGAATCTACATAGATCAGCTTATTTTCTTTTATAAGCCATTTGAAAGCCTTGATGTCTGTTGTACTTTCAGAAAGCTGGAAAACCATATAAAGATAGTTTTCCGTAAAGGTAAACCTGGCAAAAAAGGTATTTCTGTAGTATTTGTAAAGGTTTTTAAACTCATCGATGAAAACCTCATCATTGATCAGAGTATAATCCTGAGGTTCAAACCGGTTCTGATTAATTTTATATATTGAAAATACATCTGAAATGTTGATTTCAGTCTGTAAGCCTAAATGGGCATTGGAACCAAAGACCAGATGATCTCCCAACGAATAGATATCTTTGGCAATACAGCTGTGTTCTGTTGAAATTCTTTCGTTCGCAATAAGAGAAAAATCTACGCCTCCAAATATATTTTTACGGCTCTCATTCAACTTTTGAAGCCTTTGAATAAGATCATTTTTCTGCTCGTTCAGGCGGTTCTGAATAATTTCGTAAGTTCCGGAATTAAGTTGTTCTGACATAGTTTCGGTTTAGATTTCATTACTGCTGGTGACAGCAGGTCCTGGTGTAACAACTTGTGATACTTTGTTAAAGAATTGTATTTTTTTGTGTTGAATTTAAACCTTATAGGTTTTTGAAATCTATAAGGTTTGTCGGCGCGTTGTCAACGCCTGTTATTGTTCAAGTATCATCTTTTAAACCACTCAACGGAATCCCAATCAAGTGCTTGATGAATGATTTAAACGTGGTTATTATTCACCGGTTTATTTTCTACACCAAGATGTCTCGCCATATCAAGGGCTCTTTCCAGAATTCCTTTTTCCTGCTGGTTGGCAAGGCCGTTCAGTTTGAAGATCAGGGAAGCGATGCTCATATTTTTGATGTCATCAGAAGAGATTTTGTATTTATCTACCATTCCCATCACCTTGCCAATGATATTTTCTCCGTCCCCTAAAAGATTTTCTCTTACAATCTGTGCATTTTCACTGTGGCTTACGAATTTATCCAGACCTTTTCCTGCAGACACCTGACGGATCACATTGTCGAAGAAAGTATTATCACCGCCTACAATATCAATTTTTGCTGTTTTGAAGGCCTCTGCCAATACCATTGACTGTGCTTCTGCAATGTCTTTCTGAATAGCGATCTGAGCCAGTTCCACATCTTTTTCTTTGGCCAGCTGAAGACGGAATTCTTCGTGGTCTTTTCCGGCATCGTTCAGTTTCTTCATTGCTTCCGCTTTCTCTGTAATTCCGGCTGCTTCTGCCAGTGCTTTTTCTTTGATCACCTCAGCCTGTGCAATTCCTTCTTTTTTGGACGCATCTGCTTTTTTCTCAATAACAATCGCTTCTACAATCCCCTGTCTTTCTGCAGCATCAGCTTTAGCATGTAATACCTGTGCTTCAGATAATCCTACCGTTGCTTCTTCTTTCGCTTTGGCATCAGCAATGATCTTGCGTGCTTCTGCTTCTTTTTCTGCAGCATCTCTTTTCGCCTGTGCTTCGATCACATATTTCTGTGCATCTTTTTCGGCTGCCAATCTGCGGGATTCTGCTGCTCTGGTTTCTTCGATCAGCTTTTTCTCTGCTTCCTGAGTGGCTACCGTGATTTCTACCTGCTTGTTTCTTTCTGCTGTTTTGAATGCTTCAAGATCTTTGATCCCCTGCTGCTCTTCCACTACGGTTTTCTCCATCGTCAAGCGCTCACGGATCGCATCCTGAATGCTTTTCTTCTCAAGTTCTATTGCCTTCTCCTTTTCAATCTGAGCAAGAGAAACAATTCTTTCTCTTTCTGTAGCTTCAAGAGCTTTATCTTTCAATACTCTTTCTGTTTCCACAAGATCTGCACGCTCTTTATTTTTAGCTGCAATAACCACCTGACGGAGTTTATTTTCTTCTGCGATCTGTAATTTTTCTTCTGTAGCAATGCGTACAGTTTCATACCTCAGCCTTTCTTCTTCTTCTACCTTTAAGATTTCTGCATTTTCACGGGCTTTGATATTGGCCACTTCCCTTTTCTGGGATTCTTCTTTTTCAGCCAATTGTTTTTCAAGCTCCAGGATGGCTTCACGGGCTTCTACGTTCTGTTTCGTAATTGTTTTTTCTTCGTCACGACGCACCTGGTTTGCTTTAATATTTTGTGTAGCCGTAAGTTCTGTAATCTTTTTAATTCCTTCAGAGTCAAGAATATTATCTTTATCCAGTTTGTCAATTGAAGTCTGCTCAAGATAGTCGATGGCACAATCATCCAGAACATATCCGTTCAGGTCTGTTCCGATGATATCAAGGATTTCCTGACGGAATTCGCTTCTTGCTTCGTATAATTCTGTAAAATCAAATTTCTTTCCTACGGTTTTAAGGGCTTCCGAGAATTTAGCTTCAAAAAGTTCTCTTAAAGTCTGGGCATCTGAAGCTCTCTGGCATCCGATCGTCTGTCCTACATTGACAATATCATCTACCGATTTGTTGACACGGATAAAAAATGCGACCTGAATATCTGCCCTCATATTGTCTTTACATATTAGTCCGGCCCTTCCTTCTCTTGAAATTTCGAGTTTTTTCACAGAAATATCCATAGATTCCATACGGTGGATGATAGGAATGACAATTCCGGCATTGAAGAAGACTTTTGTACCTCCATAACCAGTTCTTAAAATAACGATTCCCTGAACGGTTTTTTTATACATCGATAAAATCCAGAAAATCAATCCGACTGTTGCTACTGCAACAATAATAATTCCAGCAATTAAAGGTAAGTTCATAGTTTTATAAGTTTATAGTTTATATGTGAATGTGTTTTTTGTTTTAAAAATACCGGAAAATAATCTCCACGATATAATTCAGCATGATCAAAAAAAGAGTTAACATGGTTATTAGTCTTGTTTTTTAATATCTCATTGATCTTTGTACGTAATAAATCTTTTTATCCGGTTCTTCATCTACAATCATGACATGGGTTCCGTGTTCCAGCCTGCTCCCGTCTTTACTTCTCACCATCAGCGTCATTGGATCGCTTCCGATAAAGACTTCCATCATTCCTATTTTATCGTCCTGAATGTTTGATTTCAGGCGTCCTTCTCTTCCCAGGAAAGCATAAGACGCTTCACCTTTATGATTGATTTCTTTAAAGAAAGGGTTCAGGGGTTTTAAAACTATTTTGGTAAGCAGCATTCCTCCGATCATTAAAGGAAATATGGCTAATATCCCGGCCCATACAGGCAATGGGAAAAAATAATTCAGATAAAATGATCCCAACCAGGTGACCAGCAGCGATAAAGTAAGAAAATAGGTTACCGGAACAATATCCAGATTAAGAAATTTCAGGAAATGCATCCATGCGGAAGGATCATGATCCGGCGCATGAAATTGACCGTCAGGAGCGTGAACATCAGCTCCGGCATCCAGGTCAGAATGGATTCCCACATCAATATCCAGACCGGTAAGTATGGTAAACAGCCAATAGATCACCGAGAGACCGAGCAATACGCTTAAGACGGTATTGACTGGGGAAAACGCAATATTTAAAAATTCCTGAAAGGTCATAGATTAGCCTTTTTTAAGTGTTTCTTTTAATCTGTTTAAAGCCTCTTCAGCTTCCGTGTCTTTGTTACTTACCATTGCATCAATCTCTTCATCAATTGTTTTTCCCGATTTTGAAAGATCTGCATAGGCATCTGAAAGAGCTTCCTGCTGCACTACTCTGTCCTTAAGCTTTTCGAGCATGCTTACGGTACTTCCGCTATCCATCTGGGTCATTTTCTGATTGATGTCTTTGGTTGCTTCGCTCACCTGTACTCTTGCTTTCAGGGTTATCAGTTCGTTTTCCCATTTGGCGATACTTGATTTCAGGTGACTGATATTTGCCTGCATTTTTTCACATTCGGCATGAATTTTTTCATGTTCTTTCTGTAATTCGAGAGCTTTTTCCTGTGAGGAAGTCTGTCTTTTCAGGGCTTCTTTGGCAAGGCGGTCTGCTTCTGCAGTTTCCATTTCTCCTTTTTCCGCTTTCTGTACGATGACGATAGCCTTATTATAATAGTCTTTGGCAATCTGCTCTTCAGCTTCGGCTTCATTTTTTTTACGGATATCAAGAGCTTTCAACTGTGCCAGTGCTTCAATGCTTTTTCCCAGCTGTTCTTTCATTTCACGGATTCCCTGTTCCGTTGTATTGATCGGGTCTTCAAAGCTGTCGATCACAGAATGGATCTCCGCTTTTCCAATTGTTAATAATCTTTTAAAAATGTTCATTTTAAATATCTTTTGTGAATTACTTACTCATTTCAAGCATTTCGTTGGTAAATTCTCCTACCAGGATTCCCAGTGAATTGATAGATGCCATCACTTCATTCTGGGCCATATTATCTGTGGGAAGCGTATCTCTGAAAATAACCCTGCGTCCTGTACCATCCAGAGCAAAAGCACCGTGAACAATATCTCTGTTTTTCTGAAGCAGCTTTCGGAAGATTTGTTCGGAAGGATTTTTGATTTCGAAAAGAAACTGTTCCATAATCAGAATAGAGTCTGATATAATAAGGATCATATTTTTTATCCCGTTGGATTCTTTTTCAATGATCAGGATTCTCTGAGCCTCATCTTCAAGAGTAATGGTAAACTCATAATCCTGCAACCACTCTTTGACTGTTCTAAATATTTGATTTTTCATGATGGCTTGTTTTGTGTTCAAATTTCTTCTACACAAATATAACATAAAATTTTCAAATTGCAAATATTTTTAGCAATCATTTATTTCAGATTCTCTATATTTGCAAAAAAGATTAGACAAAATGAGCTTCTTTGGAACTAATATTAAGAAAATAAGACAGGTAAAAGGACTGAGCCAGAAAGCTTTTGCAGATCTGTTTGATCTGAACAGAGGGGTAATAAGTTCTTACGAGGAAGGGCGTGCAGAACCGAAAATAGAAACAATATTAAAGGTTGCTCACCATTTTAATCTTAATCTTGACAAATTACTGACAGAAACCCTACAGGTGAATCAGTTAGTAAGCGTCTCTGATATTGACCAGCTGATGCTTTTCCCTGAATTGGCCATCCAGAATACCAAAGAAGCGAAAGCAGATCAGGAGAAACAAACACCTGACTCTGTAATTTTGCAAAAAATATTAGCATCGGTAGATCTCGTTTATGAATTTACCCCCGATAAACCTCTTTTACCACAATACCAATACGGAGATATTTTATTTCTGAACAAGACAGATTTAACAATAGAAAATCACAATACATTACTGTTTTACACGGATGGAACAATACAATATCTAACTGATTATCAAGAAACAAAAAACAAACAGGTTTATAAAATAGTAGGCTATGTTTCCACAGCAGAGAAGAATATTTTCAGTGGTATTTTTGAAAGACTTGAAAAGCTTGAAAGAAAAGCCAAATAATGCAAATATAAAGTTCTCTTGAAAAAAAATCTGTAGCCGATAATGAAAATGATCTGAACAAATTTTAAGGACACCATCCTGAGAGCGAATACTAAAAGAATGGATAATATCCGAAACTGAAAATAAAAAAACCTTCCGTAATAGATTACAGAAGGCTTTGTACCCCAGACGGGACTTGAACCCGTACGTCCTTGCGGACACAGGATTTTAAGTCCTGCGTGTCTACCAGTTCCACCACCAGGGCATGGTGGGGCGAAAAAAAAAAGATTCGAACCTGGGTTCCAACCTTCTTAGATGACTCTATAAGAGCCTTTTCGCATAGTGCGGATGAAGGGACTCGAACCCCCACGCCTCACGGCACCAGATCCTAAGTCTGGCGTGGCTACCAATTACACCACATCCGCTGGTTTTTGCTGATTTGTTTCACCAAATTCAGCTGTATTTCTTACAAATATAAGATTTTTTATTTAAAGATCACAGTCTCTATAAAAACAAAAAACCCTCCGTAAGATATTACAGAGGGTCTTGTACCCCAGACGGGACTTGAACCCGTACGTCCTTGCGGACACAGGATTTTAAGTCCTGCGTGTCTACCAGTTCCACCACCAGGGCATGGTGGGGCGAAAAAAAAAAGATTCGAACCTGGGTTCCAACCTTCTTAGATGACTCTATAAGAGCCTTTTCGCATAGTGCGGATGAAGGGACTCGAACCCCCACGCCTCACGGCACCAGATCCTAAGTCTGGCGTGGCTACCAATTACACCACATCCGCTGGTTTTTTTTATATTGTAAGTTTTAAAGAGCTTGCTTCGTTTTTGTGAGTGCAAATATAGGACATTTTCCTTTACCTCCAAACTTTTCAGAGAAAAAAATTAAATTTTCTACTTTTTTTTACCGCCACCCCTATTATTACGATTCATTTTCTTACTTTTACATCGTTAATACTTACGATATGGAATTACAAGGAACGGTAAAGAAAGTTTTTGATACTCAAACATTTGCGAGTGGATTTCAAAAAAGAGAAATGGTTATATTGACTCAAGAACAGTATCCACAGCCGATAAACATAGAATTTTTATCTGACAAGATCAGTTTGCTAGATAACCTTAAAGAAGGTGAAAACGTAAAGGTAGGAATCAACATCAGAGGTAGAGAATGGGTTTCTCCTCAGGGTGAAACAAAATACTTCAACTCTATTACGGGATGGAGAGTAGAAAAAGTTTTTGACAATGCTTCAGAACCTACTCAGGCTACACCTCAGCAGTCAGCTTCTCCAGTTTCCAACGAGAATCCGTTTGCCGGAGATGACGATGACGATTTACCTTTCTAATTAAAGAATAAAGATCAACTATAAATCCTGCTTTTTGAAGTGGGATTTTTTTTCTAAAAAAATGGTCCGATTAGACGAAAACGAGATTTCATTTCCTGATCCGGAGGTGTATGACGGTCATGAGGGGCTGATAGCTTTTGGTGGAGACCTGTCTATAGAGCGCATCTGGTTTGCCTACCAGCTGGGTATTTTTCCCTGGTATAATCCCGGAGAGGAAATCCTATGGTGGTGCCCGGACCCAAGATTCGTTCTGTATCCTGAAGAAATAAAGGTTTCAAAATCAATGCGGAAAATATTGAACAGGAACATTTTCACTTTTTCCGAGAACCGGAATTTCAGAGAAGTTATCAGAAGCTGCCAGCAGACCAACCGAAAAGGGCAGACGGGAACCTGGCTTTCCGATGAACTGATGAATACTTTTATCCGGCTTCACGAATATGGGCTGGCCAGAAGCATTGAAGTATGGCAGAATGATGAGCTTGTCGGTGGCTTTTATGGGCTGCAGATCGGAAATGTTTTCTGTGGTGAAAGCATGTTTGCCAAGGTAAGTAATGCCTCAAAGGCAGGTTTTATCCATTTTGTTGAGAACAATAAGGAGCAGCTCGAATTAATTGACTGTCAGTCTCATACTGAGCATCTAGAGAGTTTAGGAGCCAGAATGATTCCAAAGAAAGAGTTTTTAAAAATCTTACACGAAAATAATGAACGCAGATAAAGAAAAATGGATTCTCATGGTGATCCTGAGCATTATTTGGGGATCCTCATTTATTTTAATCAAAAAATCGCTGGAGCATTTCAATCCGTTTCAGGTAGGCTCTTTGAGGGTTCTTATAGCCGGTATTATTTTACTTCCTGTTGCGATTTCCAATTATAAGCTTTTCCCTAAAAAGCATCTGAAATGGTTAATTCTTGCAGCTTTTACAGGAAATTTCATCCCGATGTTCCTGTTTCCGATTGCAGAAACAGAGATCAGCAGCAGTATTGCCGGGATTATCAATTCAATGATGCCGATTTTTGTCATTATTGTAGGAGCTCTGGTCTGGAAGTTTGAAACAACGAAAAAGCAGATCATAGGAACCTTTATTAGTTTCACCGGGGTTTGTATTCTGGCTTTCGGAGGTGGAGACAGCGGAGAACTTAAACTGATCCCGATCCTTCTCCTGTTACTGGCCACACTCTGCTATGCATTGAGTACCACAACCGTCAAATCAAAGCTTATGGAAGTTTCTTCTACGGTGCTTTCTGCCTTTGTATTTTCATTTGTTTTATTCTTTCCGTCTGTTATTGCCCTTACAAGTACCGGATTTTTCTCAGAATTTAGTTTCTCGAAAGACAATATGCTCGGATTACTATTTGTAAGTCTGTTATCTATTTTCGGAACCGGTCTGGCCATGATGATGAATTACCGTTTACTGAAAGTTTCAACGCCCCTTTTTGCTTCAACCGTTACTTTGGTAATGCCTATTGTTGCCATTATCTGGGGAATTATAGATGGTGAAAAGCTGACCTATTTACAGTTTGTTGGGGCTGGAGTTATCATTGGCGGTCTTATCTTTTTAAGAACCAATCCTAAAAAATAATTTTCTATCAATATCAATAAAAAAAAGCCCGCATTTCTGCAGGCTTTCATTATTTCAGATTGATTTAGTTCTTTTTCTTCACTTTAGAAGCTTTCACCTTTTTCACCTCATCTTTGATGAACGGATATTTTTTCTGCATATCCTTTACCAGGGAAGGATCAAGTTCCAGGGCTTTCTGAAGTGCTTCCAGACCTTTATCCTGTTCTTTCAGGTTGAAGAAACAGTTGCTCAGCTGGTAATACAATTCAGCTCTGTGATGGCTCTTTATCGCCCTGTTCAGAATAGTTACCGCATCTTCATACTCGCCTACCAGCATCAGAACTTCTGAATACGCATACCAGTTATAAAATCTCGTAGGCTCAACATCTACAAGCTTTTTAAGACAGGTAAGACTTTCTTCGAACTTTCCTGAATCTATGAATAAGAAGGCCAGTCTTTTCTGATAATCAAGATTGTTCTCATTCAGCTGGGTTGCTTCTTTGGCAAAATGCAGAGCTTCAGACATTCCTCCCATTTCTTCATACAGATAAGACTGTTCCATCATGGCAAGATAAAACTGCGGGTCTTCTCTCAATGATTTCTGAAATGCATTTAAAGCCAGAATTGGCTGTTTTAAAGCTTTGTTGCACAGTCCTATCTTATAAAAAGTAAATGCTTTGGTATATTCCAGTTCAAGCATCTCCTCATAAGTTTCGATGGCTTTCTGGTATTGTCCCTGCGCTTCATAACAAGCCGCTTTATTAGCATATACCCCTACAGAATTTGAATTGATCGCCAATAGATAGTCGTATCCTTTTATGGCTTCATCATAATTCTTTCTGTTGAAATAAAACTGTCCGTATTCAAACCATGCGGTTTCAGAATAAGGGAATTCATCTAAATATTCATTAAGAAAGGCAATTGCCTCCTCACTCTTATTCAGGTCACTGAAGCACACCATACAGTTTTCCAGGGAATATTCATCCGTTGGATCTTCTTTCAGTGCTTTTCTGTAATGTTTAAGAGCGTTAAAGGGATCTCCTAGATTCACATATTCATCCGCAATAAAGTTGTGGAGAAAGTTTTCTTCTTCCTCTAATGTCAAAGCTTTTTTACAGATTTCAATGGATTTTCTGGGATTTCCCAGGCTTGAATAATACTTGGCGTAGCAAACCAAAAAGTCTGTGTTTTCCATAGAAGAACCCTTCAGCTCATTGATAAGCTCCTTCGCTGTATTATATTCTTCCCATTCCAGAAGAATTTCAAGTTTTTTGATCTTGATATCCAATGAATTGGGGTGAAGCTTCAGTCCGTAATTAACAGCCATATCAGCGTAATTAAAATCACCAAGCTCCAAATAATAAACAATAATATCTTCCAACTCCTCGGTATCGAAGTAGAATTCGTCATTGTTTTCCATCATTTCCTCGAACTTCTTTACAAGTTCATTTCCAAAATACTCTTCCAATAGTGTCCTCTTTGTCGGCCAGATGTCTGAATGTGCTTACAGACCTCGGCAAACTTATTAATTAATAATACATCTGAAACTGATATTCAAATATTTATGCAAAGTTGCAACTTTTTTTTGAATTTTCCATTTCATAAATTTCTATTATAAAAATAGTAAAAAAAGAAAACCGATAAAAGGATTGTGGATAAAAAATGAAAAGTTGCGGTTAAACTCTTACTACAAGCCGTTTCCCATTTTCTACTTCAGCATTCCAGCCAGCTTCGATATTGCTAAGATCAATGTCCTGTGTTTCAATTTTTATTTTTCCTTCTATTGCTGCCTGAAACATTTCCGGAATTATTTCCTTAAAAAGAAGGGCTAATTCTTCTTTTGTCCAGCTTCCCAATCCTGATCCTGAAATCTGTATATCTGTTGCTCTGAGAATTTGTGACGATAACTGAATAGTATCACTACTCATCCCTCCTACGGTGACCAGCCTGGTTTTATGAGAAAAGGTTCCGTCACCTTTGAAAGCGGACAGGATCATTTCCACAGAAGGTCCCCAGATATAATCCAGAATAATATCAATGGGCGTTTCAGTATGGATATCTTTAATTTTCTGTCTGAATTCTTCGTCATTGAGCTGCAATGAAACCGCTTCATCTGCTCCCAGTGTAAGGAGAACCCTCAGGGATTCTTCATTTCTTCCTGTAACGATGATTCTCTGAGCTCCATACAATTGAGCAATCTGAACAGCTATTCTTCCCGTAATACCTGTTGCCCCATTGATCAGAACAGTATTTCCCGGCTGTAATCCAGCTTTATATTTCAATGCCATCGCAGATCCCATAACCGCATTGGGTAATGCCGCTGCTATAGAAAAATCAAGAGCCTCAGGAATTGGGACCATCATGGTCTTATCTGTTACAGCTTTTTCTGCAACAGTTCCTTTTTTACTGAAAAAATACACTTTGCTTCCGTCTTCCAGGTAACCGGCTCCGTCTGATCCTATAATTTTAGGCTGATGGGCTTCGTTTTCCGTTGAATAGTGGCTGCCACTTGCTCTTGCTCTGTCAAGATTCTTGATGGATGCTGCTTTTACAGTAACCAACACGTCATTTTCTTTGGTAATTTCAGGTTCTGCAATGTCTGTATATTTTGGAATGCTTCCTTTTTCAAATACTACTGCTGCTTTCATTTTTGTAAATTTTTATACAAAATTAGCATGAGAAGAGCCGGGCGAACGATAACATTTGTTATCAGTTTGTATTGAAGGGGAAAGCTGGAAAAAGAGCCAGCGTTATTGAAATCTATCTTATATTAAGCAATAGGAAAAACGCAAAACCCGCAAGGGAATTTTACAAACGGACGCTTTATTTTTCGATCGTAAGGGCACTTCGTTCAGCAAGGAATAACGATCCCTTCTGAGTGGAACGCCTTTGCGAACATTCTCAACAGTACATATTATATTTGCGAACGTTGCGTTTAAGATGAGTCAGAATTTATGCAGTTTCTTTTTAAATTTCTTCCTTCCAGCCTACTCCAGCCTCTCTTTCAATATCTTGCTTTTGATCCTGCTGAGATGTACGGTCGTAATCCCGAGATAGGAAGCAATATAGCGCTGGGGAACTCTTTTAATAATTTCGGGCTTATGTTTAACCAGATTCAGATATCGCTGCTGTGGAGTGTCTTTAATGAATGAAAAGAAGTGTTTCATGTAGTCGAATACTCTTTCAAAAAGGGCATCCATAAAGAGGTTTCTGAGCTCAGGATTTTCGTAGACCTCTTCCAGGAAAGCATCTACATCAGGTTTATTGATTTTGTAGAGGATACAGGGTTCTATGGTCTCAAATGAAACCATGCTCGGCAGGCCTTTTTTAAAACTCTCAAGGGAAGAAAACATTGTATTTTCCAGAAAAAACTGGAAGGTAACATCTTTACCATCGTTATTATACCATGCTCTTACAATTCCTTTTTCAATATAAAAAGCATTGTACGAAACTTCTCCTTCTTTTAGCAGCAAAGTTTTGGCAGGAATTTCCATACGCTCGAAACCGGCAAGAAATTTCCGCCATTTTTCTTTGGGAAAAGGGAACCTGTTTTTGATGTGTTCAAACATTTGGTATAAAAAAAGAACGGAGCTTTACCGGTTCCGTTCTTTTTGATTTATTTAAATTAAACTCTTGATTTTAGCAATAATATCATCTCCAAGTTTATCAGCTTCTTCCTGAGATTTTGCTTCTGTATAGATTCTGATAATTGGTTCTGTATTGGATTTTCTAAGGTGAACCCAGTTGTTTTCGAAGTCTATTTTAACACCGTCTACGGTAGAAACTTCTTCATTCTGGTATTCCTGTTCCATTTTGTTTAAAATAGCATCCACATCAATCTCAGGAGTAAGTTCTATTTTCTTTTTACCCATGAAGTAGCTTGGATATCCTGCTCTAAGCTCAGAAACTGTTTTATTTTCTTTGGCTAAATGCGTTAGAAATAAAGCCACTCCTACTAAAGAATCTCTTCCGTAGTGCAGATCAGGATAGATGATTCCGCCGTTTCCTTCTCCTCCGATCACTGCATTTTTTTCTTTCATCAAATTAACTACGTTAACCTCTCCTACAGCACTGGCAAAATATTCTGAATTGTGAGTATGGGCTACATCTCTCAAAGCACGGCTTGAAGAAAGGTTAGAGATTGCAGCTCCTTTTTTATGTTTCAAAAGGTAATCTGCAACAGCTACCAATGTATATTCTTCTCCGAACATTTCTCCTTTTTCATCAATTAAGGCTAATCTGTCTACATCCGGATCTACTACGATTCCAAAATCTGCATTTTCTTTTTTTACCAATTCACAGATATCGCCCAAATGTTCCTTCAAAGGCTCAGGGTTATGTGGGAAATGCCCTGTTGGCTCACAATATAATTTAATGGTTTCACACCCTAGTTTATCTAACAGCATCGGAATCGCAATTCCTCCTGTAGAATTCACGGCATCCAGCACCACTTTGAAATTTTTAGCTTTGATCGCTTCTACATCTACCATTGGCAGGTCAAGGATCTGCTGAATATGGATATCAAAAGCATCATCCCTTGTTTCATACTTTCCAAGATCATCTACTTCTGCATAATTAAAATCTTCGCTTTCTGCCAAAGCCAGTACTTCAGCTCCGTTTTCACCGCTGATGAACTCTCCCTTTTCATTTAAAAGTTTAAGGGCATTCCATTGTTTTGGATTGTGAGAAGCGGTAAGAATGATTCCTCCGTCTGCATTAAGTTCTGGTACCATTACTTCAACGGTTGGCGTAGTAGACAATCCGAGATCCACAACGTTGATTCCCAATCCCTGCAGTGTGGCAGTAACTAATGAGGAAACCATCTGACCGGATATTCTTGCATCTCTTCCGATAACAAGTGTGAGGTCTTTTTTATTTTTATTATTCTGAAGCCAGGTTCCGAATGCGGAAGCAAATTTTACCACATCAAGTGGAGTTAAGTTATCATTTACTTTTCCGCCAATAGTTCCGCGAATTCCTGAAATAGATTTTATTAACGACATTATGTTTTTATATTGCTTTGTTGTTACTATAATAATTTGTCCGAAACAAAGATACTTAAAAAGACTTCAACTTACAGGACAGGGATCTTTTTTTGAACTTTATCATAAGTGTTTTTTACGACTTTCGGAGGGGCAAACCGATAACCGATATACAGTAAGCCATATACGTTGTTGTTTTCCACCGTGCGGTTATCTTTCTGCTCATAAGCGTACGCATTGAAATTCATTCTTCCGCCAAACAGAAAACGATCGGTATTATAGCCTATATGCAGACCTCCTTCCATTCTGACCGTGATGTACTGAGCTGTTTCTCTGGCGTTTTCGTTCTGGGCATTACGATAGCTGGAAAATTTCCCTCCAAGGCCCAAAGTCAGATAAGGGGCAATATTTACATTTTTCCCAATAACCCAATTATAGAAATATCCTATATTCCCTCCGATTTTGTACTGGAATTCTTTGGTTTTTACGTCATCGATCTTATTTCTGAAAATCGTAAGGTCATAATCCAGAAACGGAACCCAGCTTCCACTGCTCTTCTTCTGCCATTCACCCTGGGTATAGATACTTCTTGCTGAAAAGTTTTTTTTGAGAATATAGGAGGTGGTTCCTCCAAAGCTTTGAACCCTCAAATCCGGAAACTGGATATAAGGGTCTCTTCCTTCCTGCCAATTGGGAAAAAGATCCTTCATATTTTCAATATAAAAGCCTCTTACATTTTTATAATAAACATTCTGAATGAATCTTCCCGGGAAAAACCTGAAACTGAAATCGGTATAAGAGCTGCTCCCTTTAAGCCCATCATCTCTGTTGAAAATTTTTGGGGCAAATGATAACGTAGCACTTATTATCCTGTAGTCGAGTGAAAGGGAGGTTTTTGTTTTGTTATTAATGGAAAGAGTGGTCTGTTCCGCATTTTCATCTTCTCCCTGTGTAAAGGTATAGCTTTCGATGTTGGTATCCAGATTGACACGGATCATGACCTGGTCTGCATAAGACCTGGTATTTAAGGTATCAGTCTGAGCTTTTCCCAGAATCGTAAATAAAGAAAATAATACAACAGATCCTGCTTTAAAGAAATTCAAAACGAATAATTTAAATTAAAAAAATGAAAATACTACATTTTTTTCAATTATCTGCTGACAAGTATGTTAAGAACAGCCGCAGTCTTTATCGCAGCTGCTTCTTTTAGAACTGAATTTCTTTGGAGCAAAGTTCTTTTTTAATACCTTAAACAGTGAGTAACAAGCGAATGCTACTACCAATAAGATAATGACGTATTGAAAGATTAATGATGAGTCCATTACTTTAAAATCTGATATACTATCATCGACACAAAATATGCCAAACCTGTCATCATGACCACCTGAAAGCCGGTCCATTTCCAGCTTTTGGTTTCTCTGTAGACTACTGCAAGCGTGGAAACACACTGCATTGCGAATGCATAAAACAGAAGTACGGAAATTCCTGTTGCAAAGCTGAAGACTTTTTCACCGTTCGGCTTTACATCTCTTCTCATTTTATCAATTACTTTTACTTCCGGAGCATCATCTTCCAGACTGTATAGGGTAGACATGGTTCCTACAAAAACTTCTCTTGCTACAAAACTGGTAAGAATTCCCACCCCCATTTTCCAGTCGTAACCAAGCGGAGCGATAACAGGCTCTATTCCTTTCCCCATTTTTGCCAGATAAGAATGATCCAGCTCAACATTGGAAGCTACAAACTCATCTGCTTTCTGTTTCGGTCCGAAATAACTCAGGAACCAGATAATGATACTTACAATGAAAATGATTTTCCCTGCTCCGGTGATGAAGTCCCATACTTTCCCTAAAACCATTTTAAAATCGTATCCGAAAAGTGGTTTTTTATAGGCTGGAAGGTCCATTACCAGATAGGTTTTTCCTTTATTTCTGATAAATCTTTTAAGGATGGCTGCTGAAAATAATGCGACCAGGAAACCAAGCAGATACATTCCCATTAAAACCAAAGCTTTGTATTTGATTCCCAGGAATGTTCCTTCTGAAATGATCAGACCGATGATGATACTGTATACCGGAAGTCTGGCGGAACAGGTCATAAACGGTGTGACCAGTATAGTCAGCAATCTTTCTCTGACGTTTTCAATATTCCTTGTTGAAATTACGGCAGGAATTGCACAGGCTGTTCCTGAAACAAGCGGAACAATACTTTTTCCGTTAAGTCCGAACGGGCGGAGCAATCTGTCCATCAGGAAGACTACTCTTGCCATATATCCTGAATCTTCCAACAAGTAAAGGAAGTAAAGTAAAATTCCGATCTGAGGGGCGAATACAACAATACCTCCGATTCCCGGAACGATCCCATTGGAAATCAACGAATTGACAGGCCCTTCCGGAAGATGTTCACTAGTAAAAGCAGCGAGCCATGAGAATGTATCTTCAATCCAGCTCATCGGATATTCTGCCAGGAAGAATACACTCTGGAAAATAATGAGAAGGATTGCCATGAAGACCACATACCCCCAGAATTTATGTACTAAAACCCTGTCCAGCTTTTCGGTCAGGAGTTCTTTAAACTGTGGTTTTTTGGAAATAACATTATTCAATATTTTATCAACATTCTGATATCTCCTCACGGTTTCCTGAACCTGTAGCCTTTTAGGTACCAAACTTTTAGCTTCAGCATCATGGATCTGTTCCATAACGGTTTCCAGTCTTCCGAGATCAGTACCCAATGAAACGCTCATCCAGGCTTTATATTCATTATCAAAACCTTTGTGTGAGGCCAGTTTATGGATAAAATCCCTGTGTTCATTCGGGGTTTCAAATGAAATTTTATCTGTTTTTACAAATTCATTGTTGTGGACGGCATTTCTTATTTCGTCAATTCCTATCTGCTCTTTGGCATTGGTCTGAATGATCCTGATGCCTAATGATTCGGAAAATTTCTGAATATCAATAGTAATTCCCCTTCTCTCAGCCTGATCGATCTGATTGACAACCAGAATCATCGGGATTCCCAGATCCTGAATCTGCTGGAACAGAAGAAGGCCTCTTTTTAAGCTTAATGCTTCAAGAATATATACAACTCCCGCATAGTTTTTCTGCTCATCGATCAGATATTTGGAAAAAATAGCTTCATCTTCCGAACTTGGATATACACTGTAAGAACCGGGAAGATCGATAACTTCAATTTCCTCATTTTTATATACATAGTTCCCTGAATGGCTTGCTACGGTAACCCCGGCATAGTTTCCGGTCTTTTGCTTTTTGTTACAAAGCGAATTGAAAACGGTAGACTTTCCTACATTGGGATTTCCGACTAAAAGTATCTGTTTTTTCTTGTTTTCCTGCATTAATTCAATTCTTCAACAATGATATAATCTCCTTCTTCCTCACGAAGAGCAATCCGGCTTTTCTCCGCCCCAAACTCTACATACATAGGCCCATTGAACGGGGCCTGGTACAAAATCCTGAAAACGGTCTCCGGAAGAAGCCCCATTTCAATGATTTTATTGGGCATTTTCAGATGGTCATTATCATATCCCAATATCTTCCCCGTTTTGTTTTTGGGAAATCCACTTAATTTATGTAATCCTTTCTCTTTCAAAGCCTAATTTTTAGTGATGCAAATATACGCTATTTAAATTTAATCTAAATAACGTTTCGGTATAAAAGAAATCAACCCAAACACATTGCTGTATCCGGGTTGATTTGAAATATAATTTAGTTGATATGAATGCTTATTTTTTCTTCTTGTCGGAAGTTTGCTCTTTTTCTATTGGATTGTCATTAGAACCAAAGAAATCTTTTACCTGTTTTTCAAGTCTTTTCATAAAATCACCAACAGTTCCATCAGTTCCAGGCATAGGTTTGCTCATGTTCTCAGCTGTCATGAACGGTCTGGATTCAGCGAAAGGATCGGCTTTATATCCTTCATAGGATTTTAGGAACTTTTCCTTTGTTGTAGGTGTTATTGTGTTGCTCATCATTCCCATCTTAGCATTGATTTTATCGGCATAGGATAACTCATCATAATTTTCTATTTTTTTATTTCCGCTAAGCTGCCATGAGTAGTTTTTATCAGCATCTTCGATTTTTACGATTAAGCCAGGAAGTCCTTTAAATTTATAAGGTCCATCCTGAAAAGGAATATCTGTACTGAACCAGGCAGTCCATTTTCTTCCGCCAAATTCTGTCGTGGCCTTTTGAGCATTGTATTCTCCAATTTTCTGCTTTTCTGGTAAAATATTCCATTCTAATTTTGGATCATCTTCATATGAGAATAGATTTCTGCTGATCCTGTCTACATACTGCACTTTCATATCCGGATAATTCTTAATAATCTTATATGAAAATTTTGGCCATTTGATCAGTTTGGTCATATCCTTAAAGGATTTGGTCTTCTCCATTTCGTCTATCTGGACCTTAATAATAGAATCCTGAGCGGGCATTGTATAATCCTGATAAATTGATTTTTTAGGAGTAATATCCAAAATGGTAATTAACTTATCCAGTTTTGCCGAATCTTTCTTAGGTTTAAAAGTCAGCTCATAAAAGAAACGGTTTGCGGTTTCCTTTGGCTCCTGAGCTCCGGCGAAAGCAAAAAGTGCGATAAGAAATACTGAAAAAAGCTTTTTCATTTTGCAAGTTTATATAATTAGTAATCATATCTGTTCTTTTGTTACAGTTTTTTTCAATTTTATTTTTTGTCAGTTTTACAGGCATCAAAAATTATGATTCCGTTAAAACATTTTCGATTTGTAAAACCTTACCTTTAAGTTTCTAAAAAAACAAATTAATATGGACACCTTATCCCAATTTAAAAATGAACTTGAAGCCGAGTATCAGACTACCAGAAAGTTTTTTGAAGCTTATCCGGAAGGGAAGAATGAGTATGCCCCCCATGAGAAAAGCATGAAAATGCTGCCGCTTTCAACTCATATTGCGGAGATCTTTGAATGGCCCAACACCATGCTCAGCACTTCTGAACTTGATTTTGCCAACAATGATAACCAGCGTAAACAATTATCTACAAGAGAAGATCTTCTGCAGGCCCTTGACCAGAACTTCAAAGCCGGAAAAGAAGCATTGGAAAATGCTCAGGAGAATGATCTGAATAATACCTGGGCCTTAAAACATAATGGCCATGAACTGGCCAAATGGACCAAATATGAATCTATACGGCATGCGCTGAACCAGATTACCCATCACAGGGCGCAATTAGGAGTATACTACCGTTTGAATGACATTCCTTTGCCGGGAAGTTATGGGCCGTCTGCTGATTATCAGGGTTTTTAACGTACTTAAAAGGATGGAAGCTGCAAGCATGAGCTAGAAGTTTTTAATCCCGGTTTAAATCTATATCAATATTATATCTCAACAAAAAACCAATCCGTCGGGATTGGTTTTTATATTATTTAAAGTTGAATTTTACGGTAAACATAACCTGGCTAGGGCGAAGCTGCATTGTTGTTTGTGTAATTGTTGCATCGCCTACATTTATTCTTTCAAATACTTTTCTGTCTGCAATATTCATCCATTTCAATTCAAAATCCACTTTTTTCTTGGCCCAACTGAATTGATAGGAAACATCAAAAAAGCCATTGTTTAATTTTGTCTGTCCTAGTTTTGAGTTAATCTGATCCCAATAAAAACCAAAAGTGTGATTTTCTAAAGGATAGAAAAATACATTCAGATTATGGGTATAACTTTCCGTTTTTCCAAGATCATTCTGAATGATTCCGTTACTTTGTTTGTTCCAGGATTTTGTCATATTGAAATCAATACTCATCCATGAGAAATAGGTATTATTGAATTTAAATCCTAAAGTATTTCCTGTTGTTTTTGTATTAATATCCTGATCATTTCTTCTTGATTGTGATTTTGAACCTGTATCATTAAACGTTAATGAAGCATTCGTTTTGAATTTCGGGAAATACTTTCCGATCTCTGCATAAAAACTGTTGCTGGTTCTTTTATTTTCACTTTCGATGTATTCAATAACACTGAAGCCTAATTCATTGACTGCACTTGAGGCTAATAAATTATTTTTTGCATCGCTCAGTCTATATCCTAAATTGAAAAACAGATTATTTAACGGGTTTCTGTATTCTAATCTTACTCCTCCGTTCTTTGTATTGGTTTCAGGAATCGGATTGCTAGGATTCATCACATTAAATCCTCCGGGGCTTGTCAGAATATATCCTGCATAAGCCGTCTGAATGTCTCCGAAGTTATTGCTGATTCCACCACTCATACTTGCTTTAAAAAATGAAGCGAATGAATACTGCACAAAAATATTAGGAGTAAATGTTACTTTATTCAGAGATTTTGAAACATTTCTGAAGGCATCTTCAGCTTTGATACTGTTGAAGTTCACTGGAAAGCTTGAATAGAGGCTCCATGATTCAGATTTATAATTAATACCCACTGAAGCATTTGGATTAATTCTCGTAAACTTCAAATCATTTTCGTAAGCTAAGCTTGTAAAATCTGGGGAATTAGTTACTGTAGTTCCGTCAAAATTGGTATTCAGTTGGTCTGATGAGAAATCAAATCCTACCTGCGGTGTAAATGTCCATCCTTTTGAAGAAAAACTGATGTTGGCAGAATGTGATGTATCTAAAGATTTAATTCTGAAATATTGGTAAGCAGTACTTCCCGGTGTAAAATCTATTGTTTTAATAGGACCTTTAAGCGAATCCCTGTAAGGAAACTGCAGATAGTTTGCCGGGGTAATTTCTAATGTCTGTCTGTCATCCTGATAGCTGACATAAGATTTAAAGTTAACCATTTTTTCTTTCCATGGAATAATCGTGCTTAAAGAGTTCTGGAAAGAGGAAGTAGGAGATTCTAATGCTTCTTTTCCCAATCTGTATCCCGTTTTATCGTTTCTTTCTGCAAAAGCCCGGTCTGCATTCCAAAATTGAGAAAAAGTAGTAGTATTTTTGAAAAACCCCTTTTTGGCATTTTTAGTAAATATTAATTCTCCTTTCAGCTTATCTGTATAAAAATTGTTCAGGAATCTTGTACTGTATTGTGTTCCTTGCTGGATATCTCTTGTTATGCTGTTTGATTCTCTTTCTACCGCATTATTGGTGTAGTTGGCATTGGCCTTAAGCTCCCATTCTTTTTTCTTATCAATATTGGTAAGATAATTGGCAGACAGATAATGTACGCTGTTCATCAGGTATCTTTTTACAGGAAGGTCCGGTGTGCTTGCATTCTCTACATTCAACCAGTTATTTTGTGATATATTGCTTCTTCTTCCTTCCCATGAGCTTCCAAAAGCAAGAATGTTCCCTTCATTTTCCACCTGCTCACCCATGTTATTGGTTTTATAATTGACTACCCATTGGCTTTTCTGTCCGAAAAACATAGGGGTCAATTTTACATTCCAAAGCCATGGATCCCCGAAACCTGTTCCCACTTCTCCTCTACCCGTCATGGTTACGGAGTTTTTCAGCTTAATATTGATGGCTGCCTGATCTGATGGCACTTTATCCTGAAGGATTTTCACAGGCTGGTGGTTCTCCAGGACTTCTACTTTCTGTACGGCATCTTTTGGAAGGGAATTGTTAATGGTTCCATAGCCTCCTTCCATCAGGTCTTTTCCATTAACATAGAATTTATTGATCGCATTTCCCTGATAAAGAATACTTCCGTCTTTATTAACTTCAATTCCCGGAATTTTTTTCATGACATCCGCCAGAGTTCTGTCATTTTTGTTGTTGAATGCTTTCAGATCATAGGAAATTGTATCTCCTCTCGCTGTGATCATTTTGGTTTTCAGCTGTACTTCCTTTATTTCTGTAGCTTCAGACTGCATTTTAAAATTCAGGGTCTGATCGCTGTTGCTGATTTGTTTGGTAAGGGGTTTCTGATTGAATGCTTTTACCTTAAGGTCTACATTGGCTTCTCCGGAGGTAAAGGTTACTTTATATTCACCTTTTGAATTGGTAATTCCATAGGCAAGGATAGCGTCTTTACCCGGCTCTTCAATCGTAACACTGGCACTGGGTATTGCGATCCCGTCATCATCAGTGATTTTTCCCGAAACGGTTTTCTGTGCAAAAGTGAGCACGGTGAAAAAAAGCATCAGAAATAAGGAAATCTTCTTTTTCATACTTATTATTTGTTCAATTAGTTAATCATTATGGTTTTTCGTTACAGTTTTTTAAAAAGATATGTTTTGCAGGCGAAGGTTAAATCTTATCACTAAAATAATCGTTATAAGTTTTCGAAACTGTGCTATTAAGAAAGCTATCAGAAGCACTCATTGGAGGAAATATTATCGTGAAAAAGGGATTACGCCATTATAACAACAGCTTTAATAAAAATTTAAAATATCAGTAATTTAATTTCATTGAAGAAAAATGAAATTATTTTTATTTATGAAAAATTTTTCTAAAGACAGTCAATTTTTAAAATTAAAATTTGAATTATATCTCTATGCTTCGAAATAAAATAAGATATTCACTACATATTATTAATTTTATCAACTATATATTGATTTTATCTATTAAATAAAAATAATATATTCGTATCAGAATGGATTATCATTCATCTAATTTGTGTTTTTGCCCTGTAAGTCTATTACAGGGTATTTTGTTTTTATCTGTATAATAAAAGCCCATCTTTATTCCATAAATAGCAATATCTATATTTTTATTTAGACTAAGTAATAAAATCTGATTTGAATCATAGATTAAAAAAAAATTAAACAGCGGGTTTGTAAATATTTATTTAATAATTTTGTAACATAAATTTATTAAAATGGGAATTATTTTAAAGCCTATAGATGTTGTAGATGAAATCTCTAAAGAAGAATTCTACGAAAAATATCTGAAGCCAAGAAGGCCCGTTGTCATCAAAAATATGGCAAAAAAATGGCCTGCTTACCAAAAATGGACGATGGAATACATGAAGGAGGTTGTAGGAGATGTGGAGGTCCCGTTATATGACAGCTCAAAAGCAGATCCATCTGCTCCCATCAATGCTTCTGCAGCCAAAATGAAGTTTGGAGATTATATAGATCTTATACAGCGGGAGCCTACTGATCTTAGAATATTCCTTTTCGATCCTATAAAATATGCGCCAAAACTTCTGGAAGATTATATTTCACCTAAAGAACTGATGGGAGGTTTTCTTGACAAATACCCTAATATGTTCTTCGGAGGAAAAGGTTCGGTAACGTTCCTTCATTTTGATATTGATATGGCTCATATTTTCCATACTCATTTCAACGGAAGAAAGCATATTCTTCTTTTTGACTATAAATGGAGAGAAAGATTATACCAGATTCCTTATGCAACGTATGCACTGGAAGACTATGATATTGAAAACCCGGATTTCACAAAATTCCCGGCTCTGGATGGGGTGGAAGGAATTGAATGTTACCTGGAACACGGGGATACTCTGTTTATGCCAACCGGATGGTGGCACTGGATGAAATATCTGGACGGAAGCTTCTCCATCTCTCTGAGAGCATGGGACAAATCTTGGGCGGTAAAAGCGCACTCTTTATGGAACCTGACCGTACAGCGTAAGTTTGATGACATTATGAAGTCTAATTTCAGAAAGAAATATATGGACTGGAAAGAGAAAGTAGCCATTAAAAGAGCAGAAATTGCCTTGAAAAGAGGTTTACCAAAATAATATAAAAAAGACGTTTCCTCCGAAACGTCTTTTTTAGTTTAAATACTCATTTTCAAAACATTACAAGACCCTGTATACAGGATACTGCCTGAATGTTTTTTCTTCAAAATAGGGGGAATGCCTGTAGATCCAGTCTAACTGGGCTTCTCCGCTATCGGACAGTTTTCTATCTGATTTTTTTACCGCTTCAAAGGCATCTTTCAGTTTTTTATCATTTTTCAGCAGTTCTGCCGCTGTATCTTCAAATATATAAGCTGAATAATATTCTTTCTGTGCCAGAATTCCATCAAAAAAATTCCAGTTAAAGAAAGAGTCTAATGCTTCAGGTTCAAGGGTTTCAATAATATACTTCACACCAGGCTGATCAGTAGAAACCAGATAATCCCCTGCTGAAAAAGTTTGATTTCTGCTGGAAGCGTCCACTGTAGTTTCATAATGCAGATAATGGCCTTCATAGGGATTTTTTACCGTTTTAAAATCTTTGATCTTATAAGACTCTACAGCCAGCGTACTGTCTTTCTGAATGGGCTTCATCAGGATTTTGTTCCGTCTGAACTCTTCAATGACACGGTATTGTGACTGAGGAATGACATAATATTTCGGAATGGTAATGTATCCCGTAGGAACTGCTGTAGTAAAGAGTTTTATATTTTTCGTGAAAGGTTTGTTTCTGTCGTAATAGAGCCTTGGTTTTCCGGAAACCTCACTCGGTTTGTATTTGCCTTCATAGCCCTTAAAATCCATGATTGAATACTTTGTAGAGTCTATCTTCCAGCGAATTCCGTACTGCTTCCCTGCCTGATATTGCTTTAGGTTCTCAAGACGGAGCTGTTTTATTTTATTATAATCCTTATCTAAATTCTGAAGGTTTACCAGCATGTATTTGTAAGTGGCATCTACTCTTTTATCATAAGGTTTCAGCATATGGGTTTCCGGAACGGTTCCTAAAGAATTGAAAAGAGAAGCATATCCTGTGGAATATCTCGGGGAATCTTCAAATGCAGCAAAACCAACCTCAGGAACGTCTCCGTGAATGTTTACGTAAGGAGTACTTTCATACCCCAGTTTCTCCATATCTTTAAGGTTTTTAGCCTGATAATCGTTATAAAAATAAGTGCCTAAAGTATTTCCCAGACGTTCTTTAAAGGTAGAAATATAGGTAAATGTATATTGATAATCTGCTCCGTTACTGACATGGTTATCAATGAAAACATCCGGTTTCAGCCATTGGTAAATTTCCTGAAAGCTTCTGGCGTTTTTAGAATCTGCTTTTATAAAATCTCTGTTCAGATCATAATTTCGGGCATTTCCTCTGAAGCCGTATTGCTCAGGTCCGTTCTGGTTGGCTCTGGAATGTGCTCCTCTGTTCAGCATTCCGCTGACATTATAAGCAGAAATGGCAGCGATGATAAAATTCTGTGGGGTTTTGATCTTTTGGGTTGCCAGATCACGAATCAGCATCATGGTTGCATCAATTCCATCCGGTTCTCCGGGATGAATTCCGTTATTGACAAAAAGAATGGCCTTACTTTTTCTAAGTTTTTCCAGGTCTTTTTCAGGAAACGGATTGTAAACGACTACATAAATAGGTTTGCCGTTGTCATCCTCTCCCTTTTTAAGGTATTGAACTGATGGAAATTTTTTGGCAAGATCCTGATAATAGGTATTCATTTCGTTATAGGTAACCGTCTGATTACCGTTTCCTTTTTCAAAAGGAGTCTGAAATGATTTCTGGGCCCATAATAATGATGAACTTAGAACAAACAGGAGATATTTCAATTTCATTGCTGACATAATTTTCGGGATTTAAAATTAGTCAATATGATCCTGTCAAAAAAGGAAAACGTAAAAAATACTTGCGGATTTATCTCAGATTATTCCGGTTTCATTAAAGATTTCTTTCCTTAATTTCCTTATTAATTAACCCTAAATTGATCATTAAAGGCACAAATGTAGCCGGCATTGCAATAAACGGAATAAATGCAGCAAAGGGAATATCTTTAGCCCCTTTCATAGCAATCAAAACAATAAATGTTACGATTCCTAGTAAAAAGACTATCCCGAAGCCTATTAAGACTCCTTTGAATGTATTCTTCTTCTTGATCAGGTCTTCGTTGGTTAGTTCCTGGTAGATATTTTTCTTCATTACGGTAATAGCTTTTGGCAAATATAGAATGTTTTGATCAAAAAATGGTCACAAAAAATAAAAGCCTCATAAATCACAAAATCTTATTAGGCCTTGTATATTCTATAATCTGTTTTTAGGTTTTACCAGATCATTATTTCTTCCTTTTTCATCAGGATATAAGAGAGGAAGCGGATCGCTTTGCCAGTATTCTTTGGTACTGACATCCATTATGGAAAGTGAGCCGGTAAAAGCAGCACCCGTATCCATATTCCAGATATTAGCTTTATTGACGGGTGTTTTGATCCCAAGATATAAAGTTGGGGTATGCCCGATGAATATTTCGTTATACAGCAATAATCTTTTGGGATATAATTCTGAATTTTTCTTCAGTTTTGGGTCCATTGCCACAGCAGTTTCCCAAAGGGTCCTGTCCCAGTGATAATTGCTGGAATAGACCTCTTTTTCAGGCCCGTGCATGGAAGAGTATCCTGCATGAATAAACAGGCGGTTTTCTTCATCCACATAATAATTTTTCATTCTTTGAAAAAACTCAAGATGAATCTCAAGTTCTTCCAGGGAATAATCATCATAGCTTTCTACAGTACTTTTTCCACCATTGAAAAGCCATACATCCGGGCTATTTCCGAAGCCCAGCCAATCTTCGGTCCAGGCATCATGATTTCCTTTAATGAATATGCATTCCTGATTTCCGGAAACTTCTATCAGAAATCTGATGACCTGTGAGGATTCACTCCAGCCGTCAACAAAATCTCCGAGGAAGATCAGCTTATCTTCATGAGTTACTTCTGCTCTTTCAAAAACCTGCTGTAAGGCCTTTAGCCCTCCGTGAATGTCTCCTATTACTAATGTCCTGCTCATTAGATGGTAAGTTTAAGAAATTCTTTCCAGACTATTTCGAAATATATTTTGCATCTACAAAATCCGTCAGCCATACTCCGTTTGCAGATTGGTAGAATTCAATTCCGTCTTCATGCATTTTACCGGTTCTGATGGTCAGAATCACAGGCTTACCGTGTCTCATGCCTACCTTCGTAGCAGTTTCTTTATCAGCACTTAAGTGCACATGCTGACGGGTTCTTTTTTCAATTCCATTTTCCAGTATGGAAGCGATATTGGTTTCTGCTGTTCCATGGTACAGAAAGTCTGGCGGCTGCAGTGTTTCCAGGGCAAGGTCTATAGCAATAGAATGCCCCTGGCTGGCTCTGATCATGGTTTTGTCTTCATTGAAGGCAAATCTTTTCTTATTATTGGTTTCTACCACCTCATCCAATTCTGCTGAAGTAAAATATACTCTTCTTGTGGCTGATCTTGCTCTGAGATCTTCTACATCAGCCCAACCGTTTTCATCCAGTTTTAAGCCGATAGTTTCCGGTTGATGCCGCAAAATAAGGCTTAAAAATTTGCTTATTTTTTTCTTTTCTATTTCGTTCATAGTTTGTGTTTTAATTTTTCAATAAGATGTCTGACTGTGAAATAATCCCGGCTTAACTGATCATAAACCGATCTTTCACCGTTGGATATTCCTGCCAGAATTCTTTTCTGTTCATAATAAAGCTAAAAATTTTTCTTCTTTGCTCTCTTTTTTATCTGCCGGATCTAAGTACTCTCTGATAACCTCATCATCAAGATGATAAGCATTAGCATGACGTCTTCCAGCTGATATTATTTTTTAATTAACAATTATAATATTCCGGAAGAACGGTTACTGATACTCCGGTTGTCTGCCTTATCTCATCGGCATATTTCTCAAAAGTAAAGTCAGATATCTCATAGGATGTTCCATTTAATAAGCATAATGACATCCAGGAATATCCCGCTCCTTTTGCAGGCAGCACATTCTGAATTTCAAAACCCTTGATCTCACTTAACACAAATAACTTGCTTCTTTCCATACATGAGTAACCCAGCAAATCATTTTTTTCATCTACCCACAGTAGAGTGCCATGATTTAAAATTTTCAATATTTCATCCGGTGTTTTGAACAAATATTCTTCTGACCTTTTTACTCTGTTTTCTTCAATCATCACATACTTGTCAACTTCAATTTTACCGTTATATATGGGTAAGTTATCTTCAGGAATTTTTGTAGTCAGATCTGAATTGGCTTTTCCTGAAAATAGACTTGCTATTGCTTTTATTAAAAATCCCATCCGTCTCTGTTATAGCTATTGTTCAGTTTTTCGCATAATGTTTCAATATCATTTTTTCTCACCAGCACATTTACCCATTCCCGGGGAATATTTTCATAGCCGTAATATATTCCGGCAATTCCTCCCGTAATGGCTGCTGTTGTATCTGTATCTTCTCCGAGGTTTACGGCTTTCAAAACGGCTTCTGAGTAGCTTTCCGAGTTGAGAAAACACCATGAGGAAGCTTCTAAACTGTGAAGGACATAACCCCCACTTTTGATTTCATCTTCAGGATATCCGGAAATATCATTCTTTAAAATCCTGTTGAAAAGCTCAACTTCTTTTGAGTTAAAACTCTGAATTTCTGCATATTCCAAAACTGTCTTTTGCATATACAAATAAGCCTCTTTTTTACTTTTTCCTTTGATCAGCTGAATGGCAAAAACCACATAGATAAAACAGGCAAAAACAGACCTGAAATGACCGTGTGTAATTGATGAAACTTCCTTCACCGTAAGATAGAGTTTCTGAATATCATTTTCATTTTCTAGATAAAAAGCAAGGGGAAGAATCCTCATGAGAGAACCGTTCCCATTGTCTTCTTCAAAAATATTTCCTGAAAATCTGGCGCTCTCCCCTTTAATCAGTCTTGCAATGGAATGTCTTGTTGTTCCTCCAATATCGAAAAGCCTTCCATGAGCTGTCCAATGCCCATCTTTTACCCATTTTACAAAGCTTTGTCCGATTTTTTCCAGATCATATTCTTTGGAAAGTTCTTCAGCCAGGCAAAGAGTAAGCGAACTGTCGTCACTCCAGGTTCCTTTGGGCTGATTCCAGGACATGTATTCCAGCATTTTTGTTACCGGAAAACGTTTTAAATCTTCTCTTTTTTTGAACTCTACCGGAACACCAAGGGCGTCTCCTATGCACACTCCCATGATTCCTGCTTTTACTTTATTTTCCATCAGGCAAGATTGACCAGTTTATCGAATAATAATTTCATTCCCTCCGTAGCGGTTTCTTTCATCACTACTGCCCGCTGTCCATAGCCAAATCCTGTTTCGTTAGGATTGATCACAATCAAAAGACAATCGTCTTTGATATCATGGATGAGTCCGGCAGCTGGATATACCTGCAGGGAAGTCCCGATTACCAAAAGGATATCCGAATCTTTTACGATTTCTCTTGCAGTCTGATATAAAGGAACGTCTTCGCCGAACCAAACGATGAATGGTCTTAGCTGGGCTCCATCTTCAGCTTTATCTCCAATTTTAATATCGCCTTTCTGATCATAAATCAGACTTTTATTGTTGCATGAGCATGACTTGAACAATTCACCGTGGATGTGAAGAATGTTTGTAGAACCGGCTCTCTCATGAAGGTCGTCGATATTTTGGGTAATGATCTGTACGTCAAAATGTTTTTCCAGTTCTGCCAATAATCTGTGGGCATCGTTGGGTTCTACCTCGTGAAGCTGGCGTCTTCTCTGGTTGTAAAATTCAAGGACCAGGGCTCTGTCTTTTCTCCATCCTTCCGGACTTGCCACATCTGTCACATTATGATTTTCCCAAAGACCGTCTCCGTCTCTGAAGGTTTGGATTCCGCTTTCTGCGCTGATTCCTGCGCCGCTTAATATGGTTAGTTTTTTCATTGGTTTAAATTTTGTTTTGTACGCTTAGCTTTATAATGCACGAGGTTTTACTCCTTAAAAGGATGCTTTAAAAGCTTTTTATAAATTTCTACATTTTCATCATCAAAACATACAAAAATAACTTTCTCTATGCTAACTGCCTGAAATTTTCTGACTTCATCCACAGCAATTCTTCCGGCTATTTCTTTGGGAAATTTATAGATTCCCGTACTGATGTTTGGAAAAGCTATTGTTCTTATTCCCAGACCATCTGCCAGTGCTAATGAATTGACATAACAGTCAGATAAGAGTTTTGAACCTCTTTCTTCATCACCATTCCAGACAGGTCCTACGGTATGAATTACATATTTTGCCGGAAGGTTTCCTGCTGTGGTTACTACAGCTTCTCCAGTATTGCATTTACCCTGTCTGTTTCTGATGGCTCTGCATTCTTCCAGGATTTTCATTCCTCCTGCTCTATGAATTGCTCCGTCTACACCACCTCCACCTAATAAGGAAGAATTGGCAGCATTGACAACAGCGTCCACATGAATTTTTGTAATATCGCCCTGTATTAATTCAATTTCCATAAAACTGACTGTTTTTCCAAAAACGTTTATCATTTTTCATTGTATTCTCAGTTTTTTATTGAGATTTACATTATCAAATAACAACGGCTTTTCTGCCGGAATCATCAGATTATCCAGATCATTATTCAGTACAAACTGGTATTGTTCTCTCACAAAATCTGAAATGTTTTCAATTAATATCAGATCATCTTTAGCAAAAGATCTGATAAAATCACCCCGTAAACCGATCTGTATAGCTCTTCGCTCCAATTTATTTCCAAAGGGATCATGATCCGGATCCCACTGAAGTCTGACAGACGATTCTTTGACCTGATCCTGCCATTCTTTTCTGGAAATTCCCAGTTTTTCATTGTAAGAGGAATAAACACTACTTTCCAGATATTTTTTGAAAGCATCAAGCTTTATATGTATTGCCAGTACGCATTCCTGCCCTTCTTTTTTTCCCCATCCGTTCCGGTACATCATCCAAAGAAAGTTGGGCTTTATCCATGTCATTCTTTCCAGGCTGAAATCCCCGCCAAAATATTGGTTTTTAACAGCAAACTCTCCTATTCTTTTTTTATAGGACTGATAAACAATGATCTTCTCATCATCATATTGTGCCATGATATGATATCCTTTTTCAGGCCAACTCTCCAACTGTTCTTTATATTTTTTTAAATTAATTTTCATTGTATTTCTTCGAACGGCTTCAGCATCTCTTCTTTTTTGGTAAGAACAGCGAAAACCACTCTTTTAAATTTGTTCTTATATTTCCCCTGAAGGTATTTTTTAAACAGTCCTGCAATCTCTTTGGGATCATTTCTGAAGACTCCGCAGCCCCAGGCTCCTAAAATCAGCACCTCATTTCCCTGATGTAAAGCCAAAGAAAGCATCTTATCTGTCCTTATATCCATTGCATTCAGTATTTCACCGGCTCTTTCCGGTTCCTGCTTCTTTACAACTCCTGCGTTTACTGCCGGAGAAGTGATGAAATTACATAAAACGGGTTTGCTAAGCAATTCTCCTTTATCTTTCCTGAACACAGGAACTTTAGGGCTGTAAATCATGTTATCCGTATAAAAACATGACTCCATATTCCGGTGAATGGTATAGTAATCCCAGGCCTGAAGCAAGCTTTCATGCAGTCCGGAAGTTCTGGCCAGACTTTCTTCCTGCGCTTCTGCTCCGTTGATGAATCCCCCGCCCGGATTTTTTGCCGAAGCAAAATTCAGGCACATGAGTTTTTCCTGGTTTTCTTCTTCTGTCAATTCTAAAATGGCTTTCAGTGAGCTGCATTTCCAGGTTTCAAACTGTGTTTCAAAATCAGTTTCCGGCATTGTGGCTTCAGTCATTTCAGAAAGCTGCTCCGGTGAATACAGAACGGTTCCTTTTTTACAGGCTTCCAGTTCGTTTTCTATATATATTGTTTCGTTCTGTTCGTTGATATAATATTCTCTGGCCAGGATATCCAATGTATCTTTCGCCATTCCTTTATTGGTCATTGTTAGTTTTTTTATATTTTAATAATAGTTTTTCAACCTCATCATTTGCCGGCTTTTTAAATTCTTTTCCGATAAATACTTTGATCACCTCAACTTTCCCTACAATAGCAGCATTAAATGTTTCCAGCTCTTCGGAAGGAACCCACAATTCGTTATGATTTCTTGCTCCTACATTCTGAGCAGGATATTGGTTGGCCACCTCTTCCAAAACGTCAAACTGCGTTACAAAACCGAGATAGTTCCCGAATTCATCCCGGGTATTCCACTTTTCTGCGATCTCAGAGGCATACTCTTCATTGAGAACAGGATAAAAAATCGGCTGCCACTCTAATCTTGGTGGAAATTTCTTAAATCCGTTTTCTATGATCAGAAGCATTTCTTTTTCGCCTACCGGTCTGTAAAGTCTTGTTGTTTTCATTGTTTTATAGTTTAATCAAAATCATATACATATACCTCAACGTTATTTTTCAGCAATGTTTTTTCTATGATGGGTTCTATTTTCTCCCATTTTCCTCCTGCCAATCCGCATCCGATTCTTGGCATATGAACACTGGCATTAAGTTCCGAAGCCTCTTTAGCTAATGTTTCCAGGCATTTTTCGATTGCTTCATATCGTACAGGAACTCCGTTGCTTCCGGTTTTTATTCCCTTTTGCCCAATCATATTGGCAACATAAGTGTATTTTTCTACCTGTACTGTCTGAACTTCGCCCAAAGCAAAATTATTTTCACTTCTGAAACGGTGCCATTTCCTGTATTCTTTTTCCGGGGTTTCCCATCTTTTGGAAACTGCCAGTACAAAGCCTTTTCCCCAACCTCCAATGTCATTACAGATATGGGCTATTATTTTTGTTCCTTTTGCCTGTGGGGATGTGGCATCTCCTTTTAAATATTGTATCGTTGTCATTGTGTATCTTTTTATTTCATTATCAATATCAGCATTCTCATTCCCACTCTAAATATAAAATTAATCCCTTTATCTGTGGCTATTAAAAAGCTTTTTAAAATCTTCTGACCGGGGAGAAAAAGATCCGTAAACGGTATCAAATTCTGTGTTCAGTTTTCCGGGATCAAATTTTTCATCGGTCTGATCCAGACAGGTTATCACCAGGTTTTTTTTTGCGGGATAACTATAAGCTGCATCAAGTTTCAAGGCATAATTCAGGAGGTCATAATCCAGTGTTCCCAACCTGAGCTCTTTCTGATATTCATTAAAGGTACAGGTTTCCTCTTCATTATTTTTAAGGTCTATTTCCTTTTCATTACTCATCCATCCGTTTCCATGGCGGGTTGCATAGCTTCTGGTCACATAATAGATTTCAATATCTTCAATTTTTAAAAATCTGCATACTTCACAGGCATTTTTCGATGTTGTGTGCGCATAGGTTACGTTGGGAAAAATTCCATGATCCATATCCAGTAAAATTCCCTGACTGCCTTCAAAAATGAGGTGATCAAATGAATTCAGGAAGGCGTAATCATCTATATTCCATTCTATTTTATCAATCGCATTAAAAAAATCCTGCAATAGTTCTCTGATCTCATTTTCATCTGCAAAACCATAATAATAAGCAATTCCTTTCAGTTTTTCGATCAGCATTTCTCTGGGAGCGATCAGATCTGCAGCGAATAGTTTATAAGGGCTTTCATGCCTTTTCATCGTAGCTCCTATCCCTTTCCCACATGTCCCGTGTTCCAGATTTCTGGTGTTTGTTCTGTTTTGCCAGACATCAAAAGGAGTTGTTACTTTGGCCAGCGGATGAATATGCAGCTCAATATTTCCTTTTTTTTCTTTTAATTCCTTCTGTTCATTCAAAAGAAAAACAGGGTGAATAGTGCAATGCTCGGTAAAATAAGAAGGTAGGCCCCGAAGTGCGCCGCTTGCAAAGCTGGAATGAACATGTTTCCTATCCTCAATCATCACGGTATGCGCTGCCTGCTGACCTCCTGAAAACCGGATCACAACAGACTGAGGATTTTGCCGGGCCAGAAAATCAGTAGTGATTCCTTTTCCTTCATCACCAAAACCAAGTCCTATAACAATTTGGGCCTTTTTCATCTTTTCTTTTTTATTTGTTTAACTTTTATCTTCTATTCACCTTTTGTTTTTCAAAGGAATATTGTTTTTTGCTGCTATCTGATCCTATAGCATCTGAACATTATCCAATCCTCTGTTTTCTGATATTCCAGAAGTTTTGTTTTTGAACGTATCACAGATAATATTTTTAATCACATCAGGAATTTCCCTGTGGTCTTCTATGGATATACAATTCTGGCCTAATAATTCTTTCCAGCCTTTATCTGCTCTAATTGCCTGATCTGAATGTAAGACACTGATGTGGTATATTTCGTATTTTTTCTTTGCTTCCTCCAGCAGTTCATAATGAGTATAGGTTTGCTGTCCGGTTCCCATAATTTCTCTGATGGCTGAAGCAGGAAGAGTTTTCAGGCAGGGCTCGTCGCCTACGGTAAACAATAATCCTTTTTGTTTTCTTTTTTCAAAAGCATCGGTTCTTGTATGAAAAGCGGCAAAATACCAGGCTAAAAGATAGCTTTCTCCGGCATTTCCACCTCCTCCGGATTCTATATACGTCCGGGTAAGCCACATATCCAGTTCTTCATCACCGGATTCGAACTGCCCTACCTGTAACGGATACCCGTCGCATTCATGATCTCCAATTCCCAGGAACAGAAGGGCCGGATCCGGAACTCCTCCCTGGATGATCCCTCCCATAAGTTTAGGTAGACCTTCTCTGATCAGTTCATGGGGAATATGTCCCATGCTTCCCGTCACATCCAGTCCCAGAATAATGGGAACTGAATAAGGATGCACTTCGGAGTCTCTTGATTCCCTGAAAGCAATACCATTCGGATTCATTGATTCGTGGGCCATCCTTTTTGCATTCTGGGTGAAAATTTCACCTGCGGATTTTGTTCCGTAACCTGCTTTACTTGCTCTGCTGTAACGAGCGTCTATATCGTATCTTGTGCTTCCCATAATTAAAGTTTTTTTCCAAATAAATATTCAAATCGTTTTCTGGTTACCTCAAGCTGAATATTCAGATTTCTGATGATTAATGATAATTCCATGTCTTTCTGAACAAATTCTTCGGGATTGAAATCCGCAAAGGTTAAGCTGTTCCTGTCTAACGGACTGATATCGATAAGACCTTCCTGCTCCCGTTCCAGCCTTTTGATTTTCAGTTCAATATCTTCAACCCTGCGCCTGTAGATCAATTCTGAATCTGCTCCGATCGTTCTGGCACGGTCTTCTCTGATCTGATCATTATTTCTTTGTAATGATTCAATAAATCTTGGTTTTAATTCATCTTCCATAAGTTTTTATTTTGTGTTATAACTACGCAAAAACAACAGAGCATGATTATATTCTTTTCATAATCAATCCTTTAAGTACATTACATCTGTTCTCAATACATACTTCAATCCGCTAACAAGGGCTTTTCCTTCGTGTCTTAAAGGATGGTAAAAGATCAGTGCCGTTCTTTTTTCTGGCCTTACGGTGAACAGGTTTTCAAATTCTGTTTCTCCTCCCTCAAAATCATCATTCAGATAGATCATAAAGGTGTAAAAGCTTTTTTCCTTTTCATTCCGGATATAGCTTCCGTCTCTGTGCATTTTAAACTGCTGTCCCGGAGCATATTTATAAACCCGGAGCATTTCATTAAAATTCAGAAGATTATAGCCTTCCTGTTCCTGAGGTAAAAATTCTGCAGCTCTTTTAAAAAGACCTTCAGCAATGCTTTCATCAAACATCATCAGTCTGTCATTATTTCTGATTCCTTTGTTCATCAGCTGTCTTCCATAAACGCTGATCTTTGCTTCTTCGAACTGCTGTTCCTCCGACCGGTTTATGTACTGATCACATTCGTCCTGGCTCAGGAAATCTTTGATCAGAAATATCTGTGGGTGTAATTCTTTCTTTTCCATGATTTCTATTTTGTGTCTGATTATTGTGTTTTTACCCTTCCAATTCATCCCGAACTTCCATCAAAGCAAATCCTAAAAGATTTTCTCCATTCCATAATAACGGGTTTTCTGCTCTGTTGTCGGTTTCCAGCATTCCAATTCCCCATATTTTATCATAAGGGCTGGTTTCCACCAAAATCTTTTTTCCTGTAGATAAAAGGAATTTCCTGATCTTTTGATTTTGAGAGAATTTTAAAATATTTCCTTGTTTTACAATCTCATATTTATGTTCATCCCAAATCTGAGCATCAAAATTTTTCACTTTCCTTCCCAGACTTTTTGCCTGATTGGGTGTTTTTGACTGCAGAATTTCCTCTGCTATTTCGCAATCATTAAATAATCTTGCTTTTCCTGCCATCATATAATGTTCTGCCGTTTTATACACAATTCCGTTTTCTTCAAATTTTGACGGATACCACTGACTGAAACAAGCCTTGGTTATCTCATCCTTTACAGTATGTCCCCAGAAAAAAAGAAATTTTAGTTTTTCTCTCTTCTGAAAACGTTCTGTGATATTTTGTAAGGTGTATTTCATTATGTGTTATTTTTACACAAATTTAAAGGAATTCAATTTTATCCTCCAAATTTATTTGTGTTAATTTTACGCTAATAAACATAACAAACTGATTATCAGAATTAAAATTTCATTTGAAATATTACACATGACAATGTTTATTATGCTTTGGCTAAAGCCGTCGGAATGTTGGGGTATAAAAAAACGGACTAAAGTCCGTTTCTATTGAATATGTTCTGTGCTATTTTTTACTGTAATTCTTTACATTATAAATTCACCAAAAAAGTTTATACTGTTTTTGCCTAAACACTATTTGATTTCAAAATAAAATCCCTGTTCTTCCAGTTCTTTGTATTTTTCCTGGTTGAAAGTAAAGAGTTTTCCGGGCCTGCCGCTGCCTTCTTTTTTAACGTTATTGGTTTCATTCAGCAATCCGTAACTCATGATCTTTTTGCGGAAATTTCTGCGGTCTATTTCCTGGCCTACAATGGTTTTATAAAGGTTTTCAAGATCAGAAAAGGGGAATTCCTCATTGAGAAGGTTGAAGCCGATCGGCTGGTATTGAATTTTGGTACGAAGCCTTTTTAACGCAATATCTATAATGTTTTTGTGATCGAAGGCTACGGCAGGAAGCCTGTTGACACTGAACCACTGGGCATCATCAGCATCTGAATCTGCAAACAGCTCATGGTAAGATGGGTTTACAAGGCCCAGATAAGCCACAGAAACCACTCTGTTTCTAGGATCACGGCCTACGTTACCAAATGTATAGAGTTGTTCCAGAAAATCAGGCTTTATGCCTGCCTCTTCATGCAGTTCTCTTTTTACAGCATCATCAAGATTTTCATCGTCCAGGACGAGGCCTCCGGGGAGTGCCCAACCGCCTTTAAAGGGTTCGATGTTTCTTTTAATTAAAAGAATCTGCAGGTCTTTTTTGTCAAAGTACCCGAAAATGACTGCATCTACCGCTACTTTGATATCCTGTAATTTTTTTGGAGACTCCATAAATTGATTTGCGTTACGAATACGCAAAGTTACAATTTATCCTCACAATAAAAAAAATTTTAAACATAATAAAAGTTTATATCTTTATGTTTATTAATATAACCAACTTAAAATTAAATAATTATGAAAAAACTACTAGTAATTATTTCTCTCCCTTTTATATTTATAGCGTGTGAGAAAGGAAAAACAACTGCTGCCAACTCTTCTGATAAAAAGGATTCTGCTGCAGCAAATAGCGAATGGAAACCTGTAGACTCAGCAACGGCCATGAAAGCCTGGATGGAATACTCAACTCCTGGAGAAATGCAAAAAATGTTGGCAAAATCTGATGGAATCTGGACAGGAGAAACCACCATGTGGATGGAGGATGGGGGCAAGCCAATGATGAGCAAATCTGAGGCTATCAATAAAATGATGTATGGCGGACGTTATCAGATCAGTAATCATAAAGGAAGCTTTATGGGAATGCCCTTTGAAGGGATGAGCATTGTAGGATATGACAATTCAAAAAAGAAATTTGTCAGTACCTGGATAGACAATATGGGAACTGGAATAATGCATGGAGAAGGAGATTGGAATCCTTCAACAAAGTCGGTTGAATTTAAAGGAAAAATGACTGATCCTTCAAGACCGGGAAAGGATTGTGATTTCAGAGAGGTTTTCACATTTATTGATGATAATACTCAAAAAATGGAAATGTACGGGGCTGATTCCAAGACAGGAAAAGAATATAAAACAATGGAAATAAATTTTACCCGTAAAAAATAAATCTTAAAAAACCGCTTCGATTGAAGCGGTTTCTGTTTTATTTTTAATCATTAAGCTTTAGTACAGCCATGAATGCAGACTGCGGTACTTCTACCCTTCCGATCTGCTTCATTTTCTTCTTACCTTCTTTCTGTTTTTCCAATAGCTTACGTTTTCTGGAAATATCCCCCCCATAACATTTTGCGGTAACGTCTTTTCTAAGGGCCTTGATTGTTTCCCTTGCGATAACTTTCGTTCCCAAAGCTGCCTGAACGGCAATATCAAACTGCTGTCTCGGGATCAGCTCACGAAGCTTCTCACACATTTTTTTACCGATATGGTAAGCATTACTGTCGTGAATCAGGGATGAAAGGGCATCTACCATATCCCCATTGATCAGGATGTCCATTTTCACAAGCTTGGAAGCTCTGAATCCGATCGGATGATAGTCAAATGATGCATATCCTTTAGAAATAGATTTCAGTCTGTCATAGAAGTCAAAAACAACTTCTGCCAATGGCATATTGAACACCAGTTCAACTCTTTCTGAAGTTAAATAACTCTGATTAACAATCTCTCCTCTCTTTTCGATACACAGCGTCATTACCGGTCCTACGAAATCAGATTTTGTAATGATAGAAGCTTTGATGAATGGTTCTTCCACTCTGTCCATAATAGACGGGTCCATCATTTCAGAAGGGTTATTGATCAGGATCGGAACTTCCGGTTCTTTTTTGGAATAACCAAAGTAAGATACGTTCGGTACCGTGGTGATCACATTCATATTGAATTCTCTGTCAAGACGTTCCTGAACGATTTCCATGTGAAGCATTCCCAGGAATCCGCAACGGAACCCGAAACCAAGAGCTGCTGAACTTTCCGGTTCAAAAACCAGGGAAGCATCGTTCAGTCTTAATTTTTCAAGCGAGAATCTAAGTTCTTCAAAATCCTCAGAATCAATTGGATAAATCCCTGCAAATACCATTGGTTTTACTTCTTCAAAACCATCAATTGGTGCTGCAGCCGGTTTATCAAAAGAAGTAATTGTATCTCCTACTTTTACTTCACGGGCATCTTTAATCCCCGAAACCAGATATCCTACATCTCCACAATGAATGGTTTTTTTCGGTACCTGCTTAAGTTTCAGCGTACCTACTTCATCAGCACCATATTCTTTTCCTGTTGCAAAGAATTTAATCTTTTCATTCTTTGTAATGCTTCCGTTTACTACTTTAAAGTAAGCTTCAATACCTCTGAAAGGGTTGTAAACAGAATCGAAGATCAATGCCTGAAGTGGCCCTTCAGGATCTCCTACCGGTGCAGGAATTCTTTCTACGATCTGCTCCAGCAGGTTATGAACTCCCTCTCCTGTTTTACCTGAAACTCTTAATACATCTTCATATTCGCATCCGATAAGGTTCATGATCTCATCGGTTACTTCTTCAGGGTTGGCAGACGGAAGGTCAATTTTATTCAGAATCGGAATGATCGTCAAATCATTTTCCAATGCCAGATACAGGTTACTGATAGTCTGTGCCTGAATACTCTGAGCTGCATCTACAATAAGTAGGGCTCCTTCACAGGCTGCAATGGAACGTGATACTTCATAAGAAAAGTCTACGTGTCCCGGTGTATCGATCAGGTTTAAAATATATTTTTCGCCTTTATACTCATAATCCATCTGGATAGCGTGAGATTTAATAGTAATCCCGCGTTCTTTCTCCAAATCCATATCATCAAGCGTCTGAGACTGTAATTCTCTTTGGGTAACGGTATTGGTATACTCCAGAAGACGGTCTGCTAGGGTACTTTTACCATGGTCGATATGAGCGATTATGCAAAAATTTCGTATGTTTTTCATTTAAGAATCTTGTAATTTGCAAAGATAAAAAAAAGAGAGAGATTATTGTCTTTCATTATCTTATTGTATCAATTTATTTAAATTTTCATCAGAGAGGTCATATTCTTCAGTAAGTGGATGAATGTAGATTTCTTTTACCGTACCATTACTGAAAACTTCTGTTGCTACAGCATCTACTCATTCATGATCATTTTATAGTTGAGCTTTAATACTATTTCTCAAAAATATAAGCTCCGGTAAGAGAATCTAAATAAACATTAGATTCCATCGTAGATCTGAATCCTATACCGTTTATCGCTCCGGCATTGTTGTTTGATGAAGAATCAATAGCTGCTCCTATCAAAGCTCCAACCAATCCTCCGGCTGCCGCTCCTATCAATACTCCACCGGTTTTTGCCTCAGCAAAAAGATTCGTTCTGGAGGAATAGATAAAAAATCCCCGGTTATCTTTCTGTATTTCATCAAAGCCAACAGGGGTCAGTTTATAAGCTTTTCCGTTTTCTACATAACAGTACATTTTAGAAAGGGAAACTTGCTGGCCCTGATGGATCAGCTGGGTCACTTTTCCTTTTTTATTCTTTTTAATAAAATAATCAAAGCTTGGTTGCTGGTTCCGAAAACTTTGAAAATCAGTATACACTCCGTCTTTAAGAACCTGATTATTAAATGCTTTATACCCTTCTTTGTTCAGATACTCATTATATCTGTTAATTTCACTTTCAGGAATAAAATAATTCGATGCGATATAAGGGTAATAAGAGGCTTTTATAAACTGCGTCAAGAGGTCAGAAATTTTTTCTGCCAGAAAGGTTGAAGGATGGGCTGTAGTTTTCGGATTACAAACAATCACATTATCATATCTTCCAATCAGATAATACCTGTCATTACGATTAATAAAACCTGAAAGCTTAATTTTGGCTTTTGCATAAGGAAAACTACGGTTATCATCCTGTTCATCATAGACCTTAAGCTCTTCCAACATCATCACAATATCATTAGCTCCACCTCCTTTATGATCTTCTAAAAACCGGGTTTCTATAAGTCCTTTAAGATTATCATCAGCAAATTTCAGTTCAATGGTTTCGTGGTTATCAGAGATGACCCCTATATTTTTATCAGGTCTGTTATCAATAAAGGTAAGCGATCTTGTGAGTCCTTTTTTGTCTCTGAGGTTCTCTTTAAGTTTGATTATTTCAGTCTTTTGAGCAGCCAGTAAGGAAGAAAGCAAAAAACAGAAAAATAATTTTTTCATGAATTAATTTTTCGCAAAAGTATGAATTTAGCATAAAATCAAACGGCTCTCACAAAAAGATCTGTGAGAGCCGTCCAACATTAAAAAAATAAACTATTATGGGTTTTGTTTAGGTCCCTGAGCATTATTATGATTTCCGTGAGGTTTTCTTTCATTCATTTTATCTCTCATCATTCCTTCAGACTGAAACAGCTTCAGAACTTTCTGGCAGGGAATCACCTGTTGCATTTTATCTGCATATTTTTTTCTGTTATCCAATAGCTTCTGCCCTACTTCAAAACTCTGTTGCAACTTGGCTTTTGCTTCATCATCAGAAAGGGTTTCAGGATCAAAGCTTGGATCAAACTGACTTTTGATCTGCTTCTGGCTGTCCAGATATTCGTTATAGAGTTGCGTAAACTCAGCTTTATCACCCGGATCTACATTCAGGTTATCCATAATCATATTGTTCCTGAATTTTTTCAGCAGCTCTTTTCTTTCTTCGGGAGAAAGATTATTGATGACTTCCTTTCTTTGTTTAGGATCCATCTTTTTCCAGTCATAATCAGTCCTTTGGGCATTTAAGCCAAAACCATAAATAATCAAAAATGCTAATAATATCTTTTTCATCTTCTTACTTAGTTGTATAAATCCAAATAAACGTCCTGAGTTGAGTTACTTGCTAATTCTGCGATTTCAGAATTAGAAAATGAATCCAAATATTCATTCATCCGGGTTTCTTCTTTTTTTGAAGCAGCTTTCACCGGTTGGGGTGTTTCTGCTGTTTTTTCATTTACATTTTCGCTTTTATAGGCGTAGGTTGTATTATTTTTCTGATTTTCAATTGTTTGATTATTATTTTCAACAGAAGTTAAATCAGATTGTAAAGTTTCATAGGCGAGTTCACTTTCTGTTTTTGGTTCTCCTTTGGCATACACTCCTTTTGGATTCATTGTTTCGTCAATAGAATCACTACCGGAATTGAAAACGTAAGTTGCTCCAAAGATCAACGCCACTGATGCTGCCGCTGCATACATCCAGTTCAGCTTAAAGACAGGTGCTTTTTTACTTGTCTTTATATCATTCATAACGTTCTCCTGAATATTTTCAAACAAACGGTCAGGTACTGTGTAAATGTTTTTACGCTCTAGTTTTTCTATGTCGAACTCTTTCATCTTTGTTTTATCAAAAATTATCTTTCGTAATTTTCTTTAATATAATCTTCAATTTTTTGTTTGGCATAATGATAATTGGTCTTTAACGTTCCTACGGACATATCTACGATTTTGGATATCTCTTCGTAAGGTAAATCATCATAATACCGCATCATAAATACCAGTTTCTGCTTTTCTGGCAGGCTTTGTATGGCGTTCTGCAGCAGAATCTGAATTTCTTCCGCATCTCCTTCCGTATTATCAGCCACAAGATTCTGCATATGATACTCAGGATCTTCATCAGTCTTCTGCATTTTCTTCAATTTGTTGACCTGCTGTAAAGCTTCGTTAGTAGCAATTCTGTACAGCCAGGTATACAGCTGGCTATCATTTTTGAACTGATGAAAATTCTGATAAGCTTTAATAAAAGTTTCCTGCAAAGTATCCTGGGCAAGATCTCCGTCTACAATAATTCTTCTTATATGCCAGTACAATCTGCTCTGATAGGCATCCATCAAGGCCCGGACACCTTTATCCTGGGTCCGTGGATTCTGCATCAACGAAATAATTTCCGCGTCCTTAATCTTCATAAGATGCCTTTCATTGTTTTGGATTACAAAAATAGCTGAAAGTTAAATTAATTTTCCAATTTTCAATCTAAATATTCAAAATAATATGAGACAGTTACGCAATAAACGTGCCTGGATTGGAGTTGCAGGCTGTTGTCCCGTTATTCCCTTCCCGGATCGGCTTAAAAATCTTATATTTGTTAGATGCAAATTGTAATCATCGGTTCCGGAAATGTTGCCTATCATATGGCAAAAGCTTTCACACAGAAAGGCATTTCCATTGCCCAGATTTTTGGCAGGAACAAAAAAGAACTGAGTAAAATTTCAGAAGAATTAAATATAGCTTACTCCACCGGATCGCTGAAAGATGCAGACCTATATCTCATCTGTGTAAGTGATAATGCCGTGGAAGATGTTTCGAAAATCATCACAGAGAAAGATTGCCTTGTTGCTCATACTTCAGGCTCTCTGCCAAAAGAAATTTTATCAGGTTCATACAGGAAAGCGAGCTTCTACCCTTTGCAGACCTTTTCAAGATCCAAAGAACTTGAGTATGAAAAGATTCCGTTTTTCATTGAAGCTGAAAATGAGGCTGACAAAGAAATACTTTTTGGTCTTGCTTCCCAGGTATCTCAAAATGTCATGGAAAGCAATCATGAAAAGAGAAAATATATTCATCTGACGGCAGTTTTCGCTTGTAATTTTGTGAATCATCTTTTCTCAAGGGCTAAAGAAATTTCAGATTCCCAGGAGATCCCGTTTCACTATTTTTTGCCGCTGATTGATGAGACCGTTCAGAAAATTCATGAAATTGAACCTAAGAAAGCCCAGACCGGACCTGCTGTAAGAAATGACCTGAGGGTACTGGAATTGCATGAGCAGTTAATAAAAGACGAAGAAAGTCTTGAAATTTATAAAACAATGAATCATTCTATTCAGAAAATGTATGAGCTATAAAGAGAAATTAAAAGATATTAAGGCATTTGTATTTGATGTAGATGGTGTTTTTACAGACGGAAGTGTTTATCTTCTTCCGGGCGGAAATATGTGCAGGGTTATGAATGTGCTTGACGGCTATGCAGTAGTTAAAGCTTTAAAAAACAATTATTTAATAGGAGTAATCACCGGTGGAAATGATGAGATGGTAAAACACAGAATCAACTACCTTGGTATTCAGGATTATTACCCGAAATCTCATAATAAAATTGAGGATTTTGAGGATTTTAAAAAGAAGCACAATCTTAAAAATGAAGAAATTCTGACGATGGGTGATGATCTTCCGGATATTCATATCCTGGAACGTTCAGCGATTGCTGCGTGCCCTGAAAATGCTGTTCCTGAAGTAAAAGGGATTTCCCATTATATTTCTCCTAAAAAAGGGGGAAGCGGTGCTGTACGTGACGTTATTGAACAAGTGATGAAAGTGCAGGGGAACTGGCATGATGATAATACCCAATCTGTATAATTTACTATGAAATTACTTTTAGCATCACAATCTCCGAGAAGAAAAGAACTGCTTACTAACCTTGGTTTTGACTTTGAAGTGGTAAAAATAGACTGTGAGGAGATTCTTCCGGAACATATCAAAATAGAAGAGGCAGCAGCTTATTTATCTGAACTGAAAGCTGATGCCTTCAGAAGCCTTGTTTCAGATGAAGTTTTACTGACGGCTGATACAGTGGTTGCCGTTGATCATCAGATCCTTGGAAAGCCGAGAGATAAAGAAGATGCCTTCAGCATGCTTCAGAGCCTCTCGGGAAGAACGCATCAGGTTTATACAGGAATTACCATCAAGACTGCTGATAAAATCTTTACAGAAACAGATGTGGCAGATGTGACCCTCGCTCCTCTCTCCGATGAGGAAATACAGTATTATATTCAAAACTTTAAGCCTTACGATAAAGCAGGAAGTTACGGTATCCAGGAATGGCTGGGAATGGCCAAAATTACGGATATGAAGGGAAGTTACTATACCATCATGGGCCTTCCTACCCATCTTGTTTATAAAATTCTGAAGGAAATCTCTGTGATTTAAAAAATGATAGAGCTTCCTGATGTTTATAAAGAAGAAATAAATATTATTCATTATAAAATTTTATTATTTTTACAAAATGATCAAACTGCTGATAATAAAAAGCAGATTAGCGAGTTATATTGAATAATGAAAAAGAATATATTATTCCTTTTAGTAATATGCCTTGTTGCTTCCTGTGCTACCAAAACCAAAAAGCCGGAGCAGCGATCAAAGCTATTGAAAGGATTTTCCACATATTATAATACGCTTTTTAATGCCAAAGATGCATTAAACAGTGAGTTTACGGCCCGGGATAAAGGACATAAAGACAATTTTTATGCTCCTTATATTCCTATTCTTACGTATGAAGAGCAGCCATTAGGAAGTGACCTGGGGCAGACCGAAGCTTTTGCCGAAAATTCTATGAAAATGGCAGAAGTGGCCAACCAACCTGCCGGAAGAGGTAATTCCGGGATCCCCAATATGCAGGGCGGTCCGGGCAATAATCCGGAAAATCCGAACGGACAGTCTAAAGGAGCCACAACCCTGGAAATTGCAGAAGCAAAAGCTCTGAAAGCAATTAATAAATATTCTGTAACCAGAAACGGTGAAGAAAAGAACAAACAGATTTTTGATGCCTATATGATCCTTGTTCAATCAAGAATTTACCGTGGAAAACCTTTGGAAGCACTGGATGCACTCAATTATGTTTTCACCCACATGAAAGATGATAAAAGGATCGCTCTGGCAAGAATATACCAGGGACTGGCTTATGACAAAGTGAAAGATTATCACAGAGCACACGAAACATTTGCCAAACTGAAAGGGGAGAAGATTGATAAAACCTACGCTAAACTGCTGAGTATTTATTATGCCGAATCTCTTTTGGATGCAGGAAAAAAGGAAGATGCCGCTAAAGAACTTGATATCGCTTATGACCTGAACAGCAACAGAAAACTGAAGAGCAGAATTGCTTACCTGAGGGGACAGGTGCTGGAAAATCTGGGCCAGAATGATAAAGCAAGGGAAAGCTATACGGCAGCATACAAATATTCCAACGATTTTGAGTTTGAAGTAAAATCCCAGATCGCCATTGCCAAGACATTCAATGGTAAAGGAGATTATAACGGGGCCAAAAACTATCTGGAAGGTATCAGCAAGAAAGGTACATACGGCTCAAGAAAGAATGAATTTTATTATGCCCTTGGCTTAATGGCCAATAAGGCAGGAAAAAAAGACGAAGCACAGCAGTTCTTCAGAAAATCCCTGTTTGAAAAGGTTTCTGACCCGCAGATCCGTGGCCTTGCCTACTACGAAATAGGAAAGAGTTATCTTGAAAGGAATGACTACATCGGGGCAGGAAGTTATTATGATTCCGCTCTTGCAGTAATGACCTATGAACCTTCAAAGATTTTGCTGAAAGATCAGTCCGCATACATCAAAAAGATCTCTAAAAATTACTATCTGATCAAAAAGAATGACAGTATTCTTTCACTGGCAAAGATGGATACCAACCAGAGAACAGAGTTTTTCTCGAAATATATTGCGAAACTAAAAGCAAAAGAAGAGAAAGAAGAACAGGAGAGAAGACGTGCAGAAAGAAGTAAAGGCTTTGATACCGGCGACTACAGTGCCAATTCCATTTTTGCCAATAATTCCAATTCATTTGAAGATTTTGGGGTAACTACAAAAGGTTTTTATTTCAGCAATACCGGAACGGTAAGCAAAGGAACCTCTTCATTTAAGCAGATCTGGGGTGACAGGGCACTTGCCGACAACTGGCGTTATTCAAAAAAAATGGCAACGATAGAAGATATGAAGAATGAAGCTTTAGGGGTGACTTCTGCACCTAATCCGAGACGCTTTGAGCCTACTTATTACATAGAACAGATCCCGACAGATCAGGGAAAACTGAGTCAGTTGAAGAAGGACAGGGATACGGCTTCGTTAGGACTTGGAATCATGTATCAGAATTACTTTACGAATACACCGTTGGCTACAAAAACTTTGTATGACCTCATCGACGTGAAACCGGAAGAAAAAGTAATGCTTCAGGCTTTATATGAGATCTTTGCCATGAATTATGAGAAAAATCCGCAAGCCTCCGAAAGAGCCAAACAAATACTTCTGACAGATTATCCTTATACTTCTTATGCTGAATTTGCCAGAAACCCTAAAAATAAATCGTTTGTAAAATCAACAGAAGAGGTTGAAAACGAATACAAAAGAGCATATGCTTTATTTGAATCTGAGAAGTTTATGGAAAGTAAGAATGTCATTGATCAGACGATTCAGAAATTCCCGAAAGATGCTCTGGTTCCCAAGCTGTATCTTTTAAATGCTTTTAATTCCGGAAAATCGAGTGGGAAAGAAGTAATGATATTGCAGCTTGAACAGATCGCCCTGAATTATTCTAAGACTCCGGAAGGAGTAAAAGCAAAGGAAATGCTGAACTATCTGAAAAGTGATCTCAGCTTCCAGGCTACGGATAACAAAGGAAATGTTGTTCCCCAACAACCTTCAGCACCCGCACAGCCTGCCAATTCTCAAGACGAAGGAAATATAGGCATAGGTTCTATGAAGAGAAATGCAGCGACACCGAACAAACAGTTGGAGACTGCTATACCTGAGCAAAACACTCAGCAACAGCAGCAAAAAATGAAAAAAAATGCTGTCGATAAAAAGTCAGTGCAAAATGCTCAATAAAAAGATAAAAAAAGCGAAGACTGAGTCTTCGCTTTTTTATGCTTATACGGATCATATCAGAATCCTATGATTTATTTTTCTTTACCCCATGGAAATCTTTGAGATAAAAAGGTTCAAAATAAGCCGTATCTTCAAATTCTTTCTTTTCTATTTTTTCCAATGTCTTTTTGATCAGATATTGTGCCGAAGGGTAGACATCATCTTTAAAAACGGCATCCGGAAGCTGTAAAATATCTTTTGCTTTCTTAGCCCCGTCTCCCACAAAAATGATTTTTTTATCCCTGAATTCTTCAAAAGAAGCCTCATCTAAAATCTTGGCCTCAGTTCCGGATAGTTCTTCGCCCGTATTACCGTCATAAACGGCCGTATAAACCTCCATTCTCCTTGCATCGATCAAAGGTACTATCAAATCATAGTTGCTGCCTAAAAAAGGCTCTATCATGCTTTCAAGAGAATTGACAGCAATGAACGGAACGTTAAGCCCATAGCAGAACCCTTTTGCAGAGGCTGCACCGATTCTTAAACCCGTGTAGGATCCAGGTCCTTTTCCCAAAGAAACAGCTTCAATATCCTTAAGTGATATTCCCGCTCCTTCCAATGCCCATTCTACATAGGTATGAAGACTTTCAGACTGCTTATAATTTTCAGAAACTTCTTCACAAAGGCACAGCAGTTTTTCATTGTCTGACACTGCTACCGAGCAGTTTTTGGAAGAGGTTTCAAGATATAGAATTTTCATTTTTTTATTTTAGCTAAACTGTGAGATTACGAAAACGCAAAATCACTAAAATTTACTACAAATTTAAACCTTTATTTTGAGACTATTTTTTATGAATTGTTCTCGGTTCCGACTGGGCGCTTGGATAAATGGTCATATCAGAAACCGTAACATGTTTCGGGGCATTGATGCAATAGACGATCGCATCTGCAATGTCTTCCGCTTTCAACGGTTCATACCCGGCATATACATTTGATGCTCTTTCAGTGTCTCCTTTGAACCTTACCATAGAAAAATCAGTCTCTACAGCTCCCGGCTGGATGTTGGTCACTTTGATTCCGAATTCGGTAAGCTCCAGCCGCATTCCCTCCGAAATCACGTCTACTGCTTTTTTAGTGGCACAATATACCACCCCATTAGCATAGGTCTGTCTTGCTGCCACAGAACTGATATTGATTATATGACCTGAATTTTTAGTTTTCATGCCCGGAATAATTTCTTTAGAAACATAAAGAAGTCCTTTTACATTACCGTCTATCATAGAATCCCAGTCATTGGTTTTACCCTCAGAAAGAGGATCCAGCCCATGAGCATTCCCGGCATTATTGATCAGAACGTCAATATCTTTCCAGTCTTCAGGCAGAGATCTGATAGCAGTTTCCACTTCATCAAGATTTCTTACATCAAATTTCAAACTAAATATTTCGGTGTATTCTGAAAGTTCAGATTTTACAGCTTCAAGTACTTCATTTCTTCTTCCGCAGATGATGATTCTGTTCCCTTGTTTAGCCAGAAGTTCTGCAGTGGATTTTCCAATTCCGGACGTTGCTCCGGTGATCAATATTGTCTTCATAAATTTTTTTTTATTGCAGGATCAGTTGGCATCCCATGCCTGAAAAGCATCGGGTATGTGCTCAATAATCAGTTTTCTTTTTTCATCAGAAAGAACGGTAATGATGTCAAATCTTACTTCATTTTCTTTATTAAATTCTTCCATATAATGATTGGCTGCTGATACAAGAGATCTGATTTTAGTTTTGGTAACGGCTTCCTGAGGCAGCATAAAAGCGTCCGTAGATCTTGCCTTTACTTCAACAATGACTATCAGATTCTCTTTCTCTGCTATGATATCAATTTCCGCCTTCTGAAAACGGAAGTTCCTTATCAAAATTTTATAGCCGTTCCTCTGAAGATGATCAGCGGCCAGATCTTCTGCTATTTTTCCAAAATCGTTGTGATCAGCCATATCTGTTTAATGAGATTGTTTTAGAACTCTATCTTTACTTTAGATTCTGACTTTAGCTTAATTTTTCCACCAATGATAAGGGGCCTGTTGTCTTTTATATGTCCATTCGGAAAACCGAATACTACAGGAAATTTATATTTTGAAATTCTTTCTGAAATCAGTTTATAGGCAAATTCGTCAAAGCTGGCTTCATAGTCTTTATTGTCTTTTTCATCGCCCATATTGGTCATTCCTCCTACAATAAGTCCTTTGATCTTATTGAAAACGCCTGCAAGTTCAAGGCTCATGATCATACGGTCCAGCGCATAGAAGTTTTCTCCGATATCTTCGATGAATAAAATTTTATCTTTAAAATCAAAAGAATACCTGGTTCCCAGAAGGGCATAAATAAGGGCTAAATTACCTCCTACAAGTTCTCCTTCAATATTCCCTTTTTTATTTAATTCATGAGATTTTAAGCTGTATTGGGGAGTTTTTCCTTTCAAAATATCAAAGATCAGGTCATAGCTTTCATCTGTAACCCCAAAGCTGGATGTTTTGATGGTCTGACCATGAATGGAAGCAAAGCCTTTTTTCAACAGATAACTTTGTATCACGGTATTATCGGAATATCCTATATACCACTTCGGGTTTTCTGTAAACCCTTTCAGTTTCAGATGCTGAATCAGATGCTGGCATCCATAGCCACCTCTGGAAGCCCATATGGCTCCGATTTCTTTATCATTTAAAGCCCAGTTGATATCTTTTATTCTTTCCTTTTCTGTTCCGGCATAATTATACCCGTTTGAAAATTTAGTGTAAAGGTGCTCTCCTAAAACAGGTTTAAATCCTTTACTTTTAATTAATGCTATTCCCTTTTCAAGTTGAGCGGTATCTACAGCTCCTGCAGGAGAAATAACAGCTATTTTCGCCCCTTTTTTCAGAGGCTTCGGAAAGATCATTTTTTTCATTTTGTTTTTTGGTATTTAACTTCTTTTTTCTCGGCTTCCTCCAATTGTTTTTCAAATTGATTGAACTTCTTAAAGCTCTGAAGGAAGATGAAGAAACTGAAAATAATAAGTATCACCCCTACCACTCTTCTGATCTGGTTGGCCAGCTTCTGGGTAAGTTTATCGTGGAATTGTTTGGCAAGGAAAATTTTGGCAAGATCAATACAAAGGTAAGTACCGATCACAATGCTTATGTATAAAATAAAACTGCTGGTGTCCGGATATTGATTCCTTACGGAAATTACCGTTACCAGCCAGAAAAGGATAACTCCTACATTTAAAAGATTAAAGAAAAAACCATTAAAAAAGGTTTTAATATAATTTTGGCTTATGATCTTTTCTTCACCGGGCATATGCATTTTGGTCTTGGTGACCAGCATTACAATTCCGTAAATAAAAATAAGGATTGAGGTGATCCTGTAGAATCCCGGGTGCTTATCTATCAAAGTAACAATATCTGCACTGGCATAATAAGCTGCCACAATACACAGCAAATCCGCAGTAATAACTCCCAGATCCAATGATAAGGCATGCCTTGGCCCTCTGGAAAAACTGGTTTCAATCAACAGGAAAAATATAGGTCCTATAAAAACCAGACTCAACATGAATCCTAAAATGATGGCAGATAGTACTAGTTCAAGCATTAAGTGGTATTTTAAAATGGAAAAAAATTCCATTCCGTTTCATACAAAGTTATACTTTATGATTTAATTATTCAATAAAGATGTGATATATCAAGTTTATTTTACTTTCTGTTGGGGATGAATTTTTAGAAAGGAAGCCCGAAGAAAGGAAGAGGGAAGTGGCTGAAAATATGAAAGGAATAAAAAACAAAAGAGATTGTTCCGTTTTGGAACAACCTCTTCACATTGTTATATTTTGATCGCTGCTATTATTCAACTATCTTGAAGTCCAATTGTTTCTGAATCAGATTGGCTTTCACCACCTTAATCTGAACCTGATCCCCCAGCTGATATTTGTTTCCGTGTCTGATTCCATATACAGCATGTGTTTTTGCATCAAACATGTATGAATCGTCTACAAGATCTCTCAATTTGATCAGTCCTTCAGCTCCGTTTTCAGGAATTTCTACCCAGAACCCGAATTCGGCAACTCCGGAAATTACTCCGGTGAAAGTCTCACCAAGGTGTTTTTCCATAAATTTCACCTGCATATATTTGATAGAGTCTCTTTCTGCATCAGCAGCCAGCCTTTCCATGGCACTGCAGTGTTTCGCTTTTTCTTCCAATTCCTGCTTGCTTGGAGATTTCCCGCCATCCAGATAATGCTGCAGAAGACGGTGTGCAAGTAGATCCGGGTAACGACGGATAGGAGAGGTAAAGTGACTGTAATACTCAAATCCTAAACCGTAGTGACCAATCGGCTCTGTAGAATATACAGCTTTGCTCATACTTCTCATCGCCAGTGTTTCAATCATATTTTCTTCTCCTTTTCCTTTCACATCATGAAGAAGTTTATTCAGAGACTCTGCTACTTTTTTGGTATTCGCCAGGTTCATTTTGTATCCGAAAGTGGCCACAAAATCTCTCAGCGATTCAAGCTTTGCAGGATCCGGATCGTCGTGAACCCTGTAGATAAAAGTATTATTGGTAATCTCACCTTTTCTGGATAAGGATACATATTCGGAAACTTTCTTATTGGCTAGAAGCATGAATTCTTCGATCAGGTGATTGGAATCTTTACTTATTTTAAAGTAAACTCCGATCGGTTCATTATTTTCATCAAGATTGAACCTTACTTCACTTCTGTCAAAGGTGATCGCTCCTTTTCTGATACGATCATTACGCATGATCTTCGCCAGCCTGTCAAGAACATTGATTTCTTCAGCCAGATCTCCTTTACCTGTTTCAATACGCTCCTGAGCTTCTTCATAGGTAAATCTTCTGTCTGAATGAATCACCGTTCTTCCGAACCACTGTTTCTGAATTTCGGACTGATCATTCAGTTCAAAAACCGCTGAAAATGTATATTTATCCTCATTTGGGCGAAGGGAACACACATCGTTACTCAATACTTCAGGCAGCATCGGAACTACTCTGTCTACCAGGTACACTGAAGTTGCTCTCTGATATGCTTCATCATCCAGAATCGTTCCCGGAACTACATAATGAGATACATCGGCAATATGAACTCCGATTTCCCAGTGTCCATTCTCTAATTTTCTAATAGATAGGGCATCATCGAAATCTTTTGCGTCTTTAGGGTCAATGGTAAATGTGCAGATATTACGCATATCCCAACGTTTTGCCACTTCTTCATCTGTAATGCTTCTGTCTATTTTGTCTGCATCCAGTTCCACTTCCTGTGGAAACTCATAAGGAAGACCATATTCTGCCAGGATAGAGTGGATCTCAGTCTCATGTTCTCCCGGTGCACCCAACACCTGAGTAATTTCTCCTTCAGGATTTTTGTCACCCGGTTTCCATTCGGTCATTTTTACAATAACCTTATCTCCATCTTCGGCGTTATTGAATTTATTCTTTGGAATAAAAATATCAGTATTGATTGATTTTTTATCACAGACTACAAACCCGAAATCTTTGTGGGCAACCTTCTGAAAAGTTCCTACAAACTCGGTTCTTGTTCTTTCTAAAACTTCTAAAACGGAGCCTTCAAGTTTCTTTCCTTTATAATGATAAGTTATAATAAGAACCTTATCTCCCTGCAAAGCATCCTTCACATTTTTGGAGTGAATGAAGATATCATCTTCCATTCCTTCAACATTAACGTAAGCATTTCCGCTTTGATTGAAATCTATAATTCCGGTCAGTGTTCCTGCAATTTTCAGATTCACTATATATTTTCCTCTTTCCACTTCCTTGATCTTTTCTGATCCCTGAAGTTTGTGCAGTGCCTGAATCACAAGTTCTCTCTGTCTCGGATTTTTATAATCTATTCCATCGGCGATCTGTTTATAATTATAGATCTTTGATGCATTGGCATTCATGAAACGTAGGATCAGTCTGCCGATCTCCATCAGTTTCAAATCATTTTTATGACTTATATATTTTCTTTTTTTTGGCATTTTAATTTTCTTTTAAATTCGTTTTAGCTTCTTTCCAAATTCAGAAGCACCTCTTTTTATCAGTGTCATATCTAATATATAAATATGATCTTGTTTTTTTAAATCTATCAATTTTCTTTCCAATCTTTTTATAATTTTTTTGAAAGCAGCTTTCTGTTTTAATATATTATTCTTTATAAAAACGGATCTTATATACTTTCATAATACCACATCATCAACTCATTTTTCATTGGGTGAAAAAGTAAAAATACTCCATATTTTCAAACTCACCACTATATAAAATAATATAGTTTTTCCGGAAGCAGAAATTGTATTGTATAATAGTTAATTCAACTTTATATTTTCAATATCTGGAAGCTTTTAGTTTTAATATTTTTTTGACAGCAGTTTAATTTTAATTTTTAGTTTTTATTTTTAGTTTAACACAAAACTATAATTTTAGTTTTAAAGGGTAATATAAGTATGAGGAAAATTATGGGAAACCTTTGCTATGTTATCTTTAAAAAAGAATGAAGGCTCAGTATGGAAATAATAGAGTGGTAAATTCTATCTCTGGTGATGCAAATGTACGAATAAAAAATAAATAAGGTCTGCAATTTAAAATTACAGACCTCAGTATATTTAGCAAACTGCGATTTTATCAACCCGGTTTTGATGTCTTCCTCCTTCGAATTCTGTTGAAAGAAATTTGTCAACAATTTCTATTGCCAGTTCCTTTGAGATAAACCTTGCCGGCATGGAAATCATATTCGCATCATTATGCTGTCTTGCCAATGTTGCAATCTCGGGCATCCAGCAAAGTGCACATCTGATTTTCTGATGTTTGTTTGCTGTGATCTGGACTCCGTTTCCGCTTCCGCAGATCAAAATTCCAAGCTCATTTTCTCCGTTTTCCACAGAGGTAGCAGCAGGGTGTACAAAATCCGGATAATCCACACTGTTTGTGGAAAACGTGCCAAAATCCTGAACTTCAAACTGTTCTGAAAGGTAGTTTTTAACAATCTCCTTATATTCATAGCCTGCATGGTCCGCTGCGATAGCAATTTTTCTTTTCATAATACTCTTATTAAGCTTTTTTAGATTTTATTTCCTTACAAAGGTAAGAATAATAACAATTCGTGTTAGTAAACCGGGAGTTAATTGTGAAAAGGTATGTTAATAAGTGTGGAAAACTTTTACCAACTTTCTATTTTTAAAGATCAATTTATTTCGTAATAGAAAATCTTTCTGAAAGTTTTCACCACAACTTTCCAGATGTTTTCATCCGCTATCCCCAGAATTTTCCATAGAAAAATAACTAATAATGGTTTTCCTTCAAAGTTATCAACAATTGTGAATAAGTGTGTGAAATAGCAGGTTTACAGAGATTTATATTGTGAGTTAAATATGAATTCGCTACCAGTTGAGTATGATCAACTTTACGCTAAAAACTTATCCCCGTTACTAACAATACATAACAACAACTACATTATTTTTTTTTAAGAAGAGAAAAGAATTGTTGATTAATGGGTGATTGGGTTCGGGGAAAGTTTTTGAAAACTTTTATTTCAATCAAACTGTTGAAAAAGTTTAAAACCTTACATTTGTGAAACAGAAATTCGATGAAATTTATGGAATTCCCTCTGCCGGAATTTGCTGAAAAGCATAACGGGACTAATGGAGGGTTGCCTGAGATCTCAAAAAAAATAATCTAAATATAAAATGAAAACAATTAACGACTTCAATTTTAAAGATAAGAAAGCTCTTGTAAGAGTTGACTTCAATGTTCCACAGGATGACCAGCTGAAAGTGAGTGATAATACCAGAATCGTTGCGGTGAAACCAACCGTTGAAAAAATCCTTAAGGATGGCGGATCTGTTATTTTAATGACCCATCTTGGAAGACCAAAGGGAGAAGTTAAGGATGAGTTTTCTCTTAAGCATATTGTAGAAGAGGTTTCCAGCGTTCTTGGCCAGGAAGTAAAATTTGTAGACGAGTGTATTGGTGCAAAAGCAGAACAAGCTGCCGCTGATCTTAAGCCTGGAGAAATTTTATTATTAGAGAATGTGCGTTTCCATAATGAAGAAGAAAAAGGGGATGAAGGATTCGCTGAGCAGCTTTCGAAATTAGGGGATGCTTATGTAAATGATGCTTTCGGAACTGCACACAGAGCTCACGCTTCAACAGCTGTTATCGCTAAATATTTTCCGTCAACTAAATACTTCGGTTTACTGATGGCTAAAGAACTTCAGGCGATTGATAAGGTATTGAAAAGTGGAGAAAGACCGGTTACTGCAATTCTTGGAGGATCTAAAGTTTCAACTAAAATTACGATTATAGAAAATATTCTTCCGGCAGTAGACAATCTGATCATCGGTGGAGGTATGGCATTTACATTTATTAAGGCTCTTGGTGGTAAAGTTGGAAATTCTTTGGTAGAAGAAGATAAACTTCCTCTTGCGCTTGAGATCTTAGGAAAAGCAAAAGAACATAAAGTAAAAGTATATTTACCGTCTGATGCTATCATTGCTGAAAGTTTCAGTAATGATGTAGAAAGAAAAGAAGCAGATATCTATGCTATTCCTGAAGGATGGATGGGATTGGATGCCGGGCATAAATCAAGAGACCAGTTCAATGATGTATTGCTTAACTCAAGAACTATTCTTTGGAACGGCCCGATTGGTGTTTTTGAAATGTCGCATTTTGCTGGTGGAACCGTAGCTCTTGGTGAAAGTATTGCTGAAGCAACAAGATTAGGTGCTTTCTCTTTAGTAGGAGGTGGTGACAGTGTTGCATTCGTTAAGCAATTCGGATATGCCGATAAAGTAAGTTATGTATCTACAGGTGGAGGAGCAATGCTTGAAAGTTTAGAAGGACTTGAACTTCCTGGTGTAGCTGCTATCAACAATTAAAAAAGAATTTAATTCGATATTTATGGGCCTGCTAATATTATTAGCAGGCTTTTTTATGCTTTGATTTTATTCAGAAAATCCAGTATTGATCGTGTTTTTCTAATTATTTAGATATAACCTGAGGTTATAGGTTTAATTAGTCTGTTCATTTTGTGAAGCTTATATTTTTTTAAGATTCTACAATGTTAAGTTCCGATTATTTTTCAATATTTTTCTTCAGAATTGAATTGTTTTTCTATCGAATTTTTATAATTATGAGCTATTAAAATTTGCTTGGAAATTATGTTTTTTTGGAAGGAGGAGAGGCTTTTTTAAAGAATTTACAGTTGTATTTTTTGGCTTGTTATCTTTAAATGATAAAGTCTCATATTTGCGAAAATTAGAAATATTGAATAAGAATAAATTTTTTATGGGTTACTTTTTCAAAAAAAGAAAAACAGAAACAGGTGTTAATTTTTAGAATATGTTTAAGGTAACCTTGATATTTGGATTGAGTTTTATTTTAGTCTTGTTTTATTGATGATATAATTCTTATATCAATATAGAAATTGTGAACTGCTAAGATTTGTTTGCTGTAATTTTGGTTCTTCTTTTAGAATGTTAGTTTCAATTTTCTTATGTATAAATTAGCCTTGTAAAGATCTTATTTTGAGCTAATAAGCTATTATATTATTGGATTTTTTTTAATCAATTTTAGTTTATAATTGTATGTTCTCAACAACTTATTATTTTTTTGTTTTATAGTGTTACATTGTCTTTGTAAATTATTGATATTTAAATTTTTAACTATTTATTGAAGTTAAAATTTATAATTCTTCCTGTGAATTTCTTTTGAAAATGTTTACTTAAATTTCTCCGGAGACCATTTATTTTAATTTTTCACAACCGATGTTTAAAAGAAAAAATCAAATTTTAATTTTTTATCCTCTTTATGATCGAAATCCTTATGATTGATTTTGAAATTTTATTTTTCCGTTTTTTAAATTTTTCTCCTGGATTTAAGTTGGGCTTAAATTTTATTTGTAGCCATTCTAATTTTTAATGTAAGTCTGAAATTCTTTTCTGAAATTTTTTTTCAGTGAATAGAGTAGGGGAGATTTTGTATTAGTATTGAAAAATTATTTAATAATTCCAATTGCCTAAATCCTGAGTATATTTTAGAATTTAAGTAAAGATCACTAAAAATATGCCTTTATAAATAGACTAAAAATTCATTTTCTTAAAATTTATGAATGTTTATATGTAAAACAAAAATAAGACCTGAAATGATGTGTTTCTGAGGTTATTTAGAGTTAAGCTTACACTTTTTTGTATTTTTTACCGAATTTTATAAAAATTCCTCCTATCAATAAAGTCATCCCAATTTTAAATTCTGTACTGGCTATTGATCAGAATTCAATTTTTTAGAGTGTCATGTGAAGATGGAGTAGGGGAGTTGGTCTAATTCTAAATTTTAGAATTTTTGTTTTTGTTTTAAAATTTTTTAGGACAGATAATTTTTGATAATTGCAAACGTATACCAAAAACAAAAACTCAGAAGAATTTTCCTGAGTTTTAGAAATTTTGCTCTGAAATGTCAGAAAACGGCCTTCAGAAACACGTTAAAAATCGATTTTCTATCTTTTCTCGATAATATATATCAAACTTGAGAATTCGTTCGAAAAAAGGGCTTTTATGTTCGAAATTGTTCCGTAGATGGTCGCTTTTAACCAAAATAGTGGCGATTTTTTATATTTTTCGCTCAGCATTGAGATGTAGTAAGAGTCAAGGACCAGCGGTTTGATTTTTCTCATCTTCCAGTCTGGTTTTTTAGAAATCAGATTTTCCATTCCATTTTTTGAAAAATGGTAGATGTGTCTGGGTACATCATAGGCTGCCCAATATTCTTTATAATGTTTCGCATCATATGAAGTAGGGTTGGGAACCGCAATGATAAGAAGAGCTTTATCTTTTAATTTTGTATGAAAGATATTCAGCATTTCATCCTGATTCTCTACATGTTCAAATACATGCCACAAAGTAATTGCATCTAAACTTCTGTCTTCAATTTTTTGTATATCGTCCAAAATCTCTGCTTTTGTAATTTTACCCTGAGCTGCTTTTCTTGCGTCGGCATCAGGTTCAAAACCGAAAGTTTCAAAATCGTTCTCTATAAACTTTACAAATTCTCCGGCACCGCATCCGTAATCTAATACTCTGGATCCTTTTTTGATTCTGTCTACCAGAATATTTTTTTTGTACTGCAGATTAAAGGACTGAAGAAATTTGTATAACTTTTCTTTCAGGCTTCCGGAATCCTGGTGGTGGGAAATATAATCTTCACTTTCATAGTATCTGGAAATATTGGATGGGATAGGGGAGGTTTTGTATACTCCCTTGGTTTCTGTTTCTTTAATTTCAAATATTTCCTGTGAAAGAAAATGATCTTTTATTTTCATGAAGTCGAAATCTGTTATATTTAAAAAATTAAGATATCTATAAGTTTTGAGAAGCTCATAAATACCTTAATTTTCGCTTTATTATTTAAAATGTTTCACGTGAAACATTTTTCTTTTAACGGCCTAAATAGACTAGTAAAACGTTTATATCAGCCGGGGAAACTCCGCTTATCCTTCCTGCCTGTGCTATAGTCTTCGGACGTACATTAGACATTTTCTGTTTTGCTTCTGCGGAAAGGCTTGAAAGCTTTGTGTAATCAAAATCTTCCGGAATTTTAATATTTTCCAGACGGTTGAGTTTGGCTACGTTTTCTTTTTCCTTCTCTATATATCCTTTGTATTTAATATTGATCTCGGCCTGCTCTCTTACTTCATCATTGTATTGAGAAGAAACTTCTTTAATGAAGTCTATTTCATCAAGCTTTTCCAGTGTCATATTAGGTCTGGTAAGAATTTGTGCAGCTCTGTATGCCTGATCTACCGGACTGCTTTCAATAGTTTTAAGAATAGGATTGATAACACCCGGTTTTAAAGAAGTTTCACGAAGGAAGTCTTCAAGTGTTTGACTTTCAGATACTTTTGCTTCAACTCTTCTTAATCTGTCTTCTTTTGCAAGTCCTAACTGATATGCTTTTTCAGTCAACCTGATATCAGCATTGTCCTGTCTTAGAAGAAGTCTGTATTCTGCACGTGAAGTAAACATTCTATAAGGTTCTTCTGTTCCTTTTGTGATAAGATCATCAATCAAAACCCCGATATATGCTTCATCTCTGTTAAGGATGAAATCGCCTTTTTCGTGAACTTTGTTGTGAGCATTAATCCCGGCAATCAGACCCTGGCCTGCAGCTTCTTCATATCCTGTAGTTCCGTTGATCTGTCCTGCGAAATATAAATTATCAATTAACTTGGTTTCTAAGGTATGCTTCAATTGGGTAGGAGGGAAGTAATCATATTCAATAGCATATCCTGGTCTGAAAACTTTTACATTTTCAAATCCTGGAATATGTTTCATTGCTTTGATCTGTACATCTTCCGGAAGAGAAGAACTGAATCCGTTGACATAGATCTCCACAGTTTTCCATCCTTCCGGTTCTACGAAAAGCTGATGTCTGTTTCTTTCTGCAAAACGGTTGATCTTATCTTCAATACTTGGGCAGTATCTTGGGCCTAAACTTTGAATAGTTCCATTGAACATTGGACTTCTGTCAAAACCTTCTCTTAAAATATCATGTACTGTTTCGTTGGTATAAACAATATGACAGCTTAATTGTTTAGTTAATTTCGGAGTATCAAGATAGCTGAACTTTTGAGGATTTTCATCTCCTTTTTGTTCTTCCATTTTTGAATAATCAAGACTTCTTCCGTCCACTCTCGGTGGAGTACCGGTTTTCATTCTTCCGGCTTCAAAGCCTAAACTTACCAATTGTTCTGTGATACCAAATGCTCTTGGTTCACCCATTCTTCCACCACCTAATTGTTTGTCTCCAACGTGAATTAATCCGTTAAGGAAAGTTCCGTTTGTAAGAACTACAGATTTTGCTTTAATCTCAATTCCTAAAGAAGTAACCACTCCGGCTACTTTATTATTTTCAACAATCAGTTGTTTTACCATATCCTGAAAGAAATCAAGATTGGGAGTATTTTCTAATGCTAATCTCCATTCTTCGGCGAAAAGCATTCTGTCATTTTGGGTTCTAGGGGACCACATGGCGGGACCTTTTGAAAGATTCAGCATCTTGAATTGGATAGCAGATTTGTCTGCTACAATTCCGGAATATCCTCCCATTGCATCAATCTCTCTTACGATCTGTCCTTTTGCGATTCCACCCATTGCGGGGTTGCAACTCATCTGTCCGATGGTCTGCATATTCATTGTGATGAGTAGTGTTTTTGAACCCAGGTTGGCTGCTGCAGCTGCAGCTTCACAACCTGCGTGTCCGGCACCTACTACGATCACATCATATATTTCTGAAATCATTTTTATCTCGCTTGTTTTAAGCTTTAAACCTTATCTTTATAACCAATGTTTCACGTGAAACATTTTTGAAGAATGGACTCTAAGTAAACCTATATTATTACTAGAATTGAGTACTTTAGATATCGGACTTTAAGTGATTGTTAAATATCAAAACTTTAAATCCTTGTATTTGGCTAAGTACAAATCTTCCATTCTACGCATCTCTTTTTCCTCTTCTTCCGTCTTGTCTTTATAGCCTGCAAGATGTAAAATCCCATGGGCTAAAACTCTTCTTAATTCATCTTCATAATCTCGGGAAAGGGTAGAGGCGTTGTCAGAAATGCGCTGCAAAGATACGAAAATCTCAGCGCTAATTGTCTTCCCTTTTACATAATCAAAAGTGATGATATCGGTATAATAATCATGCTGCAAATAATCCTGATTGATCTTCAGTAGATATTCATCATCACAGAAAATATAATTGATTTCGCCTGTTTTTTTTCCTTCTGAAAGAATAAGATCTTCCAGCCATTTTTTGTAATCTGTATTTACCGACTCCGGTAAATTTTCGTAAAAGAACTGTATCATTTTTTTAAAACCAGTGTCCTAAAATAACACTGAATATACCTTTTTGATTGTTTTTAAGTGAGTGGCTAAAGTTGACTTTAATCTGCCCGAAAGGAGATTTATAACCTGCCGTAAGTCCCAATGAACTATAATTTACTTTAACTGCATCTTCAAACTTTATATCGTTTGATAAGTTTGCAAAGGTAAAGTTTCCGCTGATAAAATAGTTTTTATTGAATTTAAACTGGATATCATTAGATGCCAATATCACATTATTTGTATAAAGCTGGGCGAAATAAAATCCTCCGAAGCTTTTAAAATTAATAAGATTCTGTTCAAAAATCCCACCTAATCTGTATTGGTAATAGGCTGGAAGATTTTCACCAATAGTAACACCTCCAAATAAATTAAGACGGTAAGTAAACTGTTTGCCAAGAGGAATATTGACCTTAAGATCCGCTTTGATCTGGATTATTCTTTTATCAACTTCAGATTTTAGCAGATCCACCACTTTCCCTTCTGCAGCAAAATAAACGCCTTTGGTAGGGAACTCCTTGTCATCCTGAGTATCGGTCTTGATAAATACATAAGGATTCAAAAAACGGCTGTAACGTCTGTTGTCCCCATTGCTGTTTTCCGCCTTGAAATAATCATGGCTGATTCCACCGCCAATGGCAAATTTATCTTTCCAAATAGACTGTATATAAGCCTCATTTCTGATCCATTCCCACCGGTCTACAACATAATTATCCACATTCTTTATATCAAAACTCATTCCTGATGAATAAAGTCCGAAGCCGGGAATGTATCCGTTATCAATAAAATAGTTCAGATAATATCTTAACCGGTCGCCTACAATCACATCCAGGGAAAGGTTTGAGTTTTTAAATAAAAGCCTTTTGGCGGAGTAATTCAACAGAAGTCCTGTTTTGAAAACTTCGTCATAATGTAATCCGAATTTTAAAAAATGCCGGGTATCATCTTCGGTCACATAAAGCTTCAGATAATTGGCATCGTTTTCCTGAACGATATCGTAATTGATAAAACGATAATTGTTGGTGGCAACCAGTTTATCAATCATCTTATTGATGCTTCCATAGGTCTGTAAAGAGGGGAGACGAAGTCCCATTTTCCCCAGAGTATAGTTTTTTCCGTAGATTTTGCTTCCTTCAATCGAAATGCTGTCGATCTTATATACATTGGAATAAATGGGATTTACAGCTTGTCTGAGGCGTTCAAAAGGACGTTTAGGCAACTGATCCAGAACCTGGGAATATTTAAGGCCTTCCACATAACCGCTGTCAAGGATCTTTTTCTTGTCATCATAGCTTGTTGCAGACATTCCTTTCAGGTTAGGTTTGATGTTGATATCCGTATATTTATATTGTTTGCGGGTATCCCTTTTTATTCCGAAATCAATTACCTGGTTCAGAATGGCAATAATATTGTTTAAATCCTCTCTTTTGGACAAATCCTGGTTCAGATCCACACCGATTACGATATCGATTCCTTTGTCCTTTAAAGGCTTTGAAGGATAATTTACCGTCATTGCTCCGTCAATATAAATACTGTCGCCGATTTTTACAGGATCCATCAATGAAGGGAAGGCTGAACTGGCCATGATTGACTGAACAAGATCGCCTTTTTCAAATATCTGCATATTTCCGCTTTCCAGGTTGGTGGCAACACATAAAAAAGGAATCGGCATTTTTGAAAAATCTTCGATATTCGAAACATTCTTGAAAAGCTCTTTCAGAAGATACACATTTCTTTGTCCTGTGCTGATGGAAGAGGGAAGTGTAATTTTTCCGTTTTTCAGTGGAATAGATAACAGGTATTTATCTACGGATTTATTAAAAAAACTTGCTTCCTGCCGTGATTTCGGATCCATAATAAGAGAATAGAAATCCGTATCCATAACGATCTTTTCTATCTCTTTTCCGGAATAGCCTGAAGCGTACAGGCCACCCACAATAGCCCCCATACTCGTTCCGGCAATATAATCTACTTTCACTCCCAAAGAATCCAGAACTTTGAGTACTCCGACATGTGAAAAACCTTTGGCACCACCACCTGCAAGCGACAGTCCTATTTTGGGATTTTTCGGAATTACCAGATCTTTTTTTACCTGAGAATGGATCAGCAATAATTGGAATACGAAAAGTAGGATCAGGAGTTTTCTCATAGTTAATCTTTTATATAAATCCGTTTCACACGGGGCGAAATGGAGGTTAATACTTCATAGGTTATCGTTTTGCAGTAGCCTGCGAATTCTTTTAAACTTGGTTTGGCGTTGAATACCGTAACGGTATCACCTTCCTTTACATTTGGGATATTGTCTACATTGATCATCATCATATCCATACAGATATTACCGACGATAGGTGCCAGGGTCTTGCTGACTCCCAGACTTCCCACCTGGTTTCCGATTAATCTTGGGATTCCATCAGCATATCCTACAGGAACTGTAGCGATCCTTGTAAGATGATCAGCTTTATATCTTCTGCTGTATCCTACGGATTCACCGCCTTCAACCATTGATATCTGTGAAATTACGGTTTTAAAACTTACCACAGACTGTAGTTGTTTCTGAATGTCATGGTCAGAAGATTCCCCCAGCATTCCGATACCGATTCTTACCATATCATACTGATATTCGCTATAGCTTGTAATTCCCGAAGAATTCAAAATATGGCGGATAGGAGTATAGCCTAGTTTTTCTATCAGATAGCTGGAATTTTTTTCAAATACTTCAAACTGTTTTAAAGTGAATGCCCGCTCTTCAGGCATATCGGATGAAGATAGGTGACTGAACATACTCTGAACCTTCAGATTTTTTTCGCTTAAAGTTTCACTTAGCTGATCCAGTTCAAAATCTTTAAAACCAAGACGGTGCATTCCTGTTTCCAGTTTGATGTGAATCGGATATTTTTTATCATACCCTGATTTTTGTACGGCTTCATAAAAAAGTTCCAGAACTCTGAAACTGTAGATTTCAGGCTCAAGATCATATTCAATAATGGTCTGATAGCTGTGTTGTTCAGGATTCATTACAATAATAGGAGTGGTGATTCCTTTTTTACGAAGTTCTACACCTTCATCTGCATAGGCAACTCCCAGATAATCGATATGGTGATGCTGTAAGAATTCCGATACTTCAAAACTACCAAGACCATAGGCATTGGCTTTGACCATAGCCATCATTTTGGTTCCGGGTTTAAGCAATGATTTATGATAATTGATGTTATGAAGAATCGCATTCAGATTAACTTCCAGCACGGTATCATGCTTTCTGAGCTCAAGAATATCTTTAAGTTTTTCAATTTCGAATTTTCTGGCTCCTTTCAGAAGAATAATCTGATTTTCAATTTCAGTAAGGTGTTTACTTTCAATAAGCTCTTTGGTGTCAATGAAAGTATATGTTTTAGTTTTAAATAATTCACTAAATTTTGAAATTTCATCACCGATCAGGAATACAGAATCAAAATGCTGCTCATTCACGAGTTCGGAAACTTCTTCATACAATTCCTGTGAATTGACATTCACTCCAACAATATTGGTTAATACCAAAGACTTTTTAGATTTGTTGTATTCTTTCAGAAACTGCAGGGCAGTCTTCAGAGAATCAAGGTCAAGATTGAAAGAATCGTTGATGATAATATTGCCTTTTATTCCTTCGATGGATTCAAGCCTCATTTCGACGGCTTTTAAAAGGTTGATTTTTTCGACGATCTTTTTATTTTCGATGTTCAGCTCCTTAAGGACGGTGATAAGCGCCATAGCATTGGTTAACGTCGCTTCGTCTCTCTGATGAGCCGGAAAACTGATTTCTTCACCAAAATATTCAACGATGATGTTTTCATCTTTGGAAATATTATTTTTGATGAAGACATTATTTTCCTTTCTAAATCCGTAAGAAATCAATTTTCGTCCGGAATAGGATTTTTTTATTTTTTGATCTACCGAGGAATTGTCTCCGTTATAGATGATGACTTCGGAATCTTTGAAAAGTCTGATCTTTTCATCAATCAGTTCTTCTTCGGAAGAAAAGTTGGCGGCATGGGCGGTTCCGATATGGGTAAGCAATCCGATCTGGGGATGGAAAATATTTTCAAGTTTTTCCATTTCATCCGGTTTTGAAATTCCCACTTCAAAAATTCCAAGCTTATGAGTGTTGTTAATCTGAAGAAGAGAAAGGGGCAGACCGATCTGTGAATTGAAGCTTTTCGGGCTTTTTACAGTAGGAAATTCATTCCACAGGCATTGGTACAGCCATTCCTTTAAAATAGTTTTTCCGTTACTCCCTGTGATTCCGATAGATTGTAGATGAGAGTTTTCGAAATGATACTTGGCTAATTTTTGAAGAAAATCCACAGAATTCTCAACAATAATCCAGGTTATATTTTCATATTCCGGATTATGATGTTCGGAAATAATAACACTGATACCTCTGTCGATTGCAGATTCAATAAATTTTTCACCGGAATTCTTATGGGTATTGATTGCTATAAAGGCCGTATTCTTGGTAGAATAAATAATCCTGCTGTCATAGGCTATATTTCTGATCACTAAATTCCCGTCTCCAATAACCTGTGCATTGGTGATCTCTGCAATGTGCTGTACTGTATAATTCATTGGTACCCTTTCTGCTTTATTTTTAGGCGAAACAGCAACAGGCAAATTCCAAAAAAGATCATACAGACTCAATAATATTAAGCCAATTTACTCTTTTTTGAAATGCTTCAACAGTGCTTTTCCGCCTTTCATTTTATCTAATGTAAATCTATTTTATAATTGCTGTATTCAGCTTTTTTCTTATCAATTACTTTCTTTTTGAAAGCACTTCATCAATAAATACCCTGCGGCTTACTGCTTCATAGCTTTCAGTTTCTCCCAGCTCAACAAGATCATTTCCCTGGGAAGTTCTCATAGAATAATTGGCAAGATTACCTGTTCTCTTACAAATAGCATGCACTTTTGTAACATATTCGGCAGTAGCCATCAAATTCGGCATTGGTCCGAAAGGACGGCCCAAAAAGTCCATATCCAATCCTGCAATCACAACTCTTATTCCGCTGTTGGCAAGCTGGTTGGCAATATCAACAATGCTTTCATCAAAAAACTGGGCTTCATCTATTCCTACCACATCACAATTGGAGGCCAGCAGAAGAATTTCATTCGGATTATCTACTGCGGTACTGCGTATTTTGTTCTGATTATGAGAAACCACGTCCTCTTCAGAATACCGGATATCCAGTTTCGGTTTAAAAATTTCTACATTCTGTCCTGCCATTTCTGCCCTTCGCAATCTGCGGATCAATTCCTCTGTTTTACCGGAAAACATAGAGCCACAAATCACTTCCATCCAACCACTTTGTTTGGAATGATTAATTGTATTTTCTAAAAACATTTGTTAAATTAGCCGTATATTTTTAACATCAAAAGTAAGCAATTTTAATAAGAATCTTATTATGCAGAATATCCAAGATTTAAAGGAAAAGATTTTTTTTGAATCCATGAATATCATTGATAATCTGGACAAAATAAATAACGTAGACGAATTACTTTCCAAGCAGGATCTTGTAGATGAGCTTGCTAACAGGATTTCTTTTTTGAAACTTCTGGAAAAAAATATGGAGTACTTTGTGGCAGAAGATGCGGCACAGTATTCGGAACATCAGCATATTTCTTTTGCTTCGGGAGAAGGAGAATATCATGATTCCGGCAATGAGGTTACAGAGGAAGAAGCTATCTTCAATAATGAACTGAATGAGATTGATGAAAATGAGATTTTTGAAGACAGATCTGAAGAAGAAGCCATTTTTAATAACCAGCTGAATGAAATTGTTGAAAATGAATTCCATGAGAATATCATAAATTTTGTGGAAGAAAACTCCGTGAAAGAAACGGTGGAAAATACTCAGGAACAAACCAATCCCAATGAAATTACGGAAGAAGAAGCTGTGTTTAATAACCAGTTGAACGAAATTGAAGAAAAAGAAGTTGTAGAAAACCTTGACGGAGCTCTTCTCAACTTTGTGGATGAAGAGAAAATTCTTGCGGATTCTGCACCTGATTCTGATGAAGATATCAATGAAGATATGTTCAGTAATGATGTGACGGAAGAGGAAGTGATTTTCACCAATCAGCTGAATGAAATAGACCGTGATGATGAAGAAAATGCTGAAGCAAAAGAAAATGAAGCCGATTTTGCAGTCGTAAATAAGGTAAAAGAAAATACAGTTAAAGAAACCATTCCGAGTATTTTTGATACAGAAATGCTGGATGATGAAATGCTGATTGAGGAAGATGAAGAGCAGTTTATTTCAAACATCTCAATAGAGCAGGGGGAAATGGCTACGGATACTTCCAATGTAGAACATATTCTGAATGATATCAAAAATGACCATTCAGAAGACGGGAAGAAAGAAGAAAATGTTCTCGCTGAAGTCTATGACAGGAGAAAAATTGTTGAAATTGATAAACCTGTTCCTGAAGAAACAGAAAAACATCCTTCTGACGAAAGCTTTGAAAATTTAGAAGCTTATCAGCAGGAGAAAAAAATAAAATTAGCCAATATCAAAGGATTGAAAGCAGTTCAGTCACTTTTTGATGATGATCCTCTAGAAAGAGAAATCCCTTCTCAGGAGAGCCAGCCGGCCGTTGTAAAGGAAGATACCGGAAGTATCCTAAAATCAAATATTCCAACCCAGTTTATGGAGGCTGAAAAACAGAAACCGGAGTTTAAACTGGATCTGAATGACAGAATTGCCTTCTCCAAAATGCTGTTTGAAGGAAGCCAGACAGATCTTAATGATACAGTGGCCCAGCTGAACCAATTCAAAACACTTGAGGAAGCCAAAGAATATCTGAGTGATCTCTATTACGACAGAAAATGGAATAAGGTGGATGAATATGCCCAGCGACTTTGGATATTGGTGGAAAATAAATTCTTATAATTTTGAGCGGAATCCTATATTTTGTTCCCACACCTGTCGGGAACCTGGAAGATATGACGTTCAGGGCTGTAAACGTCCTGAAAGAAGTAGATTATATTTTATGTGAAGATACCAGAACTTCTGGAATACTTCTAAAACATTTTGAAATCTCCAAGCCTCTGAAATCTTATCATCTGCATAATGAGCATCAGGCAACCGAGAAAGTGATCACAGACCTTAAAAACGGCCAGAATATCGCTATTATTACCGATGCCGGAACTCCCGGAATTTCCGATCCCGGTTATTTACTCGCAAAAGCCGGAGCCGATAATGCTATCGAAATGATATGCCTGCCCGGAGCAACCGCTCTGATTCCTGCCCTGGTAGTATCAGGACTTCCGAATAATGAATTCCTGTTTGCCGGATTTTTGCCGCAGAAGAAAGGAAGACAGACAAAACTGAAGCAGCTTGCAGAAGAAAAGAAAACAATCGTCCTTTACGAAAGTCCCCATAAGATCAATACAACACTGGAACAGATCAAGGAATTCTTTGGTGAAGAAACCAAAGCGAGCTTAAGCCGTGAGATTTCTAAAAAATTTGAAGAAACCAAACGGGGAACAATCAATGAGTTAATTGAATTTTCCAAAACCAAAACTTTAAAAGGAGAGATCGTTCTTATTGTCAATAATTCTATTTGATTTTCATTGAAAAAACTAATTTTTGTATTGTGTTCTGCAGTCTGTGCAGGGCAGACTAACCAATATATGAAAGTTATCCTGTCTAAAAAAACAGGAAAAGAGGTCAGTTCCTATTCAGACGGATACGGAGTAGCTTATGACCCGGCTTTAAAAAAACAGGGAATTGTAGATTCATTGGGTACTGTTACCTTTGAGGCTGTCTACAAAACCAGTATTTTACACGCTTTTAAAAACAGGTTTATTCTTTACTCAGAAACAGGGAATAAGAGACAATCTGCTGTGATTGATGAGAAAGGGAATGAGCTCATTCCGCTGGATGTTCAGGAATTCGATACACCATGGTGGAGTAAGGAACGGATCATTGCTTCAAGATCAGGAAAAGAAATTCTATATGACTATAATGGAAAAGAAATCATTCCGGATTCCGATAAAATCCGCTTCTCCGGAAAGAACAGATTTTTTGTTTTGAAAAACAAAAAATGGTTCCTCTACGACTTTAACGGGAAGCAAATTAGCGACCGGGAATTTAAAAAAGATTACAGTTTTGAAGAGGATAGAGCCCTTATTTTAAATGAAGACGGGCAATATGAAATTATAGGAATAAACGGACAGACCCTGCATAAATTTTCAAAGCAGGTGGTAGATATTAATGCATATCCATATCTGATTACGAAAAATAAGGGCACCGGAAAATATGGTCTCATTGACACGGAAGAAAATACAATTGCTGACGAAATTTACAAAGAGATCACACCGGAATATTTTGGAAAGAAAGAATATATTTATCTTGTTAAAAACAATACAACAACGGTTTTTCATAAGAAAGACGGAAAGCTTTATCCCAATCATTTTAAATACCTGAATCCTCTTTTCAATAATCTTTTCAGTGTATACAACGAAAAATCACACAAATCCGGAATTATTGATTTGCAGGGAAATATGATTTTTCCTCAGGAATATGACTTTATCAGAAACTTTACCGTTTCGGGAAAAGATTTTATTTATCTCAAAAAAGGAAATGAAGAAAAATTTCTGGATAAGGATTTAAAAAATATCATAGACGAAGAGGTGAATATCCTTGGCTTTTATCCTGAAGGTCTTATTATGCTTAAAGGGAATACCTATTACAGATTTTCAGCAGCCAATCAATCGATGACAGAGCTTAAAAATATAAGCTTGATCAAAGATGAAGAAACTGATTATTTCAATTTTCTCAATGAATATTCAAAACCTCTTGTCTGCAGAAATTCAGATAATTTTTATGGTATTCTTAATGGAAAAGGAACGGTAATTGTACCGTTCATCTACGAAGATATCATTACGTTTGGCAATTTTGAAAATGAAATTGTGGTAAAAAAAGGAGGAAAATATGGGGTTTCTAACTTTCAGCATGAACCATTGAAGGAGATTGTTTATGATGAGTTTTTGTGGCAGAAAGAAGTATTGAAACTGGATAAAAATAAAAAATCAGACTTTATTTATTTCACAAGATTTAAAAATAACACGGCCCGGCTTCACTAAAATGGAATAAATTCATCAAAAAATTTTAGTATTTTAACGATTTAAATGGGTTGAATAACAATTTATAATATCTTTGCAAACCGTTTAATTCCGGATAGGAATTATAAATATTGAATGAGTCAGCTGTCACAAGCTGAATGAGTTATAAAGAAATAATTATCAATAGATATGAGAATATTAGAAGGAAAAGTAGCACTAATTACCGGAGCTACAAGAGGAATCGGAAAAGGGATCGCTGAAATGTTTGCCCAGCAGGGAGCAAAAGTAGCATTTACCTATGCCGGCTCTGTAGACAAAGCTAAAGAATTAGAAGCAGCTTTAAGTTCTGTAACCCAGATCAAAGGATATCAGTCTGACGCATCAGATTATGATGCAGCCCAGAAGTTGGTGGATGAAGTAATGGCTGAGTTTGGGCAGATCGATATTTTGGTAAATAATGCGGGGATTACGAAAGATAACCTGCTCTTGAGAATGTCTAAAGAAGACTGGGATAAAGTGATCAAAGTAAACCTGGACTCTGTTTTCAACCTTACAAAAGCAGTGATCAAGCCGATGATGAAGGCAAGATCAGGATCAATCATCAATATGACTTCTGTAGTAGGGGTAAAAGGAAATGCAGGACAGGCAAACTATGCAGCATCTAAAGCAGGTGTAATAGGATTTACAAAATCTGTTGCATTAGAACTGGGATCAAGAAATATCAGATGTAATGCGATTGCACCAGGATTTATTGAAACTGAAATGACTGCTGTTCTGGATGAAAAAACAGTTCAGGGATGGAGAGAAGAAATTCCGATGAAAAGAGGAGGGCAGCCTGCAGATATCGCCAATGCGTGTGTATTCTTAGGAAGCGAAATGTCAGCATACATTACCGGGCAGACGTTAAACGTTGACGGTGGAATGTTAACTTAGAAAATGAAAAAAGTACAGAATATAGTATTATTCTTATCAGTTATACTATTCATCGGTCTGGTTTATATTAGCTTGTTTAATGTATACCAGACCGATGATTATATGGCCTCCTACGGAACCCGTGAATATGGCCTGTGGGGAAATTTTATCAATACCTACATGACATGGGGAGGGAGATATTTCGGATACACCATGAATATGCTTAATCCTGTTTCTTATGACAGGAGTGGCATCCTTCCAAAAGTTTATCCCGTCTTTTTAGTGCTTTCGTTTATTGGAGTCTCTGCACTTAATTTTAAAGCCTATTTCAGAAATTCATCAGGAGAAGCATTAAAGAAAAGTTTTATGCTTTTTTTCTTCTATACGTTGCTTCTGATCAGTATTCCGGAACATTATTACTGGGTTGCAGGGGCCAATATCTATTTTATGCCTGCTATTTTATCAGGCTTGTTGCTTTATTTCGTTAAAAAAAATAAAGATTCAGGGAAGAAAATATGGCTTTTCCTCTCGTTATTCCTGATTGTACTTCTAATGGGATCTAATGAGATTTTAGCACTGATTCTTCAGGGGGTACTGATGGTCTTCTATTACCGGAACCGGAATAAGCAGAATCTTATTTTTCTACTCTTCGGAACCTTCTTTTTGCTTGTAAGTTTTCTTGCTCCGGGAAATTTTAACAGGATGGGAGAAGCAGAAAGCGGATTGGCAAAATGGCTGAAGAGAATGGCACTTTTTGGAGTCAATACTCTATATATTGCTTTTAAGGCTCTTATTGTTATTCCATTATTTATCAAGGTTTTTGAAAAAGAGCTAAAAAGTATTGCTCAGAAAATAACTTTTGAAAAAGCGGCTTTAGCCTGGGCTGTTTCCTTAATCCCTTTGCTTTTTACAGGGTATATACTCAATTCTATTGCAAGGCAGTTTGAAAGCATACTGTTTTATTTTCTTATCACTTTTTCATTATTAGTCATATTTAAATTTGAGAAGATTAAACAATTTTGGTGGGTTTCACTTATCATTATTTTTCTTCCCGAAATGAAAATTTTTCCGGAAAGATATGCATATTTTAATATTGATTTTAACATGGCCAATATTGCTGCAGAACTATTTACTACAGATCTGAAAGAATATGAAAGAGAGGTGGACGAAAGGATAAATATCATTAAAAGTTCATCCGGAGACTCTGTTGTCGTTGATAAAGTAAAAACTATCCCGGGAGTGCTGTATTTTAGTGAAATGGCTTCTGAAAAGGAGGGGCCGACTTTTGTAAATGATCAGCTTCAAAAATACTTTAAAAAGAAATATATCAGAACAAAATAAAAAGCCTTTTGAAAAATGTCAAAAGGCTTTTTATTGTTATTTTAATCTTTGAATACCTGATTTTCCTGTTCCTGAACCCTTATAAATGTTGTTCTTTTAGAAAGCTCTTTAAGCTTGGAAGCTCCTACGTAGGTACAGGTAGAACGTACACCTCCCAGAATGTCTTTTACCGTTTCTGATACCGGCCCTTTATAAGCTACCTTTACCGTTTTTCCTTCAGAAGCCCGGTATTCTGCCACACCTCCGGAATGTTTATCCATGGCTGTTTTCGAACTCATCCCATAGAAAAGACGGTATTTCTTTCCGTTTTCTTCAATCATTTCGCCTCCGCTTTCATCATGGCCGGCAAACATACCGCCCAGCATCACAAAATCAGCACCCCCTCCGAAAGCTTTTGCCACATCTCCCGGTACCTTACATCCTCCGTCAGCAATGATATGGCCTCCCAGACCATGAGCAGCATCCGAACATTCAATAATAGCAGACAATTGCGGATAACCTACTCCGGTTTTTACACGGGTTGTACATACTGACCCTGGGCCGATTCCAACTTTAATGATATCGGCACCTACTAAAAGCAGTTCTTCTACCATTTCCCCCGTAACTACATTTCCTGCAATAATAACTTTGTCAGGAAAATTCGCCCTTGCTTTCTTCACAAATTCAACGAAATGCTCAGAATAGCCATTGGCTACATCTATACAGAGAAACTCAATTTTCGGGTGCTTTTCGAGGATTGTCCGGATTTTTTCTTCATCTGCCTTTCCGGTTCCCGTACTTAAGGCAATATACTGATGAATATTTTCCGGCTGGCTGTCCAGAAAACGGCTCCATTCTTCAGGAGTATAATGTTTATGAATTGCTGTGATGATCTTGTCTTTTGCCAGCTCTACTGCCATTTCAAAAGTTCCTACAGTATCCATATTAGCAGCGATCACAGGAACTCCTTTCCATTTCTTCCGGGTATGCTTGAAAATAAACTCCCTTTCCAGATCTACTTCTGAACGGGACTTTAATGTTGAACGTTTAGGGCGGAACATTACATCCTTGAACCCCAGTTTTATGTCATATTCTATACGCATTTTGTAATTATTTATCAGAATAAAGGTAGTAAATAATCTCAAATGGATTATTTTTGAACCCATGGATTTTCCTGTTACCTTTCATATTTTCGGTAAAACAATTCTTGCCCATCCTATTTTTGAGGCGGTTGGAATGTTTATAGGTATGCGGTATTATTTTTATCTTAAACGAAAATCAAAAGAAAAGCTGTCTTTCAATACTTCTGCTGCTGTTCTGATAGGAGCTACGGCCGGAGCTTTGCTGGGCTCCAAACTGATCGGAAATCTGGAAAATCCGTATATGATGTTTGAAGATTTCAGCTTTCAGAAATTCTGGTCCAGCAATACAATTGTGGGCGGATTGGCTTTCGGGCTGCTTGGTGTGGAATTTGCCAAAAAAATAGTTCATCATAAGGAAAGCACGGGTGACCTTATTGTTTTTCCTCTGATGCTTGCTATCATTATCGGAAGAATCGGTTGCTTTCTTACAGGGATTTATGAAGAAACTTATGGTTTGCCTACAGATTCGGTTTTCGGGATGCATTTGGGTGATCAATATCTGCGCCATCCGGTTGCATTGTATGAAATAGGTTTTTTAATAGTTCTATGGGGCTGCCTGAAATACATTCAGTACCGGAAAAAATACCATTCAGGTTTTCTTTTTCAGGTATTTATGCTGAGCTATTTTACATTCAGATTCCTTCTTGATTTTATCAAACCGAGGGTAGAGATTGCAGGAAATCTCGGAACTATTCAGATTGTATGTATTTGTATAATTATTTATTACATTTATACTATTAAAAATATCCAGTCACAAGATTTAAAATATTCAGGATGAAATTTTTAACCATTTTAGAAGCCGGAGGCCTGGTAGGAATAGTCATTTTCTTTGTTGGAATAATGGTCCTTGGGGCATTATTTGTTTCCATTATTGTTTCTTTTGTTGTAAAACTGATTTACGAAAGAAAAGGAGACAAAAAATTCAGCAGAAAACAATTTATACAGACCTTTGTGATCTGCCTTCTGATCTGTGGTCTGATCAGCGGATATATTTGTGGATAAGGATTTAAAATTACATTATGCCGGTAAGAAATTATACCTATTACGACTATACGATAAGCCTTTGCCCCGAATGTCTGAAAAGAGTGGGAGCAAAGATCATTATAGAAGATGAAGCTGTTTTTATGACAAAAAGATGTCCTGATCATGGCTTCTTCAAAACAAAAATTGCCTCTGATGTACAGTATTACAAAAATATCAGAAACTATAACAAAGCTTCTGAAATGCCTTATCATTTCGGTACTGATGTGGAATACGGATGCCCCTATGACTGCGGGCTCTGTGTAGATCATGAACAGCATAGCTGTCTTTCGATAGTAGAAGTGACAGATCGCTGTAACCTGACCTGTCCTACCTGTTATGCCATGTCATCACCACATTATGGAAGCCACAGAAGCCTGGAAGAAATAGAGGCGATGTTTGATACCATTGTAAAGAACGAAGGTGAGCCTGATGTAGTGCAGATTAGTGGAGGAGAGCCTACGATACATCCTGAGTTCTTCAAGATTATGGATATTGCCAAGTCAAAACCCATTAAACACCTCATGCTGAATACCAATGGGATAAGGATCGCCAATGATCCTGGCTTTGCTGAAAAACTGGCCACTTATGCCCCTGAGTTTGAGGTATACCTTCAGTTTGATTCTTTTAAACCGGACGTTCTGGAAGATTTCAGAGGGAAAGATCTCACTTCGGTAAGAATGAAAGCACTTGAAAAACTCAATGAACTTAATCTATCCACAACACTCGTGATTGTTCTTCAGAAAGGAAAAAACATTGATGAAATAGGAAAGATCATTGAATTTGCCTTAAAGCAGAAGTGTGTGAGAGGAATTACCTTCCAGCCTGTAGAAATTGCCGGGCGAAACAGGGAAGATTCCGCTCACGAGAAAATTACATTGACGGAGGTGAGACAGGAAATTCTCAATCAGTTTCCTCTACTGAATTCTGACGACATTATTCCTGTTCCGTGTAACCCGGATGCTTTGGCGATGGGCTATATTTTAAAACTTCAGGGGGAAACCATTCCCCTGACCCGGTATATCAATCCGGCAGACCTTCTGAATAATGAATCAAGAAATACCATTGTGTACGAACAGGACCAGGGCTTGCATATGCAGCTGCTGGACATTTTCAGCACCGGTATTTCTGTAGATAAAGTAAAACCTAAGGTGAACCAGTTATTATGCTGTTTACCTGAAGTCTGTGCACCTGATCTGGATTATGACAACCTGTTCAGAATTATCATTATGAACTTTATGGATGCTCATGATTTTGATGTACGGGCCGTGAAGAAATCCTGTGTTCATATCGTCAATAAGGATCTTAAATTAATTCCATTTGAAACGATGAACCTTTTTTACAGAGATGATAAGAAAAGCTATCTGGAAGAACTGAGAAAAGAAGATAAGGTGTTGTTTTAACCCGGAAGTTAACTCTACACCCTTTAAAAGCACAAAGATCTGAGTTATCTGCTCAATCAGGGGGAATTAAAAAAACAAAAGCGTGAAAATTAATTCCACGCTTTATTATTTTTCCAATGAATAAATAGTTCTATTTGGCTTCCTTTACCGTGTCAAAAGACATTACTTCTTCCAACGTTTTCATATACTCATATGCTGTAAGGTCAAACTTCACAGGAACAATAGAGATATATCCGTTTGCCAATGCCGTTTCATCTGCATCTTCAGAATCATCCATATTGTTGAAATACCCGGTGAGCCAGTAGTATTTTTTCCCGTGGGGATTTACTCTCTCATCGAAGCTTTCTTCCCATTTGGCATGAGCCTGCTTGCAGACTTTTACCCCTTTTATTTCCGATGCAGGAAGTTTTGGGATGTTCACATTTAAAACGATTCCTTTCGGCATCGGGTTTTCAAGAGTTCTTCTTACGATATTCTGAATATAATCTTTAGCCTGGGTAAAATCTGCTTCCCAGCTGAAATCCAGCAATGAAAATCCAATTGCAGGAATACCTTCTACACCAGCTTCTACAGCTGCAGACATGGTTCCTGAATAAATGACATTGATTGATGAATTGGCACCATGATTAATCCCTGAAACCACAATATCAGGTCTTCTTTTCAGGATTTTATCAAGAGCCATTTTTACGCAGTCTACAGGAGTTCCACTGCAGGAAAAATCTGTTTGTGGTCCATCAAGGGTCACTTCCTCGTAGCTTAGCGTAGAATTGATAGTAATAGCGTGGCCTTTACCACTTTGGGGAGAGTTAGGGGCTACTACCACTACTTCCCCGATTTCGTTCATAAAACTGATCAGATTTCTGATTCCAGGAGCTGTAATTCCATCATCATTAGTAACCAGAATAAGCGGTCTTTCCATATATTATCTTAATTTTTTATACAAATACAGTACAGTCTGTTCATTTTGAGAATAGGACAAAAAGATTTTTCAACACATCAAATGTAGTTAAAAATAAGACGCAATAAAACAGCAGGTTTACCCTTTACCGATTTAAATTCAGGAATAAACATTCTGTATTTGAGTAAAGAAAGTAAACCTGACGTAGGAAAAGAAAAATTTCCCGGTTTAAAATTAGAATGGCAGTCCGATAAAATTTTTATCATCTTCCTGATAAAGATCTACAAACGAAAGATTTGATAATCAGTCCAGAGGTTTTCTGCCTGTAATGATGTTATAAAGTACTACAACAATAGCGATAACAAGCAAGATGTGTATTAAATAACCTGTACTGATTCCGGGTACGATTCCCAGCATTCCTAAAAGCCATACAACGATACAAATGACTGCGATTAACCATAATAAGCTTCTCATAATATTACATTTTAAAGTTATACAGTTAATTATCAGCATATTTTATGCCTTTATGTTCTGAAAGTGATTTTTGTGGTATCTTTTTACAGGTGTTTAATGAAATGTTTTTATTTCGTCATCAATGATGTATGCTTTTATTCTTTGTAATTCAGTTATTTATGCGTTATTCTGTTACAGGTTATTGAAGCCACGCTTATTTTTTCAGGAAGAGAAGACTTTTCTGTTGGTCTTCATAAATCATGAACAATATCAAATATAAGCAGAATGATGACGGGAATGTGGGACTATTTTTTCAGCTGCATATTCCTGATGTGAGAAATAATGAAAAGAATAATACTTAGGCCTTTCTTGAATAAAAATCTTTAAAACTTTGCGATATTTATAAATAAGGTCTTAAATTTGATCATTTGTAACGGTACGCAAATTATTGCTACTTATTACAATACCTATTTTTAAAAAATTAATAAATAAAGACAGTTTATGTGGAAAAATTTCAAACTGAATAAATTTTTACTCCTTATTCCATTAACCAGTCTAATGTTTTGTTTCAACTCGCCACAGAACGATGATGAAAAGATGCAGACGATAATGGTGAGCGTAAAAAACACACTTTCTTATCTGCATTATAGTCCCAAGTCTATCAATGATGCTTATTCGAAGGACGTTTATAAGCATTATTTCGAGTTAGTAGACCCTGCCAAAAGATATTTTCTGCAATCTGATATGGATGAATTCAGCAAGCATGAAACAAAGCTTGATGACTATATCAGCCAGGGAGATCTTACTTTCTATAAGCTTACCATCGACAGGCTATATCAGAGAGTGGATGAGATCGATAAAATCACTCAGGATATTTTCAGCAAACCTATCAATCTGAAGGAAGATGAAAACCTTACTCTTGAGCCAAAACTTAAAAAAGTACCTGCCAATAAGCAGGAGCAGTATAATGAGTGGAAAAAATTCATCAAATACAACATTCTGCAGGAAGTTGAATCGATGAACAGCAAAGAAGAAGCCCAGAAAGAGAAGAAAGATTCTGTACAGAAGTACAAACTGAAAGATACGATCAAGTTCAAACCTCTTACACAGGACGAAAAGATCAAAAAGGCTACGGATGAAGTAAAAGACCTTGTAAAAGATACTTTTACCAGATTCAAGAAGAGAAAGAAAATGGATTGGTTTACCGTCTATATGAATGCTTATACTGAAGTATTCGATCCGCATACCAATTATTATTCTCCGAAGGATAAAGAAGACTTTGATACCCAGTTTACCGGAAAAGTAATCGGTATCGGAGCACTGATCCAGGAGAAAAAAGGAAATCTTTTCCTGGGTGCACTTACAATCGGAGCACCGGCATGGAAGTCTAAGCAGCTTTCGGAAGGAGACAAGATCTTAAAAGTAAAATCCAAGCCGAAAGATGATGCCGTGAATGTGGTAGGAATGCTTTCTGATGAGGCGGTAAGATTGATCAGAGGGGAAAAAGGAACTCCGGTTACCCTGACCGTTCAGAAAAAAGACGGTACCATCAAAGACGTAACGATGATCCGTGAAGAAGTGGCTATAGAAGACACTTTTGCAAGAAGTATCGTCATCAATACACCGAATGGCAAGAAATACGGTTTTATCAACCTGCCGAGCTTTAATGCAGATTTTGAAAATGCCAAAGGAAGAAATGCTTCTGATGACATCAAAAATGAAATTATCAAGCTTAAAGCTCAAAACATCGAAGGAATCATTCTTGACCTTAGAAATAACGGCGGTGGTTCATTAACGGAAGTAGGCGATATCATGGGGCTTTTCATGGATGCCGGACCTTATGTACAGGTAAAAGACGGAAACGGGAAAATACAGACTCTAAAGAACAAATATGAGACTCCGATCTGGACCGGACCTCTAGTGATCATGCAGAACGAACTTTCTGCTTCAGCATCTGAAATCCTTGCAGGGGTAATGCAGGATTACGGAAGAGCTATGATCATCGGATCTCCGCAGTCATTCGGAAAAGGAACGGTTCAGACGTTTGTAGACCTGAACAGATTCCTGAATACTGAAGATGATTTTGGATCTTTAAAGCTTACCATCCAGAAATTCTACAGAGTGACGGGAGAATCTACACAGAGAAAAGGAATTGTTTCAGATATTCAGATGAAAGATTTCTTTACCTATGCTGAGGTAGGAGAGCGTTATGATGACTTTGCCCTGGCATGGGATAAAATTCCTTCTACAAAATTCCAGAAACTGAATTATTTCAATATCCAGGCTCTTGAAAAAGCAAGCGCAGACAGAATGGCTAAAAACAGTAATTATCAGCTGTTGCTAGAATCTGCTCAATGGAGAGAAAAACTGGATAAAGAGGAGACGATTACGCTTAATATCGATAAGTTTAATGAACTGATGAAGCACAGAAAATCCCAGATTGAAAAGTTCAAGGTTCTGACGAAATTCGAGAACGGATTACAGTTTATTATGTATCCGAGCGAGATTGAAAGAGAGAAGAAAGACGAAGCTTTCAAGAAAAAATCTGAAATGTGGATCAAGAATCTGAAAAAAGATCTTTACCTGCAGGAAGCAATGAATATTGTATCAGATATGGGAGCAAAATCATAAATACAAAAAAACCGATAATGAAAATTATCGGTTTTTTTATGAAATAGAATGATTACTTTATTTCTACACATCCCACTCTTCCTCCGGCGTTTCCGGTAGGCTGGGTGTGGAAGTCATCAGCTGCTGCGTGCACAATAAGACCTTTTCCAATGATGTTTTTAGACTCGTCTGTACAGCCAAGGCACCATTTGTCCGTTTTGAAAGTAAGGGTTGCCGTTCCGCTCTGATCAGCTACTAAATTTCCTATATCTCCCATATGGAAATGCTCAGCGCCCCATTTACCATGGTCGTTTTTGGATGGGTTCCAGTGTCCGCCTGTAGAGGTTCCGTCTTCTGCAGAGCAGTCTCCTTTTTCATGAATGTGTACAGCATGGATTCCAGGGGTAAGGTTTGTGATATCCAGTTTCATGATAACTTCATTTCCCTGTTGGGTAAACTTTGCCGTTCCGCCCGTCTGGGTTCCGCTTTTGGCATTTACGCTGTACATTTTTGTGGTTCCGCATGAAACAGCAAAAAGTGCACATCCTGCCAGTAATGCTATTGTTTGTACTTTCATTTCTAAATGATTTATAGTGATTATACCATAAAATTAAAAAAGATTTTCCAAAACACTTTATGATTCCAGTCTTTTTTCAGAAGTAATTTGCAAAAGATTTCCGGATACCGGGATTAAAGACACGCAGTCAGGCCTTTGAGAAAAGAAGGAAAATACTTATTTTTAACATGATGTACGGGTAGGCGTAATCAATAACAAGATAGGAAGAATGATCATTTTATATACATTCATACAAGAGGAAAAGCATCAGTGTCTTTTGGATCAGTATTTACCAGTGTTCTCTGAAGACTGGCAGAAAGATATCCTGAAGTACAGAAAATGGCAGGATGCCCAGCTTTCATTGCTGGGGAAAGCATTGTTACTGCATGGCCTGAGAACCTATTATGATATCTATGAAACCGAAATCCTGGTTAGTTCCAACAAGAAGCCTTATTTAAAAGATCATCCCGTCCATTTTAACATATCTCATTCTAAAGACCTGGCTGCCTGTGCCATTGCAGAATTTCCTGTAGGACTGGATGTTGAATTTTCCGATGCATCCATCAATTATTCTGACTTTGAACTTCATATGACTTCTTATGAAACTGAAGAGATCCTTAATGCTGAAGATAAAATGAAAAGTTTCTTTACTTATTGGACCAGAAAAGAAGCCGTTATAAAAGCCCACGGGGATGGAATGATGCTTCCCCTGGATTCTTTTGAAATTCTTAAAAATGAATGCCTGATTAAGGGGGAAAAATTTTTTACAAAAGACATTGTCATTGATAAAAATTATCACAGCTGTATTGCTTCAAATGATATCAGCATCAATAATGTGGTGCCTTTTATTGAATATGTTAAGATCTGGAATGATTAAAATAACTATTCATCTGCCTCATTAATCAATAAAGTTGATTCTATTCTTACCCCTGAAAATAAACATTTCAAAATAAGACTTTAGTGTAAAAAAGCAATAAATGACAAATGGATTAAACTTAGGATCAATACCTTTGTGAGTATATATCTTTTACTTTGGAAGCATATAAAAAACGGATCGTAAAAACAATTCAATACATTGATAGTCATATTGATGAGGTTCTTTCACTGGAAAAAATTGCAGAAGTCAGTGCCTATTCGCCGTTTCATTTTCACAGGATATTTAAGCTTGTTACAGGAGAAACGCTTCAGAACTATATTATCAGGAAAAGAATAGAAAAGAGCGCCCTCCATCTGGCTTTACATAAAAATATGGAGCTCAGAGATATCTATTGGGACCTCGGATTTTCCAGTCACTCTGTTTTTTGTAAGACATTCAAAAAATATTACGGTCTGGCACCTACAGAATTCCGTAGATCAGCCCCGGAAAAATTTCACAGAATATTGCACAAACAGAGCAAGAACGGACAAGCGAATACAGTTTTTCAGCCAATACATTTGCAATATCGAAAACCTGTTAAACTGGACGAAAATGAATTTAAAAATCGAAGTAAAAGAAATGCCGGAAATGAATCTGGCATCCGTAATGAGCCTTGGAATTGCCAATGTAGAATTTTCTTTCAATGTATTAATTGACTGGGCAGTAAAAAAGAATCTTTTTCCTAAAGAGAATGTGAAAATGATTTCTGTATATCATGACAGCTGCAAGATAACGCCTCTTGATAAAGTCAGGATACACGCCTGTATGCTTCTGGACGAAAAATTGCAGCAGCAGGAAGGGGAGGTATTTTCTGAAACTCTGGAAGCCGGAAAATATATTGTAGGAAGGGGCGAAGTTGCCCTGGACGATTTTGAGCAATGCTGGGTCTCTTTATTTTTATGGATGAATGAGCATAATTACACCGTTAGGAGAACTTTTCCCTATGAAATCTATCATACCAATTTTAAAGAACACCCTGAAGGAAAAATGACCGTCGATTTCTGTATCCCGGTTCTGTAGTTCAGTACAGACAAAAGATCACATTGATATTTATACCGAAAATAACTTCCCACCTCTTTCTTCCAGCTTCAGACCATTTATTTTAACTATAAAATCAACTCATTTACCATTCGGTAGCAAAAGAATACCTTTCAGTAATTATTTTTTTACAAAAGGGAATTTCCTGTACTACTTTTGATCCGGAAAACAACAGCTATGAAAACTCAAGGATATAAAATATTTTTTCTGATCGCTTTTCTTACTTATATGATGGGCTATTCTCAGATAAAGATTTCGGGAAAGGTAACCTTTAAAAATAAAGGAATCAGTGAAGTGAACGTTACCCTGAAAAATACTTATGATGGTGCTACTACTGACGCCCAGGGAAATTTCACTTTTGAAACTTCAGAAAAAGGAAGTCATGTCATAACCTTTACTCATCCTAAATACGAGGAAATTGAAAAAGCAGTCAATATCGAGAATCAGGAGATTACGCTTAATACAGATCTGAAAGAACAGATCAGCGAGATTGATGCAGTAGTGGTTTCTGCCGGCTCTATTGAAGCCAGTGACCGGAAAAGAGCAACAGCACTGCTGACACCGCTTGACATTTATACCACTGCCGGGGCAGATGGCCAGATTTCTTCAGCTTTGAACTACCTTCCCGGTGTACAGAAAGTAGGGGAATCTGAAGGGCTTTTCATCAGAGGAGGAACAGCTTCTGAATCTAAGATTTTTATGGACGGAAGTCTAATCAACAATTATTTTTCCAATTCCGTGCCGGGAATTGCAGGAAGAGACCAGTTCAATACTTCACTTTTTAAAGGAAATATCTTTTCAAGTGGCGGGTATTCTGCATTATACGGGCAGGCTCTTTCAGGGGCTTTGATGCTGGAAAGTGTTGATTTGCCGGATCAGAGCTCTTATAACTTCGGGGTTTCACCTATTTTTCTGAGTGGCGGATTTCAAAAACTGGGCAAGCAGAAAAACTATTCATACGGAGCTTCAGCAGGATATTCACTTTTAAGCCTGATGCAGAAAGTTTTCAATTTCAATACCGATTTTACTGATGCGCCGCAGGGATTGAACGGAGACCTTAATTTTAGATTCAAAACCAAATCAGGAGGCTTTTTTAAATATTATGGAATGTACAATACCAATAAAATGGGTGTAAGAACAGAAAGCCTGGAACCTGAATATGATTTCGCATTGGTAAAACTGAAAGGGAAAAGTACTTATCACAATCTTTCTTACAGACAAAAATTTGGGAAATACCTTTTGAATGTGGGAGGTTCTTATTCATACAACAGGTCTGATCTTAAGTTTTCTACAGAGAGCCAGGAAGTGGAAAGCAACCGGTCAAGATTGCTTACAGACGGGAATTATATCAATTTCAAAGCAGTTCTTGAAAGGAAAATCAATAGAATCAGTGCTGTACGGGGAGGTTTTGAACTAAACAATACCGATGAAAATTTGGATTTCGGAGAGGTTCAGAAAAATTATAAAGATTTGATTTCTTCAGCTTTCGTAGAAACAGACCTGGGTTTTAGCAATGCCCTGTCTGCGAAAGTCGGGATCAGAGCTGAAAACTCTTCTTATCTGGGAAAAAGCAATATAGCACCCCGCCTGGCACTAGCTTATCGCCTGGCTGATCGTTGGACCGCCAATATTGCCTATGGTCTTTTTTATCAGAATCCGGAAAGTAAATACATCAATGGGCCGGCCAATCTGGATTTTCAGAAATCACAGCATTATATACTCCAGATCATGAGAAGTTCAGAAGGAAGAAGCCTGCGGTTTGAAGCTTTTTATAAAAAATATGACCAGCTTGTTAAAACCTATAATATCTTCCCCGGAAAACAGCAAAGCCAACAGGTACAGTCTGCTTTCAACAATGAAGGCTATGGTTATGCAAAAGGGCTGGAGGTATTCTGGAGAGACAATAAAAAGACATTTAAAAATATTGATTACTGGCTGACGTATTCTTTTCTGGATTCAAAAAGAGATTTCCTTAACTATCCGGTAAGTTTAAAACCTGGTTTTGCTGCAGAACATACACTTTCCGCAGTGGTAAAGAGGTTTATTCCGGAATGGAAACTGGGAGTCAATCTGTCTTATACCTATGCTAAAGGACGTCCTTACTATGATATTGCCTCTGAATTTAAGGATGGAAAAGCAATAAATTATACCCGGAATGAAGGAAGACTGAAGGATTATAATGCTCTTAATCTCAGTTTCAATTATGTTCCGAGTGTCGGTAAAAAAGATGCAAAGGCATTTACTGTATTTGTTTTGAGTATTTCCAATGTTTTTGGATCTAAAAACATATATGGCTATAATTTTTCAGTGGACGGTTCCAGAAGCTCTGCAGTGGTTCCTCCGGTTAATACCTTCGTATTTATAGGAGCCTTTTTCAGCTTCGGAGTAGATAAAACGGAAGATGCAATCAATAATAATTTATAAAAACATTACTTCGGATCATAATATAACTAACTTTTAAAATTTGATATCATGAAAAAATACCTTTTAAGTTTTGCTTTAGCTCTTGTGAGTTTAACGGCTTTTGCACAGACTGATTATGAAAAAATAATGACGGATAAAATTGCAAGAATAGAAACCTGCAAAACCCCGGAAGATTTTCAGACTTTATCTAACGACTTTCAGAGAATAGGGAGCAAAGAAAGCTCACAATGGCTTCCTCCGTACTATGCAGCATTGGCTCAGATCCAAAAAGGAAGAGTGATGATGAGAAACGGCAATATGCAGGATCTGGATGGCGTTGCTGCACAGGCTGAAAAATACCTGGGCACGGCACAAAGTCTTGCAGGAGCTGATAATGCAGAAATCCGGCTGCTGAAAAAAATGGCATATTCCCTTAGAATGATGGTCAATCCTCAGCAACGTTATATGACGGATGGGGTAAGAGCCGCAGAAGAAATTAATATTGCGGAAAAACTGGATCCAGCCAATCCAAGAATTGCCCTGATCAAGGCAGAAGATATTTATTTTACTCCTGAACAATACGGAGGAAGTAAAACCAAAGGATTGGAGATGTTTAAAGATGCTGCTGCCAAATTCAATGCATATAAGCCCAAGACAGCCCTGGACCCAAACTGGGGGAAAGGGGAAGCAGAATATTTCCTGAGCCTGCCGGCAGAAAAGAAATAATCATTTTCTAAAAAAGAAACCTTCACATTGTGGAGGTTTTCTAATATCCGGGTGTTTGGTGATTATCTTTGAATACGTAGCCATACCCTTCGGAAATAAAAATCAACCCTTCGGTAAGAAATAATTTTTGATACCTTTAATAAAGGCTAATTTTGAGCTTAATAAAATGATCATGAAACGTAAGGAAATTATAACACTGTTTTGGGTCTCTATGGCCGTTTCTATGTTTTTCTTTTTTGTTTTTACGAAAGACAAGAATCTGGAAAACTTTTTATATACCATTCTGATCTCCATGACCTATTCTTTTGTATTGGGTGGGGGAAACGGATTGCTCAATAATTTCCTGAACAAAAAAATTCCATGGTCAGAAGCAACTACCAAACGGGCTGTTATAAGTATTGTTTCTATTGTTGTTGTCAATTTTATACTGGTGTATTTCTGTAATTATATCAATTTTGTACTCATCCAGAAAGGGGCAACCACAGAAGAGTTTTTTTCCGGAAAATACAATTACATGAATTGGTTTACCATCAATGTCGCATTGCTTATTTCTGCATTCCTTCATGCAAAAGGCTTCATGGAAGAACTGAAGAAAGTTTCCAGAAAAGAAGTGGTAGAGCAGAAGCTTATTGCCAAGTCAGCGAATGCACAGTTTGAGAGTTTAAAAAATCAGCTGGACCCTCATTTCCTGTTCAATTCATTAAACGTTTTGAGTTCCCTGATTGATGAAAATCCTCAGCAGGCCCAAAAGTTTACCGCTTCAATGTCAAAGATTTACCGGTATGTACTTGAACAAAAAGATAAGGAACTGGTAACCGTGGAAGACGAAATAGAATTCGCAAAAACATACTGTGACCTTTTAAAAACGAGATTTGAAGACAGTGTAGATTTTGTTTTCGATGTTCAGAAAGAAGACTACCGGAAATATGTGGTGCCGTTATCATTACAGCTGCTGCTGGAAAACTGTATCAAACATAATTTTGCCACTTCATCAAGGCCTTTGGTCATCAGAATATTTTCAGAAGGGGATATCCTATGTATTGAGAATAACCTTCAGGTAAGAGAGCAGATCAAGGAGAGTTCAGGAATAGGTCTGGCCAACATTGTACAGCGGTATTCACTCCTTACCAAACGGAATGTTTTCATTGAAAAATCTGAAGATTATTTTAAAGTAAAACTTCCGATGCTTGCCAATAAACCTAATATTGTCAGTGTAAAACCTGATGATGATAAAACGTATAAAAAAGCGCAGAAAAGAGTAAAAGAAATCAAGGATTTTTACACAAACCTGATCTCCTACTGTATTGTAATCCCGTTTTTAATTTTCATTAATCTCTATACGGGTAGCAGGAGCCATTGGTTCTGGTTTCCGGCTTTGGGCTGGGGAATCGGGCTGGCTTCACACGCTTTTCAGGTGTTTGGGATCGGGGAATCATGGCAGGAAAAAAAGATCCGTGAAATCATGAATAAAGAAAAAAATAAAGACAATGGAAACATTTGACGAAGACGATATCCGGTATCAGAGAGCTAAAAGGCAGGTTGAAAGACTGAGGGGCTTTTATGTACATCTTTTCATCTATATTTTGGTGAATCTGATGATTGTTTATTATAATTATAGTCACCTGAAACCAGGAGAAAGTTACTTTCAGTTTAAAAATTTCTTTACCGCCACATTCTGGGGAATCGGAATTGTAGCTCATGCTGCGGCTGTTTTTTTATCCAGATCAAATTATCTGAGGAATTGGGAAGAGAAAAAGATCCGGGAACTGATGGAAAAGGAAAAGAATTATAAAAAACATTCTTAAACTACCGCTTGATCTGTGATAACTCAAAATCTATGATTATGAATATTTTACAAATTCTGTTCTACATCTCTATGGCTGCCTGGTTTCTCAGTGAATTTCTTTATAAAAACATGCTGAAATCCGGTAAGGAAGATAAAAAAGATAAGGATAAATCTACGCTTAATATTCTGTGGCTGGCTATTCCTTTTTCCATAGCGGCGGCTGTAACGGTTTCTAATCTTTCTACATTACCGATCACGGATAAAAGCTGGATTTTCTACGCAGGAGAAGCACTTATTCTTATCGGGATTATCTTCAGGTTCATCATTATCAGATCTCTTGGGAAATATTTTACGGTGGATGTTACCATTAAACAGGATCATAAAATAAAAAAAGAAGGATTTTACAAATACCTGAGACATCCGTCGTATGCCTTTTCTTTACTGACATCATTGGGGCTTGGTTTCTATCTGAATAACTGGCTGTCCTTAGCTTTTGCTTTCATTCCGCCATTCCTGGCCTTTGCTTACAGGATCAAAATTGAGGAGCAGGCTTTGGTAGAACAGTTTGGAGAAGAGTATCTTGACTACAGAAAAACAACCAAAAAACTTATCCCGTTTATCTATTAATTCTCTCCGCATAAAGTTTACCATTAATAGACAATGTTAGCCACCAATGCCATATAAAATCATTCGCATATTGGAGGGTTAAAAAACGGCCATACCCATAAAAAATCTGCGAAATCTGCGTGTTCTGTGAGAAATATAAGAGTGATTCTTTTAAAATCTGAAGACATTTACAAATAGTATAAAACGCAACGTTTGCAAGGTTATTTGTGCTGCGTTTATTTTCCGTTTGCAAGGGCACTTCGTTCAGCAAAGAAAGGGTAAGCACCAAAATAGTATTGGAGAATTTTTCAATCTTTTGTCATAAAAAATATATTGGGTGCTTCTGCTCCATTCTTCCAGCTTCTAATCTATTTAATCTCTTATCCATCCTCAGGTTCTTTAAACCATGTATCTGCCTATTTTACCATTCAGAAAGCATAATCTACCGTTCGGTGACATAAAGTTGATTGAAGGCCCTCATCCTTCCTACCTTTGACTCAAGAAAAATAACAATTAACCTTTAAAACAAATAGTATGGAAATTTTATCAAACAAAGAGAGTGTTTCTTACCAAAGAGCAGCAAAAAGAGTAAAAGAACTTAAAGAATTCTACGGAAATCTTACTTCTTTCTGTCTTGTTATCCCTTTTCTGGCAGCATTAAATCTATTGACAGCTCCCGGATACTGGTGGTTTTTATGGCCAATGTTGGGGTGGGGAATAGGAATTGCCTTTCATGCAGTCAATACATTCGGAATTGGAAAAAGCTGGGAAGAGAAGAAGATCAGAGAACTGATGGAACAGGAAAACAGAAAACAGACTAAAACCCTTTAATCACTTTAAAAAAACAATAGATCATGGATTATAATAGCGCATACAACAGAGTTCAGCAACTTAAGAAATTCTATAAAAATCTGATATGGTTCGGAATTATTACAGCAATTGTTTTAGGAAATGACTGGCTGAATAATGAAACCCATTACAAAATGTTTGGCGGACATCTTTTTCTAAGTATTTGGGCCATTATTCTTACGATAAAAGCATTTTCCCTTTTTGTCTTTGATAATGAGTGGGAAAGAAAAATAATAGAGAATGAAACTCAAAACAATAAAAAAACTACAGACTTTTAAAAATCTGCCTGTTTTTATCTAATTTTATTTCCGGAATTTTAAAACTAAAACTGTAGACTCAATGATCAAAACTGTCATTATTGAAGATGAAAAACCTGCTTCAAGGAAATTAGAGCGAATGCTGAGTAATTTTTCTGATATTGAGGTAGTTGGTAAAATAGAATCAGTAGAAGAAGGAGTGGCCTGGTTTTCTGAAAACGATCACCCCCAGCTCATCTTTTCAGACATTGTTCTGGGGGATGGCCTGTCTTTCGATATCTTTGAAAAAGTCCCTACCAAAGGCTTTATCATCTATACGACTGCATTTGATCAGTATACCTTAAAAGCTTTTAAACTCAACAGCATCGATTATCTTCTTAAACCCATTCTTGAAGAGGATCTGACAGCAGCAGTAGAGAAGTTCAAATCTTTTATTCCTTCCGGCCATGACATTGGATCGCAGGATATCAAACAGCTGATCAGAAAAGAAAAATCCATTCTTTCCAGAGTTCTGGTGAAAATAGGATATAATCTGAAAATTATTCAGACGCCGGAAATAAGCTGTTTTTTCAGTGAAAACAAGATTGTCTATCTTCAGACAGAAGATCGTGCTTATCCGTCAGATTTTACACTGGATGAGCTGGAAGAGGTGCTGGATGATAAAAAGTTTTTCAGAGTCAACAGACAGTTTATCATCAGTTCAGACCATATCAAAAACATTCACACCTCACCGTATTATAAGGTAGAACTTGATTTTCAGCCTCAGGAAGAAATTACGGTAAGCAGAGACCGTGTCAAAGATTTTAAAGACTGGCTCGTGAGTTAAATACATTACCAAAAAACAACCATGGAACTCTTATTATTACTTCTCAGGCTTTTTCTCTCCATTTTTCAACCCTGATCATCAGCTGCTGTAAAAATCACAGGCAGATTTTATAAACTGTTGGAAGGCTTGTGTTACCGCAGTTTTGTGTTTATGAGTCAGGGGAAAGGGAACCATGTGAGAATAGTCATAAGGAAAATCCTGTACTTCAACTTCTACGTCAATCTTCCTGTAGCCGCCCTGCAGCGTATTTAAAGCTTCTATAGGAGGAGCTACCTCGTCTCTTTCCAATACATAAGCTTTGATCTGATACCGGATTTCCTGAATTCTTTCCTCCCTTTCACTTTGAAAATAATTGTACCGGAGCATCTTTTTGAACCAGCTTTCCTGCGGATGGAGTATATCATCCTGATAATGTTTCAGTCGTTGATCAAATTTAAAATCCGAACTCAATAACTCTGTGAAAACAGACTGCATTTTGATGGTGGCCTGAGAATCCATAATGTATTTGGAGATGGGAAACATCCGGTCAATCGTCATTCCACCGCAAAAACAGAAAACTTTCGATTCAGTAAAAAAATGATGAGGATCTGCCATTTTGATAATCAGAGACAGAAACGAGCCAATAGAATATCCAAACAGATCCAGCTTTGCATCCGGAGAAATACTTTTAATGGCATTGCTTTTAATTTCTTTTACCACTTCAATAATATCCGAATAGGTTTGAAATCCTGACCAGAAAATTCTCTGTGGATGTGCTTCCAGTCTGGAGCTTATAGCAGCATTTACATAAGAAAAATGTGTATTTTCCGGGTATTTTCCTTTTCTGAATTTTACAATTTCCATCATGTGGTGACGGTCACTCCAGATGGCTTCCGCACGGTCCATATGAAAGGCAATGGGAAACAGGATAACCGCTTTATGAGTCTTCTGTGCCAGTTCATAAGCCCAAGGAAGATATTTATCCCATTTTTTTTCATTCAAACCATGGAAAAAGATAATGCACCCTTTGGCGGTTTCTACGTCAGCCCTTTTAAGGATATAATACTCGAAATTTTTGTTGCATGCGATATCAGAATCTTTAATGTCTACAGAAGGCTGATGATACAGCAGATATGAGTTTTCATTGCTTTTCAGGGGCTGATGATGTTGGGGGCAACTCTGATTTTCTGACCCCTGAAGTAAATCTGAAACCTTAGAGGTAAATGGAATGGCCTCAATCGTTACATTCAAATCCTTGATTTCCTCAATCTCTTTTCCGGAATCAAAATGGTGCTTCAAAACTTCATACAATTCATAATATTCCATAGCAAGATGATTGAGGTTCATAATTAGAACTATCAAGTTAGGGAATTATTATACTAAAGTGTTGATTTTAAAAGCTTAAAGATATTCCAGGCATAAGATAAATTAAAATGTGCATGAAACTGTGGCCAACTACCTGTAATCAATCCTGTTAGATTCAGTGTCTTCAAGTTGTTTTAAAATAGATTCAGGAATCTCATCACTGTCTATGGGAAGGCTTATGGAATCGGAAATAAAAGTTTTCCGGTCTGCTTTTCTGAAGATCTCAAATAAAGCAATAGGTTCCTGATTGAAGCTGATGCACGTACTGATGAAGTGAAGCTCGTGAAGTTTATAATCCGGATTTTTGAGCTTTTCCTTAATATCTTTTATTCTTGATATAAAATGTCTTTGGCGGATGAATGTATTGCTGTTCATGATAATAAAAACATAATCCGAATAAGCCGTTACTTTCCCGAAATACTTATGATGATCACCGCCACTTCTTTCAATGAAATATTCTCCTGTGGTTTCAGACTTATAAATTTCCATCGCAGAGCGCCATATCCGGTCTTCTTTGGCCTGTGTCGGGTTTTCCGGGAGATTCCTGTTATAAGAATACCAGCAGCCTATCAAACGGTCCAAAAGGGCAGTATTCATGCTTACATTATTCATATCAATCCTGAGATCATTGAAATTAAAAGCTTCCGTATTGGAATTGATGAAATCAATATAATTTGAATATCCCAACACTTTGACAATCAGGCTTAATTTAGCAAGATTAGGTCTGCTTAAAACAGCATTTTCATTTTGCTTAAACTTTTTTAATTTGTTGATAATCAAATGTTCATACAGGTAATTGTTACCCAGAAGATCAGGCTCTTTCTTTATTTCTTTATCCGAATGATCATTGATAATAAGTTCATTAAGCTCTGCACAGATATAAGACCATTCGGTTTTGGTAACATCTTCCCAATGGTTTTTCTTTAAAAACTGCCTGCTTAAGAAGTTCATCAGCTTCTCAAGATGCAGGATATCTTCTTTTTTCATTGATTCTGTTTTGTAAGACTAATTTAAGATTTTTATCAAACCAAAAAAGATTTTTGAGAGACTTTTATATTAAAGAATCCATAGATATTTGAGTAGAAAAAAGTTAGAACAATGGAAACAAAAATGTTATTAAAAGATGAGTCCCTTTGGAACAGAATTCAGGGATTTTCACTGGACGCTCCGGATGCTGATTTTCCTTTTTCGAAAAAGCTGGCAAAAGAAGAAAACTGGAGCCTTGATTTTACCCGGAAAGCCATCGAAGAATATAAAAAGTTTGTTTACCTCTGCTGTATTCTTCCCAACGGAGCCTCGCCAAGCAAGATAGTAGATAAAGTATGGCATATGCACCTGATCTATACCCAGAGCTACTGGGAGGAGTTCTGCCCTAATATTTTAAAAAGACCCCTGCATCACCATCCTTCAAAAGGAGGAACAATGGAGAAGGATAAACATCAGAACTGGTTTAAAAATACATTGGAAAGTTACCGGGAAGTGTTTCAGCAGAAAGCTCCTGAAGAAATCTGGGAAGAGCTTACGAAAAAAAACAAATTAAGATCCTGGTTGAAAAGAATAGCTGTTGTCTTGCCGGTTCTTATTTTACTGCTGCTACATTCTTGTACGGAAGGAGCGGGTTTTACAGGGTTGCTGACTACGGCAGTTGTATTCGCAACTATTTTTATTCTGACGGGAATATCAGTAATACTAGGAGACAATGAGGTTTCGGATATGCATAAAAAAGATAAACAAAACAATGATGGAGGGAGCAGTTGTAGTGGTGGCTCGAGTTGTAGTGGCGGAGGTAGTTGTGGCGGCGGCTGCGGTGGCTGTGGTGGTTGCGGCGGCTGTGGCGGATAAAAAGCGAAATATTAAAAATAATCATCATGAAAAAACTAATCATTCATTCTATTCCGGTGGTAATAAGCTTTATCTGGCTTTTCATAGAATTCCACACCTTTAATCCGGTCATCCTGACAGGGCCCGGGTTTCTGAAGTTTTATCTCATTCTTATACTTGGCTTTTATCTCTCGGGATTTATTTTAAAATCATTGAAAGAAAGTATTTCAACAACAACCTTCTATTTTGCATTGTTCATTTTCTTACTCGGAATCATAAAACTGATCAGAGGAATACTGTTAGAAAAACCGGTCGGGTTTTTAGTTATGATCCTCATAGGAGAATGTATTGTGATGCTGATGTTTAAGTTATCTGATGTAAAGGATAACATAAAGCATTGATATCAGAAACAAACCCGAAACAAAGTTGCTTCGGGCTTTATATTTTCTATTGCAATTGATTATTATTTTGTTGGGTCTTGATCTTATCAGAACTGAATTTCCGGACCATTACAGAGGTCAGAACAACCAGAATAAGACTTAACGCAATATTGGAAAGATCCGGATGTACAATGACATGATAAAAATAATAGCCAAAAAGAGCAGCTGTTACAGTGATCAGGAGATTGTAGATATAAACATACCGGCTGGAGGATACAGAATTTTTCATAATGATATTTTTATTGTTCTTTACTCAGTAAGTATGACAACTTACAATACGTTACAGAAAAATTTAAAAAATATTTTTAAGCTGGTCTTCAGATCCTATATCCTGCTTTTAATCCTATGAAATTACGCCGCTTCCGATAAGCTCCTCATCAATATACCATGATGCAAACTGTCCTTCAGCAATCGCAGACTGAGGTTCATCAAATTCTATATAAAAAGCATTCTCAAACTGATAAAGGGTTGCTTTCTGCAATGGCTGCCTGTATCTGAATCTGGCCATTACTTCCATAGACTCTCCGTTTTGAAGTCTCATATCTTCACGTACCCAGTGCAGCTCAGAATTGTCAATCTTCAAAGCTTTTTTGAAAAGTCCCGGGAAATGGTTTCCTTCACCTACAAAAAGAATATTGTTTTCCATATCTCTGGATATGATAAAACAGCTTTCTTTGTGTCCACCGATTCCAAGACCTTTACTTTGTCCAATCGTGAAAAACTGGGCGCCCTGATGCTTTCCAATCACTTTTCCATCGGCTTTTTTATAATTGATTTTCCTTGATAGGAATTCAAGTTCTTCTTCTTTGGATGAAAATGCAGGCTGTTCTTCGGCAAACAAAGGCGAATCTTTGAAAATTTCTACAATTTCCCCCTCATTAGGTTTCAATTGCTGCTGTAAGAACTGAGGAAGACTTACCTTTCCGATAAAGCACAATCCCTGAGAATCTTTTTTATCAGCTGTTACCAGACCGATTTCTTTTGCAATTTCCCTTACCTGAGGCTTGGTAAGCTCTCCGATAGGAAACAACGCCTTAGACAGCTGATCCTGGCTAAGCTGGCAAAGGAAATAAGACTGGTCTTTATTGTTATCCTTTCCGGCAAGCAGGTGAAAAATTTCTTTACCGTTTTCATCAAAAGTTGAGTTTACCCTTGCATAATGCCCTGTGGCTACCTTATCGGCTCCCAAAGACATAGCTGTCTTCATGAAAACATCAAATTTTACTTCTCTGTTACACAAAACATCCGGATTCGGGGTTCTTCCTTTTTCATACTCGGCAAACATATAATCAACGATACGTTCCTTATAAAGGTCACTCATATCAATCACCTGGAAAGGAATTCCAAGCTTCTGAGCTACCATAAGGGCATCATTACTATCCTCAATCCACGGACATTCATCTTCTAATGTTACCGAAGCATCATTCCAGTTTCTCATAAACAAAGCCACCACTTCATGGCCCTGTTGTTGTAGCAAATATGCTGTAACACTGGAGTCTACACCTCCGGAGAGGCCTACTACTATTTTCATTGTATTTCAATTTTACGAAACTCTTAACGGGAGTTCTTAGTTTGATGCGGCAAAAATACAATTAAAAAATTCGTAAAAAAACCATATTTTTAAACATTGATAAAAACGATTTTAATTGTACAATCACTGTAAATTATGTTTTAAAAATTTAATAAACAGGTAAAATAGAGGTGATTTTTAAAATATAGCCAGACAAAATAAAATAGTATATATGAAAAAGTTTATTATTTCTATGATGCTGATCGCTTCAGGGTCAGTATTTTCCCAGGTTTCAGTAGGGGTGCCCTCACAGGGAAACAACCGATGGACCTTCGGTGGCGGAATTGGTGTCGGATTTGGAAGCAACAGCTCATTTAGCCTGCAGGCTTCCCCAAGAGTGGGTTACAGAATTACCGATGATCTTGAAGGAGGGGCAGCCGGTAGTATCACGTGGCAAACGTCTGACTATCATTCATCCACCATGTTCGGGGTAGGCCCTTTTGCCAACTATTACTTTGCAAGGTCGTTTTTTTTAAGTGCCAACTTCCAGCATTATTTTATCAATTATAAAGATAAATTTTACGATTATAAAGACAGCAGAGAAGAAAACGCATTATATCTTGGAGGAGGTTATATGCAGAGGATAGGAAACAATTCTTTTCTACAGCTGGGGCTGATGTACAATGTTCTCTGGAAAGAAAGATCAAGTGTATTCTCAAGCGGATTAGTACCTAATATAGGGTTTGTGGTTGGGCTTTAAAGAATCCCGGCCGTTAACAAATACATTAAAAATCTGGCAATATAGAAAATGCCCCGGAAATTTCCGGGGCATTCATTATTTCCTGATGATAAGTTTAAAATTCTTTACAGGAGTCTTGTCTGCTTTACTTACTGACAGCTAATATCCTCTCAATATATAAACTTTTCATGGTATACCACTGATCTGAACGGGAATATTTGATTCCGAATTATAAGGGTTACAGTACTTTTTAAGCGGAATAACAAAAGCACCGGAAGAAAAACTCCCGATGCTTTTTTTATTATTATATTATTGTATTACGATTGTGACTTTTCAGTTGTTTTTTTCGCTTTCTGCGTTTTTCCAACCAATCCGTCTTTCGCTTCATTAAGGTCAAGAACTACAGTTTCCCCTTCGTTCAGTTGTTTGTTTACCAGCATTTCTGCCAATAAATCCTCAATATACTTCTGTATCGCTCTCTTCAGTGGTCTTGCACCAAAGTCTTTATCCCATCCTTTTTCTGAAATAAAGTTTTTCGCATCTTCGGTTAATTCCACTTTATAGCCTAATTTTTCAAGTCTGCCATACAGTTTGTTCAGTTCAATATCAATGATTTTCTTGATATCATCCTGTACAAGAGAGTTGAAGATCACAATGTCATCAATTCTGTTTAAGAATTCAGGAGCAAATGCTTTTTTAAGTGCATTTTCAATAGTGCTTCTTGCTCTGGAATCTGAGGTTGTTTTTTTAGCTGAGGTTCCAAATCCTACACCGTCTCCAAAGTCTTTAAGATCTCTGGTTCCGATGTTTGAAGTAAGAATAATGATCGTGTTTCTGAAGTCGATTTTTCTACCCAGGCTGTCTGTAACGTGTCCTTCATCCAAAATCTGTAACAGGATATTGAATACATCCGGGTGAGCTTTTTCAATCTCATCCAAAAGAACTACAGCATAAGGTTTTCTTCTTACCGCTTCTGTCAATTGTCCACCTTCTTCGTATCCAACGTATCCCGGAGGCGCACCTACCAGCCTTGATACGGCGAATTTCTCCATGTATTCACTCATATCAATTCGGATAAGAGATTCATCGGATTCAAAAAGTTCTCTCGCCATTACCTTAGCCAGCTCAGTTTTACCAACCCCTGTTGTACCAAGGAAGATAAATGTACCGATAGGGCGGTTAGGATCTTTAAGACCTGCTCTGTTTCTCTGAATAGCTTTAACGACTTTCTTCACAGCATCTTCCTGACCAATAACTTTTCCGTTTAGCTTTTCATCCATCTGAGCTAATTTGTCAAGCTCGTTCTTACCAACTTTCGTTACAGGAACACCACTCATCATAGAAACCACTTCCGCTACATTTTCTTCACTTACGGTTTCTTTTTTCTCCTTTACATCCTTATCCCATTTTTCCTGGGCGGCATTCAGTTCCATCTGAAGACGTTCCTCTTCATCCTTAAGCTTTCTTGCCTCAAGATAATCCTGAGCCTTTACTGCTTTTTGCTTCAATTCTTTGATCTCTTCGATTTTCTTTTCAAAATCAATGATCTCGGTAGGAACTTTCATGTTCTTGATGTATACCCTTGAACCAGCCTCGTCCATCGCATCAATCGCTTTGTCCGGTAGGAAACGGTCCGTAATATATCTCGATGTCAGATTGACACACGCTGCAATGGCTTCCGGAGTATAAATTACATTGTGGTGTTCTTCATACTTATCTTTGATCTGGTTCAGGATCTGAATGGTTTCATCAATAGAAGTAGGTTCTACCATTACTTTCTGGAATCTTCTTTCCAAAGCACCGTCTTTCTCAATATACTGACGGTATTCATCCAGTGTGGTAGCCCCGATGCATTGAATTTCCCCTCTTGCCAAAGCAGGTTTAAACATATTGGAGGCATCTAAACTTCCTGTAGAACTTCCTGCACCCACGATGGTGTGAAGCTCATCAATAAATAAGATCACATCCCTGTTTTTCTCCAGCTCGGTCATGATGGCCTTCATTCTTTCCTCAAACTGACCACGATACTTAGTTCCGGCCACTAAACTGGCCAGGTCTAAAGTGATCACACGTTTTCCGTAAAGAACCCTGGACACTTTTTTCTGTTGAATTCTTAAAGCCAGCCCTTCTGCAATCGCAGATTTACCAACTCCCGGCTCCCCGATAAGAAGCGGGTTGTTTTTCTTTCTTCGGGATAAGATCTGAGAAACTCTCTCAATTTCTTTTTCACGACCGATCACCGGGTCCAGTTTTCCGTCTCTTGCCAAAGAAGTAAGGTCCCGTCCGAAGTTGTCCAGAGTTGGCGTTTTACTTTTTGCAGAGCCTAAATTTCCTGTAGGCTTTCTCATTTGCTCAAATTCCTCTCTTTCATCATCATCGTCATAAGCACTCATCTGTGGTGACTGACCGGAATTTTTAAGCATAGTCTGGTACTCTCTTGAAACTCCTTCGTAGTCGATATCGTAAGCTCCCAGAATATTTGAAGTAGGGTCCTCATATTTATATAGAATACCTAAAAGCAGGTGAACGGTATTAATCTCATTGCTTTTATATTGACGGCATTCTAACTCTGCACGCTTAATGGCATGATCTGCCATCTTCGTGAAAGAAATATTGGTAACCTCCTCAGAAATAGGATTTAGACTTGCTGTATTTAAAGTTTCAATTTTTCTTCTGATTTGTGTTAAATCCGCATTGAGGTTTTGAAGGATTTCTTTAGCAGAGTTTTCCGTTTTTATAATACCTAAAAGTAGATGTTCTGTATTAAGAAATTCACTTTTCAGCCTCTTAGCTTCGCTTTTGCTTTGTTTGAACACCTGGCTCAAACCTTGTGAAAACTTATAATCCATAATATATCTCATTAGAACAAAGGCAACATTACCTTTTATTCATTATCTAAATTACAAATATTTTACCAAAAATCAATTAATGACTTTATGTCACAAAAAATTTTATTATATTATTGAAAATGATTAAGTTTGTTATCCTTAAAAATTCCTCATGAATCCTGAAATTACTACTTATATCGGATATTCTGCCTCAGTTTTTATCGTACTGAGTTTCATACTGAAAGATGTAAGAAAAATCAGAATAGTCAATATGATAGGTTGTATCTGTTTTGTCATCTATGGCTTCTTTTTTAGTGAACCTTTGTGGCCGGTAATCATACCTAACGGATTGATTTGTTTCATCCAGATGTATCATTTAATTGCAGGAAAGAAAGATTCATGAAGAAAAAAGTACTGGTTTCAGCCTTTAGCAGCCTGTATACAGATCAGAGAATAGAAAAAGTATGCAAGACCCTGTTTGATAACGGATATTCTATCGATCTGATAGGAAATGACTGGGGAGGGAACGAAAAAATGGAACGTCCGTACCCATTCTCAAGAATAGAGCTGAAGTCCAAAAGTTTAAAAACAGCTTATTTTGAATTCAACTGGAAGCTTTATAAGCTTCTGAAGAAAAAAGCAGACAAAGACACCATTCTTTTGGCCAATGATATTGACGCACTTCTGCCAAATTATCTCATTTCCAGAAAACTGAATATTCCGTTGGTCTTTGACAGCCATGAAATTTTTACAGAAATGCCCGCCATACAAAACCGGTTTTCACAGAAATTCTGGAGAGTGGTGGAAGGAAGTCTGGTGCCCAGGATAGAATTTATGATGACGGAAAGTGTAAGCTATGCAGAATGGTTTCATGAAAAATATAAGGTAAATCCTGTTGTCGTAAGAAATATTCCGAGAAAAATCCTGAATGTACCGGAATTTCCGGACAATCATCCTAAAATTATTTTGTATCAGGGCGCCATTAATCAATCCAGAGGAATTGAAAAAATGATTGTGGCCATGCATCACATTAACAATGCTGTCCTGAAAATTGCAGGTGACGGGCCGAAGAAAAAAGATTATGAAGAGCTTGTTATAAAAGAAAACCTGCAGAATAAGGTTATTTTCCTTGGAAAGCTGAAGCCGGAAAACCTCCGGGAAGTTACCAGAACAGCGGATGCGGGATTCAGTCTTGAGGAGAACAACGGGGTAAGCTATTATTATTCTCTTCCTAATAAAGTTTGTGATTATATCCAGTCCAGGGTACCGCTTGTGATGATTAATTTTCCTGAAATGCAGCGGATCAGAAATCAGTTTAATGTAGGAGAAATGGTGACCGATCATAAGCCTGAAACGATTGAAAAAGCAATTAATTTAATTCTGGAAAGAGGAAGGCCATATTATCGCAGCGAACTGGATAAAGCAGCAGATGTCTTCTGCTGGGAAAATGAGGAAAGGAATATCCTGCAACTTTTTGAAAAAGCATCCCACAAATAATTTTTACAAAATTGGTTATCTTTGCATAAAGAAATTTGATTAAAAATGACCATTAAAGAAAAACAGCAGGAAATAATCGATGAATTTGCATTTCTTGAAGATTGGGAGCAAAAGTATGAGTACATCATTGATCTTGGAAAAGAACTGAAAGGCTTACCGGAAGACAGGAAAACAGATGAAAATCTTATTAAAGGCTGTCAGAGTAAAGTTTGGATCGATGCTGAGTTTAAAGATGGCAGGCTTTTCTTTAATGCAGATTCAGACGGGATTTTACCAAAAGGAATTGTTTCCCTTCTGGTAAGTATTTACAGTGGACATTCCACTCAGGAAATTCTGGATTCTGATTTCGATTTTATTGCAGAAATCGGTTTACAGGAGTTTCTTTCGCCGTCCAGAGCCAACGGATTGATGGCAATGACGAAGCAGATCAAGTTTTATGCAGTTGCCTACCAACTGAAATCATAATAGTGACCAGAATTTTAGCATATCGTTTTTCCGCATTCGGAGATGTGGCGATGACAGTACCTGTTTTCAGAGAATTTCTGGAGCAGAATCCCGGCGTGGAGATCATTATGGTTTCCAGGAAAAACTTTGAAGCCCTGTTTGCAGGAATTCCTAATGTAAAATTCAAGGGGATTGACCTGGATGATTATAAAGGATTCTTCGGACTGAGAAGGCTGAGTAATGAGCTGATTAAAGAATTTAATCCGGATTGTATTGCTAATCTTCATGATGTGATCCGGACCAAGATATTAGACAAGATCTATGTAAGGAAGGGTCTCAAGGTTTTTAAAATAGACAAAGGAAAAGAGGAAAAAGAACATCTGACCGATGTATGGAACCTGGAGAAAGTGCAGCTGAAAAAAACAGTGGAACGCTATGCTGACGTTTTCAGGAATATGGGATTCAAAATAGAGCTTTCTAACAAGCTCAGACCGGTTTCAGAACAAAAATCCGGGATTGGTTTTGCTCCTTTTGCCCAGCACAAAGGTAAAATGCTCCCGCTGGAAAAATCCTATGAACTGGCAAGAATTCTGGCCAAAAAACATACCGTATACTTTTTTGGAGGCGGAAAAAAAGAAACTGAAACCCTTGCACAATGGGAACAGCAGATACCCAATACAAAAAATCTTTCCGGAAAACTGAATCTTACCGAAGAGCTCAATACAATTGCAGAGCTGGAACTCATGATATCAATGGATTCTGCCAATATGCACCTGGCCAGTCTTATGGGAACACGATGTATTTCCATATGGGGAGCTACACATCCTTATGCCGGATTTTTAGGATTTGGGCAAAGTGAAGATGATGTGGTGCAGGTAAAAGATCTTTCCTGCAGACCCTGTTCTGTTTTTGGAGATAAAGAATGCTACAGGGGCGATTGGGCATGCCTTGAAGAATTTGATATCCAGAAAGTGGTAGATAGGGTTAATAGTTAAAAATAACCGAAACGATTTCTTCAGCTTTGGCCTGATCAGAGTGCCTTTCTTCTAAAATTTTTTTTCTGATTTCGGCAGCATCATAGTCTTTTTCCGCAGCAGCAATGATCTGTTGACGAATTTGATTCTTATCAGATCCATACAGACATAAACTGATCAGCGCAGGATCATCGGTGATGTTTTCATTAATAATAACGAAACGGCTGTTATAAAGCGTATTGAATAGCTTCACCTTGGTTCCGGAATTCTGATAAGAAAGCAGAATGTTGGCATGAGCGCCCTCCAATAGACGATGAAGGTTTTCTGTGGTTTGAATAGGAGAGAGACTGATATTTCCTACAGCATCTATTTTTCTTTTAATCTCTTCGCTGGCCCGGTCGGAAGCAACAATCAGCTTATATTGCGGAAGACTTTTAAAAAGTTCAATAGTCTCATCCAGTGCTTTTTTGTTATCAGCAGTAGTGAGGTCTCCGTGAAAAAGAAAATATTTTCCTTTTTTATTTAACTGTTTTACCTCTTGATTTCCATGGAAAATATGGATAAGCTTTGCATTTCCCGAGTAGGTTTGTACTTCATTATATTCCTTTTCGGATAGGCAGAATACGGACTTAAAACGTTTTAAAAGTTTTTTCTGATATCCGGTATATTTTAAAGACTCAATCCTGTAGATGATCTTTTTGAATATATTTTTCTCCGATAAAGAAAGTCCTTTGTAATATTCAGTTTCATTATTGTGATAACGGAGGTATAAAGGCTGTTGAAAACTTTCCAGATGTTTAATAACTGCTGTTGTCTGTAATCCTTCAAATAATATGGGAGCAGAAATTTTTTCCAGATTTTTAAGAAGCTGTTCAGAATTTCTTATACCTGCGGCGAAAGGGGTTCCTGAAAGATAAAGTAGCGGATTCTTTTTCTTTTGGTAAAAAAACACATTTTCCGTAATCTCTTTGATTTCCTTGTCAATCATCTCAGGAATCTGATCTGTAAAACAGTGAAGATGGATTTTTATTCCCAGATCAGACAACGCCTTAATTTTATAGTATACATCAATGATTCCACCATAAGATGGCGGATAAGGATAGTTGAATGATATGAGATGGAGTTCCTTCAATAAATGGTTAATGAAATGAACGCAAAGGTAAATAAATATAAAGGAAAGTACTTATGGGACTTTGATATAAAATAAAAAAATCTCCCTTGAAAAAGAGAGATTTTTGTGGGTCCTGAGGGATTCGAACCCCCGACCCTCTGGGTGTAAACCAGATGCTCTGAACCAACTGAGCTAAGAACCC
>NZ_JBQEOA010000003.1:0-555701 GCF_052044975.1 Chryseobacterium sp. 22458 | reverse complement strand
TGTGGGTCCTGAGGGATTCGAACCCCCGACCCTCTGGGTGTAAACCAGATGCTCTGAACCAACTGAGCTAAGAACCCTCTAGACTTTGTTATTGTTTCCTCGTTTAGAGTGGTGCAAATATACAACTTATTCTTTAATCTCCAAATTTTTTTCTAAAAAATCTCCCACTACAAAGTTGCTTCCGCCAATAAAAATCATTTCTTCATTTGTACATCGTTCTTTTGCAGACAGATACGCTTCCTGTACAGAATTAAAAATTTTATAAAAAATTTTCGCCTCCTGAAGCAGGTTTTCGTAATCTTCAGGATGTCTTCCCCTGTTGATGGATGGTTTGGCAAAATAGAACTCAGAATTTTCAGGAAGCAATGCCATCACTTCATCTATTTTTTTATCATTTACGAACCCCAAAATGATATGCTTGTGTCTGTCGATTGAATTTAATTGTGAAAAAACATACTCCAGACCTGCCTGATTGTGTCCCGTATCACAAATCGTAAGCGGATCTTTTGAGAACTCAAACCAGCGGCCAATGAATCCTGTATTCTGATGAACCTGTAATAATCCCTGTTCAAGATTCTTGTCTGAAATCTTCACCTGCAATTTTCTTAGTTCTTCCACAATTCCCAGAACAACACGGATGTTTTTCTGCTGATAATTCCCTTTGAGGTCAGAAGAAAGATTGGTGTGCAGGAGAGTTGCATCTATAAAAGGAGCGTTTTCCTGAGCGGCTTTCTCTCTGATAATGTTTTTAACCGTTTCATTTTCATCGCCGGAAATGATCGGAACCCTGTTTTTAATAATTCCGGCCTTTTCAAAAGCAATTTCTTCTATAGTATTTCCTAAAATATTCTGATGATCTAACTGAACATTGGTAATTGCCGACACAAGCGGTTTAATGATATTGGTAGAATCCAGTCTGCCGCCCAATCCCACTTCAATAATGGCAAAATCTACCTGCTGCTGATAGAAATATTCAAAAGCCATAATGGTAGTGAACTCAAAAAAAGAAGGACGGATGTCTTCGGGTATATTTTTAAGCTTTTGAATAAAATCAAAGACAAATTCTTTACCGCAGTTTTTTCCATTGACTTTAATCCGTTCTGTAAAGTCGATGAGATGAGGTGAGTTGTAAAGGCCCACTTTATAACCTGCTTCCTGAAGAACCGAAGCGAGCATATTGCTTGAAGAACCCTTTCCATTGGTACCGCCGATATGGATACATTGTATCTTGTCCTGAGGATTTCCAAAGTAAGCACAAAGCTTCGTGATGTTGTCCAGACCGGGTTTATATGCCTTCTGTCCATCTATCTGATAATTGGGCATCTGTACGAAAAGCCATTCGATCGCTTCCTGATATTGTTCATTTGTCATGGTGCAAAATTCCCAAAAGTTTTTTTAAAATAAAATATAATTTTTCAATCTGTAACTTTTTTATATTTAATTCGTCTAATATTGAAAAATCTTAATATGAAATCGCTGTGGTTTGTAAGCTCAAATAATGCGATTCCATAGGACCAATAAAACAAATAAACATTTACATATGAAAAAAGTTTGGATCATCGTTTTTGGATTAAGTTATCTGGGGGTATGCGCTCAGAAAAAATGGTCCTTAAAAGAATGTGTAAGCTATGCAGTGGAGCATAATCTTCAGGTTATCCAAAATCAATATACCAAACAGAGCCAGGAATATAATCTTAAAATGGCCAAAAAAGAATATCTTCCCTCTGTATCAGGTAATATGACCAACGGGGTAAGTTTTGGACAGGCATCATTAGGTACGGGAAGTATCCGTAATGACAGGTTTAATAATTCTGTGAGCATAATGGCCGATATGATGATCTACAATAACGGGAGGATAGAAAAGACCGTAAGAAAAGCCCAGTTTGATGTAGAAGCAAGCCAATATGATATTGAAACCATTAAAAATGATATTTCTCTTCAGATCGCCCAGCAATATCTGACCGCCCTGCTGAATAAGGAGATTGTGAAAATTTCCCAAAGTGCGGTAGAGAACGCCAAAAAACAATCTGACAGAGCTAAAATTACAACCCAGGTAGGAACAACTGCCCAAACGGTTCTTGCAGAAGCAGATGCTGCTTTGGCCAGAGAGAAACAAAACCTTAAAACGGCAGAAGTAAATGTGGGAAGAGCATTATTTGCCATCGCTCAGCTTTTACAGCTTCCGGATTATAAAGATTTTGATGTAGAAGATGTGAATGTGCCGGAAACGCTTGATTCACAATTGACGACAGCAGATGAGGTGCTTAAAACAGCCTATGAGATACAGCCGCAGATCAAAGCCGCAGAAAGCAGAATAAGAGCTGCAGAAGCTCAGACTGAAGTGTCTAAAACATCCTTCTGGCCTTCCTTAAGTGCCAGCGCTGGACTTTCAACTTTCTATAATAACCTGTTGAATAATAGTAATCTGGGTGGGCAGCAAAATTCTTTTTTCCAGCAATATGATGATAACTTCGGACAAAATGTTGGACTATCGCTCAGAATTCCTATTTTTAATAAAGGAATTACAAAACTGCAGGTTGAGCAATCCAGATTAAATGAAAGTGTGGCTAAAAATACACTTGAACAACAGAAACAAACCGTAAGACAGAATGTACAGAAGGCACAGTTTGATGCTGATGCCAATTATGAAAATTACCTGGCAGCCGTAGAAGCAGAGAAAAGTTCCAAGCTGGCGCTTGACTTTGCAGACAAAAGCTATGCTGCAGGAAGAACAACGATTTATGACGTTAATGTAGCAAGAAATAATTATGCAAATGCACAGGGATCAGTAGCACAGGCAAAATATAATTATCTTTTCAGCCTTAAGCTCCTGAATTTCTATGCGGGAATTCCACTAAGTTTGTAAAATGTCTATTCAATCATTAGAAAAATACTTACCACAAAATACACTCAAATACTTAAGGGTATGGTTCTCAGAATACTATATCCACATTAAAGTTACACGAAACAGAAATTCAAAGCTGGGAGATTACAGAAAGCTTCCGGATAACTCTCATGAGATTACAGTCAATTCTACACTGACTCCGCAGCTTTTTTTCTTTGTATTGACCCATGAGCTGGCACATCTGATTGCTTTTGAAAAATACGGACGCAGAATCTCTCCTCATGGCAATGAATGGAAGGAAACCTTCAGAAATATGCTTCTGGAAAGCCTTGAAGTATATGATGAAGATCTGAAACCTATCATCATGAGATTTTCCAAATCCCCTAAGGCCAATTTTATGGCGAGTCCTGATCTGGTAAGGTACTTTCATACTGAAAAACAGGATGATAGTCTCCAGTTTATCGAGGAACTTCAGAAAGGGGAATTCTTTATATATCGCAACGAAAAGTATTTATTCGAAGGTCTGGTTAAAAAAAACTATCTTTGTCAGAACCTGGCTACCGGAAGGAAGTATTCTTTCAAAGCTTTGGCCAGGGTAGAAAAATGTAGCTAAGAATGTTAAAATCAGATAGATACTGTGTTATAATGGCAGGAGGGATCGGAAGCCGGTTCTGGCCGATGAGTACGCAGAAATTTCCAAAGCAGTTTCAGGATATTTTAGGAACCGGACGCACCATGATTCAGCAGACCTATGACCGGATCAGCAAGGTAATTCCTAAAGAGCACATATTCGTGATCACGAATAAAGAATACGTTGCACTTTCTCATCAGCAGCTTCCTGAAGTTCCTGAAGAAAATATTGTGGGCGAGCCTCTTATGAAAAATACAGCAGCCTGTAACCTGTATATGGCGAACAAAATTGCTGAAATCAACCCGGATGCAACCATGATTGTACTTCCGGCAGATCACCTGATCCTAAAAGAAGATGTGTTTTTGGAAAAAGTGGAGCTTGCCTTTGAGGTGGCTGCAAAAAACGATTATCTGGTAACACTTGGGATTACTCCTACAAGACCTGATACCGGGTACGGCTACATTCAGTTTGTAGAAAAAAAAGGATCAGAATATTTTAAAGTAAAAACATTTACGGAAAAACCGATCCTTGAAATTGCCCAAAGCTTTTTAGAAAGTGGGGATTTCCTTTGGAATGCAGGAATATTTGTATGGAATGTAAAAAGTATTCACCATGCTTTTGAGATGTATCTTCCAGAAATGATGCAGCATTTTATGGCTTGTGAATACAATTCTGAGAAAGAAAATAACTGCATAGAACTAATTTATCCTAAAGTTCAGAAAATTTCTATTGATAACGGAATATTGGAAAAGGCGAAAAATGTATACGTAATTCCTTCAGATTTAGGATGGAGTGACCTTGGAACCTGGACTTCCGTGTATGAAAATACGGAAAAGGATGAAAATGGAAACGCTGTAAAGCTGAAACATTTATTGGCCTACAACTCAAAAGGAAATATCATTCGTTTGAAAAACAATAACAAGGCCGTGATCATCGACGGGCTTGAGAATTATATTGTGGTGGATACAGACAAAGCGCTTCTGATCTGTCCGCGTGATAATGACCAGCTGATTAAAGACTATGTTCTTGATTTAAAGAACTTTAAAAAGGGCGATAAGTTTATGTAATATTTAGTATATTTTCTGCTGATTTTTAAGTTATGATTAAAGCCGCAACCAGATTTTTCATTTTTGTATGTTTATTTGCAGGTGTTTTGGGGTATTCCCAGAACAAAAAGAAGTTTTCAAGTATTCCCAATATGCTGCAGCAGATCGATCCTGATAACAAAGTGGGTTCATGGGTATTGGTGTACAATAATTATGGAAAAGGAGAGGAGATCAAAACTTCAGGTAAACTGGATTATGTTCCGCAATTCTCAGGTTTTAATCTGTTTCCCAGTGAAGACAGTTTTTATTATATAGCCTATTCTGAAGGAGGTAAGATCAGTTATGTGCTTGACACGGAAGGGTTGAAACGGTTTGTAGGAAGGATAGATAATGCCCAGGAAGCGGCTATCGTACTGGCTTCAGAAGGATATGTCGTAGATGAAGAATTTAAAGATCTGGCAGGCAATTATCATGAGGATGCATCTAATTATTATCTTGATTTAGGAAAAGTAACTTCAAAGGAATGCCCTTACCAAAAGACCCATTATACACTGACTGTTAATAAAGCAACCGGTACAATAACCCATACGAAGGACAACGGAACCTATATTGAGCTTTATAATAAAAAATGTGCTAATAATCCGAGACTTTTAAAGATCGAAAAAAAGGAAGAACCCAAGAAAGATGAGCCTAAAAAAACATCCAAGCGCAGATAATACCTATGAGACCGAACGATTAATACTTCGTCCGATGTCTCCACTTGAAGACAGAGATTTTGTCTTTGACCTCTATAACAGGCCTAAATTTGTTCAATATATTGGCAACCGTAATGTAAATTCCGCTGAAGATGCTGAAAACTATATCCTGAACAGATTTGCTCCCCAGATTGAAAAACTGGGATTCGGAAACTATCTTCTGGTGACTAAAGAAGGAAATGAAAAAATAGGAGCTGTAGGAATATTTCAGAGAGAAGGGCTTGAGATCCTTGATATCGGATATTCTTTACTGGAAGAATTTGAAGGAAAAGGATATGCTTTTGAAGCTGCTCAAAAGGTGAAATCTATTGCATTGGATGATTTTGGATTATCAAAAATATCTGCCATCATTTCAAAAGATAATATTTCTTCGCAGAAACTGATCGAAAAATTAGGGATGAGGTTTAAAAAACACGTTATACTTCCCGGCGAAACTGAGGTATTAAATTACTACGAAACCGAATAATAAATCCCCAAAAAAATATTTTCACAAATAACACAGTGATATAAATTGTGTTATTTGTGAAAGTATTAGTGATATCTGTGTTTCAAAAAGAATTATCCTTCCAGAATCTGTTCAGCAGCAGTCTTTGAAGTTACTTTTTCAATCACTCTGGTGCAAACTCCGTTTTCATCGAAAATAAAGGTAGTTCTTACAATTCCCATATAGGTTTTTCCAAACGTTTTTTTCTCCTGCCAAACCCCGAATTTTTCTATAATATCTCTGTTTTCATCAGCAATAAGATCATAAGGGAATGTAAATTTGCTGTGGAAATTCTTCTGTTTCTTTACGGTATCTCCGCTCACTCCCAATAGCTGAAATCCGGCTTTTTTAAGCTTTGAATAATTATCGCTCAGGTTGCAGGCTTCCACGGTACAGGTTGGTGTATTCGCTTGCGGATAGAAGAAAACGACCAGCTTTTTTCCGATTAATTGTGATGAACTTACTGTTTCTCCGTCTTGATTGGTTCCTTCAAATTCAGGTAATTTGTCTCCAACTTTCAGCATAATAATTTAATTTTGTCCAAATTTAAGGGTAAAATGACAAAAAAGCAAAGAGCCGAACTGGTTCAGACAGAACTGGATAAATTATATCCCACCACACCTATTCCGTTAGATCATACCGATCCGTATACATTAATGGTTGCTGTAGCGCTTTCTGCACAGACCACAGATAAAAAGGTAAATCAGGTAACTCCAGACCTTTTCGCTGTAGCAGGAACTCCCCAAAGAATGGCAAAACTGGAAGAATTTGAAATTAAAGAACTGATCAAAGAAATAGGATTATCCAATACAAAGGCTAAGAACCTGAAAAGAATGGCCGAGCTTTTACTGGAAAGGCATAATGGTGTTGTTCCCCAAACTTATGAAGAATTGGAAGCACTTCCGGGGGTAGGGCACAAAACAGCTTCAGTGGTCATGAGCCAGGGATTCGGTTTTCCTGCTTTTCCGGTAGATACCCATATTCACCGTCTGATGACGCAATGGAAGCTCACTTCGGGAAAAAACGTAGTGGAGACAGAGCGTGATGCCAAAAAGCTCTTCCCCGAAGAAGTCTGGAATAAACTTCACCTCCAGATCATTTTCTATGGAAGAGAATATTCGCCGGCAAGAGGAAAAGGAGAGAAGGATTTTATTACGAAAATGATGTTTGAGAAATAACGCATTTTATTTTAACGCTAAGTTCGCCAAGGTTTAGAAAAAATTAGATCAAAAGTTCGCTAGGACACTTTGTTTAGCAAAGGCAATATTTTCCTAGCTAAGTGAAAGGCCCTAGCGAACGAAAAAGAGAACGCAACAATTACTTTGTGATCATTGCGTTTATTTTAGTTTTTAATTGATGGATTAAATGTCCAATAACCTTCTGTGATAATTAATCTGTCCCAAATGGTAATCCAGATGAGCAACCAGATGGATCAGGAAATAATCTGTGGTCATTTTGCTCTCAAAAACAACCAGCGGGTATTCTTTTTTAAGATCTTCTTCAGACAATTGTGGTAGAACAGAATCTATTATAGCTATGGTGGCTTCAACTTTTTCAATAAGCTCAGCTTGTGGGATATCTTTTAATGAAAATTCAAGTTCACGATGCCTTATATAGCCTGTATTTCCAAGCTGTGCTCCTATAAAATGATTGATATTTCCAACCAGATGAAGGGTTAGATTTCCTGCAGAATTGGAAATGTTTTTGTCAGTCTTCCAAAGATTTTCTTCCTTTTGATAGGCTTCTATTTCTGTTTTTAATTTATTTAAATCTCTATTATAAAGAGATCTGAGGCTTTCTGTGATCATATCAATTTTGTTTATTTAGAAGAGTGAAATAAAAAAGGGTACTTCGTTGAATCGGTACCCTTTTATTAATATAATTTTATTTCTGTTTTTTTGCCCAAAGCTCCATCTTTCTGTTCAGAACATCCAGTGGAAGACATCCCTGGCTTAGAACTTCATCGTGGAAACTTGCCAGATTGAATTTATTTCCAAGTTCTTTCTGGTATTTTTCTCTCAATTCACGGATTCTCAGAGAGCCGATCTTGTAGCCCAGGGCCTGACCAGGCATTGCCATATATCTTTCAACTTCAGCTACTGCCGATCCTTCATCATAAGAAATATTGCTTAGGAAATATTTAATAGCCTCTTCTCTCGACATTTTTCCCGTGTGAAGACCTGTGTCTATCACTAATCTTACCGCTCTCAGCATCTGATCACTCAAATACCCCATTTTTTGATACGGATCTGTGTATAAACCAAATTCAGGGCCTAAAGTCTCACAATAATGTGCCCATCCTTCACCATATGCTCCAAACCATCCGAATCTCATAAACTTCGGAAGCTTTGTGTTTTCCTGCTGAAGAGAAACCTGATAATGGTGTCCCGGAATGGCTTCATGAAGGAAAAGAGACTCCATTCCTGAAGTAACGTTGAACTTCGTAGGATCAGGAAGCGGAACATAAAATATTCCCGGCCTTTTTCCATCAGGAGTCCCCGGCATATATTCGGCGCTGGCACTTGCTTCTCTGAACTTCTCCGTCTGTCTGATCTCAAACTTTGTTTTAGGCGTTACATTGAACATAGTTTTAAGCTTAGGAGTAATTTTGGTCAGGATACCATTGAACCCAGCCAGAACATCCTTAGCACTCTTATAGGTCATCGCTTTAGGATCTGTTTTCACATAAGTGATAAACTCTTCCAGGGTTCCGGAGAATCCTACCTGCTGTTTTACTTTTTCCATTTCTGCACGAAGCATCGCTACCTGCTGCTGCCCGATCTTATTGATTTCATCAGGTGATTTCTTAGTGGTAGTCCAGCTTTTTACATAATAGCTGTAAATTTCATTCCCATTAGGCAGACTGTTGTAACCATCCGTATCTCTGGCTTTTGGCAGGTATTCTTTTTCTAAAAAAGCCCCCATTTTGGTATAAGCGGGAATGATCTTTTTCGTAATGGCGTCTTTATAAAGTGCTGTAAATTTATCTTTTTGGGCTTGTGTGAAGCCTTTAGGAAAGTTTTTTACGGGTCCGTAAAAAATATTTCTTTCCATATCTGTGGTGGTGATTTCCTCGGCTTTCATTTGGGGAATCATTTTGACAACCAGCTTTTTAGGAAGAACCATTTTATTATTGATCCCTTCACGGAAGTTATCTGCTGCGGCATTCATCCATTCCGGGAATTTTTCCATTCTTTTCAACCAGTCGCTGTAATCCTTTTCTGTTTTAAAAGGCTGGTTTCCCTGTCCGCTTCCATACAAAGGAAAAGTTAAAGGAAGACCGCCGAACTGTGTAAAAGGAATATATTCCGGATGATAGGCATAGGCTTCAATTTTATCTTTTAAAGAATAATCCAATACATCATACACTACTTTATCTTCATCAGGAAGACTTTTATAATCTACCTGCTCAAGCTGCTTCTGTACTGAGCTGTAGAATGCAATTTCTCCTGAGATAAAATCTTTATCAATATTGATAGGAAGCTGGTCATTGTATCTTATATCTCCCTGAGCCGTAGCATCTAAAGGATAAAGTTTAAGGTACTGCTCATAATACCTGGCCGCTATAGAATCCAGATTGCTTGGTGTGACTTTCGTAAGGGGTGAATCTGACTTTTTGCACGAAGCAAGCCCGATCATCAATCCTATCCCCAGGATACCTTTTGATAAAATATTTTTCATTGGCAGAAACTTTATGAAACAAAAGTAAGTATTATTGGGAGATTCCTGCCCATAGTCCCGATTGATTTTAAAAAATAATTTTCAAAATCCTTTTCACATTAAATCAATTTTTTATCTTTGTCTAAAACGTTTAACAATCATATTATTACAGTTCTTTTTTAAGGAAAAATGAAAGGGATTTTAAAAATTTACCATCCGGACGAAACGCTAAAATACAATATCAGAAATACTTATTGTAAAGCAGTTTACAGCAACCAGCAACACTTTTTAGAGGTTGAAATTATTACGGATGACAGTTTGGATCATGTAGATGATGATTCATTACAGTACAACTTTCCGCAGCTATCACTTGAAGTATTCGATTTTCCTATCGATTCTGCGGAGATAGAAGGAAAAACTATCAAAATCAATGATTCTGACGAAGAAACTTATACAGAAGTAGATCTTTTTGATGATGAAGATGCTTATATCTATGATAATGAGCTTCTTTTTGAGAAAAACGAAGAAGGTGAGCTTCAGGTGATCTGGAAAGGAACCATTGATGATTTCTATACGGGGTCAGATACTCCGCTTCCTTTTAGGTTAAAATGCGAATTTAAACAGGATGATATAGAGGTAGACGAAGATTAATAAAGTCGCCCATCCTTTTTTATACCCAATTTCTTTTCAAAATTTCTTTTGGAAAGAAATTTGTTGTTTAGTATGATGATAACAAAATTTAAGTTGTTTTTAAGCAATTTTTAAGATATCAATTCATAATATTCCACTACATTTGTCGTTGAAACTTTAATAAAATTCACAATTAATGCTGTTAACGGAACTTTCTCAGATTTTATTTGCACAAATTGCTACCCCTGCAGTTGCTACAGACAATTTAGAATTTTCATTTTGGAAAATCATGTTCCACGGAGGAGCTTTCGCTAAAATAGTGATGGTGACCGTATTGCTTCTGGGGATATTTTCTTTATACCTGTTTTTTGAAAGGTTTTTCTTTATCAAAAGACTGACTTCCAAGACAGATTCCAACTTTATGAACAATATTGAAGATTTCATTAAAGCAGGAAAGATAGAAGCGGCAACAGATTACTGCAAGACGCAGAACTCTCCGGAAGGAAGAATTTTAGAAAAAGGAATCTCAAGACTGGGGCGTCCTGTTTCTGACATTGTAAGTGCCATGGAAGCGCAGGCCCAGGTAGAGGTAGCCAATATGGAGAAAAACCTGAACCTTTTGGCCGTTGTACCAAGTATTGCTCCGATGCTGGGGCTTTTGGGTACCGTAATCGGGATGATCATTGCTTTCTTCAACTTATCGCATGCAACAGGGTCATTCTCTCCGAAAACCCTTTCGGAAGGTATTTATACCGCTTTAGGACAGACGGCAGTAGGTCTGGCAGTAGCCATTCCGGCTAATTTCTGTTACAATATCCTTTTGACAAGAATTGATAAGTTTGTACTGAAGGCTCAGAATATGTCAGGAGAATTTTTAGATCTTATCAACAAACCTTTATAAATTCTTAAGATGAAAATTCAGAGAAGAAATAAAGCGAATCCGGAATTCAGTTTAGCAGCGATGACAGACGTTATCCTGTTGATGCTGATTTTCTTTATGATCACCTCTTCGGCTGCCAATCAGAGCGCCATTGATGTGAATCTGCCGAAAGCCGGAGCAGTTGACGACAATATACCCAATCCTTTGACGGTAAGTATCAAGCCGGATGGCTCATTCTTTGTAGATGACAATCCTGCCAATAAAGGAGAACTGGAACAGATTATTGTGGATAAATTAGCCAGTCAGGCTAATAAATCCTTCACCATCAGAGCCGACGAAAATACGTTGCATAAAGATGTGGTATTTGTGATGGAAATTGCTGAAAAACATAAACTTAACATTGCCATTGCAACCGTTAAAGATAAATAACAGATCCGGATTTCCGGTAGAATCAGTATTATAAAGATGAGAAGCTATACAGCAAACAGAAACGAAGAAAATAAAGACAGGATAAAAAGTGCTCTGCTTTCTATTCTGATCTGGGCTGCCATTCTGCTTTTTGTTTTCTTATATAAATTAAAACCTGAGCTGGATAAAGAACCTGAAGTTGTGACCACTATGCTTGTCAATTTCGGGGACAACAGAAACGGAAACGGAATTGAAGAGCCTGCGGAACAGCCGGGAAGTCTGGCTGCTGCTACAGAAGAAGTTACTCCTGAACCTGCTGAAACACCTGTACCGGAAACAAAAACCGTGGTAAAGCCTGAGCCTGCACCTGAACCGAAGAAAACGGAAGTGAAGGAGAAGGTCATCACAGGTAACAATTCAAAAAATACAGCTGCTAAAAAAGAGGAATCTAAAAAAGCAGAGAAAAAAGAAGCCACCAGTACAAGTGCTTCAAAAAATACTAAAAAATCAGGCGCAGCCACAGCCAATGCAAAAACCGGAAATGGTGACGGAAAAGGAAATGCAGCCATTGGAAACCTGATCAGAGGAAGAGGCACCAAAGCCGGAAGCCAGGGAACAGGTACAGGCATCGGAAATGCGGGAGATCCTTTAGGGGGAGACGGAAATGGCGACAGCAAAGTAGGAATAGACAGAAAACTTGTAGGGTACATTCCGGGAACTATGGGCAGAGGAGGAGCACAGCCTTCACACAGCTGTACGGCAAGTGGATCTATTACCATTGCTTATACAGTAGATAAAGCAGGAAATGTGGTGTCAGCAAGAAGAGCGGGAGGTATTTCAGATCCTTGTGTATCTTCAACATCAGTAGCCTGGGTAAAAAAATATGTAAAGGCAGAGAAAGCCAGTACATCTTCTACCGGGACTTATAAAATTACATTCTAAAATACAAAAGCACTTTATTCAAGTGCTTTTTTTAATTCATTTATTCTGTTGATCACCGGAAGTGCAAAAATTCCGCTGGTCTGAAGGTAAAGCTCATAGAACGTCTTTGCTTTATCCTGAAAGTCTTTGTTCTGATCATGTCTGCTGTTGAAATAGAAAAGATTCCCCAGCATCTCATAATAATCCTTATGGTCTCTTTCCTGTCTTTCATTCACAAGGGCAATCATGTCTTCTTTGGTCATTGAAGATACTTCCGTGAAATTCATTTTGAAAATATCCCTCATCAGTGTATCAAAATCCAGCTCTTTCTGCATTAAGCTTTCTTCAGGTTTGTCAAGGATCAGTTTTTCCAATGCCTGAGACAACTGGCGGATGAGTCTTAGTGTAAATTCTTTATCTGTAATCATAATGGGTAATTTTGTTGCTAGTTGCTAGTTGCTAGTTGCTAGTTGCTAGTTGCTAGTTGCTAGTTGCTAGTTGCTAGTTGCTAGTTGCTAGTTGCTGGTTGTTGGGGTTATGTACGCCAATTTAGCTGGACGTATTTTATAAAATTATTTATTTTTCCTCCTAAGAGTTTATATTGTTCCGATTTCTCTTTAAACTCTGAACTTAATTCGGGATAAAGTCTTGTGATTTTTGATAGATGACATACGGTTTCATCACAACTTGCCTGAGAATAAGTCAGGAATTTGATAAAGTCTCCTTTGTAATTATTTCTTCCATAACCTTCCGCAATATTTGTGACAACAGAGTCTGCAGATCTTCTCAATTGGCTACCTAACTCATATAGTTCATACTTTGGCAGTTGGAGCGATAGCTTATGTGTTTCAATAAACAGCTCAAAAGCAATATTATAAATATCAAGTTTTTCGTAACTCATCAATACATTTTTAATGGTAAAGAAACTAGCAACGACCTAACCTGCAACTTTTCATTATGCAAAAAACAGATATGCCAGAGCAATGGATGTAATAATCCCCACCAAATCGGCCAGAAGCATGGCAATTACCGTATATCTCGTATTCTTTACAGCTACGGCACCAAAGTATACTGCAATCACATAAAACGTCGTATCTGAGCTTCCCTGAAGTACCGCTGCCAGTTTACCCTGGAAGCTGTCTGCCCCGAAGGTTGCCATGGTATCCACCATCATTCCTCTAGCTCCCGAACCGGATAGAGGTTTGATCAGTGCTGTTGGAAGTCCGTCAACGAATCTTGGATCAAGGCTTGCGGCATTGGCTATCCATTTCATGCCGTCAATGATCACATCAAAGACACCGGAAGTTCTTAACAGAGAAATAGCGATCAGCATTCCTACCAGGTAAGGAATAATTTTGACACAGGTAGTGAACCCTTCTTTTGCCCCTTCAATAAAGGCATCAAAAACATTGATCTTTTTATAGACGGCTCCCAGTACAATAGCGAGAAAAATAAAGAGAATAAGGCCGTTACTTAATACTTTACTGAAATCATCAAGTTCATCTTTGCTCAATTGGACCAGGTAAACTACCAGTAATCCTATAATTGCAGAAATTCCACCAACATAAGCAATCACTACCGGACGAAGAAGATTGATCTTCTGGTATAAAGAAACAATAATCATTGCTGCGAGAGTAGCCGCAAATGTAGCAATCATGCATGGCAGGAAGATATCGGTAGGTGTTTTGGAACCCATGGAGGCCCTGATGGCAATAATTGATACGGGAATCAAAGTCATTCCTCCGGCATGAAGACACAGAAACATGATCTGTGAATTACTTGCAGTATCTTTATTGGGATTTAAAGTCTGGAGACTTTCCATTGCTTTTAAACCAAAGGGAGTGGCAGCATTATCCAGACCAAGGAGATTGGCACTGAAATTCATCAGCATATGCCCGAATGCCGGGTGATTTTTCGGAATGTCAGGAAATAGCTTTGAGAAAAAAGGCTGTATAAAACGGCTTAAAAGGTTGATTCCGCCCGCTTTTTCTGCAATACTCATGAATCCCATAAACAGTGTCATGATTCCAATAAGACCAAGACAGATCTTTACGGCTGTTTCTGAAGTTCCGATGACTCCATCAGCTTCCTGAACACGATAAACTTGTACGTTCTGCTTTAAAGAATCTGTTTTATAATGAATCCTGCCATCAGCAAAATCATTTTTTTTCATCAGGCTGTCCTTTACAACAGGAGACAGGGTATTCATAGGCTGAGAAACAACCTTCACTGTATCACCCCCTTTTCCTACCACCATATCATTAAAAATGGTTTTGTAGTTGCTTGATGAGATGTATTTTATACTGGCAATGGCAATGGCAATGATAATGAAAGCCGACCAAATTCTGCTGAGAACCATCTGATTGATTTAATTGTTTAAACTTATCAAAAATACTTTAAACCACAAAAATAACTAAAGTCTTTGTTATTCCGGTATGAAAGAGTGCTAATGATCGTTTGCCGGCTTTATACTGTTTTAACGCAGTGTTCGCAAAGTTTCTAAATAGTGGGAAATGATTTTTTCGTTCGCAAAGGCGTTGGCACTAAGCAAAGAGAATTTAAGCTAGAGAACATTGCTGAATGAAATGCCCTTGCGGACGAAAATATGCATTAAGTTTTTAAATTTTCTTTGCGTTTTCATAGCGTTAAAAAAGATAATCCTGAGGGTAGATAAAAATGAATTTCTTCGCTCATAAAGATATTAGCAATAAGAAGAGCATTTATAATAGAACCTGTAATCGATAAGAAATATCTGATATATAACGATTAAGAAGAATTTAAGAAATAAAGCTTAGTTAAGATAAATCATTCTGATTTTTAAGCTTAAAGCGAAGCTTATCTTAATACTCTTAAAACCTTAAATCAATCTTAATGTTTCAAAATAAAGGTTTAAACAGTTATTCTTCCAAGTAAACAAGACGCCCTTCAAAATCATCATCAAGGTTTTTCAGAACTTTGGCTTCATCCATTTTTTTGATTAATGCATCTACAAAGAAGCTTTTTTCAAAAAACTGGCGGTGAATTCCCGGTAAAATTTCCATGAAATAATCCATTCCGATTTTGTTATTATGGAGATCCATTTTGGTTTCCAAAGGCTCGTTCGGGAAAAGTTCTTCATGCATATCTGTAATTCTTTTGCAAAAATCAAGTGCTTTTTTAGGAGAAGAAATTTTGCAGCAGTACATCATGATAAAGCAGCACCAGAGAGCATGTCTGAAAGCATTACCAATTCCATTTGTGGAGGCTGTCTTAGGAAATTTTTTCTGAGCTATGGTAAATGCCTTTACAGTAGCATGAAAGCTCATCAGGGCAAAAAGGGGATGGGGAAGTACAAGTGATAAAAGACGGATAATCTTTTTAAAGCTCATACTTCTGATGGTATTGAAAAATATCTTAAAAGTCCTCATAAATAAAAATCTCTCCCTAATTAGAGAGAGATTGTATTGTTTTTGTTACAGATACTATGCTTTTACCGCTAATAAATTAACTGTTTTGGCAACAGTATCCTGAATTTCTGTTCTTTTTACGATGAAATCTACAAATCCTTTTTCCTGTAAGAATTCTGAGGTCTGGAAACCTTCCGGTAAATCTCTACCGATTGTCTCACGGATTACTCTTGGTCCTGCAAAGCCGATAAGAGCTCCAGGTTCAGCCATGATGATATCAGCCGTCATTGCGAAAGATGCTGTGATTCCTCCGAAAGTAGGGTCACAAAGGTAAGCAATGTATAAAAGACCTGCTTCTGAAAGCTGAGCCAGTTTAGCCTGTACCTTTGCTAACTGCATCAAAGAATAAGTGGCCTCCTGCATTCTTGCCCCTCCGGACTGACAGATGATCATATACGGAAGTTTGTGTGCAATACAGTAATCTACCGCTCTTCTGATCTTTTCACCCATTACAGAACCTAAAGATCCTCCGATGAAAGCAAAATCCATACAGGAAACTACCATTTCAGTTCCTTTTACGGTTCCTACGGCATTTCTGATGGAATCTGTAAGCTTTGTTTTAGCCTTTACTTCCTTCAAACGGTCTTTATAAGGTTTTGTATCTTTAAAGTTTAAGATATCAATACTTTCTACATTGGCATCCAGTTCGGTGAATTTACCGCCGTCAAAAAGGATGTCAAAAAATTCCGCACTTCCTATTCTTACATGAAATCCGTCTTCGGGAGAAACATAATTATTTCTCTTTAGTTCATCATGTTCCACAACTTTTCCTGATGGAGTCTGATGCCATAGGCCCTTGGGAACGTCCTTTTTTTCATCAGTAGAGGTGGTAATGTTTTTTGCTTTTCTTTTAAACCAGTCGAATGCCATTTTTAAATTGTATTAATGTATAAATGTAAAATGTATCAATGTAAATGTATTTCTTACGGATACTTTTTACATTGATACAAATGTACAGTCTTATTTTAAAGTATTTACGTTATTTAAATCTTCAAATGCTTTTACCAATCTTGTAGAGAAAGTTTCCTCACCTTTTCTTACCCAAACTCTCGGGTCATAGAATTTTTTGTTAGGTTTTTCTTCTCCTTCAGGGTTTCCGATTTGAGCTCTTAAATATTCAATATTGTTTACCATATAATCTCTAACGCCTTCTGTATAAGCAAACTGAAGGTCAGTATCAATATTCATTTTGATCACTCCGTAGTCAATGGCTTCTCTGATCTCTTCTAAAGTAGATCCTGATCCACCGTGGAATACGAAATTAACAGGCTTAGCTGCAGTTCCGAATTTCTCCTGAACATATTTCTGAGAGTTGTCAAGGATTTTTGGGGTAAGAACCACATTTCCTGGCTTGTAAACTCCGTGTACGTTACCGAATGCCGCAGCGATGGTAAAGTTATCAGAAATAGCTTTTAATTTTTCGTAAGTATAAGCTACATCTTCAGGCTGAGTATATAGTTTGGAATTATCAACGTCTGAGTTGTCAACACCGTCTTCTTCACCACCTGTTACCCCGATTTCCACTTCAAGAGTCATCTGAAGTTTTGCCATTCTTTCGAAATATTTAGCTGAAATCTCGATGTTTTCTTCTAAAGGCTCTTCAGAAAGGTCTAACATGTGAGAAGAGTAAAGAGATTTTCCTGTCTGCTTGAAGAATTCTTCGTTAGCATCCATCAATCCATCAATCCAAGGAAGTAATTTTTTAGCACAGTGGTCTGTGTGTAGAATTACTGTTGCTCCGTAAGCTTCAGCAAGGGTATGAATGTGTTTAGCACCTGCGATAGCTCCTAAGATTGCAGACTTTTGTCCGTCATTGCTTAATCCTTTTCCTGCATTGAAAGCAGCACCACCGTTTGAAAACTGAATAATTACAGGAGAATTCAATTTCGCTGCAGTTTCCATCGTAGCGTTTACGTTGCTTGATCCAATTACGTTTACTGCAGGTAGTGCAAATTTATTTTCTTTAGCATACTGAAAGATATCAGTAACTAACTGACCTGTGGCAACTCCTGCCGGAAAAATTCTGCTCATGTTTTACTTTTTATTATAAATTTATTAGGTGTTTTAATTTCGTGTAAAGGTAATCATTTTTAAGAAATTACTAATTTCTTTTGTCCCGTCCCCAAAGCAGCTTTTGACGGATGGTTTCGTAAAAGCTCAAATTGTTGGGCTGTACCAGAAGAAGCTGAAAAGATGCCTTTCTGATAATGATTTCTTTATCCGTTTCAATATGGATCAGTCTGGAGTCCAGGGAAAGGGAATACTGTGGTACCCGGCTTTCCACCCTGAATTTGATTTCCACTTTATCATTCACTACTAAAGGTCTCACATTCAGATTGTGAGGAGCGATAGGCGTGATGACAAAATTTTCGTTGTTCGGGGAAATGATAGGTCCGCCACAGCTTAAAGAATAAGCGGTAGATCCTGTGGGTGTCGAAATGATAACCCCATCGCCCCAGAATACGTTCAGAAATTCATCATTGATGTAGGAATCCACAGTGATCATGGACGTGGTTTCTTTCCTGGAAACGGTGACATCGTTCAGTGCATAGGGAAAAGCTCCTTCCAGTTCCGGAGATACTACTTCTATGACGGAACGACGGCTTGTCTTTACATCTCCTTTTAAGATGGAATCCAGCTCTTTAAAAGCTTCTTCCTTGGTAAAGAATGCCAGAAATCCCAGTCTTCCTGTATTGACTCCTACCACCGGAATTTCAAGATCTTCAATGAACGTTAAAGAGTTTACAATAGTTCCGTCTCCACCGAAGGTGAAAAACAGATCAACTTCCTTATCCAGAAGGTCCTGCTTGCAGTTGAAGGTTTCGAATATCTTTGAAAACTGAAGTGCCTCAGCCATTTCATCATACAGAACGGATTTTACACCTCTGGTTTCAAGTTCAGAGATAAACTTGCTTAAATATAAAAAAGTATCAAGATCCTTTTTCTGTGAATATATGGCTGCCTTCATGTTATATTTCTATGAATTTTTGGAAAAAACCGAATCGGTCTTTAAACAGATCGGTTTTCTCATCAGAATAGTATTTTTCTACAATTCTGTAATCGTACCGGTCAAAAGTAGAGTCTATTGAGGCCAGATTTTCATTGCTGATCTTAATGGTAATATGGATTACCTCGTCAGACATAAAGCTTATGAACCCTCCGTAAAATTTTGAGTTATTGCTCTCTATAATATTGGCAATCTCAGTCATCGAATATTTTCTGGCCGGTGTTTCTATCGTAAGGATAGCTCCTGACTCTGAAAATAAAGGATAGCGGGACAGATCCTGGAAAATATCTTCACAGGTAATATACCCCAGATACTTTTCATTCTTGTTGATTACCGGGATCACATTGGAACTGAACGTATAAAACAGACGGATACTGTCCATGATATTGTTGTCTTCCAGAATCGCAAAACGTTCGATCTGATGCTCAAGATCCTTCAGTGTGCCGCCATCTTCTTCATAAAGAAAGTCTTTTGCAAGCGCTCCATAGAAGTGATGGGATTTTTTGATGAAAATATGGGAATATCCAAAATCTTCCAACATATTTCTGGCCGATTCTATGGAATCAGACAGGCTAAAACACGGAAAGTCTTTTGAGATATAGTCCTTGATAAACATTGTGCTAATTTATAAAAAATTAAATGAAACTTTTTCTGAAAACACGACTTTTTTTAAGATGAAACAAAAAAAGTGCCGTCAAAATTTGTTTGTAAAGAAAAAAAAAGTACCTTTGTCGCCTTTCATTTTTACTTTTTATTAGATTTATTTCAAACTGCACTGTCTACTAAGGACATATGCAGTTTTTTTATTTTAGGGCTTTGGCAAACTCCCACATCACAATTCCTGCACATACACTTACATTAAGAGAATGCTTGGTGCCAAGCTGTGGAATTTCCAGAAATACATCAATATTCGGGAGAACTTCATCACTGATTCCCTCTACTTCATTCCCTAAAATCAGCGCATATTTTTTCGAATGATCAATGGTAAAATCAGTAATCAGCCGGCTGCCCGTTGTCTGCTCAATACCTATAATTTCATATCCTTTGCTTTTCAGGTCTGCAATGGCATTGTTGGTTTCTTCTTCATGAGACCAGTCTACACTTTCGGTAGCACCCAATGCTGCTTTGTGAATTTCACGGTGAGGAGGCTGTGGCGTAATCCCGCAAAGGATTATTTTTTCGATCAGAAAAGCATCGGCCGTTCTGAATGCTGCACCCACATTGTGCATACTTCTGATATTATCTAAAATGATGACCAGTGGAATTTTTTCAACCTTCTTAAATGTTTCTACATCTATCCTGTTCAGCTCTTCCAGTTTTAGTTTCTGTACCAATTGTATTATTTTGTTGAGATTAATTTTCCGTCTTTGTAGACCTCTGTTTTTTCTATGCTTCCGTCTTCACGGTAATGTATTCTGTTGCCATTCCATTTATCATTCACGAATTCAGTTTCACGTTGTACCTTTCCGGACGGGTAGAATGCTTTCCATTTTCCGGTGGCAATTCCGTTTTCATACTGTCCTATCTGTTTTACGGATTTTCCGTCTTCATGAAATAGTCTGGTTTCACCATGCAGTTTGGCAAATTTATAATGAGAGATTTCCTCCACTTTTCCGGAAGGAGAATAAAACGTGCCGGTAAAGCTGTTGTCATAAATATTCTTTTCTCCGTTTGTGTATACTTCTTTACCGGTCAGGGTTCCATTTTTATCATAATAGTTCCATTCCTTTACTTTGAAGTCTTTTTTATATTCTCCCTTTGCGTGTATTTTTCCGTTTTCATGATAAAAAACCGCATCCCCTTCTCGTTTGCCTTTTTTCCATTCTACAATATTTTTTACCTGTCCGTTATCGAAAAATTCTTTACAGGATCCTTCCTGCAACCCGTCTTTATATCCGCAAGGTTTCTGCGCCCATACAAGGGAAGACACTGAAATGAATAGTAGAAGAATGTATTTCATAGCTATTTTTATTTCAAAAATAGTAAAATACTTATATTTGACTCAAAAATATACTATGAAAAAATTATTCATTTTATTGATATCCATGATGGCTTTTGCGTATTCAAATGCACAGAATACATACTATCCACAGGCTTTTTTTGATAAAAAACTGGCCAGAGACATGCTTGGATTCGGGAATTCTACCATAGAGGGTGTTGCTTCTACCAAACAGAAAAACAATTGGGGAATCAAACCACTGCTGGGTCAGAAGCACTATGCCCCTAAAGGTACTGTTGTGATGCTTTTTCCGGTAACTCCTTATTTTGAAGAGTTTTACAGCATGAGAAAAAAGTATGAAAATAAAAAAACTACGGTATACATGTCTGAAGAAGCTTTTAAATACAGGGTAGAAGCATTAACGGATGATCATGGAAGATTTAAGTTTGAAAAATTAAAACCCGGGAAATATTACCTTGAAACCATTGTAAATTTTACTGCTACGGCAAGCTACCAGCAGCAGACGGGTACAACAAATACCTTCAACGGTTACGGGAACTATCTGTATTCTACCCCAATATACAGTACGTTTTTCTATGGCTATGATGCTGCCAACCGGGAGAGTAAGTTTGTAGAAATAAAAGCAGACGGCGAATTAAAAGAAATCAACCTTTAAAAGGTTGATTTTTTATTTTCTGATCATGATTTGATGTACATTTTTCTCAATATTCTGAGCCAGTGTCTCCATTGGGATGTCATTCTCATCATTATTGAAAGGATCTTCAATTTCCTCGGCAATAAGCTCCAGGCTCATCAGTACATAATATACGAAAACGGTAAGCGGAATCATAAAAAGTCCGATCGTGATAACATAGGCAATAGGCAGAGCAAAAACATAAAGAATAATGAACTTCTTGATAAAAGAGGAGTATGAATAAGGAATGGGAGTATTTTTTATTCTTTCACAGCCTCCGCATACATCCAGAAATCCGGAAAGCTGGGTGTCTAAATACAGCATTTCGATTTCTGAGATTTTTCCTTCTTTTTTCAGCATATTCAGTTTATGATTCAAAAGAATGATCATTTCACTGGGGCCGTGATTTTTCAAAGACTTTTCAATTTCGGAATAATCTTCATCCAGTGCCAGCCTTGTAGACTCTTTAGAAAGGTGTTTGGCCAAAAAGTGAGGGAAAAACTTCAGATATCTTGCAATTTGTTCCGCATCCTGACGATTGTCACCAAGAATGGTGTTGATTTTTATCGCAAAATTCCTGGTGTCATTCACTAGCTTTCCCCATAGTTTTCTGCCTTCCCACCATCTGTCATATGCCGTATTTGTTCTAAAAACCAATAAAAGAGAAAGAACAAAGCCCAGTAAGGAATGAATCATTCCCACATTACTGACCCCCGATTTGGAAGTAAGGTGAAGATATTCGACTTCCAGATATTGAATTCCCCAGGAATATAATCCTACGAGGATCATACTTGGAAACAGAATTTTTAAAGTATCGCTTTTGTGTAAACTGAAAAGGATTTTAATAAAGTGTTTCGTGTTATAGGCTCTCATAAATTATCTGATATTGTCTTTATTTATAGCATCCAGATTATAAAATTTTGTCACATATTTTTTCCCATCTGAAGCAGTATGTTCCAAAATGGAACTAACTGAAATTTCTTCTAATTCTCCGCTGTCAAAAATATTAAGTAATAATACATTAAGTTTTACATCACCATTCGGGGTTGTATAAAGAATAAAGTTTTGAGCATTTTCCTCCATAGGGTAAAGTTCTTAAAAAAATCTGAAAAATAAAATGTTGATTTTTTGATCTCAGATTAAAATGTATTTAAAAATATTTATAAATGATTGAAATAGAAATGTTTAGTTTCTTTTTTAGTTTTCGGGTCCTTTTTCAGGCTTTCTCAATTTTCAAAAAAACACTATTTTTATTTCGCATTAAATACAAAGTACATGATCCTCGAAAACGTAGATGTTGTCAATGATATCAGTAAAGAAGATTTTCAGAAGAACTATTTTAAAAAGCAGAAACCTCTTTTAATCAAGAATTTTGCAAGCCGCTGGGATGCCTTCGACAAATGGAATCTGGCTTATATCCGTGAGAAAGCAGGCGATCAGGAAGTTCCGCTCTATGACAATAAACCAGCTGATGCGGCAAAAAGTTCTGATGCTCCGGTTACGAATATGAAGATGAAAGAGTATATAGATACGATAAAATCTAAACCTTCTGACCTGCGTATCTTCTTCTATATCATTACAGACAGGCTTCCTGAGCTATTGAAAAATTTTACTTACCCGGATCTGGGAATAAAGTTTTTTAAAAGACTTCCGACTTTATTTTTCGGAGGGAGTGAGGCGCATGTACTGATGCATTATGATGTAGATCTTGGAGATTTTATGCATATCCACTTTGAAGGAAAGAAGAGAATTCTGTTGTTTGATCAGAAGCAGTCTCCTTTTTTATATAAAGTTCCGTTATCCGTGCATACCATCTATGAGGTAGACTACGAAAATCCGGATTACGAGAAGTTTCCGGCTCTGAAATATGCCAAAGGCTATGAGATTTTTATGGAACATGGTGATGCCCTGTTTATTCCCGGAGCATTCTGGCATTTCAACAGATATCTGGAACCGGGTTTCTCACTCTCACTGAGGGCACTTCCCAATAAACCCAATGTTTTTGCCAATATGCTGTATCATGTTTTCATTATGCGGTACACGGATAAACTGATGCGAAAACTTTTCAAAGCCAAATGGGTGGATTATAAGCAGAAATGGGCCTACAAGAAAAGTTCAGATGCTTTGGAAAAACACCTTTCAGAAAAATAAGTATTATAATTTTGAAAATTTTAACGCATTGAGCGCTAGGCTTAGGGGCTATTTGCTAATAAAGGTTCGCAAAGGCGTTTCACTCAGCGAAGAAAGCCTTCAATAGCTAAATGAAATGCCTTTGCGAGCGAAAATAAGAAGAATCAATATCAATTTTCTTTGCATCTTAGCGTTAGATTTTGGATTTATTTATTAATAAGACCAAAGATGGTTGCGTCAACAAATTTTCCTTTTTCAAAAAAGAAATCTTTCAGCGTTCCTTCTTTGCTGAAATTTAAAGAAGTTAACAGCCTTTCTGAAGAAATATTGGAAGGATCAATGAAGGCATCTACCCGGTGCAGTCTCATAGTTTCAAAGCCGTATGTAAGAATAGGAAGGATAGCTTCCTTCATATAATATTGTCTCCAGAATTTTGGATTCAGCTCATAGCCGATTTCTGCCCTGAAATGTTCCCGGTACCAGTTGTGATACCCGCAGGTACCAATAACTTTTCCGGTGGATTTCAGTTCCAGGGCCCACCGGAACCCTTTTCCTTTTTCAAACTCACTGTTGAAGTGCCGGATAATTTGTCTGGAATCGTCCAGGGTTTTAAAGGGAGCCAGATCATAGTATTCCATGACTTCATCCAGCGAAAAATATTCAAAAAGATCTTCAGTATCGTGAGGGGTAAGCTGTCGTAAAATAAGTCTTTCAGTCTCTAAAACAGGAAATTCCATGAGTGATTTGATTTTATGGTGAAAATACAATTAATTACTGATAAAGTAAAGAGTATAGGATTACCGTTAAACAATTCCCGTACCCTGAATTTATTTTTTTAAATTTGGGGCTCATTTTTTACTATGGCAAAATCGAAGAAGGAAACCCCGTTAATGACTCAGTACAATACCATCAAGGGAAAATACCCTGATGCACTTTTACTTTTCAGGGTAGGCGACTTTTATGAAACTTTTGGGCAGGATGCCGTGAAAACATCCCAGATCCTGGGTATTGTTCTTACCAAAAGAAATAATGGTGAAGGCAGTGTGGAACTTGCCGGTTTTCCGCATCACTCTATAGATTCTTACCTTCCTAAACTGGTAAGGGCGGGAATGAGAGTGGCGATCTGTGATCAGCTGGAAGATCCGAAAATGGTGAAAGGAATTGTAAAAAGAGGAGTAACGGAACTGGTTACACCCGGGGTTACTTTCAATGATCAGGTGCTGAATTCAAAAAAGAACAACTTCCTGCTTTCTTTACACAAAGAAAAAGAGAAATACGGAATTGCCCTCGTAGATATCTCCACAGGAGAATTCCTAGTAAGTGAAGGAAACCTGGAGAAGCTGTTACACATTGTGAATACTTTTGATCCGAGTGAGATCATTTTCCAGAGAAGTGTACAGATCCCGGAACAGTTTAAAAATAAAAATGCCTTTAAGCTTGAAGATTGGGCATTCCAATACAATTTTGCCTACGAGAAACTAACCGGTCACTTTAAAACCAATTCATTAAAAGGTTTTGGAGTTGAAAACCTTCCATTGGCCATCACCGCAGCAGGAGCTATTTTTGCCTATCTGGTAGAAGATACCCACCACAACCTGCTTTCCCATATTACAAAACTTCAGGTTATTCCGCAGGAAGATTATCTGATGATGGATAATTTTACCTTGAGAAACCTTGAGATCGTTTATCCTAGCAATCCACAGGGGAAATCATTACTGGATATTATTGATAAGACTTCCACGCCTATGGGGGGGCGATTGCTGAGAAGAAGGATCATTCTTCCTTTAAAATCTGTGGATGAGATTATGAGAAGGCTTTCCCTGATCGATTTCTTAAATGAAAATGATCCGTTGAAATACGAGATCTGCCAACTGCTGAAATCCATTTCCGATCTTGACCGATTGATGGGGAAATTGGCTGCAGAAAAAATCTCACCTAAAGAACTTGGGTATTTACGCCAAAGTTTAATTAATATTCATAAGATCAAAGCATTACTGCATTCGCATGCAGAGGTGCTGGCGTGGCTGGAACCACTATTTGACCTTGAAGAGCTGATTAAATTCCTGCAAAGTCATCTTAACGAAGAGCTTCCTGTAAGCCTTGCGAAAGGAAATATCATCAAGGAAGGTGTTTCTGAAGAACTGGACCGATTGAGAAATCTTCAGAGCAAAGGTCGTGGCTTCCTGGATGATATGTGCCAGAGAGAGATTGAAAGAACAGGTATTACAAGCCTTAAAATTGATTTTAACAACGTTTTCGGATACTATATTGAAGTCCGGAATACCCACAAAGATAAAGTTCCTGATGACTGGGTAAGAAAGCAGACCCTTGTGAATGCTGAGCGATATATTACCGAGGAATTGAAGGAATATGAAAATCAGATTCTGGGGGCCGAAGAAAAAATAGGGGTTCTGGAAACTTCACTGTATAGAAATGTATGTTCTGAAACAATGGTGTATATTGACCAGATTCAGGGAAATTCCAATATCATTGCCCAGCTTGATGTAGCTTCCGGATTATCTGAACTGGCTGTTTCTGAAAGCTATACAAAACCCGTTCTGAATGACGGCTATGCGATTGATCTGAAAGAGGCAAGGCACCCGATTATTGAAAATGTCCTTCCATTAGGAGAAAAATATATTCCAAACGATATTTTCCTGGATAAAGATTCCCAGCAGATCATAATGGTGACCGGTCCGAACATGGCCGGTAAATCAGCGATTCTGCGTCAGACTGCTATTGTATGTCTTCTGGCTCAGATCGGAAGTTTTGTACCTGCCAAGCATGCTGAGATCGGAATGCTGGATAAGATCTTTACAAGGGTAGGAGCTACTGATAATATCTCTGCAGGTGAATCTACTTTCATGGTTGAGATGAATGAAGCGGCCAATATCCTGAATAATATTTCGGAAAGAAGCCTTATTTTACTTGATGAGATTGGGCGCGGAACTTCTACCTATGACGGAGTTTCCATTGCATGGGCTATTGCGGAATACCTGCATCAGCATCCTACACAGTCTAAAACGTTGTTCGCAACCCATTACCATGAGCTGAATGAAATGACGGTGAACTTTGAGAGGGTGAAAAACTTCCACGTATCCATCCAGGAGAATAAAGGAAATATCATCTTCCTTAGAAAGCTGGTGCCGGGAGGAAGTGAGCACAGTTTCGGGATCCATGTGGCAAAGCTGGCCGGGATGCCTGCAAAAGTAGTCAACAGAGCAAATGAAATCCTGAAAACACTCGAAGCGAGCAGAACTCAGGGAAGCAATTCGTCCGAAAGCATCAAAAGAGTGACTGAAGAAAATATGCAGCTTTCTTTTTTCCAGCTGGATGACCCGGTTCTGGAGAATATCCGTGAAGAGCTTACGAAGATAGATATCAATACCTTAACACCCATTGAAGCTTTAATGAAGCTGAATGCGATAAAAAAAATGATTGGAGGATAATCCAATCATTTTTTGTTTTTTTAAGTTTTGAAATTAACAGCAGTAGCCGTCATTGCCTCTTGGGCCTATAATAAGGAAGTGGCTTACTCCTCTTAGTTTACACAGGCCTTCTGCGCAGGATGCAGCACCCCCGTTGATGTCTTTCAGCTCTGCTTTAGAAAGTTTTCTTTTCTGAATGTGTGATGTTTTCATATTCCTTTTGTTTAAACGTTATAAACCGGGGTTAACAGCAAAATCCGTCCTGCATTCCGGGAACTCCATACCTTTCTTCTCCGGTATTCGGGTCTGTACAGCTTATCACTCTTGGGCAGATAGGTCTTAATCCGCCACTGATTTCTTTCAGCTCAGTTTTGCTAAGCTTTCTTTTTGGATTGTTTGACTTTTTCATAATGATTTTAATTTGGTGAATTTATTTTCTGTCTTAAATAAGAATGACCGAAGATTTTTCTCCGGTCACTCTGGGTTTTATTGAATGCCGGTTAACAACATCTTCCCTTACTGTCGCAGGCGCCTATTCTTATCTCTCCATCACCATCAATGTTGCAGAAGCAGGTTCCGGGACAAATTGTGCCTCCTCCGTTGATCTGTTTTAACTCGTTTTTTGTCAGTTTTCTTTTTTGAATGTTTGATTTTTTCATGATAATTTTAATTTGGTTTGTATTTTCAATAAATTAACAGCAATATCCGTCTCTGCCTACTGGTCCTATTACATATTGATCTTCGCTAATCTTACATAATCCTTCCGGGCATATAACGGGGCCGTTTCCTCCATTGATTTCTTTCAATTCGCTTTTTGTGAGTTTTTTCTTTTGAAAGTCTGATTTTTTCATGATAATTTTAGTTTTAATTGTAAGCTAATTTACATTTTATTTCAAATAATTCAATAGGTGGTGAAAGAAAATAACATTTTTATGCAATAATTAACAAAGTTTAACAGGTTGATAGTCATGGAGAAATAAAGCAATGATTAAATTTGAATATGAAGAATTTTATCCGGCTTTTAACCATATGTTTGTGCTTTACTGTTTTCAAAGCACAGCAGGCTGCAATTTCCATAGTGAAATATGAAGATCTGGAAAATCGTATCCGGCAGGAAAAAGATAAACTGCTTGTGGTTAATTTCTGGTCAACTACCTGTGCTCCCTGCGTCAAAGAGCTGCCTCACTTTATGGAAGTGAACAATAAACATGCAGGTGATCCAAAATTTAAAATGATTCTGGTTTCATTAGACCGTTTGGCAGATAAGGAAAGAGTATTAAAATTCATCAAAAGTAAAAATCTGACCGCTGAGGTGATTCTATTGGATGATATCAAAAGAATGAATACCTGGATTCCAAGGTTTGAAAAAGACTGGGATGGCAATATTCCGGTAACGTTGTTTTATAAAGATGGGGAGAAATTTCATTTTAATGATGGAGAAATGAGCAGAGAAGATCTTGAAAAAATAATTAATGAAAATCTACAATAAAAATAAACAGTTATGAAAAATATGAAAATTGTGATGATGGCATTTATGGCTGCCCTTGGGTTGTTGAGTTTTACAGCACCGAATCACGATAATAATCCTAAGAAAGACAATATTTCTGCTAAAAAAGGATATGAAGTAGGGGATGAGGCTACCGATTTTAAGCTTAAAAATATTGATGGTAAAATGGTTTCTTTGAGCGATTTTAAAAGTGCCAAAGGATTTATTGTCATATTTACCTGCAATCACTGCCCGTATGCAAAGAAATATGAAGACCGTATCATAGAACTGGACAGGAAATATAAATCTCTGGGATATCCCGTTATTGCCATCAATCCGAATGATCCCGATGTACAGCCGGAAGACGGTTATCAGCAGATGATTGAAAGGGCAAAACAGAAAGGCTTTACATTTCCTTATCTCGTAGACGAAGGACAGAAAATTTATCCTCAGTATGGGGCTACAAAAACCCCGCATGTCTTTGTATTACAGAAAGAAAACGGGAAGAATATCGTAAAATACATCGGAGCTATCGACAACAATTATGATAATCCCGCAGATGTATCGGAATATTATGCTCAGGATGCTGTAAACGCCTTAATTAAAGGTGAGCAGGTGAAAATGACAAAAACTGTTGCCATAGGATGTACAATCAAAGTAAAGAAATAATATATTTGCTTATCACAATACAATCGGTATTCCTGGAATGCCGATTTTTTATGTCCTAAAACAAAAATAGATGAAACTACAATTCAGTCTGAAATACCTTCTTCTGACCATCTTTATTTTTCTGGTAGAAGTTTTAATTGCCACCAAACTTAAAGATATTTTCTTTGTAAGAGCCTATCTCGGAGATGTAATTGTCGTAATGCTTCTCTATACCTTTGTAAAAACTTTTGTGAAGATAAATGATCAGAAGCTGATTCTGGGAATCTTAATATTTTCATTTCTGGTAGAATTTGCACAATATTTCAATATTGCAGAAAAACTAGGCTTCCGTCCTGGAAGCCTGATGTATATTGTGATCGGAAACTCTTTCTCATGGATTGATATACTCTGTTATGCCGTAGGCTGCCTGCTGCTCTTTCTACTTGTAAGAATGAAAAAAACTGAAAGCCTGCTTTCCGCCTCTAATCCCTGATCGTGCTAACTGCTACCTATCTTCCAAAACTGTCATATTTATCCTCAGCATATTTGGTAAAACGGTTCAGCAGCGCAACATTTTCTTTTTCCATAGGAGTAAGCTCGTTATCTACATTATTTGAAACAGGAATATACCAGTCTGTCTGCTCGAAGAAATTTCTGTACGTTTCTTTTTTAAAGGAATAACCATGCCTTGCGAATACGGAGTTTTTGATGATTTCAAGATCTAGTTTTCTTAAGTTTTTAAGATCTTTTTCCGTCAGTTTCTGTTTAGAGGCATTCAGTTTGAAGACCGCCTCAGAAGCAACTCTGTTTTTGGAAGTGGTATAGCTTTCCGTTTTCCCGGTGTCTGTATCCGTATATTTTTCAACAAAATCCTTAGGGTTGGACCAGTCTACAAGGTTGGAATCTTTATCCAGCATAAAATTCGGGTTATAAACAAACTCTTTTTTCGTCAATTTCAACGTTTTTAAAGGTGATTTAACCGCTGATTTGTTGAAGGCATTCCATTTCCCGGTTAAGCTGTCACCATTCAGTTTTACTTCGAACCTGCCGTCTGTTTTATCATTGCCGGGCTCATCCAGTACAAAAGATTTTGAAGATTCATTGAAAACCCCTCTGAACGGGCGCTGATTACCATTCACAATGCTTTGCCCATAAACACTGTCTTTTGTGATTCTGTTGATCTTTAGAGAAATCTTTTTGTATATATCTACATCATACTCCGAACCATCATATTCGTCTACTGTTTTCTCCATTCCTGCGAAATCACCTGTATAAATCCCATAATATTCCTGATGAACTTCAGGTATTATCACAGAATCTTTTTTTGCCGTTAAAGAATCTTTCCCGGATTCATTGGTCTTTCCATCTTTTTTACAGCCTATTAAAGAAACCGTAAGCAAAGAGATAAGGGTGTAATTTAAAATTTTCATATCTGTTTTTTTGTGATTAAATATTCAATTAAAAGGATATTGGGAATCCAGCCCATCCATGCGATAATCTGGTAGACATCCATTGGGTTGGGATGAAATAAATATACGATAATAACTTTCCACATCCGCAAAGTGATCGCAGATAATGTAAAAGCAAAACTCCGCCACATCCATTGCTTATGCTGCTTAAATTTTTTCTGCCTCGCAAGCCGGTAGGCCTTCAAAGTAGAAAACCACCATAAAACACCGAGAGTAACGAATGAAATTTTGGAAAACAACCCTCCGTTTGCAAATATTCCCATATAAATTCCTGAAGGGGCGGCAAAGATCAGAATCAGAAAAATATAGATCTTTCCCATATTCCTGTGGAAATTTCTGAGACCAAAATCTTTTCTGAGGATCGCCAGAAATCCTGAAAGAAGCACAAAGATACTGGTGTAAACATGGGTGTAGAAAAAGCTGAGGTATTCCGGTCTTGCCGTGACTTCCGTCTGCTTGATCATCAGAAAACTAACATTCGGATTTAAGGGAATATATTCCAGCGTAATCTTTAGCATCAGCCAAAAGAAATACCCGAATCCTATGATTAAAAGGATTTTAAAGAAAATTGTGGTATTTCTTTTGGCGGAGAGCATTGTATTTAATCAAAATTGACAATGAAAGGAAGGTTATACATTGTTTCTACAGGACTTCCTTTTGATTCTCCGGGCGTCCATTTGGTTTTCATGGATCTCATGACCCTTTCTACCTCCTTATTTACCGTTTCATTGTTTCCTGTTACAACTAGCTTGTCTATATCTCCCTGGGAATTCACTGAGAATCTGGCATTGGCCTGCGCCTTTCCGGCACCTCCTTTGAGCCGTTTGGTATTTATCTTTTTAAAAACGTCTCTCATAAATACATTGATTCCTCCGGGATATTCAGCCTGTTTACGCTCTTCAGAAGCAGATGCTCCTTTTGGAGGGTGATCAGATGGTAAATCCCCTGCTTTCTTTTCCTGAGAAAAAGCGAGTCCGAATCCAAGGCATACAATGAATATTAATATTTTTTTCATATCTATATTTTAGTAAAATTAATAATTTTAATACACTGTTGAAATCATATAACCCGCTTTTAAAATTTTCAGGAGTTTCTTCCGTCAGAGAACATTTAGTGATTATTTAAAGTCATCGGAATATGATATGCTGACTTAATCGCTTTCCCGTTTTTAGTAGCAGGAATCCATTTGGTTTTTAAGGAATTGATAACACGATCCATTTCTTTATTCAGGCCCGGGTTATTTCCTGTTGTTGAAACAGAACTGATGCTTCCGTCAGGATTCACGTCAAACGTGGTTGTAGATTTGGATATTTTAGAGGAATTTCCAATTTTTGAAGGATCGAAGATCATACCGATATCTGTTCTCAATGCAGTCATACCTCCCGGGTATTCCACAGCGGTATCAAAAGTATCATCAGGTTGAGGTGCAGTATTGCTGTCAGTTGATGACGGGGTCGGTTGCTGCCCTTCCTGTTGTGTAGTTTGAGAAAAGGCAAGCTGAGCTCCCAACAGGAAAATAAGGATTACTGTTTTTTTCATATTATAAAGTATTTAAGTCCTGTGCAATCAGCCAGCCTTCACTCCAGCAGGCCTGAAAATTGAATCCGCCTGTTACGGCATCTATATTTAAAACCTCTCCTGCAATATAAAAATGAGGAAGAAGCTTTGAAGACATGTTTTTAAAGTTAATTTCCTTTAAATCAACACCTCCGGCAGTTACAAATTCATCTTTGAAGGTCGATTTTCCCGTTACCTGAAATTTCTTTTTACAGAGATTTTCCAGAATTTTCTGCATTTCTTTTCCGGAAATATTAGCCACCTGTTTGTTGAGGTCAACTTTTGAAATCTCTAAGATCTTCTGCCAGAATCTGTTGGTGATTTCAAAAATCTTGGATTGTCCGATGCTTTTTTTAGGATTACTTTGTTTAAAATTCTGAAATAGTTCTTCAGCTTCATCCATATCTATCGAGATAAAGTTAACTTCTATTTCAAAATTGTATTTCAGTTTTGCCAGACTTATCGCTTCCCATGCAGAAATCTTCAGAACAGCCGGACCAGACAGCCCCCAGTGCGTAATGAGTAAAGGTCCGCTTTCATCTGTTTTCAGTTGGGGAATTGAGATCCCTGCATTTTCAAAACTGGTTCCCGGAAGATCTTTCAGCAGCTCATCTTTAATATTGAATGTAAAAAGGGAAGGAACAAGAGGAACAATTTTATGCCCGAGGTTTTCAACGATTTTCAATGATTTTGGAGAACTTCCCGTAGTATAAACGATATAATCAGCTTCAAAGTCGCCGGAATTTGTTTTTACTATATACTTTTCATCCTGTTTTTCAATTTCTTTTACTGTACATTTTGTTTTTACCGTAACATTTTTCTTCTGGGTTTCATTCAGAAAAGTATTGATGATGGTCTGGGAGGAATTGCTTTCAGGAAACGTTCGGTTATCATTTTCTATTTTAAGCGGAACATTTCGCTGGTCAAACCATTCCATCGTATCTCCCGGCTGGAATTTGGTGAAAACACTCAATAATTCTTTATTTCCACGGGGATAAAACTGTACCAGCTCTTTGGGATCAAAGCATGCGTGGGTCACATTACAACGTCCGCCTCCCGAAATTTTCACTTTCTGAAGGACATCTGAGTTCTGTTCTAAAATCGTAATACTGTATTTGTTTCCGTCAAGGTTGGATGCGCAGAAAAAGCCTGCAGCACCGCCTCCGATTATGATGATCTGTTTCATGTATATGTAATCCTATGCTGAAGATTATTTTTTCAAAAGTACAATTTTTATAAACCATCTTATTTGAGTATTTTTGAAGATTATTATTTAATGATACTAAAAACGATTTCAGTATGATTTTCTACCATAAATTTGAAGTGCGATGGAGCGACCTTGATGCCAACAAGCACTTAGCCAATTCATCCTATGTACAGTATTGTGCGCAAGCCAGAATGGCTTTTATGACCAAAGAGAAAATGGGTGTTACCCAGTTGAGCAGATGGGGAATCGGCCCGGTAATCCTGCACGAAAGATATTCTTTCTTTAAAGAGATCTACGCAGATCAGACAGTAATCGTAAGTGTTGAAATAGACGGATGCTCAGAAGACTCTTCAATCTACCGTTTCGTACACAAGTTCTACACACCGGACGGGGTACACTGTGCCACTTCAGAAGCTACGGGAGTATGGATCGATATGATGCTCAGAAAAATGACAACTCCACCGGATGATGTAGTGGAAGCGATGAATAAGTATAAAAGCCCGGAAACTGTGGTATTATCAAAAGAAGATTTTAAAAAACTTCCTTTCCATCCCCATAATATTGATCCGGCAGAAATTAATATCTAAATGATGAATGATTATGATCAGAGCTACCGAGAAATCAGGTGTACATCTGATCATCAGCTATCATTTATCAATGATCATTTAATAAATAAAAATTATGTTTGAAGATAAATCACAGGAACTGACCCCCATTTCAAAGCTGGGAGAATTCGGTCTTATTAAGCATCTGACTGAGCATTTTCCTTTATCCAATGAGTCTTCGGAGCTTGGTGTAGGAGATGATGCGGCAGTTATTAACCCGGACAACAAAAAAGTGGTTCTTACTACTGATGTTCTGGCAGAAGGAGTGCATTTCAACCTTGGTTATGTTCCGTTGAAACATTTAGGCTACAAAGCAGTGGTAGTAAACCTCAGCGATATTGCTGCAATGAATGCAACGCCAACGCAGATCCTGGTTTCTCTGGCAGTTTCCAACCGTTTTCCGGTAGAAGCCCTGGAAGAGATCTATTCTGGAATTCAGGCGGCTTGTACAAGATATAAAGTTGACCTTATCGGTGGTGATACCACAAGCTCCAATTCAGGATTGGTGATGAGTATTACGGCGGTAGGAATTGAAAATGAAGAGAATCTCGTAAAGAGAAACGGAGCAAAACCGAATGATCTTCTTGTGGTAACTGGAGATTTGGGAGGAGCTTATATGGGATTACAGATTCTGGAAAGGGAGCATGCCGTTTACCTGGCGAACCCGAATATGCAGCCGGAAATGGAAGGCTACGATTATATCCTGGAAAGACAGCTGAAGCCTGAGGCTAGAACAGACGTTAAAAAGATTCTGGAGGAACTGGATATCAAACCTACTTCCATGATTGATATTTCAGATGGTCTGGCTTCTGAAATCCTTCACCTTTCAGACCAGTCCAATGTAGGATTCAGACTGTATGAAGAAAAAGTGCCGATGGACAGCCTTACCATATCTACTGCGGATGAAATGAACCTGAACCCTGTAATGACTGCATTAAGTGGTGGGGAAGATTACGAACTGCTGTTCACCATTTCAGCAGGAGATTTTGATAAAATTAAAAATCACCCGGACTTTACCATTATAGGACATGCTGTAGAAAAAGAAGAAGGAAACTTTATGGTAGCAAGAGGATCCAATCAACTGGTTGCCCTTACTGCTCAAGGGTGGGATGCTTTTTTAAGCCAGTAAAACCGAAAAATTATATTTAATTTTAAATATTGTAAGAGAACCGCAGCATTTTTTTGCTGTGGTTTTTGTTTACCGTCTAACCATTTTTTACATACAGTGATGATTACACCAGAAAAAGAGATCCCGGTTCACCATCTGACTTCTGAAGAATTTCAGATGAGTACCTTGAGTGCGGCTGGCCCGGAGAATTTTCATGATGTGCACCGGCACAATTTTTTTGAAATTATCTGGTTCAGGGAAGTCTTTGAAAACAGCCGTTTAGAATTGGATTTTGAAAGCTATAAACTTGAGAATAATCAGATCTGTATCATTGCACCGGGCCAGGCATTCAATATGAAAATAGAAGGCGAGGAAGGATATGCCATGGCGATCAGCCGGGAAATTTTCAACGAAGCCTGTGATATAGAATCAGTGCTCACAGGAGGAGAGCTTCCCTTTTTTTTGAATCCTGAAAATGAAACAACCTGTAGTACACTCATAGCACTGATCGAGCAGGAATATAAAGCTGCATCAAGAACAGAACTTTTAAAGGCTTATCTGAAAGCTTTCTGTATCATTATTGGAGAACAGATCACTCCCCAGGAACCTTTACTGAATGACCGCCAGCGTATTCAGGAACTGGTAGGGCTTATTGAAAAACATTATATCGTACACAAAGAAACAGCATTCTACGCTGAGAAATTAAAGATTAGCACTCACCACCTTAATGACATTGTACGTCTTTTGAGAGGAACAACAGTGAAGAAAATGATCAGTCAGCGGCTTGTTCTCGAAGCGAAAAGAGAACTTAGCTTTGGAGCCCTTACCGTGAAAGAGATTGCTTTTAAACTCGGTTTTAACGATGCTTCATATTTTTCGAGGTTTTTTAAGAAACATACGGGGCAGAATCCCGATTATTTTAAGAATAATGAAAAAAGATGATCCTCAATATGTACAATTGATGTAAGTCTAAAATAACTTATTTTATTCATTTTTATGTTTCAGTCTTCAATTTGTCCTATACTTCCTTCAGTTTTTTTATTGTAATCATTTGCTTTTTAAAGCATTTTTGCACACTGAAAAAAACCGCCTGTAAAGGCTAAAATTTATGAAGAAGTTAGGTATTGTGGTGTTTATTCTGGCACTGCTCAACACGTTGGAATCTCTGAGTATAGATCTTTATCTTCCTGCTTTCCCAAGCATGTCCAAAATTTTTAATACCGATATCGGGCATATCCAGATCTCCATTTCGGTTTTCTTTGCAGGATTTGCTTTCGGACAGCTTTTATGGGGTCCTTTATCAGACAAAAAAGGGCGAAAACCCATGCTGTATTGCGGGTTATTACTTTTTATTATTGGTGCTGCAGCCATCTATTTTACATCAGATATTTATGTCTTATGGGCAATGCGTTTCCTGCAGGCTTTCGGAGGAAGTGCCGGAATTGTCATTGGAAGAGCCATTATTATCGATCTTTATGATAAACAAAAGTCTGTAACAATTTTCTCCCAACAATCCCAGATCAGTGGTATTGCTCCCATTGTTGCTCCTTTGATCGGAAGTGTTTTCCTGAAATACTGGGGTTGGAACAGCTCATTTGCTTTCTTGTGCATTATGGGGCTGATCACTTTCTTTATGGTATACAGATACGTACCGGAAACGAATAAGAGAATCGGTATTCCTGATCATGAGTTACAGGATGAAAAAGGATTGATGGAGCAACTGAAAATGATCATTTCCAACCGGGATTTTATCAATAGTACGATGGTGGGGAGCATCGCTTTTGCTTCTCTTATTATTTATATTTCCAATGCCCCGTTTTTATTTATGGAACTTCATGGGTTTTCCAGCGGGACATTCAGCTTTATATTTGCTTTTAATTCATTAGCCCTGATAACGGCGGCTTATATTACTCCAAAGCTTATCAGAAGAATAAGCAATTCAAGTCTGCTATTTATTGCAACGATTGTACTGTTGGTGGTATGCACCCTGCATATTCTGATTGCCGCTGAAAACCTTTCTGTGGCGCTTGAAATTGCGATGCTGTACCTGTCATTGCTGGCTATCGGGATTTTATTCCCCATTACCTCAGCACATGCGCTGTCTCCTTTTAAAGAGGGAAGAGGTACAGCTGCAGCACTGCTTGGATTCATGCAGCTGATGGTTACCTTTTTAATGTCCGGGCTGATTGGTTTATTAGAAGCCGATTCTATCATTCCAATGGTGGTAACCCGCGCCGGAATGGCATTGATCGCTGTATGGTTCGGATATCAGATATTTAAGGGAAAAGAAGCTGCAGTACAGCAGTCTGTTGCCTAATTGAAGCACGCAGGAAGTTGGAGGATGTAGTTTTCGAACGCATTCGGCCTTCCATCTTAATGTTTATCCTGCTATTGTTTCTATTGGTCATACCATTCGGACACTTAATCAAGTAATTTTTGTAAAAAACAGGTAAAGGGTTCTCTTTGCATAAAATTTAAAATATGAAAAAGAACCTTTTGACGGCTTTTTGCTGTCTGCTGCCATTGGGGTATTGGGTGAGCGCACAAACAGGGATTTCTGCAGAGCTTAAAACAGAATATGTTCCAGCGTCTAATTATATCCGGCCGGAAGACAGTATAAAGACGGATTCCAAGAGTGATTTTAAAAGGGTAGATCTGAATCTGAGTATTCCGTTATCTGTAAAAAAGGATAAAGAAGGAAAAGTAAAAGCATGGTCTATGCTGCTTAGTGGTTCTTATGCAAAAATGTCACACAAGAATTATGACACCTCGTTATTTCCGGATCAGATGCTGAACGCTCAGGTCGGATTACAGCATGTAAGACCTTTAGGAAAAAAATGGAGTCTGATGATGATGGCTTCTGTGGGGGTATACACTGATATGGAAAAGGTAAATTTTGATGATGTCCTGGGGCAGGGAGGAATCGTATTTATCAGGCATTTCAACCCTAATCTTGCTTTGGGGGTAGGACCTGTGCTTACAACAGCTTTTGGGGTTCCCATGGTTCTGCCATGGATCTATTTCGATTGGAAAACCAACGGAAAGGTTAAATTCCGGATTAATTTCCCGGAAGGGGCAGAAGCAGGATATCAGTTCTCAGATGCTTTTACTTTAAAAGCCGTGGTTAATCTTAGTGGAATGACCGTAGAAAGAAACAAAGACGGAAAATCTATGATGTTTGGCTATCAGCAGATCACAGCAGGTCTCCGGCCGGAAATCAAGATCAATGATAAGTTGAGCATAGGAATTACTGGAGGATCAACTCTGGTGAGAAACTTCACGGAAAGTGAAAGAAAAATCAAAAGTATCTTCAAAGACAAAAAAGTGGCAGATCCCAGATTTTCCAGCACATTCTATGCTGCTGTATCCTTACGCTGGAATTTACCTTAAAACACAGAGGAAAGAAGCTGGAGTACCTCTGATATGTTTTTTAACGTCAGTAGTTTCCCCCACCCATACTCCGGCTTCCCTCTTTTATTTACTGATCAGCTTCTTATACACCACCTGATTGAGCAGTTCCTCCTTTCGGGTACGGGAAATAGGAAGCTCTGTTTTATTGATGAACAGACGACCTCCGGAGATCATATCAATGTGAATGATGTTGATTAAAAATGACTTATGAATTCTGAAAAAATGTTCGGAAGGCAACGATTCTTCAATCGCTTTCATGGTTTGATGAATCACCAGAGATTTATCCTTAAAGTGCAGCTTGGTATAGTTCTGCATACTTTCAATATATAAAATATCTACCCAGGAAACCTTGATAAAAGTATCAGATTGTCTCACATACAGAAAAGGGTCATCCAGTGGAGTATTTTTCTTTAATTTTTCGTTAATGATAAACTGCTGCTGTGCTTTATTCACTGCCTGATAAAAACGGTTAAATGCAATTGGCTTCAAAAGATAATCTACTACCTGAAGCCGGAATCCTTCCAGTGCATATTCGGAATAAGCGGTTGTGAAAATGCACAGAGGCGGATTTTCAAGCTGTTCAAGGAAGTCAATACCATTCAGATAAGGCATATTGATATCCAGGAAAAGAAGATCTGTTTCGCTTTCCTTTACTTTAGCATCTGCCTCCAGAGCCGTGGCACAGGTTCCTTCCACAGATAAAAAGTCAATCTGATCCGCCAGCTCCTTAAGGTGGAATCTTGCCAGAGGTTCATCATCTACGATCAGGCATTTCAATTTAGGCGTATTATTGCTCATTTTCAGACAGGTTTAAGGTTAAAGTTACTTTATAGACAAGATTGTCAGATTCAATTTTAAGATCATAAGCATCAGGATATTGCAATTTCAGCCGTTTTTGTACATTTTGCAGTCCAATACCTCCGTCTTTCTTTTTATGAACTGCTATTTCTGAATATGAATTTTCAACATAAAAGAATAAATAATGATTTTCTTCCTTACATAAGATCTTTACATAGCCGGTTTGTCCGGGAAGTCTGCATACATATTTAAAAGCATTTTCAATAAAAGGAACCAACAGGAGAGGAGCAATGAAAGCTTTTGTGCTATTGATTTTCAGCGTTGCATCTACTTTAAGTTCATTTCCCCATCTTAATTTTTCTACCTCAACCAGATTTTGGAGATATTCAATCTCTTTATCGAGAGGAACAAGGTTCTGATTGCAATGATACAGCTGATATCTTAGAATGTCTGAAAATTTCATCAGTAAAAAATCGGCAAGCTGGGTATCCGTTTTCATCAGAATATGGATATGATTCAGGATATTAAATACTACATGCGGATTGATCTGATCCTGTAAAAGCTTAAGCTGGTTTTCAAGATGAGCCTGCTGAAGGAGAATATGATCCCGTTCTATTCTTCCATGTTCATTGTAAAATTTTACACCACATGCTGCTCCGTTGATGAGGAATGAGGCGGGAAGAGACATATAAAAGCCCTTCCACAAAAAAGGCAGCTGATCTCTGAAGTTTTCCGGAAGTTGCTCTTTAGGTTCAACTTCAAGATATGTGAATATAACGGAGAAAACAAGACTAAGCATGAAAATAACCATTACCAGCTGTATCAGAAACAATTTCATTTTCTTTTCCCGAAGAGCTTTCGGCAAAAGCTTATTGGTTAAAAAATGAGTAAATGCAAACGAAAATGCGGCAATAATCGCAGCCTGGGTCATCGCCAGATAACTTTCTGTTGTACTCTGGAAATTAAACCACAATACAATGGCCAGTACAAGCCAGAAAATAAAGGTAAATATGTATTCTTTTAAAACAAGAGATTTTGTCATGGAGTGGTCTGAAGAGGGTTTACAAAAAATTAGAAACTGCAGGGTCACAGTTTCTAATCAGTCAAAGATAATTCAAGTTTTTAGAATAAGAAATAACCTATCCCAAGACTAAAGCTGTTGGGTTTGGATTTAAATTCCTTACTGATGTTGGACAATCCGTGTTCATACCTGAGATCTACCGTGAAATTTTTATAATCCAAACCTATTCCTCCTGTAATTCCAATATTGGATTTGTCAAACTTTTTGAAACCTTCCTGTATTGCTTCTGAGGTTGACAGTTTGTTGTTGAAACCGTAACTGTAAACACCACCGGCGAATGCTCTTACATTGAAGTCATCGGTTTTAATGATTTTATATCCTACCACTACAGGAATATCAATGGCATTCCAGGTCAGTTTTGCGGAACCACCAGATTTTTCTTCGTAAGACGCTTTTCTTTTGTTGAATAATGCTTCTCCTTGTACATACAGGCTTCCAATATCTACTCTTGTCATCACACCTGCCTGATAGCCGAAACCGTATTTCCCTTCCAAGGAAGAGGATTCCGTTGAGGTTTTTGTAAAATTTGCCCCTCCCTTGATTCCAAAGTGTACAGCCGGTTTCTGTTGTGCCTGAATTTTCACAGAACAGGCGAAGCACAGCAGCAATGCGCATAATGCTAAAAATTGTTGTTTCATAAATTGATTATTGTTAAAAACTTGATGTAAAACAACGAATCCTGAAGGCCGTATGAAATTTTATTTGATGAATGGTAAAGGTGCTTTGACGAGCATCCGGTTTTGAATGAAAAATAAAAAAAGGAAGCCGTTATAGCTTCCGATACATTAATATTGGGTTGAATTTTAATAAGGTTGTTCCGTACAGTCATTCGGTGGAATACATCCGCCGCCGCCGGTTCCACCGCCAGTACCTCCGCTACTGACACATCTTCCCGGATTTCCATCATCATCCAACTGACAGGCTTTTCCGAAACTGCATTCACAGTCTGTCCAGCAGCTGGCAGAATCACCATTCATGTGGCAGGTATCAATCATCCCATTTCCGGTAATAGCGGATAAATCTTTTCTCAAAAGCTTTTTCATTTTTTTCATAATATAATTTGATGTTAAAAGTTATTAGCCTTGCTTGCAGGCATTGAGTAAATATAACGAAAAATTGAATCGGTTTTTTACTTAAATATCCGGAAATGAATAAGATATATGGATCATAAGAATACAGGGTAAAAACAAAAAAATAAAACCCGCTGCAAAAACGGGTTTTATCTGTATTTATTTTTTGAATGTTAATTGTAAAGGAATAGTGACTGTAGAAGAGACGGGCTTTCCTTTGTCTTCTGCCGGCTTCCATTTTCCTTTGTCTTTAATGCGGTAAAAAGCCGCTTCAATAAAAGCGTTGACATCCTCATTATTCCCTTTTACCTGAGGATCAAGAGCATTGCCTTTAGAATTCACTACAAAAGTCATTGTAGCTTTGTAGGCGTCAGATGAAAAGTTGAGAAAATCAAGATCCACCGCTTCATATAAAAACTTTTGAAAAGATACTTTCCCCTGATCATATTCAGCTTCTTTAGTAACCTTAGACTTTACAGGCGGATCTAAAGCGATCATTTTCTGTCCTTCAGCAGAAGCTTTATCCAAGGCATCCTTATATGCTGATATTTTGTCTTCGGTAAGAAGCCATTCTTTCTTGGTCCTTAAATCATTAGGCTTGGGATATTTATTATACAAAGCGTTTTTCTTTCTTTCATACCGGGAATCTGCTCTCTGAAATTCAGAGACCTGGGCACTTCCGAGAATAAAAGTGAAAATACATGCTAATGCCAGGAACTTTTTCATGACTAAGCTTTTACAATGTTAATGATTACTTCAGTAGCTTTTTCCATGCTTTCCAAAGCTACATATTCATAAGGTCCGTGGAAGTTGATTCCTCCGGCAAAGATATTCGGGCACGGAAGTCCCATATAAGACAATTGTGCTCCGTCTGTACCGCCTCTGATGGCTTTGATCTTAGGTTCAATGCCTGCTTCGGTCATTGCTTTGGCTGCAAGATCTACGATGTGCATTTTCCCTTCAAACTGCTGCTTCATATTTCTGTACTGCTCTTTGATCTCTACTTCAGCAGTTCCCTCACCATGCTTTTGGTTGAACTCGGCAACTTTTTCTTCCATGAATTTCTTTCTGGCTTCAAATTTATCAGCATCATGATCACGGATGATGTATTGAAGTTTTGCTTCAGAGATATCCGCTGTAATATCCATTAAATGATAGAATCCGTCAAAACCTTTAGTTGTAGAAGGCGTTTCATTGGCAGGAAGCATCTGAGCAAATTCAGCAGCTAAAAGAGCAGCATTGATCATTTTACCATAAGCATATCCCGGGTGTACACTCAATCCGTGGATTTTCACAACAGCTCCGGCAGCATTAAAGTTCTCATATTCAAGTTCTCCAACTTCTCCGCCGTCCATAGTATAGGCCCATTCGGCACCGAATTTAGCCACATCAAACTTGTGAGCTCCTCTTCCGATTTCTTCATCAGGAGTAAATCCTACTGCAATTCTTCCGTGTTTGATCTCAGGATGAGCGATAAGATATTCTGCTGCTGTCACAATCTCAGCACAGCCAGCTTTATCGTCAGCCCCAAGAAGGGTATTTCCGTCAGTGGTAATCAACGTCTTACCGATATATTTTTTTAAGCTTTCAAACCTTGAAGGTGATAAGGTAAAACCTGTTGTCTGGTTCAGCAAAAGGTCATTTCCGTCATAATTTTCCCAAACCTGAGGTTTTACATTTTCTCCGCTGAAATCCGGTGAGGTATCGTAGTGTGAAATGAATCCGATTGTTGGTCTGTCATCATTCTCAAGATTAGAAGGAACATAGCCCATAATATAACCGTGCTCATCAATTGAAACATCTTCTAAACCGATTGTTCTCAGCTCTTCTGTAATATAATTGGCAATATCCCACTGGCGCTCAGTAGAAGGTGTTGATTCACTTTCTGCATCACTTGTTGAATATATTTTTACATAACTGAGAAAACGGTTCAGTAACTTTTCTTTCCACAATGGGCTGAATTCTATTGTACTCATTATTAGCATTAAATTTTAAACAAAGTTAACAAATTTGATGTTCAGAATAGGTTATTTGAAGTCGAATATCAGTTATTGAAATTATAAATCACATATAAAACTTTGAAAATCAAAATAATGTTAGCTTTGTATGTAGAGTATACCAAATAGTTTAGTTTTATTATATTTGAGAAAATCAAAAAGTAAAAATGTTTCTTACCGAATGTCCTAGAGATGCAATGCAGGGATGGGGAGAGTTTATCCCTACTGATAAAAAAATAGATTATATCAACTCCTTAATGGATGTTGGCTTTGATGTATTGGATTGTCTGAGCTTTGTTTCTCCCAAAGCAATTCCGCAAATGGCCGACTCTGATGAGGTGGCTGAAAATATCGATAAATCCCGTTCCAAGACCAAAGTTTCTGCCATTATCGGCAACTATAGAGGAGCTGAAAAAGCATTAAAACATGAGTCTGTGGATATTCTGGGATTCCCTTTCTCTATTTCTGAGACATTCCAGCATAGAAATACCAATAAGAGCCAGGAAGAAGCTTTTGATGAAATTATCAGAATGCTTGAGTTGGTGAAAACTGAAGGAAAACAGCTGAATATTTATTTTTCTATGGCTTTTGGAAATCCGTATGGAGAAATGTGGAAATGGGAAGATGTAGATCATTGGGCACAAAGATTTTCAGAAATAGGAGTAAAGGATATCTTACTTTCCGATACTACAGGAGTGGCTACCCCTGAAACCATTGCGCTTCTGTTTGAAAAAATCCCGTCAAAATATCCGGAGATCAACTTCGGAGGACATTTTCATAACCGTTACGAAGATTCTTATTCGAAATTAAAAGCGGCTTATGATCAGGGCTGCCGAAGATTCGACAGTGCTATCAAAGGTATCGGAGGATGTCCTATGGCGAAAGATGATCTTGTGGGAAATATGCCTACGGAGCAGGTCATCAACTTTATGAGTGTGGAAAAAGCAGATCACAAGCTGAATCTTTTAAACTTTGAAAGCTCTTATAATAAGGCGAAGGATATTTTTCATTTTTAAATGATTTAAAAATCTCTCGCAGATTTAGAAAATTACGCAGATTAGAAACTGGAAAATTAAGATCTATGAGATTTGTGTGATCTGCGTGAAAACAAAAAATATAAATAGGAGCGGGCTTTAGCCCGCTTTACTATATCCATCAATTCATTGGCTTTAGCCAAAATCTAATTAGAATAACCTAAAATTCAACAATATGTCTCCAATAATTTCACCCTCAGGATTAAAGAATCTTCAAACAGAAAACCTTATCATTCTTGATGCAAGGACAGGAAAAGATGCCAGACAAAACTATTTGGAAAAACATATTAAAGGAGCAAGATTCATTGATCTGGATAAAGATCTTGCTGAGATAGGGGAAAATGCTGCTTTTGGAGGAAGGCATCCCCTCCCTGCTGTAGAAAAATTTGCAGAGACACTTTCAGGTCTTGGTATTTCTGAAGATTCCCATATCATTGTTTATGATGATAAAAACGGATCAAATGCGGCGGCAAGAGCATGGTGGATGCTAAGATCTTTCGGACTTGAAAATGTTCAGGTTCTGGATGGTGGAATGCAGGCTGCAGAAAATAATGGCGTGGATTTTTCTAACGGAGAAGAAACATTTAATAAAACCGCATTGATCCGGAAAGATCATTGGGCTCTTCCTGTTTCAAATCTGGAAGATGTTGAAAATGAACTGGAAAACAAATCTTCCACAGTCATTGATGTAAGAGATGCGTATCGCTACAAGGGTGAATCTGAGCCTATTGACCTGGTGGCAGGACATATTCCGGGAGCAGTCAATATTCCTTTTTCTGAAAACCTGGATGAGAACGGATATTTTCTAAAGCCGGAAACTCTAAAGGAAAAATACAGGCAATTGTTAGAAAACAAAGCGGAGCATCTGATCATTCACTGCGGATCGGGAGTTACTGCATGTCATACGATTTTAGCCCTGGATTATGCAGGGTTCCCAATACCGGATCTGTATGTGGGTTCATGGAGTGAATGGAGCAGAAGGGAAGGAAAAGAAATTGCAAAGGAGATTTAAATGATATAAAAAGCAAAAAGGATGTCCGGTTAGGCATCCTTTTGTTGCATACAATTGTTCAATTGCACTTATTTTTTATTTAAGTGAAGCAAAGAAATAATAAATGGAGACTGATTCTTCATCCGGTTTTCTTTGCCGTTTTTTGAATAATTTTATAGCATTCCCAATTCAAACTTAGCCTCTTCGCTCATCATATCCTTGTTCCAGCTAGGTTCAAAAGTAAGTTCCAGATCAACACTTTTTACATTTTCTACTTCCGCAACCTTGTCTTTTACTTCCTGTGGAAGCGTTTCAGCAACAGGGCAGTTCGGAGTAGTAAGAGTCATTATAATTTTTACATCAGCGTCATCGGAGATCTGTACATCATAAATCAGTCCTAATTCGTAAATATCTACCGGAATTTCGGGATCATATACGGTTTTAAGCACGTTGATGATTTCTTCACCAATGTCAGCAATTTGATCGTCTGTAAATTTCATTTTTTAATCTAAATTGATATTCCTTTTCAACAAATCTTCCTGACGCATACGCCGGAAAATATTTGCCAAAGTTAAGACATCTTTTTCACAATAGTCAACAATTCTCTGCAAGTCTTTTTCTATGTAGTAAATTGATGAAACCATTGAGCCGTCAATATCATCCTTCGGAGTAGGAATACCAAAGACATGAGCCAGCAGTTCCAGAGAAACAAAACTTTTATAATCCCCGAATTTCCACAGCTCCATCGTATCTATATGGGGAACTTCCCATGGTTTTTTCCCAAACATCTGGAAAGGCGTTGGGGGCATCATTCCATTGATCAGATACCGTCTGGCGATCCAGGGAAAATCAAATTCTTTTCCGTTATGAGCACAGAGAATGACATTTTGAAGTCTCGGACTGTTGAAAATAGCCCCGAATTCCTGAAGCATTTTTTTCTCATCATGCCCGGAAAAACTTTTTATTTTCAGCGTATCATTCTTTTCAACCATTCCGATAGTGATACAGATGATTTTTCCGAACTCAGCCATAATACCGGCCCTGTCATAAAAATCTTCTGCAGAGATCTCATCTTTTCTCTGAAATTTTGTTTTTTTATCCCAGAGATGCTGTTCCGTTTCAGACAGCTCCTCCCAGGCGGCTGCCTGCGGAACCGTTTCAATATCAAGGAATAAAACTCTTTCTAAAGGAATATTTTGGATCATTTTTTGCTTTTTTATATACCGAAATATATGACATAATAAACTAATTATCCAAAGCGTTTTTATAATACATAAAATATATTCTTATGAAGAAATTATTTATTGTGGGAAGCAGTATCGGTTTATTATTCATAAGCTCATGTAGTGATTCTGATGAAAATGGTACTGCAACAGTGAATGTGAGACTTACCGATGGTCCCGCAGCGTATGATGCTGTAAATATCGATATTCAGAAAATTGAAATTAACAGCAATGGTGAATGGACGCTATTAAACTTTCCTACTCCGGGCGTTTATAACCTGCTTAAATTTAAAAACGGGACAGATGTTGTTCTGGGGCAGGCAGTGCTTCCTGAGGGTAATGTGTCTCAGATGAGAATGGTTCTCGGGCCCAATAACAGTATCGTGGTAAACGGAGTGCCTTATCCGTTACAAACCCCGTCAGCCCAGCAAAGCGGACTGAAATTTAACTGGCATCAGACCTTATCTGCCAACGGGGCTTATACCGTATGGATCGATTTTGATGCCGGAAGATCAGTGGTAACAACAGGAAATGATTCTTATATATTAAAGCCGGTGATCAGGACATTCTCAGAGCTGACCAATGGTCAGATAAAAGGATACGTTCAACCGCAGGCTGCACAGGCAGTGGTTCATGCGATTATGGCTTCTGATACTATTTCCACGGCAATTCCTAATCCTGACGGCTTTTTTATGTTCTCAGGACTGCCACAGGGAAATTATACAGTTTCCTATGATGCTGCAAATAATACAGGATATATAGATGAAAACACGGGAAATGTGCCGGTTACATTCGGTCAGATAACTAATCTTGGAATAAAAACACTGCATCAGTAATGCGTGATATTAACAAATGTAAAAACCTTACAGATTTACTGTGAGGTTTTTTTATTTTATAGAAGATTATCCTACCTGCATTCCGTTTTTTGTGGGTAATGAAGGGGCTAGAAGAGTGACATCCTTCTTATCCTCACCATATAATCCCAGCACAAGACATTCGCTGAAGAAATTAGCAATCTGTTTTTTAGGGAAGTTCACCACCGCCAGGATTTGTTTTCCTATCAATTCTTCTTTCTGATAAAGGGAGGTAATCTGCGCTGATGATTTTTTTATTCCAAGATCTCCGAAGTCAATTTCCAACTGGTAAGATGGGTTTCTCGCTTTCTCAAAATCATTTACTGAGATGATGGTTCCGCATCGGATATCTATTTTTTCAAAATCTGCCCAGGTAATGTCAGGTTTTAAGTTCATGGTAAATTGTTAATTAAATGTTCTACTTCTGTTTTCTGTTCTGCATATTTTTGTTGTAATTCTGAACCTTCACCCATTCTTTTATAGTATTCCAGAGCTTTTCCGCCGAAGAATTTTTTATGAAAATCTGAAACTTCCGGAACCTGCGGAAATACTTTGTGAAAAAGCATCTCATAATAGGCCTGAAATTCTCTTTCATTCTTATCTTCAATTACCTGTCCGGGTGCTTTTTGCCTCACATGGAGCATTTCATGAGCTACCATATTAAGAACAAGATTCAGGTCAAAATCAAATAAATTTTTCGGGATCATAACGGTCTGCGGCCCTCCCAGTTCTCCTTCCGCAGTAAGCAGCATTGAAGTAGGAGAAAGCTCTTCCCTGAATCCGAATCCTGCAAAGTTGTCATGTTCCAGATTAAAAGAATGGATCAGGTATTTGGCCGCATCCAGAATCTGGTTGTGTTCTTTGTAAGCCTCAAGGTGTAGGTTGACCTGCTCGAAATTCATTTGAAATATGTTTTATAACAAATGTATTAAAATATTGAGAATACTAAGGCTGTTTGGCCCAAAGCTTTAGAATATAAAAGCAAAAAATGTTTTTATACGTCAACTTCTGTCGCTTCTGCGATGGATATTTGCTTCAGAAAAACACAGAAATGAAAATCGACTTAAAAACATAAGGTGGATATCTTTTGCCGGAAACCACCTAAAAAAATAAGGCTAAAACCTGAAGATTACTCTACTAAAAAGAGCTTCAGATCTTAACCTATTTTAAAATCAACCCAATTTACAAAAAAAATGGAAGCAATTAATCAAAATAATGGCTCACAAACCTTATTCAGATTTGCGACAATGCGTAGTGCTGAGCTATCTGAACCCAAAAACAAAGAAAGAAGATTCATTTTCAGAAATATTCTTACACAAAAAGGAGTAATTGATTCAAGAGTAGAAGCAGGAGAATCATTGAAGAATGTCTGTGAAAAAATTACAGATTTAACCATAGAAACTGAGGACTCTTTAAAAGCGAGGAATATAGAATTCTATGAACTGGCTGTCTGGGTGTCAAAAAATAAAGAAAAAGCTACTAAAACTGAATTTGATGATAAGATCAATGCTTACAAAAAATCTCAGCAAATTGTTGAAATCAATTCTACAATCTGGGATAATCTTATTTATCAGGTGGTGACTCAGAAGGATTTTTACGCAAAAGAAACACTCATGCAGTTTTTACATTTAGATCATATTTTATCCAATTACTATGGAACGCAGGAGCAGTATGAAGATGTAATCAAAGCAAAAGTAGTCCTTCCTAAAGAACTTTTCAAGGCAAAAGGGAAAGAATCTTCCAATACTGTAGTGCCAAGGGCAGAGGGTAAAATGTCAGGTAGTGTCCCCTTCAATAAAAGTAATCTGAAATTTGCAGAAGCAACGATAAATCTTAAAAGAACCAGGGACCTGGTTATTACTTTAAAAGAATTTGAAAAAAACTATCAAAAAGAGTATGAGTCAGCATATAGTATAGCTTATGAAGAATACTTAGAAACTGCAAGGCCGGCACAGGCAGAATATGACCGGCAGATAAAGGAGCAGGAATATCAAAAGGAAATTTTTCTGGCAGCACAAAATAACGAAGGTTTATCAAGTTTAAAATATATTCCGGTTCCGGAAGTCCCTGTTTTTAAATTTGATTTCCGTCCTGAAATTGAAACAGAAGGTCTGTTAAGACAACTGAACAAAGAAAATACCGAAGCTTTACAACAGGTATTCAAAACTTCTGATCTGGCTGAAGCCCTGAAAGGAGTTTCTACATTTACAGAGCTTTTTCAAACTATTGAACAAAACAATCAGCTGTTAGAGCAAACGATCTTAAATAATACAAACCTTAATCCGCAGGTTTCCAAAACTGTGGGAGGGGTTGTTATTCCTGTAACACAATCAATCAATACCCAGGAAATCTCCTTTACTGTTTCAACAACAAATGCCCCCTTTGGAATCGGCGACCATTCCATGATTTTGGCAACCGATATCAATGATCCAAAACATATTGTAAGCGGAAAATACAATATTAAATCTGAAGATCAGTATATTTTGGCCAGCGGAACTGTAGCATCCACTTTTGATGCGCCCAACGTAACATCTTTATTTGATTACCCGGAAAAAATACCCAATACTACAGTAAGGGGATATGAAGCTATTTTATTAGAAGGCGAGGTTACTCTTAATGATGGTCTTGTATACATTATGAAAGGGAGGCTGTTATGGACATCAAACAGTATATACAGATTTCAGGGAAGCGGAACATTTACGTTAAAAAATAAAACAACCGGAGGTGACGGAGGTGGATCTGGTAATTGCCTGCCTGTTTTATTAAGAACCCGATCTTTTCAGAATTATTCGGACAGATGGTTGCTAAGTATGACGCCCGGCGAGACGACATCGCTGTTTTCATCAGCTTCAGGAACAGTCAAAATATTGGATAATAGCGGTAATGTAGTTCAAACCTCAAATCAACTAAAAGTTGCGGGTGGAGGAGATTACTTATCTCTGTTTAGTGATGGTATTTTGCCTCAGTTACAAATTACAGATGCCATAAAGAACGGTTGTCAGCTTGAAGCAGAGCTTACTCTTGATGACGGGAAGGTATATCTCTGTAAAATTCCTATGACGATATATACTGCAGGAGGAATAGATTCAGTAACCAAAATTTATAACCTGACAGGGGAAGGAAGCATTTGCCTCAAAAACAAAGATAACCCTACAACACCTGAAGAGGATCAACCATTTATCCCATCAGGTTTTGGAATGAAAAATATTGGAATTGCTGACTACCGGAAAGTAGAACAAAGTACTTATTGCTATGTAGAGGGAGATGTTTCCCACATTGAAAATATCATGGCAAAAGAATACAAGGAAAAATCAACAAGAAGACTCAAAAGAAGCGAATCTCAAACCACCAGGTCCACAGAATCCGAAAAAGAGAAATTAACGGATACTACTTCTACAGAGAGAAATGAGATGCAAAGCGAAATTTCAAAAGTCCTTCAGGAGTCCAAAGATTTTGCGGCACAGGCAGGGTTTAATGCATCGTGGGGAGCGGGAGCAAAGTATATGTTAAATACTGCAGCTAATTATGCTACCCATAGCTCCAAAGAAGAAAGCAACAGGCAGGCTGTCACTGAGGCTAAAGATATTACGGCAAGAGCCCTTGAAAGAATTATCACCAAAGTAAAAGAAGAACGTATTGACAAAATTCTGGAAGAGTATGAGGAAAACAACAAGCATGGGTTTGATAATACCAAAGGAAATAATCATGTTGTAGGGGTTTACCGTTGGGTGGATAAAGTGGTAAAGAATCAAATCTTTAACTACGGAAAACGTATGATGTTTGAGTTTATGATTCCTGAGCCGGCCAAACTACATGCTCTGGGAATAAAAATAAGCAATACTTCTGAAAATCAATTGGTAAAGCCAATCGATCCAAGAGAGTCTGCCGGTATGCAGATCAAAGACTGGAGCGCTCTTGCAGACTCTACAAAACTGAAATACTGGTTAGGCTATTATAATGTAGAAGTTGATGAAAGACTGGAACCTGTAGTCTATGTTGGAAAATCAATTGATTATTCTTCTACGGAATCAAAACAGGCTTCTTCAAAATCAGATCTTATTGCTATTCCGGAACATTATATTACTGAATCTTATGTTGTGAAAAGCCAAAACTCTTTTCCTGGTTATAATGGCTGGGGAAGTGGAGCCAGTTTATTAGTAGGAGGAGAGAGTGCTCCCAATGCATTTTTAAAATTTGTCAGAGAAGTTCCAATCACAATAGCAACTACCAATGCTCATTATTTCCATGCAACAGTCAATATCAAATGCGTGCTGCAGGAAGAATATAAGAACGGATGGCTGCAGAAAGCATTCAATAAAATTATTGAAGCCTATAAAACAGAATTAAGTAAATATGAAGCTGCTTTAGCTGATGCGAAAGCTTTGGGAGTTCAGATCAAAGGATCAAATCCCGGGTTTTACAGAAAAATAGAAAATACAATCTTAAGAAGAAACTGTATTTCCTATATGCTTAATCAAAATCCTGACGCATTGCTCACTTTTGGTAAAAAGAGATATTACACCAATGACAATTCCACTACAGAGACTTTTGAAAATACAGATATTAAAGTGGATGAAAAGCTTGACAGATATTCCGCCTTTATCAAGTTTATGGAACAGGCATTTGAATGGGAGATCATGAGCTATTATTTCTATCCTTATTATTGGGGAGAAAGAAAATCCTGGGCAGATTTGTATCAGTTTGATGATAATGATCCTACTTTCAGAGCTTTCATGCAGTCGGGTATGGCAAGAGTAATCGTTACCGTAAGACCAGGCTTTGAAGAGGCTGTAAGGCATTTCCTTGCTACAGGACAAATCTGGAACGGAGGAGAAGTTCCTGTTATTGATGACCCTCTGTTCTTATCTATTGTAGATGAACTACGCTCACCTAAAGCAACTAAAGAAGGAGAACCATGGAGAGAGAAAATTCCTACTTCCCTTACCATTCTTCAGGCAGGATCTATTGGGCTGAAAGTTGAAAAAGCTTTGCCTTGCAGCTGTGAACCTGATGTGAAGTTTGATGATGAACTGGGGAATTTCTGTGCTACTAATTTTGAATCCAATGACCATCTTTTAGGTGTGGAAACCGGTGACGGGCAGAAAATTATCTCAGGAGATTGGGTATAAAAATTATTAATCAAAAAAAATACGAATATGTCTATTATAGGAAAAATTATACGTGTAAATGAATTGCCTCCGGTAGGAGAAAGAGAAACCAATGTCATTTACCAGGTAGCCGAACCGGGTTCACCTATTTATACAGATTATGCCATTGATCAGAATGGAGATCTGAAAACTCATGCTGTTACCGATGGCACTATTCCATTGGAGCTGTCAGATACTCATCTTTCGATTTCAAACCCTTCATTTACAGCAGAAGGAATTAAAAACCAGGCACAATATAACATTCAGACAAGAGAAAAACTGGATCATAAGCTGGATATGCCTTCTATTGAAGGAAATGCACAGAATTATCCGAAAATTGTAGGTTTAGATGATACCGGAAAAGTAGCAAAACTGCCTGCAGGGGATTTAGGAAAAAACATAGCTAACTCTTCTCTCACCACGGTGCCGGGCGCAGGATTGACACTTGGAGCCAACTGGACTTTCGGGACCTCCGGATTTTATTATTCCATAACAGGATTGAGTGATAAATCTGCAGATACAACATTCAACAGAATGATGGTTCAGAATTCTTCAGGGCAGCTTTCCTGGAGTAATGGTAAAAACATGATTTCCAATTACCCGCTATTGTTGAATGATGCAGAAAAATTAGCATGGAGAAATCGTATGAAGCTTTCAACAGAAAAGTTTGCAACCGGAACTCCCAGAATAGATGTGCTGCTGCTGCCGTTTATTGATAATACAAAAAACTTTATTCAGTACACCACCTTGGTGGGGTTAAATCTCTTTGTAGATAACGTTTCGCCTAATGCATATATTAAGGTTAAAAGGATCAAAGATGTCAATGGTACCAACTTAACCACTCCTGAAGAATATAGCGTAGATAACTTTACGGTAATGCAGAACTTTCCCAATAATTTGAATTTTGGGATCAACTGGAGCACAAAACCGGAGGGATATTATCAGGTATTTGTTACGCATAATGGATTAACAAATCCCAGCTCTCCCGAACTCATTGTAAAAGCTGGGCTTACCTACAGTCAGTTTACAGGAATTACCAACTGGGCAACATTAACGGGAAGTGCGGCAATAACAGATACCTCTATATCATTATCCCCAGGTTCATCTGCCCAATCTGATAATTTAATTTCTGTTGCAGACATTAATGCCGGATTTATGGTTTCTTTTTCTGTAAATAATAACCTGTCTAACTATGGGGCCAATTTCCTAAGCTATTTTCAAGGGGGAATCATTGGAGATGATGGAGTATTTTACGGTTTTGCAGCCTATGGTGGTGAGGGAAACTGGATAATCTATCAGGGAGAATATCTCCCTGTCAGAAACGAAACCTTTCACATTGCTTATTATAACGGCGTTGTATATGTCATTGCAGAAAGTAATGGTGTAACCTACCAGCAGTTTAATTCTTCTTTTAATCAGTATCCTAAACGCTTTTACCTCTCAAGAGGAACCGGCGGGCAAGGATCGCTGTCTATGAACCTACTTGGAAAAATATTATTGTCTTAAAAAAATAAAATTATGAATACACATTTAATTATACCGGAAAATATTAAGGAAATCCTTAGCAACATTGAAAATACCCCCCTGAATCTTGCAGAACTGCCACTACAGGCACATCCCAAACTGCCACAATTTGAAAGAAGTATCAGGGTGTTGGATATAGATGCCAAATCCAAACAGCAATTTATCTCTTTCAGATATGAACAGGTACTGAAAGACAGGGAAACAGGAGAAGAGATCAATATCTCACTTCCAGCCCCTGAATGGGTCATCTATAAAGAAACTTGGAGCTACCTCCGTGATGGTAACAACAATCTTATAGAGCTGCCTTTGGCTGAAGCTACAGCAGATGTAGACACTGATAGAGTAAAAGTACCAAGCTACCAGTATATGCTTTGGCTGTTGAAAAATAATAAGGCAGGCTTTACAGAGTTGCTGGCCTCTTATCTGGATGAATTTGTGAAAAATTGCAGAGACAGGCTGGACAAGCTTTCCTAAGAAGTATTAATTAATGGCAGAGTGTAATGCTCTGCCTTTTTCAAAAAAGAAAAATGATGGAAACACTTCAACTTAGAGAAATCATCAGTAAAGAATGGCGTACCGATGATTTTATAAGAAAACAGCTGTTATGTAATAAATTAAAATACAGCAATCAGCTCAGAATGCATTTTATTTTGGACTACAATATCAATGATTATGATGGAATTGCAGAAGAAAAGTATATAAAGGATGATCGGGAGAATTTCATTTACCTGAATACTTATCTTAACAAGAATAAAGAACTTGTTGATCTGGTACAGACACAATGCGAAATCAAATTTGAGATTAACGGACCAAAGGAAAAAATATCTGCACAATTGATTTATTTTTATCACAGGGATGCCGATACTGTTGAGTTAAGACGAAGAAAGGCAATTGTATTGGAAACTTTTTCTTATGAAGAATTCAGAAATCTTGTTAGGTATGTTGGTTATGGTGATTTTGAAAATGGTGATACCTATTATAAAGACTATTTTATTAAAATCTTTAAAAACAGCTTTCTCAGGGCTACAAAGGTTACAAGTGCTACAAAGGCTACAGATGCTAAAGAGATTAAGTTCCTTTATACTCAGGCACCAGAGTTTGTTCTTAAAGGAATGGAACTCCCAAATGAAACGATATTCGGGCATATATTGGCTCTGACAGATCTTGATGATACCGGTATTTTCAGTGGGTGGAAAGATGGCAGTTCTGCTTTGATCAATGCAATAAAAGCACTTTCCAGTTATACCTTTCTGTTGGAAAAATTTAAAGCTAATCCGGAACTCTGTAACAGAATTTATTTTAACTTAGATGGGTTTAGTGAGATGAACGGTGAAATGAAATCTAACCGGATTATTTTTGCTACGTTCCTGATGGAAGCCTGTCTGCTTTCTGAGAACCGGCCACAGCAAGGAGCACCTGAGTTCAAAATAGGAAACGGATATAAGGTCAATACCAGGGTATTGGAATTAGGAGGGTTTCTTTTGGGCTTGGGAAAGTCTAATGATAAAACATTTTATCTCCAACAGCAACAGGAAGTGGTAAAAAGAATTTTTATTGTCCCCAAAGAAGGAGATCCTAATGCAACTGAACAGGTGACAAAGGATCTGGATGAAGGAGCTCAGTTTTATCCTCTGGATATGGTATACTTTAGAGATGAAACCCGGTCAGAGGCTTTGGATGGAGAAACGGAACAAGAGGGTTCAGTAAGAATGATGGTTCCTGCTATTTATGTAAAAGCATTGGCTGATGCAGAAAATTGGGAAGATATCAACGAAACGATGCGAATCGTAGCGGATATAATGGGGGTCGTTTTTGGAATAGGAACATTGGTATTAACAGACAATCCCTATCTGTTGTTGGCGGCATTAGCGGATCTCAGCTTAGCAGTGCCTGATCTTACCATACAGGCATTTCGGGATCAGATTGCCAAATTGCCGGGAGGAGAAGAGTTTCTGAGACAATGGGACCTGGTTTATAATGTATTGGGAGCAGCTGTTGCAGCACCACAGGTAGTAGTGGCCTTGTCACAAGCTGTTGTTGCTTTTTACAGAGGCTGTTTAAGCTTACTGAAATTACCCGAAACGGCTGAAAAAGTAAGACAAGGTTTGAGGACCGTGGCTATTTCCGTATTTTTGGATCTGAACAGCAGAGCTTTTCAAAGAAAAGACCTTCGTATGTTTAGTCCTACAGAATGGGTGATCCCAAGCGCAGGGTTCTTTTCAAAAACTTCGGAATGTGATGCTTTAATGCAACATGGAGCCTTCTTTATGGAGCTGGATGCTGCTGCTATTATGGAGAGCATTAATAAAGGAAGTGGTATTAATCCTGATGTTATAGGTGCGATCAGTAGTAATAGAAAGTTTGCTTTGGTTTATAAAGGTGAGATTATTGCCCAGGGAAGTAGATATGATAGGGCTTATCAAAAGACATTGATGGATGTGAAAAGGGAGAGTTATAGTGTGGAGAAGGTTGGATTTATTTTAGAAGATATTTGGCAATCAAAATCCTATCAATTAATAGAAATTTTAGATCACAGAGGCTCTCCTATCGGAGAGTTTGACCAAATTTTTCATAATAAAAGAATTTTTGTAGAAGATAAGTCAGCTGAAGAATTACTTAGAAATATTAATCCTAAAACAGGAAAACCTTGGTGGACATTTGAAAAATGGGCTGAAAAACACATATATTTAAAAACATATAAAAGAATAAAAGCTCTTGAAGATGCAAAATCAACAAGAGCAAGATTGGCAGATGGCCTGTCTCCTGATATAGCTATTATTAGAGATATAAGAAAATTACAATTTCATGTAGAGGAAACTGATATTGGAGTCCAAAATGCGGTAAATAATGAATTATTACGATTGAAAAAAGAATTTCCTGACTGGGATTTTACTGCTAAATTTGGGAAATAATATAAATATATAATTAAAAATTTAATAAAATGTCATATAGCATTATAACGGAAACAAAAAAGGGAAATATAGATGAGATTCCAATTTCAACACATAAATTATTTCATGAATATTGGCTACCCCTATTTGAGAAACATAAACTAGAAAATTTGTGCAATTGGAAATTTCCTCATGAATTTGAAAAAGAAGAATTAATGGAAATAGTAAAAGAGTGGGAAAAACTCATGCCTTATATCAAAGGAAATTGGGAGATAGAAAGGGCAGGTTTTATTTTAAACTGCTTAAAATCAATTAATTTTGAAGATTACAACTCCATAAGTTTTGGATAAATTTGTAAACCGCTCAATGTTGAGCGGTTTATTTTTTTCATAACATTTCAATTTCGATAGTTTTGGATTTGATAGGAGTTGCCCAAAGAAAATAACTTCGTGTGCTTGGCCCCACAGAATGGGTAATCCCAAGCGCAGGGTTCATTTCAAAAACCTCGGAATGTGATGCTTTAATGCAACATGGAGCCTTCTTTATGGAGCTGGATGCTGCTGCTATTATGGAGAGCATTAATAAAGGAAGTGGTATTAATCCTGATGTTATAGGAGCAATCAGTAGCAACAGAAAGTTTGCTTTGGTCTACAAAGGTGAGATTATTGCTCAAGGGAGCCGGTATGATAGAGTCTACCAAGAGACATTAATGGGTTTGAAACAAGAAAACCATAATGTGAGGAAAATAGGAGTTATTTTGGAAGGACTTTATAATTTAAAGCATTTACCAGATGATGTTTTAGAACATGCTAGTATGGGAGAATTTGCTTTACCTGCAAACCCTCGGAGGAGTATGTTACCTGGTAAAATGAAAAGTGGGGGACACGGGCAGGAAAATGTAAATTATCTTAATAAAATAGTTAGAAAATATAAAGTAGAGTATACCTATAAAAACGGTGTTAGAATTGGCTCTGTCGAAGGGCATGCAGATAAATACAAAAGAATTACAGAGGGAGAGCATATAACTGGTCAATCATGGTTTCCAGAATCTTGGACTAAAGAAAAGATAAAAAATGCTGGAAGGTTTATTATCGAGAAAAATTTTAATGACTTTAAGCTTTTGAATGACGGTATTCCTATTTTTGATAATTTCGATGGTGTAAGAGTAGGGGTGATGAAAACTAATGGAAAACCAAAAACTATATTCCCAGATAATGCTAAACAACCTTTACTAAACAGTAAAAAGTATGAGTTTAATCCTTATAAAGAATAAATATTATGAAACTAGAAGATAAAATTTTAGAAATTATAAATGTAATTGAATCAAAACATCTAAATGACCCTACAAAGTCTGATGATTATGATAAAATTACTAAATTATTATTGATAGATGTTAATCAAACAATTCATGTAATTGAAAATTTGAATTTAGATAATCTGGAACATATTAGTTCAGATTTTGAAGAACTATCATATAAACTTCAAAGTAAAGAATTTGTAGAATGTCTGAAAAAATTAGAAGAGAAATATCCAAAAAAAATGAGTCCAGAAATACAAAAAGGTATTGAAGCCTATTACGGAGATTAAGAACAATAGATTTCTTATCCCAAGTGCAGATTTATTTTAATCCTCCTAGATTTTAAGTAAGTAAATATGGAATAGATTATAATAAAACTAATAGATTTTTTACAATCTAACGGCTGGGAAAGCTATAAAGATTTAAAAAGTGAATTATTGAGTGTAGATACCAAGAATTTTATTGTTCAAATTTTAAATGAAAGGCGATTTAGAGATACTGATGTAAGAGCACTTAATATCTAAATTATGGAATATAAATTTGTAAAGAACAATTATTGTTCAGATAAGGTACCTTCACATTTGGTACATTATGATTATGGTGTGAAAACATTCAATAAAGAAATAGAAGCTTTAGAGCAAATAGAATCTGGCTATTGGACATCGGAAGAAGTTCAAAATATGCTGGATAAGATTAACTCAATCACGAATAAAGATTTTGAATATTCTGTAGAAGGAGGTCATTTATTGATTGTTGCAGATAAGGAAGAAACACATTTATTCAATCTCCTGAATAGAGAGCAGAAAAAAGCAGACATTATTTGGTCCACAGAAAGGTTTATTAAATTCTTAAAAGAATTTAAAGATTTTTTACAAAAAAATGGCAGATAAATTTACTTAACGGCAACCAAAAGTTGCCGTATTTTTTGTTGCAAAGGAGAAATTGTTGCACAAGGAAAATCGCTATGATAAAGCGTATCAGAAAGTTTTGCAGGAAATAAGAAAGGTAAGTGCCAGTTCTGAAAGAGTGGAAGAAGTATTAGAAATATTGCTTCGTAAAATAGATGTTGTGCTTCGTGAAAAAATTTTTATTATAGCTAAAGCCATTGCAAAAGATACCTTGTTAGACTGTTCTGAAATAGCCGAAAAGATTTTTGATGATTTTAAATTTGGGAAAATATTAGAAATTACTCCTAAACAAGGAAGATGGATGAAAGGTTTTGAAAATGGAATCATAGATGAATGGGTTTATCATCAAGTTTATGTTGATGGCGATTTTGTTTTCGATCCCTGGTTCTCTAATAAACCGGTTTTATTTGAAGAATATATGAAAGAAATGAATAAAATAAATCCTAATGGATTAAAGATAAATGAAGTTACACCATAAAAATATTAAAAATGAATACGTTACTTTTTGAAACACTAGAAAAAATAAAGCCAATAGAATCAGCATTTGCTTCTACTCATAATGTAGATGATAAATATGCAAGAATACTCAGGCTTATTTTTAGATTTAAAGATACTCCGAAAAATGATAGTGTCTATCAAAATCTAATCTCAGTTGTCAATAACTTTACTAATAATACTAAATGGATTATGGCAACCTCTGAAAATAGCAAAAATTATATTATCACTCCAGAATATTTCTACAATAATTTTATTAAAAATAATGAATCTAAAGTATTAAATGATTTTGATAAAAAAATAATTGATCAAGCGATAGAAGATTTACCTTTTTTAATTAACAAAATTAAAATGAAATTTAATTTATTGTAAAGACACTTTGGATGCTGTAAAAGTAGATGTGTTTATCCTAAGGAAGATGGTCCGTAAAAATCTTTTAACCTGATCTTCTTATCAGATATTACTTATAATATACTACCCTCATCAATAAATATTAAATCAGCCCGCCTAAAAGGCGGGCTGATTGTTATTGAAAATCCAAAACTCACTAAGGATGCTCATTTCTTGCTCTGATTACCAGGTTCACCAGATCTGATCCGCCGCTTGCAAAATTATCGCTCGGGTTATGGGCGCTTTGGGTAGCTACAGCATAAGGGGCTCCATCCCAGTAACCCCAGAAAGGTCCTCCGCTTTGTCCCGGCCAGATATCGGCTTTGTGGCTCATGCTTTCATTATCGTCGGCACTCCAGAAATCGCCATCCAGTGCGATTCCGGTTTGATAAGTGGGTCTCTGGGTTCCGGTAAGGTCTCCCGGATACCCAGCATGAGTCCAGTAGGCGCCTCCGTCCCATGAATCGGAATAGGATTTTGCTCCCAGCCATCCCGTACTGTTTCCTATAGGTCTGTCTAAGACAATCACCACGTAGTCATATTGTATTTCCGTAGAATCAATGCCGGGGCCGGATACTTTATACTTATAATAGGTCAGCGTACCCCAGGCAGTTCCGTAAGGAGCACTTCCGTTATAATACATTGGAGTGAACTTCAGCCATCCTGTAGTATTGTTAGCCTGCCAGTCAACAATATGGGAGCAGGTAAGAAGGTGTCTTGGTCCGATCATAACGCCGCTTCCTGAGCCTAAAGCACTTTCCACTCTTCCGACGCATCTCCATGGATAAGCTGTAGAATTATAAACTTTTCTTTGATCTGCTCCGAATATCGTTCTCGCATTTTCGGCAGTTAAGAAAGAATCCCTGTCAATAAATTTAGGCTTACGGTCTTTTTTAGACTCTAATTTTGGGCTGTATTCGAAATCGGCATGAGTAGGGTAATAGTGATCCGTTTCAATAGATCGGCTTTCTGCTGTTTTTTCATCCATAGGCATTCCTATAGCCTTCATTCCTTTAGGGTAAGTTCTTCCGTTAATGGTTTCCATGGCCGGAGCCTGGCTGGAAAGTTTTTCAACAGCAGCTGATTTTTCAGTTGATTTTGCTTTCACAGTTCTGAGTCTTGATACTTCCTCAGAAGTCATTGGGTTGTTGTTTTCAATTTTAGACATGATTATTATTTTTAATCTGATTTATTCCTACTCTTTTAATGGTTTTTCGGATTCCACCGGTAATGGTTATTGTTTAATTGAATATTTTTTGAGAAAATTCTGTACTTATGCTTTCCGTTTGGTTGATCTGGGCGGCTCCCATAGCAGCTAAGGCAATAGCAACCTGTTTATCAAGGGTTTTTCTGACAATATTCCCATTGGTTGCCCTTAATATTTTACAGAAATGATAGGTAAAGTAACCTCTTATCTGCCCGCTCAAGTTTCCTTCCATAGATACCTGATTGTCTCTGGCTGCGGCCCATAAGGTGTGATTCATCCCGGCAACAGGTACCAGAGCTTTGGTAAGGACAGCTGATTTTTTAGTATTTTTAGAAGATTCCATTTCACTGGCATAGGTCATATAAAATTCATCTTCAAGCATTGGCGGAATAAAACGTGCTGTTTCATTGAGGAAATCTGCTTCCAGTCCCAGGTCCATTTTTCTGGTTCCAGTTCCGGAATAGCAGCAGTCAAAAATAACTTCCATATTCACACCGGCTTTTAACTTGCTGAGAACGGTTTTAAAATCATCATCACGAATTACACCGGCACTTGCATAATCGTGTGGGCAAATCGCTTCATCCAGACCATCTATCTCCAGATCAGAACCTATGTTGGCAACTCTGGTTCCGTGTCCTGAATAATAGAAAACAAGAGAGTCTCCTTTTACACTTGTACTGATCATTGATTTCAGATAATTCAATATATTGGCTCTTGTAGCATTCTGGTTGGTCAGGATTTTAATCTTTGCCGGACTAAAGCCGCAGATCACCAATGTGTTGGCCATATCTCTCGCATCATTTACACAGCCGTTGAGGTCCGGCCCGCCGTATCCGATGGGTGCGTAGTCATTAATACCTACGATAAGTGCTTTTTTCATTGTATTAGTTTTAAAATTTTCCCTACTCTGTTCCGGCTTTTCGGGTTCTGCCTTTCTTTGTTTTTCTGTGACAAAATTCCATCATTCTGCGTCATGAAAACAGAGGAGAAAACAGTATTTTGAATGGGTGAAAACCCCTTTTTTAAATTTTAATACATTGCTTATCAGGTAGATTTAATAAAAAATCCGACAGCTGAAATAAGCTGCCGGACAGTATGTAGAATGTAAAGATTTACGATATTGATTTAATAAAATGGGTTATAAATACAATCAGCAAAGATCATGTTTTAAAGCAAAGAGAACCAGACCTGCTCTGTTTTTGATATCCAGTTTAAGGAAGACAGAATCTCTGTAACCGTCAATGGTTTTGGGACTTAAGCACATTTTATCGGCTATTTCCTTATAGGTAAGCTCACTGCAGGCCCATTTTATAAATTCTTTTTCCCTGTCTCTCAGTTCCGAAAGAAGAGAAGCGGTCTTTATCTCTTCTGTTTTTACTTTCAATAATTTCTGGGCAACAAAATCTGTATAAAAACTTCCTTTTTCAAAGACAGTCTCTATTGCCTGAAAGAGAATGGAAGGTTGCATATCTTTAAGCAGATATCCTTTCGCTCCGGCTTTCAGCATCTTGATGAGTATTTTCTCGTCATCGTCCATCGTCAGGGCAATCACTCTGATGTCAGGAAAGTGCTCACTGAGCCATTCTGTAGTTTCTATACCGTTTTTATAAGGCATATTCACATCCATCAGGACTACAGCAGGTAATTCGGATGCTTGTTCCACTGCTGCAATAAAATCTTCTCCGTTAGGATGGTTCATAATCACTTTATACTGAGTATTTTCTGTGATCATATTCTCCAGTGCTTTGGAAATTAAAGTATGATCATCAACAATGGCTATGGGAATCGTTTTCATAATAAATTTTTGTTGTAGGTTATCAAAATCTGTGTTCCTTGATTCAATTCTGATTGTATAGACAGGCTGGCATGGATCAGCTTGGCTCTCAGTTCCATATTTTTCAATCCGGAACCGTCCTGAATAATGCTTGTATCAAAACCTTTTCCGTTATCAGAGATACTGATGTGAAGTGTTTCATTATTGTCGTGCAGGTGTATAGATACATTTTTGGCTTTAGAATGCTTCAGGATATTGTTGATGCTTTCCTGAACAATTCTGAAAAGGATCAGGCCGTGTTTAGGGGAAATATCAATGTCCTGCTTTTCGGTGATAAATTCTATTTTTAATAATTTCAGTTTTTTTATCCTTTGAACTTCTCTTTCTATGGATTCTGCCAGCCCGAAATGAATAATCTGTTCAGTGATCAATGTTTTAGACAGGTTTCTTATATCCTGTATGCATTCACCCAGCAATTCATTCAGCTCATGCAGTTCATCTCTTTCTGCATTTTTAAGCTTGGTGATCAGTTGATTCTGCCGCAGCCGGACAACAGAAAGCTTTTGCCCCAGATCATCATGAAGTTCCTGACCTATATAATTGAGTGTCTGTTCCTTGATCTCCACCTGGGACGTAGCCAGTTCTTTTTCAAACCGGAGATCTTTTTCTTTCTGGGCAATCAGAAGGGTTGTTTTTTTCTTAATAAAAACCACATAAATGAAGATCATTGTCAGAACAACGATAAATAAGGTTATTGTGGAGATAATGACCAAATTGTTTTCTTCCATATACGAGCGGTTTTATTTGATTCTGTCCTGCTTGTTCCAAAGTAAACCCAATATGAGAATACTGTTGCTGATCAGGTTCAGCATAAATAAAATAAAAAAGTAAATGCCCTCTGAAACGGTAGCTCTGAAAAAAAGAATCGGAATACTTCCGATAAAAAGAATCATTAAAGCCACTGATATCCAGAATGGTAAATAATTGTTGAGTTCCAGGATTTTATCCGAATTAAAAGTCTGGTACAGGAACAGGATAATTGAAAATAACAGCAAAAGAATATCTGCATAAAGCATATGAAAAGAAAAATGATGAAGCAGATCATCTTCCTTATAAAGCATGACGGCAATATTGAATACAAAAAGAACTAAAATAATGAACTGTATCTTTTTAAGCAACAGAACATACAATAATTGATAATAATAGAATAAATACAAAAAGAAGACAATCATTAAAAATCCGATGACATAAAAAATATCTGTAGGAAGACCGGTCATATCATAGTAGAAATAACAGAAAATATCAATCAGGGAAAACAAAATGTATCCAATGATAAAGAACAGATTCTCTTTCCCGGTTTTCCTGTACTTTATGATCATCAAAGTCATCACAATGATGGATATGCCCATAGATATCAGTTTCCCTGTTTCAATATTCCAGTTCATAGTCTTGTTTTTTATTGCATACCTGCTGCAGAAGCTTTAGGTGGTGGTGCCAGATTGGTCATATTCATAGGATCAATACTTTGCTCATCTATATTTTCTTCTGAAGTGACCGTTCTGGACATTACTTTTACATTATCATTTTTTCTTTTTTGTGAGGTAGGAACCAGAAATAGGGTCTGATAGCCGGCATATTCGGGTTTGGCCATTTTGTTTCTGGGATGATTTACAGGGTATTTCCCCATGTAAATTCTGATCCCTGGATTTTTTAATTTTTTCTTTTTTGCACTTTCTTTGACGTATTTTATATATCCTTCCATTTCTTCAAGAGAAAACCAATACCACCGTGAGTCAGGTTCACCATTACGGTATTTGGTGAGAATTTCATTATTGGTTCTCGAGTATTCATCATAAAGTACCCGGGCTTCATTATAAGTGATCAGTTTCTTTTTATAACTGTCGTTAACGGGTTCTTTAGGAGGTTCAGTACAACGGGTACAGCTGAGTAAACAGAAAATCAGAATAAAAGCTGCACAAAGCGGGCTTACAGTTTTAGTAAAAAAGGACGTTTTCATTTTTATGGTTTTTAATTTTATATGGCAAAATTAGCTAACGGGTCAACTATAAAAAAGGGTGAAAACACTGTTTTTATCCTATACTAAATTTACGACTTTTTGATATTCAGATGAATATGGGTGATAAAATTTATTTCCATTTCAAAAAAAACATATCAATTGTATCCATTAAAATAAAAAGATCTGTGTCTTAGTTTATTCATTGCATCTTCCGAAATTGAGACAGAAATACAATGCAAAAACAGAAGCAAGACTTTCACCAGGAGATACGGAACTTAGATTATAGAACCCTATCTGTTTTCTCAACAGGAAACATGAATTACAAGAAAATTACCATCAGGCATTAATCACCTTGATTTCCTGATACCATTTATTAAGGATGGCCCTCTGCGTTGGTAAATGTAGAGGGCTTTTTATTTTAAATTCCATACCGGAGCCTTCATTCATTTTACATTATAAATAAAAAAAACAGGACCGGATTTCTCTTCGGCCCTGTTAAACAAGATTAAGTGTAAAATTTAGCCTGTTAAGGGCAAAAGGATAATTCAAATGTGTACAGATTTCTATTGATCTTAATCTATGTTTAAGGGGATTGATAGTAATGGAATTTTATTTTTATAGGCCATAATGGCTGTTTTACTGCGGTGGAAAAGAGATTCCAGAAGATTGTATTTGTAAGGAACCATCGTGAGAAGGTCAGGATTGGTAAGTCTGATTTCCTCTTCAATAGCTTTGATCACCTCAATAGACTGGATCATTTTAAAACTGTATTTAATATCATTCAGGTCATACCCTGAATTCAGGTCAATATCATGAATAACCTCTGTGAAGTCTTCTATACTTTCAGTGACATTAAATACCTCAATTTCAGCATCAAATTGATTGATGAAATAATAAATATCATTCATTGCCGACCAGGTCATATTCTTGTGGACATCGTAGGAAAAAAGAATTTTCCGGATCCCCGTGTATTCTATATGAGCCGGAATGATCAATATCGGTTTCTTTATTCTGTGAATGGCCCGGATGACATTATTGCCCAACAGCTTCTCCTCAAGGGTTTTTTCAGCCATTCCCATCACAATAAAATCACACTCATGAATGTTCAGGCAATTCTCCAGCTCTTCAATAAAATTACCCGAAGCCAGATGATATTCCGTTTCTATAGAGTATAGTCTGTTGATTTCTTCTGCTTTATCAGACAGTTTATTTTGGTTTTTAAGTGTTTGACTATAAAAGAAATCTGCTGATGCCTGGGCATTCAATGCATGAATAGAAACCGTCTGAAGAGTAAAAAGTACGATCCTGTATTTATTTTCTTTAGCCAGAGAAGCTGCATAATGAGCTGCATTTTCAGCTTCCGGGGAAAAATCTGTGCAGACAATTATTGTTTTCATTGTACCGGATTTTGATATGACAAAACTAAGACAGGAATCCATAGCCTTATCATAAAAATATTGTGACATTGCATAATATGATGATGAAATGTCTTTTTCCGGTGATGAAACGTTGACGTCCATTTTAAGTCTTCTATTGTACGGTTCAGGTACCGTTTTGGCGGTCTCGTATAAAATAGAACAAAGGCATATAAAATCTATTTCTATATTTACACTCACAAAGTCCCGGATATGAATAGGATTGCGACCATCAGAAAAAATATAGTGCGGAATAAAAAGATTCTTTCGGCCATGAAAAGAAGGCTGGTGATCTGGGCAGTAGCAGTGGTGGCCTTTTGCGGTTTCTCTTATCTGATAGATCCCTTCGATCCGGTTTGGCAGGGATATCTTGATACCCCATTGCAGATGATTATTGAAGATACCTTATGGGTGCTTCTCTTTTCAGTAATCATCTCAGAAGTAAGCATACTGATTGATATGACACTCAATAAGCTGCTTCCATGGAGAGACAGAACGATAAAAAGATTGCTCATCCAGGGGTTTCTTCAGATCGTTGGAAGTGTGCTCATCGTTATTATTATTAATGCAATTGTTGATGGTACCTCAGACAATTTACCGGAAATGGATTACCGGAAAGAATATACCTTATTGGGCCAGTGGATTGCAACAAATATTGTGATCTCCCTTATCATCAGTGCTTTTAATACCGTTGATTATTTATTGGCAAACTGGAAAAAAACAGCTGTGGAAGCAGCGCAGCACAAGCTGAGAGCCTCCAAACATAAGCAGGCGGCTATGGCGGCAGAACTTCAGGCGCTTAAGCTTCAGATAGATCCGCATTTTATTTTTAATAATCTGAGCGTGCTCTCTGAACTGATTCTGGAAGATCAGCAGCTGGGATATGAATATTCTGAAAAATTTGCAAGAGTATACCGTTATCTGCTCGTCAATTCCAGGAAAGACATCATTGTAGTGGAAGAGGAACTGAAGTTTTTAGAATCCTATATCTTTCTGATTGAAAAAAGAATTGGGGAAGGGGTAATATTCAAAATTGATGTTCAGGAAGAATACAGGTCTATGTATACCCTTCCGTTATCCCTGCAGCTGTTGGTAGAAAATGCGATCAAGCACAATCAGACTTCAAAAGCCAATCCTCTGGAAATACATGTGTACACCAGTTCTGAAGGAGAGCTGGTGGTTTCCAATACATTTCTGCCATTGATCAATAAGCCGGATTCTTCTGGAGTAGGGCTTACCAACATCATTGCACGGTACGAAATCTTAGGATATGCAAAACCGATAATAGAAAAGACTGAAGAAAAATTTACTGTAAAACTTCCATTGATATGAAGATTAATAAAATTCTGATAGTTGAAGATGAAAGACCCAATGCAGACAGACTAAAGAGGCTGCTGCTAAAGCTGAGACCTCATATTGAAATTCTTTCCGTAGAAGATTCAATCACCTCAACGGTAGAGTGGCTTGAAAATAATATCGTTCCGGATATTATTATGATGGATGTGCGCCTTGCAGACGGAGTGAGCTTTGAGATCTTTAATAAACATGAAGTTAAAAGTGCCGTCATATTCACTACCGCCTATGATGAATATGCAGTACAGGCATTCAAATATAACAGTATAGACTACCTTCTCAAACCTATCGAAGAAGAAGAACTTGACGCCGCTTTAAAACGCTATGAAACCTTTATGGAATCTGTTCCGGTAGTGGGAACAGCCATTGAAGGCCTGCTCAATTATATCCAGCCTAAAGATTACAGAAAACGGTTCCTTATTACCCATAGAGACGGTTACAAAACGGTCTTGGCAGAAGATATTCTGTATTTTTACACCGAACTGGGCATCAGTAAAGCAATGCTGAATACAGGTATCGTAGAGAATGTTCCACAAACCCTGGAAGAACTTGAAAAACAGCTGGATCCCAAATTCTTTTTCCGTGCCAACAGACAATTCATTATTCACATTGATTCTGTAAAGCAAATCTTTAATCATTTTAATGGAAAACTCAAACTGGAACTCAGAAAGCAACCTGATATGGAAGTAATTGTAAGCCGGGAAAAAGCTTCTATATTCAAATCCTGGATGGATTATTAAATACGGTACAAAACCACATGCCGGATGAGGAAAAGCATTTGAATCCTAAAGATCATTTAAAATCATTTTAACGGTTGATCAGTTTCTGTAATCGGTAGAAGTATATTAAACAATAGTAACTTCCAGCCTCCCTCTTCCGGCTCCCAACCCTAAAAAGCCCTCATGAATTTCTCATGAAGGGTTACAAGTACTATGGATAGCTAAAAGATTTTTCATTGATAAAAATCTAAATTATTGACTTTTTTTTGCTGTATTGATACTTCGGAATTATATCATTAAATAAGCTGGTATACGAGCTTTAAGACGAACTCGATCAATTCAGGGGTCAGCTGTGTTTTTAAAATATCCCACCGGGAAAAATCTTTTTTTTATTGATTCTAAAGAGGAGCATTTAAGCTTTCTTTTCATTTTTACTATCATACGGTTCACCTGCGATTAATTACGCTTCACCTGATTTCTATATAAATATCCCTGTTATATGAGTTTATTTTGTGGCTGTAAAATTTAAAAACCAATGTTATGAATTACAGAAAAGGATATCTGGTACTTTCACTTACAGCTGCAGCCATACTTTATTCCTGCGGCTCTGGGAACAGTCAGGAAAATGCCCAGCAAATGCAGCAGGCATTGCCTACAGACTTCATCCAGGTGAAATCCGGAGATGCAGATGTTTCTACAGGGTACCCGGGAAGTATAGAAGGACAGGATAACGTAGAGATTAAAGCTCAGGTGACAGGCTACCTGGAAGCCGTATATATCAAAGAAGGACAGTATGTGAGTAAAGGGCAGACCTTATTCAGGATTAATCCTTCTGTATATAATGAGCAGGTTAATACCAACGCTGCTGCTCTGAAAGCCGCATTGGCAGCCCAGGAAACAGCAAGACTGGAAGTTGAGAAAGTAAAACCTCTTGTAGAGGGAAAAGTAGTCTCAGAGATGCAGCTGAAAACCGCACAGGCAAGCTATAAAGCCGCAGCAGCACAGGTTGCACAGGCTCAGTCATCTTTAGGATCTTCAAAGATCAACGCTGGCTTTACCTATATCAAAGCTCCGGTTAGCGGTTACATAGGCAGAATCCCGAACAGGGTAGGAAACCTGATCAGTCCTTCCGATCCGTCACCATTGACTACTCTTTCAAGCATCAATACCGTAAATGTGTATTTCTCAATGAATGAGGCCGACTTTATCGCCCATAGCAGAGCTGCTTCAGGAAATAATGCGGAAAATGTAGAATTGATCCTGGCCGATGGTTCAACCTATTCTTTTAAAGGAAAACTTGAGAATGCCAGTGGGAATTTCGACAGAAATACAGGAAGTATTCAGATGAAAGCAGTTTTTCAGAATCCCGATAAATTATTGAGAGCAGGAGGAACAGCCAGAGTAATGATCCATAATGCGCTGAATGGTGTTGTTAAACTTCCGAAAACATCGGTAAAAGACATCCAGGATAGATTTTTTGTCTATAAACTGAATGGAAAGGACAAGGTGAAAATGACCCAGATTCAGGTATCAGGAAGCACATCCCAGGATTACTTCATCAAAGAAGGTGTGAATGCAGGCGACAAGATTGCCATCAACAGGATTGATGCCCTTACAGACGGGGCACAGGTGCTGGCCAAAGTGATTCCTTCAAAACAGTAGTATAACCATTTTTTAGAAAATTCGAAAAATGTTAAAAAAGATAATAGACCGTCCGGTACTGGCGACGGTAATATCCCTTATCATTGTTATTTTAGGGATTATAGGATTAAACGAGCTGGCTGTGACCAGGTTCCCGGACATTTCTCCGCCTACCATTACCGTTTCAGGATCTTATCCGGGAGGAAACAGTGAAACGGTGATCCGTTCCGTAGTAACTCCGTTGGAAGAACAGATCAACGGGGTGGAGGATATGGAATATATGAAGTCTACCGCAAGTAATGACGGTACATTCTCCATTTCGATCATCTTCAAGCAGGGAGTAAATGCTGACCAGGCTGCCGTAAATGTCCAGAACAGGGTGCAGCAGGCCACTCCGATACTTCCGCAGGAAGTGGTAAGGATGGGGCTTACAACATCCAAGCAGCAGAACAGTATGGTATTGATCTTCAATATTTATACGGAAGACAATAAGCAGTATGATGAAACTTTCCTTCAGAACTATGCGAATATCAACCTTATTCCGCAGGTTAAAAGAGTAAAAGGAGTAGGACAGGCCATGGTATTCGGGATCAAAGATTACTCTATGAGAATATGGCTGAATCCTCAGAAGATGTCTTCATATGGGCTTGAGCCTGCGGATGTGTCCAGGGCTATTGCCGATCATAGTTTAGAATCTGCCCCGGGTAAACTGGGCGAAGAATCCAATGCTGCCCTGGAATATGTAATCCGGTATAAAGGAAAGAAAAATAAACCGGAGCAATATGAAGATATTGTAGTAAAAAATACCGGCAACCAGGTGATCAGGCTCAAAGATGTAGCCCGTGTGGAATTCGGAGCGATCTCGAATACCGGAGATAACCTTTCCAATGGGAAAAATGCAGTTACCGTTGCCATTATGCAAACCACAGGATCTAATGCAAACCAGATTGAAATAGGCGTAAATAAAGCGCTTGATCAATTGTCAAAATCGTTCCCGCCAGGCATCAAATATACTAAGGTAATGAGCACCAAAGAAAGACTGGATGAGGCAACAGGACAGGTAAAATCAACCCTGATAGAAGCGTTTATTCTCGTGTTTATCGTAGTATTCGTTTTCTTACAGGATTTCAGGTCTACAATCATTCCGGCGATTGCAGTTCCGGTAGCTATTATCGGTACATTCTTTTTCCTTTTGGTATTAGGGTTTACCATCAATGTACTGACGCTTTTTGCCCTTGTACTGGCCATTGGTATTGTGGTTGATGACGCTATTGTTGTGGTGGAAGCAGTGCACAGTAATATGGAAGGAACGGATCTCTCAGGAAGAGAGGCCACCCATAAAGCGATGAGTGAGATCACCGGAGCCGTTATTTCAATTACATTGGTAATGTCTGCGGTATTTATCCCGATCGGATTTATGTCAGGATCTGCAGGATTATTCTATAAACAATTCGCTTATACCTTAGCGATTGCAATTATTATTTCCGCAGTGAATGCATTGACATTGACTCCTGCTTTGTGTGCGGTTTTCCTTAAAAATCATCATGCGGAAGAAGGTGGGAGGCCAAAAGGTTTCGGACAAAGATTCGCTGTAGCATTTAATGCCGGGTTCAGTAATATGACCAACCGATATGCAAAAGGGGTAAAATTCCTGATAGGCCGTAAGTGGATTGCTGCAGGACTGGTTGTGGGAATTATCGGCCTGGCTGGGTGGTTAATGTCAAGTACAACTAAAAGTTTCGTTCCAATGGAAGATGATGGCTTCTTTATGTATACTTTAAGCATGCCTCCAGGAACCGGATTAACAAAAACCACAGAGGTTTCCAATAAGATCAATGCTATTTTAAAAAGTGTGGATGCCGTTCAGGAGAATACTTCCATTACAGGATACAACCTGTTAAGTAACAGTGCCGGACCGGCTTATGCAATGGGATTTGTTAAATTAAAGCCTAAAAAAGAAAGAGGTGAAGTTCAGGATATTCAGGAAATTGTAGATATGGCCAACGGAAAACTGGCCGCTATTAAAGAAGGAAGTGTCATGACTTTCAGAATGCCTCCGGTAGAGGGATACGGGATGACCAATGATGCGGAAATCGTACTTCAGGACCGTATGGGAAGAGATCCCCAGGTTCTTAAAGCAAAAGCAGATGAGGTAATCGGACAGCTGATGCAGATTCCGGAAGTGGCATTTGCCTATACCATGTTCAGGGCAGATTATCCTCAGCTTGAGCTGGAAGTGAATGAAGACAAAGCGAAGCAGCTGGGAGTAAGTATTTCCAATCTGTTAGGATCTGTACAGACGTATTTCTCAGGAGACCAGTCTCAGAACTTTTCAAGGTTCGGAAAATTTTACAGGGTTAATATTAAAGCTGATGGTGTTTTCAGAATGGATGAACAGGCATTCAATGATATTTTTGTAAAGAATGAAAAAGGAGATATGGTGCCGGTGAATACTTTGATTACTTTGAAAAAAGTCTATGGCCCGGAATCGGTTCAGCGTTATAACCTCTATAATTCACTCAATATTAACGTGTCGCCAAAACCTGGCATCAGTAATGGAGCATTGATGGATAAAATAGAGAAGACCTTAAACAATCTGCCGTCTGACTATAGTTACGAATGGACAGGATTAAGTTTAGAAGAAAAATCAGCAGGAAATCAGACGGTTGTGATCCTTGGACTTTGTTTACTGTTTGTATATCTGCTTCTTGCTGCACAATATGAAAGTTATATTCTCCCATTAGCAGTAATGCTTTCTATTCCGACAGGGATTATAGGCGCATTCCTCGGAATAAAAACAATAGGGCTGGATAACAATATTTATGTGCAGGTTGGATTGATCATGCTGATCGGGTTGCTGGCCAAAAATGCGATTCTTATTGTGGAATTTGCCATTCAGCGACGAAAAGCCGGACTTTCCATTCTGGATTCTGCATTGGAAGGAGCTAAAGCAAGACTGCGTCCGATCATCATGACATCACTGGCATTTATTGTAGGGATGATTCCGTTGATGATCTCCACAGGAGGGATGGCTTCAGGAAATAAATCGATCAGTGTAAGCGCTGCGATAGGAATGCTGAGCGGAGTGGTTTTAGGAGTGTTTGTCATTCCGGTACTCTATATGTTCTTCCAGTATCTGGATGAGAAAGTTTCATCCAAAAAGAAGTATCCTGTAATACAAAATCAATTGACCAATGAGAATATTTAATATAAAGAATTTCCTTATTTCAGGCGCAATGGCATCAGTACTGATATCCTGCGCCGTAGGGAAATCCTATACAAGAACAGATCTGCAGGTTCCTGAAACATATAAAGAATCTGTACAGGTAACGGGAGATACCGTCGTGCTTCCATGGAAAACCTTTTTCAAAGATCCTAAACTGATTGTTTTGATAGACAAGGCACTGACCAGAAATAATGAAGTGAATGTAGCCCTGAAAAATATAGAACAGCTGGATCTGATCTATAAACAGGCTAAGCTGTCTCTGATGCCCACTCTGGATCTTACTGCAGGCGCCAACAGAAGCTGGGCTTCAACCAATACCCTGAATGGCTCCCTGAATGAGCAGTTTGTAGGGACGAAATATATGGATGATTTCAGTGCTGCACTCAGACTTTCATGGGAAGTGGATATCTGGGGAAAAGCTAAAATGCAGAAAGAATCTGCCGCTGCCGAATATTTTGCTCAAAAAGAAAACTTAAATGCTGTAAAAAGCAGAATCGTTGTTCAGGTAGCACAGGCATATTACAATCTGATAAGCCTGGATGAACAGCTGAAAATCGCAGAGCAGAATATAGAATTGAGCAACAGCACTCTTAAAATGATGAACCTCCAGTTTACCGCAGGTCAGATCAATTCACTGGCCGTTCAGCAGTCTGAAGCACAAAAGAAAACCGCTGAACTGCTGATTCCGCTGGCAAAACAGAATATTGCTGTTCAGGAAAATGCTTTGAGCATCCTTTGTGGAGAATATCCTGCTAGAATTGAAAGAGAAGGGAATCTGAAAACAATGATCCCTGAAAACAAGCTTTCGGAAGGCCTTCCGGCACAGCTGCTGAGCAGAAGACCGGACCTGAAAATGGCTGAATTCAACGTGATCAGTCTGAATTCAAAAACAGGATTGGCAAAAGCGGCAATGTATCCAAGTATCAGCCTGAGCCCGCAGATTGGAGTGAATTCCAATAAATTCAGCTCCTGGTTTGATATACCCGGATCTATTACCAAAGCGATTGCTGCCAATCTTGCAGCTCCGATCTTTCAGAAAAAACAGCTCAAAACAGCTTATGAAACAGCATTGATCGAACAGGAAAAAGCGGCTGTTAATTTTAAACAGGCGGTAATGACTGCTGTAGGAGAAGTTTCCGATGCCATGGCAAAATCTAAAGGTTCTACAGAAAGATTAGATCTTTTGGAGCAGAGAACGGCTATTTTAGACAAAGGAATCAACGATGCTCTTAAACTTTATAAAAGTGGTATGGCTACCTATCTGGAAGTGATCACGGCTCAGAACAATAAGCTGCAGAATGATCTGGAGACAGTCAATGTAACCCTTGAAAGATTAAATGCTGAGGTAGACCTGTACAGAGCGCTTGGCGGGGGAGTACAATAAAATGTAAATGGTAAATAAATACAAAAAGGAAGTTATATATGACTTCCTTTTTGTTTAGGTACTTGTGTTTTTACCAAAAATAAATAGCCGGCATGGCTATTTATTCTCCATCGTTCAAAAAATATTTGATATTTAAAACTATTTGGCCTTGTATGAGTAATCTTTAATAAAGCTCTGTCCTGCTACTATTGATTTGTTCTCATTGGTCTCCACATTACCACCCACTTCTGCTTTGTAGCTTACAGAAAGAGGAGCTCCGTCAAAATTAGAAGCGATAATATGCAGACTGGAAAAATTAAACGGTTTTACAGTCTCGAATACATAAGTCTTTGTATTGCCTGTAAAATTACTAACCTCTAATTCTACAGTGTTTTCATTGCCCTGTTCAGTTCCATTCATCCTCCATACCGGATTGCCATACTGGCTGGCATCATGATTTCCTGCCTGTACAATGAAGTCAACCTGATCATTAGAGTCTGCTCCGTTTACGGTAATTGTAAACTTTACATTGGCTTTGGCATCTACAGGATCATCATCCTTACTGCATGCTGTGAAAACAGTTCCCAGAATACCTGCCATGAGGAGACCTGAAATAATTTTTCTTGTGTTTTGAATTTTCATAATCATTACTATTTCGCATTTTACTGTTTACAAATGTAGCGGGCTGGTGACGGGTGGGACAATACCGGAAATTCACGTTTTTTTTCTACCTGTAATCCGGTAGATGTCATCAGATAAGAAAGTGTTTAGCAAAATAATGTGATTTTTATTCACAGATAATCAGTTGTTTATGAAAATTTTATTGTTTTTTAAAAAAAAGTATGCAAGATTCCGGAAAAAAGAGATTTATATAATTGAGTACTCGAAATAATTAATGTTCAATGAAAAAATAATGCAATGAAAAAATTTACAGTACCCCGATTTTTAATAGCAGTTTTAATAGGATGTATAGGATTCGCTTTATCCTCCTGTAATAATGATGGGCCGGACATACCTCCGGTAAAGCTGGAAGAGCTGCCAGGAAACTATAAAGGAAAATTGATTACCATACAGGGAAGTACAAGAAAAGAAAGTGTCAGAGACTTTAAAGTAAAAAAAGACACCATCATGTTTGCCGAATTTCCCGTCAGTGAAATTGTAAAAACAGTCGTAAAAGATCCGGTAAAAACGGAGACAGCCTTAAAAGCAATAGGAAAAGTGAAATATGACCTTAAATATACAGCTTCAGTAAACACAGCGAGTAATGTTGTAGAATTGACGCTCGCTCCTAAAACCCTGGAATTGCAGATTCCCGTAGATGGAGCCATTAAGAAAACCATTGTAACACTGGCAGCGAAAGAGAAAGGATTTTATGTAGGAATGGACCGTTCACTGAGGTTTGCTCTGAAGGCAGAAAAAATTACAGTAGACGGAACAGCACTTACCCCTTATGAGGTGATTGATTATAATTTCCCCTTCTGTATAAAAAATTAATAGATCTTGTCATAAATGGATTGTGTTTTAAAAGATGCAATCTATTTTTGTCCCATTGTTTTAATACCTGTTGAAACAGCTACGTAGCAGTATATGAGTGAAAATAAAGAACAGATTTTAGCAGAGCGTCTTCTGAAGAAGGAAGAAGCTGCCTGGAAAGAGCTTTTCGGAGCTTATTCCGGAAATCTGGCTTATATCTGCTCCCGCTATATCACGGAAAAAGAAGATGCTCATGATGTCCTTCAGAACAGCTTCATTAAAATGTTCCGTTCGATAGAGACTTTTGAATACAGGGGAAATGGATCTTTAAGAGCCTGGATAACCCGTATCGTGGTGAATGAATCTTTGAAATATATCAGACAGAACAGTGATTTTAAATCAACGGTAGAAGTAGAGGAACTGTCTGATATTCCTGAAGAAGAGGAACCGGATTTTGAGGAAATTCCACGGGATGATATTATGAGCATGATCAGATTGCTTCCGGAAGGCTACAGAACTGTTTTTAATCTGTATGTATTTGAGAAAAAGAGCCATAAAGAAATTGCCGGGCTTTTGGGAATTGCAGAGAACTCTTCTGCATCTCAGTTTCACCGGGCGAAAGCAATGCTTGTTCAGAAAATAAAAGAGTTTAAAACGTCAAAAAAAGCACAATATGAATAATGAGTGGTTAAATAGCCTGCGCAGCAGAATGGAAGACCATGAAGAAGATGTTCCTGACGGATTGTGGGATGACATCAGAGATGAATTGTTCTCTGACGAAGAAGAAAAACAGGCTTTGGTCGGATGGATTTCTGAATCACAGCATGAAGAAGGAGGGAAACAGAAGGCGGGAGGTGCAGATTCCATACAGAGAACGTTGCTGTATCGTATGGCAGGGATTGCGGCCGCTATCGTACTGCTCATTGTAATGATGAAAATTCTGCCCGGAGACAAAGATCATAAAGTGCTTGCTCAAACACATACCGATGTAAAAAATGAAAAAGAAAGAAATTCTGTTCAGAAAGGACTGGAACTTCCTGCCGGGTCAGATGTTGAAGAAAATATCAATATAAGTTCTGATCATTTTTTAGATCAAAATATATTGAATTCAAATATTTCAGAGAAGACTTCAAAGCAGATCAGTTCCGGAAGCGTAGGGAATAATGGAGTAAAGGGCAATGAAAACAGACCGGAAACCGGAAAAACAGAGAATAGATCAGGAATATTTATCCCTGAAAATTCTGAATCTCAAAAAATAGCATCAGGAGAAATAGAAAGGAATACTGCTCGGGAAAAACCTGCTGAAGAAATAGTAATAAAAGAACAGGTAGAAGAATTATACGTTGAGAATACGAAGAATAAAACGGTAAAACCTCATCAGAAAAGATCATGGATGCTCAGTATGCTTACAGGCAATGCATCATCCAACTCTGCAGAGCAGCAGTTTCCAGGATATGCCTCTATCAATGGGCAGCCGATGAATATTGAAGAAGTATGGACTGCCTCTGAATACGAAGATGATCCTCTGACGGAAATATTGCTGGCCAACCAGAGCAAACCGGTAGAAGCACGGATCAGGCATAAGGTTCCGGTCACATTCGGGTTGTCACTTTATTATAACCTGGGAAAAAGATGGGGAATAGGCACCGGGGTAAATTACACTAAGCTGGCCTCTGAGCTCCATTCAGGAAGTGGAAGCAATTACATCAAAGGAGACCAGATTGTTCATTATATAGGAATTCCGGTTCAGGTCAATTATAATGTGATCCGGAAGGGAAGGTTCACAGGCTATGTTACCGGAGGAGCATTGCTGGAGAAACCTGTATCAGGAAGGATTACCACGAACTACATCGTCAATGATGAGGTAAAAGAAACAATAAAGGAAAAGCTTGATCATAAGCCCCTGCAGTTTTCTGTCAATACCGCAGTCGGACTTCAGCTGAAAGTCATTGATAAATTCGGGATTTATGCAGAGCCGGGAATAGGATATCATTTTAAGGGAGACAATGCCCCTAATACCATTTATAAAGAAAAGCCACTCCATTTTAATGTGAAGTTCGGAGTCAGATTGCTGCTTGACTGAATGTAGAGGATGTTTATGAAAATCAACTTAAATGTCTATATATGAAAACAAAACTAATTTTTTTAGCCTTTGTATTATTCAGCTTTCTGAATATAAAGGCACAGTGTAATCCTACCATTACCAGCCCCAGACTTGGTTTGAAGATCCCGGGGAGCATCCTGTTCTGTGAGAGTGAAGATGAAGTACTTTCAACACAGACTTACGGAACTTACCAATGGTATAAGCAGGAATGGACGTGGCAGACACCCAACAACAATCCATGGGTCGCTATTCCGGGAGCTACCTCACAACAGCTGACCATTAACGGCGGGGATCAGTTGTATTATTTTAAAGTAGCCGTTACCCAGGGAGATTGTGTAGCAGAAAGCCCTGCTGTATTTGCAGATGGTTATGCTTATGGTTTACCTGCCATGATGTCTACCTACACTCCCGGAACTTATGAAGAAGTAGATATGGGAGTGGTAAATGTATGTAATGGAGCTTCGGTTCAGTTTGATGATGTATTTCCTGCTGTGTATGGGAAGCATATCTGGTTCAGGTGTGTTCCGGGAAGCAATCCTCCGGCAGCTAATGATCCATGTATTATTCCGGGAGCAAACGGAGATACTTATATTGCTACCCAGACCGGAAAATATGGTTTTTATGCCTGTACGGAATATTGCCCTGAGCAATGCTATATGCTTGATCCGCTTACGTTTGTGCAGCTTAATTTCGGAAACTGGGAATTCTGCAGTAATCTGAGTACGGGAGAAGTAAAAACAAAGGATAACAACCTGAAAGTATATCCAAACCCTACCGCCCAGTTCCTTTATATCGGGAAAGAATCAGACAAAAATTATAAAGAAGTTACCATCATAGATATGACCGGAAAACTTATTCTCAAAAAGAATAATCACAAATACAATCAGGGGATTGATGTAAGTAACCTGGTGCCCGGAAATTATATTATCATCTCTAAAAGTGATGACGGAACTGAGTATAAAAACAGATTTATAAAAAAATAATTAATTAAATAATTGAATTCGGAAATATATTAAAATTTTGATTGTGGGAAAGAAGTACGGTGCCGGGAGAAGAATGTTTCTTGTACTGTAGAAGAAGGTCAGAACACTATTTTTTAATACTTTGTGTAGAGTAAATCATCCTTGTTAAATGTTGGCCTTAATCGGTCCCCTATGAGGAACTCCTTCTTTTCGGCATCTGACTTCTTGATTTAAATTTTATTTCTTTATTCCGGATTCAGACCGTTTAATTTCTTCGTTAGTTTTTAATAATGGTTAGGTCGGTACAAATTGATTTTGTACCGGTTTTTTTATGTGAAATACCATTAGATTTCTTCTGTTTTACAGCCTGATTATACACTGATGATAAAAAGCACAATAAATAAAAATTCCTTTCAGGTTTTTCACGATATTTATCAGAATATATAATGATGAAATTGAACAGATTCTTTTTACCACTGCCAGGCAAGCATCTCGCTTGTAGCTATAAATCCAGAGTATAGATCACAACTCATTTTTCTTAAATTCTTTTTCTTAATCTCCTCTTCCATAGAAAATATTCCGTGTAAGCTTCAGATTTTCAAAATAGTATATTGATTATTTTTACCTGAAAAACACACCTATGCTGATTAAAATTTATGGCAGCGCCATTCACGGAGTTGCAGCACAGACAATAACCATTGAAGTAAACGTAGATACCGGAGTGGGCTACCATTTGGTGGGTCTTCCGGATAATGCCATTAAGGAAAGCAGTTACAGGATTTCTGCTGCCCTGAAAAATGTAGGGTATAAAATCCCCGGCAAGAAAATCACAATTAATATGGCGCCGGCCGATCTCAGAAAAGAAGGTTCTGCCTATGACCTCAGTATTGCTGTAGGGGTTCTGGCCGCATCAGATCAGATTGTAGCTGAAGAAATTCAGAACTATATTATCATGGGAGAGCTTTCGCTGGATGGGAGCCTACAACCGATAAAAGGAGTGCTCCCCATTGCAATTCAGGCCAGGGAAGAAGGTTTTAAAGGAATTATCCTTCCCATTCAGAACGCCAGGGAAGCCGCCATTGTTAATAACCTGGAAGTGTACGGCGTAGAAAATATCAAAGAAGTAATTGATTTTTTTAATGAAGGAAAACCTATCGAAAAAGTGGTTTTGGATACCAGAAAAGAATTCCATGAGAAGATCAATGATTTTCCTTTTGATTTTTCAGAAGTTAAAGGCCAGGAAACGGCTAAAAGAGCCATGGAGGTTGCTGCTGCCGGAGGACATAATATCATTCTGATTGGCCCTCCTGGAAGTGGAAAAACCATGCTGGCTAAACGAGTACCCGGCATTTTGCCTCCGCTTACGTTAAAAGAAGCCCTGGAAACCACAAAAATTCATTCTGTAGCGGGGAGAATAGGAACAGAAACTTCATTAATGACAGTACGTCCTTTCCGTTCACCACATCATACCATTTCAGACGTTGCTTTAGTAGGTGGGGGGAGCTATCCCCAACCAGGAGAAATTTCTCTTGCGCACAACGGTGTGTTATTTCTGGATGAAATGCCGGAGTTTAAACGGACCGTGCTGGAAGTCATGAGGCAACCCCTGGAAGATAGGGAAGTGACTATTTCAAGAGCAAGATTCACTGTCAATTACCCTGCAAGCTTCATGCTGGTTGCTTCAATGAATCCCAGCCCAAGCGGTTTTTTTCCTGATGATCCCAACAACACTTCTTCTGTATATGAAATGCAGAGGTATATGAATAAACTTTCCGGACCGCTTTTGGACAGGATAGACATTCATATTGAAGTACAGAAAGTAGAATTTGAACAGCTTTCTGAAAAAAGGAAAGGAGAAAAAAGTCAAGAGATCAGAGAAAGAGTTCTAAGAGCAAGAGATATTCAGAATGAACGGTATAAAGATCTCACTATCAGCTGCAATGCCCAGATTGGTCCGAAAGAGATCGAAGCCTATTGTGATCTGGATGAAACATCCTTCAACCTCATCAAAATGGCGATGGAAAAACTTAATCTTTCGGCAAGAGCCTATGACAGAATTCTGAAAGTAGCCCGGACGATTGCAGATCTTGAATCATCAGAAAAAATACTTTCCCATCATATTTCTGAAGCTATACAGTACAGAAGCTTGGACCGTGAATTCTGGAATGCCTGAACAGTGCCTATTCCGGGAAATAGTCATTATGATAAAAAAAATTCAGTTCATTATTATGCTCAATATAAAATTGAACCGATTGTCTTGCATCAGTAATAATATTTTCAATGTTGTTGTAATACTTCATATAATTATTTCTGTAGTTGGATAGCAGATCATCAAGGCTTTCATTGCAAAGTCTGCAGGTGCCTGAATACACTGCTTTTTTGTCACAGAAATGACACTTTTGTGATAACTAGGCAACTTTTTCTGAAGCAATTATCGGCTGTAAACCATGTTTCCCGGTTTAATATATATTTTCCAAATAAAGTAATAGTTGAAAGGGTAATGGATTTGCATTTTAACTGTATATTGCTCTTTATCAGTGTGTTTTTAGAATATTAATGATCGTCATGTGGGATGATGTAGTAATTATGTAACACGTACTTCATAATATTATGTTAAGTTTAAAATACCAAATTATTAAAAATATCACCTATGAAAACAAAACCATTGAACACTTCTTGAATTCAGATGAGAAGCTGAAGAATATAAAGATAAAGTCCATCCTTATATTACTGCACGTGATAAATAAAGCTCCTGCTTTGTTTACAGTTCTGTCCTGAAGCAGATCATTTCGACTTTCATTATTTCTGACCGTTTCAACCATCGTGAGCACACATTTATTTATAAACTGTGCGGCTTTTACATTCATATCTGTTTTCTTTTTTGAAGACGGACAGGGATAAGATTGTATTGCTAAAAAAGATTGAAAACGGTTAGGTAAGCGAATAAAACATTGATTACCAAAAACTTTTAACCAAATTATTTTACGATGACAGATAAAATTTCAACATCAGAGGCACATTCAATAGGAGCAACAGTATTATTGTCTTCGGAAGACAGAGAGAAGCTGTTACATGATTTTAATAAAACCGGCTGGGATTATCAGCAAGGAGAAACTCTTGTGAGCCTTTTCCGGAAACAGGCCGCACTTCATCCTGATCATATTGCGGTTGTATATCAGGACCAGAAGTTAAGCTACAGGGAATTGGATCAAAGAAGCAATCAGATTGCCAATGCACTGACAGCAGAAGGCATTAAAGAAGGCATGTATGTTCCTGTATGGCTTAGCCGCTCAGTAGAGTGGGCTGTTGCTGTGCTTGGTATTGTTAAAACCGGAGCAGCTTATGTTCCTGTAGATCCTGCTTATCCTGCAAAACGGGTAGAATACATTCTTTCAGATACTTCTGCTAAAGTGATCATTACAAATAATACTTTTGGAACTTATTTTTCGGAGAAAGAAAACATAAAAGTAATAGATCTTAGCCATCTGGAAAATACGGATCATTTTTCTTCTCAGCCACTGGATATCAAAATTCATCAGGATTCTTTAGCGTACACGATCTATACCTCCGGATCTACAGGAAAGCCGAAAGGAGTAATGGTTACCCACCGTGCTATTCAGCATCTGGTCACATGGCATAATCATTATTTTCATGTTGATCACACCTCGAAATTAAGCCTTGTAGCCGGGCTTGCCTTTGATATTTCCGTATGGGAAACCTGGTCTGCACTTAGTTCTGCGGCCACACTTTTTATTGCAGAAGACGAGGAAAGAACAGATGTTTCTGCTTTGGTAGAGTATTTCAGTAAAAATCATATTACTCACGGTTTTGTACCAACAGTTCTTACCCCTGCTTTTATAGAACACACCAGAAGCTACAAGAATCTGGCCCTTCAATATCTTTTCACCGGCGGAGAAAAGCTGAAGCCGGTACTCACTACAGAACTGGGTTTTGAACTCATCGACTATTACGGTCCTACAGAATGTACAGTATATGCCACGTTCAGAAAAGTGAAAGATATCAATGGGAAATATGTTTCTTCAATAGGGAAACCGATAGCCAATGCAAAAGCTTATATTCTGAATGAGAATATGGAGTTGCTTCCGGTAGGTGCCGTAGGTGAATTGTTTATTGGAGGAGATATTCTGGCTAAGGGATATCTTAACAACGAAGAACTTACAGCTGCAAAATTTATCAGCAATCCTTTCAGGGAAAATGAAAAAATATACCGTACCGGCGATCTTGCCAAATGGCTCCCGGATGGTGATATTGAATTTTTAGGAAGAATAGATAGTCAGGTGAAAATCAGAGGATTCAGAGTGGAGTTGGGAGAAGTAGAACGTACCTTAAGCCGGCAGGAAAATATACAGGAAGCAATTGTAATCACAAAAGATACCCTGTCAAACAATAAATATCTTGTGGCCTTTATCGTGTCAAAACCCAATGCAGAAGAAGATATAACATTAGTAAGAAATCTGCTGAAAGAAGAGTTGCCGGGCTATATGATCCCTGCACAGATTATTTTTATAGATAAAATACCCCTTACGGCCAATGGAAAAACTGATGTCAACTCCCTAAAAGAGCTTGCAGATAAAGAGGCTAAAGAGCTGATTTCCTTCGAGCCGCCAACCAATGAAACAGAAAGAATCATTGCAGATATCTGGTCTTCCGAGCTGGAACGGCCTGTGATCAACATTACGGATAATTTCTTTGATATTGGAGGGAATTCCCTGTTGGTAGCTGTTGTAGCAGTAGCATTACAGAAAAGATTAGGAATCAAAGTCTACTTAAGAGATATTTATCAGTACCCGGAATTACGACAGCTTTCAGAAATTTTGATCCATAGATCTAAGGAGGAAAGAGAAGCAGCTCCTATAGAAGATGTGGAGCCTTATGTGGAGCTGCAGAAAGATGTTTATCTGGCACCGGGAACCGTATTTGCCGGCGGTTTTGATCCTGTACAGATGGAAAATCCGTCTGCCATCTTCCTTACCGGAGTGACCGGATTTGTAGGAATTCATCTTCTTCAGGAACTTCTGGATACTACAAATGCCGATATTTATTGTCTGGTAAGAGCTCAGGATGAATTTCAGGCCATGGAAAAAATTGACCGCTGCTATAAACAATATCATATTGCTCAGAATGAAGAACAGAAAAAAAGAATTATCCCTGTAATCGGTGATCTGGCATTATCATCATTAGGTCTGTCAGAAGATACATTCAAAATGCTGGCACAGAAGGTTGATCTGATCTATCATTCGGGGAGCTCCGTTAATTTTATTGAACCCTATTCCTACATGAAAGCACCCAATGTAGAGGGATTAAGAGAGATTATAAAGCTGGCCGGGGCAGAAAGAACCAAAGGTCTGGCATTGCTTTCAACAATATCGGTATACAGCTGGGGGCATATTTTCACAGGGAAGACTGTGATGCTGGAATCTGATGATATAGAGCAAAATCTGATGTCTGTAAGTAAAGATATAGGCTATGTAAGAAGTAAATGGGTGATGGAAGCTGTTGCTGATCTTGCCGCAAAAGAAGGGTTGCCATTGATCACCTATCGCCTTGGATATGCTATGTGCCACAGTGAAACAGGGGCCAGCGCTCCATATCAATGGTGGTCAGGATTGGTGAAAAATTGTGTGGAATTTAAGTCATATCCGGCACTTACAGAACTGAGGGAAGGCCTTATCACAGTAGATTATATGACTAAAGCCATGGCTCATATCACTAAAAATAAAGATGCATTAGGGAAGAAATTCAATCTGATTGCCAGTCCGGAAACGAATCTTACGCTGGAAGACTTTTTTGGTCTTATGAAAAAATATTATCCATTTACCCTGGAAGGACTTCCGTATAAAGAATGGAGGAAGCAATGGGAAGATGACAGTAAAAACCGTCTGTACCCACTTACAAGTCTTTTCAAAGATAATATGCATGAAGGTTTATCTACCGTAGAGCTTTATCAGAATACGTATATCTGGGACTGTTCCAATGTCATCAGGTTTCTGGAGGGTTCGGGGATCAAGGAACCGGTATTTGATAAAAAAATACTGGATTCATATCTGAATTACCTCGGTATCCCGGTTTCGTAACGATTTTAAAAGTTCCGGGCAGCAAAGCTGCCCGGAACTTTTTAATAAAATCAGCCCATCAGTAAAAAAACTGACTATATTGATTTCTGCAAACTTTAATTTACCGTTACTTTTATGACATTCTGCACAGCCGGAACAGGGTATTGGTTTCCTACCTTCGAAATAGGCATATTTTCACTTTGCGGGGTTCCACCAAATAAGGCCTGACGGTTCCCTGCTCCCGGATACTGGTCTACCCCTGTACCGGAATCAAACAAGGACGTTTTTGAGGTAAGATCTCCTTTTACATTAGCATCGATACTTTGATCATTAGCATAAAACCAGTCATTAGAAAAACCAAACATCGTTGCATAGGCAATTTTATCCCCCGGCTCGGCTTTGAAATTTGCCATAATCTTATTTCCCGGTGTCACTGGTGCGCTGCCTGCTACATATACACCTTTTACATTAGGTAAAGATTTCAGGCTGTTCTGAAGCTTCGCCACATTTCCAGATTGGGCAATTTCTTTTAACCCCATTCCTGTATCTGCTTTTCCAAGCTCGTATACCGGATTTTTATCTCCACGATAAACGACCACTAACGCAGGAGAAAGTCCTGTCATAATTCCTGTATTGGCTATAAGTTTCATTTTCATCTTCGTAATATCTCCTCCTTGGGCAATATCTGTGATCTCCGGATTGGATAGGGCATTAGGCGTGAAGAATGGAGCGCTGTTCAGCAGTTGGGAACCATTGTAATTGGAAACCGCCCATACGCCTGGCGAGAACGGAGTTTCATTGGCTGTTCCGCCGGATGTATTGGTGATGGTTAAAGTAAATTCCGACGCTACATCATTGTAAGCCAGATTGAGTTTCATCAGCTGTGAGGCATTCACATTGGGAACCTGCATGATAGGCTTGCTTTCAGCTTGTCCTGTCATATTATCTTTGGTTCCGTTATCCCATAATAATACGCCTGAAGATACATCTCCTGTGATTGCATTTCCATTGGAATCAAACAGTTTGATGCCTGGCTGCTGGGAAGCAAAGAACCAGTCTTTAGAAAGCCCGTACATGGTGGCAAACATCAGAGCCTGTGTTTTTCCCGCACTGAATTTTATGGATACAGACTGTCCTGGCATGATTACCGGAGGATTTCCCACTCCCTGAAAGCTACCGCTTTGCACAAAATCTTTAGGAGCAACGACATTTTCAAACGTGATCATCCTCTGATAAGAATTATCCATCATGTTGTTGTCTGAATCGCTGCATGAAAAAAGAGTTAATGCAGTTGTAACAGCTGCTGCAAATACTGTGGTTTTAAAAAAAATCTTTTTCATAATGTTAATTTTTTATAGTTATAACTTGTAATTAAAACTATAGTCGAAGACTTCCTGAAATCCTGACGGAAAAGATTTGTTTTTTTTGCATCAGGGTAAATAATACGTCAAGTTTTGGCGCTCTGGATGATGATATTTGCATCAGGACAAAACAAAGTATGACCATATTGATTCTTGTCTTAAGACCATTTTATCAACCAAAAAAATATTTTTATGAGTTTTCCATGTATTGTAAAGAATACGATGGCCGAAATGAAAAATCTGTCGGCTTCAGAAGTAACAGACCTTCAAAACGGTGTTTATAAAGGAGTTTATCTTTTAGGATATTACGAAAAAAGAGATACGCCTACTCCTATTATTTATCATTTGTCTACTACATTGAGTACAGATGATGCCGGGAGTGTTGTTGAAACCGGAGGAATTAAACTGGAACATAATTTTGCCCATGATTTGGACGTCAGATACTTTGGAGTAAAAGGGAATGGATCGTATGATGATACCCAATTTATTTTGTCTTATTTTAATTATGTTAATGTCAATAATCTATTTTGGACCATTCCCGGAAAGTGTAAAGTTGTTGTAAAAAAACCTTTTGAAATTAAAACAAGTGGGAAATGTGAAGGGAAGTTTATTCTGACAAATGAAAATAGTGATGTATCTATTACAATTGCTCGAAGCCATACCGGTGAATTTGTGGATATAAGTACTTGGGATACGAATAAAATGATACGGGGCAGCCTGGATGTTGGTTTTACCAATCAGGGAGTTGTCAACCTGTATTTTGATTCTTCTGAGATTTTAATTGACCGTGATGGTACTTCTACCGAAAAAAATTATAAAAAGAGAGAGTTTATTCGATGTATTGATGGTAAATTGAGTACACCTTTAGTCTGCTCTTATAACCAGGATCCCAATAATCCAGGTGTACTAAATGTTAAGAAATTTACCCTTGAAGAGCATATTTCTATAGATCATCTAAATATTGAAGTAGCGGAGAATTTAAATACAGATGCATATTTACTCATAAGCCGAGATAATGTTACTCTTAATAATCCACGAATTCTCAATACAACTAATAATTATAGCGCAGGGGCTGTAGCGCTGGAAGTAAATACCTGTGCTGATGTTATCATCAATAATCCTTTTATCCAAGGGTTTAAAAAAGATGGCGTAGGTTATGGTATTGCCAACTATTATTCGATAGGCCTTGTTATTAATGACGGAAATGTAATGCAATGCAGGCACGGGTATACAGGAAGAAACAGTGTGGATGTTACCATCAACCGGGGCGTTTGGGAAGAAGGAATAGATGATCACTGGACAGACAGATTTACAGCCAATAATACTATTGTAAAAACAGATAAGGGGCTTGCGGCATTTCAGTTTGCGGGAAATGACATTACTTTAAACTCTCCGGTGGTAAATGGGAATGCCCGTATTTTTATGGGAATAAGATTGGATACTCCTAGTTTAGGGGGAGTTGTAAATATAAATAATCCCGTTTTCAACACTCACTCTTTTGATGCAGGGCCTGGTAAAAGAGATATTTATATGTTCTCATATACCAGCCCGGGAGGGAATGTTGGAGAGCCAATGTTGCCTAAGTATTTTGTTACACCCACTTTACCGGAAAGTCTCAATATTATCAATCCAATTATTAATACTGATGCAGATGTTGTTCATGGCTTTTTTTCAGGAGTTTTGAACAGGGAGTATATTAATCTTAAGAATCTGAAAATTACTGATACAATTCTAAATGCAAAATCTACAACTGATTATGTAACAGCATTGATTATTAAGGATAATATTAAACAACTGAAATATGATACGAATATAGAAATCAGAGGCAGGCTGACTACCAATGCACTTCATACAACAAGTGTGTATATAAATTCTATAGATCATACTGTTTATAGCCGCCGGGTCAATTTATATTTAACAGATTGTTTTGGATATGGTAGAGTTGTATTTAGTGGAGCGAATCTGGGAACACTTATTATGAATGGGGGAGATATCAATCATTTTAATACCGACAATGCAGATGCTTCATTTTCTACCAGCAATATTCAGTTTAAAAATGTTGAGTGGAAGGGAGGAACGATTGATCATCTTACCCATGCATTATTTCAAAATTGTGTTTTTACGGGAGATTATGTATTTCCTTCTGCAGACAATGTATCTTTCGCCAATAATATAAAATATGCAAATGTTTTAGGGTTACCGGCAAATATTGTAAGTCATCTAAGACCTCCGTTTGCATAACATACATTTAACAGCAATTTAAATGATATAAAGACTGCCCGGAATTTTTCGGGTAGCTTTTTTATATTCCTTTTTTTCCTTCCAGAATCATCTGAATCATTTTAATCTTTCTGTTTTCTCTTGTTTCCGGTTTTTTCGCTTCCTCAATCCAGCGGATATACTCCTTTTTGTGGGTGTAGCTCATTTTGTCGAACATTATCTTAGCTTCGGGATTTTCATTAAAAACAGTAGTAATATCGTCTGCAATATCAACTGCTCTCTCTTCTTTATCTTCCATAAGAGAAACGAAAACCTCATCACCAAAGGTTTTCCCAAGCTGCTTTCTGATCTCCTGGGTTAATCCCAATATATGGCAGTCAGATTTCATTTTAGCCAGGCTTCCACGGTATTCAACCGTACCGTCAAATATGGCTTTGATTTTCACCTGTCCTTTTTTGTTGAATAGCTCTTCCGTTGAAAAAGGAAATTCTACAAATGCAGCATTCATAGTTCCGTTTTGCTTAATGACGGCTTTGAATTCTATGGGTTGAGGGTTCATTATAAAAAATTTAATATTTCAAAAATAAAAAAACCGTGAAAGTAAATTCACGGTTTTCAAAAATATATCAGATGAGATTATTTTTTCTTTGTTTTCTTAGGTGTTGTTGTGGTACCTGAGTTTTTAGTTTTTGTATCAGCCGGAGTATTTTCATCTCTTACAAGCTTCAATTCATCTATTAACCTTCTTGCACCCGCATATTTGTCGATGGTCCAAAGAACGAAACGAACGTCTACGTTGATTGTTTTCTGCCATTCAGGTTCGAATACGATATCACCGCTTAAAGCTTCGCTGTTTCCGTCAAAAGCAATACCGATCAGGTTTCCGTCACCGTCAATTACCGGAGAACCGGAGTTACCTCCTGTAATATCATTGTCTGAAAGGAAGTTTACAGGCATGTATCCTTTAGCATCAGCATACTGTCCGAAATCCTTAAGGTTGTAAAGATCGATCACCCTTTGTGGAAGATCAAATTCCTCATCACCTTTCTTGTATTTTCCAACAAGACCTGTCATGTCTGTATAATAGTTATCTGTAACCCCGAAGTAGTTTCTGTCACTTCTGATAGGAAGCTTATCTACAGTACCGTAAGTTAATCTCATGGTAGAGTTTGCATCCGGGTAGAACTTCTTCTCAGGCATAGCTTTCATAAGTCCGGCTAAGAATAAACGGCTGTTTTTTGCAAAATTATCATCTATTTTTACATATCTCTCAGTGCTCATTTTCTGATCAGCAACAATTCCGTTAGCCGCTTTCCAAAGTGGATCAGCATCAAGCTTTAATGCATCCGGATTCAATAAGAAGTTCGTTGCAGAAGTTTTGTTGGCAAAAATAGAAGAGTAAGCAAGGTTGGATACTGTTTTAGCATCTAATCCTAAGATGGTAGCAGAAGCAACCTCCGGGTTTTTCACTCTCGCCTGGTAAAGACTTGTCATTGCTGCAAGCATTTCTCCTTCTAAAGCCGGGCTGAAGTTTTCATAAGTTTCTTTGATTGCAGCTTCAGTTTTAGCCTTCATAGCCAATCTTCCCTGCATATCCTGAGCTGCATACGCTTTAAGAACAGAACCTACTTTTTGAGCAAGAGAAATATATTTTGCATTTCTTAAGAATTGAGTAGCATAATTTCTTTCAACATTTCTGTCAGAAGTTTGCTTATAATAAATGCTGATATCATCTAATACACCGTCGTATTCAGTGTTTCCCGGCATTACTGCCCAAGATTTGAATTTGTCCTCAATTGTTTTCTTATCGGTGATTGTTCCGTTTTTCTCTACCGCATCAATGGTTCCCTGTCTGTTTTTCCAGTAGTTAGCTACAGATGCATATTGAGAAGCATAGTTAAGCTGAGTAGCTTTATCCTTATCCATATACTTCTTCATCACATCCATTGCGGTTTTGGAAGCTTCAACCCAAGCCGGATAATCTTTACCTACCATCTGCTCAATTCCGTAAGAAGTAAGGTAACGGTTTGTTCTTCCAGGATACCCTAAGATCATTGAGAAATCACCAGGCTTAATTCCTTTAAGAGAAACCGGAAGGAAGTGCTTAGGTTTCATAGGAACATTGCTTGGAGAATATTCCGCAGGGTTACCTGCAGCATCTGCATATACTCTGAAAACTGTAAAGTCTGCAGTGTGTCTTGGCCACTCCCAGTTATCAGTATCACCACCGAATTTTCCTAATGAAGAAGGTGGAGCTCCTACCAATCTTACATCCTTATAATCCTGGTATACAAAATAGTAGAATTCGTTTCCGTTGAAGAAATCTTTTACCACTACAGTATACTTCCCGTTTTCAGAGTTTTCTGTCTGGATTGCTTTTGTTTCAGCATCTATAACAGCTTTTCTCTCTGCTCCGGTCATATTGTTGTTAAGTTTGGAGGTGATTCTTTGGGTAGCATCATCCATTCTCACTAAAAATCTTACATAAAGATCTTTTGCATTGAACTCGTCTTTCTGTTTCATTGCCCAGAAACCGTTCTTCAGATAATCTTTTTCAGGAGTAGAAGCAGCAGCTACAGCTCCATAACCACAGTGGTGGTTTGTGAATAAAAGTCCTTTATCAGAAACAATCTCACCCGTACAGAAACCACCGAAACTTACGATAGCATCTTTCATACTCGAATTGTTCACTGAATAAATTTCTTCAGGCGTCAGATGCAGACCCTCTTTTTGCATATCAACACCGTTAAGTCGTTTGATGAGCATAAGCAGCCACATCCCCTCATCCGCCCTCATCTGGGCAAAGCCCAACAAGAAAGTGAATAGTAGAAATAGTCTTTTCATTTTATAAAATAATTTTTGTGTCGCTAATTTACTAATTTTTACGAGATTCTGTCCCGGATTGGTATGAAAATGGGATGATAATCCGCATGAAAAAAATACTATTATCCCTTTTTGCGGTTTTATTTGTTGGACTTGTTGTAAATTGTTCTTCAGTGTCGGCTCAGAATCCTTATCTGCAAAGGCAATGGATGCTGGTCTCATTCGAAGGCTTTACCAAAAATCAGCTGATTGCTGATAAAGCAGAAATTAATCTCACGTCTAAAATGGAAAATGGTAAAATTCAGGGAAGTGCATACCTGGGCTGTAATCAGATGTCTTTTACTTCCGAATTTAAAAAAGGGGGAAAAGTGAAGATTTCAAAAGGAGTAAGTACAGCGAAAGCCTGCCAGGATATGAGTTTGGAAACTGCCTTTCAGAAAAAAATCGAAACGATGACAAAATATTCTGTAGAGGGCCATTTCCTTACACTATCTGATGAAAATGGAAATTCTATGAAGTTTGTGGCTGCAGATTGGGATTAATCAGAGCATCCGTTTTATAATAACAAAAGTCCGCTTGTGCAGCGGACTTCTTTTGTTTGAAAAATCTAGATTGGTTATTAGCTTTTAAAGGTTATCAGTTTTTAGGAATTGTCTTTTTTATTTCTTCCAGCGTTGCAGTATTGGGCAACCCCGTAACATGAGTATTTGTGTTCTTAGAATTAGCCGTGCTTCGGGATGCCTGTCTGTTGGGAATTGTTCTTTTTATTTCTTCCAGTGTTGCTGTGTTGGGAAGTAGCTTTCCGGAATTCTCATTAGCCGCTTTAGATTTTTGTTCCTGTTTTTTTACTTCCAGTCCTTTATCAGAAGGGAATCCTGTGTTTGTGGTTTGTTTGTCTGCATTTTCTTTAGCTTCCTGCATAAGCTTTGTTTCATGTTCTTTTAGTTGCTTTACCACCTGTGCCTGATCTTCTATGGGAGCAGCCTGTTTATTTTCCTGAGCATAGATAATCGTGCTCAAAAATAATAACGGAATGATGTGTATTGTTTTCATGACGGTTTATTTTATGTTGACAAGTACTTGAATTTTTCCAATCTCTTTTTGAGCATAGTCTTGAAGGGCTTTTCCGATGACTTGTCCTATTTTTACTTTCTTAAGGTTGGCTTTCATGGCAACTCCGGATTTAGAAGAAGTTACCAGGAGATCACCTCTTTTTATTTTCCCGTTTTCAAGGCATACTTTAGTTGGAATGACGCCAATCACACCCATTGGAACTTTACCCGAAAGATCAGTATCAATATGTTCTTCGGTGAGAAGTACACCGGGTTTGGTGGCATACACTCCTGCAACAAGATTCGAATAAGGTTTTGAAGATTTTTCTACCGTTCTGTCAGAATGGGTTGAGATCACAAGGATATCACCGGTTTCATATTCGGACACGGTTCCTTCCACATCAAATACTTCAGCAACGTCTGCACCACCGGTTTGGGTACCACCGTTAAAAAATCCACGTCCGGCAGAATTGATTCTGGCAACATTCACTGTTCCCGGATTTCCGGATTTAAATAAAGCGATAGATCCGTTGCTATGGGTTTCTACGGTAAGAGCAGGGTTGGTATTGCCCGTATTGTAATTTACAAATCTTGCGGCACGTCCTTCTCCGAAATTAGGAACCCAGCCATAGATAGCACTTCCTGTTCCGTCTGCAGTGGCTTCTACACCGTCACCTGTGTTTGATGCATTAGCTGTTATGCCGTTACCGTTTCCATCTGCAATGGCAATCAGTGCCGGTCCATTTCCGGCAGGATTACTTGCGTGAAATAACCCGGCAAACCCTCCGGTTCCTGAAGATATTCCATAGATACCCGCAGTTCCGAAATTGGCAAACTGTGAATTGACTTCTCCTCTTACTGCAGGAGAAGTTCCGGTTACCCGGTCAACTTTGAAGTTGCCTGCAATACCATTTCCTACTGTAGTTACTGTTATGACATCGCTGGTATTATTTTCATTGAAAATATTGAACCGTCCTGCACGTCCTGTTGCAAAGGAAGGTACCCAGGCATAGAGAGCATTTCCTGCACCGTCGATATTGGTTTCTACACCATTTCCATCTTTGCTGGCATTGGCTGTAATGGCATTTCCGTTTCCGTCATTGATGGATACCAGAGATGCGCCGTTTCCGGAAGGATTGGAAGCGTGGAATAATCCGGCGAACCCTCCGGTTCCTGAAGATATTCCAAAAATAGCGGCTGCCCCGAAGTTTCCAAATATCGTTTTTACCTCACCTCTTACTGCTGCTGCAACACTATTGGTATTGTCCACGAGAAAAGATCCCGCATTACCTTGTGTATTATCTGGAATATTTCCGTTGCTATTGGTTTCTGCTTCAAAAGTATTTCCTGTAGTATTGGTCTGATTAAAATTTTCAAACCTACCTGCACGTCCCGTGCTGTTGTTGAGACCCACCTGACCATAGACTCCTATACCGGTTCCGGAGGTATTGGTTGCTACAAAACCTCTTACGCCATATCCGCCCCCATCATTACGTCCTACAACCGCTCCGGCAATATCACTGGTAGTTCTCCCTACTATCGCTTCACCTCCGCCATTGTTATCACCTACAACTCCTGCGGAAGTCTGGGCAGTGGTAATCCCGTGAACTCCAAATCCACTTCCTGTAGAACTTCTCACCCCGGCTCCATTCCCTGAAGTGGTAACGTTTACAACGGTACCGTTTCCTACGCTGGAAGCACTAAGAGCTGTATTGTTGTTCGCATTGTTGAAAATAGAAATACTTGCAGGAATTCCGTTATTGCTGGTCGCTGTGAGACCGGTTCCGGTGTTGCTATTGGCATAAACTCCTATTCCGTTAGCTGTGGCATTTCCGTATACCCCAAGACCATTAGGAGTAGTACCATATACCCCCCAGCCGCTTCCTGCCTGGCTTCCATATATTCCTACACCAAGACCTCCGGTTCCATTGTTGATCCCCCGGACTGCTGAAGAGAAACCTCCGGGAGAAGCACTGGTTACAATACCTCTTACCGCAGCAATATTGGATGTGGTTGTGTTATTGTTTCCTTCTAAAGAAGTTCCGTCGCCATCATTGGTTAATGAAAATAAAGTGGAAGCATTATTTACCGTGTTGATATAGGGAATATTGAATGTACCGCCACTGTTTCCGGCAGATTTAGCATACATGGCATAAGGAACACTCAGCAGCTGGCTGGTTCCTGTGATTGTATAGTTTGTGCCCCCTGCCGGGTCTGTTTCTGTTTTTAAATAATAGCTTCCTACAGGCCAGTTGATAGAAGCAAATGTTCCGGTAAGAACGGTTCCTGTTCCTATTTCCAGGCTGATAAGCCCGTTTGCATTGGTATTGCCTGTAAGTCTTTCGGCATAAATTTCTGCACCGGCGGGAGACCCCTGCAGGACGCTCACTCGTACCGCAATACTCTGATTGCCTAATAATTGTCCCGAACCGTTTCTGATGACGGCCTGATAGCTCATTTTTTCAGGTGCCTGTGAGAATCCCATAAAGAGACCGGACAGTACCCCGAACAAAAATAATATTTTTTTCATGGCAGTTATTTTTTTATGATTTTGAAAGTTTTGATGTTTTCACCTTTCTGATTAATTCTGATGATGTACATCGTAGAAGGCAGAGCAGAAAAATTAAGCTCGGATTTTGATTCCCGGATAATATCTTTTCTGATCAGTTTACCCTGGGCATCGAAAAGCTGGTATTCTGAACCCTTGTAATCATGGGTAGTAAAATCGATATACAGAAAATCTTTGAAAGGATTGGGATAAAGCAGGATATCCTTTTGTTCGGATAAAACTTCCTGGGTTGCAAGTGTAGTAATTTCATAGCCTTGTTGCACCCCTTCCATAACCTGAACGGGGGTACCTTTGTTAAGGTAAGCGGTCTGACCTATGCTGTAAGAGACCGAACCATTGCCCGCCGATGCATCCATGCCGCTTGCCAGAATAGCAGATTGGGCGTGAAAGATGACGATCGGAAATAGGAACAAGGGAAGACAGTAAATAAATTTTTTTTTCATGAATAACAGTTTTGTGGTTAATAAATAAGGGGAAATTTGGGAGTACTAAATTACCATCTATCCGGATCAGATAATATGAAAATAGACCAACGGCAGAAATAATCGACCAATGGCATTTTATGGATTATTGCGGGCTGTTTTTTTAAGGCTCGAAGAATGACAGATTATTCTTGTACGTTCGGCCAATAGGAAGTTTGATCTGATGGGTCAGTTCTATTTCATGGCAGTTTTTACCCCGGATGAGGTGGCGGGGAACAGCATAGCTCCGGTGTATTCTGATAAAAGAGTCAAAAAATTTCTTTTGCAGAAGATTACCCAGTGAATTGAGAATGCAGTGGTTTTTTTCAAGGGTGATGATCCGGGTATAGTCCTTTAAAGCTTCCAGATACAGGATGTCTTTCATTTTGATCTGGGAAATATGGCCACCCTCTTTTATCGTAATGCAGTGGTCTCCTATCAGGGTATCGTAGCATTCACATTTTTCTTTTACTTCAAAAAAATTGAAAAGCTTTTGCATAGAAAAATGAAAACGTTCCGAGGTCAATGGCTTGGTGATAAAGTCTAAGGCGTTGACTTCAAAAACTCCGGCAGCTAATTCCGGATGTGAACTGACAAAAATACAGGCAGGAATCTTGTGGGCAAGTTTTCGGAATTCAAGTCCGCTCATCCCTTTTAAATTGGTTTCGGTGATGAGAAAATCTACAGGAAGATCAAGGTAAGGAACTGCTTTTTCTGCCGAATCGAAAGATCCTGCAAGCTCTATGTTTTCATATTGTTTTATATAATGCTGAAGAACCAGCCTGTCCAGTTCATCATCATCAATAATCATACATCTAATATGTGAAATCATGATCTTCTGGAGTTATTTTTTTAAATACTTAAAAAACAGAAAATTATTACATAAAGTTATTGATTTTTTATAAAACATAACAAGGCTACATTTAGATTTATATTAAAATGTGTTATTAAATAAAATTTGATTTTGTTTTTTTTCTGAAAAATATTATCTTGTAAAAATCATAAACTTAGATAGAACTTAATGTTAGAAAAGAAAGAACATAATTATGAGAAAGCAGTCCTGGTAGGTATTGTCACACAGCATCAGGATGAAGAAAAACTAACGGAGTATTTGGATGAACTTGAGTTTTTAGCTTTCACAGCAGGAGCAACAGTACAAAAACGCTTCACTCAAAAACTGACCCAGCCTGATTCCAAAACCTTTATCGGTAGCGGAAAAGCCCTTGAGATAAAAGAATATGTAAAAGAAAATGAGATAGGAACCGTAATTTTTGATGACGAGCTTTCTCCTTCGCAGCTTAAAAACCTGGAAAGAGAAATGGAAGTTAAAATCCTGGACCGTACCAACCTTATTCTTGATATTTTTGCCCAGAGAGCGCAGACTTCTTATGCGAGAACTCAGGTAGAACTGGCGCAATACCAGTATCTTTTACCTAGACTGACAAGGATGTGGACCCACCTTGAGCGTCAAAAAGGGGGAATCGGGATGAGAGGTCCCGGGGAAACGGAAATTGAAACCGACCGTCGTATCATCCGTGACAGGATTACTTTACTGAAGGATAAACTGAAGACAATCGACAAACAGATGGCCACTCAGCGTAACAACCGTGGGAAAGTAGTACGTGCCGCTTTGGTAGGATATACCAACGTAGGAAAATCTACCCTGATGAATTCGCTTTCGAAATCTGAGGTTTTTGCAGAAAATAAACTGTTTGCCACCCTTGATACCACCGTAAGAAAAGTGGTGATCGGAAATCTGCCTTTCCTGCTTACCGACACGGTAGGATTTATCAGAAAGTTACCTACACAGCTGGTAGAATCTTTTAAATCAACGCTGGATGAGGTGCGTGAAGCAGACCTGCTGATTCATGTAGTAGATATTTCTCACGAAAGTTTTGAAGACCACATTGAATCTGTAAATCATATCCTGATGGAAATTGACGCCCATCAGAAGCCGATGATCATGGTTTTTAATAAAATCGATGATTTCAGCTATGTGAAAAAGGACGAAGATGACCTTACCCCTTCTACCCGTAAAAACATTTCTCTGGAAGAATGGAAAAAAACCTGGATGGCAAAATCCAAATACCCAACGGTTTTCATTTCTGCTCTGACGAAGGAAAACTTCCCGGAAATGAAGAAAATGATTTATGACGAAGTGATGAAGATCCATATTTCAAGATTTCCTTACAATGATTTCCTTTTCGAATATTTTGATAACGAAGAAGAAGATAACAATTAATGAAATATCCCTTTTTTCTCTTATTCATGATGCTTTCGGTTTTTGGGTTCAGCCAGAAATCAAAAGTGGACTTAAAAGCTATTGAGAAAAGTCTGAAAAATCCTGATTCACCTTACAATTATGATAAACTCATTTTTAAATATAAGGGATACCCGAAGTCTTTAGACAGTATAGAATCACAATACCTGTACTACGGAAGAAATTTCAGAAATGATAAGGTGCAGACCTCAGACGAAGGTTTCAAAAATCTGGCAGAGGCTTTCAAACAGGGAAATTTCTCAGACTGTGTCAAACAGGGAAAAGCGTTGTATGATAAAGATCCCACCAATCTGGATATCCTGCTGATTCTTCTGAGAGCTTATGACTCTTTGAAAGACGGCAGCAATTTTATGCATCATCTCAATCAGTTCCGCTCACTTACAGACGGAATCAAGAGCTCGGGAGACGGGATGTCTGAAAAAACAGCTTATCTCGTCAATTCTGTGGGCGACGAATATATTCTGCTGAATATTCTGAATATAGGACAGGATTATACAAGAAATGCAAAAGCTGTAAAAGACGGCATGATAGATATATGGGAGAAAGACAGCCGAAGGATTTATATCAAAATACTTTATTTAGACTAACCAATTCATCTTAAAAAAACACTTAGTGGAGTTATATTATTCGTTTTCAGCATTAATCGTATTAGCATCAATATTTGCCTATCTTAACTACAGATTCTTAAAACTTCCAAGTACCATCGGGATCATGGTCATTGCCATTGTGGTTTCCATTTTCCTTGTCATGTTTGGTGAAACAGTGCTTCCGAGAACCTTCGGACATCTCCATAACCTGATGAGCAGCATCGATTTTACAGAAGTACTGATGGGAGCTATGCTTAATTTTCTTCTTTTTGCGGGAGGAATTCATATTAACATCAACGATCTGAAAGAACAGTTCAGGCCTGTAGTGATATTTTCTACGGTGGGTGTCGTCATTTCCACTTTTGTAGTAGGTTTCGGAATGTTCTATTTGCTTCCTTATGTGGGCATTAATCTTCCTTTTATCTACTGTCTTGTTTTTGGAGCATTAATTTCACCTACTGACCCGGTTGCGGTTCTGAGTGTTCTGAAACAGGCGAATGTTTCCAAATCATTGGAGACAAAAGTAGCCGGAGAATCTCTTTTCAACGATGGTATGGCGGTTGTTGTTTTTACAGTAGTGCTACAGCTTGCCGTTGGAAAAGAAGTGGATCTTGGGGTTGAAAGCATCGGGTTACTTTTACTTCATGAAGCTGGTGGTGGCCTTTTATTAGGTGTTTTACTCGGTTGGGTAACTTCCAGGCTGATGCGTGAGGTGGATGATTATATTATTTCCGTACTGGTAACGCTTTCTGTAGTAATGGGAGGATATCTTATTGCAAGACAAATGCATATTTCAGGACCATTGACGATGGTAGCGGCAGGTTTATTCATGGGGAATTTTAACAGAAATTTCAAGATGAAGTCTGTTACCCAGGATTATCTGATCAAGTTCTGGGAGCTGATTGACGAGATCCTGAACGCCGTATTGTTCCTGTTCATAGGATTTGAGCTACTGATGATCAAAGACCTTAAGCATTTTATGATTCCTGGTCTGCTGGCGATCATTGTGGTTTTACTGGCAAGATTTATTTCCATCTGGGGTCCTACGAAATTCACCTCACTCAGAACAAGATTTAGTCCGCAGACGGTAAAAGTACTGGTTTGGGGAGGAATCCGGGGTGGAGTTTCCATTGCTTTGGCGATGTCTATTCCTAAAAGTGAATACAGTGAAATTATCTTAAGTATCACCTACTGTGTGGTGGTATTCTCCATTATTGTTCAGGGGCTTACGATTGCCAAAGTGGCCAACCCGAAGCAGATTGCCAGAGAAGAGAAAGAGCAGGAGAGTATTGCAATGGAGGAAAAGTCTTAATGATTGTCTAAAAATATAAATACAGCCGACAGCCAATAACATGACTAGTCTTATCAAAGAAATACAGGAGGCACTAGCAGTTTTATCCATCCCCGAAAAAGCAGAATTTTTCCCCAGATTTTTTAAAACGGGAAAAGGTGAATATGGGGAAGGAGACTTGTTTCTGGGGGTAAAAGTTCCGGATCAGAGATCTGTTGCCAAAGAATATTATCCGAAAATAAGCTGGGAGGAATTAAGTATACTGCTCTCTTCCCAATATCATGAATACAGGCTGACAGCGATCTTTATGCTGGTCTTAAAATTTGAAAAAACGAAAGACAAAGCTGTAAAAGATGAAGCCGTGAAGTTTTATCTTGAGCATCTTCCGTATGTCAACAATTGGGATATTGTAGACTCAAGCTGCTATAAAATTCTGGGCAGATATGCATTTGAAAACCAGAAAGAAAACCTTCTGAGAAAGCTTTCGGAATCTGAAGAAATGTGGCATAAGAGAATTGCTGTGGTGGGAACAATGCATTATGTGAAAAAAGGTTCGTTTGACCTTACCAAAGAATTTGTAACCAGAAATCTGAAGCACCCACATGATCTGATGCATAAAGCAAACGGATGGCTGTTGAGGGAAATGGGACAGAAAAATGAAGCCGAGCTGATCAGCTATCTGAAACAGTATTACAAAGAAATGCCAAGAACCTGCTTACGGTATTCCATCGAAAAACTGGATGAGGATCTCCGTCAGGATTATCTGAAAGGAAGGGTTTAAAAAAGAATTAAAAACACAAGTTCTCTGTCTTGAAAAAGTACCGGAAAACAGCTATTTATACTTAAAAAATCAAAGATTGTAAGAATATAAGGCCGGAATTGAGTAATTTTGTGGTTTTAAGCCCAATCATGAAAAAAATTCTGAGATTATTTATTCTTTTTCTTCCTTTATCCATCCTTACAAGTTGCTTTGATATTCTGGACAAGGTTAACCTGAAAGCGGACGGAACAGGGGAATACACGATTATTCTCAATGCCAGTAAAAGCAAAACAAGGCTGGCTTCAATTTCTAAAATGGAAACCATTAACGGAAAAAAAGTTCCCAAAAAGTCTGAAATTGAAAATAAAATCAATGAAGCTGCCAGGATCTTCAAAGGAACTCCGGGGATCAGCAACGTGAAAACATCCATGGATTTTGACAACTACATTGTCAGACTGAGCTGTAATTTCAAAAAAATTGAAAACATTAATGCCGGACTGGAAAAGCTCAAATCCCAGAATATCCTGGGAAAAATGGTTCCGACCCAAATCTATAGCCAAAGTATTGAAAAAAAGACTTTGACGAGAAATAAAGTCAACACATTCAAAACGAATTATGATAAAATGAGTAAGGCAGATAAAGAAGTCTTTAACGATGCTAAATATACTTCAATCATGCAGTTTGAAAATGCGGTAAAATCACAGACGAATAATATCTACCTGCTTTCCCCGAATAAAAAGGCGCTTAAGCTTGAGGCTGATGTTCTGGATCTCATCCTGCAGAAAAAACAAATACAAAACACCATCCTTTTTCAATAAATTTCTAAACTATAGTCATGAAATCTATCTTATTAAAAACACATAAAATTATTTTCTTAGTCTTTGGTTTTACCATTGCCTTTGCCCAAAATAGCATGAAGGTTCCGAATGATGCCGTATTTTATATGGAAGTCAACGGAAAGCAGCTTAATAATAAAATCAACTGGAATAAACTTAACCCCTTACTGCACGAATTAAGCAAGAAAAGTAAGGAAAAACCTTCATGGACAGATTATTCCAAAACAGGAATTAAATATGATGCCGTGCAGTATCATTATGCAAGCTTTAATGATTCCATCAAAACATACAACACGCATTTTATTATCGATAATAAGGAAAAGTTCCAGGAATTCGTAAATTCTGTAAAGAAAAAAGGACTGGAGGTATCCAGGAAAAACAATTATTCATATGTTGATATGGATGATGATATTTTTGTGGCCTGGAACGGAACCCGTGCAGTTCTAAGCATGGTAAGCTATACAAAACCTTATAAAGATTTATGGAAAACAGAGGCTGAAGAGAGTATTGAAGCTGTTACTGACAGTGCTGTAGCGGTTGCAGCAGACAGTGCCTATATTGAAGAGGAAGTAAAACCATTTGATTATAAAGAAGAAATCAAAAATCTGAAGGATGATATTAAATACCTGAAAGAAAATATTAAGGAAAATAATCTTGAAATAGCAAGAATTCAAAAGGATATCAAATATCTTCAGAAACATCATAAGTATCCGAAGGAAAAAGAAAATAACCAAACTCCGGAACAGGAAGATTATCCGGGAGAGGCTACAGAATATGAAGATTCAGAAGCGGATAAGGCTTATCAGAAAGAACAGGATTCTATCCGCAAAGAAAATTTCAAAATCGTTAAAAAGCATGCTGAGGATCATTTTGACAGGTATTTCAGTTCCAACCTTGAAATAGAAGCTCCTAAAGAAATGCTGACTTTCAGAGATGCTAATTCTGATGTTTTTGTGTATACAGACTACGGAAGAATCGTTAATGAAGGGATCTATGGTAAAATGACCAAGTACTATACTTACGGACAGATGTTCAAAAATATGTACAATTCCAATTACTCTTACAATCTGTATTTTGATAAAGATAAAGTAAGATTGGTGAATAATTATCAGCACAAAGACACTGAGATCCAGAAGAATATTTCATCTGTTTATAAAGGGAAGAAAAATAAAAAACTGCTGGAACTGATCAGTGAAAAAAGCGTTGGTTACTATGCAATGAACGTAAACGGCGCCAAATGTTTTGATGTGATGTACAGCCTTCTTCAGAACTCGGGAGTAGGTGAATATAAGAAAGAAATGGAGCTGGTGATGGAAACCATGAAAATTATTCTGGATGAAGAAGCCATTGCCAAAATAGCACCAGGAAACGGGATTTTTGTTCTCAATGAACTGAAAACGAAAAAAGTAGAATACACCGACTATGAATACGATGCAGATTTCAATGAAAAAGAAGTAAAGAAAACCAAAGAAATAGCAGTGCCAAACTTCACTTTCGCCTTTGCAACAGAGAATGAAGGGTACTGGAACCGTATCTTTAATCTGTTGGCTACTAATAAAAAACTGTCTAAAAGATTCTCTAAAAAAGGTGATTTCTACACGTTTAAAGATGAGAAAAACGGAGGATATGTCGATCAGCTGTTCTTTACTGTAAAAAACGGAGTTGTTTATCTGATGAGTTCTACAGAAAATATTCTTCCTACCAGCCAGACTGACGTTTCCAGAAAATGGGCAAAAGACTCTGCTAAATATCCGTTATCCGGAAGATTGGATATCCAGAAGCTTTTGACAGGTCTGGATAAAGAATTCAAAAGCCCTAAAGAAAGAAGAACGCTGGATGCAATCAGAAAAAATGTAGGCGAACTTTATTATAAAACAGAGGCAAAAGGAGAAAGTATCCAGACTGAAATGAATTATATCATCAAAGATTCATCAGAAAACAGCCTGATGTATTTCTTTGATTTGTTTGACCAGATTTTTAAAACCAAGGAAGAAAAAAAATCGCAGATACTATAAATGAACAAAAAGAAGATTATTGTCCCGTTAATTCTCATCCTTGCTGCAGCAGTATATTGGGTATTTTTCCACAAGGATAAAACCCTGAAGTTTATTCCTGAAAATGCAGATGCAGTAGTTATAATCGATGTTAAAAAATTAACGGGTCAATACCTCTTCAGTTTAATCACGCATCCTTCAGAATGGTCTGGAAGCCCAACAAAAGATAAAAGTTCGGTTTCATTTAAAAATTCAGGAATCAGAGTTCCGGATTTCTTCCAGATCTTTCATGTCAGAGATTCGAAATTTTCCGAATGGTATAGTATTCTGGAACTTAAAGACCCTCAAAAATTCATAAAATTCCTGAAATCACGTCAATTTACTGATAAAGGAAACGGAAACTTTCAAAAGGATCAGATTTTTATTGTAATCGAAAAAGAATATTGTATTGCAGGAACTTCTGACCAGGCTTTTGAATCGATAAAAAAACAGCTTCTCCACACGCCGCAAAAAAGTAAATGGAACGCTGATCAGTTGATTTACAATACGGCAGCAAGTATTTCCTTCATTTCAGGACAAAAGATCCGGAATTTCTCCATTGAAGTGAAAGATGATGAAGTTGAGATCAGAAACAATACGGAAACGGAGATATTCAATTCCATTGCTTCCAGATTACAGAAGAAAAACCACTTTCTGGAAATGGAACTGGATGCAGAGAATGTAAAAAATTATGCCCGCTTTTTCAATAAAAGCTTTGTTGATTCATCAGATATCAGTTATCTCAGAGCCTCTGCTGATCTAGTGCAGGTAAATGATACCATCATCAGCTATGAGTACGATGATGATTTTAATGAAACTGAAAAAAAGACAATTCAGAAAATTACCCAGCCTGATTATATTGTAGAATTTCAAAGCCGGATACCCGGAAAGACGTGGGAGTATTTTCATGCTAAAAAATGGATCAACACCCAGAATCAATTCACAGCAATTCCTTTTCAGCCCAATACGATCAGTAAAACCAACAGTAGGATAATCATACAATCTACCCGGAAACCTGTTTCGCTTTCCCCGGGCATAAAAGAAAACTATATGCTGATCCGGAACAGTCCCCTGTTATTTTCTTCCCTGAAAACTTTAAGTGAAACAGAAAAAAAGATCATTTCCGGTATTGATCATATCCTGTATGTGAATAAAGCTCAGGATTACCGGATCACAGTGAAAGCAAAGAAAGGTGAACTGCCTTTAATTTTAAGATGGTAAAGCATCAGCAACTCCTAAAATGAATAAGTAGTAATGGCCCAGTCAGAAGTTATGTTGCTCAAAACGTTTACGCATTATTTTTTACATCTGATTTTTCCGGTGTTTATCGCATTGATCTTTTATCGTAAAAACTGGAAGAAGGTATATCTTATCTTACTGGCAACAATGCTCGTAGATCTGGATCATCTTTTTGCCAATCCCATTTTTGATCCTTCAAGAAACAGTATAGGATTTCATTTCCTCCATTCTTATTATGCCATTGCAGTCTATATTCTGATGTTGTTCTTCAAAGGAAATATCAGGATTATAGCCATTGGGTTGCTGTTTCATATGCTTACAGATTTTCAGGACTTTACCTTATGGAGTCATTAAAATATCATTAATATTTTCCATTAATATTTCAAATTCTATAGTTTTTTTGTACTTTGTAGTCACTTTATGAAGCTTAAAGAATTTTTACATTATACTTACATTCTTCCTCTCCTTACGGTAGGGTACTACTTTTCCGGATTGATGGGAACAGGTGTTATTTATGATATTATTGCAGGTGTGCTGCTTATCGGGAGCGTTTTATCTGCAGTGCATCATGCCGAAATGGTAGCTCATAAAGTAGGGGAGCCTTTCGGAACCATTATCCTGGCTCTTTGTATCACCATTATTGAAGTGGCGCTGATCATCTCACTGATGGTGGCCGGTGGCGATCAGGCGATCACACTGGCCAGAGATACCGTTTTTGCTGCCGTGATGCTGATCCTCAATGGAATTCTAGGAATCTGTATTTTGGTAGGCGGCGTTAAATATCATGAGCAGTTTTTCGCAAGAACATCTGCTACTACTTATCTCGTAAGTATTGTTTCTATTCTTATTCTTACCCTTGTACTTCCTAATTTTACTTCAAGTGTTAACGGACCTTTTTACAACGAAGCACAGCTAGTTTTTGTATCTATTGCCTGCCTTGTGATCTATGGGGTATTCCTGATGGTGCAGACTGTACGTCACAGAAGTTATTTTATTGTCCCTGATGAGCATCCTGAAGAACATTATATTCCTTCGTTAACGAAAACAATGGTAAGCTTTGCATTTCTGGTAGTTTGTCTTGTGATTGTTGTTTTAATGGCAAAAGGTCTTTCCGATACTATTGAGGGAATGGTACAGAGTGTAGGAGCGCCCAAATCTTTGGTTGGGGTGATCATTGCAGCGGTGGTTCTTCTTCCTGAAGGAGTTGCTGCAATACGGGCGGCAAGATCCAATCAGATCCAGTCCAGCTTAAACCTTGCCTTAGGCTCTGCCCTTGCCAGTATTGGTCTTACGATTCCTGCCGTATCTACGGTGTGTATTTTGTATGATATTCCGCTGGTGCTGGGATTAGACAAAAAAGATATTATTCTGCTTTCTTTATCCGTATTTATTGTAATGCTTTCATTGAGCCGTGGAAAAACAAATATCCTGTACGGGACTGTTCTTCTGGTGAATCTGGCAGCTTATATCTTTACGGTAATTGTTCCTTAAACAGATACTAAAACGTAATCCCGAACCCTGCTAAAGCCTTCTGGCCAGTTCCATCTTGAAAGCCATCAGTTTGGCAATATTTTCAGACTTATAGATAGCCATATCGGCATTTTCTCCTACGAAATTCTCTTCAATCGTCATACGCCATAGCTCAAGCCACCTGTCGAAATGTTTCTGTTCCATAGCCTGTATTTCATTGATCGGAAAATGTACACCCATAGGATTTCCTTTATAGGTCATTTGCCCAAAGAGAATAGACTCCCAGAACGAATACATTTTTGGAAGGTGTTTATCCCAGTCTACTTTCGCAATATCATTAAAGAAGAACCCAATGGTCTCATCCTTTACCACCTTGGCATAAAATGAATTGACAAGATGCTCAATGTCTTCTCTTGACTCCAGTTTTTTCATACTTCAAATGTACTGCAAAATCGTATGAGAAATCAAATGATTCAATTGATAAAATTCATGAAAACAATATTTTATCTTTGCCTAATGAAAATGGCAAACAAGCAAATAAATGAACGGGGAGATTTGCTTCAACCGTAAAAATAAATGATCTACAAATGACAGGAGGATTCAGAAAAAAGATCCGGCAGAAGAATGCTGAAAACAGCGGATTCGGAAACAATGCATCCGGAAGATTTATCAATAAAGACGGCCTCCCGAATGTACAGAGAAGAGGGGTAAATGTCTTCAACAGGCTGAGCTGGTATCATACCATGCTGAACCTTTCTTCTTTCCGGTTTATAGCTTATCTGGTGATTGCTTATGTGCTCATCAACCTTCTTTTTGCGTTGATCTATTACCTGATTGGAGTAGAGCATCTGACCGGGATTGACAAAAGTGACCCGCTCAACGAGTTTATTGATGTCTTTTTCTTCAGCTCGCAGACCTTTACTACTGTAGGTTACGGAAGGATTGCCCCTGTGGGCTTTATGGCAAGTCTTGTGGCTACCTTTGAAGCTTTTCTGGGATTGCTTACCTTTGCCATCGCAACCGGTCTTTTTTATGGACGGTTTTCAAGACCAAGGGCTTACCTGAGATTTTCTGATATAGCAGTTATCGCACCTTTCCAGGAATCCTCTGCATTAATGTTCAGGCTGGCACCTTATAAAAATAATGCCCTGACTGATGCTGATGTTATTGTTTCTGCAGCTATTGAAGTCATGGAAAACGGAACTGCCAAAAGCAATTTTTACAGGTTAGATACTCAATTGAATAAGATCAATACCCTGGCCCTGAACTGGACTGTTGTTCATCCGATTAATGAAAATTCTCCTTTTTTCGGATTCTCTGAGGATGATTTTAAAAATACGGATATTGAGATTATCGTTCAGGTTCGGGCTTTTGATGAAGTCTTTTCCAATACAGTAGTTCAGAGGTCTTCTTATACAACGGGTGAAATTATTTACGGAGCGAAATTCGTTCCTATGTACTATCCGGGTAAAGAAAATCTGAGCACGGTGCTGGATCTGGACAAGATCAATGAATATAAAAAAGAAGAACTTCCGGCATTGCTGAGAAATAAAGAATAAATGAATTTAGATTTTTATAAAAAACAGGCTTTACAAAAGCAGAAAGAACATAAAAAATTCCTGGACGGGCTGAAAAAGAAACCGCCCAAAAACCTTGATTATATCGTTCAGGAAACCCATGATGAAGTCTTTGAAGAAATAGACTGCCTGCAATGTGCCAATTGCTGTAAAACTACAGGTCCTCTCTATACAGAAAAAGATATTGAACGTATTTCAAAACATCTGCGTATGAAGCAGGCTGATTTTGAAGCCAAATTCTTAAGAGTAGACGAGGATAATGACAAAGTATTACAGAATCTGCCCTGCTTTTTCCTGAACGGGGATAATACCTGCTCCATCTATGAAGTAAGACCGAAGGCGTGTCGTGAATACCCTCATACCGACCGTAAAAAGATCTACCAGATCAATCACCTGATGCTTAAAAATACAGTCATCTGCCCGGCAGCTTTTGAGTTCGTAGAAAAGATGATGAAGAATATATCGAAGTAATTATTGTCAAGGCTTTAAACCTGACAGCGATTAAAAAAATCAATCTTCCGGCCCAATTCAGTCGGATTATTTTTTTTGCAAATTCTTCTTAAATAATTATAAAGTACGTTAAATAAATGAGTTACGCATAATTTTATAAATGATGTCTCGTTTAAGTTAAACAATCATTTAAAATATTACATTATGAAAAAGTTATTTTTAACGGCCGCATTCACCTTGGCCGGTATGATCGCAGTGTCGGCCCAAACAGAGCAAAATAAGCCTGCTGAAACCCCTGCCAAAAACCCATCGACTACCCAAACACAGCAACCGGATTCAAAGACTAACACCACTGCACCAGATACCGGTACCACACAACAGAACACCACAACTACTGTAGAAACAACTCCTGCTACTGAGACAAGTAAAGTAACAACCATGGAGTCTACTAAACCTACAGATGCAACGAAAGAAGAAAAAAAAGATAAGAAGAAGAAAAAGTAGTACAAATTCATTTTAGCAAACACTAGTCGGAATCCTGAAATCTTGTATTTCAGGATTTTTTGCTGTTTTTGCGAAAAACTAACTTTATTTGATGGTTTAAAGGATATGAAAACTATATCTAATTTACTTACTATCAATTTCTTCTACACGGAACTTTACAATCTTTCGTACCAGCTCCAATGGAAGAGATGTATTCATAGGAAACTGAACTGCTCCTTTTGAAAACTTGTAATTTCTTTCCTTAAAATCTTTCTCAAAATGACTGATACCTTCAGCTCCGGGATAAAGGCCGATGTGCTTTTTATACCCTGCAAAATAAACCAATGGCCTGCCTTTATACCTGAAGGCCGGCATCTGATATCCGATGTATTCTTCAATGCCTGAAGTCACAATATGAATACATTGCCTCAGTTCAAACAGCTTTTCCTGAGTTTCTATTGGAAATATAAGAATATACTCATCAATATTTTTAAAGGTATTTTCCATAGTGATAAAAATAAAAAAAGTGCTGCATATAGCAGCACTTTCTCCTTTCACTTTTTACTTTTTTCCCATTTCCCCGGGAACAGGCTATATTAAAAAAGGTCGGGAGTTTTTCCCAACCTTGTCTTTTTATGTTTACACAACTCCCTGAGCCAACATTGCTTCTGCTACTTTTACGAAGCCGGCAATATTTGCACCTTTTACGTAGTTTACATAACCGTCTTCGTCTTTTCCGTAGTCTCTACAAGCTTTGTGGATACCGATCATGATTTCCTTTAATCTTGCGTCAACCTCTTCGGAAGTCCAGTTAAGACGGATAGAGTTCTGTGTCATTTCTAATCCTGAAGTGGCAACACCTCCGGCATTGGAAGCTTTACCAGGAGAGAATAATACTTTATTGTCTAAGAAATAGTTGATTGCATCTAGTGTAGAAGGCATATTAGCAGCTTCAGTTACACAAAGACATCCGTTTTCAACAAGCTTTCTTGCATCATCCAAATCTAATTCGTTCTGAGTTGCAGAAGGGAAAGCAACATCACACTTCACATCCCAAGGACGTTTTCCTGCATGGAATTCAGCAGATGGATATTTTTTAGCATAGTCTTCAGCTCTGTTGTTTCCAGAAGATCTAAGCTCTAATAAATAATCAATCTTTTCTCCGCTGATACCGTCTTTATCATATATGTATCCGTCAGGACCAGAGATAGTTACAACTTTAGCTCCAAGCTCAGTTGCTTTTTTGATAACTCCCCAGGCTACGTTTCCGAAACCTGATACCGTTACTGTTTTCCCCTGGAAATCCTGTCCGATTGTCTTAAGCATCTGCTCAGCAAAGTATACTACTCCGTATCCTGTAGCTTCAGGACGGATTAATGAACCTCCGTAGGCAAGACCTTTTCCTGTAAGAACTCCGGTAAATTCGTTTCTGATTTTCTTGTATTGTCCGAATAGGTAACCGATCTCTCTTGCTCCTACACCGATATCTCCTGCAGGTACATCTGTTTCAGGACCAATGTGCTTACATAATTCAGTCATGAAAGCCTGGCAGAAACGCATTACTTCCATATCAGATTTACCTTGCGGATCAAAATCTGAACCTCCTTTACCACCACCCATTGGAAGAGTAGTCAGAGAGTTTTTGAATACCTGTTCGAAAGCTAAGAACTTAAGAACTGATAAATTCACTGTAGGATGGAAACGGATTCCTCCTTTGTATGGACCAATAGCAGAGTTCATCTGAATTCTGAAACCTCTGTTAACCTGAATTTCTCCTTTATCATCAACCCATGGAACTCTGAAAATAATGATTCTTTCAGCTTCAGCCATTCTTTCAAGCAGCTTCATTCCGTTATATTCTTTTTTCGTAGCAATGAATGGAATTACTGTTACGGCAACTTCTTTTACAGCCTGTAAGAATTCCGGTTCGTTAGGATTTTTTGCTTCAATTTTTGCAATAAACTCTTGGATTTTCTGGTCAATATTATATTGTTCCATATATTAAGGTTGAATATTATTGTCAACAAATTTAATTTTTTTTTCAAGATTCACAACACTCTATTTTAACATTGTTAAAAATTAAATAATAATGTTTGGGAATATTATTAAATTAATAATTTATGATCAAATTTTATTAAAAATGAAATGTTATGTATGAAATAATGCAATATTAAGAAATCGTTAATTCTTAAATTGCGATAAATTGCCTCCCGGAAAACGATTTTACTTTCCCTAAAAGTTCCAATTCCAGAATTATCGGTAAAATTTTATGCGATGAAATTGAAAGAACCTGAGCGAGATCATCCAAAGAAATCTGTGGGTTTTCTTTTATAGACTGATATGTTGTATTTTGATTTTCAGTGAGTTGTATTGTTGTTTCGCTGTAAGGGAACAGCTCTTCTATTTTTTCTTTCGGATTGTTAAACCCAAGCATTCCGACCAGATCTTTGATCGTTGAAATGGCTGTTGCTTTATTATGGAAAATCAACTGATTACAGCCCTGGCTATAGTTATCCGTAATTTTTCCAGGAAGAGCAAATACATCCCGGTTATAATCATTGGCGAAAGCGGCTGTACTTACAGAACCGCCTCCAAATCCGGTTTCCACTACTATGGTAGAAGGAGAAATTCCCGCTACAATCCGGTTCCTCTGAATAAAATTTTCCCGGTCGGGTTTTCTCGAAGAACTAAATTCTGTGAGCAGTGCACCACCTTCCTGAAGGATTTTCTCAGAAAGCTTTCTGTTTTTTGAAGGGTACAAAAACTGGAAGCCATGGGCAAGAACTGCTATTGTAGGCTTCCGGTAACGAATTGACTGCTCATGAACCTCTTTGTCTGCTCCCAATGCCAGTCCGCTTACTGATGCATAAGGGTAGGATTGTGTGGTTTCAAAGAAATTTTCAATGAATTGACGGCCATAAGATGTCATATTCCGGGTTCCCACAATACTTATTTTCTGCAATGAATTGTCAACATTTCCTTTTTGATAAAGTACAGCTGGAGCATCAGTACATTCATTAAGCAGAGAAGGCGTTTCATTGAGGTACCTCAACAGGATCCGGATATTATTCTTTTCGCAAAATTTCAATTCTTCTTCTGCGAATTTCAAATGTTCCTGTCTGCCGATGTCAGCAACGGTTTTCTGACCCATTCCTTCCAGGCCTTTATATTCTTTTTGGGCTTTTTTCCAGGCTTCCTGAGCACTTCCAAAGGTCCGGACAAGTTTATGAAAATTGATATCACCAATCTGGTTACATTCACGAAGGGCGATTGCATAAAGATATTCTTCGGAGATCATGTGTGTTTTTTATCAAATGTAGTGAAATAAGTTTTATCTCTTCCTTAATTCATCCAAATGATCCCAGATATCATCTCTTTTTTTATAAGGAAGTTCCATAAAGTCTTCCGGATGATTTTCTTTGTATTCCTGCCAGAGTTTATCATCTTTTTCACTGTAATAATTAGGAAATTCCCAGATGAATTTTTTCTTTTTTTCTCCTACGTTTTTAAAGGCAAATGCAATAATACTTCCCACTACAGCTCCGGATAAATGAGCCTGCCATGAAATCTTGCTGGGCTCAGACATATTATAAAAAAGTTCTTCCGGCAGCATTCCCCAGACTAAACTTCCGTAATACAATACTACAAGCATGGAAATGGTAAGAAGTTTTGTATTCCATTTGAATACCCCACTGAAGAAAAGAAAAAAAGCAAGAACATATACAACGCCACTGGCTCCGATGGTACAGGTGTACATATAATCACCGGTAAAAATATCAATAGGAGGAAGAAGCCAAACCAAAAGTCCTGTAGCAAGCCATCCGATAACAAAAACCTTATTGGCGACCAGTGGATAAAATTGATAAAGCAGAAACATAAGGGCAGCAATAGGAATAGAATTGCCTATGATATGATCTATGTTTCCATGCAAAAGAGGAGAAGTGATCACCCCAAGCAGACCTTCAGGCAAAAGAGGGATAATAGCTCCGAAGCAACTGCCAAAAAAGCCCTGCATCTGTAAGAAATACCCGAACCACATTGCAGAAAGCATCAGCAAAGGGTATATAATCGCTCTTTTGGAAATTACATTTTTAAACATGAAGATTTTATGTCAAAACAAAAGCCAATGATTAATTTCGGAAAATTTGTCGAAGAATTTTTCCTACTGTTCTGATTTTAAGACAAAAGGTATTGATTTTAACTTTTTAACCTCTTATTTTGGCATTGATTTTACTGAAAATATTCCGGGCATGAGGACTTAAAAGCCATGAAAATGTATTCTTTAAAGGTAAAATGCCCCTTTAAAAAAATTATATTTAATATTTTTGCAATGAAAATTATTTAGAGAAATGAAGAAGTTTTTGTTGATTCTTTCCTTTTTTGTAGGGATTTATGCAAGTGCACAAGAAGAATTAAAAAAAGATTCAGTAGTGGTAGACACGGTGAAATACTGGTCAGTACTTGGGAAAAATACTTTAATGATCAATCAGGCTGCCTTTTCAAACTGGGTAGGAGGTGGAGCCAACAATGTAGGCTGGCTTGCCGGAGTGAACTATAATATTACCTATGAAAAAGACAAAGATCTGTGGGAGAATATCATCCTTCTCGGCTATGGTCAGAATGACACCAAAGGATTGGGAATCAGAAAAACCCAGGATGTGATCAATGTTTCAACCAACTACGGGCGGAAATTTTCGAAAAGCTGGTATTTCTCTTTAGGAGCAGGTTTACAATCACAGTTCGCCCCCGGGTATGAAGACGGGAATAATCCGGAAGCCAAAAAAATCTCCAATTTCATGGCTCCCGGTTACCTAAACGTCGGTATGGGTATCACCTACAGACCGAATGATGATCTTACGGTAACTTTACGTCCTACCAACGCCAGATGGACCTTTGTTCTGGATAAAGGGCTTCAGCTTGCAGGAAACTATGGTTTAAAAAGTGATGGAGATTCTTCCCTGTTACAATTCGGTTTTCTGGGAACTGCAATGTATAAGCTTAAAATCATGGAAGATATTCACCTTACAAATACCGCTTCGGTCTTCTCCAATTATCTTGATCGCCCGGACAGGCTGGTTCTTGCTTATGGAGCTATTCTGAATCTGAAGGTAAACAAATACATCTCATCCAACATCACTTTAGATTTGCTGTATGATCATAACCAGATTGAGAAAACACAGCTAAAGCAGACTCTTGGGATTGGTTTCGCCTACACGCTTGATAATGGTGTAAAACGATCAGAACGTAAGGACAGCCAATGGTGGATTAAAAAATAAATCAGATACCTATTTAAAAATAACAGCACTTCAGAATTGAGGTGCTTTTTTTGTTTTAAAAAGGACCGTGGTTTTAAGTAGCTTTAAGTTTGTTATAGGAGATGGGGATATTTTAAGTGTTTGTTTTCAGTTTGTTACAGGTGGTTTTTTGAATATGTTAAATTCATTTTAAAGTGAATTTTAGACGATCATAAATTATTATTTATACATTTGTACAAATCGTTAATTATGAAAAAAGTTTTATTGATCGCTTCCGTTTCCTTCGGAACTTTAGCAACAGCTCAGGATACAAAAACTGATGCGCCTGCAGCTGATACCGTTAAAGCCTGGTCTATTCAGGGACAGAATACATTAATGCTTAATCAGGCAGCCTTTTCAAACTGGGTAGGAGGTGGAGCCAACAACGTAGGATGGCTTGCCGGTGTCAATTACAACCTTACTTATGAAAAAGGCAAGGACCTTTGGGAGAATATTATTATTCTTGGATATGGCCAAAATAATACCCAGGGGACAGGAGTAAGAAAAACTCAGGATGTCATCAATCTTTCTACAAACTATGGTAGAGAATTTGCCAAAAACTGGTATTTTTCAACAGGAGCCAGCCTTCAGACACAGTTTGCACCGGGTTATGAAGACGGGAATAATCCTGAGGCGAAGAAAATTTCCAACTTTTTTGCTCCAGGATACTTAAATCTTGGTGCCGGGGTTACTTACAGGCCAAGTGATAATTTGACTGTAACTTTACGTCCTGCTAACGCCAGATGGACTTTCGTATTGGATAAAGATCTTCAGAAGGCCGGAACATATGGGCTTAAGAACGATGGAGATTCCTCTTTGTTCCAGTTCGGTTTTCTGGGAACAGCGATGTATAAAATCAAGATCATGGAGAATATTAATCTGACCAATACAGCTTCCGTATTCTCAAATTATCTGGATCATCCGGAGAGATTGGTTCTTGCGTATGGAGCGATTTTAAATATGAAGATCAATAAGTATATTTCATCCAATATTACCCTGGATCTGCTGTATGACCATAACCAAATCTGGAAAACACAGCTGAAACAGACATTGGGTGTAGGTTTTGCCTATAATATAGACAATGGAAAGAAACGTTCGGATAATAAGGATAACCAAAGCTGGTTAAAAAAATAATCCCGGCTGAAAACATAATAAAAAGCACTTCTCAAATGGAAGTGCTTTCTTATTATCAAATATATAAGTATTAGAATTCTATATCTACTTCTAATTTCTCGGCCAATAGCTTTGAAATTTTCTCTTTTAGAGGCTCAATGTCAATATTCTGCATGGCATCGTTGGCAAAAGCATATAAAAGCAATGCCTGAGCTTCTTTTTTAGAGATTCCTCTTGCTCTCAGGTAGAACAGGGCATCTTCATTCAGCTGACCTACTGTACATCCGTGAGAACATTTTACATCATCTGCAAAAATTTCCAGCTGAGGCTTGGTATCGATGCTTGCTCCTTCACTTAGCAAAACGTTATTGTTCTGCTGGTAAGCGTTGGTTTTCTGAGCAATCTTGTCAACAAAAACTTTTCCGTTGAATACTCCGTGGGCATTACCGTCGAAGATCCCTTTGTAGTTCTGATAACTCTCACAGTTCGGGAAATTGTGGTGTACCGCTGTGTGGTGGTCTACCAACTGATCTTTTCCGATGATGGTGATTCCGTTCATGAAAGAATTGATATTCGATCCGTTATGAATGAAGTCAAGGTTGTTTCTTACCAGTTTCCCTCCGAAAGAGAAGGTATTTACAGTGGTTAAGCTGTCTTTCTCCTGTTTTGCGAAAGTATTGTCAACAAGGTATGATGTGTTGTTGTCATTCTGAAGTTTGTGCCAGTCTGCTTTTGCATTAGGATAAGTAAAGATCTCCGTCACAGAATTCGTCAGTACATATGTGCTGTCAAAATTGTGGTGGCTTTCAATGACCTCTACTTTTGCACCTTCTTCCACAATCAATAGATTTCTTGTATTGTAGAATGTGTTTTCTTCTTGATTTTGAGAGATATAGAAAACGTGGATCGGTTTTTCAATCACAACGTTTTTAGGAACTTTCAGGAAGAAGCCGTATTTGCAGTAAGCAAGATTCAGGTTTGTAAAAGCCTGCTCCTTAGAAGCAATGCTGTTGAAATATTTTTCAAAAACCTCTTTGTGCTTTTCATCATTCAATGCGTAGTTGAATGAAAGGAATTCTACATTTTCAATAGAAACCTTCGAAAGCTCTTTGTGAAGCTTACCGTTTACAAAAACGATCCAATCAAAGTTTTCCTCTCCAAGATGCAGTTCATCAAACTGTTCCTTCGTGATATTGTGATTCTCTTTCGGGAAAAAGTTGTAGCTCTTTTCCGTGATCTCCTTCAGATTGGTATATTTATATTCTTCGTCTTTTTTTGTTGGAAAACCAATGTTTGCAAATCTTTGAAGAGCTGCTTTTCTATCCTCATCCAGAAATCTGTGACGAAGACTCTCCAAAAATTCATTATGGTTCTCTATAATTTGTTCTTTTAATGCCATTACTGGTATATCTGTGGTCTGCACCATTTTTTCTTTTTATTTGAACTAAAACATTGTCATTCCCGGGAACAGAGAATCTCATTTTAAAGATTCTTTATTTTGCTATGCTTCATTCAGAATGACAGTGAACAATTTTTAATCCCTGAAATAATTGATTTTCTTCTTAATTAAGAAGCCAATCGTACCCTTTCTCTTCCAATTCCAATGCTAAAGATTTATCACCTGTTTTGATGATTTTTCCATTCGCAAGAACGTGAACGAAGTCCGGTTGAATATAGTTAAGCAATCTTTGATAGTGGGTAATCAAAAGAACTGCGTTTCCTTCATTTTTAAAGTGGTTTACACCATCTGCAACAATTCTTAAGGCATCGATATCCAATCCTGAATCGGTTTCATCAAGAATAGCCAGTTTAGGATTAAGCATCATCATCTGGAAGATTTCGTTTCTTTTCTTTTCACCTCCTGAGAATCCCTCGTTTAGTGATCTGGAAAGGAAATCTTTTTTGATTCCCAGTTTTTCAGATTTTTCACGGATCAATGCAAGCATTTCTTTTGCCGGCATTTCTCCCAATCCGTTTGCTTTTCTTGTTTCGTTTAAAGCAGCTTTGATAAAGTTCGTTACAGAAACTCCCGGAATTTCCACAGGATACTGGAACGAAAGGAAAATCCCTTTGTGTGCTCTGTCTTCCGGAGCATCTTCAACGATATCTTCTCCTTCGAAAAGAATCTCTCCACCGGTTACTTCGTAATCTTCTTTTCCGGCGATTACAGAAGAAAGGGTAGATTTACCGGCTCCGTTTGGCCCCATGATAGCGTGAACTTCACCCGGCTTTATTTCAAGATTAATCCCTTTTAATATTTCTGCGCCATCTTCAATTTTGGCGTGAAGGTCTTTAATTTGTAACATTCTTGCTAACTTTTTCTTTTTATAATTGTATTAACTTCCTCTGTATGTGGAGTATCCAAATGGTGATAACGTGATCGGAACATGATAATGCTCACTGTCTTTTATCTGGAATATGACCTCAATTGACGGATAGAAGCTTTCTATATTTTTATGTTTGTAATAATCTTCTACAAAGAATACAAGTTTGTATTTTCCATTATTACCGGTTTTTTGATATGGTAAAAAATCTGAAACCCTGCCATTATTATCAGTTTGCTTTTTACCTACAGAAACCCATTGTTGAGTGGTTTCATTAAATTTTTCCAGTGCAATTTCTACCTTTCCGGCCGGTTTCCCTTCCGAAATATCCAGGATATGGCTTGAAAGCTGAAATCCTGTTTTTTCCTGAGCAGAAAGACTGAAGAAAATCAATCCAAAAAATGCCAGTAACAATTTCTTCATAGAGCTTATCATCTTCAGTGAGTTATCCTACTGATCCTTCTAATGAAATTTCAAGCAGCTTTTGTGCTTCAATTGCAAATTCCATCGGAAGCTTATTTAAAACCTCTTTACTGAATCCGTTTACGATCAGAGCAATTGCTCTTTCTGTATCAATTCCTCTTTGGTTACAGTAAAAAATCTGATCCTCCCCGATTTTTGAAGTCGTTGCCTCGTGCTCTAACTGCGCCGTAGGATCTTTGATTTCAATATATGGGAAAGTATGAGCTCCACATTCATTACCCATCAATAAAGAGTCACATTGTGAGAAGTTTCTTGCCCCTTTTGCAGAAGGCATTACTTTCACCTGACCTCGGTATGAGTTTTGAGATTTTCCGGCGGAAATACCTTTAGAAATAATCGTTGATTTGGTATTCTTTCCGATGTGGATCATTTTTGTTCCTGTATCTGCATACTGGTGGTTGTTGGTAACCGCAATAGAGTAGAATTCTCCAATAGAATTGTCTCCTTTAAGGATACAAGACGGATATTTCCATGTTACTGCAGAACCTGTTTCTACCTGTGTCCATGAGATTTTTGCATTTCTTTCGCAAAGTCCTCTTTTCGTTACGAAGTTGAATACCCCTCCTTTTCCTTCTTCATTACCAGGATACCAGTTCTGTACTGTAGAATATTTAATTTCTGCATCATCCATCGCAATCAGTTCCACTACCGCAGCATGAAGCTGGTTTTCGTCTCTTGACGGTGCTGTACATCCTTCAAGGTAAGAAACATAACTTCCTTCATCTGCAATCACAAGCGTTCTTTCAAACTGTCCTGTACCTGCCTGGTTGATACGGAAGTAAGTGGAAAGCTCCATTGGGCATTTTACACCTTTAGGAATATAGCAGAAACTTCCGTCAGAGAATACTGCGGAATTCAGTGCTGCATAGAAATTATCACCTCTCGGAACTACTTTTCCAAGGTATTTTCTTACTAAATCAGGATGGTTCTTAATAGCTTCAGAAATGGAACAGAAAATAATTCCTTTTTCTGCTAATGTATCCTGGAAAGTAGTTTTCACAGAAACTGAGTCTATTACAATATCTACTGCTACTCCTGATAGTCTTTTTTGTTCCTCAATATTGATCCCCAGCTTTTCGAAGGTTTTCAATAATTCAGGGTCAACCTGATCAAGGCTTTCCAATTCCGGCTTTGCCTTTGGAGCAGCGTAGTAACGGATTGCTTGAAAATCCGGCTTTTCATATTTGATGTTCGCCCATTCAGGCTCTATCATCTTCAACCAGATTTTAAAAGATTCCAGACGCCATTCAGTCATCCATTCCGGCTCTTCTTTTTTAGCAGAGATCGCACGGATGATGTCCTCATTCAAACCAATCGGGAAATCTTCGTAATCAATCTTAGTTTCCCAACCGAATTCATATTTTTTATTTTCTAGATCGACTCTTAAATCGTCTTCAGTGTATTTACTCATTATTATTTTTTAGATTTCAGATTTTAGACCTCAGGTTTCAGATGCTTTCTGATCGCTGATATCTAGTATCTTATGTCTTTTTTCTAAAGACTAAATGATTCTCCACATCCACATGTTCTGGATGCGTTCGGGTTGTTGAAAACAAACCCTTTTCCGTTCAATCCTCCTGAATATTCAAGAGTAGTTCCTGCTAAATAAAGAATGGATTTTTTATCGATGATAATTTTGATATCATTATCTTCAAAAATCTGATCTGTGTCTGTTTTTTGGTTGTCAAACTTCAGAACATACTCTAAACCAGAGCATCCACCACTTTTCACTCCCACTCTTATATAATCTTCAGCAGGGTTAAAACCATCTTCAGTCATCAACTGAATGGCTTTCTCCTTTGCATAGTCTGATACTTTTATCATTGTATTTATTTAGAATGATTTAATGATGCAAAAATACGAACAAAAATCAGGATATAAAAATCAGCATTTTTATTTTATCGATTTTTATCATTGATGAGTTTAACCTTGGTAATCTTTTGAAATCCAAAACATAAATTGACTCACAATGAAAAAAATAGGTATTATTGCTCTGGCTCTCTTTATACAGCACGTTTCCGGCCAAACCAACAGGTTTGTATATCAGGTTACGATGAAACCTGATGCAGAAAATAAATCCACAATTAAAACCGAAAATGCCTATCTGGATATTTCTCCGGAGAAGTCGGTATTTTATTCTGAAAATAAAATGAAAAGGGATTCCGTCATGCAGAAAGCCTTTCAGGGCGGTGGCGGAAGAGTGAGTATCAGCAGGGATGTGATGGAAGGTCTGAGAACCAATATCAATTATTCTGTGGAAAAGGATAAAACCAATCAGAAAACTTTTTTTAAAGAAAGAATAGGCAGAGATATGTATTCTTACGAAGAAGACAGACCAATCACATGGAAAATATCTTCTGAAACACAAAAAATAGGAGAATATAAAGTTCAAAAGGCAGAAACGGATTTTGCCGGCAGAAAATGGATGGCATGGTTTACTACAGATCTGCCTTATCAGGATGGACCATATAAATTCGGAGGACTTCCCGGATTGATTGTAAAAGTTGAGGATGATAAAGGTGATTATTCTTTTGATCTGATGAAAAACTACAAGGTGGTTGAATCTTCAGTCTCAAATCAGTTTGGAAATACATTAAAGGTAAAAAGAGCAGATTTTGTGAAGCAGCAAAAGAAATACCAGACCGATCCGATGTCATTTATGACTCAGGGAGGCTCGGGAGGGTTTTCCGTAACCAGAATGGGAGAAGGAAGAGGTCCTGGCGGTGGCGGGAACCAAAATCCTAATGATATGAGAAAAAGGGTAGAAGAGAGGGTAAAAGAAGAAGCTAAGAAAAATTCTAATCCGATTGAATTGCAATAAATATAAAAACAGCGGCCTCAGAATGAGGTCGCTGTTTTTATTTGAAGATTTAAACCCTGCCAGGTTTAAACTTTAGATACTATCTTAAAAGCTGATTAAAGGTGTCACCTTGTCTGATATCTCCGGTGTTATAGCCTTTCATAAACCATTCTTTACGTTGCGCAGATGATCCGTGGGTAAAGCTTTCCTGATTGACATACCCCTGACCTCTTCTCTGAATATTATCATCGCCAACCGCTTCTGCAGCATCTATGGCAGACTCAATATCCCCGGGTTCAAGAATATGTTTGCTGTCGTTGGTTCTTTTTGCCCATACTCCGGCATAAAAATCTGCCTGTAATTCTGTAGCTACAGAGACTTTATTCATTTCGGCTTCAGAATATCTTCCGCTTCTTCTTAAGGCATCCACTTTCTGAGTAGTTCCCAAAAGAGTTTGTACATGATGTCCTACTTCGTGGGCAAGAACGTAAGCTACTGTAAACTCAGTTACCTTAGCTCCGAATTTTTGCTGAAGCTCACCAAAAAAGCTCATGTCCATATAAACTTTCTGATCAGCCGGACAATAGAATGGTCCCATAGCAGATTGCGCTGTACCACATGCTGAGGAAGTTGTATTTTCAAAAAGAACCACCTGAGGAGCACTGTAAGTCATTCCATTTTCCTTAAAAATCTGATCCCAGGTAAGAATATTCCATTTGGCCATCATGTCGACCATTTCTCCGACCTGTTTTTCACTGGCTGTAAGTTCTCTTTGCTCTCCGGAATTTCCTGAAGACTGAATACTGCCTGAATTTAAAATACCGGAAGGATCACCTCCCAAAAAGAATACGATGGCTGCTATAATTAAAGTTCCGAGGCCGCCTCCTACAATCATACCTCCACTTCCGCCTCCTGAACCACGGCGGTCATCAACGTTACCGCCTCTGTCGTCTGTCCATTTCATACTAATAAATTTATGGGTTAATTTAAATATTTTACGCCAGATTATAAGCGAAAATATTTAGATATTTATCTGTTGAGTTGTTTCGTCTTTAGCCAATATGATGTCGACTGGTAGGCCGAAACAGCATCATCTACCAGTTTCTGATCTGGATTTTTTAATAAATTTTCGTTATAATACAGTTTAAATTCCGGTTTTAAGTCACTTTTTTCCAGTTCTAAAGAATACTGTTTTACTTTTTTCACCGGCGAAATAATAGTCAGTCGATTATCTTTTACAAAGCCGAGATCCTGATAAGTGGCAATATAAGCTTTAGGCTGGAATTCTTTTTTAAAGACATCCTGGCCTAAGAATTTAGACTGATAGCTGAAGTTCAGTAATCCGAAAACCGTAGGCATTACATCGATCTGAGACATCAGGGAGTCAAACTTCTGAGGCTGGATAAATCCTTCTGAGAATACCATGGCGGGAATTCTGTATTTATCCATTGGAAGCTCTGTTTTTCCGGCACTTGATGCACAGTGGTCTGCAATGATAACAAAGACTGTATTTTTATACCAATCCTGTTTTTTAGCCATTTCAAAAAACAGTTTAAGTGAGTAGTCCGTATATTTTACACCGCCTTCACGGGATTTTGCTGTTCCCGGGATATCAATTCTTCCATCAGGATAAGTGAAAGGTCTGTGATTGGAGACCGTCATCCAGTGATTAAAGAAAGGTTTTCCTGATTTTGCTTCAGCATTCATTACCTGAATTGCCTTTTTAGCCATATCTTCGTCAGCTACGCCCCAAACGTTGGCAAAGGTGATTTCTTCCGGTTTAAAGTTATTTCGGTCTACAATACCATAGCCGTTTCCGCCAAAGAAGTCCTGCATATTATCAAAATAGCTGTATCCTCCGTACAGGAATTTTACATCATAGCCTTTGGATTTGAAAACATTTCCTGTTGTGAATTTATTTTTGTTGTCATCTCTTTTGATGATACTTTCACCGGCAGTAGGAGGGATGCAAAGCGTTAGTGCTTCAAGTCCCCGTACTGTTCTGTTACCTGTTGCATAAAGATTGGTGAACATCAGTGATTTTTCTGCCAAACTGTCCAGAAACGGTGTGATCTTCTGGGTATTACCATAATGTTCCATGAAGTCGGCAGAAAGGCTTTCAATAGAGATCAGGACAACGTTTTTCTTTGTTTCAGGTTGTTCAGCAACAATGTTTCTCGATAATGTATGCTGTGGGAACTGGCTTAAGAACTTCTTTTCAGCCTGCTGCTGGTTAAGTTGTGAATAGAATTGAAAATAATCCAGCTCATTGTGGGTAAAAGCCCAGTAGAATTTAGGAATTCCGTTAGCTTCAATTTCATCAGCAAACACATTATCTGATTTGATCTGCATTAATGATGGTAAAGCTAATAAACTAACTGTACAAAGAATTGCAAATGAACCCAGGAGAATCATTTTCTGCTTGAAATCAGGCAGTTCAAGCAGTTCATCTTTAGTCTTCTTATAAATGAACCATGTAATGGCAAGAGTGACGATCATGATCGCTGAAAATAAAGGGACAACGGGGTAGCTTTCCATGATATTCCCAATAACCTCGTTCGTATAGATCAGGTAATCTACAGCAATAAAATTATATCGTACCCCAAATTCATTGTAAAAGAAGTATTCACTTACTCCATTGAAAATAATGACAAGTACATGGATCAGTAAAGTAATAAAATATAAAGTATTACGGATTTTGATTCTCTGGGAAGGAAGGAAAAGCATCAATCCGAAGAAAAAAGTTTTAATCCCTACAAAAGCAAGGGCAACTTCGGTGACAGATCCTCCGTATTGTTTGAAAATATTATTGGGTATAAGCCATATATACAGGAAGAATAGCAGCAATGCTCCAAAAATGATATAACCGTAAGGTTTCCTGTACTTTGAATCTGAAAGGAACAGAAAGTAGAGGACTAGAATGGTACTGGCCAGTATGAATACAAAAATATCATTCACAAGACCTACAAACAGTACTTTTATTATTTCAAAAAAGCTAAAGCTAGCTGTGGTGATAGGATGGAAAAAGAAAATTGTCCTTATTATCAACGAAATAATAAGATAGAAAATTCCTAAATATAGGAATGGTTTTATTTTTTTTAAAAACATGTATGTCTGTCTATGTGAGTTTTCGCAAAGATAGCTTTTGTGAATAAAATTTAACAGAAAAAAAGCAAAACATACCGTTTATTAATAAGATTTTATGAGTTTTTTGAAAATAAATCTGAAGAGTAAGTAGTGATTGTCTTGCTGAATCGGTCATCCAATAAAAAAGGACTATTAAAAAATAGTCCTGTATAATGTTAAAGTTGATCAAAATTAAGAATGACCAAAACCGATATTTCCTTTTTTATCAGATAATTTCTTTTTGAAATCAATCATCCTTAAAGCGGTAACGGCTGCTTCTACCCCTTTATTTCCCAGATCTCCACCGCTTCTTGCGATAGATTGCTCTTTGGTATCATCTGTCAATACACAGAAGATGGTAGGCGTATCTGTCATGATGTTGCAGTCTTTGATTCCCTGTGCTACGGCTGAGCATACGTAATCAAAATGGGGAGTTTCACCACGGATGACACATCCGATAGAGATGACAGCATCATATTTTCTCTCTTTGCAAAGCTGCATGCTTGCATAGCTTAATTCAAAAGCTCCGGGAACAGGGAAAAGTTTGATGTTTTCAGCTTTTACCCCTTCTTTTTCAAGAATTTCCAAAGCTGCATCACGAAGATTGTACGTTACAAAATCATTCCACTCAGAAAAAACAATGCCGATAGAAAAATCTTCGGCATTGGTTATATGAAGTGGCTTGTAATCGGAAAGATTAACTGTTGCCATTTTTTAGTAATATTTAGTCATTTCAATATAAGAATCAGACATTCCGTTGTCGTAGTCCTGATATTTCTCGTCAATTGCAGAGAAATATTTTTTAGCCTCTGCATTTTTCTTCAACCCTAATGCTACAATTCCTGCTTTTCTTGTGAAATAGTAGGTTGTATAAGGATCGTCTGAAGCTGATGCAGCCTGGTCAAGCAAAGATAAAGCTTCATCATTCTTGTTAAGACCTGATTTGGCATCTGCCATAGCTCCGAATTTCATTGCCATTAAGGTTTTGTTCTTGGAAGAGAATTTATCCAATAAATCATAAGCTTCCTGAAACTTTCCTTCTTTGAATTTCAATAAACCGGCATTGTAAGAAGAAAGCTTACCGATTTCAGTAGAAGAATATTCATTAGCTGTTCCCAGGAAACCAGGGTTAGCTGCAGATTTCCCACCTAAAGCATCTTTATCTTTACCTTCTGTAAGGTTTTTTTGAGCAGCAAGGAAACTTTTCACAGCTTCAGTGTTCTTAGGAGCCACTACAAATTGCTTGTAAGCAAAGAATCCTAAAACTCCTAAAATTAAAGCTCCAAATACAATTCCTAATGGTTTTGAATATTTTTCAACAAATCTTTCAGTGTTTAAAGCTTCTCTGTCAAGGTCTTTAAAGAACTCAACCGTTTCTTTACCTTCTTGCTCATTCTGAGCACTCTTTCCCAATTTTGCCATAAGTTTTTAAAAATTGAATTGCAAATTTAATTGTTTCTGAGAGATTTACAAAATACTTTTAAAGCATTATTCTGTAAATGTTATCAATTATCAACTGTTAATAAGAAAAATGCCTCGAAAACATAGTTTACGAAGCATTAATTTTTTATTTGCTGAGATTAATATTCTAAAATGTGGTAGACCTCTGCACCGAACTTTTTAAGTTTTTCGTCACCATTCAACCCTTTTAAACCAATCAGGAAACTGAACTGGGAAACGGTTGCTCCCTGTTTTTCTACCAGTTTGGCAGCTGCTTCTGTTGTTCCGCCGGTAGCTAAAAGATCATCGTGGATCAGAATTCTTTGCCCGGTCTTTATTTGCCCTTCACGGGTTTCGATAATGGCGCTTCCGTATTCCAGATCATAGCTTTCCGAAATGATAGGTGGAGGGAGTTTTCCTGCTTTTCTGATCAGAATGAAAGGAACTTCCAAAGCAACGGCAATCGCAATTCCGAACAGATAGCCACGGCTTTCTATTCCGCAGACTGCATCTACTTTTCCTTTACTGAAGGCCGCAAGATCTGCAATGACTTCTTCGTAAAGCTTCGGGTCTAAAAAAATGGGTGAAATATCCTTGAACTGTATTCCCGGAATCGGAAAATCAGGGATATTCTCAATTGTATCTTCTAGTTTTTTGATCAGTTCTGCTGAAGCCATTTATGGGTTGATTTTATAGCTGGAAATTTTCCAGTCTCCGTTTACATTTTTAAGTCCGAATGTTACTTTCAGAGAAGTTGTTTTACCGCTCTTATCAGTCACATCGTATGTAGCGTTTACACTTGCACCATTGGCATTAGCTGCGCTGGTACTGATGTTTTTCACACTTACATTTTTAATTGCTCCAAAACCTGAGTTGGGATTAGAGAAAGACTCGTAGCTTCCCCAGCTTGGGTTGTTGGATGTTTCGTAGGCTGCTTTTAAATTCTGGGAGCTTACGCTGTTTAAAAACTTACTTACTGTATTCTTAGGATCTGCTGTCGGTTGTTTTGGAGCTGCAGGAGCTGCAGGTGTAGCTGTTGCCGGATCAGTAGCGGTGGAAGGAGTTGTAGCCGCCGGATTGTTCGGATCTATCACTGCACTTGGCTGTTCCGGTACTGCTGTTGTATCTGTTTTAGGTACTACAGGAACTTTCAGTGCTGAAGCATTGACATCAAGCCCCACTTTAGACATTTTGAATGTTTTGGCAGTCGTTTTTACAGAAACTGTAATATCGATCTTATTATCCACTACTTTTGCCGCCGGAATTGATGAGAATTTTAAATTAAACCCTTTAAAGTTGTTATCCTGCATCAGGTTTTTGGCCGTAGAAAGTCTTACTCCATTACTGAAAACTTCTAATGTAGCTTCCAGACCAGCTCCTGTAAAAGATACCGGTTTTCCTGCTGCATCTACAAGTCTTGGAACAATCTGAATGGCGGTAGGCGCTCCCGTACCGTCATCACCTGTTGGTGTTGTTACAATAGTTAGTGATCCTGCTTTTACATCATTTGGATCGCTTTCCTTGGCTTTATCATCCCCGAAAATATTCATTTCTCCCAATGATGGGGGATCGGTACTTGCCCATTCTATTCCGTTTTTTTGGGCAACCTGGTCAGCAAGGGTCATGATCTCAGGAACTTTTTTTCCGTTGATCAGTTGTCCTAAAGCTTTTAGCTCATTCACGTCGCCATCGGCCTCCACACCAAATGTTTTAAGGATATAAAGAGCCTCATTAAACTTAATCTGCTTAATGGTAGGTAAGCTGGAGGTCATATCATTGATACTTGACTGCAGCGTTTTAGTATTCGTAGCATCTACATGATCTTTCTTGCATGCTGTAAAAAGCAACAAACTGAAAACAAGTAGAAAAGAAAACTTTTTCATTTTTATTTGGTTTGTTGCAAATTTAATAAAACCTTTATTAATAGTGGATTTTATTTTTTGATTTGTTTTTCCTTCAGATCATCCTTGAAAAAGCTGCTGAAAATGGTCTGCATATTCGGAAACGAAGGATCTTTCCAGAACTGGGTCTGGTAGTTGCTGTATTCCCTGTCGAATTTTACTTTTTCAATCTCTTTTTCATCACTGAAGCTTAGTTCTGAAGGATAAAAATTATTATATGAAATGATCTGGTTGTAGTCAGGCTCGCTTTTATGCTTAAGCTTGACAAACATCACCTCGTTGAATTCTAGAAAGTTTTTTAAGCTTTTATCCGAATTTTTTTCGAACGACATATTGAGAACAGATTTAAGATCGAAAAGCCTGAAGCCAAACAATGCCAGTTCCTTTTGCTGGAGAACAGCATCTGTTACTTCAATCTGGTCTTTCTGATCTCCTTTTAATTCTCTGATGACATTTCTTTTCGTTTTATATTCTTCAGGGTTGCCTACATATTTAAGACTGGGAAGGTGCAATGAGCTGCTGGTATCCCATGAGGATACTTTCTTTTTTTGATTTCCGGCATCTGCCAGATAGAAAATTCTATATTGCTGGATATTGGTACTTTTCAATTTTTTGGTTTTATTATCAAAAACATAGGTGATGATCCCGTCCGTATAGCTGTTCAGCCTGTTGTTCATCGTTACATAGGCATTAAAATTTCCCTTTAGAATAATATATTTGGCAGGTTTGGTGTTTTTGATGACAACGGTTTCTATTTCTTTGTATTTGTCATTGATCCTGATGATGTCCTTATCCAGATCTGCATAAGAAAGGTTGGCTACCGGAAAATTATTATAAACGATCTGAAATCTTTCCTGTGATTGAGGCAATAACTGTTTGTCTATTTTTCCATCAATATCAGAAAAAGCAAGTATACTTCCGTCTTTGCCAAATACTGATACTTTGGGAAGTGGTTTGCTGGTTGTCTCGGAAACAAAAGTTATGGTTTGGGCATTTGTGAAAACGGACATCAGACTGAAAATGATATACAGCAGATAAATTCTTTTCATAGCAGTATTTTGTTTTTTGGGTTAATATTAAAATCAGACTTTATTGTAAAGACGGGAAAAGCTGAAAATAGTTGCCTGAACAAGAGGATGCTGTCATTGTACAAAAGGCTGATTCTTTAACAATCAGTCTTTTATCATTTTATTTTGTTACAGCTACTGATAAAATTCCGGATCCCTTACTCTTACCCTAATAGATAAAGGGCGCATCTTTCCCCATGGCAAGCAGCAATGGACATCAATCACTGTAAGTGTTTTACCTTTTTATCATTGGCTCGGAAAAATATTGTATTTTTATCTGTTTATAGTATTTACAGAAGGTATATAAGCCTTGTTTTTCTTAATTTTTTAGATTCTCATGAATAGTTTAAAGAAGAGATACCATTACTACCGTTTTTTTTTCAATACAAGAAAATTGAGGAAGAATTTTCCTTTCTATAAAGTAGCCACATTGGAAGAAACGATAGATGAAATCAGAATTCATAAAAAAAATATCAGCAGATTCGGAGATGGTGAATTCCGTTTGGTGTTGGATGCTTCAGGTATTGGTTTTCAGAATGGCAGTACTGAGATGACGGAAAGACTCCGGGAAGTTTTGACTTCCAATTTAGCTAACCACCTTGTTGCTATTCCGGAAACGTTTTCCTTTAGAAATAATCTGAACTGGAGGGTGAAGTTTTGGTGGCTGAATTTCATCAATACAATCGGTGTTCAGATCTCGCATTATTTAAATCCCGGGAAAAAATATTCTAACGCCTTTATCACCCGTTTTTATCTGGATTATGAGACGAAAAATCATATTCCCAATGTACTGGAGAAAATAAAAAAAGTTTGGGAAAATCAGGATGTTTTGATTGTAGAAGGAGAATATTCACGTCTGGGGGTTGGAAATGACCTTTTTAATAACGTGAAATCTTTGCAGAGAATACTATGTCCGGCGAAAGATGCTTTTTCTATGTATCATGAAATTATTTCCGAAGTCAGAGCTCATGGAAGAAACAAACTTGTACTTCTTGCGTTAGGTCCTACAGCTACGGTTATGGCATTTGATCTTGCTAAAGAAAATATATGGACCCTGGATATAGGACATATTGACCTGGAATATATGTGGTATTTGCAAAACGCCCAGGAAAAAATACCTGTTGCAGGAAGATTGGTTAACGAAGCGACGAAAGAGCAAAACGTGGACATCCCTGAAAACGAGAAGGTGAAATATGAAACATCCATTATTAAAAAAATGTGATGGTAGGCTTCATTCAATTCTAAAATATTATTTTTGTTTCAAACAGACACTATGATTAAGAAAAGATTTGATCAGGTAAATCGTCTCATTAAAGATGCCCTCGCTTTTGAGAAAATTAAACAAAATAAACCTGAAGATACCTCAAAAGCAGTACTGGTAAGTATAAAACACCATACTATTTACCATCGTTTTTTTTATCTGCTTCTTAAATTTTACAAACTTTCAGGATACAATGTTTATTACCAGATGGATTTTGCTACGTTCAGAAATATCCGTAATAAAGAAAAGTATCTCAGCATGATTGTAAGGGAAGACAATTTCCTTATCGTTAACAAAAAATATAAGCCTGAAAATTATATTGAAATAAAGGATGAGATGTTCAGCCCGGATTATTTTTCCGCCTATTTTGAAAAGGAAAATAATACTGGCGGTTCTTTTCATGTTCCGATGAGCTTTCATCCTTTAATGTATCATTACGGTTTGTGGAACCAAAAAGTAGATATTAGAAAAGAACGCATCAATGCGATCTTCTGTTACGGTAATTTTGACTCCCAGGCTTATCTTGAGATCAAAAGAACGGAATTTTCTGTTGTACCAAGGACAGAATTACTCAGCTACTTTAAAGAAAAATCCGGCTTCCTGGCATTTTCCGGTATGTCTGAAATGTTGGAGAGAATAGGAGATAGAAGCCTTACCCGAAAATATGCATTTGCCATTAAAGAACATTTTGAACTTCCCATGAAGGAAGTGAGGGAAACCTTATCTCATTTCAACTTTTATTTTTGCTGCCCCGGAGTGGTAATGCCTTTATGTCATAATGTAATTGAAGCCATGTCTGTGGGAACTATTCCTGTCATTCAAAAGGAATATGCCGAAGTGATGTACCCTAACCTTACAGACCAAGTGAATGCCATTATTTTTAATGATCTTGAACATCTGGATTCTATTTTAGAAAACATTTTTGAAACCCCCGAATCTGAAATCAGCCGCATGCGGGAAAATGTGTTAAAATACTTCCAGGATTATCTTACTCCGGAAAGTATGATTAAACATTTAAATGAAAGTATCAGGAATCAAGAACTGGTATATTTACAGGCTGAGCATCGTAGTGTAAAATTTGTTCGCTAGTACACGTTTAGTTCAGTGATAAGAATATCCGGGGAAAAGTTGACTTTCTCCGGTTTTTTATGCCCAAATAGGATCCGATTTCTGGTGGATGGCGGTTTGAAGTTTAGGGTCTGAAATGATAACTATAGTAACTTCCAGATCTAATCTTTTAAAATAGATAAAAAAAAGACCAATCATAATGACCGGTCTTTTTGTGTATTTCTGTTATAAGTCCTTAGAAAGGATACTCATAAATTTCAGATTCGTGTAAGAATGGGTTTCCTGTAGGAATCAGCTTCAGTTTAGATAGAGCTGAAAGTACAGTAAACATAAATAATCCAGCTACGAATAGGATCGCTCCAAGGATTAATAAGAATACTTCAGGAGTGTTCCAGTATGGTCCTACCGTTCCCGGCATTACCATGTTGAAGTAGTCTAGGATGTGTCCTAAGATCACTACTACAGCCATTGTAGTTACTACTTTGTAGTTTCTCTTGATGCTGCTGCTTACTAATACCAATAGTGGTAATAAGAAGTTGATGATCAGCATCGGTAAGAAAGTAGGAGAGTAGTGCTGGAATCTTCCGAAGAAGTAGTTAACCTCTTCCGGAACGTTTGCATACCAGTAAAGCATGAACTGAGCGAACCATGTATACGTCCAAAGCATACTTGTAGCGAAAAGGAATACTCCTAAATCGTGTAAGTGGTTGTCATTGAACTGTGGTAAGAAACCATTTTTCTTAAGATAAACACTTAATAGGATGATTACAGCAATACCACTTGAAAGGCAGCTAACCATTGAATACCAGATATACATTGTAGAATACCAGTGAGGGTCAATAGACATCAACCAGTCCCAAGCCCATGCTGCAGAAGCAAATCCGAAGAATGCAATATATCCTACAGACCATCTGTAAAGCATCTGATACTCAACTTTAGATTTGGTTTCATCTACTTTTTTAGACTGAGCTTTTAATTTCCAGGCGAAGAAAGAAGCACCGATCACATAGATCAAAGTTCTTACGGCATAGAAAGGAATATTTAAGAATTTCTTCTTTTCGAATAAGATCACATCAAAATGCGGAGAATCCGGGTTTGTCAATTCAGGGTCCATCCAGTGGAATAAATGACCATTATGAGTGATGTTTAAGATCATAAGGATTACAAGAATTGCCCCACCGTAAGGAATGTAAGAAGCAATAGCTTCCATTACTCTTGTAATGATGATTGGCCATCCTGCATGTGCAGCGTGCTGAATAGAATAGAAGAATAATACGCAGCAGCTTACTCCAAAGAAAAATACAGCTACAAAATGTATTGCTGCTAAAGGCTGGTTGTGTACCTGCAATGTAGCATGCTCAAGGTGAGCTGCGTGATCCTGAGGTCCAACCATTTCACTTGAGTGTGTAGGAGCAGTATGACCAGAAGCATGAACAGCTTCCATCATGTGTTCTATTTGCTCAGTAGAAATTCCTTTGTTCATAAAGAAACCAATACCGAAAAGAACTAAACCTACAACAAGAAGTATTATAGAAGTTGATTTTAATTTTGGTGAAAAACTATACATTTCTTTTCTTATTTTTTAGTTTCGGTAGTCGTTTCAGTTGCTGGTGCCGCCGCTGTAGCTGCTGCCGGTGCTGCTGCTCCTTTTTTGAAAGCACTCATCACATACATAGCCACTCTCCATCTGTCTCCTGCGTTCAATTGTCCCGCATAAGACCCCATCGCATTTCTACCGTTAGTTAATACATAATGAACAGATCCTACAGTAAGCTCTCTATCTGCATAGTTAGGTACACCAGAGAATGCTCCACTTTGTACAATAGGTCCTTGTCCATCACCTCCTGTTCCGTGACATGCAGCACAAGTGTGATCAAACAATACTTTTCCTCTTTCAAGATCCTTAGCTGCATTAGCTGGATTCAAAGGAGAAGCTGTCAGTTTTTTAGATGCTTCATACCCAGCGTTGTACTCGTCAACATTCTTAGGAAGTAAGCCTTCTTCAAAAACTCCATCTTTATTCTGAGCTACTGATCCTTCTACTGGAGAAAGACCTGTTGCACCATTATTTTTAACAAAAGCAGGGATTTCATTTTCATGATCTGAATAAGCGTCCTGAGCTTTCATCAATGGATCGTAAGCTACCGGAAAATACATATCCGGGAAATATACCAACGGAGTGTTCTCCTTTGGTCCGCAAGAGTTAAGTAAAACTGTTGTTAAACCTAAAACTGCTGTAATTTTTAATACATTCTTTTTCATTTTAAGCGTCTTTAACAGTTATTTCTTCAACTCCAGTTTCAATAAGCAACTGTTTTACAGATTCTACATCTTCAGTTACGAATTCCATCATGAATTTGTCATCAGTAGTTCTCGGATCAGGATTCTGAGCAGGAGCTCCCGGATACATTTTGTTTCTAACTAAGAACGTTAAAGACATCATGTGAGCTGCACAGAATACCATTAATTCAAACATTGGAACTACGAATGCCGGCATGTTGTGTCCCCAGTCAAAAGCTGGTTTACCACCGATATTCTGAGGCCAGTCATGGTTCATTACATACCAGGTTAAAGTAGCACCGATAGTAACTCCATAAAGAGCATATAAGAATGCAGCATCAGAAATTCTGGTTTTCTTTAACCCTAAAGCTTTGTCTAGCCCGTGAACCGGAAACGGAGTATAAACTTCGTTGATTGCGATTCCTTTATCGTTGAATGCCTTAACGCCGTTCATCAAATCGTCGTCGTCAGCATAAAGTCCGTATACAATTTTAGTGGTGCTCATCTCCTTCTTTTGCTTTATAAGTTTCACCTGAGATTTTCAAAATCGATTTTAATTCAGCCTGTGCAATTACAGGGAATGTTCTTGCATATAATAAGAATAATACAGAGAAGAATCCGATTGTTCCTAAGTATACACCCACATCAATGATCGTTGGCTTAAACATTGTCCATGATCCTGGTAAGTAGTCTCTTGAAAGGTTGATAACGATGATATCAAAACGCTCAAACCACATACCGATGTTGATGATCAATGCAACAATGAATGTCCAGATAATATTCGTTCTTAGTCTCTTGAACCAGAAAGAAGCAGGAACCACAAGGTTACAGATGATCAATGACCAGAATGCCCACCAGTAAGGACCTACAGCCGCACCTGGAGAAAGGTATGTAAAGTCTTCAAATCTTGAACCTGAATACCATCCGATGAAATACTCAGTAGCATAAGCTACAGTTACCATACCACCGGTAAGGATAATTACGATGTTCATAATTTCGATATGATACATTGTAATATATTCTTCTAAGTGACATACTTTTCTAGCTACCAACAATAGGGTCTGTACCATTGCAAATCCAGAGAAGATCGCACCGGCAACGAAGTAAGGAGGATAGATTGTTGAGTGCCATCCTTTAATTACTGAAGTTGCGAAGTCAAATGATACGGTAGTGTGTACTGAGAATACAAGTGGAGTTGCCAAACCTGCAAGAACCAAAGAAAGTTCTTCGAATCTTTGCCAGTGTTTTGCTTTACCACCCCAACCGAATGCAAGGAAAGTATAAATCTTCTTAGTCCAAGGAGTCTTAGCTCTATCTCTGATCATTGCAAAGTCAGGGATTAGTCCCATGAACCAGAATACAGTTGATACTGAGAAATACGTAGAGATTGCGAATACGTCCCAAAGTAGAGGAGAGTTGAAGTTCCCCCAAAGAGAACCGAATTGGTTTGGTAAAGGGAATACCCAGTATCCAACCCAAACTCTACCCATGTGAATTACAGGGAAGATTGCCGCCTGTACAACCGCAAAGATCGTCATCGCCTCTGCAGATCTGTTTACAGACATTCTCCATCTCTGTCTAAATAATAATAATACCGCTGAGATTAGGGTTCCGGCGTGACCGATACCTACCCACCATACGAAGTTGGTAATATCCCAACCCCAGTTAATAGTTCTGTTAAGCCCCCATGCTCCAATACCTGTTCCGATAGTATAAGCGATACATCCGAATCCATAGATGAATAGAACTAAGGCAGCATATAATGAGATCCACCATAATTTACCTGCTCTTTCTTCGATAGGTCGTGCAATATCTTCTGTGATATCGTGATAAGTTTTGTGACCAATAATTAGAGGTTCCCTTATCGGAGCTTCGTAATGTCCTGACATTTTTTACCTATTTATTATTTAAACTTTATTTTTCTACTCTGTTTCTTACTTTAGTGTGATAGAACACGTTTGGTTTTGTTCCGATCTCCTCTAGTAAATAATATCTTCTGTTAGAGGCGTATACCTTTCTAATTGAAGAATCTTTATCATTCATGTCTCCAAATGTCATTGCACCAGTAGAACAAGCTTTAGAACAAGCAGTCTGGAATTCTCCATCCTTCACTCTTCTTCCTTCTTTCTTAGCCTCAAGAATAGTATTCTGAGTCATTTGGATACACATTGAACATTTCTCCATTACCCCTCTAGTTCTTACAACTACGTCTGGGTTAAGTACCATTCTTCCTAAATCGTTGTTCATGTTGAAGTCGAACTTGTCGTTTAGGTTATAAGTAAACCAGTTGAAACGTCTTACTTTGTACGGACAGTTGTTTGCACAATATCTGGTACCGATACATCTGTTGTAAGCCATATGGTTTTGACCTTGCTTACCGTGTGAAGTAGCCGCTACCGGACATACAGTTTCACATGGAGCGTGGTTACAGTGCTGACACATTACTGGCTGGAAGATTACATCCGGATTATCAGCAGGGTGGTTCAATGCACCTCCCTCTTTGTTGAATGCAGTACCGTATAATTCTGGTACAGCCAATCCATCTTTTAATCCTTCATATACTTCTACAGTTTGTCTTGAAGAATAGTAACGGTCAATTCTTAACCAATACATATCTCTGGACATTCTTACTTCTTCTTTACCTACTACAGGAACGTTGTTTTCAGCTTGACAAGCAATAATACATGCTCCACATCCTGTACAAGAGTTCAGGTCAATAGATAAGTTGAAGTGAGGACCGTCAGTATCATCAAATGCATCCCAAAGGTCAATTTTTCTTGCTGGAAGAGCTCCACTGATGGTGTGGTATTCCAAAGGTTTGTTCCATCCTTTGTGCTCATCATCGAATGGCACGTTGATGAATTCAGCTAAAGGAACTTCCTTAGCGATTTCGTAACGACCCATTAATGTATTCTGAAGCTGGATCCCTGCGAATTCGTGATCTTCTCCTGTTTTCTCGATTTTAGCACCGGAAAGAACAAGGTTAGAACCATCGAATAAAGGATAAGCATTTACCCCTGTATCAGCAGTTGCTCCTGAGTTCTTCTTACCATAACCAAGCGCAAGACCTACTGACCCTTCTGCTTGTCCTGGCTGTACGAATACAGGCACATCTTTTATTGTAACTCCGTTTACAGTAAGGTTTACGATAGAACCATCCAGCTGCATTCTTGCGTTAAGATCGTTATCGATACCGAATTTTTCTGCATCTTTTGGAGAAATTGTCAGGTAGTTATCCCAAGACATTCTTGTGATAGGATCAGGTAACTCTTGTAACCAAGGGTTGTTTGCCTGAGTACCGTCTCCCATTGAAGTCTTAGTGTATAATACTAATTCTAATTCTGAAGCTTTAAAGTTTCCTAATTCAGCAACAGCCTGAGCAGCGTTTCCACCTGCATAAGATAATGTTGTTGAGTTAGTGGAAGCATTGATACCGTTATATAATGCTTTGTTGAAAGAAGTACCACCTAAAAGAGAAGCAGAGCTTGCCTTTAAATAATCGTAGTAGTTGTTGGCAGCATTGTTCTTACCGTTTTTCCAAACCAATAGAGATTCTTCAATCTGTCTTGATTTGTAGATCTTCTGGATAGTAGGCTGCATTAATGAATATACTCCGGTCTGTGGTTCGATATCTCCCCAAGACTCTAGCCAGTTTGCTACTGGAATAACAGCCTTAGCTGCTTTGTACATTTCATTTTTCTTATCAGCAACAGCAATTACATAAGGAACTTTAGATAAAGACTTTTTGAAGTCTTCTCCTTTTGGATGAGCATAGATAGGATCTACGTTGTTTGTAACTAATACTCCAACTTGTCCACCGTTTACCCATCCTAGGAATTCCTGATATCTTGCACCGTTGAATTCTTTAAGGAAGTTAGCTTTACCTGTGAAAGCAACCGAACCTAATTTCTGGTTGATTAAGTGTGCTAAAACCTGTGCTCCTTTAGAACCGTCAGCGAAAACAACAGCTTTGCTTCCTTTTGCTTTCAGTTCGTTAGCAATTTCAGTTGCAGTCTTATCAGTAGTACCGCCACCTACGATTGCATTGTAAACTTCAACTAACGTTTTGTTTACTGCACTTGGTTTTAATCTGTATCTTGAGTCTGCGTTAGCACCGGTTAAAGACATGTTAGATTCCACCTGAATGTGTCTCAACATGTTTGGACCTGGTTTTCTAGCCGTAGCATAAGAAGTCTCTAAGCTTGAAGCGTTATAATCTCCTAAGAAATCAGCCTGGAAAGAAACAACCAGTTCAGAACCGTTAAGGTCGTAAACAGGTAATGCTCTTTGTCCGAAAACTTCCTGTGCAGCATCTAGTCCTGCAGCATACGGATATGCATCGAAAGTTACCAGTTCAGCTGTAGGATATTTAGCTTTGAATTCAGCGAATAACTTTTTGAAAGTTGGTGAAGCAAAAGAGTGTGATAAAACCACAATCTTTTTGCCTGATGCTTTAGCTTCTTCCAAACCTTTGATCACGAAACTGTCTACTTTATCGAAAGTTTCATCTTTACCGTCCAGTTTAGGCTGTTTTACTTTATCGTTATCATAAAGAGAAAGTACACTTGCCTGAGCTCTTGCGTTAGTTTTACCTAAATCACCACCAGCCGGGTTTGGTTCAATCTTGATGGGTCTACCTTCTCTAGTTTTTACTAAAACACTAGCAAAGTCGAAACCGTCAAAATAAGTTGAAGCGTAATAATTAGGGATTCCCGGAATAATATCATGCGGCTTTACCACATAAGGAATCGTTTTGATTACCGGAGCTTCGCAGGCAGCTAATGTAACTGCTGCTGTAGAGAACCCTAGTAATTTAAGGAAATCTCTTCTTGAAGTACTAGATCCGTTTTTCTCAGCATCTCCAAGGAAATCTTCTACCGGAATTTCTTCCTGAAACTCTTTCTGAGCCAGCTTATTATTCAAAGCCGGATCTTTAAGTTCATGAATACTTCTGAATTGTATTTTGTTTGAAGCCATTTATACTTCTAATTTTTTAGTTATTAATAATGACATTTACCACACTCAAGACCTCCAATTGCATCTACAGTGATTTTACCTCCATCTTGTGGATATTGTTTTTTCAACTTGTCATGTAGATTCTTGAAGTACTCTTTATTATAACCGTTGTTCATATCAACCTCAGTCGTTCTGTGGCACTCGATACACCATCCCATAGTAAAGTCGTTAGCCATCTGAACAACATTCATTGTATCAATTTTACCGTGACAAGCTTTACATACAACATCAATTTTGTTGTTAGGATTCTTTTTGTTGAAAGAATTGATGATCGCTTGTTCACCAGCAATTACGTGCTGAGAGTGGTTGAAGTAAACGAAGTCTGGCATGTTGTGGATTCTTGTCCATTCAACCGGCTGTGTTTTTCCTGTATACTGTTGTTTTGCAGGATCCCAACCTGTTGCAGCGTAGATCTTCTGGATTTCTCCGTCATAGAATGCCTTATCTTTTCCTGGTTCCATGTAGTGATCTGCGTTGTATTCAGAAATTGTTCTGTGACAGTTCATACAAACGTTCATAGAAGGAATTTCAGATACCTTTCCGTATTTAGCACTGGAGTGACATAACTGACAGTCAATTTTTTGTTCTCCGGCGTGGATTTTGTGAGAGAAGTAGATAGGCTGCTCAGGCTTATAACCTTTGTAAACCCCGATCCACATTAACCAGTTCCATACTCCGTAAGCCGCTAAAATAGCAAGAATTGCCAATAAAGCTTTACCTACATAATGGAACTTCTCATACATTTCCTTGAACGAACGAACTCTCGTTTCGTTAAGACCTGCCAGTTCTTCAGATTGGCCAAGCGTAACTAATTGTCTTAGTTTCACAAGGATCCAAACCAATAGACCTGCGATTGCTAAAAGGGAAATGATGACAATGTTTGTAGTAGTTTTGTCTGCAGGAGCTGCAGAAGTACCTTCACCTGCTGTAGCTTTCGCTTCATCTTTTTTTGGTTCCGGCTCTGGCGGATTAGTTGTAAAAGCTAAAATGTCATCAATATCCTTCTCAGTAAGATTAGGAAAGACCTGCATTTCAGTCTTGTTGTACTTTTCAAAAATCTCATTGGCGTATTTATCCCCCGAAGCTCTCAGAGCTTTGTTGTCTTTGATCCACTTGTGAAGCCAATCTCTGTCTACACCACCTTCTGTCTTTACTCGTTCTACAACCCCCTTTAATGGTGGCCCAACAACTTGTTTGTCCAGCGCGTGACATGCAGTACAATTCGCTTTGAAAAGTTTCTCTCCGTTTTTAGGATCGCCGTCTTGCCCGTAAAATGAAGCACTGGTTGATAGCAATAAGCCTATTGCGATCAACGTTTTTTTATAATGCTTTCTCCAACTAATCATTTAAATTATCTTATGTTAGTAAATTATTGAACATTCAATCAATTCCGCAAAAATAATATTTTTAACAGGAATTTAACGGTATATCGAAAAGGGAAAATATCATTTACGTTTAATTTGTATTGATTCTAAATAACCTGTTTGGTATAGTTTTTTAATTTGTATAAATTTGCGGAAACAAGTTTAAATGAGAAATTTGATTAAAATATTTTCGATATTATCATTATTTGGTTTTTATAGTATTGAAGCACAGCAGGTTGTTAGAAAAGATACCCTTTCGGGAACGGAGCTTGTCATCACGATGGATTCCAAAATTAATGCTGCTTTGGAAGGAATTGAAGGCAAATGTTCTAAAGTTGCCACAAATAATTCTACCAGAGATTCCGGTAATAACGATAGTGGTATTTCTACAGGAATATCTACGAAACCTCCTAAAATCTATGTTCCGAACAGAGAACTTACCAATGCTGAAATTTGTAAGAAAAATCCAAGAATTTTAGGATATAAAATCCAGATTACAACTGTGAAAAGTAATGAGGAGGCCAATGAAGTAAAGTCTTATTTCAGAAAAAGATTTCCTAATCTGAAAGTAGAGACAGACGCTTCTTTAAGACCGAATTATAAAATTCTTGCCGGAAGTTATTTCACAAAACAGAGTGCAGCGGCAGATCTTTCAAGAATCAGAGAATACTTTAAATCTGCAGTGGCCGTACAGTACAGAATTTTCTGTGCAGAAGCCAAGTAATACTGATTTTCTTAAAATAAAAAACAAAAAAGTTGAGCACTGCTCAGCTTTTTTTATTGATAATACCTATCTGTAAACCAGAGGAATTCTGACATTCTGAGTAAGTTATTACACAAAAGATAGAAGAATAATACCCCCACGGTAAACATTAAGAAAAATAATATTTTGGGGGATGATCTGTAAGCGTAAAACAGCCATCCGATCAACAGAGGATACACAAAAACAAAGTGTCCGCCATAAATATAGGAAGTATGAAGCCCGAATCTCATAAGGCAATGAATGATGATATCAATGAAAAATGAAATCATAATAACCTGCACCCATTTGTTCCTGAAATTTTTACAATAACTCCAACCTGCCAGAAGCAATAATACTGCCACAAAAATATAAGAAAACGTAGAAGAATACAGTTCCATATAAATGGCTTTAAAGTGAAAACCTTTCATGTTATGCTTATCCGAAATGGTAAAACTTGGAAAAAGGATACTGCCTCCGAAAAAGAAAGACATGATCATATCCCATGTAGGCATAGTTTCTACGTTGGAGAATTTTTCATATTGCTGATTCGTTTTGGAGAAAATCGCCTGGTATTTAAAATCAATCCTGTTCAGGTAAAGAAGTATATAGCAAATAACGGCTATTATGACCCTCAAGGCTGCATTTCCAAATTTTTTCCAGTTTTTAAAGAGATTTTTTTCAAAAAGAACGGGGATAAAAACTTTTACAAAATTGGTTATCGTAAGCCCGCCTATAGTAATGCCTGCCAACGTTAATGCTGATGCGGGAATTTTCTCGTCTTTCTTAAGTTTGATGGCTGCATAATAATTATACAGGCTGAGAAAAAATAAAGTGTAGGTGAAGTTTTCGGGAGTAAATGACAGAATGATATTGGTTGAAAACAAAGCGAAAAACAATACAATGAAAAAGCTGAATTCAACCGGAAGCCTGATGATATTTTTTAAATATTTGAAGATCTGAAGAATATTCAGACTGATGACAATGTTGCTCATCCAGGCTAATGTAAGTCTGAATGTCATATCCATTTTCCCCCCTGAAATCAATAACGCCAATTCCCTGATTCCGTTAAAAAAATAATAGGATAGCGGATGTCTTTCAAAGCTGCCGCCACTCATGATGATAGACTTATTGTCAAAACTGAAATAAGCATCCCATGGGATTCTGCTGTCGAAGATAATTCTGTAATGGCAGGCGATATAAGACCCCAGGATTCCGTAGCCGGTAATGAAAAAAAGAAAAACTGCCAGCTCGGTATAGGATGAAGGAAAAACTAATTTAAAAAAATTAATGAGTTTTGTTTTGATAAAAGACACGGGTCATATTTTTTGCAAAAGTAAAACAAAAAACCACCAAAGCAGGTGGTTTTTGAGAAGATTCTATCAACGGTGTTATTGTTTGATTATTTTTTCAGTCGTAGAAGTTCCGTCAGTAAATTCTACCTTCATCAGATAAGTTCCTTTCGGAAGAGATGAAACATCTGCTTTTCCGGAATCTGCCGTGTTGAGTGTTTTTCCTGACATATCAATAATAGACGTTGCTTTTATTTTTTTATCTGTTTTGATATTGATTTCTCCTTTTGTAGGATTAGGATAAACAGATATACCGGATTTCGTTTTTGAAACTTCATGGGTTGCAAGGCTTCCTGATGTAGTCACCTTTACATCATCCAGCATAAACATATATTTATCTGCAGACATATATTGGAATCCTATTTTTACAGTTTGTCCGGCGTAGGCATCCAGGTTAATGGTGACCTCTTGCCATGCTGCGAAGGGAGCAGTAGATGTGGCAGGGGAAGAAATAATGGTAAAACTGGCGGCTGTGGTAGGGTTTCCGGTTCCTGTATAAATTCCTACTTTATAGCTCTCTGCAAAATCAGGAGACAATGCTTTTACCCAAAAAGTTAATGTGTTTGAGCTGGCTCCTAAAGTTAATGAAGGGGTTATTAGCCAGTCATTATTGGCAGTTACTCCGTTAGCAGGAACTCCGGCCCATGAAACTGCACATTTTTGTCCTCCGTGTGGGGTAAAATTTCTGACTTCTTCATCTGTGGCAATAGGTGCTGCATTGTTGGTTGCATTACTTGCGGAAAGATTGAAAATCTGAAAGGCCATTGGCTGTCCGGCATTTGCCCAGTTTGCTGTCCAGCCTGCAGAGGTTGTACCGCCTACTACAGGGCCTCCTCCTGTATAAGTTCTCAGACCGTCCAGGTCTAATGTAGACCAGCTGCCAATATTATTAATGGCAAAATTGGTGTACGATTCAAAGCCCTCATCGAGCAAAACTGTTTGAGAATGCGCTGCCATTCCCATTAGTAAACTTACGGAAAGTATAATTTTTTTCATATTAAAGATTTTTCTAAATATAGTGAAAATTTTTAATACGTTGATAATGAATCAGTAAAATCTGTGAATTGTTTTTTACGAGCTGCAGGATAACGTAGAACATCCGGCAGTATCATCGTAACCGGAAGGTCTTTTGCCGGAAAACTCAGGAAAGAGTTCTTCGTAAGGATTTTTCAAAGCAATTGTTAATTTATCCAGCATTTCTGTTTTTCCGTTTCCGATTTCCTCAATACATTCATAAAGCAAATAATTTCTGAGAATGAATTTTGGATTGGCCTTTTTCATCATCGCTACAGACTCTTCTTTTGAAATGGTATTTGAATTGATCCGGGATTCATAAGTTCCGACAAAGTTTTTCAGCTTGTTCAGTTTTTCTTCATTCAACAAAGTATAGGACGTGACACCGAATAATTCTTTAAGATCCGTATTGGGGCTTAATTTTTCCAACTGATTGAAAAACAGGGTGTGGTCAAGCTGTAGTTCCTGCATCAGTCCCTGCCAGTTAGTAAAAAAATCCTCATCATCTTTTCGAAGTTCGTCAAACCCGAATTTCCTGCACAGCATGGCATCATGAGCTTCCCAGAAATAGGTGCCATAGCGGTTCAATGTATCTTCCAGAAACTTTTCATCTTTAATGATCGGATGAAGTGCATTGGCAAGCTGCCACAGATTCCATTGGGAGATTTGCCCCTGTTTTCCAAAAGCATATCTTCTTCCGGGAAGATCGGTAGTATTCGGGGTGAAATTCAAATCGTATTCATCCATCATAGAATAAGGGCCGTAATCAATGGTAAGCCCCAGGATAGACATATTATCCGTATTCATAACCCCATGTACAAATCCGACTCTGAACCATTCAACCATAAGGTCTGCAGTCCGGGTGCATATGTTTTCAAAGAAATCTTTGTATTTCTGTTGCCCTGAAGATGTGATTTCAGGGAAATAATGGTCTATGGTAAAATCTGTAAGATCCTGCAGGGTTTTATATTCCTGTTGTGCAGACATCAGTTCAAAATGCCCAAATCGAATAAAGCTGGCTGCTGTTCTTATGATCACTGCGCCTTTCTCAAGCTCAGGATTTCCGTTGTACATGATATCACGCACTACATCTTCTCCTGTAAATGCTAAACTCAGGGCCCTTGTTGTAGGAACTCCGAGATGGAACATCGCTTCACTCATCAGATACTCACGGACGGATGACCTTAATACGGCTCTTCCATCAGCATGCCTGGAATATGGAGTAGCGCCGGAGCCTTTCCATTGGATCTCTGTCTTTTTTCCATTTTCATTCACAATCTCTCCTGCAAGGATCGCTCTTCCGTCTCCCAGCTGGCCTGCCCAATTCCCAAACTGATGCCCTGCATAGGCTGTTGCGTAGGTCTGAACATTTTCAGGAAGATTGTTTCCAACCAGAAAATCCAGATCTTTATCTTCAAATGCTCCAAGACCTATTTCTTCTGAAAGTTCTGCATTGAAAGCAATGAGTTCAGGTTTGTCGAAACCTGCAGGCTTAATGGTGGAGAATAAAACTTTCGGAGTGTTTCTCTGCATGGGATTATTAGAAAAGTCACCCGGAAATTTCTTTAGAAAAGGCTGTCTGATTCGTTCGATATTCATACCTCAAAGGTATTAATTAAAAAAGAAAAGACCTTCCAAATTATTGAAAGGTCTTGTGTATTTCTAAAAGAGAATTTATTTATTAAAATCTACCTCATCATTAGAATGAAGGTTTTCATTGATATTGTCCTCTTTCTTTTCTGTAGGTTTTTTAGGAGTTGGATCTACAGGTCTTGGATTTTTGATCTCGTCAATGGTCTGAAGGCTTCCGTCATCTCCGTATCCTCCGCCAAGGCCTTTAAGGTTTGAACATCCGTCTTTCCAGTCCGAAGGTTTAACAAATTTGTCATCAGGTGTAATGCCTAAACTTTTGTCTGCCCAGACTTTCTTCATGAAGATGGCCCAGATTGGTAATGCCATTTTAGCTCCCTGACCTTCCCCGGTTCCAAAGAAGTGGGTAGCTCTGTCTTCCCATCCAACCCATGCTCCGGTAGCCAGTTTTGGAGTAATTCCCATAAACCAACCGTCAGAGTTATTCTGAGTAGTACCTGTTTTGGCTGCAATTTCTACGGCTTTTGATATTCCTCTTCTTCCTAATTCTCCTGAAGCCGTACCATACTGCGCAACACCTTTCATAAGCTCTATCATGGTGTAGGCATACATAGGATTCATTACTTCTTTAGGCTCTACGTTGATTTCCTTGATTACTCTACCGTTGGCATCTTCAATTCTCCAGATCATTTCCGGTTTGTTGTGATTTCCGTAGTTGGCAAAAGTACTGTAGGCACCTAGCATTTCATAAATTGTAATATCTGATGAACCTAGTGCTATGGTATTGTTTCTTGGAATATCTTCCGTTACACCCAGATCTCTTGCTGTCTGAATTACCGCATCTACTCCGGTCATTTCAATAAGTCTTGCAGCAACCGGGTTCTGAGAGTGTGCCAATGCGTCTTTCAATGTAAGCATTCCGCCTCTACCAGGGACATGCCATCCTTTGTGATCGTAAGTTCCGTTGGAAACTGTTGAACAAGGCGTCATCCCCAGCTTCATAATTGCAGTTGCATATACAAACGGTTTGAAGGTAGATCCTACCTGTCTCTTACCCTGTTTGATGTGGTCATACTGGAAGTGCTGCCAGTCAATACCACCTACCCAGGCTTTAATTTCCCCGGTTCCCGGAACCATAGACATAAGCCCTGCCTGTGCAATTTGTTTGTGATATCTGATTGAATCCCACGGAGACATTTCAACCTCTTCTTCACCACTCCATGTAAATCTTGAAGTTTTGATAGGCTTTTTGAATTCCATCATGATAGAATCTTCAGGCATTCCATCTGCTTTCAACAGCTTATAGCGGCCGGTTCTTTTCATGGCCTGAACCATCACATCCTTGATCTGCTTATCGTTCAAATAGTAGAAAGGTCTGTTTTTTCTTCCTCTCTGTTCTGCATCAAATCTTTTCTGAAGATCCGTTAAATGTTCCTTGATTGACTCTTCGGCATACTTCTGCATTTTAGAATCAAGGGTCACATATATTTTTAAACCGTCCTTATAAAGATTCAGTTTTTTACCGGTTTCTTTTTCGTTAGCTTCAAGATACTTATCGATCTCTTTTCTCAGATAGAATTTATAATAAGCAGAGTATCCGTCAGTAATGCTTTTGATAGGATGGAAATCTACTTCAATAGGAGTATTGATCGCTTTTTGATAGGTTTCCTCATTGATGTATCCTGTTTTCTGCATCTGATCCAGTACCACATTTCTTCTTTCCTTTGCTTTCTCAGGATATCTGTATGGGTTATTTTTTCTCGGATTCTCAAGCATGGCTACAAATGTAGCTGCTTCAGGAAGTGTCAACTCTGAAGTTTTTTTGTTAAAATAAACCCTGGAAGCCATTTCCACGCCATTGGCATTGAAAAGGAAATCGAATTTATTGAAATAAAGAGTGATGATTTCTTCTTTGGTATATCTTTTTTCAAGACTTACCGCCACTACCCATTCTTTTAGTTTCTGGAAGGCTCTTTCAATTTTATTCTGAGAAGCTGTTCCTGTAAAAAGAAGCTTTGCCAGCTGCTGGGTAATGGTAGAACCACCACCACGGCCACCACCATAAGCTACAGCTCTGGCGATAGAGTACAGGTCAATTCCTGAATGTTCTTTAAAACGTTCATCTTCTTTAGCCTGAAGGGCGTAGATGAGATAAGGAGGAAGGTCCTTATAAACAATAGGCTGTGTTTTTTCTTTCTCAAACTTACCTAAAACAACTCCATCTGATGAAATGATCTCAGAAGCAACGAAGATATTCGGGTTTTCAAGTTCTTTTACATCCGGCATTTCCCCAAGGAACCCTTGAGAAACCGAAAAGAAAAGTCCTGAAATTCCCAGAACTACCGCAATGAGTCCAATCCAAATAAATGAAACCCATTTTTTCCAGGAGGTGTTTTTCTTTTTGGGAGGCAGTGGAAATGTTTTTCCCTTATTTCCCGTGTTTTTCTTGTTCTCTTCCATTATTTATGGTTACGCTTTCTATTTTTACTCCAACATCCTCAATTCCCGGAAGATCATCATTTCTCATGGCCTGTATCAGCCCGATTTCATATTTTCCTTTTGCCGGGAATGTGTAATTTAATTTATACTGAAACAATGTTTCTTTCGTGTCACCAAAACCTGTACCAAGCCATTCTCCATTTGGTTTTGCCAATACATAATTGAGCGTGTCAGTCTCTTTTTTCTTGTTCTGAAGATTGGTGAAATTGACAATAAACCTTATATTGCTATAAGGATAATTGTTGTTGTTTCTTACGACAAATATAATATTTTTAGGATTCTGCGGATCTGAAATCTCAAGATTAAATTTTTGTTCACTTTTCTTATTCCATTTGTTATCAACGGAATTCATGATGATCTCTTCGTTTGAGGAAGAGTTACAGCTAAAGAAAAGGATAAGGGAAAATAATCCTAAAATTTTACGCATTTTTATCTTTTTTGGGAGGAAATTTCTTTTTAAACTTCTTCTTGTTTGGGTTATTTTGTGGTTTTTGTTCTGTATCAGAACTGGTTTCAGCTTTTACTTTTTCCACCGGAGGCTTTTGCTGCTGTGGCTTCTGTTGTCTGGGCTGATTTCCGGAATGCGGATTGGTGCTCTGGTTTTCCGGTTTTTCAGATCGTTCAGGTCTTTCCTGTCTTTCGGGTCTGTTTCTTTTCTGCCCTTGTCCCTGCTGATTATTGTTGCCTTTATTCTGATTGTTGTTTCTGTTTCTGTTGTTTCTGTTTTTCTTTTCGAAACGGTCCACATTATTTTCCTGGATCAGATCAATGCTCTGAAGAGGAGCGTCCGGCTGTTTCAGATCCTCTAAAGGAAGTGTTTTTTCGCCTCTTTTGTTTTTTGAAATCAGTTTTTTAACAAGATCAATATCGAAATCATACCATGCAATGGAATTTTCCACGTAGGCAAACCACATTTTCTTTTTGAAAACATCAATTTTGATACAGAATGCTTTCCCTTTTTCTGTTTCCAGAGTGGTTGAAGAAGAGGGGAAATTGCTTAATGCATCCAAATAGCTGTCTAGCTCATAGTTAAGGCAGCATTTAAGTTTACCACACTGTCCTGCCAGCTTTTGAGGGTTGATACTCAGTTGCTGGTATCTTGCTACGTTGGTATTGACGGATCTGAAGTCTGTAAGCCATGTGGAACAGCAAAGTTCACGTCCGCAAGATCCGATTCCACCTACTTTGGCCGCTTCCTGTCTGAAACCGATCTGTTTCATATCGATTTTGGTACGGAAAGCTCCGGCGTAATCTTTGATCAACTGTCTGAAATCCACCCGGGTATCAGCAGTATAATAAAATGTGATCTTCGAAGAATCACCCTGATATTCTACATCAGTGACTTTCATCTCAAGACCTAATCTTCCGGCGATTTTTCTCGCTTCAAGCTTTACACCGTCTTCTTTTTTTCTTACTTCCTGCCATACCTCAAGGTCTTTTTGGTTGGCCTGCCTGTATATTTTGAGGGCCGATTCTTCAGAAAACTTTTTCTTTTTCATCTGAATCTTCACTAATTCTCCTGTAAGGCTTACGACGCCTACATCGTGTCCCGGACTAGATTCTACTGTAACTACACTGCCTATATGTAAAGGAATATTATTTACATTCTTATAAAACGATTTTCTGTCATTTTTAAATCTAACTTCTACAAAATCACACCTGTTTGGTGCCGGATTGTTGATGTTAGAAAGCCAGTCAAAAACACTTAATTTATAACTATTCCCGCAGGTATTTACATTTTCACAGCCATTTGCGGTTTTTTTAGGACCACAAGAATGTGCAGAATCGCCGGATGTTTTACATCCACAACTCATATTTTCTATTATTTATAATCTTGCAAATTTATGTATTTTTATCTTTATGCAATTCTAAAATACTTAAATAACCTGAATTCGTAGTAAAACATTTCCATATTTTAATACAGAAGGATGATTAACGGCTCAATGCAGTAGGTTCATTCCTGTTTTTTGAAGATCAATTCTTTTTTATAGGGTGCCAGATTTTTATTTTTTTATGAAATTATTTACTGTATTTTAACACTTTGACGGATTTAAGCTGTTTCTTATTATTTTTTTCCTTTTCAGGTCTTATTTCTATAAATGTTAAACGATTGTTTAAAATTAAACAGTTTAAGCTTTATTATTTTGTATGGGTTTTAATGATGTAAAAATGAATGATTTATCCTTTGTTGTGTTTAAAATACTATTTTAAACATAGTTTTCTTTTGGTATATTGTTTAAAATATTGGGAAATATTAACAGACGTATTCAAAATAATTTTATATTTGGATTATATAATAATAGTCTATGAAAAAAATATTGGTATCAACTGCTTTATTGGCGGGCGTTCTATCTTACGCAGGAGGCTTCAGAGTTTCTCTGCAAGGGGTAAAACAGTTGGCGATGGCACATACGAGTGCCCATGCCGAAGATGCGAGTGTGACATTCTTCAACCCGGCGGGTATGTCATTTATCCCCTCTAAACTGAGTGTAGTGGCAGGAGGATTTGGTGCAAGTAATAAAGTTACTTTTCAAAATTTGAATACTTTACAAAGTACGGAAACAGATAATCCTATAGGGACACCGATCTATGCAGCGATTACTTATAAACCAATAGAAAAACTTTCGGTAGGTTTCAGTTTCTCTACACCATTCGGAAGTACAATCAAATGGCCAGAAAATTGGGAAGGCAAAGAGCTGGTACAGAAGATGGAGCTGAAAAGTTTCTACTTCCAGCCGATGGTTTCTGTGAAACTGGCAGATTGGGTGTCTTTCGGTGCGAGCTATATCTACGCAAAAGGAAAAGTAGACTGGGATAAGGCTGTAACACAGTTCAACGGACAAGTGAATATCAATGATGAGAAAGCAAGCGGACATGGGTATGGATTCGGTTTCTATTTCAGACCTGATCCTAAACTGGATGTAAGTATTGCCTACCGTTCAGCAATCGATATGAAAGCTAAAAACGGAACAGCTACCTTCAAATTTCCTACACAGACTCCTTACTCTCTGCTGAAACTGAATGCTGCGGGACAGGACGGATTCTCTGCAACATTGCCATTGGTAGAAGAATATACTATCGGTTTAACGTATAAAATAACTCCGAAATGGTTGGTCTCAGCTGACTTCAACTACCATGGATGGGAGCGATACAGCAAACTTACATTAGACTTTGATAATGCTCCTATTGGAAACCAGACAGATCCGACAATACTCGTGAATCCTAAAAACTTCAGAAATACCAAAACATTCAGATTGGGAACCCAATATGCATTCTCTAATATAATCTATGGACGTTTGGGAGCGTATTATGATGAATCTCCTTATTCTGACGATCACTTTATTCCTGAAACACCATCATATGACACATTTGTAGTTACCGGTGGACTTGGGTTCAAGCTAAAACAGTTCGGAGTTGATTTGGCAGGAGGATATGCAATGCCTAAAGCCAGAGATGTAAATAATGCCAATATCGGACTTTACGGACAGTCGAAAGCTACTGCATTCTACTTTGGTCTAGGTTTATCTTATAACCCTTTTTAATTGAAAGACTATGAAAAAAATTATAATATCGACTATTGCAGTTTCTGCACTTCTTTTTACAGTAACCAGCTGTAAAACCGATTTTGATACTGATGTGAAAGACATTCAGGTATCAAAAGGAAGCGCCGATTTTACAAGATATGTTGCCCTGGGAAATTCCCTTACTTCCGGATATAGAGACGGAGCTCTTTATATTGACGGACAGAATGAATCTTATCCGTCAATGATCGCCCAGCAGATGAAATTAGTGGGTGGAGGAGAATTCAAACAGCCTTTAATGGCGGATAATAACGGAGGCCTTATTCTGGCAACTTCGCCAACATCTACTTTACAGATTGCCAATACAAAACTTTATATTAAAGGCTTTGTTGATGGAAGTCCTGAGCTGGATAATGCCAATGGTAACGTAGCAACAACAGTTGTAAACACAGTGCTTTCCGGTCCTTTTAATAACCTTGGTGTTCCGGGAGCTAAAGTGGCTCATTTATTGGCCCCTGGTTATGGAAATGTTCAGGGAGTTGGTCCGAAAACAGCGAATCCTTATTTTGTAAGATTTGCATCTGAGCCCAATACTTCTGTAATTGCAGACTTTAAAAAACAGAACCCTACGTTCTTCTCATTATGGATTGGGAATAATGATGCTTTATTATATGCTTTGGCTGGTGCAGACAGTTCAGTAGAAACATTGACACCTCCGGCACAGTTTGCCCAATATTATAATATGCTGATTGATCAGATTGCAAGTACTAATGCTAAAGGAGTAATTGCCAATATTCCAAGTGTAACTTCTGTTCCTGCTTTAACTACGATTCCTACAAATCCTTTGACAGCAGCTGTTTTAGGAAAAGGAAATGTTGCTGTAGGTGAAGCTACAATTGATGATCTGAATAAGAACGTATATGGACCTTTAAGCCAGATCTTAACGGCTCTTGGTGCTGGTGACAGAATTAAACCGCTTTCTAAAACTGCAGCCAACCCATTGCTGATTAAAGATGAAAGTATTACCAATTTAGGAGCACAAATCACAGCGGCAGCGGCAGGTTCCGGAAATCCGACTTTAGTGGCTCTTTCTGTTTACCTTGGTGCTACTTACGGACAGGCAAGACAGGCAAAAGCAGGAGATCTTATTCCTTTGACAACAAAAGCTGCTATTGGTACACTTGAAACACTTCCTCCGGGAATTCCGGCATCTCTTGGAGCTAGAGGAGTAGCTTATCCGTTTGCAGATAAATATGTTTTGGTTCCGTCTGAAATTACAGAGATCAACAGTGCAATTGATGCTTATAATGTTACAATTAAAGCTGCGGCTACTGCAAAAGGATATGCTTTTGTAGATGCAAATGCTAAATTAAAAGAACTTTCCAGCAATTCAGGAATCGTTTGGGATGGAGTAAAATATACCGCTAAATTTGTATCAGGAGGGGCATTCTCTTTAGATGGTGTTCACTTAACAGGTAGAGGATATGGTGTTATTGCCAATGAATTTATTAAGGCGATCAATGCCGGGTATAATTCCTCTTTACCACAGGTAGACCCGAATAAATATTCAGGAGTTAAACTTCCATAATAATTGATAAAATAAAAACTTAGAAGCCACAGGAGTAAATCTTGTGGTTTTTTTTTAAATTTGCAAAATCTTTTAAAAAGTAAAAATGGCCGATCAGTTAAGTTATCTATTTTGTACAAGAACCAGCAGGGACTTGGCAGAGAAAATTGCCCAGAGTTATGGGAAAGAATTAGGAAAAATCAACTTTCAGGAGTTCAGCGATGGAGAATTTGAGCCTGTTTTGGACGAATCTGTGAGAGGAGGAAGAGTTTTCCTGATTGGATCTACGTTCCCTCCTGCAGACAATCTATTGGAACTTCTTCTAATGATTGATGCAGCGAAAAGAGCTTCTGCAAAGAGCATTACCGTTGTAATCCCTTACTTCGGACTTGCCAGACAGGACAGAAAAGACAAACCAAGAGCGCCGATCGGTGCTAAGTTAGTTGCCAACCTTCTTACAGCAGCAGGTGCAACAAGAGTGATGACAATGGATCTTCACGCAGATCAGATTCAGGGATTCTTCGAAATTCCGGTTGATCATTTATATGCTTCTACGATCTTCGTTGATTATATCAAATCTTTAAATCTTGACAACCTTACAATTGCTTCTCCGGATATGGGAGGTGCAAAAAGAGCGAAAAACTATGCAGGTCACCTTGGTGCAGAAGTAGTAATTGCCTATAAGGAAAGAAAAAAAGCAAATGTTGTAGAAGAAATGTTCCTTATCGGGGATGTTACAGGTAAGAATGTAATTCTTATTGATGATATGATCGATACTGCAGGAACGCTTTGTAAAGCTGCAGATATCCTTATTGAAAAAGGTGCAAAAACAGTAAGAGCAATGGCAACTCACGGAGTGCTTTCAGGAAAGGCTTACGAGAATATTGAGAATTCAAAAATTCTGGAAGTTATTGTAACTGACTCAATTCCTGTTAAAAATAATTTGTCATCTAAAATAAAAGTGCTATCTTGCGCCCCGTTATTTGCAGACGTTATGACCATGGTTCATGAGCACAAATCAATCAGTAGCAAGTTTGTTATTTAATTGATTTTAAATGATTTGCAAATTAAATTAAGAACAATTTTTTAAATTTTTATAAAATGAAATCTATTACAATTCAAGGTACAAAAAGAGAAAGCGTGGGCAAAAAGTCTACAAAAGCTTTACGTGATGCTGAATTAGTTCCTTGTGTTGTTTATGGAGGTGATGCACCTTTAAACTTCTCTGCTGAAGAGAGAGCTTTCAAAGGATTAGTTTACACTCCTGAAGCACACACGGTATCTATTGAAGTTGACGGAAAAACAATCCCAGCTGTTCTTCAGGATATTCAGTTCCACCCAATTACAGACAAAATTCTTCACATCGACTTCTATCAGTTATCTGACGATAAGCCAGTGATCATGGAAGTTCCGGTAAGAATTACAGGACGTGCAAAAGGTGTTGTAGCTGGTGGTGTTTTACGTCAGTCTTTCAGAAAATTGAAAGTAAAAGCTATTCCTGCTAACTTACCAGATGAGATCGTTGTTGATGTTACTCCATTAAGAATCGGTAACAAACTTTATGTAGGAGGAATCAAGACAGAAGGATATTCTTTCATGCACCCGGACAACGCAGTAGTAGCTGCTGTTAAGATGTCTAGAAATGCAATGAAAGGTGGTGCTGCGGCAATGGATGATGAGGATGAAGAAGAAGTTGCAACTGAAGAAGGTGCGGCTCCTGAAGCAGCAGCTGAAACTGCAGCAGAATAAGAATCGCTTATTTAAACAATATAGAAACCCATCATTTTTTGATGGGTTTTTTATTATACCTATGTAATTATTTCTCTTCCTCTTCCTATCATGCATTTTCTCCACTACCCGCTATTGAATATTTCTATCAACTGACAAGTATCAGTTCCCAACCTCATGCTTCCTTTCGAAAAAAAAGCCGTAAATTTGAAGAGTTCTAAATAAGAACGTCTTAATTTAAAAAATAAATAAATGTTTGACATTCAGGAAATAAGAAGCCAGTTTTCTATATTGGACAGAGAAGTGAATGGTAAACCCTTGGTTTATCTGGACAATGCCGCCACATCGCAAAAGCCAAATTCGGTTTTGGAAGTCTGTCACGCATATTATACAGAACTTAACGCCAATGTTCACAGAGGAATTCATACCTTAAGCCAGCTGGCAACTGAAGAGATGGAACTTTCGAGAAGAAAAATCCAGAAATTCATCAATGCAGAACATGATTTTGAAGTTATTTTTACAAAGGGAACTACAGAAGGTTTAAACCTTATTGCTTATATTTTAACACAAAAGCTGCAAAAAGATGATGAGATTATCATTTCATATCTTGAGCATCATTCCAATATTGTCCCATGGCAGATGCTGTGTGAAAGAACCGGAGCCAAACTTCGTGTGATCCCTATTGATGAAAACGGTATTCTTCAGATGGATCATTTTGATCAGTTTTTGAGCGAAAAAACGAAGGTTGTTTCTGTAAACCAGGTTTCCAATGCACTGGGAATTGTGAATCCCATTGAAGAAATTATTGCTAAAACAAGAAAGAATACAGATGCTTATGTTGTAATAGATGGAGCTCAGTCTGCTCCACATTTCGATATTGATGTTCAGAAAATGGATTGTGATTTCTTTGTATTCTCGGGCCATAAAATGTATGCTCCGATGGGAACGGGAATCTTGTACGGAAAACGTGAAATATTGGAAGTTTTGCCGCCGTTTCACGGAGGAGGAGAGATGATTGCTACATGTTCTTTTGAGGGGACTACTTATGCAGGGCTTCCATTTAAATATGAGGCAGGAACTCCTAATGTAGGTGGAAATATTGCCTTGGGAGCAGCTGTTGATTTTATGAACAGAGTAGGACATGAAAATATTCAGAATCATGAAAATGCTTTATTGGAATATGCCCAAAGACAGCTTTTAGAAATTGAAGGTTTGAAAGTATACGGTGAAAAAGCAAAGAGAACAGGAGTTGTTTCATTTAATCTGGAAGGAGTAGGAATTGCTTCAGACGTGGGAATGATCCTTGATAAAATGGGAATTGCTGTAAGAACAGGGCATCACTGTACGCAGCCGATTATGAATTTCTTTAATATTGCAGGAACGGTAAGAGCAAGTTTTGCCGTTTATAATACTTTTGAAGAGATTGATCGTTTGGTAGAAGGAGTGAAAAAGGCACAGAGAATGTTGAGCTAATCAATAATTATTCTTTTAAAATATAAATTAAAGCAGCTACAAAGCTGCTTTTTTTATTAATCCGGTTCACAGGTGCAACGTCCGTTCCTGATCACCTGATGATATCCGTCAGCACATGCAAGGCAGATTTCTCCTCCTGCCATAATTTTTTTCATTTTGTCTTTGGTCATCTTTTTCATATTAAAATAGTTTTAAAGTATTTGTAATCAGATATAAATATACAATAATATTGAAAATACAACTTATTTTCAGGTAGATATGAAAAAAAGAAGTCCTGTCAATCAATGACAGGACTTTGTATGTTGTAAAACCTTAATTGGAGATCTTAAAGATTCGGTTTCCAGTCAACGACTGCTCTGATGAATGCTTCTGCATTCTCTACAGGAACGTTAGGAAGAATTCCGTGTCCAAGGTTGGCAATATATCTGTCTTTTCCGAAACGGTTGATCATTTCATTCACCATCTTCTTAATTGTCTCCGGTGTAGAATGAAGCCTTGCAGGATCAAAGTTTCCTTGCAGGGTCATGGTGTGATTGGTAAGCGTTCTTGCAAATTCTGGCTTGATCGTCCAGTCAACACCAAGAGCAGATGCTTTAGACATCGTCATATCTTCCAATGCAAACCAGCATCCTTTTCCAAATACCACGACATGGGTAAGCGGACTCAATGCTTCAACGATCTGGTTGATGTACTGCCATGAGAACTCCTGGTAATCCGTAGGAGAAAGCATTCCTCCCCATGAATCAAAGACCTGTACTGCAGAAACTCCTTTCTCAACCTTTCTCTTTAAATAGGCAATAGTAGTATCTGTAATCTTCTGAAGTAACAAATGAGCGGCTTCAGGCTGCTGAAAACAGAAAGATTTGGCAATATCAAATGCTTTACTTCCTTTTCCTTCCACGCAATAACAAAGGATAGTCCACGGAGAACCAGCAAAACCGATCAATGGAATTTCATTGTCAAGTTTCTGAAGAGTCAGCTCAATAGCATCAAAAACATAACCTAAAGTATCATTCACATCCGGAGTTTCAATATTCTGAACCTGTTCCATTGTTCTGATCGGGGTATCCAACCACGGGCCAACAGATTCTTTCATTTTGAAATCAATTCCCATAGCCTGAGGAACTACCAGGATATCCGAAAAAAGAATCGCTGCATCCAACGGAAATCTGCGGATAGGCTGTAATGTAATTTCAGCAGCCAGTTCAGGAGTCTGACATCTTGTAAAGAAGTCATATTGGTCTCTCAGGGCAATGAATTCCGGCAGATATCTTCCAGCCTGCCTCATCATCCAGACAGGAGGTCTTTCAACGGTTTCTCCGCGAAGTGCTTTTAAATATAGGTCGTTTTTAATCATAATCTATTGTAAACTCATATAATACCGTTCAGATACGGCAAAAGATATTCTAAATTCTATTTCCGAACTCCTTTCTGATCAGCTCAAAGATGGAGGTCAGCGTATTTTCTTCAGAAGTGAAAATTGCTTTCTGAGTATAATTTCTCAGCTCACCCGAAGTCGTTTCCCCGATTGAAAAAAGCTTCATGCCTTCCAGGGAATTTCGCCTTGCAAAACTACGAACTCCGCTCGGACTAAAAAATACTGCAGCATGATATTTTTCAGGTATTAAAGGATTGATTTCCTCGGTATTATATATAGTGATTTTTTTATAGCTGATGTTTTGCAGAGGGAGATCTTTATCCAGAACATTGATCGCAAGATTTCCGCAAAAGTGAAGAAACTGTTCGTGCTGGCAGTTCCCGATAATAAACCTTGAAAGGGTTTCAGCGTTTTTCAGAACCTTAAAAGTTCCAAAACCATGTTTTCTCAGTGCTCTTTTGGTCTTCTCACCTACACAGTAAATTTTATTGTAATTCTTCGCCGTAAAATCTTCATTAGGCTTAAACCGATTCTTGAAAAATGCGTTCACCCCATTGACACTGGTGAAAATCAAAGAATAATTTTTCAGCTCAAACGGACTGATCATAATCGGTTGTGTCTTAATTACCTCAATGCAATCAACCCCAATATCCTCTCCTAATTCTTTGGATATTATATTGTGGTCTATATTTTTGGTAAATAAGATTTTCATGTCTGTAGATTAGTAAATGAAAAAGAAAGTTAAAAGAATCTGATCCGGAATTAATTGTTTAATCTCTTAGATCTGGCTTTTGATTTCTGCCATCAATTCTTTTCCACCGTTTTCAAGAACAACTTTAGCAAACCTCTCTCCAAAGTTTTCTGTTGAATTATACACGAAGTTTTCATCAACAGCAATGCAGTTTTTGCCATCCAAAGAGCAAAGGGCTGCTTTGAAGCGGATCTGATCACCGATAATTTCTGCAAAAGCTCCAATAGGTGCAGTACAGCCTCCTTCTAAAGTGCTTAAGAAGTTTCTTTCGATTTCTACGCAGATCTGGGTAGGTTGATGATTGATCTTGCTTACAATTTCATTGATCTCAGGCTTGTCAGTATGACCGGCCACAGAAATAACACCTTGGGATGGTGCCGAAATCATTAATGGAAGCATTTCGTAATCAATTTCCATCTTCATTCTTTTGATGCCCGCCAAAGATAGAATAGTAGCATCAAAATCTCCGTCTTCCAGTTTTTGAAGTCTGGTTTGGATATTTCCACGGATATCCGAAAAATCAGTTGTTGGATAATTTCTCAGCCAGAAAGCTCTTCTTCTCAAACTGCTGGTAGCAAGTTTAAGCTCATGGAACTCTTTATTTCTTGCAGATTCTTTTCTGATCAGGATGTCCTGTGGATAATCTCTTTCAAGATAAGCAATCATCTCAATGTTCTGAGGTAATTGCGTAGGAACATCTTTCAAAGAATGTACGGCAATGTCAATCTCATCATTCAGCAGGGCAATATCAAGGTCTCTCGTAAAGACTCCTGTGATTCCCAGAGAATATAAGGGCTGATTAAGGTTCTTATCGCCTGAAGAAACGATAGGAACAATTTCCGTTAAATAATTATTGTTCTGAAGGTGCCTCGCAACCTCTCTAGCCTGCCAAAGTGCAAGTGCGGAATTTCTTGTTCCGATTCTAATGCTTTTCATTGAATTCGTTGTTTGGTTGTTCAACTAATATTTCGTGCATTAATTTACTAATTTCTTCGGCTTTTAAAGGATTATCGATGATATATTTTGCAAAACGGTTGGTGATTTTCTGGATCATTTTATCAGAAAGTTCCATATCCGTGATGTTTATGTATTTATTCTTTTTATAAAAATTGTGCATTTCGTTGCGCTCCATATTCTTTAAAACCGCTTTGAAATGATGAATATTAGGTGCCAGTTTTCTCTTTTTTTCCCACTCAATGAAGTCTTTCATCAGTTCTTTGATGATCTTTTCAGCTTTTGGGATTTCTTTTTCCCGCTGCTGGATGGTTTCCTGGATCTGTTTTGAAAGCTCGTCAACATCAATCAGTGTTACGTTTTCGTTTTCTGTAACGTTCTTTTCAACGTTGTGCGGAATAGAAAGATCGATCACCAGTGTTTCTTTCCCGTTCGGGAAATGAGATCGGTTGATGATAGGATGTTTGGCTCCTGTTGCTACAATGAGAATATCTGTATTTTTTAATTCCTGGTCAAAATCAGAATAATCAACGTGAGGAATATTGTATTTCTGAGAAATTTTTTCAGCTTTCTCCTGGGTTCTGTTGGCAATCTTTATTTTAGGCTGATAAACATGTTTTACAAGGTTATCAACCGTATTCTGCCCGATTTCACCCACCCCTAAAAGAAGAATGTTCTTTTCAGTAATTCTCTTCTGGCTGTTTAAGATGTAATGAACGGCAGCGTAAGATACGGAAGCGGCTCCATTGGAGATTCCCGTTTCATTTTTTATCCGTTTCGAAATCTGGATCGCTGCATTGATGGCCCTTTCCAGATATGGATTTGAATTTTGTCGTTCTTTTTTAAAACGGCTATATGCTTTTTTGATCTGCCCGATGATTTCAAAATCTCCGATAATCTGACTTTCAAGTCCGGCAGCCACTCTGAAAAGATGGATCAAAGCCTCTTCTTTGGTAAGAATATTGGCAAACTGCAGAAAATCTGTAATATTGACTCCGATGGTTTTGCAGTATTCTTCCGCTACTAGAAGATAATTGGATGAAGTAGTGTAGATCTCCGTCCTGTTACATGTGGAGACTACAAATGCATCTCCAAGATCTTCCTGATGGACCCGGGAAACAAAGTTTTTGATGTTTTCATCAAAGAATGCAAATTTTCCTCTCGTTTCTACATCAGCCTTCTCGTAGCTTATGGAAAGCACGGCAAAATTGGAGGTTTGATGGATGTTGGAATACTGTAACATAAGCAGTCGCAAATTTACGCTTTTTTTAATTAAGTACCCTCTGATAGTGTATATGATAATTATCGTAAAAAACTATAAGCCAATAGAGGAAATATAAGGGCGACTTGTCCTGTGGATTTCGGGCCTCAGGTGTTTTTCTTTTTTTAATTTTCAAAACAGAAGTTAAAATGATTGATGATATTGGCTGCAACTGTATTTTCTTTTGTTTTATTGGAGCCCTCTCTGAAGGCCTTATTCGCCATTTTAACACCCCATGAATTTTAGTTGAAATCAAACTCTGTAAATGTCTAAACAGAAAGTTAATAAAGAATTATAAATTTTAATAAAATTTTAACCAAATAATGTTGGTGGGAAATTTCTTTAGTAGTGTTAAATTTATATCTTTGTAAACTTAAAATCAGAAGAAAAATATGAGTTTATTTGATATGTTTACGCAAGAAATTGCGATAGACCTTGGAACTGCTAATACCCTAATTATCCATAATAATAAAATTGTTATAGATCAACCGTCAATTGTTGCAATTGAACGTTCATCGGGTAAACCGATTGCTGTCGGTGAGCAGGCTAAGCATATGCAAGGTAAAACTCACGAGGATATCAAAACGATCCGCCCTTTGAAAGACGGTGTTATCGCTGATTTCCATGCTTCTGAACATATGATCAAGGAGTTTATCAAAAAAATTCCTGGTATTAAAGGTAAATTCATACAACCTGCATTACGAATCGTAATCTGTATTCCTTCTGGTATTACTGAAGTTGAAAAAAGAGCGGTAAGAGACTCTGCTCAGAAAGTAAACGCAAAAGAAGTAAGATTGATCTACGAACCAATGGCTGCTGCCATAGGGGTGGGGATCGACGTACAAAAGCCTGAAGGGAATATGATCATTGATATAGGTGGTGGTACTACGGAAATTGCTGTAGTAGCCTTAGGAGGTATCGTTTGCGACAAATCCGTAAAGATTGCAGGCGACGTATTTACCAATGATATTGCTTATTACTTACGAACACACCATAACCTTTATATCGGAGAAAGAACTGCTGAAAGAATCAAAATTGAAGTAGGTTCTGCAGTTGAAGATCTTGATGTAGACATCGAAGATATCCCGGTACAAGGTAGAGACCTGATCACTGGGAAGCCTAAAGAAATTATGGTGGGATATAAAGAGATTGCCCGTGCATTAGACAAATCAATCATCAGAATTGAAGATGCCGTAATGGAAACTCTTTCACTTACTCCGCCGGAACTTGCTGCTGATATTTACAAAACAGGTATTTATCTTGCCGGAGGTGGTGCATTATTAAGAGGTCTTGCAGACAGAATCCACAAAAAAACAGGTCTTCCTGTATTTGTAGCGGAAGATCCGTTGAGAGCTGTTGTTCGCGGAACAGGGATTGCACTTAAGAATATGGATAAATTCAATTTCTTAATTAAATAATTTTAACCTTTTACGACGATATATCTGAATGGGATTTTTGCTGAGATTATTTTCGAAGAATACTCTTTTCGTCTTCTTTATATTCCTGCAAATTATTGCTCTGGTTCTCATATTCTCCAGAAATGCCATGCAGAGATCCTGGATAGCGGGCCAGACAGCTGCCGTAAATTCCTGGGTTTCCGGATATATTGATGAGGGGGTTTCCTATCTGAAACTTAAGCAGATCAATGAAGATCTTGTAGTGCAGAATAAAGCCCTTATGGCCGAGCTTTATGGAAAAGACGGGACAAAAGTTCCGGTCTTCAAAAGAGTTCATGATACTATTGGGGGCGGTCAGATCTATACTTTTGTAGATGGAGAAATTGTTTTTAACAGTATCAACAGAAGGAACAATTATTTTACGATCAACCGTGGCCGCAGAGACGGAGTGTTCCCTCAAATGGGGGTAATGGCTCCTAAAGGAATCGCAGGAATCGTAATCAATTCTACAGATAGCTATGCATTGGTTCAGTCTGTGCTGAGTGTAAGCAAGATCAGAATTAATGCCGCACTGAAAAATTCAGGATATTTTGGAACTTTAACATGGAACGGAGATAACTCCAGGGTGATGCACCTTGCGGATATCCCGAAATATGTAGCCTTAAAGATCGGAGATACCGTAGTAACAGACGGAAAATCAGCTATTTTCCCGAAAGGGGTTACAATCGGTACTATTGCAGGATATTCTGTAGACAATAAAACCGGATTCTGGGACATCTCAGTTGAGCTGAGCGAAAAAATGGGATCGTTGAATAAAGTATACGTAGTAAAGAATCTTAAAAAGGCAGAAGTGCAGAAGATTCAGGATACTATGCAGGCTGTAATAAAAAAAGAAAATGATTAGCAGGACTTTATTTACCGACATATTGATTATGATCTTCCTTGTCGCATTACAAATTGTTGTATTGGACAGGATTACCGTTTTCGGGAAATATACACCGGTATTATATCCTGTATTTGTCATGTTCTATCCCTTTTTCAGAAATAAATTTCAATTCCTGGCCCTAAGTTTTTTAATAGGTCTTACTATTGACGGGTTTCATTATTCATGGGGGATCAATGCATTTGCAACAACCTTGATTGCTTATTTCAGGACATTGATTTTCAGGACCTCTACAGATACCTCTACAGACTTTTTTTCTTTTCAGTCCCTTCAATGGGCGCAGTTTTTGCTGTTTTTATTTTCAAGTATTTTTCTGCATCAGCTTTTAGTACAGTATATTGAGTTCTTTAAGTTCAGCAGATTTTTTGAAATATTATTTAATGTGTTGGTGACCAGTGTAATTTCATTTATCTTTATAGTTATTTACGCATTAATATTTAAAATCAAACAAAAAGTTTGAACACACGTTATTTTAAAATTTTTTCCATTCTCGTTGCTATCGCCCTTATTTTTGTGGCGAGGCTTGCGTATTTGCAGTTGTTTACAGACCGTTATGCATTAAATGCAGCCAATACTTCCATTAAAACTGAATATATCATCCCGCAGCGTGGGGTAATTTTTGACAGGAATGGAAAAATCATGGTGGGAAATCAGCCGGCCTACGAAGTTTCGTTTACACAGGCTTTGATGAAGCCGGATTTTGATACCCTTGGGTTCTGCAGCCTGATGAAGATTTCTAAAAATGATTTCATCAACAGGATCAATTTTATCAAAAAAGAAAAATATTATTCCAAGCTGACCCCTATGACTTTCCTGAAAGACCTCAGCAGGGAAGATATTGCAAGAGTCCAGGAAATCATCTTCAAATATCCTGCTTTTAATATTGTACAGCGTCCACAGCGCCAGTACGAAGTTTCCACTTCCGGTAACCTTTTAGGATATACCAGTGAGGTAAATGACCCGGAGATTAAAAAAGATTCTACTTATTACCTGCCTGGTGATTTTATCGGAAAAAAAGGTGTGGAAAAATCTTATGAAAAAGAGCTTCGTGGGGTAAAAGGAGTGAAATATATCCAAAAAGATATCAGACTCCGTAATATTGGTTCCTATAAAAACGGTACCCTTGACAAAGATGTTATTACAGGGAAAGATGTTACCCTTACCATTGATTACGATCTTCAGAGAATGGCTGAAGAAATGCTGGTCAATAAGCATGGTGCGATTGTTGCCATTGACCCGAATAACGGTGAGATTTTAACGTTGGCTACTGGCCCTGATGTTGACCCTAATTTATTTACAGGACCTTATAAATCCAAGAATATTTATACCCTGAATAAAGATACGCTGTATGAGAACAAACCTATGTTTGACAGATCTGTTCAGGCAGCATATCCTCCCGGATCTACATTTAAATTGCTGACGGCACTTGCAGGAATGCAGATGGGGGTAATGGATGAAAAAACAATTTTCCCGTGTGGAGGCGGATTCTATTATAAAGGATTAAGAATTAAAGGACACGGTGGAGCTGATCCTCTGATTCCTTCAATTCAGGTTTCCAGTAACTGTTATTTCTCGCATGCTTACCTGGCGATCATGAATAAATATCCTGGAAATCCTTCAAAAGGAGTTGACGAATGGAAAAAGATCATGAACAGTTTCGGGGTTGGGGAATTCTTAAATAACGACCTGGCTTCGGGAGCAAAAGGAAGAATTCCGAGCGGAGAGTTTTATGAGAAAAGAATGAAATCTATTCTTAAGGCAAGCGGTTCAACAAAAGATTATAAAAACTGGGATCCTTTAGCTACAGGAGCTGTCTTTAACGGAATGGGGCAGGGAGATGTCATGCTTACTCCTTTACAGATGGCCAATTTCGTAGCGGCCATTGCTAATAAGGGCTGGTATTATACGCCTCACATCGTTAAAGCGATTGATGGAAAAGCCAATCCGGACCCAAGGTTTAAGGTAAAACATAAAACCCTGGTAGATGCCAAGCATTTCGAGCCGGTATTGAAAGGAATGGAAGCGGTGGTTCTAAGAGGAACGGCGAGAAGTCTGAAATCCAATGACTTTACTCAGTTGGCAAAGACAGGTACAGCACAGGTTCCACAAGGAAAGGATAACTCGATTTTTGTACTGATTGCTCCTGCAGACAAACCTAAAATTGTTGTTGCTGCGGTAATGGAACATGCCGGGTTTGGTGCAACTTGGGCAGGACCAGCTTGTACAGTGATCGCTGAAAAATATATCACAGGAGATCTGAAAAGAGAAAATCTTTACAAAAAAATGACCACAGCGAGCTTTATGCCTGAATATAAAAGGCAATGGGTAGTGGATCTGAAACGTAAAGGTCTTTATGTTGATCCTAAAATGGATTCGGTCAAACGTAAAAGAATGCAGGACAGCCTTGACTTTGTAAAACAACAGAAGGCCAAGCTGAAGAAAAGAATAGAAGAAGAAACAAAAAATAATAACACTGCTAAAAAACCGGCAAAACAATGAAATGGACTGAAGGAATAGATAAGTTGGGCCTTGGGCTGTATTTCCTGCTTTGCATTTTTGCCATTGCAAATATTTACAGTGTTGACCAGAAATTAGGAGAAAAGCAATTGATTTTCTTTTGTATTTCATTATTTGTAGGGCTGATCATATTTGTAGGAAGAAGTAAATTCTTCGAGAATATGGCCGGCATCATTTATATAGGCGGAGTTCTTTTACTGATAGGATTATTCCCGTTTGGTAAAGAGATTCTGGGGCAGAAGAACTGGTATAAGTTCGGAAGCTTCACCATGCAGCCCGTTGAATTTGCAAAGATCGGTACCGCATTGATGCTTGCGAATTATGTATCAAGCCCGGATTTTAACCTTAAAAACAGAAAATCCCTGCTGACAGCATTAGCTATTATCGGAATCCCTGCTGCAGTGGTTCTTATGATTCCGGATGTGGGATCTATGCTGGTATTTATTGCATTTTTTATTGCCCTTTACAGAGAAGGTTTAAGCGGCCTTTTATTTGGGATAGGGTTTATTTTTGCAGCTGTTTTTCTTATTGCATTGGCGATACCACCTGTATATGTTGCGGTGAGCGTTTTGTTGATCGCAGGTGTTTTGATCGCTATGAACTATCATAGAATGTCCTGGGATATTATTACCATTTCCGGAATTGCCGGATCAGTTCTCTTGTTGTGTGGGCTGGCATTTGGCTCACCTTATATTCTGGAGAAGCTTCCGAAGCACCAGAGAGAAAGAATTGAGGTTCTTTACAAAGGAGAGAAAGCATTCAGAGATACATCGGGTTATAACTTATTGTATTCGAAAACAGCAATTGGTTCCGGAGGTCTTACAGGTAAAGGATATCGTGAAGGATCGGTAACCCAGGGTAAATTCGTTCCTGAACAGGAAACCGATTATATTTTCTGTACGGTAGGAGAAGAATGGGGGTTTGCAGGCAGTGCAGCACTTATTCTCTGTTATATGATCTATATAGGAAGGATCTACTATCTGGCGGAGAGACAGAAATCTACTTTTAACCGTGTATTCGGATATTGTTTTGCATCAATTCTGCTGATGCACTTTTCAATCAATTTAGGGATGGTTATGGGGCTTTTCCCGACGGTAGGGATTCCTTTGCCGTATTTTAGCTACGGAGGTAGTTCCTTATTAGCTTTCTCTATGATGACCTTTATTTTCTTTAAACTTAATTATTCGGATAAGAATAGTTTGGTATAACTTTTATATCTACTTGATAATATGTATTTTTGGTGTAAAATTATTACACCATGAAAAAAACACGCTTATTCCTTGGCTTGATCTTGCCTTTAGGTCTATTTGGGCAATCAGTAGTAGTAGTACCCAATACTGAAAATTACGGTCAAAACGGTATTGTGTATAATAATACTTTATTCTTTTCTAAAAACAAAAAATTAGCTCGATTTGATGGTACTTCAGTTGTAAGTCTTCCTAACCCTATTTATAATGGTAATGCTATTGATGGAGAACTGGCAGGAACTATGATTATCTATAATAATAAACTTTGTTATAATTACGATTATAAGTATGAAACTACTTTTCCTCCTGATATCTTATATAAAGATTATCTTATTACTTATGATGGAACTGTAGAAAATGTTATTTTGAATACGGCTGCTGGCAATACAAGAGGAATATTTATAGATGATAATGGAAATGGAAATGAGCCTGTTTTATATAATGGTAAAATGGTTTTCAGAGGAAGTAGTTCCGGTATCTTGCACTTATTTACATTTGATGGACAAACAATCGTTAAAATTAATAACCACAATAATATTAATTCTACGCATAATGACTTAAATCTTGGAAATTGGGCCCATGTACATGATAATGTTCTGTATTTTGGTTATCATCATGATGGAAGCTTTTGGGGTCTCGGGAAGTTTGATGGTACCAATGTAACTAAGCTTACAAATAATGATTATGAATATCATAAAAGTATTTTTACTCTTAATAACATATTATATTTTAAAATGTACTTTATGAGCGTTCCGGGAAGCTATAGTATTGGGACCTATAATCCACTTACAAATGTTCTGTCAAAGGTTCCAGGGCCTAATATGTTCCAGAGTGATGAAGACGTCCCTTTAATTTATAATTCTAAGGCTTATATAACGAGTCAGGGTTTCAAGTTCGCAATTTTTGATGGAGTTACTACTACCGAGATCCCCAACTTGAATATAAATGATAAAGGTGTTGCTGGTAAACGTATATTATTTGGAAATACTATTTATTTTCCCTACCAGGATAGTAATTTGAATTACTTTCTTGGAAAATTTTCGGGAACAAATATTTCTTTAATACCTAATATCTCCACGTCTGATAAGGGAATTGGAAAATCTCTTACTACGTTCAATGGCGAGTTGTATTTTACTTATACTACTGCATCAATCTCCTATTTGGCAAAATCCGATGGCCAGACTATTACCGTAATGCCAAATCCTGATAATGGAGCAGGTGTTCAGGACTCTAAATTTGTAGTTTATGGGAATGATCTTTATTTTCCATATAAAAATGCAGCAGGAACCATTGTGCTGGCCAAATATGGTACTACAGTACTGAATACAAAAGAAGAAGTTAAGAACAATAATAATATTATTGTATATAAAGACAATAAAGGGTTTTCTGTAGTCTCAAAAATAAAAGAGATCGCTAACGTTGAAATAATGGATGCTTCGGGGAAAATGATCTCCCATGAAAAGGTGAATAATCTGAAGTATTCTTTTGAACTGAACACTACCGGGATTTTTATCATTAAAGTTACTTTAAAGGACGGTGAGGTTTTCACACAAAAGATTAGAAGTTAAAATGTATCAGTTTATACTTATAAAATACATTTTACTAAAATATTAAATAAATTATTACACCATGAAAAAATCACGCTTATTCCTTGGCTTGATCTTGCCTTTAGGCCTATTTGGGCAATCAGTAGTAGTAGTACCCAATACTGAAAATTACGGTCAAAATGGTATTGTTTACAATAATTCTATGTTTTTCTCTAAGAATAGTAAACTCGTAAAATTTGATGGAGGGACGGTAGTTACGATTCCTGAACCTCTGTATAATAACCAGCCAATAAATGGAATCTTATCTGGAAGTATGGTTATCTATAATAATAAACTGTGCTATAATTATGATTATACTGTAGGAGGCAGTCCTGTTAATGAATGGCAAAATAAAGAGTTTTTGGTTACGTATGATGGAGTGACTCAAAATGCTTTTTTAAATCCAGAAGTAGTTTATTCTTCGAGAGGAATTTATATTGGAGATAATGGGAATGAATATGAACCTATAGTAAGTAATGGGAAATTATTTTTGAAGGGTGCTTATTATACAGGATCAAGGTCTAATTTATACTCTTTTGATGGACAGAACATTTTAAAAATAAATAATGTAGATAATCAAACTGATCAGGCTACTGGGGAGGTAAAACTAGGAAATTGGGCTTTAGACTATAATAATGAACTTTACTTTGGTTATCAGGACTATAATATGACATGGCCGGGTATTGCAAAATTTAATGGAACTAATATCGTTAGGATCAATAGTGATAATTATAAAGAATATTGGGGAAGTATTTTTAATCTTAATAACAAGTTGTACTTTAAAATTAATTTTATAGATGTTAGCGGTGGATATGGGATTGGAACTTATGATCCTTTGACTAATACTTTGTCCAAAACCCCTACTCCCAGTTTGGCATACAGTGGACCTGAAAAGCCTTTGATTTTTAATTCTCAGGCTTTTATAACAGTAGGAAATATTATACTTTCTGTATTTGATGGTGTGACAGTTAACCAGATTGCGAAGGTTGGAGTAAATGATAAAGGTGTGGTTGGGAGGCGTGTTCTATATGGGAATAATGTTTACTTTCCGTATGAGAATAGTAATTCTAATACCCTTTTGGGTAAATACTCAGGATCAGGTATTTCTTTAACACCTAATCTTTCGACAACTGATAAAGGTATAGGGAAAAATCTCGTAGAGTTTAACGGTGATCTTTATTTTACTTATACAATTTCTGCCGTTTCTCCTAATACAGCTCCTTCTTATCTTGCAAAATATGATGGTAATGCCATTACTGTCTTCCCTAATCCTGATAATGGAGAAGGAGTAATTGATAAAAAATTTGTAATTTATGGAGATGATCTTTATTTCCCATATAAAAATGCAGCAGGAACTGTTGTGTTGGCCAAATATGGTAATACAGTTCTGAATACAAAAGAAGAAGTTAAGAATAAGAATACCAACATTTCTGTATATAAGGATGGCAAAGGTTTTTCTGTAGTCTCAAAAATAAAAGAGATCGCTAAAGTTGAAATAATGGATGTTTCGGGGAAAATGATCTCCCATGAAAAGGTGAATAATCTGAAGTATTCTTTTGAACTGAACACTACCGGTATTTTTATCATTAAAGTTACTTTAAAGGACGGTGAGGTTTTCACACAAAAAATTAGAAATTAAAATACACAGGCCACCGTTTTGGGTGACCTTATCATTATGAAAGAAGCTTATATTCTAGACGAAAATTTTGAAAACACAGACTTTTCACAACAATTTTTAGAAAAAGGAGAATACGAAAACTGCACATTCAGAAACTGTAATTTTGAATACTCAGACCTGTCAGGGATCAGTTTTTCAGACTGTGATTTTATTGGATGTAACCTCAGTATGGCGAAACTTACCTCAACGGCATTCCGAAATGCTTTTTTCAAAGAATGTAAAATGCTTGGCCTGCAGTTTAATGATTGTAATGCTTTTGGTTTGTCCTTTAAATTTGATGAATGCTCTCTTCATAATTCTGTTTTCTATCAAACTTCAATAAAGAGAACTGTGTTCAGAAATTCAAAACTGATTGAAGTGGATTTTACAGAATGTGACCTGTCTAATGCAGTGATTAGTAACTGTGATCTTTCCGGAGCCACTTTCGATAATACAAATCTTGAAAAGGCAGATTTAAGGACTTCCGTTAATTACTCGATAGATCCTTCTTTAAATAGGCTTAAAAAGGCTAAATTTTCGCTTTCAGAAGTATATGGGCTATTATATAAGCTGGATATTGAAATCGATAGGAATAGCTAGGTTTTGGAGGCGGTATTAAAATGCCGTCATTTTTATCGGAGAAATAGAATTATAGAGATTGTTAACAAAATTCAATAGAAGCGGGCTTTAGCCCGCTTTTTATATGAAAAATACATCATTGTTTTAGCCAAAACTTAACAGGAAATAAGGGATATAAAAAAGCCATCAGAATTCTGATGGCTTCATTATTTAAATCAATTATTTATAAAATTAAAAATTTGCGGGTGTAGCTGGAGTAACAGCGGCTAAGTTATTGTAAGCTTCTCCTTCTTCGTTGATCACTCTTTTGGCAAATCTGAACTTAGGTCCCCAATAAGAGTCGTTCAGCGAAGAGATCATTACTCCTTTTGATGTTGCTGCGTGGATAAATTTAATCTCTCCCTCTTCAGTAACACTTTCTACAATACCTACGTGAGAAATTCTTCTTCCATGAGAAAAGAAGATTAAGTCTCCTTTCTGTAAGTCTCCTTTTTCCACTCTTTCACCTTCCTGAGCCTGTGAAGCCGCTACTCTTGGTAAGCTAAGGCCTGCTGCTGCTCCGAATACAGAAAGAACAAAAGCTGAACAATCAATACCTCTTCTTGTTGTTCCTCCGTATCTGTAAGGAGTTCCAAGGTATGTTTCAGCTTCAGTAAGGATACCGTCAATGGTTTTATTGTATTTGACTGCCTTGGCAATCTCAGAATTCTTAATTGCTTTTTTAGCATTTGCGATAGATGCCGCCTTTTCAGCAAGGAAAGAGTCGATTAATTTCTGCTTATCCTGCTCCATTTTTTTGCTGTCTATAGAAGCTAGTTTGGCATCCGTTTTGTATTCTTTAGTGTAAGTTGCTGGTTTTGAAACTACATAATTAGTAGCACACGATTGCAATGAAACTGTAGAGACTAAAGCAACTAAATAAAACAAAACTCTTTTCTTCATATATATTTGATTAACCGTGTTAAAAATGGAATATTTATTTTCAAAAGCATTACAAAAGTAGAGATTCCGAGCAAAAGACCCCTGTTATGATAATTATCAGGATCTTATTTTAACACTATTTAACATATTATTTACATATGTTAAAGAAAAATAAACCGCAACCCCCTATTTTTGGTGAGTGTGCGGTTTTTTTTATTAAGATTCTTTAACAAACACGATCGATATTCTTCTACAGATAAGGTTTGGGAATTTAAAACTCTAATTTTCAGAGGTGTTAAAAAAACAAAATAAATTTTACTGAAAGCTTGAATTGATAGGCTTTTAAGGAGTGTTATGCTAATTGTTTTAAATGATAGTTACTTCCCTATACAATAAGAAAACGTCTTATTAGAAAATAGAATTTATTAGAATAGAGTGTAAAAAAATTCCTCAGAAAAACTGAGGAATTTAACTAATATGGAACTTTACAGATGTTATTTTGTGAACAACATTTCTCTGTATTTTGTCATTGGCCAAAGCTCATCGTCTACCATCATTTCAAGATCATCAGAAGCATCTCTGATAGGATCAAATAAAGGTTTTACTTTGTTGCAGTATGCTTCCGCCTGCTTTTGGCTGTCTGTTATGCTTTTTGCCGCTTCTCTGGCTTTGATAAGATCTTCAACGCCAAGCTTGATTTTAGAAACATTTTCTGAAATGCTCGTGATTAAGCTCATCTGCTCTTTTGCTAAAGATTTGAATTCTTTATCTCCGAATATTTCTTTAAGACCTTTTACGTTTTCAATTAATCTGTTCTGATAATTTAAAGCGGAAGGTATGATGTGGTTTCTTGCAATATCACTTAATACTCTTGCTTCAATATCAATAACTGTAGAATATTTTTCTAATTTAATTTCGTTTCTGGCTTCAACCTCTCTGTGGTTAAAGATTCCCATTTCTTCATAAAGATCAAGGAATTTTTTGTCCATTTCCTGCTTAAGTGCTTCCGGAGTGGTTTTAAGGTTGTTCAATCCTCTTTTCTTAGCTTCTTTAGCCCAGTCATCAGAATATCCGTCACCTTCAAACATAATGTTTTTACACTGCTTGATGTACTCTCTCAATACATTGAAGATCGCTTCATCTTTCTTAAGACCTGTTTCAATTAAAGCATCAACTTCTTTTTTGAAGTCATTAAGCTGTTTAGCTGCAATAGTGTTCATTACGGTCATAGATTCTGCACAGTTTGCAGATGAACCTACAGCTCTGATCTCAAATTTATTTCCTGTAAATGCAAAAGGAGAGGTTCTGTTTCTATCTGTGTTATCTAATAGAATTTCAGGGATTTTTCCAACTACATTTAATTTTAATTCTGTTTTTTCTTCCGGAGATAGTTTTCCGTTGGTTACCTTTTCAAGCTCTTCCAGTACGCTGAACAGCTGGCTTCCGATAAATACGGAGATGATTGCAGGAGGAGCTTCATTGGCACCAAGTCTGTGGTCATTACTTGCAGATGCGATGCTTGCTCTTAAAAGGTCAGCATATTCATGTACAGCCTTAATAGTATTCACGAAGAATGTTAAGAACTGTAAGTTTTTCTTAGGGTTTTTTCCCGGGCTTAAAAGGTTTTCACCAGTATCTGTTGCTAAAGACCAGTTGTTATGTTTTCCGCTTCCGTTTACTCCTGCGAATGGTTTTTCGTGGAATAAGATATGGAAATGGTGCTTGTGAGCAACTCTAGCCATGATGTCCATCAACAAAGAGTTGTGGTCTACAGCAACGTTTACTTCTTCAAACATCGGAGCAAGCTCGAATTGGTTTGGCGCAACCTCGTTGTGTCTTGTCGTTGCAGGGATTCCCAGTTTCATACATTCGATTTCCAGCTCTTTCATGAAATTCATTACCCTTGTTGGGATAGAACCGAAATAGTGGTCATCAAGCTGCTGTCCTTTTGCAGGAGAGTGTCCCAATAATGTTTTTCCTGTTAATACAAGATCCGGACGTGATTGATATAACGCTGAATCAACAAGGAAATATTCCTGCTCCCAGCCTAATGTAGGCGTTACCTTAGTTACATTTTTATCAAAATACTGCATTACATTGGTTGCAGCTTCATCCACAGCATTCAAAGCTCTTAATAGAGGAGCCTTATAATCTAATGTTTCTCCTGTATAAGAAATGAAGATGGATGGAATACATAGTGTAGTTCCCATGATAAATGCCGGAGATGTAGGATCCCATGCAGTATATCCTCTGGCTTCAAAAGTGTTTCTGATACCTCCGTTCGGGAAAGAAGACGCATCCGGTTCCTGTTGAATCAACATGTTTCCACTGAATCTTTCGATCGCTCTGCCTCCTTCAATAGGAGTAAAGAATGAATCGTGCTTTTCAGCAGTAGTACCTGTCAAAGGCTGAAACCAGTGAGTATAGTGAGTTACTCCCTTGCTCATTGCCCAGTCCTTCATTGCTACCGCTACCTGGTCTGCGATGTGTCTCTGGATTTTTGTTCCTTTTTTAATAGCATCCATAATGGAGCTGAATGCTTCCTTCGTTAAATATTCTCTCATTGTTTCTTCTGAGAAAACATTTTTGCAGAACAGTTCAGATAATTTTGCAGGGATCTCAACAGAGTTGTCTTTTCTGAAATCCTTAAATGGTAGGGTTTCTAATGCTTTGAATCTTAAGGTTGACATATTTGGGTGATTTTTTACAGGGCAAATTTACAAAAAAAATGAATTGAAAATATTTTACCCCTTATTTTTTTAGGGGTATTGTGAATTTTAACTAAAATTTAAACAATAGTTTTATTTTTAAGAGGGGGAGTTCCTTATTTATACTGAATCAGAATTTATGGTTTCCTCATCTTCCTGAACCGGGTTTGTATGTATGCTTTTTCTAAAAATAATCATATTAATGATCACTGTAATGGCTAAACTCATCACCGTAAATGTATTGGAGCCGTATCCTTCATTACAAAACTGCATGAAAACAGGATACGTTAAAGCTAATGATAATATATAACTTATATATAGCTTTCGGAAATATAAATTGATCAGATACATCACTGCAACAGAAATGAAGACAAAAGGACCTATCCCATCCAAAAAACCAAACAATCCTATTATAGCACTTTTTAGAAGCAGCAAAAAGATATTGTCACGAAGAATATTATCGTCCGGATTTCCTTCCTTTATAATTAAAAAAAGCATAAGCACGAAGAAATAAAGGAGAATATGACAAATCCATACCTTCCAAAAAAGAGAAATTTGATTTACTCTATTTTTTATCTGGTTCAATATTCTTAATAATATCATGACTGTGGCTCTTTGGATTGAACTTCCTTTTTATCTCAAATCCTACAGCTAAGGTTGTATAAATATAAGATTAAAAAAAGAAATAATTATTATTCAAAACAGGAGAAAACGAGTGTGCTGTCTTATTGTTCAGCCTGCTTTATACATGGCTTTTAAACAACTTATTAAAAGATAGTTAAAATAAGTTGAACGGAGATTTTGTATATTTGTGTGAAATTTATTTTATGACAAATTCTAGAGCAAGAGAAACAACAGAGGCTATTGAAAGATTATACATCTCTATGAGACACTTATTTTATAGAGGATTTTTCAAGCCGGGCGGAGTTTCAGGAGAAAGTATCAGAAGTTTGTTGAAAACCATCAATCCGGAAATTTACGGAACTATGAATATTCCGAGCAAATTGGAATTGGACGGTTTGATGTATGTTTTAGACAGGCTTCCGGAAGGAATTGAAGAATGTGCTTTTATTCATCTTACATCTGATGAAGGGTTTGATAAAGGAAGTTTCGAACCTATTGTTCCCAAGAAAAGAAGAAGAAACTGTTATAGAATAGACGAACACCAGATGAATATTGAGGTTCTTTTGGGCCGTTCCGAAATTTATGACATTCTTACCCACCTTACCTTCCTGTTTATAGAAGCTGATAAAATCCGTAACCTGGCATTCATCCAGGACGAAAACTGGAAGCCTACACGTGCTTTCAAAATTATTGAAGAGGTGGTGAAAGGAGAAAAGAAATTCAGCAGAAAAGAAAAAGAAGTAGCATTGATTCATCTTTCTTCCCTGATAGGAAGGTCTTTTGATGAGACATTGAGAGCTTATAATACTTTTGGGGATGATAACAATCCGGATCGTTTATTCAAAATTATCTATAACTTAGGAAAGGTAAGTCTTGAAGATGCCAAAGGGTCAAGAGAAAGAGAAATTTATTTCAGTTCCATATTAAAGGAAAGAGTAGGGCATCACTATTTTGGAGAAAAATGGGCCAACAAAGTGAAAGAGGTTTTATTTGAAAACAATCTTCACATGCGTCCGCTGCATATCATTTCTGCCAATATGCATTCGGTGAAAAACATGCTGTATGCTAATAATGCACTTAAAAAGAAGCAGCATCACGAGGTGGATTACAAACTTTACGAAGAGATTTCAAATAAAAAAGAACTTCGTGATAAGGTTTTAAAATATGCTTTGGATGAAGGGATGATTCATATCGCTGATAAAAGCGGAAGTAATATTGATGTTCAGATTATCGACCTCAGCAAAACGGATCTGAAGAACACACCGTTTGCAGATGCTAAGTTTTCCGGAGACGATGTGGTTATGGTATTTGATTATGCTTTCGGAGAGCAGGCTTTTGAGGTAATGGATGAATTGCTGAAACCTTTTGAACATAAAGGAGAGGTATATATGATGCATGTAAAATCTGTTTCCATCATGGGGAAAGCCGGGATCCTTACCGGAGAGAAAGGAGATATCATGATTCCTACTTCTCATATTTTTGAAGGAACTGCAGATAACTATCCTTTTGAAAATGCATTAAAGCTTGATGATTTCAAAGATGATGAACTGAAAGCCTTTGAAGGGCCAATGATCACCGTCTTAGGAACATCACTTCAGAACAAAGATATTCTTTCTTATTTCATGAATACCTCATGGAAGGCCATCGGTCTTGAAATGGAAGGAGCACACTATCAGAAAGCTATTCAGGTGGCTTCGAAGATCAGACATCACATTTCACCGGACCTGTTTGTATGTTATGCGTACTATGCTTCGGATAATCCTTTGGAAACGGGAAGTACATTATCTTCAGGAGGATTAGGTCTTACAGGAGTAAAACCAACTTATCTGATCACGTTAAGAATCCTTGAAAAGATTTTAAGAAGTAGCAGGAAAGAAGCTTCTGCCAAAAAATAATTGTAATTTATAGCATAATATCAGCCTCAGGTACATTTTGTGCCTGAGGCTTTTTTTGTGTTTGAGAAATTAAAACGGTTTATTATTGTGTATCTTAGAAATCAAAAATATTAACCCATGAGCACAGTATCACAATTATCAAAAAGATTCAGAGAAGTTTTGCTGGATGGCCTCTGGATCGCCAATACGAATTTTAAAAACCAGCTTTCAGATCTAAGCTGGGAACAGGCTGTGATAAAGATAGATTCTTTAAACACGATTGCAATGCTTACTTTTCACATTGATTATTATATTGCAGGGATTGTAAATGTCTTTGAAGGAGGAGATCTTGAAATAAAAGATAAATTCAGTTTTGATCTTCCGCCCATAGAGTCTCAACAACAATGGGAAGAGCTGTTGAATAAACTCTGGAAAGATTCTGAAAAGTTTGCTGCATTACTGGAACAGATGCCCGATTCTAAACTGGATGAGGTTTTTGTTGATGAAAAATACGGAACCTACCGAAGAAATATTGACGGAATGATCGAACATAGTTATTATCATCTGGGACAGATTACTTTAATCAAAAAGCTTTTAAAAAGCAGATAAAAAGTATATCCATTATTATTTGTGAAAATTTGCTTAATCTGAAATCAAGAAAATTACATTTTAACAATCCGGATTAAAATTCATCTAAAACTAAGACAAATAGAAATAAAATCTCAAAATAACTCCTATTTGAGGTTGTTATTTAAATTACCTACCTTTAGAAAAAATAAAATTTTAAATGAGAAAATCGGCTGCAATCATTTTTGCGTTTATCATTTCACAATTTCAGGCTCAGCAAGGAGCTTATTATCAGCAGGCTGCGAAGTACAAGATGGATATTGATGTCAATGCTGAAAAATTTACTTACCAGGGAAAACAGACTTTAGAGTACACCAATAACTCACCGGATGAGCTGAATGTGGTGTATTTCCACCTGTACTGGAATGCTTTCAAACCAAATTCGATGATGGATCAGAGGGTTGCTTCCCAGGGAAAAAACGGAGACTCAAGGTTGCAGAAAGACGGCATCTCAAGATTGGGTTCCATTCCTAAAGATCAGGAAGGAGCACAGAATATTCACTGGATCAAACAGAATGGTAAGGATCTGAAATTTGAGGTTCAGGAAACCATTATGAAAGTATATCTGGCAGAACCTATAAAGCCGAATTCTACTACAACTTTTACAATGGATTGGGATGCTGTGATTCCTCAGCAGATCAGAAGAAGCGGAAGAAACAACAGGGAAGGGGTGGATATGACTATGACCCAATGGTATCCGAAAATCGCAGAATATGACTATGACGGCTGGGCAACCTTTGATTATATGGGCAGAGAATTCCATGCACCGTTTTCTGATTTTGATGTAACCATTAAGATCAATAAAGATTATGTTGTAGGAGCAGGTGGTATTCTTGAAAATCCAACAGAAGTAAAAGGATATGATGCTGCGGCCAAGATCAAAACAGAAAAAGATAAAAAAGCAACCTGGAAATGGACGGCTAAAAATATTCTGGATTTTGCATGGAGCGCAGACAGGGATTACTCTGTAGAAAGCTTCAATGTTCCGGAAGGTCCGAAAGTATATCTGGTTTATCAGAAAAACGATAAAACTAAGGTATGGGGAGAAGCTCAGCCTTATATTACCAAGTATTTCCAGATTATGAATGCTCATTTCGGGAAATATGTATATCCAACCTACGCTTTCATTCAGGGAGGCGACGGCGGAATGGAGTACGGTATGTGTACTATGATTTTAGGAGAAGCTAAAAATATCAAAGACCTAATGGGTTTAATGGCTCACGAAGGATCTCACTCATGGTATCAGCAGATGCTGGCAACCAATGAATCTGTACGACCATGGATGGATGAAGGTTTTACAAGCTATGCAGAAGGTTATACGATGTATCAGTTGTTCCCGGAGCAGCTGCCTAATCCTTTTGTTGAAAGACTGGACGCTTACAGAAATTTTATTAAAAAAGGAATTGAAGAACCTGCAGTATGGCTGGGAGATCATCATGATAACGGAACCTCTTATACTTATTCTACCTATGTGAAAGGTGAATTGTACCTTGTACAGCTGGGGTACATCATGGGAGAGCAAAACCTTGCAGAAACCCTGAAACAGTATTATGATCAGTGGAGTATGAAACACCCTTCAGACAGGGATTTCCTTCATATTGCACAGAAAGTTTCCGGTATGGATCTGAAGTGGTTCCATCATTATTGGATCAACACTACGAAAACAATCGACTACGGGATGAAGGATGTAAAATACGACGCAAAATCTACCACTATTACCCTGATCAATAAAGGACAGGTTCCGATGCCTATAGACTTCAGTGTGATGACCACAGATAAAAAAATCGTAACCTATCAGATTCCATTGAATATGACCCACCACTGGAAAGAAAAAGATGCTTATGGTGAGTTTAAAACAATGCCTTACTGGCCATGGACTCAGAAAGAATACACCATTACGGTTCCTTATACCAAATCTCAATTGTCCGTACTAGGTATTGACTTCAGCCAGAGAATTGCTGATGTGAATATGGAGGATAATTTTGTAGAGGTAAAGTAATTATTAATACCATAATTATAAAAAATAATCCCACAGATGAGTCTGTGGGATTATTTTTATCTCAAACTGCTGAAACATCCAATGTTGATATGGTTTTGTATAAAAATATAGCAGGAATTATTTTTTCTTATAAAAAGTTCAAAAGTTGGCTCTAAATAAACTCAGTTGTTCCGGAAAGAAAAAAGAAAATAACCGGACAACGTATTTTAGTGCATAATGAAGGATTGTTTTTCCCAAAATGATTAATTTTAGGGCTGAAAAATTAACATAGAGTTTCTTTTCTTTCTAGTGTAGAATGATAAGGAATATCTTTTGAAAAATATGTCAATGAATTCAATTGTAATCAACGTAGGGAACAGCAATATCAGATTTGGTCTTTTTAATGGGGATAACTGTGATATTTCATGGGTAATCAATACAAAACCTTACAGAACTGCTGATGAACTGTATGTTCAGATGCTGATGCTTTACCAGACTTATAAGATAGAGCCTAAAGAAATCGATAAAGTAATTATAGGATCTGTAGTACCTCAGCTTACCAAAGTAATGAGCTCCGGAATCAAAAAAATTCATGGAATCACTCCTGTGATTGTTGATCGTACTACTCCGTCCGGAGTTCAGGCAAAATCTAAACAGATGGGAACGGATATCTATGCCAATCTTGTTGCTGCCCATAATTTATACCCGAACAGAAAGAAAATTGTCATTGATTTCGGAACAGCTCTTACAGCCAGCTGTGTAGCAGAAACAGGGGAAACATTAGGAGTGGTCATTGCTCCGGGGATTGTTACCTCTTTAAATTCTCTCATCAGCCAGACCGCCCAGCTTCCCGATATCGAACTGAAAAGACCAAAATCCGTTTTGGGACTTGATACCGTAACCTGTATGCAGAGTGGTATGGTATACGGCTTTTTAGGAATGGTAGAAGGCTTTATCAATCGCATCAATGATGAGGTGAATGATGATTGCTTCGTAGTGGCTACCGGTGGTGTCTCCCATGTATACAAACCTCTGACAGATAAAATTCATGTGATGGACAGGCTTCATACGCTGAAAGGACTTTATTTTCTAGGAAAAGACCTGTAAATATTCATGACAATGGAAAAATTCCCGATGTTAGAAACCGAAAGACTGATCCTTTCCCAACTGGAAGAGAAGGATATTCCTTTCATTACTGAATATCTCCAACATAGAATTTACTCTGATCTCACCTCTAATATTCCTTATCCTTACACCGAAAACGACGCCATATTCTGGCTGAAAATTTCTAAGGAAGCTTTTGAAAACAATACCGGATATACTTTTGGTATCCGCAATAAGGAAGGCAGGATCATAGGAGCTATCGGGCTTCATGACAGAGATGATGACAAAGCAGAGCTGGGGTATTGGATCGGTATGTCATATTGGAACAAGGGCTTTGTTACCGAAGCAGCGAAAGCAATTATAGATTTTGGATTTAATGAACTGGGATTTAATAAAATTTTTGCCACCCACTTGCTTCACAATCCTGCTTCCGGAAGGATCATGGAGAAAATCGGGATGAAGCAGGAAGCTGTTCTGAAGGAGGAAGTGAAAAAGGATGGAGAATATTTTGATCTGGTGATGTATTCTATTTTTAAGGATTGAGATTCATTTTAAAGCAATAGAATAAAAGCTGGGAATATTTAAAATTATTCCCGGCTTTTTTATTTCTTAAAGAACATCTCCTGTACATGAATCACATTCTAATAAAGGATAAATCCATTCTCCGTTGCCATCCTGAAAAGGATACAGTCTGCATCCGATCTTTCGGACTCCATTGCTGTCTGTGTAAAAACATTGATGAGGAAGGATTCCTCCGTTAATTTTTTGCTGTTTCTTTTCTTGATAGTTTTTTCATGTCGTTTTCAATTTGGTTATGATCAAATATAGTTAAATATTTGATCTGTTGTATGATATGAGAATGCTTTTTTAACTTTTAATAAAATAATCAATCAAAGATCTAAAATATACCATGAAAGAAATCTGTTCTTTTTTTGCTTTGGCCTTAAGTTTATCTTTTCATTCCCAGACCAAATTAATAGCTTTTAAAAGTCATAGTGGTGCTTCTTCCCATTTTGCAAATGCGGTTTCCGAAGATCTCTTTACAACAAATCTTTCGAATCTTGGAGCGATTCCTCAAAAGTTTGTAAAAGATGCCAAACTGGATTCTGTCATCATTCTGAATGATGAAGAAAGTATTCTGGTAACGAGTGCTGCGGATAAAATAATTCTTAAAAATGCCACAAGAGAGTGGGTTCCCGGAAGAGAAACCGTAAGAAATAATTCCCTTTTTTCTAAAAAGAATATTGATAGTGTAAAGCAGGTTCTGAAAAAACAGTATCATTTTGTGAATGATATGGACAGTGTGGTGTTTATTGAGTATGATAAACAAAGTAAGACCTACAAACAGATCAAACCGGTAAAAGAAAAAAATGAGAAGGAGAAAAAAGGAAAAACACCTGGAGGATTATTATTGGGAATTTTGCTGATTTCAGGAGTCTCGGGTTTTTACACATGGAAAAAGAATAAAAAAGATCATGGGCAATAGGATTCTTTGCTGCACTGCCATATTTTTCCTGCTTTTTATTCTGTTCTTTCCTCTTGACTTTCTGGGGGATTTTCAGAAAAATATATCCTTATTTTTGTTTGAAGATTTTATACGGATATTTACAGATTCTGTATTAACAACTGATAAAATAAGAATTGACCTTTCCTCAGACAGTATTTCTATGTTTATCTTTACCGGGTTGCTGGCTATCACTTCACTTATTCTTTCTTTTCTGATCAGGAAAAAACATCATCCGGTTATTCTCGCTTTTTCAAAAGAAGCTGTTTCTCTATATCTTATTATTGTATTGGTAAAATATGGTCTGGATAAAATATTCAAAGCCCAGTTTTACCTGCCCGAACCCAATATTCTTTATTCCCGTTTTGGAAATCTGGATAAGGATATCCTGTTTTGGAGCACGATGGGAACCTCACATTTTTATTCGGTCTTTACCGGAATACTGGAACTTTGTGCTGCTGTATTGATCTTTTTCAACGGAACCCGAACGTTGGGACTTTTGTTTTCTCTGGGAATTTTTCTTAATATTCTGGGAATTAATCTCGGCTTTGATATTTCAGTAAAGCTATTTTCACTCATGTTGCTTTCCATGACTGTTTTTGCATTAAAAGATGACTGGAAAACTTTGTACGAATTTTTCATTTTGAAAAAAGACATGCCAAGAAAAGGAATAATGAAAGATAATCTGAATAAACCGTTTATGGCTTGGTTCAAAACTGCTTTTCTAGGGCTTTCACTGGTTATTATTATCTTTCCGTATATGAGTTCAGGGAATTATAATGATGATATTGCAAAGAGACCTTTCCTTCATGGAGCTTTCAGAAATGAAAATGAAAATTCAGAGATCCGGTATATCTTTTTTCACAGACATCGCTATGTTATCTTTATGGATCGGAATGAAAATATGCGGGATTACCATTATACAGCTGTTTCTCCTGGTCATTTATTGCTGGAAGATTATAATGGAGAAAAAATCAATGCTGAAGTGATCTATTCTAAAAAAGACAGCCTGCTGATGCTTAATATTAGGGAAAATAAAATACGTGCCCGGGAATTAAACTGGAAAAAAATGAATGCTCTGAGGCCGCTTTTTCACACTACTATAGAAAGTGCCGACTAAATTTATCTTTTACTTTTAAAGAAATCCCTGACGATAGAGGAACACTCATTTTCCATAATTCCGGTTACAATTTCTGTTTTCGGATGTAGGGAAAGATGTTTGTTGATGAATCCTCTCTGTTCATCTCTTGCTCCAATGACTACCTTTGAAATCTGGGCCCAAGACAATGCTCCGGAACACATGACGCAGGGTTCCATTGTAACGTACAGGGTACAGTCTCTCAGGTATTTACCTCCAAGGAAGTTCGCCGCAGAAGTGATAGCCTGCATTTCTGCATGGGCGGTCACATCATTTAATGTTTCGGTAAGGTTATGCGCTCTTGCAATAATACGATTGTTGGAAACCACAATACATCCGATGGGAACCTCATCTCTTTCCAGGGCGGCTTCTGCTTCCTGCAGGGCCATTTTCATATAATATTCGTCAGTAAACATGAGTTGAAAATTAATAAAAAGAAGAAAAAATAGAACTTTTATTCTGTCATTGTTAACGTTAAAGGAAGTCTGAACCGGTATATGGTGGGATCCCCTTTGAAGGTTGCCGGAGAAAATTTTTCAGCAAGAGAATAGAGGGCAATTTCAGCCTGTCTGTTGAAGGTGAAATTGTCTCCCTGAGCATGAACGTTGCTGATGCTTCCGTCTCTTTCTACAATGAAGGCTACATCTGTCTTTACTGTTTTTTCTTCAGAATACACTCCGTCTACGTATAAAAGATCAGCCACTTCCTGTCTTAAAGAATTAAGTCCGCCGGGGTAATCCGCAACCGTCTCTACCTGGAAAGATTTTTCACCAAAAGGTTCTTGGGCAAGTTTGATTTTCTGAAGGTCTTCAATGTTCCTTACCCTCAGCAAGGCACCAATAAGTGCCGTGTTTTCAATGCTGTCCATCTTTTTCATGAAAAAAAGGAAATCCCCTTTTATGGCCGCTTTTTTAAAGGTATTGGATTCTGCGTCAAACTTTTTCTTAAACTCTTTGTTCAGCATGCTTCTGTGCTGATTATAATAGTTTTTCACAAGTCTGAACTCTTCTTTCTGCTGTGACAGAAAAAAGGATGAAATAAAACAGCTGAGACAAATAAATAAAGTTCTCAATAGGGTATATTTATGTAAATATAACCAAAAAATATGAGATTAAGTTTTTATTGCCTAGCTCTCGAGATAACGGTTCAGAGATTCCTGAAGATGGTTTCTGATGTCATCAACTAAGCATTTCGGTTCAATAACGGTGACTTCCTTTCCATACGATAGAATTTCCTGCATAAAGTCGTAGGTAGGATGAAGGAAGAACTCAAAATAGATTTCTTCAGGAGTTTCCTTGGTCTCTTTCTGTGACTGATGCAGCGGGAAACTTCTGATATATTCTCCCTGATGACGGCTGCATTTCAGGATGATTTTTTCAGGTTTTTGCTCAGTCAGGTTCATCACTCCGAATGCATTTTTAAAATGTTCCCTGAAGTTGTATTTATATTTTTCTCTGAACTGATTCTTCGCTACATCCAGATAATTGATCCTGTCAAGACCAAATGATTTTAAAATTTTGTCTTTGGTATCTATGGCGATGAGGTACCAACGGTCTTTAGATTCTTTCAATGCCAAAGGATGTACCTTTCTGGAGGTCATCAGCTTATTTTTGTAATTGTAATGCTCAAAAGTCACCACTCTTTTGTTACGGATGGCGAAGAAAAGATCATAAAAATGTTCCACTCCGGTTGGCTTTCTGCTTTCAAAAAAAATAAAGTCTGAGAAATCAGGATGAAGATTCAGGGCATTGCTTACCTGGAAAGATTCCAGTAATTTCTGGTTATATTCATCCACTTCCATGATCGGGCGGCTGTCTATATAATACCTGTTGTCTCCTTTTTTCTTATTGTGAATAGAAAGGTTGAAAAGATCTGAAATCTCACGGATGTCCCTCTGCAGGGTACGGATAGAGTAGCTTTTGATCTCCGCATCCTGAAATTCAAAAGAATTCAGAAGATAGTGCTCCAGCTGGGAATAGGTAGCGGGAGAACTTTCCAATCTTTTGATGATTAAGGCATACCGGGTAAGATAAAAATCTTTCTTCATTTCAATATATTTATGTTATTAATTTGCGGTGCTCAATAGTCTGAGTCCCTGCTTTTCACAGTAAAGTTTTGTAACACAAATATATGCCCTTAATGCGACAAAACGTGTCGTATTATATTTTTTGTGATCATAAATAAAACGTTTCGGTGAAGACATTAAATTAAAAGGATGGCACAGGACGGTCGTTTTTATCCCATTTGTTCAAATAAATAATTTTTTATTACAGAGCGATACTTAAATGCTAAGATTGTTTTCAGAGAGATAAACAAGTTGCTCAATCATATCCTGTAATGTTTTAAAAGGTGAAGCCCATATCAAATCCCCTTCATCACTGTCATAATCTTCATGAATAGAAAAAAGCCAGGGCTGGGGATTGTCTCCGTTGTCAAGATAAATGAAAGTTCCGCACTGACCTTCAAAAGTATCCATGATGGCTATTGGTCTGCTAATATCCACATTTCTCCTCTGTAATGCCTGTTTGTATTTTGCAACAAGTTTTCCTCCATTGTTTCCTGAATCAATGAGTGAAATACTGCTGAATGCCCCGCCAATACTGAGAAACTCTCTGTAAACCTTAGGAAATGGAATGCCATTATTCATAGTCTGTTCCAGCGGTATGATCTCTGCTTCACTTAGACCGACAGGAGGGCCAAAGGCAGATCTTCTTTTTCCTTTGCCTTCTTTTTTATAGCGTTCATATGTTTTTAAGTATACAATATCCATAAGGTTCATAAAGCCAGATTGTTTATTTTATTTCGTACACGGTCATTTTTCCATACTCCTGATCTTCCCGGTCATTATATGCTTCGTTGAATATAAAGAGTTCAGGAATCTGATCATTGTTAATATCCATACTATTGAAGGTAATCCAGTCCATAGATTCAAAATGATGAACAGGCAATCTGAGCTCACGATATCCTTTTTTGTACAAAAAATAATCTTCTCCCTTTTTTCTGATCGGATAATCTTTGGTATCCCGGTTAAGCGTTTTACTGGAATAATTATTAAAATCTAATTTCATCAATTCCGATTGAAATCTATAGGTCCTGAACTGTTTTGTTGAATCATTTTTCATAATTAAAGGAAGAATGGCTTCATGATCTTTCAGGAGAATACCGTTTTTCCAGACTTTAAAATTATGGTCGTCAAGGTAAAGACAGAATAAGCTGTCATTGGTGTATACTTTTGTATTATCACCATGAGTGTCTTCTGAAAAAATCCTGTTAATTGTCAACGGTTTAGGAGCTTCTGTGACTTTCTCTTTCTGACACGAATAAAGGGTGAAAAAAAGAATAATAAACGAAACGGAATGATTCAATTTCAGAAGAGGATATCTTTTTAATATCAATATCTTCGGTGAGTTTAGAAAATCCTTTTTCATGGTTACGTTTGTATAAAGCAAATATAAATATAAGCCATAGAATTTCTGTGGCTTATCATGATTAATCAAAATATTCTTTTCTATACACCCTGTCTTTTTGCTGTCAGAAGTTGTTTTTATTTAGCCTAACAGATATCCTCCGATGACCTCTACATTGGGGTCGAAAGAAGAACTCATATATCCCGTTGCATCACTTAAAGTGACGGTAGACAGTTTATTATTAGTAAAGGCATATTGATTAATGAAATTAACACTCTCCGGAATGCTTACTGATGTCAGCTGGTTGTTTCTGAAAGCATTATCACTAATGGCGGTTACTTTTCCGGGAATTTCTACAGAAGTCAGGAGATTATCTGCAAAAACGGAGTCATTAATGATGGTAATATGATCCGGGATGTTTACCGATGTTAATCTGTTGTTTTGAAATGCATAAGCTTGAATGCTGACCAGATCCTTAGGAATTTCTACCGATGCTAATCTGTTATTCTGAAAAGAGGCATAATCAATATTGGTTACCTTTTCAGGAATGCTTACAGACTCCAGCTGATTGTCTGCAAAAACAAGACGCTCAATATTGGTAATACTATATGGGATATTTACAGATATTAATTTATTATTCCGGAATGCACTATCTCCGATTCTCGTTACTTTTTCAGGAATATTTACGGAAGGCAGAAGATTACTTTCAAAAACATTGGCTTCAATAGCCGAAACATTATCCGGAATGCTCACAGATTCCAGCTGATTATTCTGGAATGCACCTATTCCGATAGCTTTTACATTATCGGGAATATGTATAGATCGTAATTGATTGTTTTGAAACGCATATTCTCCAATACCGGTCACATTGGCAGGGATATCTATGGATGTTAACAGGTTACCTTGAAAAGTGCTTTTTTCAATCACTGTAATCTGCTCCGGGAGCTTTACTGAAGTCAGCTGATTGTATGCAAAAGCAGCGGTTTCAATGCGGTTAATATTATGAGGAATTTCTATTGAAGCTAGTTGATTGGCCTGGAAAGTAGATGACTTAATCTCAGTCATATTTTCAGGGATATTTACTGATCTTAATCTATTGTATAGAAAAGCATTTTCTCCAATATTAGTGATGCTGTTTGGGAGCACTACAAACTCCAGTAAATTACCTTGGAAAGCTCCTATTCCGATGCTTGTTACACTATTGGGAATCGATAATTCTGATATAGACATATTATAAGCAAAGGTATCCGGAATAGTTACAGTACCCGGTTTTACAAACATTTTTTTATTTAAATAAGATTGTAAGGATGCTGAACCTTCCTCATCTGTTTCCGTATAAATATGATTGGGGTTGGGTAAGCCATTTTCTAAACCGGCAATTTTAGCCATTTCTATTTTTTCATTTTTATGCCAGTATGAATCCTGCCATTCCCAGAAGTCTTCCTGTTTTGGTTTGTCTCCCCTTTCGAAAAGGAGTTTTAGTTCTTCTTTTGTTTTCATAAAAAGTGTAATTTGATTAATACATAAAGCTTTTATAAGGCAGCTTCTTCAGCCTTGGTTTAAAATGGTTATTAGTTTTTAGTGATTCCCGTTTGTTTTTTTAAACACAGTTCCGGCTGTCCAACATTTTGTGAATGGTGATTCAAAGGAATTGACAAATGTTTAAATGAGATTACTGTATGTATATTATAATTTGGTTGCAAAAGTAATATTGGACAGCATCAGAACTTTTTGTGTTTACAGTTTTATGTTATTATGCATCTTTTTCAAGAATGTCATCCTCAAAATCTTCTCTGAAGAAGTTTTCAATGTCATTGAGATAGTTTTCATAGTCCATCTCAGCATTTTCAATGTCGCTCCATTCTATAGTATAGAGTTCTTCACCAGAGATACTGTCTGTGTTGTGATCAGATATTTCTCTGCTTTGTTGATTCTGTTTTGAACATATTTCAGGCTGTTCAGCACAGGAGAATGTTGAATTCAATAGGTTTAAAAGTTTTTATTGATTATTATTCTGTGTCTTTTTGATATTCCAAAAGTAGGAGTGTGAAACGACAGAACTTGACGTGTTAAAAAAATATTTTTATTTTTTTTCAATATAAGCTTTTAAGCTTATGTAAGGCCTTTATAAGGTAAAAAGCTTATATCTTATTTTTGATGAGTTTCTGAACAATCTGATTCAGTGTTTCTCTGTTATCATCAATATAGCTCAGCCCGGCCTGGATCAGGTTTTCAATATTGGAGCGTTTTACGTTATCCATTGCAGGGGATGCATTTTTCAATGATGGGTTCAGGCGGTAATAGTTTTTCTGATTTCTTGTCCCCAGTGTCTGAAACATCTGGCAAAGCTGATAATCTACAGTTTCGGCATTGGCAGACATCAGGATATCAATAATAGGATTTACCCAGCCTATTTTTCCTGCTTTTTCCAGTTTTCTGAAAGCGTAAGGTCTGGCTTCAACGCCTGTTCCTATAGAAACAATAATCATATCATTTACTCCGGGATGGTTGGCTTTCTGATGATTTTTCAGAACCTCTGCAAAGGGTATCTTCCGGGCTTCTGCATAAGCACAAAGTGCTGGGTTATTGGCAAACATTCCACCGTCAATCAGGCTGAAGATCTGTCCGTACATCGATTTGATCTGTACCGGGCTGAAATAGGTAGGCGCTGCTGAGGTTGCCCTGCAGACATCCTTTACATAAAAATTATCAGTGCTGAGGTTGGCTTCCCATGAATTGAAAAGTTTTGCTCTCCGGTTTTCAATATCATAGCTGGTTATTAAACAGGGTTTTATCAGTTCTTTTAGTTCTAAATTCCCAAAAAAGTCATTTAAGTTTTTTTGAAGAGCCTCCTGGGAAATTCTTTCATTCAATAATCCAAACGGATTCACCAGTTTTTCCCAAAAGGAAACCTGGAAAATATCGCCGCCCTTTTCAGCATAGAGTTCTAGTCCTTTCTGGATAGAATACTTTGCTTTTCGGGCTTCATCAGGGCATAGAATAATAGACGCAATCAGACCTCCTGTGCTGCTGCCTGCTACCAGATCAAAATAATCTCCGAGTTTGGCAGTCTGCTTGTCATAATACTGAAGCTGTTCTTCTATGTAGCGTAGAATAATGCAGGTAATAATCCCTCTTATTCCACCCCCGTCCAAAGAAAGAATGGTTGTTTTTTTCATGTGATATTTTTACTTTTTTTTAAGAATACCTGGCAACTTTAGATAAGTAAAACCAATAGATTTCCGGGAAATGGCTATTGGTTTCAGCTTATTTTTATAGTTGTTTTGGTGCTTTTCTTATAAACCAAAGGTAGGCCGCAGAAGCGACAGAACTTGACGCATTATTTAAATTTTCATGAAAAAATTAAAAAAATAGGAAAGAAAATGAGACCCTTAATGTGTGTCTAATGATTTGTTTAAGAGTAAAATATGAACGCTATAATATAACATATCCTTCCTTGTCTCTCGGCATTTTTATAAGTGTTCTCCATCTGGTTTTTATAATCCTTTTTTGGGATGGAATACTTTTCTTTTCAAAATGAGGAAGGTCCTTGAATGTTTTCCAGTTTCCGCCCCAGTCCCAGCCATGCTTTGCGAAGATTTTTACACATTCGTACCAGTCGGCAACCTGGTCATTGTCCCAATCTTTTGCCGTGTTCCAGCTTGCTGTTTTTCCGTCAATCATCAGGCAGATATCTACAGCAAGACCGTAGTTGTGAATACTTTGCCCTGCCTTGGCATTAGTCACTTTTTTACCGTCGGTCAGCCTTCCGATAGCATAGAGTTTTTCCTGCTCCTCAAAAGATCTGAGCCCCTGAGTGATTCTTACCTTTGCTTTTCCTGTAAGTGCCCTGTCACATTCCTTAATAATCTGCTTCACTTCATCCCTTACCAGCGGGTGAAGATTCTGAATTCGTTCTGATGTTACTTTATCCATAATTTTAACTGTTATAAAACAAAAGTATGATGGGAAAGCGACGAAACTTGACGTATTTTAAGTGAAATTATAAAACCTATTATAAAAGATTTGATCCAAAAAAATATCGGAAAATTGAATTCTTAATTTAAAAAAAAGTTATAAATATCTGGGAAAATAACGTTTAAGGACGATTTGAGAAATCAATTTTTTTCAGGGCAAATTATAACCTTAATGCGACAAAACGTGTCGTGTTTTAAAAAAATAGTTATTTGTTTTTCAATGTGTTAATTGTAATGTTAATTCTTTTCAAAAACATTATTTTATTCTTCAAAAACAATAATTTTGTAGAAATATTCATTGTACAATTGCTATGTATGCGCTGGTAGATTGCAATAATTTTTTTGTTTCCTGCGAAAGAACTTTAGATTCTTCCCTTGAAGGTAAACCCGTTGTGGTGCTCTCCAACAACGATGGATGTGTTGTATCCCGGAGCAAAGAAGCAAAAGATCTGGGAATTCCTATGGCTGCCCCTGCTTTTAAATATAAGGAGCTCTTTCAAAAGCATGATGTAAAAAGCTTTTCTGCCAAATTTGAGCTCTATAATTATAAAAGCCAGCAGGTTATCAATATTGCAAGATCCTACGTTCTTGATCATGAGGTATACAGTATTGATGAGCTTTTTCTGGATCTGACGGGCTTTAAGTATATTGATATTAATGAATATTGCGTCAGGATCAAAGAAGAGATCAGGGAGAAAGAAAATATTCCTGTAAGTATAGGAATAGCCCCCACCAAGACCTTATGTAAAGTAGCCAATAGAATTGTAAAAGAATTTCCGGAGAAGTTCAATGGGGTGTATATTCTGGATACTCCTGAAAAAATTGAGAAGGCATTGAAATGGCTCCCTATAGGCGATATATGGGGAATCGGAAGAAGACTGGCTGCGAAAATGCATGACAGTGGAGTGTACAAAGCCTGGGATCTCCTTCAGAAGCCTGAAATGTGGGTACGGAAAATCATGGGAATTCACGGGGTAAGAATGATCAATGAGCTTAAAGGAATCCGCCAGCTTGAACTGGATACTCCCTCTCCCAAAAAATCTATTGCCGTGACCAGAAGCTTTATGCAGATGCTGACTAAAAAAGAGGAAGTCCGGGAGCGGGTGGAAACCTTCGGAATGTATTGTTCGGAAAGGCTGCGAAAACAAAATACCTGCTGTAAAATGATCACCGTTTTTGTACAGACCAACCGCTTCAGAAAAGATCTTCCTGAATATAGAAACGCCGTAACGCAGATCCTGCCTAATCCTACCAATTCATCCATATTAATAGGAAGAGTGGTGAATGAGCTTTTTGAAGCTGTTTATAAGGAAGGATTTCATTATAAAAGGGCAGGAGTGATGGTCAATGACTTTGTTCCGGAAGATCAGAGACAGATCAGTCTTTTCGAAGAAGACATACAAAACCAGCACCTCCCTGTGATGAAAGCAATGGATGCGATGAACCGGAAATATGGTAAAGATAAAGTCCGCCTTGGAAGTATGAGCGGCGAAAACACCTTTGGCCGGGCCCGGTTATCTCCTGAGTATGAGGCTTTCCTGAAAAATAATACCTTGCCGGAAGCTAATTTCAGATTCCATTAAATAGGAACATCCTTAAACAATACCAGCTCCAAACTTTAAAAGTATACCTTGGTAGAAGCCTGAACTCTCCACCCCTCAGCCTTTTCACTTCTAAAGTTTTGCCTTCGCCCATAATTACCCTCTATTCCCAGCCTTACTTTTTTATAAGGATGGAAAATAATATTGCCTGAAATATTATGGAAGCTTTTAGTCATATCCTTCGGAATGAAGTCCTGATAACCGATATTCGAGTAGCTGAAAAAAAGTATAGAACTCCACCGGGATGCCCACCAATGCTCATAGACTCCAACTATATTGAAAAGGTTTAATGTTTCCAATATATTTTTGTTGTAAACAGTAGGAATTGCATCATAGCCTTCTTCCCTTAAATTCGTATTATAGGTTGAGTAACCTTTTCCAAAAGACGTTTGAAGGCTGAAGGCATTTTTTGTATCAGTGCGTATTTTTCCGGAGATCATTGCTCCCCAGCCTGCAGTAGTTTTCGTTTTATATTCCTCCTGAAGTGTATGTTTCATATTATAGCTAATGGGCGAAATAACAGCTCCGGCTTTTATGTAGCTTTTTTCATTTCCATATCGGTAGAGAACTGAAAAAGTAGGTATAACAGATTGTTTATGCCAGCCTAATGAATCGGAAGGAAGTCTGATACTTGGGGTTTTGGGGTCTTCTAATGAGAAAGACAGGTTCCCTTTTTTTGAAACCGGGACTGTATAACGCAGTTGCAGTCTTCTGGTAAGTAATAATCCGTCAGGAGGCATAAAATCAAAGATCATAGGAAGCATCTCAATATCGGAAAAGTTGCTCCATGACTGTCCTGCAAGCCATCTTTTCCATTGTATATATCCATGCCTGAATCTTGGGGCTGTTGTATTGTTGGGCCCGGCAAAATCTATTTCAGTATAAACAGAAAGGGTTTGGTCATTTTGAGAATTTTTCTGTTTAAATCCAATTCCGAATGTGGTTTGTCTTACACTAAAGTTACTGCTTATAGCATTTGTCTGCGGGATTTCTATTGAATAGGCAGAAAAGCCATCTTTTGATCTCATATTCTGGAAGTTTGTCATGAAATCAGCCTGAATAAATCCTTTTATATAAACCTCCCGTTCAATTTGGTCTTCAGGCTTGAGAGTCAGAAGAGAGAGTTGTCCTGAAACGTCAATAGAGGTTAAGATAAAGATCGTGGAACTTATGATCTTTATAAATATTTTTTTCATCATGTAATGTATTTTTAGAATTGATAGCCAGCTATATTCTGAACCATATGTTTTGTGTTTTTATATTGAAATCTTCCGTTTTCATTTAGCAGATATGCATTAATTGATCTAAATGATGGTGAAGAACTTGTGTCCGGGATGTTGATGAATGACAGCGTAAATGATTGGGTTAAAAATTCCTGCGAAGTTATTGTATAGTTTTAATAAAAAATGATATTGGAAGATGTCGGAAAGTATCAAAAAGTGTCATAATTGATTTAAAAGAGTATGTGTGGGTAGAATTGAGAGTCTGGTTTTCTGTCGAAAACTGTTGATACATGTCAATTCTTGTCGATATCTTGCAATACGCATGATCAGTGAAGTTGGAATAGGTGGCGCTTCATATATTTAAAAATTAAACTATATGTATGAAAGGACAAAATAAACTTTTTATTGCTATTATTATTGCACTTATTCTGGGAGTGTTCATGGGAGGACTGATTCATTTGAAGTATCCCGAAAGTATAGAACCATTTTCTAAAAACATAAAATTACTCGGGACCGTTTTTATCAGATTGGTACAGATGATTATTGCGCCATTGGTATTTACCACTCTTGTAGTAGGAATTGCGAAAATAAGTGATATCAAAATGATAGGAAGGGTAGGAACAAAAGCAATGCTTTGGTTTATTACTGCCTCTCTGATTTCTCTTTTTATTGGATTGATACTTGTTAACTGGCTTGAACCGGGATATGTGACCAAATTACCTATTCAGGAAGTTACAACAGCAGATGATCTTCTGAAAAGCAGTAAAAGTTTTTCTATGGAAGACTTTGTAAAACATATAATTCCCAAAAGCCTGTTTGAAGCATTTGTTACCAATGAAGTGCTTCAGATCGTTGTTTTTTCCATTATGTTTGGAGTAGCACTGGCTAATTTAGGTGAAGAATATTCAAAGCCGGTGGTCAAGCTTTTTGATATCATTGCTCATGGAATCCTTAAAATGGTTGCGTATATCATGTGGTTTGCCCCACTGGGAGTGCTGGGTGCAATTGCAGCAGTGGTAGCTACAAACGGATTTGAGATCTTCAAGGTATATGCCGTTTATTTAAGAGACTTTTTCTTTGCTATAGCTGTTCTTTGGCTGATTCTTCTGTTAGTGGGATATTTTATTCTGGGGAACCGCCTTTTCGAGCTGTTAAAAAGAATTAAAGAACCATTACTGATTGCTTTTTCCACAACCAGTTCAGAAGCGGTATTTCCAAAACTGGTAGAAGAGCTGGAAAAATTCGGATGTAACAGCAGAGTGGTTTCTTTTATTTTGCCTTTGGGATATTCATTCAATCTGGATGGAAGTATGATGTATATGACCTTTGCTTCAATCTTTATTGCCCAGATCTAAGGAATCGAAATGACCGTCGGGCAGCAGATCACCATGCTTTTGGTTCTGATGCTTACCTCAAAAGGAATTGCCGGAGTTCCGAGGGCCTCTTTGGTTATTATTGTTGCAACCTGTTCCATGTTTGGCATTCCACCTGAAGGAATCGCCCTGATTCTTCCTATCGATCATTTTTGTGATATGGGAAGAAGTATGACCAATGTATTGGGGAATGCATTGGCAACTTCAGCGGTCTCCAAATGGGAAGGGCAGCTTGAAAATATACAGGACGGAGTGGTACGTACTTATGATGCGAAATAAAAACAGACTTTGGTAAGATGCTGTGCCGGATTTATTTTTTTGTGTAGAATCTTATTTTTTTTCATATTTCCAGTTTCGGCCCTTACCTTCCTCAATCCATTCCAGAGACTGTTCTATTCTTCTGTTTCTTGTTGCTTCTGTTTTAGCATCTGTAATCCATGTGATGTACTCCTTTCTGAATGAGGGGGAAGCTTTTTCAAAGAACACAAGTGCTTTAGGATGCGCCTGTAAAGCAGTTTGAAAGTATCCAGGAATCTCGGTCTCTGTTTTGGTTGGGGGAGCTTTCTTCATCGTAACCCCCATATCCGTAAGGCTCATTGCTTCTTTGATTGCTTTTTTAAGCTGAGGTTTTGAAGGAAGATCTTCCATTTTAGTGATTTTTCCCAGGCTGAACATTGAACTTTTTTCAGCTTTAATTTCGATCTCTTTTAAAGTTTTCATTTCCTGATGCAGCCAGAACCCAAGACTGCAATAGTGCTTGAAAGAGGTTATTGAGCAGAGTATTTTTCCTTTGTACATGAATGTAGGAAACTTCCATTTGATAGCTTCTTCCGCATCAGGACAGACCTCATGGATCGTTTCCCGGAGATAATCAAGGATCGGTTTTGCAAAATCCGGAGACTTCTCGATGTATTCATCAACCTTTATATCATATTTTTCCATAGTTCTATTAAAATAATTGGGTGATTTCATTGACCAGGAATTTGACCTGATCCGGTCTTCCCCTGTCATTTTTAGGATTATTGGAATAACTGCCGGTCTTTACAATGACCATATTGAATTCAGGAACCATGATGATATATTGCCCCTGCAGCCCTAAGAAATAGTAATGTTTTACAGGGTTATCATTGTTGATCCAAAGACCCATTCCGTAAATATTCTCAGATTTTTCGGTGGGAGTTCTCATCTGTTCAATAAAATCAGAATTTAAAATTTGCTGATCTCCAGCTTTTCCGTTATCCAGAAACAGTTGCCCCAGCTTGGCAAAATCCCGGGCATTGGAGTGAATACAACAGTAGGTTTTTTCCATTCCATGATCATCCGTGCTCCATTTTGCATTCTGTTCCATTCCCAGCGGAACCCAGAATTTTTCTGATAAATAGCTTGCCAGAGGTTGATTCAAAGCCTTTCTTATGGCAAAACCAAGAAGTTGAGTGGCACCGCTTTGGTACTCAAATTTTGTCCCTGGCTCTTCTTTAAATTTCCTTGAGAACACAGCCTTTACAAGACTTTTTCCATAATAAGCTTTCGCATTGGGCAGAAACGGATTGTTATAATTTTCATCCCAATCCAGTCCGGATTCCATTTGTGCCAGATTTTTAAGCGTAACATGATCCCCAAAAATCTTTTCTTTAAATTCAGCATAAAAACCTGAAAGCTTTTCATCTATTGAAGAGATAACTCCTTCTTCCAAAGCTTTTCCTAACAGCATTACGGTTACAGCCTTTGCCATGGAAAAAGAATTGGTCTGAGAAAGCTGATTATAACCATTCCAATACTGCTCATGAAGGATCTTTCCATTTCTGATCACTACCAAAGCGGCAGTACGGGAATGTTTTAAATCATCAACTAAATGTTTCGGTAATTCTTTCTTGTTGTAATCAGGATCTTCTTCCCACAATTTGGGAGCTTCGGTAGCTATAGGGTTACTGGGGAAAAGATATCCGTCATCTATATAAGCACTCGACTTTCCTTTAAGGTAAGTTTTGGAGATTCCGCTAAATAAATAATCATATCCCAGAAAATAAGCTGCTGCTGCACCAGCTACAGCTCCGCCTATCATATACTTTAATATTCTCATTGTTTTATGAATCGGTATCTGACAAATTTAGAATAATTTGGTTATAAAAATTAAAATGATGCTTAAATAAGTTGTTTTTGCTTTTATTGACAAAAATTATAACCAGCGGTATTGTGAAAATAAAAAAGCCCTGAATTTTCAGGGCTTTTACATTATATTTTAGAAAGTAGATTTCTGAAGTTGGTCTTCTCATCGATGATTCTTCTCAGTTCTGAAACAGGAACTCTTTCCTGCTGCATTGTGTCTCGGTCTCTGATGGTTACCGTATGATCCGTCAATGAATCGTGATCTACTGTAATACAATATGGAGTACCGATCGCATCCTGCCTTCTGTAACGTTTTCCGATCGCATCTTTTTCTTCGTAGAATAAATTGAAATCATATTTCAGATCGTTGAAGATTGTTTCTGCATATTCTGCCAGGCCATCCTTCTTCATCAGTGGAAGAATAGCTGCTTTAATTGGTGCCAATGCCGGAGGTAAAGATAAAACTGTTCTTTCTGAACCGTCTTCCAATACTTCATCTCTCAGGCAGTGTGAGAAAATAGAAAGGAATAACCTGTCAAGTCCTACAGAAGTTTCCACTACATAAGGAACATAGTTTTCATTTCTTTCAGGATCGAAGAACTGCAGTTTTCTTCCGGAGAACTTTTCGTGAGCTTTAAGATCGAAGTCCGTTCTTGAGTGAATACCTTCAAGTTCTTTAAATCCGAATGGGAAATTAAACTCTATATCAGCGGCAGCATTCGCATAGTGGGCAAGTTTTTCGTGATCATGGAATTTATAGTTTTCATTACCTAATCCCAGAGCTAAGTGCCAGTTCAGACGCTTTTGCTTCCATTGTTCGTAGAACTCAAGCTCCGTTCCCGGTGCTACAAAGAATTGCATTTCCATCTGTTCGAATTCACGCATTCTGAAGATAAACTGTCTTGCAACAATTTCATTTCTGAAGGCCTTTCCGATCTGTGCGATCCCGAAAGGAAGCCTGTGACGTGAAGTTTTCTGTACATTCAGGTAGTTGACAAAGATTCCCTGAGCCGTTTCCGGTCTAAGGTAAAGGTCCATGGCGCTGTCAGCAGAAGCTCCCAGTTTGGTTCCGAACATCAGGTTGAACTGTCTTACTTCCGTCCAGTTTTTAGAACCTGTATCAGGATCAGCAATTTCAAGCTCTTCAATCAAAGCCTTAACATCAGCAAGATCCTCATTTTCTAAAGATTTTGCCAGCCTTGAAAGGATCGCTTCTCTTTTTGCTCTGTATTCCAGAACTTTTGGATTCGTCGCAACAAACTGATCTTTATCAAAAGCCTCCCCGAATCTCTTCGCAGCCTTTTCAATTTCTTTATTCTCCTTATCTTCAATTTTAGCACAATAGTCTTCCACCAGAACATCTGCTCTGAAACGTTTTTTGGAATCTTTATTGTCAATCAATGGATCGTTGAAAGCGTCTACGTGGCCTGATGCCTTCCATGTTGTAGGATGCATAAGGATTGCCGAATCAATACCTACAATATTCTCGTTAAGCTGTACCATCGCTTTCCACCAGTATTGTTTGATATTATTTTTGAGTTCGGCCCCATTCTGTCCATAATCATAAACAGCGGATAAACCATCATAGATCTCACTGGAAGGGAAAATAAACCCATACTCTTTAGCGTGAGAAATTACTTTCTTGAAAACATCTTCTTGCTTTGCCATAATTTTTTTACGTCTGATGTGCAAAAATAATGTTTTTTATTGGGAAAATATTAATACCTGTAAGATCCTACATTTGAGATTGTCATTAAGATACATCCACCCGCACCAATGATAAATAAAATACCTGCAATAATAAACAGTAATATTTTGATTATTTTGTATTGTTTTGATCGTATCAAGACAATACTGGCTACTGTTATAACAACAGAGATCACGATCAATTTTACAAAAAAACCAAAATAGTCTGTCATTTTTTTTAAATTATGGTAAAACTCTTTTACTAATTTAAACAATTTATTTAATGTGTAGTTATAAGGAGCCGGGAACCTGCTTTCGCTACTCGCTTTTTCTGGTTTTGGGCGGTGGCAAAGCCACCGCCCAAAACCAGAAAAAGCTCAAACATGCCGCTCAATCAGGGCTATTGACTTTTATATTTTGGCAAACCTAACAGGTTTCAAAAACCTGTTAGGTTTAGAATATCACCCTTCACTTTGAAGGTTTCCTATTCAAAATAAGAATCAGCAGAAAATCTCTACTTTTGCACCATGTTAGAAATTCTTTATCGTGACGAGCATATTATTGCGATCAACAAACCCAGCGGACTTCTGGTTCATAAATCTTTCTATGCCGGAGAAGCCGATACTTATGCTATTCAGGAGCTGAAGAAACAGATTGGCCAAAAAGTGTATCCTGTACATCGCTTAGACCGGAAAACTTCGGGGGTTCTGCTGTTTACTTTAGATAAAGATACCCTTAGAATCATGAGTGAACAGTTTGCATCACGTGAAGTAGAGAAGAAATATCTTGCAATTCTTCGTGGCTGGACAAAAGAGGAAGAAACAATTGATTACGACTTAGTTAATGAAAATGAAGTCACACAAAATGCAGTTACATACTATCGTCGTTTGCAGACTTCGGAAATAGATTTACCTTTTTTAAAACATCAGACTTCCAGATATTCTTTGGTAGAAGCTATTCCTGAAACGGGAAGATTTCATCAGTTGAGAAAACATTTTAAACATATTCTACACCCAATCTTAGGCTGTCGTAAGCACGGTTGTAATAAACAGAATAAGTTGTGGCTTCAAACATTTGACATCAACAAAATGACGCTTCATGCCCATCAGTTGATTTTTAATCATCCTGTTTCTAACGAAAGAATTACGTTAAATGCCACTGTAGATGAAGAGTTCAAAAGAATAGGAGATATTCTGAATTTTGATCTGAGCTCATACACTTAAATAAGTCTTTTCGTTCATAAAGTTGCTTCGCTCAGCAAAGGTTGATCCCAACTCTTTGCTTAGTGAAACGCCCTTGCGAACAAAAATGTTTTAGAACGATCAAAAGCTTTGCGATCATAGCGTTTTAAATTTATGTCAAAAATTATAAAAGGTTTTATGTTTTATAGATGCTATATATCAGGCATTTTGATAAAATATCATACATCAATCGAACATTAATTTTAAAATGAGTAATTTTGTAAAACTTTTTTTCAATGTACAAATCGCTCATTCGTCCGATTCTTTTTAAATTCGATCCTGAAGAAGTACACCACTTTACTTTTTCAATGCTTAAAAATTTTGGATTTCTTACTAAACTGTTTTTACCAAAACCTATTGAAGACAAACGTCTGGAAAGAGAAGTTTTCGGATTGAAATTTAAAAATCCTGTAGGACTGGCTGCCGGTTTTGATAAAAATGCCGTTCTGTTCAACGAATTGGGAGACTTAGGTTTCGGATTTGTAGAGATTGGAACAGTAACCCCAAGAGCCCAGGCTGGAAATCCTAAGAAAAGACTGTTCCGTCTGATTGAAGATGGCGGAATCATCAACAGGATGGGATTCAATAATGAAGGTCTTGAAGCGGCAATTGAAAAATTAAAATCGAATAAAGGAAAAATCATCATCGGTGGAAACATCGGAAAAAATACAGATACAAAACCTGAAAACTATACCCAGGATTATCTGGATTGTTTTGAAGGGCTTCATCCTCATGTCGACTATTTTGTACTGAATGTAAGCTGCCCGAATGTAGGAAGCCATGCCAAACTGGAAGATGTGGAATATCTGAGAGAGCTGATTACAGAAGTAAAAAAAATAAACCAGTCAAAAGCTGTACAGAAACCGATACTCCTAAAAATTGCACCGGATCTTAATAATAATCAATTAGATGAAATCATTGAGCTGATTGCCGAAACAAAGATTGATGGTATTGTAGTTTCCAATACATCAGTAAACAGAGAAGGGCTGAAAACCTCGCCAGAAGTTCTTGAACAGATAGGCAACGGAGGTTTAAGCGGAAAGCCTATCCGTGAGAGAAGTACAAAAATGATTAAATATCTTTCTGATAAAAGCAACAGGGCTTTCCCGATCATCGGTGTAGGAGGAATTCACTCGGCAAAGGATGCCATGGAAAAGCTGGATGCCGGAGCGAGCCTGATTCAGCTGTACACAGGATTTATTTATGAAGGCCCGGAGCTGATCAACGATATCAATAAAGAAATCTTGAAAAGAGCAGGCAGATTACCAAGATAAAACAAAAAGAGAGTTCAGTAACTGGCTCTCTTTTATTTTGATTTTACTACAGAAGATTTTTTTGTGTCTACAGTCAAAGTGTAAGCAGGTGAAGAATAGGATTTGGGAACTTTAAACTGAAGGATGCCCGGATCTTTAGTCTTTATCTTTTGAGTTTCAAATATTCCTTCCAGACAGCTTTCGGTAAGGAATTCCTCGTAACGTTTATAATTCCAGTCCCTGGTAAAATAAAGAATACGGTATCCTTTTTCTCCTTCACTTGCTCCGCATCTGCCACATGCATTAAGGTTGGAAGAATGGTTAAAATATAATAAAACATGGTTTCCTTTTTCTCCGGAAACGTATGAGACCAGTTCATTCCCACCATACACATTAATAACGTCAAAGGTGTTGATCCTTTTGTTATTGGGTAAAACCAGATAATTATTGTAACGGTAGATCATATTATTACCTGTAAATAGTTGGGCAGGTTGGGCTTTGTCTTTATTTCCAAGATAAAAAGTTCCTGTAACCGGATTTTCTTTAGCCTGATCGTGTCCGAATAAAATGGTTTCCTTCGGAGTAAAGTTTTTGACAATTTCAGCTACTTTTTCAACATCCTTTGGTGAATTGATCTTTTCTTTAAACTGTTTGGAAATCTGTTGGTGTTTAGAACCGAAATGATACAACGAAAGTTTCCCGTAATCATAAAGCCCGGTAAGGGGTATTTTCTTCTGATACTTATCGTAATAATACCAACCGCTGACAAAATGCTGGTATAAGTTGCAATCCGGGATGCCATCATAGTGAAGCTGCAGGGTAACAGGAACTCCTGCAATTTCTCCTTTGAAAGTTTGTGAAGAATCTGTTACAGTTTTTAATTCAACTTTCTGGCAGAGGGCAAATGTGAGGGAAAAGAAGAAGAATATAGCAAAAATTTTTTTCATGGCTGGGTTATCGTGGTTTTTAGTTTTTTAGATGAAAAAGTGGGCAATTGTATAGATGATCAGCCCTACGAGTCCTCCCACAAGAGTCCCGTTGACCCGGATAAACTGAAGGTCTTTTCCTACTTCCAGCTCCAGTTTTTCGCTCAGTTCTTTGCCCTGCCAGTTCCCGACAGTAGTACTGATGAGGTTTCCAAACTGATGGGTATTTTTAAGAATGTATTTATAAGCGGTGACACGTACCCAATGATCAATTTTATTCTGAAGATTTTCGTCTGTCTTTAAGTTCTGTGCAAATTCATTCAGGTTTTTAGAAAGGTAGTTTTTCAGTGCAGAATGATCTTCCTGGAGTTCTTTTATCAGGGTCTTTTTGATAGAAACCCAGATGTCATTGGAATATTCATCCAGTTTTTCATTTTTCAGAAGTCCGTTTTTAATGGTTTTAAATTCTTCGTCCCATTTCGGATCTTCTTTCAGATCAACCGAGAATTCATGAATTTTCTGAGTGATCAACGTTCTGACTTCATGCTGCGGATCTTCCTCTATTTCTTTAAAGAATTCAGAGAGTCCGGCTGCAATTTTATCTGCAATTTTATTATCTACAAATGACGGAATAAAAGAATAGCTTCCTTTCTTTACCCGCTCCTGGATCATTTCATCATTTTCAATAATATATTCTTTGATCTGCTTAGAAAGGTTGGTAATGATCCTTTGATGGTCATTCTTTTCCAGAATATATCCGATTCCGTTTCCTACTACTTTATTAAGTTTGATATCACCTGTCATTTCAGAGACCTTTTTGCTTATAAAATGGCTCACGGTAGAATCATCAAGCTTGTTGAGAATGTCCATAACAATCTCGGATAAGTTTCTGATGAGAATATCCTGACTTTTCTCTTTTCCCAGCCATTCGCCAACGAAATTGGAAATCTTCAGCTTTTGAATATAAGGACGTATATTCTGAGGCGAAAGAAAATTGCTGACCACAAAGCTCCCCAGATTATTTCCCAGTCTCTGTTTGCTGTTTTCAATCAGATTGGTATGGGGAATCGGAAGCCCGAGAGGGTGGCGGAAGAGTGCTGTTACGGCAAACCAGTCGGCCAAAGCACCTACCATCGCAGCTTCAGAAAAGGCTCGTACATAGCCGATCCAGTGTGAACTGTTCGATTTCTGTAAAATAGTCGTAATGATGAAAATAATGGCCATCAGGACAAATAATCCTGTTGCAAACGCTTTATATTTTCTGAGTTGTTTTCTTTTTGCTTCGTCATTCATATTCTCAAATTTACTAAATTTGGTTATGAAACCGTTTAATGTTAATAAAGCTTTTTCGTAAGGTATTATAGAAAGTTTATGACATTCTAAAATTAAAATTTACAATGAAATTTTTAGTTTCACTCATTATATTAACCGTTCTGCAATCATGCACGCAGAAATATCAACCTATTAAAACCTCTTCTATGGAAAATACAGAAGCAAAAAACAATCCATACTATTCCAGAACCGATACAACAAAGCTGAACATTTCTAATGAGGAATGGAAAAAAATCCTTGCTCCGGATCTTTATTCAATATCCAGGGAAGCAGCTACAGAAAGAGCTTTTACCGGAAAATACAATGAATTTGATGAGGTGGGGGATTATTATTGTGCTGTTTGCGGAAATCATCTGTTCCGTTCTACTTCAAAATTTGCAAGCAGCTGTGGCTGGCCGAGTTTCTTTGAGGCTGATAAGGAAGGTGTTTATTATAAAAGAGATACCACTTATGGAATGGAAAGGGTTGAAGTTCTTTGCAAAAGATGTGATTCTCATTTAGGTCATGTCTTTGATGATGGTCCGAAGCCTACAGGGCTGAGGTATTGTATGAATTCTATCAGTCTGGAATTTGTTGCGGATACTCAGAAATAAGTTTTTAATTCACAGAATCAGGACGTTAAAGTTTCTTAAATAGCGTTAAACTTCTTTCGTTTTTACCCGATGCGTAATGATGTTTTTATAATTTTGCCCCACTAATTTGGAATTATATATTATTGAATGAAAGGATTTTATAGCGTAATAGGCCTTGTTTACATGGTTACGACCTCATTCTACATTTCTCCAAGAGGGGCGGTAAAGAATGAAAATTTCAAGACAGCAAAGACTGAAAAAGTAACTGTAGCTGACGACACGAAATCTGAGAAGAATACAATTGCTGTTTCTTCATCAGAAGCATTATACCAATCAATTGCATTTGACCCGGAACATGAACTGAACTATGAAGTATTCTCAAAAGCATTGACAGGTTACGAAAACTTAAAGAAAGCAGGATTGCTTACCCAGGATTCGCATTTATTGACTATCTGCGATTTTTCTATGTCTTCCAATACCAAAAGACTTTGGGTCATTGATCTTGAAGACAAAAAAGTTCTGTTCAACTCATTGGTTGCCCATGGTAAAAATACCGGCGAAGAATTTGCGACGAATTTTTCTAACAGGGAAAGTTCGTTACAGAGCAGCTTAGGATTTTATATCACAGATGCAACGTATCAGGGGGACAACGGATATTCTTTAAAACTGTTGGGCATGGACAAAGGATTTAATGATGCAGCCTACAGAAGAGCGATTGTAATGCACGGAGCCAATTATGTAAGCGATGAATTTGCTGCTATGCACAAAAGAATTGGAAGAAGCTGGGGATGTCCCGCAGTACCGAGAGAGCTGACACAGCCGATCATCAATACCATAAAGGGAAGAAATCTGCTGTTCATTTACTATCCTGATCAGAATTACCTTTCCTCTTCGGAATGGTTGAAAGCGCAAGTATAACATCAAGCAGTCAGTTTTGGCTGCTTTTTTTATGTATAGCTAAATTTGACAATCTTGGTTTTTAAGTTTAAATTATAAATCATTTTTTTCTGTTTAAATAATTACTTTGTAAATTCTTGCAAGAAATTTTACTGGAACAAAAGTATTAACGGGTAACGACAAAAGAAGTCGTATTATAATTAATTTTTAAAGATTTTTTAATCAGAAAATAATTACTTGTAAAGCACATGTTTTTATTCTTAATGAAAATAAAAATCCCTGTATAATGATCATACAGGGATTTACAATTATTTTAATCTGAAAATTATCTGAATTTTTTGAAAACCAAAGTCGCATTATGACCTCCGAATCCAAAGGCATTACTCAATGCAAAATTGATCTCTTTCTCTTTTGCTTCCCCGAAAACAATATTGATATCCTTAGGAATACTTTCATCTATACTATGAAGGTTGATCGTAGGAGGAATAATGCTGTTTTGAATGGCCTTAATAGAAAGGATCGCTTCAACGGCTCCCGCTGCACCCAATAAATGCCCTGTCATAGATTTTGTGGCACTGATGTCAAGGTTTTTACTTCCTTTAAATGCATTATTGATGGCTTTCAGCTCTATCAAATCTCCCAGAGGAGTAGAGGTAGCATGTGGGTTAATATAATCGATATCTTCCATATTGGCTCCCGCTTCCTTCACTGCCAGCTGCATTGCTTTGATGGCTCCTGCACCTTCAGGATGAGGGGCAGTCATGTGATAAGCATCTGCAGTCATGGCGGCACCTGCCAATTCAGCATAGATTTTTGCTCCTCTTGCCACAGCATGTTCATATTCTTCAAGGACCAAAGCTCCAGCCCCTTCACCCATTACAAAACCGTCTCTCTCGGCATCGTAAGGACGACTGGCGGTGACAAAGTCATCATTTCTGGTAGACATGGCCTTCATAATAGAGAAACCACCTATAGAAGCCGGAGTAATAGCAGCTTCAGAGCCACCACTGATGATTACTTTCGCTTTTCCGAGACGAATATAGTTGAAGGCATCCATCAATGCTGTATTTCCGGTTGCACAGGCTGAAACAGTAGTATAGTTGATTCCCTGAAGTCCATATTTCATAGAAATCATTCCTGAAGCCATATTGGCAATGAATTTGGGAACAAAGAAAGGATTAAAACGTGGGGTGCCATCACCCTGGGCGAAATCCATTACTTCCTTTTCAAAAGTCCACATCCCGCCTTGTCCTGTTCCCCAGATCACTCCGGTATCAAACGGATCCATACTCTCCAGTTCCAGTCCGGAATCCTGAATTGCTTCTGCGGATGCGTACATGGCATATTGTGTAAACAGGTCACTTCTTTTAATCTCATTATGATTCAGATATACTTTTGGATCAAAATTTTTGACCTCACAAGCGAAGTGTACCTTAAATTTTTCTGTGTCGAAATGGGTGATTAATCCTGCACCACTTGTGCCTTTAATGCTGTTTTGCCAAAAATCTTCAACATTATTTCCCAAAGGTGTCACAGCACCTAATCCTGTAATGACAACTCTTTTCATATTGTAGTTACTAATTTTAAATCGATTAGACTTTCATGAGATAAACCCGGTTTACCCATGCTTCATTTTGCTTCTTTCTTAAGCATCTAATTTTCGTCTGCAATATTATCAATTTTCTTTCGCTGCAGACGAATATTAAAGCATATTATTTAATGCATAATAAAAAGATTTTAGCTTTTGAAATAATTTTTAGGGTAAATATTACTTCTCTAAAATCATGGTTATACCTTGTCCACGGGCTGCACAAATGGATATAAAGCCTTTTCCGCTGCCTTTTTCATGGAGGAGTTTCGCCAAAGTAGCAATAATCCTTCCACCGGTGGCCGCAAATGGATGAGCTGCAGCCAGACTTCCACCTTTTACATTCAGCTTGCTCCTGTCAATGCGTCCTAATGCTTTCTCCAGTCCGAATTTTTTTGCAAGATCATCATTTTCCCAGATTTTAAGGGTAGCCAGGACCTGTGCTGCAAAAGCTTCATGAATTTCATAATAATCAAAATCTTCCAGATTCATCCCTGCTTTCTTCAGCATTCTTTCTGCTGCAAAAACCGGGGCGAGAAGTAAGTTTTGTCGGTTTTCAACATATTCTATCCCTGCCAGTTCTGAAAACGTGATATAAGCCAGTACAGGAAGGTCATTGGCTTTTGCCCATTCTTCACTGGCCAGCAGAACTGCTGAAGCTCCATCAGTAAAAGGAGTGGAGTTTCCTGCCGTTAAAGTCCCGTTTTGCTTATCAAAGGCAGGTTTTAACTGTGATAATTTTTCTAAGCTGGTATCTCTTCGCAGGTTATTATCTTTGTCAATACCAAAAGCAGGAGTGATCATATCATCAAAAAAGCCTTCATCATAAGCTTTGGCCATGTTCTGATGGCTTCTGAATGCCAGTTCATCCTGTTCTTCTCTTGGGATATTGTAATATTTGGCAGTGATTTCAGTATGCTCACCCATTACCAATCCTGTTTTCGGTTCCTGTCCTTTGTAAGGGATCGGCATCCAGTCTTTTAATTTCGGACTTAATAATTGCTTCAGTTTTCCAAAAGTAGATTTTTCTTTATTGGCTTTTAACAAGGCTTTTCTTAATCTTGGAGAAGATTCAAAAGGAATATTGCTCATGGCTTCAACACCGCAGGCGATACCGCTTTCTATCTGTCCCAGCGCAATTTTATTTCCGATATAAATGGCTGCTTCAATACCTGTATCACATGCCTGCTGAAGATCACATGCAGGAGTTGCCGGGTGGAGGGAGGTATTTATTACAGTTTCTCTGATGAGGTTGCTTTCGGAAATATGTTTGATGACTGCACCTCCGGCAACTTCCCCAAGCCGTTTTCCTTTCATATGGTAACGGTCAATAAGCCCGTTGAGTGCAGATAGCAAAAGCTCCTGGTTTCCCTGGTCCGTGTAAGCGGTATTCATTCTGGCAAAGGGGATTCTGTTATATCCTACAATGGCCACTCTTTTTATTTCCATATTGTATAATTTATGATGGAAGGATGTTTAGTTCATGATCAATCATATATGTGATCCTGTCTAAAGCATGGTTCAGAAAACTTTGATCACCCATGGTTTTTGAAAGCAGTATTCCGCCTTCAATCAGCATAATAAACGTTGAGGCATATTGCCCGGCATTAATTTTTTCACTGATCTCTTTATTCTTTTGTCCCTGACGGATAACTGATGAAACTTTGTCCATCCATAGCTCAAAAGAATTTTTAACCTGTTTTTTCAGGGCAGGAAAAGAATCATCCGCTTCTGTTGCTGCGTTCATGAGAGGGCAGCCTCCGTTTGAAAAAACAGCCGGCCAGTTTTTTCTGTAAAAATCAACAAAAGCGTGAAGTTTATCCAGAGAAGTAGAAAATTCATCTCCGAAAGATCGGCTGAGGGTTCTGCTCAGTAATCCTGCATTATATTTATAAACTTCTATGGCGACTTCATCTTTGTTTTCAAAGTTTCCGTAAATGCTGCCCTTCGTAAGCCCGGTTGCTTGTGTGATGTCTGAAAGCGATGTGGAAATATAACCCTTTGTATTAAAAAGAGTCGCTGTTTTCTCAATGATATGCTGTTTTGTTTTTTCTGCTTTTGACATTGAAGTTGTTTATAATGATGCAAATATACAAAAACATACCAATTGGTATATTTTGTTTTAAAATTAAATCTGAGTAGAATTTTACACTCAGATTTAATGATCTTTTACCTTTATTTTACTGCTCTAAAGTAGCATTTAAAGTGATTTCAAAATTGAAGGCAGCACTTACAGGGCATCCTTCTTCAGCTATTTTTGCAAATTTCTGGAATTCTTCTTCTGAAATCCCCGGAACTTTTGCGGTTAAGGTCAGCTCAGACTTTGTGATTTTTCCAATGTTGGGATCAAGAGTGATAACAGAAGTTGTTTTCAGCTCTTCCGGATTGTAGCCTGCCTGTGAAAGTTCTGCATCCAGTTTCATGGTGAAACATCCAGCGTGTGCAGCTGCCAGCAGCTCTTCAGGGTTGGTTCCCACACCATCCGCAAAACGGCTGTTGAAAGAATATTGAGTCTGGTTTAAAGTTGTACTCTGAGTAGTTAAATGTCCCTTACCTTCTTTAATGGTACCGTTCCAAACGGCTGTTGCGTTACGTCTCATAATGTTTGTTTTTTATTTTTAATATTGCTTGATTTTGATGTTACAAAGATAGATCAGTTAAGAAGCAGATTCAATAGATAAAAAGACTTAAATATTGTACTTTTTTCCCGACGAGTAATTTTTCTTAAAATTTGCAGGAGTGCTTCCGGTTTTTCCTGTGAAAAGCCGGTTGAAATAAGCCGGATCTTCATAACCGAGGTCATAGGCAATTTCCTTTACAGGTTTATCGGTATAAAATAGCAGCCTTTTGGCTTCCAGTAAAATTCTGTTGATGATAAATTGGTTCGGAGAATCAAGATTCAGATTTTTAAACTTGTGGGTTAATGTCTTCGGAGCCAGATGAAGCAGGGCTGCATAATCTGCCACATTGTGTTTTTCTCTGAAATGAATTTCCAGATGGCGGCTGAAATCTCTGAATATATCTAGCTCACTGCCGGGAATTTTTATTACATCATTATCCAGATTTTCTTTTTTCCATTTTCTGGTTGCCCGGATGATGATCTGTTTTACATACGTTCTTATCATTTCTTCTGCAGAAGAATCATTCCACTCAAGTTCATCCTGAATGTTCTGAAAGAGATTCTTCATCAGTAATACTTCGGAATCATCAAGTTCTACAAAAGGAATTTCAAATACATTATGAAAGAGAAGTCCGTCACAGGCTACCTCTTTATCATGGATCTGGATGCAGTAAAAATAACGGTTATAATGAAGAAATATAGACTCGTCTTTTCCATTTTTTATCTGCAGATGCTGGCCGGTAAGGAAAAGCAGGGAAGGTTTTTTGACCTGATAATGATTAAAATCTACCATAAGCTCATACCCTGAAGGAATAAAAAATACTTTAATATCCGTTTTAAACTGATTGCTGTTGAAATGTTCCAGGTTTTCTTCTGAAAAGAATTTCAGCCCAAGTCTTTTATACTGATCTTCAAAAATAAGGGATTGCGGCATATTTTAACTTTAGTTTAAAGATACAAAAAACACTTCAGGAATCTACTTTTGTTCTGATTTGCATATAAAATTCAGAATAAAAAAACATAAAATATGTTTTTACATTGATATTATTTTATCAATTTTACAAATATTTGTACTGCTAACTCTATTATTAACCCTTTTTCCAAAACTGCCTGCATGAGCGAATTAGAAAATATTCTCAGAGAAATAACTCCACTATCTCCTGAAGACAGTTTTCTGGTATTTGACAGAATCAAAGCCTCATTTGATTTTCCTTACCACTATCATCCTGAAATTGAAATAAATTTTATCTACAAAGGCAAAGGGTACCGGAGAATGATTGGGGACCATACCGGTGAAATAGGGAATATAGAACTGGTGCTGGTAGGGCCGAACCTGCCTCATTGCTGGGCCAATTACAGATGCAAAAACAGGAAGACCCACGAGATTACGGTTCAGTTTAATCAGGATTTCTTTAACCAGTCTTTAATGGAGAAAAATATCCTGAAACCCATCAATAATCTGATGAAAGATTCTATCCGGGGAATTCTTTTCTCTGCAGAAACTGCTGAAAAACTGAAAGATTCGTTTCTGAATTTATCTAAAATGAACAGTTTTGAGTCTTTCATAGAAATTATGAAGATTTTGAATGAGCTGGCCACTGCAGAGGATAAAACTCTTCTGTCATCCTACAGCATAGAGCTTGAAACCTTTGCTGATAACGATAAAATGAAACGCATCCATGATTTTGTGCATAAGAATTTTGAAAACAAGATCACCCTGGATAAAGTGGCTTCACTGGTCAATATGAGCAATGTGACCTTTAATCGGTTTATTAAAAAAAGAACAGGGAAAACATTTATCAATTATTTGAATGAGATCAGGATCAGCTATGCAGCCCGTTGGCTGATGGAAAAAAATCTTACCGTTTTTGAAATTGCCTTTGAAGCAGGTTTCAACAATATTGCGAATTTTAATAAGGTCTTTAAATCAATCAAAAAAACAACGCCAACTGAATTCAGAGAACAGTTTAAAGGTGTGAAAAAGATTGAATAATAGTGACCGGAAATTCATTTTTTTAAATATTTTATTGATCTTATTTTAAAATAAATCCACTTTTTTTAATTATTGGATAGGGAGCGTATTTTATTGATAAATAGTGTGTTATTTACTTTTGTTTTTGATCGCTGAAAAAATAATATCGTTTTATGATAAAATAGTATTATATCAGACTGGTTACAAAATTTAGATTTGTCAATGTGAATTAAATCTTAACAAAACTTTAAATAATTTAATACATAAACAGCAAAATTTTGCTGAAAAAACAATAATCTCTGTGTATTGAAAATATGAAGTAATGTCATTGATTCTCAATTAAATCTAACGAATCTAAACCTTATGAGAAAAGCAGTTATACCCGTTCTGTTCGTTTTTTCACTTTCTGCTACCGCACAGGAACAAAAATCGGCTGACACTACGAAGACAACCAACATTCAGGAGGTCGTAGTCACCTCTTTGGGGATCAAAAGGCAGGCACGCTCCCTTACGTATTCCAGTCAGCAGATTGGCGGCGATGAGCTTACAGAAGTGAAAACTCCCAATCTTTTAAATTCAATCAATGGAAAAGTTTCCAATGTACAGGTTAACAGAACCAATGGTGTAGGGAGTTCCGTAAGGGTGATAATGAGAGGAGATAAATCTGTAAACACTACACAACCACTATATGTAATTGATGGAATTCCTATTATCAATGGAACCGGAAAGTCAGCAGATATCGGACAGTATTCCAATATGCCGGATCCCGGAGACGTACTGAGTTCCATCAATCCTGATGATATTGAAAGCATCAATTTTCTGAAAGGAGCCTCTGCGTCAGCATTATATGGTTCTGCCGGAGGGAACGGAGCTATTTTGATTACTACCAGAAAAGGACGTGCAGGAAAGAGTATGATCACTTATAGTAGCAGTCTTACAGTGGAAAGAGCTTATAGTCTTCCAAAGCTTCAGCACAGTTATTTGTCCTATGATCCAGCTGTTGCTGGTCAGCAGCCGGGACAGTCAACAGAAAGCTGGGGTGCAAAAGGAGAATCTAAGGATTACCTTAAAGATTTTCTGCAGACAGGAACAACGTGGGTCAACAGTCTTTCATTCCAGTCTGGAAACGAAAGATCAACCAATTATTTTTCTATTGGAAATACAACCAATAAAGGAGTTGTTCCTATAAGCTATTTTGATCAGTATAATATATCTTTCAGAAATTCAAGTAAGTTTCTGGATGATAAACTGACGTTGGATGCCAATTTTATCGGTTCATTACAGGAAAGCAAGAACAGACAGACACCGGGAGCTTCTTTTTCTCCTTTAACAAGTTTGTACTGGCTGCCTAGAGGGGTTGATTTTGATCAATATGGACCAAATAATTATTCTTATTTAAATAAAGAAAGATTTTTACCTGCACAAAACTGGTGGGAAGTTAACCCGGATGGAAGTTTCAAAGGAAACCCGGTAACCCAGAACCCTTACTGGATTCTCAACAGAAACCCTGTTACAGTAGCCAATAAAAATGCATATGGAGCCGTTGCGCTTTCCTATCAGATCAATCCGTGGTTATCTGCAAGAGTAAGAGGGAATTATAGCTGGAATATTTCAGATAGCCAGCGTGATATTGCTGCTTTTTCAGCGCCTAGTTTATTGGCTGTGAATGAGGGGATTAACGGACGGATTCTAAAAAACACCTATGAGAACTCTTCTACCTATGGTGATGTGTTGCTTATTGGTAGTCCTAAAATAAATGAGTCCATCTCCTTAGATTTTACAGTGGGAGCAAGTACCAACACGACAAGAAACAAAATAACACAGATAGATAATGCTTATTTGGTAATCCCTAACCTTTTCACCTTAAACAACCTTACATGGGGGTTAAAAAGGGCTCCAGGAGACGGATATCATAATATCTATACCAACATGAAAAAACAGGTACAGTCTGTTTTTGCGAGTGCTTCCATAGGCTACAAAAATATGTTTTATGTAGATATGACCTTCAGAAACGACTGGGATTCCAGTTTAGCTTTAACAGGGAGAACAGGATTTGATTACGAATCTGTAGGGGCTAATGCTATATTGTCTTCTGTTTTCAAACTTCCGGAAGTCATTAATTTCTGGAAAGTAAGGGGATCTTATGCAACGGTCGGATTGGGGTTGCCCACCAATATCTCCAATGCAATGATTGAATACAATAAAGGATATACCTATGGAGTAGATGCAGGAACACTTGTATTTCCAAGAAGCTCTTTTATTACAGATCCTACGCAGAAAGATTTATTTCCAAAACCTGAATTTAACAAAACGTTTGAGGCGGGTACTGAGCTGAGGATGTTGGATAATAGATTAAGTTTTGATATTACTTACTACAATTCCAATACAAGTAATCAACTGTTGGAGACAAAGATAGATTCCTATTTTGGAGGATTAAAGCCGGGATGGTACTACATCAATGCAGGAAAAATCCGTAATACAGGTTTTGAATCTTCACTATCTTATAAAGTTTTCAATTCAGAAAAATTCGGCTGGACCACTACAGTGAATGCATCGGCCAATAAGAATAAAATTGTTGAATTATTTCCTTCAAGTCTGCCTATTCCGGAAGAAACATTTTTCTCACTGGCCGGAGGGGGAGAGTACACCAAGCTGAAGCTGGGAGGCTCTTTCGGAGATCTTTATGGAATTAAATTTAAGAGAGATGACCAGGGACGCATTCTGGTAAATGATAAAGGAGTCCCATTGGCAGAAAGCATCCCTACTTATCTGGGTAACCCGAACCCTAAATTTATCCTGGGATTCAATAACTCCTTTAATATTGGTAAGCTGGGAATTTCTTTCCTTATTGATGGAAAATTTGGAGGGAAAGTTCTTTCTCTTACAGAAAAAGCCAATGATTTGTATGGGGTAAGCCAGGCTACTGCCGATGCCAGAGATGCCGGAGGAGTATCTGTTCCCAATGCGGTATATGCACCGGGAACTCCAAATGCCGGACAGGCTTATACCGGTCTGACGAATGCAAAAGATTATTATAAAACCGTAGGAACTACAGAAGGATATGGAAAAGGAATTGATGAAGCATATCTGTATAGTGCTACAACAGTACGTTTACGCCAGGCCTCCATTTCATATACCTTTGATATCAATTCAAAATATATGAGAAATGCAACGGTAAGTTTAGTGGGAACCAATTTATTCTTCTTCTACAAAAAAGCACCGTTTGATCCGGAACAGGTATCAGGAAATACACCTGGAGGGGTAGGAGTAGATTCATTTGGACTTCCGGTTACCCGATCCATCGGATTATCATTAAAAGCGAACTTCTAACTTTTACAATTACTAAAAATGAAAATCAATCATATTAAAACATTTGTGTTCAGTGTTGCAGTACTGTTTTCTGCCTCAGGATGTACCGATGACTTCGAAGAATACAATCAGCAAAAAGCAGGGGGGCCTGAAAATTTTTATGCAGATTTTATTGCCGTTGTTGACCCTATGAAATCCATTCAAAGAGGGTTGCAGTCAGATTATCAGCTATATCCTAACCTTAGCGCCGATATGTATAGCGGTATGTTTAGTACAGCGACACCATTCAATGGAGGGGTAAATAACCTTACGTATTCTATGATGGACGGATGGAATAACAGAATCATTGCCAGACAGCAGGATATTTTCAATTATTCCATTATCATTGACAATGCCGCTACAAATATCTATAAAGGAGTAGATTTTACAGGAACACTGGCTGTTAAAAAGGTCCTGAAAGTCATTACGGCAGCAAGAGTTTCAGACAGTCACGGGCCTGTAGTCTACAGCAAATATGAAAAGCCGAATCCTAACGGGACTACTGATTTTGACTCTCAACAGGATGCTTATAATTATTTTATCACCGATCTCAGCTCAGCTATTGCTGATTTACAGAAAGTGATTGCCACTTCTGCAACACAGAGCGTAGAAGACAAAACAGCTTTGAAAAAAGCAGATTTAGTATATGGGGGAAATATGGCTCAATGGGCAAAGCTGGCCAATTCTCTGAAGTTGAGACTAGCTATGAGAATGAGCTATGCTGATCCTGCAAAATCAAAACAATACGCAGAAGAAGCATTAGCATCATCCGCAGGATTGATTACCGATAATGCAGACAATGCTTTGCTCAGTGTAGGGCAGTCTGAATTGAGCTTTATCATTTACTCATGGGGAGACTGTTTAATTGGAGCTCCATTGATGGCTTATATGAACGGATATAATGATCCAAGACTTCCCGCTTATGCCATTCCTGCCAATGATGCTGACGTACAGGGAAAATATATTGGAGTACGTCAGGGGATTGATCTGTTAAATGGTAAATCAACCTATGGAGCTTTTTCACAACCGCAGGCAAAGTCAGCAACCGGTGATTACTTCTCCGGAACTGATGGTAAAATGAAACTTTTCACTGCTGCAGAAACCTGGTTCCTGAAAGCAGAGGCTGCCTTAAGAGGATATACCGGAGCAGGTGATATTCAAACCAACTACACAACGGGAGTTCAGCAGTCTTTCGGCGAATGGGGAAAAAGTGCTAATGTTGGTGCTTATCTGGCTGATACCACTTCTACAGAAGCACCTTATGTTGATCCTAAAAATGCAGCGAATAACATACCTGTTGGAGACCCTCAGCTAAGTACCATCACCATTGCATGGAACAACAGCGATACCAATGAGAGAAAATTAGAAAGAATCATTACTCAGAAATGGCTTTCTCTTTATCCGAATGGGCCGGAAGCCTGGGCCGAACAGAGAAGAACCGGTTATCCTGTTCTATTCAAAATAAGAAAGAATGACAGTGGTGGTGCCATCAGTACAGAAGCAATGATCAGAAGAATTCCATTTACTATTGATACCAAAACTTCTTTGTACAATTACCAACAGGCAGTACAGACGCTTAACGGTCCTGACACCGGAGGAACCAGATTATGGTGGGATAAAAAATAACAGTCAGATCATTTAACAATACAGGGGCATCTCAAAAAGTCAGATTGTATCTGATTCATTCAGGCAGGAGGGTAACGTAGGCTCTCTGATAAATTTATAGTTTCGTTTTAGCCGGAATGAAATTTTGAGATGTTCTCTTTTTCTTTAGAATCTTATTTTTAAATATGGGAAACAACAACTCCGGAGTACGTCGGATTCAGCCAATTCTTTGGATATCTACATTATATTTTGCAATGGGAGTTCCCTTTGTAACCATTAATGCAGTTTCCGGAATCATGTATAAAGATATGGGTGTTTCGGATTCGCAGATTACCTTCTGGACGGCCTTTATTATGTTCTCCTGGACTTTAAAACCTCTTTGGAGCCCTTTCCTGGAGATCTATAAAACGAAAAAGTTCTTTGTTGTTTTTACCCAGTTTGCCATAGGAATTCTGTTTGCTTTAATTGCATTAAGTCTGCCTTTGCACGACTTTTTCAAATACAGTATTGCACTTTTTGCCGTAGTGGCATTTTGCGGAGCCACCCATGATGTGGTGGCAGACGGAACGTATATTGGGCTTCTTTCCAATAAAGAACAGGCGAGATATATCGGCTGGCAGGGAGCTTTTTACAATCTGGCGAAGATCATAAGCAGCGGTGCACTCGTTTATTTTGCAGGAGTTTTAGAAAAAACAAAAGGAGTTACCCATGCCTGGATGATCATTATGGTGATCTATGCTTTATTGTTTTTTGCTTTGGCAGTTTATCATTATCTCATCCTTCCGAAAGAAGAGATAGATGAGGTCCCGAAACAGGAAAAAACAGCTGGAAACGTCCGTAAAGAACTGTTGGAGGTTATCACTTCTTTCTTTACGAAAAAAAGCATTCTCTGGTCAGTCCTGTTTATTATATTATACCGTTTTGCAGAAGGCTTCGCTATAAAAATAGCACCATTATTTTTTAAAGCACCAAGAACTTCGGGAGGGTTAGGTCTATCAACATCCGATATCGGGCTTATCTATGGAACCTACGGATCAGCAGCATTTATTCTGGGATCTGTGCTGGCAGGATATTTTATCTCAGCCAGAGGGTTAAAAAAATCACTGATATGGTTGTGTTGTGCCTTCAATATCCCGTTTGTGGTCTATGCATTACTGGCCAATTATCAGCCGGTTGATCTTTTACCTGTAGGAATTGCTGTAGTGGTAGAGTATTTTGGATATGGATTTGGTTTTGTAGGCCTGATGCTGTACATGATGCAGCAAATTGCTCCCGGAAAACACAAAACAGCCCATTATGCATTTGCGACAGGAATTATGAACCTGGGAGTGATGATTCCCGGAATGTTCAGCGGAATGATCAGTGACTGGGTAGGATATAAAATATTCTTTGTCTGGGTACTGATTGCTACAATTCCAGCATTTCTCGTGACCTTATTCGTTCCTTTCCCTTATTCAGAAAATAAAGAAGAATATAATTAAACAGACTCTAAACCTATCAGGTTTAAATCTTAATAAAACAACTAAATAAAAATAAAAAGTAAAAACTACTTTATGACAGCTCAATCAGTAATGATCCCTTGGCAGGATCGCCCGGAAGGTTGCAATGATATTATGTGGAGGTTTTCGGAAAACCCGATCATTAACAGATATGCGATACCTACATCCAACAGTATATTCAACAGTGCGGTGATCCCCTTTGAAGATGGCTTCGCAGGAGTATTCCGTTGTGATAATAAAGCCGTGCAGATGAATATTTTTGCCGGTTTCAGTAAAGACGGAATCAATTGGGATATCAATCATGATCCTATTGAAATGAAGGCAGGAAATACCGATATGATCGAATCTGATTATAAATACGACCCACGTGTTACCTTTATAGAAGACCGCTACTGGATTACATGGTGCAACGGTTACAACGGACCTACCATCGGAATTGGATATACTTTTGACTTTAAAGAATTTTTCCAGTGCGAAAATGCATTTCTTCCATTTAACAGAAACGGAGTCCTTTTCCCTGAAAAAATCAATGGTAAATATGCCATGTTGAGCCGTCCGAGTGACAACGGACATACGCCTTTCGGTGATATTTATATCAGCTACAGCCCTGATATGAAGTATTGGGGTGAGCACCGTTGTGTAATGAAAGTAACCCCTTTTGAAGACAGTGCATGGCAGTGTACCAAGATCGGAGGCGGTCCCGTTCCCATTAAAACGGAAGAAGGATGGCTGCTTTTCTATCATGGAGTAATCAATACCTGCAGAGGATTCAGGTATTCTATGGGAGCTGCTTTGCTGGACCTTGAAGATCCTACAAAAGTATTGTACAGAACGAAACCTTATCTGCTGGCCCCGGCTGAGTTGTATGAGCTTACAGGTGATGTTCCGAATGTGGTTTTCCCGTGTGCAGCACTTACGGAAGGAGATAAAGTAACGGTATATTACGGAGCTGCCGATACTGTAGTGGCGATTGCCTTCGGGTATATCTCAGAAATTATTGATTTTATGAAAAAAAATTCAATCTAAATAATGATAAAGTCTTTTGAAAATATGATCATCAGCTTAATTCCCTTTATTATTGGGATCTTTGTAATGGTTTTCCTATTTTTAAACCAACTTTTAAATTAAAAAAATCCTGATACCTCTTATCATGAAAAAAGAACTGTTAATCTGCTTTTTTACCACCCTGATGTCTGTAGCCAGTGCCCAGCAAAATAAAAACGATGTTTTATCCTGGGTAGACCCTTTCATAGGCACAGGAGGACACGGGCATACATTTCCGGGTGCCACTACGCCGTTTGGAATGATTCAGCTAAGCCCGGATCAGAATACGAAAAGCGGTGACTGGGACTGGTGCTCCGGTTACCATTACAGCAGCAAAACGATCATGGGTTTCAGTCACAATCACCTTAGCGGAACAGGTTGGGCAGATCTTGGAGATATTCTGGTAATGCCAACGGTAGGCCAGGTAAAAATGGTTCCTGGGCAGGAAGATAAGCCGGAAACAGGGTATCGTTCAACATTCAGTCATGATAAGGAAACAGCATCGCCGGGATATTATTCGGTAATGCTTGACAGCTATGGAGTTAAGGCGGAGCTTACTGCCTCCCCGAGAGTAGGATTCCATAAATATACGTTCCCGAAAACTGACGAAGCCAATATCATTATTGATCCTACGAATAAGATCTTCGGAAATATTTATCACACTCTGGTAAGCATAGAAGGAAACAATAAGATAAAGGGCTATTGCTATAGCAACGGCTGGGGCGGAAAACGCTTTGCCTATTTCGTCATGGAGTTTTCCAAGCCATTTAAATCCTATGGGGTTTATGCCGAAGGAAAAATCAAAAACAACGAAAAAATTGCGTTGGCCAAAGACGCAAAAGCCTTTGTGAGATTTGCAACGGAAGCCAATGAAAGTGTTGAGGTAAAAGTGTCTTTATCTCCGGTAAGCACAGAAAATGCACAGGAAAACTTCGATACAGAAGCTAAAAATGTAGAATTTGCCAAAGCAAGGGAAGCTGCACAAAAAACATGGAGAGACCTTATCGGAAGATTTCAGGTAACGGGAGGTACGGATAACCAGAGAAAGATTTTCTATACAGGAGTATACCATACCTTCATCGCCCCTAATCTTTATATGGATGTGAACGGTGATTATGTAGCGGCTCAGGAAAATATGAATACCAAATGGTTTACCAACTACAGTACCTATTCGTATTGGGATGGTTTCAGGGCAACGCACCCGCTATTGACGATTATGGATCAGAAGCATACGAAGGAATTCGCTAACTCTCTGATCAGCAGATATACAGATCGTAAAGATCATATGCCGATCTGGGAGCTTTGCGGATATGATAATTTTTGTATGCTGGGCTATCACAGTGCTTCAGTAATCTGGGATGCCATTTCCAAGGGAGTTCCGGGTATTGATGCTGAAAAAGCATTTGCTGCCATGAAAGATGCTTCTTTAACAGATAAAATGAGCAGCAGTGATGGTGGCGGAGGTCTTAATGATTATATTAAATTAGGCTATACTCCATCAGAAAACGGAGCTTCTGTTTCTGCTACATTAGAATATTCATATGATGACTGGTGTATCCAGCAGCTTGCCGAGAAATTAGGAAAGAAAGAAGAAGCAGAAGTATATAAAAAACGTTCCATGAGCTTCCTGAATACTTTCAACAAAGAAAACAATCACTTCTGGCCAAGACAGAAAGACGGAAAATTCTTAGCAGATTTCCCTCTTAATGACTGGAAAAAGCTACAGCCACACTGGGTTTCCGGAAATATCTGGGCCTATGATTTCTTTGTTCCGCATCAGATTGATGAAATGATGAATCTGTACGGAGGGAAAAAAGGATTTGAAGAAAAACTGGATAAAACCTTTACAGAAGCGCTTCATATGGAAGGAGAGCAGCATGTAGATATCTCAGGATTCATCGGATCTTTAGGATTCGGAGATGAACCGGGACATCATGTTCCGTACCTGTACAATTATGCAGGAAGTCCTTACAAGACTCAGAAAATGGTAAAATATATCAGAGACAACATGTATGCTGCAAAGCCTGATGGAATCGTGAATAACGAAGACTGCGGTCAAATGTCGGCATGGTATATTTTCTCATCATTAGGATTCTATCCTGTGACACCGGGGAAACCTGTTTATGCCATCGGAGCACCACAATTCCCGAAAGCTTCTTTAAAACTTGAGAACGGAAAAACATTTACGGTGATTGCAGACAAAATTTCTGACAAGAATATCTACGTACAGAAAATGTTCCTGAACGGAAAAGAATATAAAAGCTGGGAGCTGAACCACAGCGATATCATGAACGGTGGTGAATTGAGATTCGTAATGGGAAGCAAACCAATAAAATAAGACTAATAAAAATAAACGAAACAAAGTATCAATGGAAAGGAGAAATTTTATTAAAACAAGTGCACTGGCAGGAGCCGGATTGCTGTTTACTCAGAATGTTTTTGCTAAAAATTTAGTGCTGGACGATTTTCCTATTGTCCGTGTTCCTAAAGATAAAAGACATTTTACCAGCGAATCCGTGGAAGGTGCCATAGCAGCTTTTAAGAAGAAAGTAAATAATAAAGAACTGTCCTGGCTCTTTGAAAACTGCTTCCCGAATACATTGGATACTACTGTTTACTATACGGAAACCGGCGGAACACCGGATACCTATGTAATCACTGGGGATATTGATGCCATGTGGCTTCGTGACAGTTCCGCACAGGTTTTCCCTTATCTGCAGTTCTCTAAAAAAGATGAAAAACTGCATAAGCTGATCTCAGGAGTAATCCATAAACAGACTACTTTCATCCTGAAAGATCCTTACGCCAATGCTTTCTATAACGACGATCAGAAGATCAGTAAATGGAAAGAATATGACCATACCGATATGAAACCGGGAACCCATGAAAGAAAGTGGGAAATTGATTCGCTTTGTTACCCAATTCGTCTTGCATATCATTTCTGGAAAACAACCGGAGATACCAAACCTTTTGATGCCAACTGGCTGAAAGGAATTAAACTTACCCTGCAGACCTTTACAGAACAGCAGAGAAAACATGATCTGGGGCCTTATAAATTTGAGCGTACAACGGCTTGGGCTACAGACGGTGTTCCTATGGGAGGATACGGTTATCCAACGAAACCTGTAGGCCTTATCAGCTCTATGTTCCGTCCGAGTGATGATGCTACTATCTATGGATTCCTGATTCCATCTAACTTATTTGCTGTGATAAGCTTACGTCAGGCTGCGGAAATGGTTTCACAAATTAAAAATGAAAAAACGTTGGCTCAGCAACTGAACAGCCTTGCAGATGAGGTAGATGCAGCCATCAAAAAATACGGAATTTACAATCATCCTGAATTTGGAAAAATATATGCTTTTGAAGTGAATGGTTTCGGAAGCTACAACCTGATGGATGATGCGAACTGTCCAAGTTTGCTAGGATTGCCTTATCTGGATGCGGTGAAAGCTGATGACCCTGTGTATTTGAATACAAGAAAATTCGTGTGGTCAGAAAACAATCCGTTCTTCTTCAAAGGTAAGCTGGCAGAAGGAATAGGAGGTCCGCATATCGGACTTGATATGATCTGGCCAATGAGTATCATAATGAAGGCACTCACTACCAAAGACAAAAGTGAGATCAGATGGTGTATAGATACCTTACAGAAAACGCACGGCGGGACAGGCTTTATGCATGAGTCCTTCCATAAAGACAACGACAAAAAGTTCACCAGAGAATGGTTTGCATGGGCGAATACGTTATTCGGTGAATTGTTATGGAAAACCTTTAACGAAAATCCTGAGCTACTGACATAGCCCTCCCTTTTATATCGCTTATTCATCTGAAATTCCTTCCCAAAAAAGAAGGTATCAGGGATTGCTATATAAAATTGAAACACCAAAAACACCTTAAAAAAATTATACAATGAAAAAAAAATCCATCTTTACCGCACTGATTGCCATGATGCTTCAGTCTGGTTCTCTGATTAACGCACAGCAGCTTAATCCTACAGGAATTTGCTATGTGGAAGTGAATAACAACAACCTCCTGAATGCAGGAGCGTACAAACTGCAGACATCGAACAGTTACCTGTTTAATGTGGTGAATATTTTTGCTGCCAATATTAATTATGATACCAGCCGTGGAAGAGCGTATCTGTATTCCAATAACAACGTGACCAAGGTTCTTACCAATGCAGATACTTATATAAAACCTCTTCAGCAAAAAGGTATGAAAGTAGTGCTGACTATTCTGGGAAACCACCAGGGAGCGGGAATCTGTAATTTTCCTACCCGTGAAGCGGCAAGAGATTTTGCACAACAGCTTGCCAATACAGTGAATACCTACGGTCTGGATGGAATTGATTTTGATGATGAATACTCAGAATACGGAAAGAATGGTACCGGGCAGCCAAATGACAGCTCTTTTGTCATGCTTGTGCAGGAACTGAAGGCATTGTTACCGGATAAGATCATATCATTCTACTATTATGGCCCGGCAGCTTCAAGGCTTTCCTGGAACGGATCCAGAGTTGGAGATTATGTCAACTACAGCTGGAACGCCATGTACGGAACATTCTCTGCACCGAATGTACCTCCTCTTACCAAAGCACAAATCTCTCCCGCAGCCGTATGGATGGGAAATACTTCCAATTCTACCACAACAAGTTTAGCCACTCAAACTAAAAACGGAGGATATGGAGTCTTCATGTGGTATGATCTGCATGGAACTAATGAGACAGCACAACTTTCAGCAGGAACTCAGACATTATACGGAGAGCCAACTGTTTTAAGCGGTACTTTACAATCATGGACACAAGGAACCAACTGTGATGCTCCTATCGGATTGTACACAAGCAACCTTACAGGAACAAGTGCAAAACTGAACTGGTCAGCCGTAGGTACAAACACTTATGATATTGATTATAAACCAGCCTCTTCAACAACCTGGACGAATGCGGTGTCTGCAACAAGTTCTACTTCTGTAACCATCTCCGGATTAACAGCCAACACCGAATATGATTGGAGAATAAGAACCAATTGCAGTGTGAAAAGCGCCTATATGTTTGCCCCAAGATTTACAAGCACTTCAGGAACAACGCCTACAGGTTCTTATGCTTTGTCTCTGGATGGAAGCACAGAATCAGGAGCAGCCGGAAGTATGAATTTAAGCGGTTCTGCTTTGTCTTTTGAAGGATGGATCAAACCTTCGTCATTTAAATCGGCGTCTCCATATATTTCTTCTATCATGGGAACGGAGGTAAGTGACAGCAATTCTGCATTCTTAAGATTGGGAGATGCTGGTCTTGCGAATAATAAACTTCAGTTTGTGGTAAGTATTAATAACGTTCAGCAAAAACTGGCTTCTGCAACTGCTTTGAATGCCAATACCTGGTATCATGTAGCAGCTACTTATGATGGATCCAATATGAAAATTTACATCAATGGAGTTCTGGATGCAACCAAAACACAAACCGGAAGTGTGAATTCAACAGGTGCATTCAACATAGGATATTTATATAATACATCCAGAAATTTCAATGGTAAAGTAGATGAGGTAAGAGTCTGGAAACGAGCTTTAAGCCAGACGGAGATCAGCCAGAATATGTGTAATGTATCAGTTCCGGCAACTTCACTGGCTGCTTACTGGAAATTTAATGAAGGAAGCGGTTCATCTGTTCAGGATACTTCAGGAAACGGAGTGACTTTGACTTTAACCGGAGTTGAAGCTTCCAATTGGGGAACAGATGTGCCATGTACCACAGGTGCTTCCAGACTATCAGGAAGCAGTACGGCTCAGAAGGCTATCAGTTCAGCGGAAGTCAATGGTAAGAATCAGATAAAAATGTATCCGAATCCTGCCAGTAAGTCTTCATCACTGACGGTTTCTGTTCCGGAAGGATACAGCAGAGGAAAATTAACGGTTTATGATTTTAACGGAAGAATGGTAGACAGCCAGATCATGAAAGCCGGAAATTATCAGTATAACGTATCTGCACTTTCATCCGGAAGCTATATCGTTCAGTTTGAATCTCAGGACGGAAGTCTGAAACACACAGAGAAATTAATTGTAAAATAATCCATTCATCACCGGGTTTCGGCCCGGTGGTTTTTCCATTGATAAAAATAAATATATATGAAAAAAAAATCCTTTTTTATTCCCTTCATCGCTCTGATGCTTCAGGGAACCCCGTTGTTCAAAGCCCAACAGCTTAACCCTTTAGGGGTCTGCTATGTGGAAGTAAATAACAATAATATGCTGAATGCAGGGTCTTATACTCTGCAAAATACCAACAGGCAGCTTTTTGACGTTGCGATCATCTTTGCCGCCAATATCAATTATGATGTTTCCAAAAGCAGAGCTTATATTTCAAGCAATAATAACGTTACCAAGGTTCTCAATGATGTCAATACCTATGTAAAGCCTTTACAGCAGAAAGGAATCAAAGTATTGCTAGACATTCTGGGAAATCATCAGGGAGCCGGGATTTCCAATTTCCCTAATCGTGAAGCGGCTAAAGATTTCGCCTTGCAGGTGGCTCACACTGTTTACACCTACGGACTGGATGGAGTGGACCTTGATGATGAATACGCAGGATACGGAAATAACGGAACGGGGCAGCCGAACAACAGTTCTTTTGTTATGCTTCTGCAGGAGCTTAAAGCTGCAATGCCTGATAAACTGATTACCTTCTATTATTATGGTCCGGCAACAACAAGACAGAGCTATAATGGAGATCAGGCCGGAAATTATATTGACTACAGCTGGAATGCGATGTACGGAACATACAATGCTCCAAGTGTTCCGCCACTTACCAAAACAAAACTTTCTGCTGCGGCAACCTGGATACAGAACAGTAATTCAGGGTCAACTTCCGCCTCTACACTGTCCAGCCTGGCTACAAGTACCAAAAATGACGGATATGGCGTATTCATGTGGTATGATCTTGGCGGAACAGACGTAGCGAGCTACCTTAGTACAGGATCGAATATTCTTTATAATGAAAATACACTCCTAAGCGGGCAATTATATTCATGGTCTCAAGGGCAGACCTGTGATCCGCCGCTTGGCCTTGAAGTTTCTAATGTAACAGGAACTTCTGCTAAGCTGAACTGGGCTTCCAACGCATCCCAGACCTACAATATCGATTACAAACCTGCCAGTGCAACGACATGGACGAACGTAGCAAGTAACTATTCCGGAAGTAATATTGTGGTAAATAATCTTACCATGAATACAGATTATGACTGGAGAATACAGTCCAACTGTTCCCCTACACTGACAAGCACCTACTTATTTGCACCGAGATTTAATTCAGGAAACGGATGTTCAACCCCTTCAGGACTTATCTCAGGAAGCTACCTTGGAAATTCCGCACAGCTATCATGGGATGCAGGAACAGCAACTTCTTATACACTGCAGTACAAAACAACAGCTGCCACTACCTGGAATGAAATACAGAATATTACAACCAATACCTATTCGCTTCAGAACCTGACCCCCAATACCAATTATGTATGGAAAATACAGGCGGCATGTACAGGAGGAACCACAAGCACCTATTCGGGAGAAGGAGCATTTAACAGCGGTTTTGCACCTGTTACCAGTCCTGGCCCAAGGTCTTTGTCTTTCAACGGAAGTACGCAATACCTGAATGCAGGGCAGTTTAACCTCACTGGAAATGCTCTTACATTTGAAGGATGGGTGAAAGTGAATGCATTCAAATCAGGATTTCCTTATATTTCATCGGTTATCGGTATTGAAGTGGGAGATAATAATTCTGCGATTCTCAGATTCGGAGATGGGAACCTGGCAAACAATAAACTACAGTTTACGCTGAGCTTCGGATCTTCTCAGGTGAAGCTTAACACCAATACGGCATTCAACCCGAATACCTGGTATCATGTGGCGGCAACTTACGACGGAGCTGCAATGAAGCTGTATGTGAACGGAAGCCTTGATGCCAGTATTCCGGCTACCGGAGACTTTACGGCAAATGGTATACTTTATCTGGCAAGAAACTATGATAATTCCCGTACCCTTAATGGCTCTCTGGATGAGTTCAGAGTATGGAAAAGAGCATTGACTGCACAGGAAATCCTGGATAATAAATGTAATGTAACACCCAATGCTGCTAACCTTGAAGCCAACTGGAAAATGGATGAAGGAAGCGGTATCGGAGCCCTGGATGCTACCCCTAACACCCATGCTGCAACACTGGTCAATATGACGGATACCAACTGGAAGACAGAAGTGCCTTGCCCTGCTTCTCTATCGGTAAAAGATACAGAACTTGTAAGAGAGAACCATGTTTACCCTAACCCGGTTAAGAGAGGGAATGACATTTATTTCAGAATTGATGATCGCTCAGCAAATGAAATTTCATTGTACGATGCATCAGGGAAGTTATCCAAAAAACAGAATATTAATAAAAATAATAACGTAGTGAATACACAGGATTTAACCAGTGGTACTTATCTTTACAAAATTACAGCAGAAGGTAATAAGATCATATCATCCGGAAAAATTATTGTGAAATAAATCTATAACATCAAGATTTGATCTGAAAAGATAAAATCTCAGACTGAAAACAGGCAGACGAATGATTCATTGGTTTGTCTGTTTTTCCGGTCATAAAACGGTTTGAAATTAATTTAAGTGAAAAAACTTATGCAAAATATAGTAGGAATAGATATTGGAGGTTCGCATATTACAATGGCTCAGGTAGATCCTGAAAAACGGGAAATCATTTCTTCAACCTATGTACGGGAACATGTCAATTCATTTGATGATAAGGAAACGATTTTCTCGGCGTGGATTTCAGCAATCAATAAAGCAGCTCATGATCTGGCTCAGGAAGACCTTCTGATAGGAATTGCAATGCCCGGTCCTTTCGATTACGAAAACGGAATATCTCTGATGCTCCAGGGAAAATTTTATGATATCTATAATGTAAATATCAAAGAAGAACTGGCGAAAAGATTATCGGTTTCTACGGAGCAGATTCATTTTGTAAACGATGCTGCAGCCTTTATGGAAGGAGAAGTATTCGGGGGCTGTGTTCAGGGTTTTAATAAGATTTTCGGAGTGACGCTGGGTACAGGATTAGGAACTACTTTTTATAATGGTGAGCTGGCAACCGATGAGGATCTGTGGGATTCCCCTTTTAAAGATTCAATCTGTGAAGATTATCTGGCAACACGCTGGTTTGTGAATCGCTATCAGGAGTTGACGGGTGAGCAGATTTCCGGAACTAAAGATCTCTTAGACAAACCTTCTGAAATACAGGCTCAGATATTTGATGAATATGCCAATTCATTTGCTGAATTTATTGTGAAATATGTGGATCATTATAAACCGGAAGTTTTAGTTATAGGCGGGAATATTGCGAAAGCCTATCCTCATTTTGAAGCAAGATTTATTCAGAACTTAACAAAGAATAATATTAACTTGCCGGTTAAAATCTCTGCCATCTTTGAAGATGCCGCCATTTTGGGAGCCGCCAGCTATGCATTAAAAAAGCTTATATAAAATTAATAAACGAAACGATACAATGAAGTCTCTATTTTCTACTTTTTTTCTTGTAGTACAGGCCTGGGCGTTCAGTCAGAGCTTGTCACCGGTAGATTATGTGAATCCTTTAATGGGAACCCAGTCCAAACCTTCCTTATCAAACGGGAATACCTATCCGGCAGTCGGGCTTCCATGGGGAATGAATATCTGGACCCCGCAGACGGGAAAAATGGGTGACGGATGGGCATATACCTATGATGCAGACAAGATAAAAGGATTCAAACAAACGCACCAGCCTTCCCCATGGATGAATGATTACGGCGCATTTGCCATTATGCCGGGAGTAGGGAAAGTAAAATTTAAGGAAGAAGACAGGGCAAGCTGGTTCAGCCACAAAGCTGAGGTTTCTACCCCATATTTCTATAGCGTTTACCTGGCAGACATTAATGTAACCACAGAATTCACCCCTACGGATAGAGCGTCCTTCTTTAAATTCGATTTTCCGAAGACCGATAGCGCTTATGTAGTGATTGATGCCCTGAACAAAGGTTCTTACGTTAAAATTCTTCCTAAAGAAAGAAAAATCCTCGGATACACTACCAGATATTCTACCGGGAAATATGAAAACTTCAAAAACTATTTTGTTATTCAGTTTGACAAAGATTTTGAACTGACAAAAACCTGGAAGGATGATAAACTGGTGAATGACCAGTTGGAAATCACCAGTGATCATGCCGGAGCAGTAGTTGGTTTTAAGCTTAAAAATAAAGAAACCGTTTATGCAAAAGTAGCTTCTTCATTCATCAGCTTTGAACAGGCAGAACTCAACCTTAAAAGAGAAATAGGAAACAGAAATTTTGAACAGGTAAAAACAGATGCTAAAAATATCTGGAACAAAACATTAGGAAAACTGGAAGTAAAAGGAGGAACAGACCAGCAGATGCGGACTTTTTATTCCTCTTTGTACAGAACTTTATTTTTCCCGCAGAAATTATACGAAATCGATGCCCAGAACAAAATAAAACACTGGAGCCCTTACAATGGTAAAATTGCAGACGGAAGAATGTTTGCCGGGACAGGTTTCTGGGATACTTTCCGTGCATTGTACCCGTTCCTGAACCTGGTCTATCCATCGATTAATATTGAAATGCAGGAAGGGCTGGTCAATGCTTACAAAGAAGGAGGTTTCTTACCGGAATGGAGCAGCCCCGGCTATTCTGATATTATGATCGGAAACAACTCTGCCTCTGTAGTGGCAGACGCTTACATCAAAGGACTTAGGGGGTATGATGTGGAAACCCTTTGGCAGGCCGTAAAACACGGAGCCAATAATGAAGGCCCTATTGAAGCGGTAGGCCGTGCAGGAGTAGAATATTACAACAAGTTAGGTTACGTCCCTTACGATGTGAAAATCAATGAAAATGCGGCAAGAACATTAGAATATGCTTATGATGACTTCTCCATTTATCAGCTGGGGAAAGCCTTGGGAAAACCTGCTTCAGAAATTGATATTTACAAAAAAAGAGCGTATAATTACAAAAATCTGTTTGATAAAGAAACAGGTCTGATGCGTGGTAAAAATAAAGACGGGAATTTCCAGAAACCTTTCAATCCTTTCAAATGGGGAGATGCTTTTACCGAAGGAAACAGCTGGCATTATACATGGTCGGTTTTCCAGGATATAAACGGTCTTGCAGAACTGATGGGAGGAAAGAAGAAATTTGAAGCAAAACTGGATGAGGTATTTTCTCTTCCGCCGGTTTTTGATGACAGTTATTACGGTGGCGTGATCCATGAGATCAGAGAAATGCAGATCATGAATATGGGGCAGTATGCTCACGGAAATCAGCCGATCCAGCATATGATATACCTGTATAACTATGCCGGAGCTCCCTATAAAACGCAGTATTGGGCAAGACAGGTCATGGATAAATTATATCATGCAACTCCTGACGGCTATTGTGGTGATGAAGATAACGGGCAGACTTCCGCCTGGTATATTTTCTCGGCTTTAGGGTTTTACCCGGTAACGCCTGCAACCGATCAGTATGTTTTGGGAGCTCCCTTATTTAAAGAAGCAACCATCCATCTTGAAAACGGTAAGAAAATTGAAATAAAAGCACCGGAAAACAGTGCTGACAACGTATATGTAAAATCATTAAACGTAAACAGACAGCCCTACTCCAAAAACTGGCTGAGCCATCAGGAGCTTATGAGAGGAGCAGTTTTAGATTTTAAAATGGACAGCAAACCGAATAAGGAAAGAGGTTCACAGGAAAAAGATTTCCCGTATTCAATGTCAAAAGAATAATCAGATAATAAATTTTAATTCAGAAATAGAAACTGTAATGAGTACAGAAAAAAAAGAAATATTCGATAGAGTAGAGAAGATGCTGCAGACCCAGGGGTTCACCATCGCAGCAAAGGATGAAACAAGGCCTTGGGGAGGTTTTTTTGTGATTGACGAAACCCAGGCACAGGATTTTGCCAACCAGTATTTTGACGGAATTGATGTGGAAAACCTGAGAATAGGAGGGAAGCTGAGCCCGAAGATTCTTATTGTTGCTCCCGAGGCAAGACTAAGCTGGCAGTATCACCACAGAAGGGCAGAAATCTGGCAGGTAGTGGAAGGAACGGTAGGAATCAAAAGAAGCAATACCGATGAAGAAGGAGAATTGGCAGAATACAATCCGAAAGATCAGGTAAAACTTCAGCAGGGTGAAAGACACAGATTGATCGGTCTGGCAGGCTGGGGTATTGTTGCTGAAATCTGGCAGCACACGGATGCATCCAATCCTTCAGACGAAGACGATATCGTAAGAGTACAGGATGACTTTGGAAGATAAATAAAAAATCGGCTTCAATATTGAAGCCGATTTTTTTATTCGGTCAGGAAGCCTGAGGCTGGAAGAGGGGAGTTACTACTGGTTTTCAAATTTTTTTATTGTGCTTCGTTATCAATGCTGAATTTCTTAGCTGACGGCAAAAAAAATAAACCTTATAGGTCTCAGAGACCTATAAGGTTTTGTTTATTCAGAAGTACAAACAATAATTTATACTAAATAAAAACCCTACCGACTAATAGTACTTCCAGCTTCATTCTTCAGCTTGCAGCCTTTAAAACGTCACATCCAGTCCCACATAGAAGTTAGCCTTCATAATCGGAGCATACACCATTCCGCCATCAAAATAATTTCCAAAAGGATTTCTGAAATCAACGATAGCATTTTTCTGATAATAGGAAGTAAGGTTTTCTCCTCCTACATAAGCTCTGATCTTTTTATTGAAGTTTCTTGAAACCTGTGCATTCAATACAGCATATGAATTGGAGTACGCCGGTAACTGAAATTCTGCAGGATTGCCTGAAGTATCAGGAAGTCTCTGCTTTCCAACCCAGTTTAAAGTCGTATCAAAGCTCCAGAATCCACCATTATTGTTTTTATTGGTAGAATAGGCCAGATTTACAAAACCTCTGTGTTTAGCCATAAAAGGAACCTCTCTTCTTCCACCGATGTAATCAGCCTGTACATCGTAATATTTATAAGCCATTCTTACTTCAAAGTTTTTGAACGGCATAAAGTCCCACTGCGTCTGGAAAGAGTTGGCAAATGATTTTCCATCAAGGTTATAGAACGTCAGCTGTTGAGGAGAACGGTCTAAATCTACCAAAACCTGATCCTGGAAATCCGTTCTGAAGAAGTCGGCAACAATGCTTGATTTTCTACCGAATAATTTAAATTCCTGCTGTAAACTGGCCCCGTAGTTCCATGCGATTTCCGGCTTTAATCCATAAATATTTCCGTTATTGGGAAGGATATTAATTGCTCTGTTCGATGCAAAATACTGCTGGCTTTCAGCAAATACATTCGCTGTTCTGAAACCTCTTCCGGCAGAAAGTCTTAAAATCGTCTGCGGTGTGAAATCATATTTAAAATTAACCCTTGGGGTAAACTGAGTTCCGGCCAGATTGTGAAAATCCACTCTTGTACCTGCTACCAGCGTATATTTTAAGCCCGTTAAAGTATATTCGGCAAAAATTCCGGGAACAATTTCATTTCTTCTGAAATCATTCGTCAAATACGTTTCTTTGTAACCGTCGTATAAAAAGCTTGCTCCTGCTTTATATTTATGGTTGGTATTCCCGATGATGCTTTCAAAAATTAAATTGGAATAATAGGTATGCTGCTGTCCTGCATAATTTCTCAACCCAAAAAAACTGTCCTGCTGGTGATATACATACTGGTTCATCCAGCCAATGCTCTGATAAGGCTTTCCTTTAAAAACATATCCGGTCTTGTTCCATACCTGGAATCTTGAAATATCAATTCCTACCCCATAATCATACTGTTCATCCTGAGCCAGTTTTTTATCAAAACCAACCTGTCCTGCTGTTCTTTCATCCCTGATAAAGTTAATCCCGAAGTGAGATCCGAAGCCTGACTTTTCCAGATCATTATAGTTAAGGAGATAGGCAGCATTGATCTGGGTTCCTTTCGGCCTGTCCAGAAAGGTATCGTGATTCATATCCGTATTTCCGAAAGTTCCGTTCCCGTGTAGAAGGAAAGTCTGTGTCCATTTGTCGTTGATAGGAGAAACATTCGTAATATTGATTTCTGCCCTTCCATTGAAATCCGAGAAAAGGTTCAGTGAAGTTTCAGGAGTCTTTGCGTTTTTCAGAAGTTCCGTATTGATCTGTCCGGTAATGCTTTCATAACCGTTCGTTACTGTACTTCCTCCTTTTGTCAGCTGGATACTTTCAATCCATCTTCCGGGAATGAAATTCAATCCGTATGCGGAAGCCAGCCCTCTGATTTCAGGAAGCTGTTCTTTCGTTAAACTTGTATATTTCTGATCAAGACCAAGCATTTTCAGTTGCTTAGTTCCTGTTACAGCATTGCTGAAGGAAACGTCAACCGTTGCATTGGTTTCAAAGCTTTCTGAGAGGTTACAACATGCAGCTTTCAGTAGCTCCTTTTTATCAATATTAAAGACAAGCCCGGCTTCTTTTTTACTTAAAGCTGTTGAAGCCTTAGAACCTGTCACTACTACGCCTTCAATGTTTTTTTCGTGCTTGCTGTGGACTTTATCAGAAGTGGGTGCCTGATCTTCCTTATGATCATCATGCTTTGTTTCTTCTTCATAATGCACCTTTGGATTAGGTTCCCCGAAAGTAAAATCCCTGTCGTACAAACAACATCCCGGAAGACCGTTGTAAACTGTGTCTGCAGCTTTGTATTTTTCGTTATCATGTCCTGCATCAGCAATAGCCTTTAAAATCTGATCAGACGAAGTTTTTGAAGCATCAAAATTTAAAGTAACCGTCTGTTTTTCTGCATTCCATTCTGCAATATCAGCTCCGGCACCTTTTGCTGCTTTTTCAATTCTGGCCTTACAGGAGGCACAGTTTCCTCTTACGTAGAATTCGTTGTCTTTTTTATTGGAAACTTTAGCATCCATATGATGCTCATGATGAGTTTCTGCCTGTGAAGGCTGTAGGTCTCTGTCGTAATGACAACATCCCGGAAGTCCTTCATAGGTAGTGTCAGAAGCTTTGAATTTCTCATTATCATGACCTGCTTCCGCTATTTTTTTCAGAATATCATCTGAAGAAGCTTTGTCGGTTTCTATAGTTAATGTTTGTAAATCAACAGAATATACAGCCGTTTTAGCTCCTGCTTTTTTAGCAGCACTTTCAATTCTGGTTTTGCACATTTCGCAGTTCCCTTTTACTTTGAACTGGTTTTTTGTAAGATTTTGAGCCGGTGTAAATTGTGTAAATAAGAATAATGCACCAAGTATCAACCTGGAAATATATAATTTCATTTCGTTTAAATGTTTAGATTAAATAAAAAAGGGTTCATTACATACTGTAATAAACTCATAGTGTTTTAATTAACCTATTTTAGGCGGTTGCCAGATCTCTTTTAAACGATCGGAAAGATAAGGGTCTGAATACTGAAACTGAGGATTCTTATTCGCTTTGTAATAAGAAAGTTCCAGACGAAGGTTCTTTGAGAAAGGAGTTTCAATAAAAGTGTAGCAGGCAATACATGATGAACAGCAGTCATCATTGCAGGATGATTTTGATTCATCTTTGCCGTCTTTTTTTGAAGAATGATTTTTGCAGCAGTCACTTTTCTCTGATTCTGCTTTATTACAGCATGTTTCCTGCATTCCCTGCGCATAGAAATTATCCTTGGGAATCAGAAAAACTCCCAGACAGAATACTATGGCAAGTAGATGAAACAGCTTCATATCTGCAAAAATAAGAAATTTATGGCAAAGGATCACCAACTTTTAGTGAACAACTGTGCCAAGGCTCTCCGTGTGCCGGGTTTAATTTAGGCTTTTCACCCATAGCCAAGTTTTGTGTTGCCGGGGCAGGTGTCGCAGGAGCAGGAGTTGCCTGTACAGTATTCTGGACAGGTTGCGGTGCCGGGGCAGGTTTGCTGCTTAAAGGCTGTCCTACCGGAATATCACAACGGTGTCCCGGTTGCCCGTGCGGAGGGTTCATTCCGGGAGCTGTTTTAACTTGTTTTCCGCTATTGTCAATGGCTATTTTTCCCGGAGATACGGAGTTCGGATCGATTTGAATCGTATTGTTGGTACCTGTATTTATGGTTTGCGTTGCAGGAGTAGCTGCAGCCGGCTGACTGTTTAAAGGCTGTCCTACCGGAATATCACAACGGTGGCCAGGTTGTCCGTGAGCAGGATTCATGCCTGCAGCTATGGCTATAGGTGCCGGATTGGGAGTAGACTGAATGCCTGCCTGGTCCATCAGCGAAGTTTTGGAAGTTGCACTGGTTAAAGCTACATTGGGTTGTGCAGCTCCCGCTTCTTCTTTCAGATAAGTGGCTTTTTCATCCTTCTTGCAGGATACAGTTAAAATGGATATGGTGATTAAACCTATAAATGTGTTCTTCATTTTCATGGGTATAAAACAAAATTAGCAAAACATTTTTAATTGTTTTGCTAATTTTGTATTTATAATTCGATTTTCGGATTAATTTTTTACCAAAAGTCTGAATCCTTCTCCGTGAACGTTGATAATTTCCAATCCTTCGTCATCTTTAAGTAATTTACGAAGTTTTGCAATATAAACGTCCATACTTCTTGCCGTAAAGTAATTTTCTTTTTTCCAGATCTTTCTCAAAGCAAGATCTCTCGGCATGAAATCATTTCTGTGGATGCAAAGAAGCTTCAATAATTCATTTTCCTTAGGAGAAAGTTTGTATTCTTTGTCACCTACTTTCAGCTGTCTCAGCATAGAATCAAAGAAGATATTGCTGATCTTGAACTGTTCCTGTTCCTCGTTTTCCAGGGTAGAACTTCTCTGAAGAATCGCTTTGATTTTATATAAAAGAAGCTCGGTATCAAAAGGTTTCGTGATATAATCATCAGCACCCAGCTGATATCCTTTCAGAATATCTTCTCTCATGTTTCTTGCAGTAAGGAAAATGATAGGTGTATTTTTATCAATTTTCTTTACGTCTTCGGCTAATGAAAATCCGTCTTTTTTAGGCATCATTACGTCAAATATGCAGATATCGAATTCATTTTCTGTAAATTCTTTCAATCCCTGCTCCCCGTCAGTGGCAAGGGTTACTTCAAAATTATTGATCGTCAAATAATCTTTAAGCACCGCCCCGAAACTCTGATCGTCCTCTACTAATAATATTCTGTTGCTCATAACTTTTCTAATTAATAATTAACATTAAGAATGAACTCCTTCACTCTATCTTCTATATTTGTTATTTGGTTTCTTTTTTTAGCTCATCGGCAGCTTGATTGTAAACGTGCTTCCTTTTCCTTTATGAGAGTCTACAATGATCTGTCCTTTGTGCAGTTCTACAATCTTTTTTACGTAAGAGAGACCCAATCCCTGTCCTTTTACGTTATGAATATTTCCGGTTTCTTCTCTGAAGAATTTCTCGAAAATTTTGGTCTTATTCTGGGTTTCCATTCCCATTCCTTTATCAGAAATCTCAATCACATACCAGTGGCCTTCATTTCTTGTTTCCACGTGAATTTCCGGAGCTTCAGGAGAATACTTGTTGGCATTGTCCAGTAAATTGACCAGCATATTCGAGATATGGAATTCGTCTATTTTAAAATTATAATGAGTGGCATTAAATTTCTGTGTAAGCGTTCCGTTTCGCTGTCCTACAATCAGGTTGAATGACTCTGTAGTTTTTTTGATCAGCTCCCTTACATTGGTTTCTTTTAAGAACAGTTCCACTTCATTCCTTTCAAGTTTAGACATATTAAGAACGTTTTCCACCTGTTTTTTCATTCTTAGGTTTTCCTGTTTGATCAGCTCAGAATAATACTTTACCTTATCCGGATTGGTGGCAATTTTATCATTTGCTAAAGAATCCGTTGCCACTGAAATGGTTGCCAGAGGTGTTTTGAATTCATGAGACATATTGTTGATGAAATCCGTCTTCACTTCTGCCAGCTTCTTCTGCCGCATCATATAATTGATGGAAATGATATAAATCCCCAGAATGGTCAAAAGGGAAAGGAATGTACCTAATAGCATCGGCCAGTTGTTCATTGCCAGAGAATATTCCTTTTTAGGGAAAACCAGGGCAAGGCTGTACAATGTATTTTTTTTATCGGTAAAAAGAGGATAGCTGTAGGTATTGCTGTCTTTTTTTTCTTTGTAGGCTTTATTGGCGATGCTGGTAAGCTTGCTGTTTTTATCAATAACTCCGTATCCGAATTTTGCAGTGATCCCTCTTATTTTCAGTTCTTTTGCAATGACGGAGTCAAGTGTTTTGGGATCTACCCTTTTGGTGATAGGAAGATTGTTTCCATATACTTTCACAAACTCTTTCATCGAGTAATCACCTGTTTCGATATCCTGATTGATATCCGAGGTAAGAAGTTCACGGTTGGTGGTATCTCTTTTTACCTTGTAGGCTGCTTCATCGGTATATAGCGTGGTAAGCTTTATAGAATCTCCTTTTTTTGAAATCGGGAGCTGGGTTTTTTCAATAATATTTTTAGAATAAATAATCTGTCTCTGGGTTCCTGAGTCTTCTACCTGCTGAATGGTGGTCAGAGAAGGTTGTTTGTTGTTGGCGAGAATATTTTTTCTGAAATCTTTGTAATCCTGATTGAGGTATTTATCAGCTTCAATTTCTTCAATACTTTTTGAAGTACTTTCCAAAACCGCATAAACTTTATTCGAAAAATCCTGTTCAAGTACCCCGTAATAGCCTTTCAACCAATAAAATTGGAGCGTCACAAAGACAATCAGTGAGATTGTCATAAACACTGAAATTATTGGGATGAATTTGTTATTCATTATCTAATTATATATGTTTTGGAAAAATGAATGTTAAAATTAATTGTTTTAAGACTACCTAAACAAAAAACGAGCCAAAAAATTGTTTTTTTTTTCTTAAAAGAGTGTTTTTTAACAATTATTTATGAATTATCATTTACTTGTCATATGAAAAGTCCTGTGAATAAAATAAACACTTAACTTTATTAAAAATAATTTTTTATGGAATCTAATATCATTTTCAACAAAGATTTTGACTCGAACAGCGTATACGTCATGAAAATTTATGATGCTGATGTTTCAACAGTATGGAAGTATTTTTCCCAGTCTGAATTACTGGACCAGTGGTGGGGGCCTAAACCCTGGAGGTGTGAAACCCTGAAACACGATTTCAGCGAAGGCGGAATGTGGCTGTATACGATGATAGGGCCTAATGGGGAAAAGGCAGGTTACTCCCGCTCCAGATATGGTGAGATTCTTGAACACAGAAGTTTCGACTGGATGAGTGCTTTCTGTGATGAAAATGGACATGTGGACGAAGGGGCACCGCAGTCTAATTGGCTGTTCGGTTTTACCGGAGTGGAAGAGGGAACAAAAGTAACCGTTAATATTCATTATCCGTCCCAGGAAATTATGAAAAAAATGATGGATATGGGATTTGAAGGAGGCTTTTCTATGGGGTTGAATCAGCTTGAGGAGATTCTTGCCGGCCTGAAAGGGTAAAAGTTTAAGTGAAAGTGATGATGTATGAAATGCATAAATAAACCCGGATCTTTTGCAGAAGATCCGGGTTTCAGTTGCTTATAGCTTTTCTATGCTGATAAAAGTTCCGTCTGTAGGAACAATTTTATAAGCATCAGCCACGGTCAGGATAGAAACTCCTCCCGAAATCTGAACCTTTAGCTGATCTCCTTTGTCAAACATAGAAAGGAATTCCATGGTTCCGACTCTGTTGGCACCGGCTGTAATTAAGATCGCTTCATTTAAAGGAACGTCATTTCTTGCAAGAACATTACCATTTTTTAATGCCCGGAAAGAAATTGTAGGTGGGCTTACGTGTATTCCTGAAGTTTTCACTTTCAAGCTGATCAGTACTTTGTAAAACCCTGATTCTTTAAAAGTGAAATTATTAAAATTGGTATTCACGGTTCCCTGCGGATCAAGAATGCCAAGTTGGTCTCCATCCTGTAAACTGTCATAGGTTCCGAAAGGGACATCTTTTTCTCCACAGCCGATCAATACGCAGGTTACACTTGGAAATTCCGATTCGGGAGTTAAAGGATTCATGCTGACACGGGTAGTTCTTCCTCCGCTTTCATAGAAAGTTGGTTTCCATTTTTCACCATCATAAACGACTACTCTTTTGATATCTTTTCTATATAAAATCATTCCCTGCATACTTGAATCATTTTGAAAATGGTCGGGTTGGGACGCATCGTATAGAGGTAGTTCAGTTTCATTGTTTACCGTTGGGATCATCATCCCCTTAGACCCGGCAGCATTGTCTTCTTTGTTGACAACGCTGAGCATAGAGTTGGGGCTGGGATTGACGCTGCTTCCTACAATGACCTGCGAAAATGCCGTTGTGGCCGTAAGCAAAAGTGTTGCAATGTATATTTTTTTTCTCATGTCAGTTCAGTTTTTCTATATATAAAAAGGTATCCTTATCGTTCATTTTAAAATTGACTCCGGTTCCGACATTTAATCCGGTATCGGCCTGAATTCCTCCCCGTAAACGGATCTGATCTCCAGCGTGAAGATATTTGGTTGTGGAAAAACTGTTCACAGAGTTGGCACTTCCGGCTGTTACAAGCAATCCGGATAACAGGAAACTATTTTCATGGATTTTTTGCCATCCGTCTCCTGCGGCATTGGCGTAAAGAGCCTGTAGTGAAATAATAGTGGCGGCATTTCCTACAGAAAGACCTCCTGCGCTGCTTGTTTTTACAGAAGGATTGATTCTGTAGAATCCGTCTGCCGGAATGGTAATCTCTCCATTAGCATTTACTGTGACGCCTAAATTATTTACATTATTTCGGTCTATATCATTTAAAACATTAAATAAAAGGGTTGGGCGTCCTGTAATTCCCAATACATTGGCTACAGACTGATCTGCCGTACTGGATCCCAGAATACTCAGGTTCTTATAATTCTTAATACTTTTTTCTGTAGCAGAAATCCATCGGTAACCATCATATTTCACAACATCCTTTAATTCTTTGCTGTAAAAGATAAGCCCGTTGTCTTCCGGCTTGTTCTCATAAAGATCCGGATGAGCAGCATTGTAATTGGGAAGCTCTGTATGATCTTCTACTACAGGAAGCATGATTCCCTTCGTATTGTGTTCTACCTGCAAAACAGCTCTTGGATGCACTGTTTCAGGATTGTTACCGATTTTTACTTGAGCATATCCCAGACTTCCGGCTGTTGTTGAAATGAAAAGGCTGAGCAGGATTGTTTTTTTTATCATCTTAATCACTTACTTTGGTAAACATTATTTCTCGTGGATAGTATTTGGCAATATTGGCATCAGAAGCAGCCGTTAAAGCAACAACTACGGATACGGTTGCAATAGGAGAGTGTATTCTTGGAACAATATAATCTCCCGGGTTCAGACGAATCCTTGTGCTCGTAAATGCTGCAGTATTGGTATCCCCTCCAATTCCCAGGATGCCGTAATAATCAGGGAAGAACGTGGTAAGCTTTACTTCACTATAGCTTCCGTTGGCCTGTTTCAGATAGGCTCTTAGCTGATACTGTGGTCCGCTGGTCAATGAGACGGCTCCGCCGGTTTTTGAAGGAATATTCATGTAGATATCATAAACGCCCGGCTCATTGATTACGAACCTGGCATTATCATAATTTTGATCTCCGTAAAGTCCGCCTCCCGGGATTACAGCTGTTTCTCTTGAGATATTAAGATTATTGTAAGATTGTGAACCATCTACAGGTGCACTGAAGCCAATTCCTGTATGCCTCCCGCATCCAAGAAGAACGCAGGTTACGCTTGATTCCTCACCTGCATTAGACAAAAACCTGCTCTGCTTCATCTTAAAATCGACAGCTGTAGGCGCATTATTCCATTGTGACCCGTCGTAGGAGTAGAAGGTGGCGTGTGTCTTTTCATACATTATCAATCCCGCCATTCCAGGGTCTGCGGATGAATTGTACAATGGAAGATGTTCCGGTGAGGATACTTCAGGAAGCATCATTCCGTAACTTTTTCCTTCGTGTTTTCCATCAATCTGTAAAACGGCTTTGCTGTGGATTCCGACGGTCTGATTTTTCGAAATACCTACTTGTGAAAAAGCCAAATTAACAATGAGCAACATCAATGAAGTGTTGATTTTTTTCATGGTCTGATTTCTATTTAAATTTTAATCTGTTTATCCAGAAGAATATTCTTTTTCGAAATACATAGTTTTTTCTGCTTTGGTTTTTGTGTTCTGTTTTATGCAAATTCTTATCCTTCCCGGTTCGTAAGATGAACGGGTTTATCATTTGTTGTGTCGTTTTGTCCGGGGTCTATCGCTATCCGATAAACCGTAAGAAAATGACCAAAATATTCTGAGGGAAATTGACTCTGGCAGCAGGTCAAAAGAATGTGGTCTGTGTGTGACTAAAATACAAATCTAATGTGGTATGTGCCAATCAAAATGAAAAATATTGTATGTATTGTATTGAATAAATTGATAATGCTTTGGGAATGAATTGATTTAAAATTTTAATCATAGTTTGATTTTTTAATTAAAATTTTAATTAACAATTAGTTTGTGTTTAAAAAAATAGAGATAAACCCGAGCTTATCTCTATTGTATCAAAGAAATGTTCTTTTTTATTTTGGTTTTTGATAATTTTTCAAGTATTTCATTGTCAAATTTTCAAACAGGGATATTTAAAAATTAAATCAGTTCTTCCTCCTGAAAATACTGAATAATTGCCTTTTTCATCAGCAAAGACTGCTCATTAGGCCTTAATTCCGGAAGTTCCTCCAATTTTTCAAACTGTGGCCATCCGTCTTCATAATGGGTAAACTTGTAATATCCAAAAGGCTCCAGCAGTCTGCAAACTGCAATATGAATCAGGTTTACTTTATCGTCTTTCGTATATTTCTGCTGGCCGCTTCCCAGTTCCTGTAATCCTATTAAAAATAAAAGCGTTTCAATAGGAGGGTTCTTTTCAGTCTGGAAGTTGTCTTCAAAGAACTGTTCTATTTTTTTCCAATATTCGGACTCGTTCATATGATTGATAAGTGATATTTATAATTGATTTTGTGAACGTTTGAATTCGTCACTTCGTTTTTCTTTATTCATTTATCTTTAAAAGAAACGCATATTCCAGCGCATCTTCTTTCAGAGATTCAAATCTTCCGCTGGCCCCTCCGTGTCCGGAGCTCATATCTGTTTTAAAAACTAAAATATTGTCATCTGTTTTCAGTTCCCTTAGTTTTGCAGTCCATTTGGCCGGCTCCCAGTACTGTACCTGAGAATCGTGGAATCCTGTAGTGATTAGCATGTGGGGGTAGTCTTTGGCTTCTACATTATCATATGGAGAATACTCTTTCATGTAATGATAATATTCTTCATCATTTGGATTTCCCCATTCGTCATATTCCCCGGTCGTTAAAGGAATGGTGTCATCCAGCATGGTAGTAACTACATCTACAAATGGAACCTGGGCTACAATTCCGTGGAAAAGTTGTGGCTCATAATTCACAACAGCGCCTACAAGAAGGCCGCCTGCGCTTCCACCCATAGCATACATATGTTGGGATGAAGTATAATTTTCCTGTATTAAATATTTTCCGGCATCGATAAAATCAAAGAACGTATTTTTCTTAAACAGCATTTTTCCGTCTTCATACCATTCTCTTCCCAGATATTCTCCCCCCCGGATGTGGGCAATGGCATAGATGAACCCCCGGTCAAGAATAGATAATCTTACATTTGAAAAACTGGCATCTACCGTATGGCCGTAGCTTCCATATCCATAGAGAAGAAGCGGTGTATCAGCAGATTTTTTGGTGTCTTTATGATAGACCAGTGAAATCGGGATTTTTGTTTCCCCATCTCTGGAATCGGCCCATACTCTTTCGGAAATATAATTTTCAGGGAAGAACTTTCCGCCTAAAACTTCCTGTTGCTTCAGAAGGATTGTTGTTTTTTCCTTCATATTGTATTCGTATGTGGAACTTGGCTGTGTAAGCGAAGTATAGCCGTAGCGCAAAACTTCAGTGTCAAATTCAAGGTTGATTCCTATATAAGCTGTATAGGTAGGATCAGAAAAAGGAAGGTAGTGGGATTCCTGGGTTTTCTCATCAATAATTTTGATCTGAAGTAAACCTCTTTCTCTTTCTTCAAGGACCAGATAGTCTTTGAAAATCTCAAAACCTTCCAGTAGAACTTCTGTACGGTGAGGGATGACATCCACCCAGTTTTCCATACCGCAGTTGTCAATCTTTGTTTTTACAATCTTAAAATTGATAGCATCATCAGCATTGGTAATGATGTAAAACTCATCTTCATAATGTTCTACGGAGTATTCAAGATCATCTATTCTTGGCTGTATTACTGTCCAGTCTGCAAAAACATTGTCAGAAGGAATAAAACGGTGCTCATCGGAAATCGTGCTTGAACTGGCAATAAAAATGTATTCTAAGGATTTTGTTTTAAAAACATTGACATCAAATGTTTCATCCTCTTCATGGAAGATCAGGACATCTTCCGAAGAATCAGTACCTAATTGGTGTCTGTATACCTGGAACGCACGAAGGCTTTTATCTTTTCTGATGTAGAAAATATGCTGGTTATCATTGGCCCACACAGCTTTTCCTGTAGTATTCGGAATGGTGTCCGGCAATATTTCTCCGGTCTTTAGATTTTTAAAATTTAAAGTATAAATTCTCCGTCCTACATTATCAGAAGAAAAAGAGGTGAGTTCATTGTTTGGGCTTACCGCAACACTTCCTACTTCAAAGAAGCTTTCACCTTCAGCTAAAATATTCACATCAAGAATGATCTCTTCCGGGTTATCAAGACTTTTATGTTTTCTGCAGAAGATTGGATATTCTTTTCCCTCTTCATATCTTACGATGTACCAGTAGTCATTAAAAATATAAGGCAGAGATTCGTCATCTTTTTTATAACGGGCCTTCATTTCTTCAAAAAGTTCTTCCTGGAGAGCTTCTGTATCTTTCATGATGAATTCTTCGTAAGCATTTTCTTCCTCAAGATATTGGACGACTTCGGGATTTTCTCTTTCATTGAGCCAGAAGTAATTGTCAATTCTTCTGTCGCCGTGAGTTTCTAATATTTTTTCTATTTTTTTTGCCTGTGGAGCTTTCATCTCTATTTAATTTTTGACGTCTTATGTGCTTTTTGCAGAGACGTTGCATTCAATGTTAATTCTTGTTCAAATATAAAGAAAGGCTATCAAACTTTTGATAGCCTTTTTACTAATATTGGATGACGGGTTATTTTTTTATGGTTTTAATTGTTTTTGTACTTCCGTCTTTCATTTTTAAAGTAACAAAATAAAGTCCTTCTTTTAAATCTCTCAGATCAATTGAAGAAGAAGGTTTTTCAATCGTTTTGATCATTCTTCCGGTCGTATCTGTAACAGAAACAGTTTTTACGTCAGAAATATCGGAGATTGTAAGTAGCTCGCTGAAAGGATTAGGAGATACCATGATCTTCTTTTTGCTGTCAGTGACTTCATGAGTGGAAAGTAAATTTTCATCATATGCAGAAATACGGAATGTACCGCTGTCTGTAAAGCTACTGTACTTCCATACACTTACATACAGAGTTTCACCTGGAGTTTGCCCTGTTAAAGACAGTAATGAGAAATACCCCTGGCCGCTGTCTTCGTCACAGGCAAGCTCAGCTAATGAACCACATGTTCCGCTGTATGCAGTAATTACACTGTCATTAAATTCTGATCCGGAAACATTTTTGGTTTCAATTTTAAGATTTCCGCTTGGTGGTACAGTTACAGTAAACCATACATTGTTGATTGCAGTTGAATTACATGAAGGTGCAGAACTGTCAGTAGTAGCTTCGTCATTACCGGATGTAATAGCTCCGGAATTGAAATCTCCTCCAACCGTTAAAGGAGTAGCTCCTGAGCACTCATTATTTACCGGTGGGATAGGATCATAAGCTGAAATCTGGAATTCTCCTGAACTGGCATATGAATCATATTTCCATACACTGATGTAAAGAGTTTCACCCGGAGTCAGTCCGGTTAATGCTGTTGATGAAAAACCGTAATCATTGCAGGTAACTTCAGTTAAAGAATTGCAGGTACCGCTGTAAACGGCAACTGCGGCATCGTAAAATGAGGATCCGAAAACTTCTTTCAGTTTAATAGTTAAATTTCCGCTTTGTGGAACCACTGCTTTGAACCATACATTATCTATGGCCTCAGGATCGCACGAAGGGGTAGAATTATCGCTGGTAGCTTCATCATTACTGGTTGTAATGGCACCAGAATTAAAATCCGTTCCTACGGTTAAGGCAATTGCTCCTGAACATTCATCATGGGCCGGCGGGATAGGATCATAAGCAGCAATCTGGAATTCTCCGCTATCGGAATACGAATCATATTTCCATACACTGATGTAAACGGTTTCACCCGGAGTCTGTCCGGTAAGGACTGTTGGTGAAAAACCGTAATCATTGCAGGTGATTTCATTTAAAGAAGTACAGGTTCCACTATACACACTTACCACAGGACTGTAAAATGCAGATCCGGAAATTTCTTTCAGTTTAATGGTTAAGTTTCCGCTTTGTGGAATCACGGCTTTGAACCATACATTATCTATGGCTTCAGGATCGCAGGAAGGAGTAGAGCTGCCCGTTGTAGCACTGTCATTATTAGTGGTAATAGCTCCTGAATTAAAATCCGTTCCTACCGTTAAAGAAATTGCCCCTGAGCACTCATCATTGGCGGGTGGGATGGGGTCATAAGCTGAAATCTGAAACTCTCCCGAACCTGTTAATGAATCATATTTCCATACACTTAGGTAAAGAGTTTCACCCGGAGTCAGTCCGGTCAAGACTGTGGGTGTAAAACCATAATCATTACATTTGATTTCATTTAAAGAAGCACAGGTTCCGCTGTATACGGTAATGATAGGATCATCAAATGCTGATCCGGTAATCTCTTTCAGTTTGATTGTAAGATTCCCGCTTTGTGGCACTACAGCTGTAAACCATACATTGTCTGTGGCATTCTGGTCACAGGAAGGGGTAGAACCTCCGGTAGTTGCACCTACATTGGTTGCGGTGATGACTCCCGATGCAAAATCTGTTCCTACAGACAGGGAGGTTGCTCCTGTACAGTCATCGTTTTGTGCATTGATCAATGCCACTGTTAAAAAAAATAAACAGGATAGTAGTTTTTTCATGGTTAAAAATTTTCTAAATATAATAAAAAATCTCTTCTGCGGGATAAAATTGTAATTTACAACTGTTTGATTTTTAGTTTTTAAAAGATTATTTAAACCATTCTGATATAAAAAAACCACCTTTTCAATTGAAAAGATGGTTGAATTTTAATATTGAAATTAAAGACTATTTATGAAGAGCCTTAATATATTTTTCAAGAGCCATTGTCATAGAAGGGGTTTCCTTCGTAGGGGCCATTAAATCTACTTTTAATCCTGCTTCTTCGGCAGCTGCCAGAGTGGTGTTTCCGAAAACGCCGATCTTTGTTTCGTCCTGCTTGAAATCCGGGAAGTTCTGCTGCAGGGATTTGATTCCTTGCGGGCTGAAGAAAATCAGCATATCATAATCTTTAATATTGATATCAGTAAGATCACTGCATACCGTACGGTACATGATTGCTCTTGTCCATTCTACATTCGCCGCATCTAAAGTTTTTACAATATCCGGACTTAAAACATCTGATGATGGCAGCAGATATTTTTCAGCTGGGAATTTTTTGAAAAGAGGAAGCAGGTCTGAGAAGTTTTTCTCCCCAAAGCTGATTTTTCTTTTTCTGTAAACAATATGCTTTTGAAGATAGTTGGCAATTGCTTCCGACTGGCAGATGTATCTCATTGTATCCGGAACTGAAAAACGCAGTTCCTCTGCAAGTCTGAAGTAATGGTCAATCGCATTCTTACTGGTAAAAATAATACCGGTATACTGCGTCAGATCTATCTTCTGCGTTCTGAGCTCTTTATTGTCAACCCCTTCGACGTGGATAAATGGACGGAAATCAATCTTTATTTTTTCCTTCTTCGCTATATCCAGATATGGAGAAGACTCACTAGGCGCTGGTTGAGAAACCAATATAGACTTTATTCTCATCATTGACATTTATTAAAAAAATAACAGCTTCCAAAGCAATAATAATGGTGCGATTTGGAGGGTGCAAATATACAAAAATTTATAATACCATTTCTCCGGAAGAATCTTGTTCTTGTGAAATAAATAGAAAAATACTTTGAAAATGAACACAAAAGCAAAGAAGCAGAAGTAATACAAAAACATTTTATTTCTGTCTATAGGGAAGTAATAATGGGTTACACACAAAATTATCAGTAAAAAAGACAGGATAAAATAAAATTTGGTGGAGGTGAAATAAAAAATAGACCATTTTTTTCCATCCCCTATACTTTGATAAAATAAAAATCCTAATGTAGATCTTGTTAAATAAAAAAACAGCACCGCCAGCAAAGTATACCCGAATTTATTCAGCTGATACCCGAAAAGCTGCAGATCTGCAATATATTTAGGGACCACAGGAATGTATTGTGAGATCAGGACAGATAAAGTAAGTGTTGTCACACAGGAGGTGATGATCCAGCTTGGAAGGTTGTTGCTCGCATCAAAATATTTCTGAAGCAGAAAATCTTTCAGACTGGCATCCCTTTCTATAATGTTCATCATAAAAACATATAAAAATATACAGCCTACGAGTATAAAGATTACCCAGTCATTGTTCTCAGGTATTCTTACATGATTGATGTAGTTTGGTAATGACGGCAAAATTTTATTTTTTATTTCTTATTCAGCTTCAAAAACCACAAACCGGCCTAGTTTTTATGGGCTGATCCGTGAAAATTATACTTTAATATACTTTTTCAGTGATTTTGCAAATGATCCTGCTTCTTTGATAAAAGTTTCTGCATCATTCACTTAATCCCTGAAAAATATTTTTGCAAAATTATAGATTATTTTGTATAAAATAAAAAGGTTAAATAAACTATCTTTGCAAACTGAAATGAAAAAACTCGTCATCATCCCGACCTATAACGAAAAGGAAAATATTGAAAATATTATTTCCGCGGTTTTTGCATTGGAAGATGACTTTCACATCCTGGTAGTGGATGATTCTTCTCCGGATGGTACCGCAGGGCTCGTAAAGGAGTTGCAGAAGAAATATCCGCATTATCTGCATCTGTCAGTAAGACATACCAAAGATGGTTTAGGAAAAGCCTATATTCATGGATTCAAATGGGCGATCGAAAATAAATACGATTACATTTTTGAAATGGATGCCGATTTTTCCCATAACCCGAATGATTTACCCAAACTTTTTGAAGCCTGCCTGAATGCTGATATGGCAATCGGTTCAAGATATTCAAAAGGAGTAAATGTGGTCAACTGGCCAATGGGTAGAGTATTGCTGTCTTATTTTGCTTCCAAATACGTAAGATTCGTTTTGGGACTTCCTATTCACGATACTACCGCAGGATTTGTCTGCTTTTCAAGAAAAGTACTGGAAGAGATCGGTTTGGATAATGTAAAACTGAAAGGCTACGGATTCCAGATAGAAATGAAATTCAGGGCCTATAAAAAAGGCTTCAGAGTGGTAGAAGTACCTATTATATTTACCAACAGAATATTAGGGGAAAGCAAAATGAATGGAGGGATTATTCATGAAGCAGTGTTTGGTGTTTTAAATTTAAAATGGAAATCCATCATCAACAGATTATGATTATGAAAAAACTGATCTTCATTTTCGTTTTACTGGGACTGTTTTCGTGCAGCGATTATATTGATAAGCCTAAAAACCTTGTTGCAAAAGATACGATGGCTGAGATTATTGCCGATCTTGCGATCAATGACCAGGCTGTTTTTATGTATCAGGATAAAAATCTGGAGGCGGGCACAAGATTTGTTCTCAAATCTCACAATGTAAAACCTGAAGACTTTACCGAAAGCTTCAAATATTATGTGATAAAAGAGGAAATGGATGGGATTGCCAATGATGCACAGGAAATATTGCTGAAAAAAGATCCCAAAGCAGATAAGTACGTAAAAGATAAAATCAAGCAGAACGGAGCTTCACCAACTATGGTGAGATAGACATAAGCTAAATTCCGTTCCGGAAAAGATCACTGGTGATACAGTGAATAAATAAAGTATACAGATGAAATTTTTTAATATAGAAAAAACCTCTGAAGGAAAAGCAAGAGCAGGGGAAATTACCACAGACCACGGGAAAATTCAGACTCCCATTTTTATGCCTGTGGGAACTGTTGCAAGTGTGAAAACAGTGCATCAGAGAGAATTAAAAGAAGACATTAAAGCCCAGATTATTCTGGGAAATACCTATCACCTTTACCTTCGTCCCGGTATGGAAACCATGCAGGACGCAGGCGGACTACACAAATTCATGAACTGGGATCTTCCTATTCTTACCGATTCAGGAGGTTTTCAGGTGTTTTCTCTGGCAAGCAACAGAAAAATGACTGAAGAAGGAGCCAGATTCAAATCTCATATTGACGGAAGCTATCATATGTTTTCTCCGGAAAGATCAATGGAGATCCAGAGACAGATCGGAGCAGACATTTTTATGGCTTTTGATGAATGTACTCCTTATCCATGTGACTACAACCAGGCAAAATCATCTATGGAGCTTACCCACCGCTGGCTGAAAAGATGTATTGACTGGACGAATGATAATCCTGAATTATACGGTCACAAGCAAAGACTTTTCCCGATCGTTCAGGGATCTACCTATTCAGATTTAAGAAAAATCTCTGCTGAAGTTATTTCTGAAGCAGGCGCTGAGGGAAATGCCATCGGAGGACTTTCCGTTGGAGAACCTGAAGAAGAAATGTACAGAATCACTGACGAAGTGACTGATATCCTTCCGAAAGAAAAACCAAGATACCTGATGGGAGTAGGTACTCCATGGAATATTCTTGAATCTATCGGATTGGGAATTGATATGATGGATTGTGTAATGCCAACAAGAAATGCCAGAAACGCTATGCTTTTCACATGGCAGGGGGTAATGAACCTTAAAAATGAAAAATGGAAGCGTGACTTCTCGCCTTTGGATGAATTCGGAACCAGTTTTGTAGACCGTGAATATTCAAAAGCGTATCTTCGTCACCTGTTCGTATCAAAAGAATATCTGGCAAAGCAGATTGCTTCAATTCATAACCTGGCATTCTACCTTGATCTGGTAAAAGTGGCCAGAGAACACATCCTTGCAGGGGATTTCTATGAATGGAAAAATTCTGTAGTACCGGTTCTAAGACAAAGGCTGTAAAAGAATTATGCTTAAAATTGTAGACAGATATATCATTAAAAAGTACCTTGGAACTTTCAGTTTCATGCTGGTACTCTTGTCTATAGTGGTGCTTGTTATTGATGTTCAGCAAAAGATACCAAGGATAGAAAATGCGAAGGCAATTGATCCTAAACTGGATCTGGTGTACTTCCTGATTCATTTTTATCCTTTCTGGATCATTAATCTTGTGGTGACGTTCCTTTCCATACTCGTGTTTATTTCGGTGATCTACTTTACATCACGTATGGCAAACAATACCGAAATCGTAGCCATTATCAGTAGTGGAGCAAGCTTTCACAGGTTTTCCAAACCTTATCTGTATACCTCGATCCTGATCGCCCTGATCTCCCTTATGGTGTATCATATGGTGCTTCCATGGGCCAATATCAAGAAAAATGAACTCGAAGCTTATACCTACAATGCTGCCAATAAAGAAAAGATCCTGGGAACTGCCCCGGCATCTTCACAGCTGAGCAAAACGGAATACATCTTCGTAGACTCCTGGAATAAAAGAGAAAAAAGAGGCTCCAGCTTTGTGTATCAGAAGTTTGATAAAGAGCATAAGATGGTTTATGAGCTGAAAGCGAGTGACGTATATTGGGATAAAGAAAAAAAACAGTTTGTTTTAAATAATTATTTCGAAAAAACGATCAATAAAGACAATTCTGAAAAACTTAATAACGGAATCGAGCTAAGGAAAAACTATGGCCATTCGCCGGAAGAACTTTTCCCTAACGAGCTTTTAGGACAGAATAAAACAACACCGGAACTCTTAAAATTCATAGAAAGAGAAAAAGAAAGAGGGAACAGTAACCTGAATTCTTACCTGAATGAACTTCATCAGAGAACTTCAATGCCTGTTTCCATTATCATTCTTACTTTCCTGGCACTTTCTCTGTCTTCCCAGAAGAAAAGGGGAGGATTGGGAATCAACCTGGCGATAGGGATTTCAATGGCCTTTATTTTCGTCTTTTCATTTGAGGCTTTAAAAGTGGTTTCAGAGAATAAAAGTCTGTCTCCGGCGCTGGCAATGTGGCTGCCTAACCTGGTATTCCTGCCGTTGACCCTTTATCTTTATATCAAAAGAGCCAATCAGTAAAGCAGTTTTACTTCTTTGTGATAAAAATTACGCATCCCGTCTTTTTCCAGTTCTATCCAGAGTTCACCTGCCGGGTCTGCATGTCTAATGATGCCATTTTGTCGCTCTTTCTCAATTTCAAAAACTGAGATCTGATCTTTTCTGAAAAGATGTTCATTGAATCTGTCCAGGATTTCCTGGTCAGAAGGAATATTTTTAAGTTGTTCTGATAAAAAATCATGGAATGCCAGACTAAGATCTTCAATATCAAACTGCTTTCCGGTCTGCGTTAAAAGCGAGCCTGCATTCGTTATTGCATCAAATTTTTCCTGAAGGATATTGATTCCTGTTCCGATGATAAAATAATTATTTTGATTAATTTTTTTCTTTTCTATTAAAATTCCGACGATTTTTTTACCTTTAAGAATAATATCATTCGGCCATTTGATCTTTACCTCTGAATCAGCCAAATTGGCAAGGAAATCCCTGACAAGAATTGCGGTATAATAATTGAATATAAAGTCGGAGCACAGGATGTTTTGGGTATTCACTGCCAGCGTGTAAGCCAGGTTTTTTCCGGCAGTCTGAGTCCATACATTTCCATACTGACCGCGGCCCTTAGTTTGATTAAAAGTATGCAATCCTATAAAATCTGAATTTTCGTAAAGTAAAAACTTGGATATTTCGTCATTAGTAGAAGAACATTCTTTTAGATAGAAGAGTTGGCTCATTTAAGAAAACTTTAAGACATTAAGGGGGTAAAAGTAAGGTTAAAGTAAAGAAAAAACAATAAATTTGCAGATTATAGTATTTTTTTAATGAATAAAACAGCAGAAAAACAAGCATTAATAGATAAAATCGTTGAAGCACTTCAGGATGTAAAAGGAGAAGACATTATGATCTTCGATCTTTCAAACATTGAAAACTCAGTAGCGGAAACGTTCGTAATATGTAGCGGAAACTCAAATACACAGGTGGCTGCATTGGCAGGAAGTGTAGAGAAGAAAGTAAGAAATGACCTGAAAGACAGACCTTGGCACGTTGAAGGAACAGAAAATGCAATGTGGGTATTGGTAGACTATGTTTCAGTAGTAGTTCATATATTTCAGAAAGATGTACGTGAGTATTACGATATAGAAGAACTTTGGGGTGACGCAGTCATTACCAGAATTGAAAATGAATAATAAAAATTTTAAAAAGTATAAATGAATAATAAAGGATTCAACTGGTTCTTTCCTATTGTAATCATAGCTCTTTTGCTATTTTTTGGCTCCAATTTTTTAGGAGGAGATACTGCAAAATCTATTGATGAAGATGGTTTCTTTAGAGAAATGCAGGCGGGGAAAGTCCAGAATATAATTATATACAAAGACATAGAGAAAGCGGATGTTTTTCTTACCAAAGAAGCAAAAGCAGCAATGGTAAGCAAAACCGCAAAAGATAATAACCCTCTTTCAGCCCTGGATATGGCTCCTAAAGCAGACTTTACTGTGAAATACGGAGATCTTCAGCTTTTCCTTCAGAAATTTGACCAGGTAAAAGCTACCAATCCGGCGATTAAAACTGCTAAAGATTACGGAACAGGTAAAAGCCCTTTCACTGATATTCTGATATCTGCGTTGATCTGGATCGCTATTTTAGGATTATTCTACTTCCTTCTTTTCAGAAAGATGGGTGGTGGCGGAGGTCCCGGCGGACAAATCTTCTCTATCGGAAAATCCAAGGCCAAACTTTTTGATGAAAAAGAAAGAATTCAGGTAACATTCAAAGATGTTGCAGGATTGGAAGGTGCCAAAGAGGAGGTTCAGGAAGTTGTTGATTTCTTGAAAAACTCTGAAAAATATACGAAACTGGGAGGTAAGATTCCTAAGGGAGTACTATTGGTAGGGCCTCCGGGAACCGGTAAAACCTTATTGGCAAAAGCGGTTGCAGGAGAAGCTAAAGTTCCTTTCTTCTCACTTTCAGGTTCTGATTTCGTAGAAATGTTCGTTGGAGTAGGAGCTTCAAGAGTAAGAGACCTTTTTGCCCAGGCAAAAGCAAAATCTCCTGCGATCATCTTTATTGATGAGATTGATGCCATCGGACGTGCCAGAGGGAAGAATAATTTCTCTGGAGGAAACGACGAAAGAGAAAATACATTGAACCAGCTTCTTACAGAGATGGATGGTTTCGGTACAGATACGAATGTAATTGTAATGGCTGCAACCAACAGAGCAGATATTCTTGATAAAGCTTTGATGAGAGCAGGACGTTTTGACCGTTCTATTTATGTAGACCTTCCGGAACTTCACGAAAGAAGACAGATCTTTGATGTTCATTTGAAGAAAATCAAGCTTGATGATAATGTAGACAGAGAATTCCTTGCTAAGCAAACCCCTGGTTTCAGTGGAGCTGATATTGCCAACGTGTGTAACGAGGCAGCACTTATCGCAGCAAGAAATAACCATACTTCAGTAACCAAACAGGATTTCCTTGATGCGGTAGACAGAATCATCGGAGGTCTTGAGAAGAAAAATAAAGCAATCAAACCTTCTGAAAAAAGAAGAGTAGCATATCACGAAGCTGGTCACGCAACAATTTCATGGCTGGTAGAGCATGCATCTCCGCTTTTAAAGGTAACAATCGTTCCAAGAGGACGTTCACTTGGCGCAGCGTGGTATCTTCCTGAAGAAAGACAGCTTACGACTACTGAGCAGATGCTGGATGAAATGTGTGCAACATTGGGAGGTAGAGCTGCTGAGCAGGTGATCTTCAACAATATTTCCACAGGAGCACTTTCTGACCTGGAAACGGTAACGAAGAGAGCGCAGGCAATGGTGACCATCTACGGATTGAGTCCGAATATTGGTAATATTTCTTACTATGACAGCTCAGGCCAGTCTGAATATTCTTTCGGAAAACCTTATTCTGAAGAAACTGCCACGAAAATTGATGCAGAGATCAAATCGATCATCGAAAATCAGTATGAAAGAGCACTAAGAATTCTTGCAGAAAACAAAGATAAACTGGATGCTCTGGCGAATAAGCTTCTAGAAAAAGAAGTGATCTTCCGTGAAGACTTAGAAGACATTTTCGGAAAGAGAGCCTGGGATCCTGAATTGACAGAAAAGCCGGTTACCAATACAATTCCTGAAAAAGATCAGCCGGAAGTATTGGAAACTCCTCAGATCAGAGATAAAGAAGAAGATAGCGAAATACAGGCGCCTGAAAGCCCTACACAGCTTTAAAATTCTTCAAAAAAGAGAATAAATACAGCCTGACAGTTTCAAAACTGTCAGGTTTTTTCATATTTAAGGAGATATTTTAGACACGATTGTAATTTATTTTCTATTTTTGTATAAAGTTGACTAAAAATAGATTAAGTTGAATTTATTCAAGAGGATTGTAAGCAAACTTACCAACCAGCCTGAGGAAGAGGAAAAACAGAGCCTGGAGAAGCTTGGGGATTCGCTGAAAAATGCGGATCTTGACTATAAGTTTGCGCAATTATTTACGCATTCAGGAGGATTTTTTAATTATTGTGCAGATGAAGCGGAAGCTCTACAAACTTTAAATCAAATTATCAAAATAGAAGGGATCGGCAATCTTTTCTGCTGGGATAAAGAACTTCAGAACTTTTTAAATGTTGTGAAGAGCCCTTATACCTCAGAATTACAGCCGTCTAATGATGCAGCATTTATCACCTGTGAATATCTGATTGCCTATGATGGCAGGATCATGCTTTCACACAACAATATTCTCCATTATCATTCTTCAAGGCTACCGGATAGAATTATCATCATTGCCAATGTTTCTCAGATTGTAAACAATCTGAATGATGCCATGGGGAAAATAAAAAGAAACGGAAATATAAAGAACCTTACTTCTATCAGTGGAAGCCAGTCTAAAATGGACAGTTCTTCCAACGCCAATACAAAACTGTTTTTATTGCTGCTTGAAGATTAAAGCACCCACTTCTAAATTTTAAATTTTGGACAAAAACCTCATTCAAAGAACCATTTCAGGGATAGTCTATGTAGCTATCATCATTCTTTGTTCAACGCCGTTGGGCGCACAACTGATCAACAGCATTGCACCGGGCCTTATCAAACAGCAGTATCTTTACCATGCATTAATGAGTCTGCTACTGGTAGTAGGAACCTGGGAGTGCGTAAAAATTATGAAGTTCGGAAAAGGATATGAGAAATGGGTAGTCTATCCACTTGTCATTTTTATATTTTATATTTTTTCCAAAAGGTATTTTAATCATGATTTCTTTTTTGATTTAAGGCTGAGTGAGATTCTTGCTTTAGCCCTTATCGGTATTGCCGTGGTTACTTTATTCAAATACCCGAATGAACTGTATTTTGACAGCGGAAAACTGATCTTTACGGTTATTTATGTAGCATTACCATTCAGCTTTGCTTTAGGTCTGCCTAAATTTTCAAGCTATAACGATACCTTTTCTCTGGAAGTTCTTTTCCTGTTTATCCTGATATGGAGTAGTGATACTTTTGCCTATCTGGTAGGTAAATTCTTTGGGAAGCATAAGATGGCTCCTAAAATTTCCCCTAAAAAAACCTGGGAAGGATATATAGGAGGAGTTGTTCTTACGTTGGTTTTATCTTACTTTATAGAGCATTATCAGCCCGAGTTGAGAGGGAACTGGATGTTTGTAGGATTCCTTGTTGCGGCTTTTGCTCCGCTGGGAGATCTTGTAGAGAGTCAGCTGAAAAGAAATTTCGGTGTGAAAGACAGTGGAAACATCATTCCGGGACACGGAGGAGTTTTAGATAGGCTGGATAGTTTTATTATCTGTGTTCCTGTCGTATATTTGTACTTTATTTTAGAAAAATTTATTTAGTCTCATGAAATTACATAGAGAATCAAAAGGAACAATTACCGTAGCAACCATTCTTTTTATCATATTGGGTGCGTTAGCGATCTATTTCCTTAAAATATGGTCCTTAATGATCATTATGCCTTTATTGGTTGTTTATTGTCTTATATTCTGGTTTTTCAGAGTTCCGGACCGTACTATTCTTGATCACAAAGAAAATGTGATCGCTCCGGTTGACGGAAAGGTGGTAATGATCAAAGAAGTGGAAGAAGGAGAGTTCCTGAAAGGAAAGGCGATCCAGGTTTCTATCTTCATGTCTCCGCTGAATGTGCATATCTGCAGATATCCGGTTTCAGGAAAAGTGATCTATAAAAAATACCACCCAGGTAAATATCTTGTAGCGTGGCATGAAAAGTCCTCTACAGAAAATGAAAGAACAACGGTAGTGGTGGAAACTTTCACCAATCATAAAGTTGTTTTCAGACAGATTGCAGGATATGTGGCAAGAAGAATCGTATTCTACTGTAATGAAGGAGATCAGGCAAAAGCCGGACATGAGTTCGGATTTATCAAATTCGGATCGAGAATGGATGTGTTTCTGCCGTTGGATACTGAAATTGTCTGTAAGATCGGAGATATTACTAAAGGAGGTTTAGATGTTATCGCTAAATTGAAGGATTAAAATTAAAATTTTAATGATAAAATAAAAAGAGAGTCAGAGGGCTCTCTTTTTTATTAAACAATGAGTAATAAATTCTCTGAGTTTAATTACGCATGCGTAATATTGAGTAGTTTCAGATTAAGTTTGTTTTGTCTGGATCGATAAATTTGCAGCCTGAAGAAACAATAAGCCTATGATGATTTCATGAAAGTATTGTAGGTTTTTATGTTGATTTTTATCACTAATCATTTTGATTAATGATCTGATGTTAAGGGTAGTATTGTAACGGCAAAACACAAATCATAATTTTTAACGCATAAAATGGCATACAGATATCTTTTCTTGTGGGTTTTTATCCTGATGAAAAGCTGTTAATATTGAAAAATTTATATATTCAGTGTACGAATCCCAACTTGGGTTTTTTGTATAAAAACACATAAAAAAACAACAAAATGATTTATAAATTTTTCTATAAACTCGTCAATAATGAGGAAGAGATAGTAGATGATGATTATGACCGTAGCTATCAGGACCTCATCAACAGGTATTTACTTTTATTATTGATTATATTCCTGTTTTATTCCATTTTTATTATTATTTTCTTTGGAGATATGCTGTCTTCAGTATTTCTTATAGTGATTACTTTCTTCTGGTTATTTTTAATGTCCATAAAAGGCAAAACAAAACGATTCAGAGAAATTCTCAAACCAACGATTATTTCGATATTTGTTCTGCTTACCTTTATCGTGAGTTTTTTTAATATCTATACGTATCAAAATGCAGGAGTAGAATATTTTTATTTCTGTCTTTTGTTTGCCGTACCATTCTTCCTGAATTATAAGAACGACTTCTTTTCAATACTCTTTATTGTTTTTATTATCAGCATTAATTTTATTGCCTGCCAGTACTTTAACTTAGATCTTTTACCAAAGAGCCCGTTTTTACAGAAAGACGATTTTAAAGTCATACGAGTGCTGAATATTTTATTCTCTATCGCTTCTTTTCTGATGGACATTATCTTTGTTGCTCAAAAAGATAAGCTGATTCATGGATTGATTCATGAAAAGGAAATAAAAGATTCCACAATCAAGGACTTAATAAAGACCAATGCGGAATTAATGAAACACCAAATGCTTATCAATAACCTTTCTGAAGAGAATATTGAAGAGATTTTGAATCTGGCAGAAAATAATTCTCCTGTTTTTTTTGAAAAATTTCAACTTTTTTTTCCACACTTCATTCCGGAAATCTTAAAAATAAACCCTAATCTTATTCATTCAGAGCTATTCTTCTGTGCCTTGATGAAGCTTGATTTTGATACCAAAAAAATAGCGCAATGTACCAACAACAGTATACGTGCTGTAGAAAGTAAGAAATATAGGATTCGCAAGAAACTAAATATTTCTTCTGAAATAAATATCAATAGCTTTCTTATTAAGATTTAAACATGATGATTTTAAGTTTTAATACTCATGCGTAGTTTTGAGTGGGCAATAATGCCGTTTGTTTTGCAGACTGTCAATATTTTTACTTCAAAATGACACAATGAATATTAAAAACATCCATATTGGAAGCCTGATACAATCTAAGGTGGAAGAACAGCAGATGCCGATGGAAAGAATTGCAAAATTTTTAGATAAGGCAGAATGGGAAGCTGAAATTATGTTTCAGAAGAAAAGTATTGATACAGACATTCTGTTGAAATGGTGTAAGCTTTTAAAATTCGATTTCTTTAGATTTTATACCGGCCATCTGATCCTTTATGCTCCCAATTCCATAGTAGATAATACACTAAAACAGAAAAAAGGTACCATGGTTTTTAGAAAAAATATTTATACTCAGGAAGTAAAGAATTTTATCCTAGACAAAATAAAAACCGGGGCCATGTCTTCCAATGAAGTTATTACCAGATATAAGATTCCCAAAACAACACTGTATAAATGGCTGAAAAAAGATATAATATGACTCCGGATTACAAACAGATCTATCTGGATATACTTCATGAAAAATTTCCTGAAAAATGGGCTGATATTACCATAAGGAATCAACTTGATACACTGAATTCTGCTCTTGACGTTCTGAAATTTAACAAACTTGTTTTCGGAGAACCGGAGTACACAATGGAATTCAGTAGCCAAAGACTTCGTTCCTATGATGAGGAATCTATTTTAAAAATACTGAAACATCAGAAAAAAAACGAGCTTAGCAATCTTCAGATAAGCAAAGATTTTAAGATAAGCAGAAATACAATCACAAAATGGAAATCCATTTTTAAAATATAAAACGAATGTTTCATTGCTTATGAGCCGGTCTCATTGAAGAGTGTAAGGTACTTTATGTTTGATATAATGAGTTTTACTACGCATGAGTAGTATTGCGTAGGACAAAATGGTTTCTGATAAAGCAGGGATGATAATTTTGTGTTGGTTAAATGACTGAGAAAATTGAATCATTAAAACAATTATAACTTAATAAATGATGGACACAAAATTGAAAATGCCTTTGGTGAAGACCTTGCTTCTTATCTTGCTTTTTACCTTTGGAAAATTTTATTCGCAAACCAATAATGGAGCTGTAGGAATTAATACTTCTTCACCCAATTTGAATTCTGTTCTTGATGTTGTTTCAGGAAATAACAACAAGGGAATACTTATTCCCCGACTTACCGAATCACAAAGGAATGCAATTGTGATCAATAAACCCAAAGATGATGGTTTAACGATTTACAATACCACAGAAGACTGCTTCAATTACTGGAGCTTTGCAGATGATGAATGGAAAAGTGTATGCGGTCAGCTGGGGAAAGGACTTTTTACCATAGATTGTTCTGCAACGCAGGCCATGGGGAGTTATGTAAAAGGTAAAGAGCTTACCAGTTCTAATTACCTGAGTGTGAAAGTTAACGTAACGAAAGTAGGAAATTATATTATTTCCGGAACAACTTCAAACGGATATAATTTTTATGGAACTGGAGTATTTCTCAATACAGGAATACAAACTATACAGGTTCCGGGACAGGGAATTCCTCAGAATATTCAGACAGATAATATTACACTTGAGGCTAATGGAGCAGAAGTTACATGTACCCCTGCAATCTCTGTTGATGTACTGAGCCCTGCAGGAACTTATACGATGAGCTGTGGAAGTGCGACTGCAAACGGGGTGTACAAAGTGGGTACAGCCTTGACTGCCTCTAATACAATTACTCTTCCTGTAAATGTTACGGCTTTGGGAAGTTATACAATTAATACCAACACTGTAGACGGAATTTCGTTCAGTGCTTCAGGTACATTTACCGCTACAGGAAATCAGAATGTAACATTGCAGGGTACAGGAACACCTTCTTCTACTGCAGTAAAAACAATGACTATTACTTCAGATAGTAAAGGAGGGGTTTCCACAACATGTACTGTAAATGTAATTGTAGTGGTTCCCAAGAAAAAGCTTTTAGCTATAGGAGCTGGTCCAAATGGCTGCGGATATAATGTTTCAGGAACTTCCCCGTCAGGAATGGTTATTAAAACAGCTGCTAATTTTGGAACCCTGGCCAACAGTATTGTAAAATATGAAGGATGGGATCAGATTATTGATGGTACCGATAGTCCAAGTGCTACTCAGTTAACCACTTGGACAACCGGGGCAAATCCCGTAGATATCATCGTTATTGGGTATGCATGGGGGATGAATGCGGCCGAAGCACAGATACTGAAAAACTACCTGGCAAAAGGAGGAGTAATCATTGCTTATTCCGAAAGCAACAGTGGAGTACAGAATCTTTTCAGAAATGTGTTTGACGGATCGGTGAACACCGGAGGTGTAAACAGTGCAGGAGCTATCTACAAATTGCCACTTACAAATGATGAAATACTGAATGGACCTTTTGGAGATATAAGAGGATTACAGTGGGGAGAAGATGCCTCTTCTACAACCTACGCAACGGGTCTGCCTTCCAGTGAAATTACAGTATATTCAGGAGATACCAATATCTCCACAGCTTCACCCTCAGGAACTGTAGGCCGTGTAACTGCATTCAAACACAATACTTTAAATTTCATCTGGGTAGGAGACGGTGGGTTCAACTCTCAATGTGGAACGGTTACTTCTCCAAATACATCAGATACCATCTGCCCGTTTTATGCAGATACAAACTATAAGCCGATTCCTAAACCGAATTATGGCAATGGAGCAGCTGCTTATGAAATGAACGTATATAACTCAATATTTTATGCAAATGCTTTTGCATGGGCTATTAAACAAGCTGAGTTCAAGGGAATAAACACAAAATAATATAGTTTTTAAAGAAGGGCTCCGGTACGGTTATCCGTACCGGAGTTTTTATTTTATATATCTTTTAATTTCCTCTAAAAGGCTTAAAATAAATTCTAAAGGCAAATCCTCATCAGCGTCAATTAAAAGAATTTTAAACTTCTTTCTGCCGTCCTGGATAAGTTCCGGATAATCGAGTTTGTCACCATGATAGAAGCTCAGGTAATGCTTTTTATACTTTTTGCTGTAATAGAAATAACACAGCATTTTCTTTTTATACTTAAAAAAAGGAAGTCCGAAACTCAATGTTTCCGTAATGTTTTGCGTATCGGAAGCAAGGATTTTTTCCCGCAAAAAAAGAAGAGTACTTCTTTCAGGCTCTTCGATTCTGTAGAAATACTCTTGTATAGGGTTCATTTTTTATTAACTTAAAAATTAGTCAAAGTTTTGCAATTCAACAAGCTTGTTGTACATCCCTTTTCTGGCAATAAGATCATGGTGGGTTCCCTGTTCTACAATGGTTCCTTTTTCCATTACTACAATCCAGTCTGCCTTTTGGATGGTTGAAAGCCTGTGGGCAATAACCAGGGAAGTCCTGTTTTCCATCATCTTTTCCAGGGCATCCTGAACGAATCTTTCAGATTCTGTGTCCAATGCTGAAGTCGCTTCATCAAGGATCATGATCGGTGGATTTTTCAATACAGCTCTTGCAATGGAAACTCTTTGCTTCTGACCTCCGGAAAGTTTATTTCCGTCATCTCCGATATTGGTGTCATAGCCTTCGGAAAGACCGGTGATGAAACTGTCGGCATTGGCAATTTTAGCGGCTTCAATAACTTCTTCTCTGGTTGCATCAGGTTTACCCATCAGAATGTTGTTATAAACAGAATCATTGAACAGTACGGATTCCTGAGTTACCATTCCGAGGAGCTGGCGGTATTCCTGTAGCTTTAAATGTTTGATATCAGTCCCGTCAATCAGGATATCTCCTTCGGAAACATCATAAAATCTTGCTAAAAGATTGGCAATCGTTGTTTTACCACTTCCGCTTTGCCCTACCAATGCAACGGTTTTCCCTTTTGGAATCGTAAGATTGAAGTTTTTAAGGATAAGATTGGCTTTATCATAATAAAATCCAATATTCCTGAATTCAATAGTATTCTGAAGGGTAGAAATAGAAACAGGTTCTGCAATTTCTTCGATTTTAACGTCTGCATCAAGGATCTCCAATACTCTTTTAAGAGAAGCTTCTCCTTTCTGTACGTTAGAGATAGATGAAGATAAAGTTTTTGCCGGAGGTAAGATTTGGAAGAACATTCCTAAAAATACCAAGAAACCTGCAGGCGATAAACTCTGGTCTACAATAATCTGTTTTCCACCATACCATGCAATGATCAAAAAGGTAATAGAACCTAGAAATTCACTCATTGGCGATGCTAGTTCTTTCTTTCTTCCCAAACTCATCGAGCTTGAGATCCATCTGTTCATAGATTGCATAAAGCGGCTATCCATAATCTTTTCAGCATTAAATATCTTAATAACCTTTGAAGATTTCAGCGTTTCATCTACGATAGAGAAGATGGTTCCCAGTTCATGTTGTGCTTCATGAGAGTCTTTCTTAAGACTTTTTCCAATCAATGCAATCATCGTTCCCATTACCGGGAGTACCAGTAAAGAGAAAAGGGTCATTTCCGGGCTTACAATAAATAAAGAGATCAGAGTACTGATCAGCATAAAAGGAGCGTTGATTAATTCAACCAAACTTCCCAGGATATTTCCTTCAACTTCCCCCACATCATTAGACATACGGGACATCATATCTCCCTTTCGGCTTTCGGTAAAAAATGAAACGGGTAACGATAATATTTTTCTGTACATTGCACCACGCAGATCTTTAGTAACTCCTACACGGTAATTGATCAAAAGTAATGCTCCTAAATATCTGAAAACATTCCTTAAAAGGAACATAAAGGCTGTAATAATACACAACCAGGCAAGCACCTTGAGAGAACCGTACTCGCTGACCAAAGACTGTATATAGTAATTGGAATATTCTTTCACATAAGAAAAAAAGTCTATGATATCACCTGAATAAACTGGTGCAGCAGTATGTTTTTCTGATTTTATAGTGCCAAAAAGCATTCCCAAAACGGGTAGAATAGTTCCTAAAGAAGCAATCTGAAATACAGAATACAGGATGTTGAAAAATAAACTTCCGTAGATATATTTTTGATGCGGCCTCGCAAACTTTAAGATTTTTTTGTATTCGTTCATTCAATGAAAAAATTGGATAGCAAAATTACGTAAAATTAAAAGATAAGACGTTCTTAATCCTCTTTTACTTTAATGGATATGTTTCAAAATATCGGTATTTGTTACAAATGCCTGACTTTTAAATTGATATTGTAAAGAACAAAAGGCCTTATGATTGAAAATTGCACAGGGTAATCCAAAGAATAGTATTGTGAAAAAAGAATCAGAAAAAGGATGGATAATAAAAATGAAAATACAGTAAACTGCCCTTTTCATACGATGTTACAGCTTTTTTTGCCATGAATTCACAAATAACAATAATTCCTGAATTCATGGCAATTAAAATAGCTCAGTTGGTATTGGCTTTTGTCTATAGAATTTAGAATTTCACCTGATCATTATATTTCGGAGCAAAATTCTTAGGATTCAGTTTTTCCAGCGTTTTCCCGAAATTATTGATGATCCGGGTCATATTGTCAAAGTCAACCACATTGATATCGTCATTTTCATGATGGTAATGGGTGGCTTTTGTCATATCAACCGTTGAAAATGAATGGGCAATGATTTTCTTTTTCACAAAACTTACATTATCTGAACGGTAGAAGAGCTGCTGTTCTGCGTAAGGATCCTGATTTATTTTTAATCCGTTGACGGCATACTGATTAAAAAGCTCATCCAGATCAGAAAAACCGTCTCCGGTCATATATAATGCATTTTTGCCCCATTGGGATTCTGTTGCTACCATTTCAAAATTGAAAAGAGCCGTCATATTGTTGTAGATCTTATCCAGATTTTTATCTTCTGATATGGCTCTTGATCCCAGCATTCCTTTTTCTTCTCCGTTGAAGGCCATGAAAACCATTGAAAATTCCGGTTTTTTGTTTTTGAAATAATCGGCAATTCCTACAAGCGTTGTAATTCCGCTGGCATCATCATCAGCCCCGTTATAAATATTGTCACCGGTTTTATCACTGGTCCCAATGTGGTCGAAATGGCCGGAAAATCCAAGATATTGATCCGTTTTTCCCTTTTTTACACCACATACGTTATAAGCCTTTTGGCCTTTATATTCAAAAGGGATCAGATAAGAATTTCCGGTACAGTATTCAAGCTTGTTTTCTTTGAAAAGGGTGGCAATATAATTAGCTGCATTTTCATTTTCGGGAGTCCAGATTTCACGTCCTTTCATTTCATCAGAAGCCAGTGTGGAAATGACTGTTTTTATTCTTTCTTTTGAAACTTCCTGTGCAAAGATACCTATTGAGAAAAGGGATAAAGTAAGATAAGTTAGCTTTTTCATTGTCTTTTATTAAAAGTTATAGAATCTGTCGTTACTTTCAGTGAAAAGTTGCAGGAAGTTACATAAATTAATTTTAATTGTTCTGTGCCAAAGTATCTTAGAAAAGAGGATCGGTATTATGACCTTACCGGCTTTATGTAGCAGAAAGAATAAATACAATAAAAAAACAGCTCCTGTAAAGAAGCTGTTCTCACTCAAAAAATCGTTGTAAGGCTATCGAAGTCTGTCTACAGATTTTACGAGCCTCTCATCTTTACGGATGTAAACGTTTGCTATAAGCAGACAGATCACCGCAATCAATGGGAAGACCGGCTCAATACCCTTCTCAGGAAACTGAATTCCTCCGGATAAGTTTAGTAACCAGTACGCCAATACACCAATCAACAAAGCGTTTATAATGATGCTGATGGTATTCAGCAAAATTTGTCTTTTTCTGTTTTTAAAACTGAATATACTTAATGCTCCTATGATGACAAGCACTATGCAGCCGATATTCAATACAGGAATACTGTCTGAAATAACAACATCCTGTCCTGTTATAAATAGGAAAACAGCAGCCAGAACTGCCAATAAAGTCCATATAGTTTGTATTCTCTGTAGCATTGAATATTAAATTCTTGGCAAAAATAATATAAATTTTGCACAATTCAAAAATAAGTGTAGATTTGCATTATACAATGTACTTGAAAACAAAAGTCACCGGACTTACTTTTCTTACTCACAATTAATTACATTTTTACATTAAATATGTTTAACATAGAAACGTTAAGGTCAAAATCCGTAACGGAACTGACTAAAATCTTAAAGGATTTAGGCGTTAAAGTTGCAAGAAATAGCAATGAAAATGACAAGATCTTTGCTATTCTTGACTTTCAGGCTTCTAACCCTAAAGTTGCAAAAGATTATTTCAACGCCACAGAAACCACCAGTGTAAATACTGAAGAGGCTCCAGCAGAAAAACCTGCTAAAGCCCCGGCAAAAAAAGCTGCCCCGAAAAAAACACCGGCAGCCAAGCCAAAAACAACTGCTAAAACAGCAGCAGAACCGAAAGTAGAGGAAAAAGTAGAAGACAAGACACCGGTTTCTGAAGAAATAAAACCTGAAGAACCCAAAGCTGAAACAACTGCACCGGCAGAAGAAGCTCAGACAGCTCAGGCTAAAAAGAAAAGAAAAAGAGTTTCTACCAATGCAGGAAATGCAGAAGTATCTACAGAAAAAACAGAAACTCCAAAAAACACAGAATCCCAAGAGCCTGCACAGGCAGAAGAAAAGCCTAACACCCCTCCTCAACAACAGGCTAACAGACCTCAAAAAGGACACAACCACCCACAGAACAGTGGAAACCAACATAAAAACCAGAACCAACATCAGCACCAAAACCAAAATCAGAACAGACATTCTGAAAAGGCAGAGGAGCAGAACGACCATAAAAAAGAATTCAATTTCGATGGATTGGTAAGTATTGAAGGCGTTCTGGAAATCTTACCGGATAATTACGGATTCCTTCGTTCCTCAGATTTCAGCTATATCTCATCTCCTGATGATGTGTATGTTTCTACAGCACAGATCAGAAATTTCGGATTGAAAACAGGAGATACCGTTAAAGGAATTGTAAGATTACCGAAAGAAGGCGAAAAATATTTCTCATTATTAAAACCTACGGAAGTTAACGGACGTGACTTAGCGTTTATTAAAGACCGTGTTGCATTTGAGTACCTTACACCGCTTTTCCCCCAGGAAAAATTCAATCTTGCAGGAAGTGGTTCTACAGTTTCCACAAGAATTGTAGATCTTTTTGCACCAATTGGTAAAGGACAGAGAGCGATGATTGTTGCACAGCCTAAAACTGGTAAAACAATGTTGCTTAAGGATATTGCGAACTCTATCGCATCCAATCACCCTGAGGTATATATGATGGTTCTTCTGATCGATGAACGTCCGGAAGAAGTTACCGATATGGAAAGAAGCGTAAATGCAGAAGTAATTGCCTCTACATTTGACGAAGCTGCTGAAAAACACGTGAAAGTAGCTAATCTTGTTCTTGCAAAAGCACAGAGAATGGTTGAATGCGGACATGATGTTGTCATCTTACTGGATTCTATTACAAGACTGGCAAGAGCATACAATACTGTAACACCTGCATCCGGTAAAGTACTTTCCGGTGGGGTAGATGCCAATGCACTTCACAAACCGAAAAGATTCTTTGGGGCAGCAAGAAAAATTGAAGGAGGAGGGTCTCTTACCATCATTGCAACAGCCCTTATTGATACAGGTTCCAAGATGGATGAAGTGATCTTTGAAGAATTCAAAGGGACAGGTAATATGGAGCTTCAGCTGGACAGAAAAATTGCCAACAGAAGAATCTATCCTGCTATTGATCTTGTATCATCAAGTACCCGTAGAGATGATCTTCTCCTTGACGAAGTAACTTCACAGAGAATGTGGATCCTCAGAAAATACCTTTCTGAAATGAATCCTGTAGAAGCGATGGAGTTTGTAGACAAAAACATCAAAGGAACTCTTAACAATGAAGAATTCCTGATGTCTATGAATAAATAAATTTAATTATTGTTAAATAGAAAGCACGTATCGTAATATGATTCGTGCTTTTTATTTTAAAGACCTAATTGAAGAATAAATAAATATTTTAAAAATTTAATTCATTCTAAATCAATATGTCAATGTTAAAGATTTATTAAAGTAATCCCCAATCTTTGATAATACCTTAAATATTGGCTAATTTTGAAGTATAACATTAAAAATAAAGATTATGTCATTTGAATTACCAAAATTAGGATATGCATACGATGCATTAGAGCCTACTATCGATGCAAGAACTATGGAAATCCATTATACAAAGCACCACCAGGCATACATTGACAATTTAAATAAAGCTATTGAAGGAACTGAACTGGCAGGAAAAACTATCGAAGAAATCTGCCAGACAGGGACTGATAAGCCAGCGGTAAGAAATAACGGAGGAGGGCACTTCAACCACTCTTTATTCTGGGAAATTTTAACTCCCGGAGGAAGCAAAGAGCCTGTAGGAAATGTAAAAGCTGCTATCGAAAATTACGGAGGTCTCGAGAAATTCAAAACTGATTTTTCTGAGGCTGCTAAAACAAGATTCGGTTCAGGATGGGCTTGGTTGGTAAAAAATGCTGACGGTTCTGTTTCTGTTTCTTCTACTCCAAACCAGGATAACCCATTAATGCCTGTAGCAGACGTTAAAGGAACGCCGGTTTTAGGATTAGACGTTTGGGAGCACGCATATTACTTAAACTACCAAAACAGAAGACCTGACTATGTTTCTGCATTCTTTGATGTAGTAAACTGGGATAAAGTAGAGGAATTATTCAACAAATAATTTTCAGCTATTATAAAAATGAAAATAGACTGTCTCAAAAGGGCAGTCTATTTTTTATGATATTATTTACCGTAAAGCATCACTTCCGGATAACCCGGCCATTCTTAATTTATACTTCCAGTTTACATAAGCAAAAACCTGGTACAATTTATATTCAAACTTGATCCCATAATTTTCCTTAGGATCATAATCTATTCCGGATTCTATGATATTTCTGTATCTGCCGGAATTATAATAACTGTTCCACTCGTTCACTAAAAATGTATTTTGTCTTCAGATAAGATTCTGTATACTGACTGATAGGTCTGGCAACAGCATTCAGAAAGTAATCAAATTGAGTGTCAATTACAGTAAGTTCCCATTCTCCGTTCTCATTTTTGGAAGGCTTCATTTCCTGCTGCTCTTTGTCTTTCCTTGCTGTATCCTGAGAAAAGCAGCTGAAGGGGATACATGCCAGCAATAGTACTAAAACAATATTTTTCATGATTTCAGGTATTGATATAAAAAAAGCACTCAAAATGAGTGCCTGAATTGTTTAGGGTTCTTTCTGAAGAACTACAAATGCGGGGAAGTGATCGCTGTAACCGCCTGTAAACTGATCTCCGTTCCAGGATCTGAAAGGATATCCTTTGTAATTACCTTCTTTATTTACCAGATAAGCCGGAGCATAAATTTCTGTTTTGTAAATAGAATATTCTTTGCTAACCTGATCAGAAACTAAATTTTTAGAAACAATGATCTGGTCAAATAAGTTCGGGGCATCCTGATAAGCCAATGATGCTACTCCTTTTTTGTATAAAGGATACATCAGGTTAAGATAAGGCGTTTCTTCACTTAAATCTTTAGGGCTGGCCTGAGCCTTCAGATGATTTTTCAAACTTGGGCTGATAGGGTCGTCATTAAAGTCACCCATAGCAAAAAGCTTTGTTGAAGGATCTGCAGCTCTTATACTGTCCATTTGCTGTTTTAATAATGCAGCAGCAGCATTTCTTTTTGGTAAAGAAATTGCTTCACCACCTCTTCTTGAAGGCCAGTGATTCATGAAAAATGCTACTTTCTCATTATCTAAAAATCCTGTTACCACAAGGATATCTCTCGTATATTCTCTTCTTCCGTTATCACCGTAGATTTTCAGTTCTTTTTTTAATGAATTGGTAGGAGTGAATCTTCTTTTCTGATAGATCAGTGCTACATCAATTCCTCTGTAGTCATAAGAGTTATAATGAATGATTCCGTAATCATATTTTTTTAATGCAGGCTCATTGATAAGATCCTGAATAACCTGTCTGTTCTCAACCTCAATTAATCCTACCACAGCCGGAGCTGTTTTGGTATACTGGGCACCAAGTTCAGAAATTACTTTTGCTTCGTTGGCAAGTTTAGCCCTGTAGATCTTGGATCCGTAGTTTTTTGCACTTTTCGGGGTAAATTCTTCAGAACCGCTTTGTTCTCTTACTACTTTTTTACCGATTAAAGCACCGTCACTCCATGGCCCGTCATACTTTTCAGCATCCAGAAACTTGATAGAATCAAACGGAATACTTCTGTGGAAAGCAGGATTTCTGATATCTTTAGTTCCATCGATATAATCTGCCGAGCGAATGGTGTCCCAAAGGTTTTCTACATTCAAAAAACCTACGGTGGCAACTTTTCTCAGTTTTCCTTGTTGTTGTGAGAATGCCATGATCGAAATAATGATGGCAAACAGACTCGAAAATCTCTTCATCCTCTTAGAGTTATTATTAATATTATTAATCTGCAAATTTACTTTTATTTTAATTCACTGCATTTTAAATATTTGTAAATTTATATGCAGTAATCTGACCATCTTTTATATAATGATTCTTAAAAGTTTGCAATGTTAAGAAAAAATAATGTTAAAAAAGTTGTGAATTGCAAAATTTGACTAAATTTGTGCCCCCAACTTTTAAACTGTTGAGAATTAAGAAGAAAAGTATTTAAAAAAATATAATATACTCATGATTAAAAAACTATCATTAATCTCTTTATTCACTTTGCTGCCTGCGTCCTATTATTTTGCGCAGACTACAGTGTTTGCGTATCTTAAGGATGCGGACGGAAAACCTGTAGAACAGGCCAATGTGGATTTAAAAGGAGCAGGAAATGATGTAAAGGCGGACAAAATCGGGTACTTCCAGTTTGCTGATTTGATGCCGGGACATTATCAGATTATGGTTACAAAATCAAACTTTGAAACTAAGATTTTAGAATTTGATGTAACAAATAATGAGAAAAAGAAAGATCTTGGAGTAATTACTCTTTATTCTGCATTGAACGGTGCAGATCAGGGTTTAGCAATCATTGAAGATTCCGGGGAAAACGATGGGGGAGGAGCACAGCAGACCGCTACAGTAGGATTGCTTCAGTCTTCACAGGATGTTTTCAACAGAATTGCCAGTTTTGACCTGGGACCATACTGGTTCCGTCCGAGAGGAATTGACAGCAGAACCGGTGAGAATATGATCAATGGGGTTTCTATGGCCGGCGCAGATAATGGTGATGTAGATTTCAGCACATGGGGAGGTTTGAATGAAATTACCCGTTATCCGGAAATTGCCGCTAATCATGCCCCTTCCGAATATGCCTTCGGGGGAGCTACAGGAGTGTTTTATAAAAATACAAAAGCCAGCGAATATAGAAAAGGAAGTCAGCTGACTTACTCACTGACAAACAGAAACTATAATAACAGACTATCTTACAGATTCTCATCCGGAATGAATAAAAACGGATGGGCATTTACAGGGATGATCGCAAGAAGATGGGCTCAGGAAGGGATACAGGACGGTACTGCATATGATGCATACAGCGGGTATCTTGGTATTGAGAAGAAATTCAGCGACAGCCATACGATGACTTTGAATGCGATAGGTTCTAAATATGCAAGAAGTTCTTCCAGCCCGAATACTCAGGAAGTATACGATTTCAGAGGAGTTCATTATAACTCTTATTGGGGATGGCAGAACGGAGAAAAAAGAAATGAAAGGGTGAAAAGAGGATTCCAGCCTATGATTCAGCTACAGGATTTCTGGAAAATCAACAAAAACTCTCAATTGTGGACTACTGTTTCTTACCAGTTCGGTAAAGAATACAGCTCAAGACTTGATTGGTACAGAGCGAACAACCCATCGCCTACCTACTATCGTAATTTACCAAGCTATTGGCTGAATTTTGATAATCCCGCTCCGTCACAGGCAGAAAATATTGGTTTCTGGAGAGACAAATGGACCAATAATGACGAAAACTATACACAGATCAACTGGGACAATCTTTACAGAGCCAACAGAAGTGATAATCTTTACAGACCGGAATTCGGTGGAAGAAGAGCTGCTTACTATCTTGTAGATGATGTAAAAGATGACAAAGTATGGAACGCTTCAACGCATTATACTTATAACTTTAGTGACACTTCACGCTTTATCTTAAACTTATCTTACCAAAATTACAGATCTGAACAATACAGGGAAGTAAACGATCTTTTGGGTGCTGATTTTGCACTGAATATGGACCCGTTTGCAAGTAATTTAACCGGTGATAGCGTTTGGGGACAGTTCAACACTCAGGAAAGTAAAGCTGATGTTGCTAAAAGAGAAGGTGACAGAATCGGGTACAACTATATTTTCAGAAGACAGGAAGTGAAAGTAAACCCGGCATTTAAATTTGCTACCGGTAAATTTGATGTTTTTGTTTCCGGATTCTTCGGATATACAAACAACAGCAGAGAAGGTAAATTCCAGCATTATCTGTACCCTTCTTCTTACGGAAAAGGAGAAGACAAAAACTTCTGGAATGCAGGGATTAAAGGACAGGTTACTTATAAGATCAACGGTAGAAACTTCCTTGTTTATAACGGGGCTTATTTCTCACAGTCTCCTTTCCTGAATGATATTTATTTTAACACAAGAGTAAGTGGGGTAACCACTCCGGGAATCAAAAATGTAGTGATTGACGCTAATGATTTAAGCTATGTAATTTCTACTCCGGTCGTGAAAGTTAGATTGACAGGATACCTTGTCAATACTCAAAACGAAACAAGCGTACAAAGATATTTTGCACAGGGCGTTAAACTATCTACTCTGAACGAGAATGGTGATCAGGCTCCTGTTCAGGATGGTGCTTTCATTACTCAGGTATTGGCAGGTGCCAACAAGAGAAACATGGGGGTTGAACTTGGTGCTCAGGTGAAAATTACTCCTACATTAACGGCCAGCGGATTATTAAGCGTAGGTCAGTATACATATACAAATAACCCTACGGTTTATTTTGCTTCAGATGCTGTTGGAACATTCAGAGAGCTTGACGGTAACGGAAATATTGTATCAAGATCTTATACCAACATGGGTGAGGCTACTCTTAAAAACTACAGACAGGGTGGGACTCCGCAGGAGGCATATACTTTAGGTCTTCGTTACAGCAGCCCTAAATACTGGTGGTTAGGTGCAACATGGAACTATTTCGGGCACTCATTCCTGGATCCGTCTCCGGTAACCAGAACAGCAAGATTTTACACAAATCCAAATACACCGGGGGTTCCTTATGATAATGTAACAGAGGAAGAATTGGCAAGAGTTCTTACTCCTACAAAATTACCGTCTGCGTTCTTCTTTAACGTGAATGCCGGGAAATCATGGATGATCGGTAAGTATTATGTATTGATATCTGCATCTGTGAATAATATCCTGAACAACAGAAATTATATCACAGGAGGATTCGAGCAGACAAGAAACGTTAACTATACCGACTATGCTAATGATTATGATAGCGGAAATATGGTATTTGCTCCTAAATACTGGTATAATCAGGGGAGATCTTATTTTGTTAACCTTCAATTCAGATTCTAAAAAATAATTTTAAAAATTGACAACAATGAAAAATATATATTTTAAAGCGGCTATATTCAGTGCCCTTTCAATGCTGACGTTCTCGTCTTGTGTAAAGACCGATGATTACGACGTTCCGGAGATCAAATGTACCAACAAGTTTGCAGCTGCTAATCACCAGCTTTCCGAATTGGCAACAATTGCTAAACCTAAGCCGGTTGAAGCTGATATCATTAAAGAAGATTTCATCGTAGATGCTTATGTTACTTCAAGTGATGAATCTGGAAACATTTACAAAATGATGTTCCTTCAGGATAAGCCTGAAAATCCTACACAGGGTATTGAAATTGATATTGACGGAGGTAACCAGTATCTTGATTTCCCAACAGGATCTTTAGTGAGAATTAACCTGAAAGGACTTATCGTTCAGGCTTCTAACGGAAATATCAAAGTGGGATCTTATGATCCGAACTATTCTGTAGGAAGAATCAACCCAAATAAAGTTTCAAATTATATTGCAAGAGTTTGTGATGGGCAGAAACCTGTGGTAGCTACCATCAAACCACTTGAATTTAACTCTATTGCTGACGCTCTTAAAAACGGAGCTCACATCAACCAGCTTGTAAAAATTAAAAACGTTCAGTTTGAAGATCCTGAGCTAACGAAAAATTTTGCTGATGATTCAGGTACAGGAGACCGTTATATCGTAGATAAAAAAGCAGCAAGATTAGACCTTCGTTTCAGTAACTTTGCCACTTTTGCGAAATCTCCTATTTCTCCTAAGTATGCCAACAGTGGTGATATTGTTCTTCTTTTAAGCCGTTATACGAGCCCAAGTAACCCAACAGCTCCAACGTTCACAGAGCAGGCTTATATCAGAGACCTTTATGATATGAACTTCCCTAATCCAAGATTTAACCCGGGTGAGCCGGAAGCTCCGGCTGCGAACGCTGTAAATCTTTTTGCAGGATCTGATTTTGAAGATTGGACAGCTTTCTTATCAAGTGTAAACAATTTTGGACTTAAGCCTTATGCAACTCAAGGGGTTGGTTTAGGATATAACAACTCAAATTCCCTTCAGATTAAAGGAATCCCTACTGCTAATGATTATGTATTTACATCGCTTGCTGCTGCTGGAATTCCTGCTACACCGAAGAGAATCACAATGCGTATCAAAGGTACTGCAACAGGGAAATCTCTTTCTTTCAACGTCTATAAAGCAGGTGGAGGTTTCTATGTATTCAACTTGGGGACATTCAGTACTGGTGCTACTTTAGGAGTAGAAAGTGCTAATTCATATACCGGATCTATCAATACAAGCGGACAGTGGAGACTGGTTGAGCTTACACTTACAGGTCTTACAGATGTTAACGTAACAGCTGGTAAAGATATGTTTGCCATCAAAACAGGTACGGGAGGAAATTACGATGTTCAGATTGATAACATCAAAATTGAGTAATCCTTATCTAATTGAGATAAAATAGCATTTCTAATATACTTTATATAAATCAGGCAGCTTGTAAAAGCTGCCTGATTTTATTTTGATAACCGTTTATTAATTTCAGAACAACGGTGAATTTTAAACTGAGAATTTTTAAGATGGAATATTTTATTTATGCCTTACATCATACTTATACAGATGAATCCCATACAGATACTAAATTTCTGGGATTGTCAATAGTCTTAATCTGAAGAATTAAAAACCAAGGCTGATTTTTTTTCGGTTTCAGAGCTTGTCCGGAATGTTTTGAACTCCGGTTTTGAAAGTGTTTAAAAAATAAAAACCACCGCATCAGCAGTGGTTTTATTATTTTCAATTGTTTCTTTTAAAAAGATACTTCGTTCACTTCTTTTCCTCTCTGGAAGTTCATCATTTTCTGGCTGCCTTTGTAAGCAACGCTCACCAGATTGATCTGCTTCGGAAAAGCGCTTAAAAGGATCGTATTTTTAATCTTTAAGGTATTGATATCCGAAACTCCTCCGGTCTCGAAATATACCCATACAGTTTCTCCGCTGACCTGACTTCCCGTAAAGGTAATTGTTTTGGGAGCACCATTGACAAATACATCAAAATTATTGTTCACATATTTTTTCACTTCTGCTTCAAATCCGGCTGTGTTCGGATTGATTTTGATTGCATCAGAGATATGGCTTGTATTCATTTTTGTGGTAAACTTCAATGTCTTGCTTCCATCAATATAGTCAACTTTGGTCATTGAAGAGAAAAAGTCTACATACATAAAACTCATTAACACAAAAAATGTTAAAATTCCTGATATATATAAAAGTTTTTTCATCTTAATTAATAGATTTACAATCATACTTGCTAGTTATAAGTCACAAATAATATGCCAATTAAAAATTAACATTCACAGAATACTTATCATAAAACGCTTTAATATGTGCTACTGCCTCATCAGCAGTATCTACCACACGATAAAGATCAAGATCATCTTCAGCAATCATGCCTTCTTTCAGCAGGGTTGCTTTGAACCATTCCAGTAAACCGCTCCAGAATTCACTTCCTACCAGTACAATCGGAAACTTACCGATTTTGTTGGTCTGAATAAGGGTCATCGCTTCAGTAAGCTCATCCAGCGTTCCAAAACCTCCGGGCATTACTACGAATCCCTGAGAATATTTTACAAACATTACTTTCCTTACGAAAAAGTAATCAAAATTCATGGAATAGGATTTATTGATGTAAGGATTGAAATGCTGCTCAAAAGGAAGGTCAATATTAAGGCCAATAGATTTTCCTTTTGCATTGAAAGCCCCTTTGTTTCCGGCTTCCATAATACCAGGACCGCCTCCCGTAATGATTCCGAAGCCTAATTTCGTAATCTTCTCAGCAATCTCTACCGCCATTTCATAATATTTGTTTTCCGGTTTCAGGCGGGCTGATCCAAATATAGAAACACAAGGTCCTATTTTAGCCAGTTTTTCATAGCCATCCACAAATTCAGCCATGACCTTGAAGACCATCCAGCTGTCTTTGGTGATAGTCTCGTCCCAGGTTTTTTGTCTGAAACTGTTGTGCAGTTTTGTTTCGTTAATGTCAAATTCCGGATTTACTAAACTTTCATCCCTGGTTCCCTCAATTTCCATTGCAAAATTATTTAAAATATTTTTCGGCTTCTATCACGGATTCCGGTCTCCCGACATCTATAAGAATATCCTGATGTACAAAACCGTGGATATGTTCGGTCTGCATCAGGTCAAGATATTCTTCCATAATAGAAAATTTGCCTGTCCGTTTTATTTTTTCGAAGATCACAGGATTGATACAATGAACACCACTGAATGCAAGAGCTTTAAACCCTTTGTTGAACTCAGCCAGCCGCTGTTCTCCCGTTTGTACATTCAGCCAGCCCCTCAAAACCATATCATCATTGAAAAGGAGTTTTCTTGAACTTTCTCTGTCTGAAACTGCTAAAGTAGCAAAATCTTTTATCTTTTTATGATATTCTACTAATGCATTGATATTTATATTGGTTAAAATATCAGCGTTCATGATCAGAAAATCTTCACCGTGATCAAGGAACCTTCTAGCAAAAATCAAGCCTCCTCCGGTTTCCAGTAGCTCTTCAGTTTCATCGGAGATTTCAATCCTGCATCCGAAATTATCATTTTTATTTAGAAAATCAACAATCTGACTGCCAAAATGATGAATATTGATCACAAAATCTTTGATTCCGAAGTTTTTCAGATAATGAATATTCCTTTCAAGAAGTGGAACATCATTTACCTTTGCCAGTGCTTTCGGATGATGGTCTGTAAAGGGTTTAAGCCTGGTGCCTTTTCCGGCAGCGAAAATGAGAGCCTTCATAGTATGGGTAATAAGTGATAAGTAATGAGTAATATAAAATAGAGTATGAGTAATGAAAATATTACTGATTACTGATGTTCAGTTGGGGTTGTTCGTCGTGATGTATACTAACTTCCGTTCCTTCGGGATATTTTTCTTTGATGAATTCAGCAATTTTTATTGCAGAATATACAGATCTGTGCTGACCGCCTGTACATCCGAAATTAATCTGCAAATGCTCAAATCCTCTGGCTAAATAATCATCAATATTGATGGATACAAGAGATTTTATCAGTTCCAGGAATTTAGGCATTTCAGTTTTGGTTTCCAGATATTCCTGTACGCCGATATCATTTCCGGTCTGGCTTTTATATTCCTCAATTCTTCCCGGATTTAAAATTCCCCTGCAGTCAAAAGCGAATCCGCCTCCGTTTCCTGAGTGATCTTTTGGTATTCCTCCTTTTTTGTATGAAAAACTGTGTATGTCGATGTGTAGCATTTCTTCTTTTTTTATTTTTTAACCATTAAGGTATTTTAAGTTTTTTAAGGTAAGTTAAGATTTTTATCATTATTTGCTGAGCAAAGTCTAAGACTAATTATTTAATATTTCCTCAATTTTCAACGTTGTCTTTTCTGAAATCAGTTGACCGATTACTTTAGTCAGTTCGGGATAATTTTTCATGCCCTCCCATGAAGCTGCGAAGCCTGTGATATTCTGAATTCCTTTTTCAAGACTTGCCATAAAGTGCTGCTTTCTCTGAATCAGTCCTCTGAAGCCATAGGCACCTAAGACCTGAAGAAATCTCATCATCTGAATTGGCTTAACCGATTCTTTTAGTTTAGTTTTTGTTTCCTGATTTTCAAATAATTGAATGTAAAAGTCAACCATTCTATTCTTGAAATCCTCAGGGAAATTGGCTTTGGCCTGGAAAAGGAATGAAATCACATCATACATCAAAGGTCCTTCCATTGCAGACTGATAATCGATAAACGAGACTTCATTTTTTTCGTTGACCATAATGTTTCTGGCCTGAAAATCACGGATCATAATTCCTTTAGGTTCCAGCCTTTCAATCAGGGAGGCAATCTGTTTGAATTCTTTCAGAAGAGCAGATTTATTATATTCAAGCTCCAGAACATCTGCAACGAAGTTTTTAAAATAATAAAGATCGTGAATAACAGGAAGTTCATCATAAGCTTCATATTCAAATGTCTTAGAAAAATCTATTTTCCCCTGTGTTTTCATCTGCAGCCTGAAAAGCTTTTCCAATGTCTGCTGTACCAGAGACTGTACCAGATCTGACCTGTTTTCTCTGGTGATCACTTCGGAAAGGGTAGCTTCCCCAAGAAATTCCTGTACATACATCTTCCTGTCGTCAGAAACAGCAAGTATACGGGGCGTGTTAAGACTAAGGTCAGAAAATACCCCAGAATAATATAGAAAACTCTCGTTCTCCGGAATGTTTTCATTGTAAGTGATGATGTATTTCTCAGAACCGGCAGAGACCAGAAAATTGACTCTTGCTGAGCCGCTTTGAGCTAGTGTGATGAATTCGGTCGATTCTTTCCCAAGATGGTTTTCGAAAAATCGTTTTGCGTTTTCAGAAGTCATAATATGGAAACAAATATACTAATTTCACATGAGTTGGAAACAGGACGTATTTACAGTTTAAAAATATGCGAAAGCAAGAATTTTTATAAAGATTAAATAGGTTGTTTTATGAATCAGGAACAAATACTTTCTCTTTTTTGTGATTTAAAGATAAGCTTTCGTTACTCAAAATCAATTGAGTTTGCGGGCTAATTTTTATATTTGTAATATGTTTAAGGATTTTAAGCCGGTTTTAGGAATTTTGCTTCGCTTTGTCATCATTTACCTGGTGTTACTTTTTGGGTACCAGTTTTACCTGAATAGTGGTAAAGATTCCGGGCTGGATCCTTTTTCCGGACTGATCGCCAATCAGGTAAGCTATCTGCAAAATTTTATCGGCTACCCTACACAATTGTATAATGATGCTGAGAACGGGCAGGTATGGTTCTATGTGAAAAAACAGTATGTAACGAGAATGGTGGAAGGATGTAATGCTGTTTCTGTGATGATCCTGTTTGTGTCATTTGTCTTTGCTTTCTATAAGGGAACCAAAACGTTTCTTTTCATCCTGGCCGGACTGGTTTTACTGTATATTATGAATCTTCTGAGGATTGCAGGACTCAATATTGTCATGGCGGATTATAAAGAGTATGGTAAATCTTTCCATGATTATATTTTTCCTGCCGTGATCTATGGAAGTGTTGTGCTGCTTTGGATGATCTGGATTAAATTCTTTGCTTTAAAACATGAAAATTCTTAATATCCTTCTGGTGATCACAGGACTCTGTGGTCTGGTAAGTGTCAGGATCTTTGAAGACACACTTTTTTATGATCCTTTTCTTAATTACTTTCATGAAGCGAATCAGAAGATTGATATTCCTGCGTTTGAGTGGGGGCAACTGATTGGAGGGCACCTGTTCAGATTTGCCTTAAACCTCCTTTTTTCCTGTATGATTATATATGGGCTGTTTAAAAGTAAGGAGTGGACGATTCAGGGAGCGGTCATGATGACCATTGTCTTTGCCATTGCTTTCCCGATCTATCTTTACTGTATAAATGATAATTTCGGGATAGGATATCTTTTTTCTTTTTATATGCGGAGATTTGTAATTCAGCCCCTGATTATCCTGCTGATTGTTCCGATGTTTTATTACAGAAGGCAGATGATGGGTAAGAAGAGTTTATAGATTAGCTTATAGTGTGTTTATCCACACTCGTTACATTTTCCGGTGTCCATTCTACACGTTTAACAAAATCCTTTTCCCGGACCGGACAGTCTTTGATCTGGCACACCGGACAGGAGATAGGTTTACAGTCATCCATATGGAAATTGAATTCAATATTTCTTTTAATGTTTTTGGCGAGAAGAAGGATTACTTTTTCCATTTCACCATGGGCATCCCGAAGATCATAATACCAGGGAAGGGTAATATGGGCGTCGATATGAAGGTTGGCTCCGAACTGCTGGATTTTCATATTATGCACATCAATCCATTCCGTATGTCTGTTTTCTTCAAGGATTCTGATAACCTGATTGAGTATTTCCGGGTCCTGCTCATCCATTATGCCGCTTAATGATTTACGGACGATCTTATACCCTACAAAGATGATATAAAGCCCGAAAACCAGTGCAACTACAGAATCCAACCAGTAGATTTTAGTAAAATAAACGATCACTAAACTAGCCACAACTCCAAGGGTAGTGATGGTGTCAGACTGAAGGTGTTTTCCTGATGAAATAAGCACCAGAGAATTTTCTTTTTCTCCTTTCCTGATGGAAATATAACCCAATAAATAGTTGATGATTGCTGTGGCCGTAATGATCCATATCCCCAGGTCTATTTTGCTTAAGGTTTTTCCTACGATAAGGCTGTGAATACCTTCGTAGATGATCATAATTCCGGCAATAGCGATAAGAGCGCCTTCAATTCCCGAAGTAACAAATTCTACTTTTCCATGGCCGTAAGGATGGTCTTCATCTTTAGGTTTTGCTGCCAGATGAAGGGAATAAAGGCCCATGAATGCACTGATGACATTCACAATACTTTCCATAGCATCAGAAAATACAGCATCGGAATTGGTGAGTCTCCAGGCAATAATCTTCCCGATGAATAGAATGACTCCAAAGGCGGCAATGATCTTTTGAAATCCTATTTTATCTTTATGGGTATTTTTCCGGGTGTTCATATTTTAGTTTGATAAAAAAAAGAATCTCAATTTTGAGACTCTTTTTATTTTGTTAGTTTATACTAAGTTGTTTGCTACAAGGTATTCTGCGATTTGTACAGCGTTGGTTGCGGCTCCTTTCCTCAGGTTGTCTGCTACGATCCAGAGGTTGAGCGTTTTCGGCTGTGACAGGTCTCGTCTGATTCTTCCTACAAATACTTCATCTTTTCCTTCGGAATACAGAGGCATAGGGTAGTGGTTGTTTTTCACATCATCCATTACGATTACGCCAGGAGTTTCAGATAAGATCTTTCTTACTTCATCCAGTTCAAATTCGTTTTCAAACTCGATGTTTACACTTTCAGAGTGACCTCCCTGTACCGGAACTCTTACAGCGGTTGCCGTCAGGTTGAAGGTATCATCCCCTAAAATTTTCTTAGGTTCTTTCATCAGTTTGATCTCTTCTTTTGTGTAATCATCATCAGCAAATACATCGCAGTGTGGCAATGCATTTTTGAAGATCTGGTAAGGGTAAACCTTTGCAGTAGAATCATCTCCGCTGATCTCAGAATTTAACTGATCTACAGCAGCTTTACCTGTTCCTGTTACAGACTGGTATGTAGAAACAATAACTCTTTTTAAATCATATTTTTTGTTCAAAGGTCCAAGAACCATTACCAACTGAATGGTAGAACAGTTCGGATTTGCGATGATCTTGTCTTCTTTTGTCAGCACATCAGCATTGATCTCAGGAACTACTAATTTTTTATCAGGATCCATTCTCCATGCAGAAGAATTGTCGATCACTGTTACTCCAGCTTCTGCAAACAGAGGAGCAAATTCAAGAGAAGTAGAACCTCCTGCAGAGAAGATTGCAATATCCGGTTTGGCAGCTATAGCGTCCTTCATGCTTACAATCGTAAATTCCTTCTGTTTATACTTCACCTTCTTACCTACAGATTTTTCGGATGCTACCGGAATTAATTCTGTTACAGGGAAGTTTCTCTCCTCCAAAACTTTAAGCATAACTTGTCCAACCATTCCTGTTGAACCTACTACAGCTACTTTCATTGATTAAATTAAAATTTTAAGATTAAACTATTTATAAATTATAACGCATAATGTATAATTTCTTTTTCTGTTTTATGCCCCGAAGACTCTTGTCCAAGGGAATGCAAATGCAAATAAACCTACTGCGATAAGTCCCATGATCACTACTCCTAAAGAGATCGTATCATTGGATTTTACTTTTTTATTGACGATGGTCATCAATACTGCTGCAATAAGCATAGAGAATGGATGTTCAACATATTGGAATCTCAATGCCGCATTTTTCATTACTTCTCCCATATTTAGACCTTTGGTAAAATTAGTGATCAACATGATGATTCCTAATAAAAACTGAACGTGAAAGAAGATCATTGTGAATAATGTTGTCTTCTTTAAAAACTTGTTCACTTTTCCACTGAAACCGAACATGGTAGCTAAAAGTGCAATGATAAATAACGCTACCAAAAGAAGTTCAAGATACCCGAATCCTTTGTGGGCATTAAGCAAAATCTTGTAAAAATCCATAATCTATTTTTTTTGTACACAAAGATAACAAAAATCCCGGCTCAAAGCCGGGATTGATATTGAGAAAATCTAATATTATTATATTATTAGAAGTTGAATGATAAGGTTGTAGACCAAGTTCTTCCGAATCCGAAGAATACTCTGTTTCCGTCAGCGATACCTTTGTAAGTTCTTCCTGCTTCCAGGTAAGTTTTACCGTTATCCGGATCTTTAGTGTCTTTAATTTTATCGGTTGCTTTGATGTTCGTTACACCATCCTGGATGTAAGTAGTATCAAACAGGTTGTTTACGTTAACTCCAAGTGTGAAATACTGATTTGGGTTTTTAAGCTTAATTTTATAAGATGCACCAATGTTGAATAGGTTGAAGTCTGGTAATTTTAAAGCCTCATTACCTGGTGTCATGAAGTCAGTCATATTCATTGCAGAATAGATTTTTCCAACATATTGCCAGTTACCATACACTCTTAAATCTGTAACAGGAGTTACTGTAAATCCTAATGATGATGTCATCTGTGGAATACTGTTGTTGGTACCTCCTACTTTTACTTTATCTAAATAAAGTGTTGATGTATTAGATCCGTTCGTTGCAATTGGAGTGTTGTCATCTTGGAAGTTAGACCCTGATGCATTTCCTTTATATTGGTAATCACCCCAAGAGAACATCCCTTGTAATTCTAAGAATTTGTTTAATCTGTATGTTGCTTCAGCTTCCACTCCCTGGTGAAGTTGGGTAATTCCACTGATTTCTGAGTAACCTCTGACGTTGTTATCGAAAATTACACTTCCTCTTCTGTACCATCTGTCTTTCCACTCAGTTCTGTATAAGTTAACTTTTGCGTTGAAGTTAGATGTTTTGAATCCATACCCTAATTCTACAGAGAAGATTTTCTCATTGGTTAAGTTAGGGTTTACAACCTGCTGGTTACTTGGATATACGGAGTTCATCAAAGGCTGCTTGCTATAGTATCCAACATTAGCAAATACGTTGTGGTTATTGTTGATGTTATAGTTTGCACCCCCTTTAATATTAAATCCAAATAGGTTTTTAAATCCTGTTTTTCTTTCAACAGTTTGACCTTGTTGAGTTGATCCTGGCTTTACAAAGTCATCAATTCTCTGATATGCCTGGTTGGATACAGATCCCTGTACATATGCAGTTAATTTCTCAGTAGAATATTCCACCTGTCCGAAACCACTGTACCAAAGTACTTCACCATCATTACTGAATGAAACTCTGTCTTCCATTGGTGCATTTGAACCACCGAAAGGATTCCAGTTCAGCTTTTGATAATCATAAGTGTTACGAACAATATTATTTGTTGGAAGGTTTTTATTGGAACCATCTGTGTAACCTGAAGCTCCATATAAATTTGAAAGTACTTGATAGTGGTATCCATAGTAGTATCTGTCATCAGTACCTACGGAGAAATTCCAGTTGTCATTGATTTTGTGCTGGAAGTTCATTAAGATTCCGTACCAGTTGTGTGAGTTCACACTTGAAGTACGTACTAATGTATTTCCTGCAATACCTACTGTAGGAGTTACAGCACCATTTGCTGCAAAAATTGCATTATAATCGTAATGTCCTTCTGCATCATAGAAGTCAGCCATTCCTTTAGTTCCTAGTTTACCAAGGTTTCTGGCTCCACCACCACGTCCGTTAGACATATAAGCAACTGTACTTAAAGTAGATTTGTCGCTGATTGTCCAATCCCAGTTCAACATCATTACAGGCTTGGAATAGTAGTTCATAGCATTAGCTATGTTGGTTCTTCTTCCATCTGCCGAAGTATAGTATCCAAAATCACTATTGTATGGTCTGTATGGAGAACCATCGTGATCCGGATTGTATTTGATATAGTTACCGATTGTTGGAGCATAAGATCTCTGATCATGCCATTGTGGAGAAGAAGTCATCATAAACTGTAAGTTATGCTTCTTGCTTGGCTGATATCCTAATGCAAAGAAATAAGTATATGATTCGTAGTCTGTATTTTGTACATAAGTAGCTCCTGCCTGTCTAGCCATCAAGAATGATGCAGCCCAACCGTTGTCTGATCTCCCGGTATTGTAAGCAAAAGATGTTTTTAAGAAATCGTTATTACCGATACCTAATCTCACAGCCCCACCTTGCTTCATATCAGCAGCTCTTGTAAGGAAGTTCATTGTACCTCCTACGGAAGCAATGGCTAATTTGGAAGAACCAAGTCCTCTTTGTACCTGCATAGTACTTGTTACATCTGATAAACCTGTCCAGTTAGACATGTATACAGTACCTCCTTCCATGTCATTCACAGGCATACCGTTTACCATTACTGCAATGTTTCTGGATTCGAAACCACGCATGGTAAGCTGGGAGTCTCCAAAACCACCACCACCTTTTGTTGCATAAACAGAAGGAGTTGTGTTCAATAGTTCAACAAGCTCCTGGTTTCCTTGTCTTTCAAGAATTTGAGCTGCTTTGATTGTAGAGACTGCTACAGGTGTCTTTCTATCTTTAGCGATATCGGTTACACCTCTTAGGATTACCTCTTCAATGTCTTTAGACTTGGTTTTAACCGTATCCTGAGTTTGTTGAGCATAATAGATACTAGCTGTAGATAAAGTAATTACTGCAGTTAGCATCGTTTTGTTGATTAATTTCATAATCGTTAGTAATAATTAGATTTAATTTTCTGCAAAATTCGCAAAATATATTTTAACTATTATTAACTCAATGTTAATTTTTAATCAGTCTTAATAATGATAATCTTTTGATTGTCAGTAGAATGGGTGTAAATTGAATTTTTATATGAAAAAAGTCATGTTATTGAATTTTTAACAAAGTGGGGGTGTTTTTATTAAAAATATAACGCTATTTCACTGCTTTGAGACTCAAATCAATATTCTCAGCTGAATGCGTAAGGGCTCCTACAGAGATAAAGGTAACGCCTGTGGAAGCGATTTCTTTCAGCATATCACGGGTAATTCCTCCTGAAGCTTCAGACTCACATGAGCCGTTGATCATCTCTACAGCCTGCTTCATCATATTTACATCCATATTATCCAGCATGATTCTGTCTACTTTGGCGTTGATGGCTTCCTGAACTTCCTCAAGATTTCTTGTCTCAACTTCTATTTTTAACTTTTTCTTGGTCTTTTTAACATAGTCCTTTGCCATTTTTACAGCATTGGTAATGCTTCCGTTATAATCAATATGGTTATCTTTCAACATGATCATATCGTAAAGACCATATCGGTGATTGGTTCCGCCGCCTATGGCAACTGCCCATTTTTCACAAACCCTGAAATTCGGTGTGGTTTTTCTTGTATCCAGAAGCTTGGTTTTTGTTCCTACTAATCTTGAGTCCCAGTCGTGGGTAAGAGTTGCAATCCCACTCATTCTCTGCATACAGTTGAGAACAAATCTTTCTGTAGAAAGGATAGATCTGGCGCTTCCGGTTACAACAAGGGCAATATCTCCCACCTTGCACGGGGTTCCGTCTTTGATGAAAATTTCAACCTTAAGATCTTTGTCAAAAGTTTTGAAAATAATTTCAGCCAGCTCAACACCTGCCAGAATACAGTCCTGTTTCACTAAAAGCTTAGCGCTTTGCTGTAAGTCTGCAGGAATTGTAGAAAGGGTAGAGTGATCACCATCCTGAATGTCTTCTTCCAAAGCATTTTTGATGAACTGTTTTAGAACTTTATCTGTAACGTAAGCCGGTCTTTTCATATTTTTAATTTTAATAATAGTACGATGATCTTTTTCCGAATAATAAATCATGAATGATGAATAACAAAATTACTTCATTTTCCTGAGCTTTTATTTTTTCAAATTCTATTTTATTTTTTATCCGGCGATGATCCGGATCGGTACCTTCAAATTCTATGATGTATTTTCCGGGATTACTTCCATATCGGGGTACCCCGTCAATAAAATATTTCCAGCTGAGATCTTTCCAATGGTATTCCCGGTTATGAAACAGGAGCTTGTCTTTATCAAACTGTAATACAGGGTGCTGTGAATTGTGAATATAATTAAGTGTTAAAGGAAGTTGGTTGTCATTAATAATTTCATCCAGATCAAATTTATCTTTTCCGAAATAAAAAGGTTTTCCCAGTTCAATTAAATTGCACAATAAATTGAGTGGCAGCGGATGTTTGGCTCTCGAAATAATTGTTTTCTTTAAATAATCATAGATCTCTTTTGACATCAATAAGAAAAACATTCCTACTATGGAAAAGATGAAATGATCTTTAAGAGAGAACATTGAAAAAAGAAAAACGCCTCCCGAAAGCAAAAACATCGATACCCGTAACCATTGAATAAGCGTAACAATTGTCAGAATTCTCAAACCGAATATTTCCATTGCTTTCTGCTTTGAATTTCTTTTAAGCTAAATCTTTATTATAAAATGCCCCTTTGTTTTCCGTCATTTCCATAGACTGGGTAATGATGAGGTGGGCAACGGTTGTAAGGTTTCTTAATTCTGACAGCTGTGGAGAAAGAATCGAGTAGTGGTAGATCTCATCTACTGCAGCTGCAATTTCCTGATGTTTCTGCAATGCCATATTCAGACGTCTGTTGCTTCTTACGATTCCTACAAGGTCACTCATCATCTCCTGAAGCTGTTTTCTGAGGTAGCTGATGATCACCATTTCGTCCATGATTTTCATACCTTCTTCATTCCATTCGGGAACGGCTTTCAGATCATCAAAGTTGAAGCTGTTTTCATTCAGGAGTTCCACTGTTTTCATGGCTGCATTATGACCGAAAACTAAGCCTTCAAGCAATGAATTTGAAGCCAGTCTGTTGGCACCGTGCAGTCCGGAATTTGTACATTCTCCTACTGCAAAAAGATTTTTGATCGAAGACTGTCCGTCTCTGTCTACTTCAATACCACCCATCAGATAATGACAAGCCGGTACCACCGGAATTAATTGAGTAAAAGGATCAATTCCTTCGTCTCTGCATTTTTTATAAATATTCGGGAAGTGTTCCAGAAACTTTTCCTGATTCATGTCACGGCAGTCCAGGCCTACATATTCATCTCCTGTGATCTTCATTTCATTGTCAATCGCTCTGGCAACAATATCTCTTGAGGCCAATTCTTCACGCTCATCATATTTCTGCATGAATTTTTCACCTCTTTTGGTTCTCAGTTTGGCTCCATCTCCACGTACTGCTTCAGAAATAAGGAAGAGCATTCCGTCAATCTTATTGTATAAAACTGTAGGATGGAACTGATAATACTGCATATTGGACACCTTTCCTTTGGCACGGGCTACGAAAGCAATTCCGTCCCCTGTAGCAATGGTAGGATTGGTTGTATTTTTATAAACATGTCCGGCACCGCCTGTGGCAACCAATGTTATCTTAGACGTAATTTTTTTGATGGTTCTGGATTTTTCATCCAGAATATAGGCTCCGTAGCAGTGGATGTCACCTTCGTTGAGTTCTTTACCCGGAACATGGTGTTGGGTAATGATATCAATTACATAATGATGGTCAAGGATTTCAATATTCGGGCTGTTGTTGGCAGTTTCGAGTAAGGCTCTTTCAATTTCAAACCCAGTGATATCTTTATGATGAACGATTCTGTTCTCTGTATGGCCTCCTTCTCTTCCCAAAGCGAATTTACCGTTTTTCATATCGAACTGTGCACCCCATTCTACAATTTCGTTAAATCTGGCAGGTGCTTCTCTCACTACCATCTCCACCACATCACGTTTGTTTTCACCGTCTCCGGCACGCATCGTGTCTTCAATGTGTTTTTCGAAATTGTCATTCTGGAAGTCGGTGACTACAGCGAGCCCGCCCTGCGCATATTTGGTATTGCTTTCGTCTTCATCAGATTTTGTAACGATGATGATTTTGGCATCAGGGAGCTGTTCAGACACTTTAATGGCGTAGGAAAGTCCGGAAATGCCGGAACCGATTACTAATACATCCGCTTTTATCATATGCTTACTTTAGGTACAATCGTTTAAATATTAAATAAATTTAAACAATTTTTCGTTTGGTTTTCTTACTTTTTTCAGGTGTTGGAAAGGATCTTCCTCAGATCGGTAGCCTAAAGCGAGGGTGACGGTTACTTTTTCTGTTTCGGGGTTGACGCTCAGAATTTCTTCTATAACATCCTGCCGGAAGCCTTCCATAGGGCATGAGTCTATATTTTCGATCGCAGCAGCATACATAAGATTGGCTAATACGATATAAGACTGTTTTTCTGCCCAGTTGAAAATTTCATCCTGTGTTTTCTGATGAATGTGCTGATTGATGCTGTTTCTGAAAGGGTCAAGCTTTTCAATAGGAGTTTCCCTTACTTCAGAAATATGATTAAAATACCCACGGATATAGTTGTCCTCAATACTTTTTTTTGAAATGATAACAATAAGATGGGAGCATGTAGATATCTGGGAGGGATTATAAAAAGCCGGAATCAGTTTCTGTTTCATTTCCTCACTCTCTACAACGATGATTTTGTAGGGCTGAAGTCCCAGAGAACTGGCAGACAGTTTTCCTGACTCAAGAATATTGTGAAGGGTTTCCTGAGGAATGATTTGATTATTAAATTTTTTCACAGAATATCTTCTGCTTAAAGCTTCCAAATAATTCATAGCACAAATTTAAGAATTGAATATGAATAAAGACTCTTTAAAATGAAATATCTCCCCGGGCTGAATATAAAAAAATCACCCCGGCTGGCAGGGTGATTCTTTTGATGAGGATGGAATGTGTAATTAATCTCTGTTTTTTACAACAATCCAGCCTGAGAATGTTATCGGAGTGCTGTTTTTATTGTTTTCTTTCCATGAAATAGAATACCAGTAGTTACCTGTAGGAACTTTTTTGCTGGTATTGGTGGTTCCGTTCCATTTGTAGCCATTGCTTTTATCTGCCTGGAATATCTTGTAACCATATCTGTCAAAGATTCCTATTTCCAGGTTTTGCTTGCCTGAAAGGGCTGAATAATCAACAAAATCATTGATTCCGTCATCGTTCGGAGTGATTACGTTGATCAGATTAGGTACAGTGATGTCAACCTGAATAGGAGTACAGTTATAGCTGTCTTTTACGAATACTTTAGCTTCCCCTCTTGCTACATGGGTGAATACATTGGATTCCTGCCAGTTGATATTGTCCAGTGAATATTGGTAAGGAGGAGTTCCGCCGTTTACATACACCGTTACAGTGCTTCCTGATATATCAATATTGCTGATTACCGGATTTTCAGAAGCATACACCGTTACGGTCTGCAGGGCAATACACTCTCCGGTTTTGAGTTTTACCCAATAAGTACCTACTCCCACATCTTTGATACTTTGAGTAGTGGCTCCCGTGCTCCATTCGTAGCTTTTGAAACCAGCCCCGGCATCAAGGGTTGTTTTGCTTTCCATACAGATAGTTTTGTCGATTAGTATTCTGGACAGTACCGGGGCAATTACCGTTAAAGTCACTTTTGCAATCGAATAACATCCGTTCGTATTAAAGACTTTTACATAAGCTACTCCATTAGGTGCGATATAAGCTGCGGGATTTGCAATTTTATTGGTTCCATTAATTGCATCGGTTAAAGAAGGGTAGTATTCTTTAGTCATTCCGTTTTGCGAAACTACAGCACCTGTAAGATTAAAAGAGGCTGTAGACGGATTGGTTTCAATGAAGCAGGATTTTATTTCTGTATTATTTACCGCAACCGTAGGATGAATGTTCAGCGTTATTTTTGCAGTGCTTACACACCCTTGGGCAGTAGTGACCTTTACGTAAATGGTGGCTGCTGCAGATGCATAAGCATAAGGATTGGTGATCTGATTGGTTCCGTTATTCAGGTCGTAAAGAGTAGGATAGAATTCTTTCGTTACTCCTGTAAGTGTAGTAACAGCGGCGGAGTTGAGATCAAATGTTGCTGTACCTGCATTGTTATTATTACAGCCTGTGAGTGTAGCATTGGTAGCTGCAAACGGAGTCGGGTTGAGCTGAATGATTCCGTCGCCATTATCACAAAGAGTTGACGTAGGATCTTTAATGACTACTTTGATGGTTGTATTTCCTGAATATTGAAAACTTGCCGGATTCGCAATAGGAGTAGAGCTTCCCAATACATAATAGGTGAAAGTATAATTTGCCGGGTTATTGACAAATTGAGCATTGAAAGCAGTAAGATCCACTACACCGTTTCCTGTAGCCGGATTTGTACATACAAACGGAGTGACTGTCGCATTTAAAATCGGAACCTTATCTACAAATACTTTGGCATTTTTTATAGAATGTCTCGCACTTGCACCTCCTGTAGCTGCAGAAAAACCAAAATATCCCTGGGACATTCCTACTGCGCCGCCTGAAGGAGCAAAAGACTGGTCAACAACAAGTATACCGTCTATTCTTACCTTAATGATCCAGTTGGATGGATTGGTAAGATCTGTTTCCCCGTTTACTTCTACATGTCGGTAGATATCTGATACAAATGGTTTGGTAGGATTCAGGTCTGGAGAATGAAAGGTGCTTCCAGGTGTGTTGTTGAATTCAATATTGTTGCCGGCGGTATTATTGGTTCCATACAGTATGTGCACCTTGCTCATCTGGCCTTCAGTAGTGTTGTTGAAAATATCAAAGCCTACCATCAGCCCTGATGCATTGGCGGGGATTCCTAGCCCTCCTCCTGATACAAATCCTGTAGGTGGATTGGCCAGGTACCAGAATGTGAAGCCGTCACCTCTTCCGAATTGTGTGGTTCCGTTTCCGTCAATTCTGAAATCGAATTCCACTTTCCATTTGTCACAATAGCTTAGGGTGATAGGGGTGGCCAGTTTTATTGCCCCGTATTTACTTGTCTGATCGGTAGTCAGTCTGATAAAGTCTGTACTTACTACAGCATCGGAAACCAGGTCCCATCCTGTAGTATTAACCGGATTTCCGGTAAGTTGGTAGGTTTGGGAAAGGAATTTTCCCGGAAGGCAGAGTAAAACAGCCAGTAAAAAAATGAGTATATCTTTTTTCATAATGGTTGATTGTGGTATTAATTTATTTTTACTTGATATTCAATTTATTTTCATGTAACTATTTGATTATTATGGATCTATTTTTTGATATGAAGATATGGTTGAATGCAGCTGAAGCAAAATCAAAAGTTTATTCAGCTCAATGAGTTCATATTTTAACATCAAAACTACCCCGACTGAAGAGGTAGTTTTGATGTAACGTGTTTATTCTCTGTTTTTTACCAATACCCAACCAGAGTATTTGGTTTCAGTGTTGTTCTTATTGTTTTCATTCCATGAGATGGTGTACCAGTATGTGCCTGTCAGTACTTTTTTACCTGATGCTGTTCCGTCCCAGGTGAAATTTCTCATTTTATTCGCTTCATAAAGCTTATTGCCATATCTGTCATATACTGTGAATATGAGATTTTTCTTATAAGCCAGTGCAGAATAATCAATAAAATCATTGATGTTATCTCCGTTAGGGGTAATGGCATTGATCAGATTAGGAACTGTAATCTGAACTTCAACCGGAGGGCAGTTGTAGAAATCTTTTACGAAAACCCTTATCTCACCTCTGGCCAGACCTGTAAATATATTGGAAGTCTGCCATTTTATTCCATCTAAAGAATACTGATAAGGAGATGTTCCTCCTGAAACATTTACAGTAATCGTATTGTTATCAATATCAATGCTTGATATGACCGGATTAGGAGACGGATTTACCTTTACCATTTGGGTTGTAATACAGTTTCCTGTTTTAAGTTTCACCCAGTAAAGACCTACTCCGACATCTTTTATAGATGATGTTGTCTCGCCGGTACTCCATTCATAACCATCGAAACCGGTACCTGCATCCAGATCTGTTTTATCCCCGATGCAAATTGTCTTGTCTTTCAAAATTGCAGACGGAACGGGAGGGAGTACTGCCAGATTAATTTTAGCAATGTTAAAACATCCGTTGGCATCTGTTACTTTTGCATATACGGCTGTGCTTGTAGAGGTATACTGAAGGAAATTGATGATCTCATTGGTTCCGTTCAATGCATTGGCAACTGTAGTGTAGTACTTTTTGGTGACACCACTCGTTAAAGAAGTTACATCTGCGGTTGTCAGGTTAAAGATGGCGCTTGAAACATTATTCTCAATGAAGCATGACTTGAGTGTAGCTTCTTTTACAGGAGTGTCAGGGTAAAAAGCTAAGGTAATCTTTGCTGTACCTGTACATCCCTGAGGAGTCGTGACTTTTACATAGACTACACCTGGTGCTGACAGATAATTATCCGGGGTCATGATCTCATTGGTGCCTGCATTCAGATCACTCAGTGTTTTGTAGTATTTTTTAGTAACTCCCGGAACATTGGTTACATTAGCTGAGTTAAGATTAAAGATGGCTGTTCCTGCTTTGTTGTTATTACACATTGTAATCGTCTTGTCTTCAGCCTTGAAAGGTGCAAGAACCAGTAATATTTTACCATCTGGGTTGTCACAAAGCAGCCCTGCATTATCTTTAATAACTACAGTAACTGTTGTATTTGCATTGAATTGATAGTTGGCAGGATTAGCAATCGGAGTAGAACTTCCCAATGGATAATAAGTAAATGTATAATTTGAAGGATTGCTGACAAATTGCGAGTTGAAAGATGTCAGATTTACAGATCCGTATCCGGTAGTAGGATTAGGGCAGAAAGACTGAGTTGCTGAGTTTTGTAAAATAGGAACTTTATCAGTATAGATTTTTACATTTTTAATAGAATGCCTTGATCTTGCCCCTCCTGTGGAAGCTGAAAACCCAAAATATCCTACAGTCATTGCAGCAGCTGTTCCGGAAGGAGCAAAAGACTGATTACAAATTATATTACCGTCTATTGTTATTTTTAAGATCCAGTTTGTAGGAGCAGCAGGATCTACCTGTGCAGTTACCTCAACATGTTTAAAGGTGGTGCCTTGAAAGGGTTGTGTGGTGTTCAGATCCGGTGAGTGAAAGGAGCTTCCCGCAACATTGAAAAATTCAACGTTATTATTATCAGTTGTATTTTCAACCTGCCCGTAAGCAACATGAACCTTGCTCATCGTTGCTGTGGTTGTATTGTTGTAAGTATCCAGTCCTACGATAAGTCCAACGGCGTTTTGGGATACTCCCAGTCCGGATCCCAATACACTGGCGACAGGCGGATTAGCAAGATACCAGAAGGCGATTCCATCTCCGTTGGAGGTTTGGTTGGAATCCATTCTGAAATCAAATTCTACTCTCCATTTGTCACAATATTTTAAATTAATAGGATCATTCAGCCTGATAGAGCCGGATTGATTATTGGTATCCGGGGTGAGCTGAATAAAATCTGTGTTTACCTGAGTAGGCGAAACCATCGTCCATCCAGTAGTAGTCACTGGGTTTCCGGTAAGCTGATACGTCTGGGAAAAAGATTTTCCCGATATGCAGAGAAAGAAAATCGATAAGCAAAATAATAGATTTTTATTCATTTAATTGGGACTTAGATTAATAGGTAAAGATATTAAATCCCAATCAATAAATGTGTATTTAATGTTAATTTTGTTAAAAGTTTCAATTATTTTTCAAAAAATAATATTTCTTATGATAAAATTATGAATGTTATACGTTAAATTCTATGTTTGTGTTAAATTGATTCAGAAGAGCGAGTTGCTGTCAATCTCCTCAAAATAAGTATCGATCTCAAGATCCTGAGAAGCTGCCGCAGCTACAGCCAGCTTGTCGCAAAGCTCATTTTCAAAATGCCCTGCATGTCCTTTTATCCAATGCATTTCAGGAGTATGCTTATTGTACAATTCAACAAATTTTTTCCAGAGATCAGGGTTTTTTACATTTTTCCATCCCCTCTTGATCCATCCGGAGATCCAGTTCTGGTTGATTGCGTCAGAAACATATTTGCTGTCTGTATATACGTGAATCTCGTTTTCTGAAGACTTCAGCTTTTCAAGTGCAGTGATTACAGCCAGAAGTTCCATTCTGTTGTTGGTCGTTTTCCGGAAACCTTTGGAAAAAGTTTTCTGATAGTTTTTTTCCGGAACACGCATAAGGATTCCGTATCCTCCTTTTCCGGGATTTCCGCTGCAAGCTCCGTCTGTGTAAATATTGATCCTCAAAACTGTTTCGTAAAAATTGAATTATTTAAGTTTAATCTATTAAAACTTAAAATGGAAAATCATCATCATCATCGAAATCATTCATTGATGAGCCTGAAAGTTTTGAACTGTCCGGAAGATCAAATGCTGCTCCGGGCTGAATGGTTGTTTTGATCTTGTCAAAACCGCTTGGTTCTCCGAAATTAGAAGGATATCCTCCGCCTGCGCCACCATCTAAAGCTGCTTCAATGTCTCCGAATTTTGCAAAATGTTTTAAGAAAGATAGTCTGACGTCTGCTGTGGCACCATTCCTGTGCTTGGCAATAATCAATTCAGCCTGATTTTCTGTAGAGGTTTCCTGTCCTTCCTCATCATTATCCCACACGGTAATTTTATAATACTCAGGTCTGAAGATGAAAGATACAATATCGGCATCCTGCTCAATCGCTCCGGATTCCCTAAGGTCTGAAAGCTGAGGTCTTTTTCCGGGGCGGGTTTCCACACTTCTTGAAAGCTGGGAAAGAGCAATCACCGGTACATTCAGTTCTTTGGCAATAGCTTTTAATGAACGTGAAATCATGGAAATCTCCTGTTCACGGTTTCCAACACCTTTTCCGCCTCCACCTGCTGTCATTAGCTGAAGGTAGTCTACCATGATCAGCCTTACCCCATGCTGCATTACCAGTCTCCTGCATTTTGCACGGAAATCAAATATCGAAAGGGAAGGGGTTTCGTCAATATATAAAGGAGCGTTTTCCAGTTCGGATACGTTGGAGAAAAGTCTCTGCCATTCTTCATCATCCAGAGTTCCTTTTCTGAGTTTTTCAGATGAAATTCTGGTTTCGGAAGCAATCATTCTGGTAATAAGCTGTACAGAGGCCATCTCGAGAGAGAAAAGAGCCATAGGGATTTTGTGTCCTACTGCAATATTCCTTGCCATGGAAAGAAGGAATGCCGTTTTTCCCATCGCCGGACGGGCTGCAATAATGATGAGGTCGGAATTCTGCCAGCCCCCTGTTTCTTTATCCACATCCCTGAATCCTGAAGGTACTCCGGAAAGTCCCTGTTTATCTTTTAAAGACTTAATTGTATCAATAGCCTGTTTTACCAATGAATTGGCAGTGTCGAATCCCTTCTTAATCGTTCCGTTGGTGATTTCGAAGAATGACTGTTCTGCTTTATCCAACAGCTCAAAAACATCTGTAGATTCTTTATAGGAAGAGTCAATGACATTGGCGGAAACATTGATAAGACTTCTTAAAATATATTTTTCGAGAATAACACGTACATGATATTCAATATGGGCAGATGAGCTTACTCCCATGGTCAGGTCAATGATGTAATGATCACCACCGGCCTGGCTGAGTTTATCTTCCTTTTTCAGTTCCTGAATAATGGTCATCAGGTCTACAGGATGGTTCCCTTCGTAGAGTTTTAAGATGGTGGAAAAGATGATCTGATGTCTGGGATCGTAAAATACTTCAGAGGTAAGAAGGTCAATAGAATGGTCAAGTCCTTTTTTGTCAATCAAAAAAGTTCCGATTACAAGCCTTTCGAAATCCACTGCATTGGGAGGCATTTTTCCATCCGCAATAGACAGTTCTTTTGCAAAGTTTCCGTGTGTCAGGGATGATAATGTTTCTTTCTGCGCCATGTTGCAAAGATAGTTTATTTAAAAAATATTTAAAAAATAGTATTCAACAAATTATTCGCAGTCTTTCGGAAAATGCTGTTAACAGGAGATTCGTGATGTTGATAAAAAAAATCACTTCCGAACAGGGTGATTTTTAACAGAATACAATGAAAGTTAATCTTTATTTTTTACTCTTACTGCAGGATTTATATAAATTATCATTTCAGAGTAGGATATGCTGTAAATACTTTACATTATTATGATGTTTATTAGTGGCTGAAAAGTAAAAAAGCCGCTGAATGCGGCTTTTTTAATTATGATAAAAGAAAATTATTCTCTATTTTTTACAACAATCCATCCTGAGAATTTGAATGGTGTGTTCTTTGCGTTGTTCTCGTTCCATGTTACGGTATACCAGTATGTACCTGTTGGTATATTTTTGCCTGATAATTTACCGTCCCATTTATAACCGTTCGTTTTATCACCCTGGTGGATTTTTGTTCCGTATCGGTCAAAAATAGTCAATACAAGATTTTGTTTATCTGCAATCGCTGAATAATCTACCGTATCGTTTACACCATCCCCGTTTGGAGTAATAATGTTGATAAGGTTAGGAACAAGTACGTTTATTTCGATAGGCTCACAGTCGTAAGCGTCTTTTACATATACCTTGTAGCTTCCTCTTGCAATATTGTTGAATACATTAGAAGTTTGCCATTGGATCTTATCCATAGAATACTGGTAGTCCGGCGTTCCTCCTATAACATTTACGGTTACTGTAGTGTTGGAGATGTCGATGCTTGTTACGACCGGCTGTTCAGAAGGATATACTTTTACAGTCTGAGTGGCAACACATTCTCCTGTTTTTAGTTTTACCCAATACGTGCCTACTCCAACATTGCTGATTGATTGTGTTGTAGCGCCAGTGCTCCATTCGTAGCTCTTGAATCCTGGTCCTGCATCCAGAGTAGTGGTGTCTTCTATACAAATAATTTTGTCAACCAGAACACTTGACGTTACGGGAGGAATGACTGTTAGATTTATTTTTACAATAACATAACATCCTCTGTTGTCGCTTACTCTTACGTATACTACACCATTTGGAGCAATATAGGTTTTAGGATTTAAAATTTCATTCGTTGCATCTACAGCATCTGTTAATGAAGGGAAGTACCTCTTGGTGGTTGTTGCTGTAGGCGTTGTAACGGAAGCATTGTCAAGATTGAATAAACCTGTAGATGGATTTGATTCTATAAAACAAGCTCTGATATCAGCATCTTTTGCAATTACCTGCGGATAAAACTTCAGAGTAATCTCTGCAATGTCAGTACATCCGAACTGAGAAGTTACTTTCACATAGATTTTTCCTTCTGCAGAAACAAACTGATAAATATTAGTGATCTCATTGATCCCGTTGTTCAGGTCGTATAGTGTGTTGTAGTATTTCTTAGTTGCAGTCGGGTCGTCAAAAACATTTGCTGTCGTAAGGTCAAAAGTTGCTGTTCCGGCATTGTTGTTATTACACATTGTCAGTGTTGCATTGTTCGCCTTGATCTTTCCGTCTTTAAATTTAAATTTACCGGTCTGTCTACACTTATTGATAGGGTTGTTAGGATTGGTAGGGTCTGTGTAGCTTATGCTGTAAAAATAGACACCTGTTGTAGTTACAGTCTGAGGAACCGTAATAGGGTTGCTGGCAGTTAAAGCATCATTTTGACTGGTATGATAGGTAACAGCAAAATTAGGGTTACCGTTAAGAATTCCTGTTGATAAAGATGAGAAATCAAAAGTAGCCGGATTGGTACAGATGGTTACCTCTCTTGGATCTGCAGGGTTGGCTGCCGGTTGCCCCGGTGGGTTAAACGGATATGGCTGTACGGCAGGATCAGTGAAAGGAGAAGATAAAGTAGCTGTTCCACCCCATTGCATTTTAAATCCATTTGCGGATAAACTGTGGTTATTAACTATCAGATAATAGGTTTCACCTGGCAGCACATCCATGTATTTTGCCCATCTGTCACCTCCTACAGGGTCACATAGGTCTGTAGCCGTCATATTAAGTCCTGTGATCCCTCTTGCTGAAGCATAAGAACCACGAAGGGGGGTACCTCTGTTGGCACAGGTTTTATTAGGGCCGAAAACGGCAAAGTCATAATCGTCTTCGGTGATGGCATTAGGGATAATTTCAAAGGTAAGTGTACCGGCTGTAGCAATAGTAAAGGTGTACCATACTGAATATCTTTCGTTTGTAAGACATCCGCCTATGGTTTCCAGGGTGTCACCATGGCCGTCCGGAGTATATGAAATATCTGTGTTACCACAAACTGCCATAGCTGATGAGCAGTCTGATTGGGCATAGAAAATATGCGAAAATATAATTAGAAAAAGGAGTAATGTTTTTTTCATAAGAGAAGATTTGAAAAAAATGTTTAAACTGTAGCAATTAAAAGATTACTTTATTGAGAACGGGATTCACCCTTTTTTCTGATAAAGTTCTTTCAGTTCTTTTAATTTTATGGGTTAATTAACTGCTTGCCCCAATTTGGAGAAGTAGATGAAGTTGTATTAAATTCATTTACTGCTTTGGAATACAATTCCAGGGCTTCATTTTTATTATTAGAAAGCTGAGCCACTTCATACTTCAGACAGGTAAGTCTTGGGTTGTTCTTTAGCTGGGCGCTTGCTTTTGTCATATAGTCAGTCGCTGTTTTCAGGTCCTTCTGATAGTTTGCAGAAGTTGCTGTTCTGATTTTCTGCGCATAAATAAGACCCAAAAGAGTATTGATTTCTCCATTGTTTTTTTCTGAAGCGAGAGCCTGAGTAGCAAACTTTCTTGCGATCTCATTCGATTCGCCGGCAGACTTTTCAGGGTTATATTTTAATAAATGGTGAGCCTTGAGATACATGGCTACTGCAGCATAATAATCTGCTTTCCATTTTTCTGAAGCTTTGGCTGCGGAAAATATATTGAAAAGAGTATCATAATCACCGTCTGTTTTGGCATCATTGATTTGCTGAACAGACTGCTGTAAAGCTTGATCTGAAAAAGTCTGGGCACTTGCCCAAAAACCGGTCATGAAGAAGCCTAAAACAAATAAAAGTTTATTCATAAAGGGGATATTTTGTAGCAAATATATGAAATTATTAACGTTAAATTAAAGATTTTGAGATATATTTAATCAAAACGGCAGCTTGATTTTTGATATGGTATTTTTTTTATTTAACCGGAATTGTGTGATAATATAAGTATTTGGCTTATTAGGTGAATATTTGAAATGGAATTAGTGAAATATTTTTTGAAAAAATAGATATAAAAGAAAAATCCGGATAGAAAACGATCTGTCCGGATTTTGATTATTTTGAATTGCCTTTAATTCTGATTTGGATTTAAAGGTGATTGATTAACAGTGTGTTAATATTGCATTTTTCTCAGCTTAGGATTGGTAGCTCCTACTGTTAAAGCAACCAGAACGGTCATACATCCGCCAAAAACTACGGAGCGTACTACTCCAAGAGCCTTTGCCATAAGTCCACTTTCAAACTGTCCCATTTCATTACTGGACATGATGAAAATTGAGTTGACGCTCAGCACCCGTCCCCTGATATGATCAGGTGTTTTCAGCTGTACAATTGTACCCCTGATTACCACTGAAATTCCATCCAGCATTCCGCTCATCACAAGGAACATAAACGACAGCCAATACAGTTTGGATAACCCGAATCCGATGATGCACAAACCAAACCCGGTGACAACAACAAGAAGTATTTTACCCTGGTTTTTACGAAGCGGAACAATTGAAAGAATAGTAATAATGCACATTGATCCTATGTCTGATGCAGCATTCAGCAGACCGAATCCTTCAGCCCCGGAATTTAAGATATCAGTAGCAAATACCGGGATCATGGCAACGGCCCCTCCGAAAAGTACAGCAAACATATCAAGGCACAATGCCCCCAGGATTTCTTTGGTTTTAAAAATATAAGAAATTCCTTCACGCATGCTCTCCATCACATCTACATTTTCTTTTTTATATTCCGAGTGCTGCCTGTTCAGCTGCCAGAAAAATAACGAGGCAAGGAATATTAAGGATAAGATCACAACCAGTGTCCATTTTACGCCAACGTATCCTATAAGAATACCACCTATGGCATGGCCGCATACCGAAGAGATTAAAAAAGTAGCCTGGTTGAGCGTAACGGCATTCGGAAGGTTTTCTTTCTTTACAATTTTTGGGATCATGGAAGGAACGATAGGGCCAATGAAGGCTCTCGCAATTCCTGTAAAAAATATAACACCATAAATATAATAGGTGATCTGATGGCCTGTAAAGTGCATCCTTACATTAAGAAATGCAGGAATCAGAAGAAGACCGATAAGAAAAATATAAGCATAATTGCAGATGAGCAGCAATCTCTTTTTTTCGTTCATGTCAATCACATGGCCGGCATACAAGGCACAGCTCACAGCAGGAATTACTTCTGAAAGACCGATAAGGCCTATTGAAAAAGGATCTTTTGTCAGCTGATACACCCACCATCCTAATAAAGTGGCCAGCATTCTGAAAGCTAAAACAATAAAAAATCTCCCGGTAAGAAGATTTCTGAACTCAACATTTTGTAATGTTTGTAACGGGGTAAAGGAAATCATGAACAAAAATAGCCCTAAAAATTAATTTAAGGCTATTCATATGTGGATTTTTGAAAGATATAGTAAATATATCCTAAAAGATAAAATCTATTTTAGTCAGCTCTTGAAGAACTGATCACCAATGCAGCAACACCTGCAGCTCCAATGATGGTGGCACCCGTAGCAATTCTTGCCTTTCTGCTGTCCTTTACTGCGGCTACATTTGATTTAGGGATAATGACTTCCGTACTGTCTTTTTTACCTGCCGTACCTACAAGATTATCTCCAACAATGTTTCTGAATAATATTTTCTGCTTCGGAGATCCGTCTCTCATTGTAACCTTATAGACTTTTCCGGCTTCCAGATTAGAATAGTTGTTTTTTGAAATATCCTCGCTGTATTTTGTAGTAGCACAAGATGTAATGACAAATAAAGACGTTAATAAAGATGATTTCAACAGTACAGATGCTTTCATTATTTTCGTTTAGTTTTTCAAATTTATAATTTTTTTCGAATATACGTTTTTGGAATTGAAAAAATGTGTTTAAAGTTTGTAAATTTCTAATAGATCTGCCACATTTCTGTCATTGGCTAATCTTGGGGTCTTATTCTGGCCCCCTAATTTTCCCTGAGATTTGGCATATTCATGAAATGCATTTCTGGAAAGTCTTGTGATTTTCAGCTTCTGCAAAATATTTCCGGAGATCAGATCGTCATAATACGTATTTCTTGCTCTGAGCTGCAGATCAAGTTCATCTCGGAATAGTTCAAAATTTTCCGGCTCTTTTTCAAATTCTATCAGCCACTCGTGGTAGGGAAGTCCTTCTGAAGGATTTACCTGTGGAGCCAGGTGGAATTCTGTAATCTGTGCAGGATATTTTTCAAGTGTGGCTTTCATAGCTTCTTCCACTTCAAAAGCAATAACATGTTCTCCAAATGCCGATGTGAAATGCTTGGTTCTGCCACTTACCAGAATTCTGTACGGATCTTTACTGATGAATCTGACAACATCCCCGATGGAATAAGCCCATAATCCGGAATTAGTAGTAAGAACAAGAGCATAATCCTTATGAAGTTCAATCTCCTTTAACGTTAGCCTTCTTGCTCCAGGCTTGCCAAACTCCTCCAAAGGAATGAATTCATAAAAAATTCCATGGTTGGTCAGCAGCAAAAGGCCTTCCTGGGTATAATTATCCTGAAAAGCGAAAAAGCCTTCGGAAGCAGGAAATGTCTGGATAATATCTACTTTCCCTCCCAGAAGATCCTCCATTTTATCACGGTAGGGTTCATAATTGACACCTCCGGTAACGATAAGCTGCAGGTTGGGGAAAAGCTGTTTGATCTTTTTACCATGTTTTTCTGTTAACTTCTCAAAATACATGATCAGCCATGGCGGAATTCCCGAAATCAGGGTCATATTCTCATTTTCAGTTTCTTCAATGATTTTGTCTACTTTTGCTTCCCAGTCTTCCATAATATTGGTTTCCCAGCTTGGCAGACGATTTTTTTGAAGGTAATTAGGAATATGATGGGCAACAATTCCTGATAATCTTCCTGTTTTTATCCCGAAAACCTCTTCCAGTTCAGGACTTCCCTGCAGAAAAATCATTTTTCCGTTGACGAAATCCGCATTGTTTTTTTTACTGATATAATGAAACAGTGCACTTTGCGCTCCGGCAATCTGAAAAGGCATTCCTTCCTTAGAGATAGGAATATACTTGGAGCCGGAGGTCGTTCCTGAAGTTTTGGCGAAATATTCAGGAGTTTCTGTCCAGAGAATATTGGCCTGCCCTTTTTTTACTCTTTCGATATAAGGCTTCAGGTCTTCATAATCTGCTACAGGAACATTTTCCTGAAATTCTTTTACAGACCGTATGTTCTCAAAACCATGCTCCCTCCCGAAAAGAGTTTTTTGAGCTGTGCTGACAAGAGAAAGTAAAAGTTCCTCCTGGTTTTTTTCTGCATTTTTTTTGAATTCCTCTGCCTTCCGGACATGTTTTTTAGCCCAGATCAGCGCTGCATTTTTCTTGAAGAAGTTTAACATGGTCCAAATTTATAAATAAGTAGAGAATCTGAAACCATTTTTACAGAGTCAGGCATAAAAAAACCGATGAAACGAGTTTCACCGGCTTTTCGAAATTTGATTATGAAAATAACAACTATATGTTGATGTTATGCTTATTTGTTGGCTTTGTACCTTTTATCCGGAGTACCGTCCTTTTTCAGATGCTTGTTTTCCTTGTATCTTTTGTCCGGAGTACCGTCTTTTTTCATTTTGGCAGCCGGCTGTGCAGGCTTCGCTTTGGTATCCATTGGTTTTGCAGCTTTTACCTCTGCAGGTGTAGCAGCTTTTGCTGTAGTAGCTTTTACAGGTGGATGTGCAGGGTCACTTTTAGCGGGAGCAGTCTGCTGAGCAGTGGCAAGTCCTAATCCTAAGACTAATGACATTGCGGATAATAATTTTTTCATAAGGATTACTGTTTGTTTTTTGTTGAATAAAGATATACAAAAAGCAGGCTAGAAAACTGATGTTTTTAAACTTAACGAAAGTTTATTACAGCTTAAAAAAAAATTAAAGACATTGAATAGACATAAAAAAGCCTGTTTTCAGAAAATAAAAACAGGCTGCTTATTATATGAATTAGAATATTTTAACGGGTACAGTTGGCGGTCCATGTTTTACCGTCTCGTATGAACAGGATTTTCAGTTCGTTATTATCAATTCTGATATACGAGGTAGCACTGGATCCGATCATTACAAGGGTATGGTCTCCTTTCTGCTCAAACTCAATTCCGTTAAGATCCGGGATTCCGTTTGAAAAACTGAAATTGTACTTGGTACCACTGGCAATTTTCGTTACAAATACACTTCCGTTATCAGTACTGATGTTGGTAGATCCGCCGTCGTTATAAGAAATACTTCCCTTATAAGTTCCTGCAAAGAAGTCATTGTTGACAGGATCATCATCTCTGCTGCACGACGAAAAAGATAATGCTGTAAAAACCAACAGCATCAGAACTCCTAAAATTTTAATTGCTTTTTTCATAATACGATTCTTAAATGTTTGGTAAAACTGACAACCCAAACACTATGCCATGAGAAAATAATAGTTTTTTTTTAACGAGTTCTTAAACAAATTTGTAAAAAATTAAGATTTTCTACCATAAAGATGGAGAATAGGATTGTTGTCTTAAAATTCAGCTGAGTTATTCATTTTAATTCATCAGCTGTTTGGGTTCTCATCTGAAGAAAAAAATATCCGTACCTTTGTACAGCATAAAAACGGTTTCGGAAAACTCCCGAAATCGCTTTTGTCGTTTATACCATACTATTTATGCAGTTAAAATCCATCAGCGAAAAGTTTCTTCCGGATCTCATGCAAAAAGAATTCGGAAAAGAGATTTTCACCCGGTTAGAAGACAGTCAGCATATTGCTGTGAAAGGAAGTGCCGGATCCTCGGTATCCGTTTTTGTAGCTGAGCTTTTTTTGGTTCAGAAGAAAAATATTCTTTATCTGGTAGATGATAAGGAAGACGCTTTGTATGCCAATACAGAAATGGAAGACCTGTTGGGAAAAGATAAGTTGCTGTATTTTCCTGCAACGCATCTTGAGCCGTATCAGGTAGAAAAAACACAGAACGCCAACCTGGTTTTAAGGACCGAAGTTCTGAATAAAATCAATTCCGGAAAATCTCCGAAGGTTATCGTAGCCTATGCCGGAGCTTTATCGGAAAAAGTATTAAAGAAGGAAGATTTTAAAGCAATTTCCCATCATATAAAAGTGGGGGATCAGCTGGATTTTGATTTTGTGGATGAGTTGCTCAACCATTACCATTTCCAGCAGGTCGATTTTGTTTCGGAACCTGGTGAATTTTCTGTGAGAGGGGGAATTGTGGATGTATTTTCCTATTCCTATGAAAAACCTTACAGGATTACTTTCTTCGGTAATGAAGTGGAAAGCATCAAGACCTTTGATATAGAAACACAGCTTTCGGTAGATAAGGTAAAAGAGTTTCAGCTGGTATCCAATATGAATTTTTCAGTGACGGGAAGCAGGGTTTCTCTGTTACAGCTATTGCCTAAGGAGAGTTATGTGATTTCCAGAAACGGGATGGTGGGAATGCAGAAGATAAGGACCTTCTATGAAAAATCTCTGGAGAAGTATGACACTTTAAGTAAAGATATTGCTAACAGGACTCCACAGGAGCTTTTTATCTCAGATCAGGAATTTTTGTTTGATTATAAGAAGTTCAAAACAGTAGATTTCGGAGGAGTGGTGATTGAAGGTTTAAAAGAGATCACAGAGATAAAATTGGAACAGCTTCCCCAACCTTCATTCCATAAAAATTTTGAACTGCTGATTGAAGATATTGAGGAGAAACAGAAAGAAGGATATGATACCTGGATTTCTTTTTCAACAGAGAAGCAGAAAGAAAGACTGGAATCTATCTTTGAAGAACTTGAGCATGAGCTTCCGTTTAAAAGTTTTAAATCTGAACTTCATGAAGGATTTGTAGATAACAGCCATAAACTCCTGGTCTATACGGATCACCAGATTTTTGACCGTTATCAGAGATATAAGGCGAAAAATACATTTGCCAAATCTGAACAGCTTACCCTGAAAGATCTGATGTCCCTGAAAATAGGGGATTATATTGCCCATATTGATCATGGGATCGGAAAGTTTATGGGATTGGTAAAAGTGAATAATGACGGTAAGATCCAGGAATGCTTTAAACTGACCTATAAAAACGGAGACTTATTATATGTCAGCATTCATTCTCTTCATAAAATTTCAAAATATAATGGCCCGGATGGAAGGGAAATCGTTCTGAGCAAGCTGGGATCTCCGACCTGGAAATCATTGAAGCAGAAGACAAAAGCGAAGGTGAAGCAGATTGCCTTTGATCTTATCAAACTATATGCCCAGAGAAAAACAGCAAAAGGGTTTGCGTATACACCGGATTCTTATTTACAGAATGAGCTGGAGGCAAGCTTTATTTATGAGGATACTCCGGATCAGGAAAAAGCCACGTTTGATGTAAAGAAGGATATGGAAGCCGATACGGTAATGGACAGACTGGTTTGCGGGGATGTTGGATTCGGTAAGACGGAAGTTGCCATTCGTGCAGCATTTAAAGCAGCAACAGACGGAAAGCAGGTTGCAGTATTGGTTCCGACCACCATTCTGGCCTTCCAGCATTACAGAAGTTTTAAAGAAAGGCTTAAAGATTTTCCGGTAAACGTAGCTTATGTGAACCGTTTCAGAACAGCAAAACAGAAGTCGGAAACCCTGGAAGCCCTGAAGAACGGAAAAGTAGATATCATTATCGGAACCCATCAGCTGGTGAGCAGCTCCGTGAAATTTAAAGATCTGGGATTGCTGATTATTGACGAAGAACATAAATTCGGTGTTTCGGTGAAGGATAAGCTGAAGACCCTTAAAAATAATGTGGATACTCTTACACTGACTGCTACTCCAATTCCAAGGACATTACAGTTTTCATTAATGGCGGCAAGAGATTTATCTGTAATCAAAACACCACCGCCCAACAGGCAGCCGGTAGATACACAGCTGATCGGTTTCAATGAAGAGACATTGCGTGATGCGGTTTCCTATGAGCTTCAGCGGGATGGTCAGGTTTATTTCATTAACAACAGGATTGAAAACCTTAAAGATATTGCCGGGCTTATCCAGCGGCTGGTACCTGATGCAAGGGTAATTACCGGACACGGCCAGATGGAAGGCAAACAGCTGGAAAAGAATGTGCTGGATTTTATGGAAGGAAAATACGATGTTCTGGTGTCTACTACGATCGTGGAAAGTGGAGTGGATGTTCCGAATGCAAATACCATTTTCATTAATGATGCACAACGATTCGGAATGGCTGATCTTCACCAGATGAGAGGAAGGGTAGGCCGAAGCAACAGAAAAGCATTCTGCTATCTGATCACACCGCCTTATGATATGATGACTTCCGATGCCAGAAAACGTCTTGAAGCGATTGAGCAGTTCTCTGATCTTGGAAGCGGGTTCCAGATTGCGATGAAGGACTTGGAAATCCGTGGAGCAGGAGATTTGTTGGGTGCCGAGCAGAGCGGGTTTATCAATGAAATGGGATTTGAAACCTATCAGAAGCTGATGCAGGAAGCTCTCGAGGAGTTGAAAGATGACGCTGATTTTGAGAATTTATTTGAAAATGAGGAAGACAGACAAAAGCTTTTCAAATCAGTAAAAGACGTCAATATTGATACAGACCTTGAATTGATGCTGCCTGATTTTTATATTTCCAATACAGAGGAAAGGTTACTGTTGTATCAAAAAATTGCTGAGATCGGTAATGAGGCTGAGCTGCATCAGTTTGAACTTGAACTGATCGACCGTTTTGGTGCTTTGCCGAAAGAGGCTATAAACCTGTTAAAAAGTGTTGCTTTAAAATGGCTTGCTGCAGATATCGGCTTTGAAAAGATTGTCATGAAAAACGGAGTATTTTTAGGGTATTTTCCAAGTAATCCTCAGGATAAATTTTACCAGACCGACCGGTTCAGGCACATTATCAATTATTTAACCGGAAATCCTGCAGAAGCTCAGCTTAAAGAGAAATCAGGTAAGGAAGGTAACCAGCTTATGATGAGAAAAGAGAGGGTGAAAAATGTAGATGAGGTCAATATGCTGCTGAAAGCTATTATTGAACATAATTAAAATATTATTCTCTAAAGCCGTAGATTTTTCTATAAATTTTATAAAAAGCATACAAAAAAATAAATTTTTGTATGCTTTTTTTGTGATTGTTATCAGGTTTTTCTTTTGTTAATATTCCTGTTGAAGAGAATTAACCCCTGTTTTACAGCACTAAAGTCACTTTTTAATGAGTAAAAATATTTTGTGATGCACGATGCAGTAAGGCTTTAAGCTTATGAATGCCTTTTTTCGATTCGTAAAATTAGAGTTATGTAGAAATAATTCTACTTTTTTGTGTGATTAATTCTATGGTGTAATGTGTTTATTTCTATAGGTTTAACGATATATAACTGGAATTTTTAAGGCTTCAATTTGTACCTTTGTCGTCCTTATTATGAAAAAAACTATATATTCTTGCGTGGCTGGATTTTTATCTTTCTACGCAAGCGCACAGGTGGGAATCGGCACAACAAAGCCTAAAGCAGCTCTTGATGTGAATGGTAAAACCACCTTAAGAAAAGAGCTTAGAGTAGGCGGAACTTTAACCCAGCCGGGTGATGCAGGGTTGAATGGCCAGGTTTTGATTTCCCAGGGTGAAGGTTTACCTCCTGTTTGGAAATCATTATCTATTCCTTTTATGGAAGAGGGACAATATAAATTGATCAATTCATATTTGTCTTCAGATCAAACAGGTATCAGTGAACTTTCCGATACGGTTGATGGTGATGGTGTCAATAAAAACAGCGTTGGTGATAAAATGACGGATGCTACCAAAGGAAAATGGAAGAAAATTGACGGTCTTACCACTAATTTCAGTATCAAAAATGGGAAAAACAGGCTGACTTACCAGTTCCAGACAGGAGTTGAGATAAAAGCGCCGGTAGCTACCACTTCACAAACTGTAAGGTTTGCATGTGGCGTTTTCAGAAATGATTTACTGGTTGCGGTGCGCCCGGACAGGATTGCTTCCAATAACAACAGTGGGAAGGCAGGGCTTCAGGATTATATTTTCACCCTTAATTATACTGAGCAGAACGTTCCTGTAGGATCTCATAAAATTGAAATTGCATGCCGAAAGATCGATACTTCAAACCTTAATGCACAATTCACAATAGGACGGGATGTACAATCATCCAACGGTGCTTCCAATGCATTTACTCTGGAATCTACGATGAAAATAGATGTAATAGAATATGTGACCTATAAAAACTAATGATGATGAAAAAAATTATATCAACGCTATTTCTCACAACAGGGCTGTTACTGTCGGCTCAGGTAGGAATAAATACCAACACTCCGAAGGCAATGCTTGATGTGAACGGAGATGTTAATTTCAGAAATAAAATTGCGGTTTTTGATGCCAATAATAATGTTTCCCAAGGGAATCATGATCAGCTGCTTGTTTCTCAGGGACCTGGATATCCACCTGTCTGGAAATCACTTCGTATTCCGGAATATGAGGCCAATAAATTTTACCTGATTTATAACAATTCCATTTCAGATAATGAAGGTCTTATCTTTACTACTGCTGACGAGTCTTCGGTAGGGCAGACCTCCAGAGGTGCCACTTTTACCAAAGGAAAAAGCTTCAGCAGCCTGCCGAATTTCAAAAAAATAACGAATCTTACACAGGAAATTGAAGTATTCAGTACCCAAAGTAAAGCTTACTTTCAGTTTGAAACTGTTGTGCATACTGACTTTTCTAAAAACGGCTCTACAGATACATCCATAGATTATGCCTGTGGTATTTTTGTAGATGATAAGCTGATCAATCTCAGACAGAGAAATATAAAAGCAAGTAGTGCTGCCTATACTTTCTTTACCCATACCCAGATCGGTATTGTGGAAAACCTTTCCAAAGGAAAGCATACTGTAAGTGTGGCCTGCACAAGATTGGCCTCTTATGGTGAAGCAAACAGGAAACTGACCATTGGTACCAATGCATATAGTAACCTCAATGATTTTATTACACAGTCATCGCTTAAAGCAGATGTGTTTGAAGTTCCGGAGGTATTTAAGCCAATTATTAACTAAAACGGATTATGAAGAAAATATTATTTATAACATCTTTTCTCCTGGCTTTTTTTGGAAATGCTCAGGTGGGTATCAATACTCCTAATCCAACCAATACGTTGGATGTAAACGGAGACCTGACTATCAGAAAAGAACTGAGAACAGGCGGTACAGACGTCCTTAAAGGATTTGCGGGAACAGCCGGTGATATTCTGCACAATAATGCAACATTAGCCGCCAATGACTGGAAGAGTATTAAAATCGCAGACGGGCAGGGAAGTATGTCTGTGTTTTCAATGAATACAGTAGAAGATAAGACGGGATTAAGCTTCACGGGAGATGGCTCTACTTCTCCTTATAGTGACGGGGCTCCTTTGGCCAATGGCTGGACAGTTATTTCGACAGCGGTAGACAAATTTTCAGTAACAAACGCTACGAATAAAGTGACTTTTTCATTTCAGACCACAGTTCAGAAGCTGGGAACAGGCTCTACAGGATACGCTTGCGGTGTATTTGTAGATGACGCACTCAGAGCAGTAAGAACAGACGTGATATTGGGAGAAACCGGAGCTTATAAGATTTTCAACCTGAACGCAACATTGACTGATCTTCAACAAAAAAACAACTATACTGTAAAAGTAGCCTGTATCAAAAGAAACCTGAACGGAGGAACACTTGGGATAGGAAGAGCTGTACACACAGATTTTCTGAACGCTGATATGTCGCAGTCAGTTCTTACAACATCTGTATTGCAACCTTATTAATTTTTACCATCATACAATAATTGGAAATCTGAAAACGTTATGTTTTTAGATTTCTTTGTTTATAAGTCTATTCTTTGTGAATTTGTTGGAATAAATTAACGGATGTTGTTGAAAATTAAATTATATTTGGGCAAATTAAATAAACTGCCTATGCCTGGAAAACTATTTTTTTAAATGCCTGCCGGTATTTTTTACAAAACCGACGGTATCACCAACTACAAAACCGGATTCTTCAAAATCCACCGTATCATGATGAAAGAAAATTATTCCTGCAAAATTCAGGGATATTTTGTCTCCTGAAAAGAATAGCCATCATGAAGTACCTGATTGCCTCTGCAGCTTTCTTCTTATATGAATACACTTAAAGGTATTTGTATGACAATCGGAAACCGGAAGCGGGAAAAGAAATCAGAATTTGACCTTGACCTATAAGGAATTATAGGATGATTATAATTGTTAATCTTACCAGAATATGAATAATAATATAATTTTTAAGCGAAAAAAAAATTATATTTGTCAAAAAAATAATTAATTACCGGGAAATGAAACAAATTTTCTACTTTATTTTACTAATCGCAGGTTTTTCCTCAATACACTCCTGCAAAAATCTACTTGATGAGGATGGGAATCCTTTATTGGATCTGAATAATACGGAAGGTTTAAGCGGTCCGAGAGCGCTATACAGAGAAGTTACAGATAAAGATACCCTTGCAGAATATCACTACAGCGGACTTCTTGTGACAAAGGTGATCACAGACAGCGCTTCTATTACAGATATTATGTACAGTGGTGACAAAATAAGCCAGATCAATTTTAACGGCTTTTTAGATCTTGACGGAAACGGAAAGCTGGATAAAGACAGTGTATCTTATACTCAGCTATTCACGTATGCCAACAATACACTGCAGACAATTTCTGAAAACCGTGCTATTTTCAGAAGACCTCCACCGGTTCCGCCTGCAACAACTCCTGGTCCGCAGACATTACTGAAAAAAGAACAGTCTCTTTATAAAATTGTATTCAGTAAAGCTACAGGGAAACTGGATTCCATCATTATGAAGAATGGTCCGGATGTGCCGGGAACTTCTTCTCCTTTTACTGATTATTCCAAAACAGCTTATAAATATATAGGTGACAATGTATCCAATGTAACAAGACATTACGGAACAATGTCAGGAGGCGGATTCGGAGCAGTTACCAACAAATACAGCTATGATTATTACGCTTATGATGATCAGGTAAGCCCTTTCACTTTGCTGCCACAGGTGTACAAGATCTCAAGATTATTATCTACCGTGATCAATGATAAGGAAAGCCTTATTTTATCTCCTAATAACCCTAAGAGATGGTCATTCACAGATCTTACTCCTCCTATTCCTACAGCCATTGTAAAAAGTACCAATTACGTATATGATCCGCAGACTTATATGACCAAAGGATATGGCGTAAACTATATTTACAAACCGCAATAGAATCATTTTTCAACAATATTTAAACTCAATCTGTATAAGGTTGAGTTTTTTATTTTTTATCCCTTAATTTTGTAAAAAATTTCTGATGAAATATTTAATCGTTGGCCTTGGTAATAAGGGCGCAGAATATGAAAATACACGACATAATATAGGTTTTAAAGTAGCAGAGAAAATTGCTGAGATACTTGAAGCCCCTTTTAACAGTTCAAACTTTGGATGGATGGCAGAAGGAAAATACAAAGGCAGAAAAGTTTTTGTCCTGAAGCCGGACACTTATATGAACCTTTCCGGGAATGCGGTAAAATACTGGATGCAGAAAGAAAATATTCCTCTGGAAAATGTATTGATCGTAACGGATGATCTTGCGCTTCCTTTCGGGACTTTAAGAATGAAAGGGAAAGGTTCTGATGCGGGACATAATGGTCTGAAAAATATTAACGAAGTGTTGCAGACTCAAAATTATGCCAGACTACGTTTTGGAATCTCTGCAGATTTTGCAGCCGGTCGCCAGGTAGATTATGTACTCGGAACCTGGAATGAAGAGGAAAGTGCAAAACTTTCTGAACGAATTGAGACCTTTTCCAAAGCCAGCCTTTCTTTTGTTTTTGCAGGAATCAGCAATACGATGTCTGCCTTTAATGGGAAGTAGTTTAGGTGTTAGGCAGCAGGTTAGTTGCTGTCTGTCTTTTTGTTAACAGTTTTTATAGAATGACAGGATTTTTACCGTCATTTTGAATATAAATAAAGGCCATCGGATCTCCGATGGCCTTTGATGCACTTTTATAATTAATTTCCAATCAGTTTATCTGAGTTAGATTATATTGTATAGTTTTTGCGGTGGCTGAAACCGGAAGAATAGTTTTACAACCAGCTTACAGCACCTGTTTCAACATCGTAATTGGCTCCAACGATTTTGATTTTCCCCTCCTGTTCAAGGGTTCTAAGCGTTGAGCTTTGCTTACGGATTTCTTCAATCGCATTTTTTACGTTCTGGTGATTAAGCCTTTCCAGAAGAGAGCTGTTTTTAGATGAACGCTCTTCATTTTCCTCAATCACTTCATTGATGATAGGGGTAAAATGATTGATCAGGTGGTTCAGGTTATCCATTCCCAATCCTTCAATCTGTGCAGCATCAAGTCCTCCTTTTAAAGCTCCGCATTTAGTATGTCCTAAAACTACGATAAGCTTTGAACCGGCTACATTACATCCGAATTCCATTGAACCCAGAATATCCTGATTGACAAAGTTACCGGCAATTCTGATACTGAAAACATCTCCCAATCCCTGGTCAAAGATCAGTTCTGCAGAAGTACGGCTGTCTATACAGCTTAGAACCACAGCAAAAGGCCACTGTCCTTCACGGGTAGCATTTACCTGCTCAAGAAGGTCTCTGTTAGCCTTCAGGTTATTAACGAACCTTTGGTTTCCTTCTTTTAAAAATTCTAATGCTTTTTCAGGAGTAATAGTCGATTGAGTTTCGTATGTATGTGCTTTCATATGAATTGTATTGTTTTGATTTTAAAGTTAAAAAATAATTGATGATCAATGAGCTTACATTGCTCTTTTGTGGGTGATCAGAATGTGAGAATCCTGGCTTCTTTCATAATCTCTGTACGAAGTTTTAAAGCCTAAGAGTTCCACGTTGATGTCTTCCTCCTTCGCCCGGATATTGGCAAAATCCTGAATCATTTCCAGTACATCTGTAGCAATGTATGAAGTTTCTCTGGCGTCAATAATCACGGTAGAGTTCGGTTTGATATTTTTAAGTGTCTTTTTAATGGCTGCTTTATTTAAGAATGAAACTTCTTCAGCGAGTTTAATTTTAATCCCGTCTGCATCATCCAGTTTTTCTCTGCTCAGATAATAAGCTCTTTTCATATTTCCCTGAAGAATATAGAAAATAGAGATGGCAAGCCCAATTCCTACCCCTTTTAATAAGTCGGTGGCCACCACAGCAATAACTGTTGCCACGAATGGTACAAACTGGAATTTTCCAAGATGCCAGAAATGCTTGAATGTAGCAGGCTTAGCCAGTTTATATCCTACCAGGATCAATACGGCAGCAAGAGTTGCCAGCGGGATCAGGTTAAGAATAAAAGGAATGGAAAGCACGCACACTAAAAGCAATACACCATGAATCATGGCAGAAAGTTTAGAAGTTGCTCCTGCGTTGGCATTTGCAGAACTTCTTACCACTACTGAGGTCATTGGAAGTCCACCAATGAATGAGCTCACCAGGTTTCCTATTCCCTGGGCTTTAAGTTCAAGGTTGGTATCCGTAATTCTTCTCTGTTTGTCTAGTCTGTCTGATGCTTCAATACAAAGCAGGGTTTCTATAGAAGCTACAATGGCAATAGTTGCTCCTACAATCCATACTTTTGGATTGGTAAACCCTCCGAAATCAGGCATAGTGATCAGATTTTTAAAATCATCCAGAGTCTGGGGTACAGGTAAAAGTACCAAATGTTCTTTACCGATTGCCAGTGAGCTTCCGGACAATTTGAATACTTCATTCAGAAGAATACCGGCTACTACTGCTACCAGGGCACCCGGAAGCATTTTCATTCTTCTCAGTGCAGGAATTTTATCCCATGCAATAAGAATTCCTACAGATACTAATGTTACAATGATAGCTCCAATATGGATGGCACCAAACAGTTCTGTAAAATAATTCAAATTGATTCCGTTACTGAAAAGAGACTGGTTTCCTTCATAATCTTTGTCAAATCCCAACGCATGAGGAATTTGTTTTAAAATAATAATGATACCGATGGCGGCAAGCATTCCTTCAATAACGTTGTTGGGGAAATAGTTTGAAATACTTCCCGCTCTTACAAATCCCAGAATCAGCTGGATCAGTCCTGCAATAATCCCTGCACACAGGAAAAGTTCAAATGCGCCAAGATCTGTAATTGCCGTTAAGACAATAGCGGTAAGACCTGCTGCAGGCCCGGAAACAGAGATGTTTGAATTACTCATAAAACCTACAACCAGTCCGCCTACAATTCCGGCAATAATCCCGGATAATGGTGGGGCACCGGAAGCTAAAGCGATTCCTAAGCACAACGGTAGTGCCACTAAGAATACAACGAGCCCTGAAGGGAAATTCTCCTTGATTCCTCCTAATAATGATGTTTTTTTCATGATTTCTTGAAAATGCTATAACTGATCGATTTATTCTTAAATAATCAATTATAAAAGATTGGAAAATTAATTTAAAAGTACATGCAAAGCATTCAGTGCCGGAAATGGCATGAATACAATAAAAAATAATCTAATTATACTTAAAAATTAAGCTTCCGGAGGCGGAGAAAATATAGTGAGTAAAGGTGACAGATGAAAAGAATCATCTATCAGCACAAAAGACATGCCCTGAAGATCAGGTTCGGAAAACTTCAGATAGTCAAAAACATCCAAAGGTTTTGGAAGGGTCTTTTCGTATACAATAAATGAGGATGGGTGAGAATGGGGTTCTTCTTCATTCACTATTATATTCGTTCTCAGAATATCCCAGCCTGCTACCGCAGCAATGCTTGGCAGCGCCGTAAAATTCAGAAAAAACGTTAATACAATAATACTCCAGAATTTCATTCTTACATTCTTTTTTTGAAAGACTATTTGGTCTTTCTGCTCATTACCCAATCAGAACCTGTAAGGTTGTAGATTTTCTGGATATCTTTTAAGGTTTTCTCAAAATCAATTTCCAGATCAATAATCTTACCTGTTCTAAGGTCAAATACCCAGCCGTGTACAATAGGTTGTTCTTCTAAAATATATCTTTCCTGTACACAAGCCATTTTAATTACGTTGATACACTGCTCCTGAACATTAAGTTCTACAAGCCTGTCATAACGTTTATCCTCGTCTTCGATAGCATCAAGCTCAGTCTGGTGCAATCTGTAAACATCACGGATGTTTCTCAGCCACGGATTTAACAATCCTAAATCCTGAGGAGTCATCGCTGCTTTTACTCCGCCGCAATTGTAGTGTCCACATACCACAATGTGCTTTACCTTCAGATGCTCTACTGCGTATTGGATCACTGCTGTGGAGCTCATGTCTAAAGTATTGACCACATTGGCAATGTTTCTGTGAACGAAAACCTCTCCCGGCTTTGCACCCATCAATTCTTCTGCTGTGGCTCTGCTGTCTGAACATCCGATATACAGATAGTCAGGATGCTGAGTTTTTGCCAGCTCGTGGAAGAAATTAGGATCTTCTGAAACTTTAGATTCTACCCATTTTCTATTGTTTTCAAAAATAACTTCGTACGATTGTGACATAATTTTAAATTTTTAAAGGTTTATAATTATTTATTTCGTTTAAATTATTTTTAAAATCAATAGACTAAATCAATAATTGTGCAAAAATATACTTTTTGCAGAAGAATTAATCACTTTTAACAAAGTTTAATATTAAAATATGCTTAAAATCATGTCTAATATTCCTGTATACTTTGCTTTACAGTGGATAGCTGCTTCCTGATAACTCAAACGTTTAAAAAACTATGATAAAATTACGAAGTATAAATTATAAATTGAGGATTGTGAATTAAAATATTCTTAATTTTTTCAATAAAATCATATTTACCGGAAATAGGTTGGAAAACTATCGTTTTGTATCCGGAAAAATGAATAAATTAAAACCTTGATTTTAAGTCAATAGCGTCTATGCAGGATTCTGATTTTCAGACATTATCTCCTTTGTTTTATTGGGCAGGAATTTTTATTGCCTGTTTTTCTGCATTCCTGATCGCCGGAAAGCGCAAAAAAATAATGGCAGATTACCTGTTGGCAGTCTGGTTTCTGATAATAGGCATACATCTTATTTTTTTTATCTTATTTTTTTCAGGCAGCTATGTAAAATTCCCTTATTTTCTGGGGTATGAAGTTTTACTTCCCTTCATTCATGGCCCTATGTTGTATTTTTACGTGCTCTCTGTGACGGGAAGCAAGATCCGTAAAAAGACCTGGTTATTGCACTCGGTTCCGATTTTTATAGTTGCCCTGAGCATATCTCAACTTTTAATGCTCTCTCCCTGGGACAGGTTGATTATTTATCAGAATGGAGGTGACGGGTACAAATTATTGAGTACTGTCCTCAAATATCTGATGATCTTCTCAGGAATCCTGTATATAGGATTGAGCCTTTTTGCAATGAGAACATATAAGAAAGGTCTTTCCGACCAATATTCAAATACTGAGAAAATGAATATGAACTGGATATATTATCTTATTGTCGGAATGGCACTGATATGGATTGCTGTTATAGTAAGAAATGATATTTTAATTTTTTCGATAGTGGTTCTGTTTATTCTGGTGGCTGCTTATTTCGGAATCAGCCGTGTTGGTATTTTAAATCTGGTTGTTGAATCAGAGAGTGTTGAAGAAAAACCGGCCAACGATAATCTTCCTGAAATCATAAAGTATCAGAAAACTTCCCCGGGAGATGATGCAATACAGGAGATTTATGAAAAACTGACACATAGAATGGAGCAGGAAAAGCTATATAAAGATCCTGAACTTAATCTGAATTATGTTGCCCAACTGTTGGATGTTCATCCCAATATCCTATCTCAGACGATAAATACGATGGAAGAAAAGAACTTTTATGATTATATCAACCGGCAGAGGATTGAAGAGTTTAAAAGAATAGCCTGCCTTCCGGAAAATCAAAAATTTACAATTCTTTCCCTGGCTTTTGAAAGTGGATTCAATTCTAAAACTTCGTTTAACCGGAACTTTAAGAAATATATGGATTGTTCTCCCCGTGAGTTTTTACGAAGCCGGAGTATTGATATGGAATAAGGCGCTTATAATTCTGAATGGTTGTAAAGTTAGATGCAGTTATTATAGTTATTGATTTTAACATTCGTGTACAGTTTGAATATTTATCTCTGGAAAAGTTAATGGAAGTGGACCCTGGTTATGCCTTTATTTCAATAACTTCCAACCCGGCTTCAGTCCTTCTTACAACAAAATAAATAGGTTCCACCTTTCATTTTGGAACAATTGAAACCTTTGTAATCCTCATTTTTACAGAAAATTGAACTGCCCTTATGAAAAAGTTATTATTTGTGATCATGTGCGTATTTGCATTATTAATCGGCGCTTATCCTTTGATCTATGCTTTCGTGGATCATCAGCATACTTTCCTGGGTTCTAAATCTCCTGAGCTTCTTCATCATATTATCTGGAAAACTGCATTTTTTGCTCATATTATTTTGGGAGGGCTGGCTCTTTTTATCGGCTGGCGTCAGTTTGGGGAGTCCTTCAGGAATAGGTATATACAAGTGCATAGATCCATTGGGAAGATTTATGTGGTGTCGGTACTCATTAGTTCTGTGTCTGCTATATATATGGGATTTTATGCCAATGGGGGAGTGGTTTCAGCGGCGGGGTTTATCTGCCTTGGCTTCATCTGGCTGATCACAACGCTTATGGGAGTTGTATCTATACAAAAAAAAGAGATGACCAGGCATAGGCAATTCATGATTTATAGTTATGCCTGTACTTTTGCTGCTGTAACGCTTAGATTATGGTATCCGTTGCTGAAGAATATTACCCATGACCCTGTCGGTTCTTATATAATGGTAGCATGGCTGTGCTGGGTTCCCAATGTATTGGTTGCCTATATTATTAACAGGAATCTGAGGATGGTGAATTAGAAATTTTCACTTTATATTAAAAAATCCGGCCCCGAAAGGGGCCGGATTCATCTGATGATAACAGATTATTATTCTTTGATAATCTTCACCAATGTTTCAGAATTATTGATTCTTACTAAATAAGCTCCCGATATTAAAGAAGATAAATCAGTCTTTTCATTTTCAAATTTACCGGATTTGATCATCTGCCCGGACATGTTGTAGATTTGGTAATAATATTCTTTAGGCTCATTCGGTTTAATGTAAAGCATATTTTTTACCGGATTCGGATAAACAGTCAGTTTGTCTTTTACAACCATTTCTTCCACTTTTGTTCTCTCAAGAGATGCTGATGCTTTTTTTAGTGCATCCTTAGGAACAGCAATGGCGTTAGGGTCGTATCTGCCTATCTCATTACCTGCACCATCATACTGGATTTTGGAACAACGGCAAGACATTCCTGCCTGTGGATTAAAATCATAGGTTGGTGTGAAATAATAGATTACGTTCAGTGGAGAAGTGGTTGTAGTTTGCCCTCCTTCTGAATTAAAATACATTCCCACAGCTTTACCTGATCCATTTCCTAAAGCGGAAGAAGTCCAAATTCCTGATTTGTAAAAGTTCGCATAAGAGGTGTCTGCACTATTGATACCATCCATATTGTTTCCTCCGGCAAAACCTCTGATTCCATTGTTTGCAAAGTTTCCAATATTATAACCAGGCTTATTGAAGACAAATCCATATCTTATATTTGTTTTCGCTCCGGTAGATCGGGCATATCCTCCTATGTAGTTTCCTTTATTAATATTATAGTTTTCAAAGTGAACTCTATTGTTTGGTGTATAACTTGGTACCCCTGATAATGTATTTGAAATGGTTGGGTCTATTCCGTAAAAGCTTTTATAGCTTCCATTCGACTGGAGGATATTAAACTTGGCATTATAGAACCATGGGGAATTTCCTTTTGCATAACTTAAGTACCCGTCAAAGATGTTCACCCCATCAACTCCTGTCCCTTGTAGATCAGGTATTCTCCATCCTGCAGGGCATGGGTCATATGGTGATTTTGTTCCTGCATGACCCCATCTTTCCGTAAATAGTCCATTTTCATCGGAAACCCAATCAAACTTGGTTGCGTCGGTCTGATATAAGAAAACAAATGGGTTATTGACAGAGTACTTTAGCACTTTTTTAATTTTTAAAGCAGTGTTATCCGTAGGTAATACATTAGCGTTTGAGCTGTTGGAGTAAGTACTGTAAGGCTTTGTATAATTGTTTACATAGCTGGAATTGTTAATGTCAGTTGCGCTATACTGTATAACTCCGCCTACAAGATTACTTTGCCTGTACACATTATAGGTATTAAAAGGTCTGGATAATCTTCCGGATACCCAAACTTGTGGATAATTATAGAATCCTCCGGGATTATAGAATACAGGAATCGGATCTTTTCTTCCCCATTGGAAATGTAGTCCTCCACTATTTTTGATTTGTTCTACTCGTAAACTGTTCACAGAAGACGGATTAGAGGCTTGATATCCCAATGGTGAAGTTTCTGTATCAGCAGAAGCTTCCACATGTTCGTTAATGAATGGCATCAGTGCTCCAAGGTCTCTATCCATTAATATTGTCTTCAATGGTACTCCATAATAGCTGTTTGTTGGGTTTACAAATTGTTCATTAGCTGTTTTTATACCATCATTTACTATAGATTCAGTAGTAAATTCAGGACTTTCTTGTATGGCAGTGCTAGGGGCCCAAATATGCCAGCTCCAAAGAACAGGGTCAGGATTTCCGCTGCTTGCCCAGCCGGTATTTCCTAAATGAAATGCTACTACGGCATTACCTGTACGGCCTTGGTTAAGAGTTACTCTTAATTTTGAATTTTCTACAGTATCACCAATGATTTTTATGTCGGAAATCAAGTTTTTATCAGTCGTCCATTGTACAGAAGTTGATTTGATATTTCCTATCGGCATTTCATTGTTTTCTGAGAGATAGAGGCTGTGCATTGCATATGCTTTTCTCAGAGGAATATCAATAATCATATCCTTATCAGCTGCTGGTACATTGAATGCAGTGTTGGTATATTCAATGTAGCTATTTGGATCTTTTGTCCATTCCTTAAGAGTTTCCAAAGAATATTGTACAGGAGATGAGGGAACATATTCTGTTTCAAATGCTGTAGACATATAAGCATTGTTAGGGTCTTTTATACAACGTACAGCCCTTGTTTCATAGGTGTTTCCCTCAATAATACGGTTGTATGCGATATTATGCCATCCTACGCTTGAGTGGTTGGGTACATTTCCTGCGTCAGATATGAGAACAAGACCTCTTGCTCCTGTTACAGGAGTTTCTCCCGGACTGATGGACGAGAAGAAAGTGGAGGCATGCAGTGCTCCATCACTATGCTGATCCTGAAAGCCTATGAATGGCTGTTTATATAATTTATTGCCATCTCTTAAGCCATCAATCTGTGCACTGGTACGATTGGCTAAGGTCATTGGCTGAGGATAATATTCATAATTTCCAGTGATAGGTAACATTCCTAGATTTCGATCCGTTACATTACTTAAGTCAAATCCATATCCTGGATAAACCTTTATGCCTGGATATTGCGAACTTATCGTATTAGGGGATATATCCACATTACTCATGCTTCCTGCTTTACCCCAAGGGCTCGTTTTAGGTTCAGCATCTACTGATGAATAGAAAGAAGGAACCCTCCATCCGCATGGGCATGGATCAAAAGAAGATTTCATGGCGTATTGCTTGCTTTCCTTGGCAACTATTGCATTAGAAGTGTTCATGTTTACCCATTTTCCACCACGGGTGTCTCCCCAAAGGTCCCAGGTCTGATTTTCGTAATGGTTGCTGCTATCAAATATTTTATATTTATTTTTTGAGAACCATGTCGTTTGTTCTTTTCTTTCCCAGTCGTTTGTACCAGGCCCCTGAATTAAATAATTTTCTCCATTACTTGCTGGAGTTTCTCCAATTTTGTATACATAAACAGGTGGGATGATTAGATTGATTGGATTATTGATAGAGTATCTGATGTTGCCATTAGGCGTATCAAAACCGGTATTGTCAGAAGTTGCATATAGATTTCCTCTGTATTTTGAAGGAACGGAACCTTTTAATGTTCCCACTTCTCCTCTGATAGTATATACGGAAAGATCCTTGTAATTGGATGGAAATGGATCCTTTCTTCCCCATTGGTACTGTAATCCTCCAGATTTGTGGAAATCATGGCCTACTAGGCTGGCATTGGTTGCCCCCAGGTTTCTGTCCATCCATTTCCAGTCTGTAATCTGTTGGTTCTCTTTATCGGCTTCAAATCCTTGATGATAAGTACTACCGTTGGTAGGGTCATCAGTTGCCCAGATATGCCATGTCCAATAAATCTGATCGTTTACTTTGTAAGAAACAACTGCATTTCCTTTTTTCATCCTGTCTACAAGTACTTTGATCTTGGCTGTCTCTCCTGTACCTTCAAGGTTTACTGATTTTATCAAGCCTGGTTCGTCTTCCCAGTAAAGTCCGGCCTTAGCAATTCCTCCCTCAGGAATTTTGGTGTATGTACCATTATCATTCATCATAAATTCACCTCCTTTGGACCACATTTCATAGGCTTTTTTCACAGGGATGTAAAGACCGTCTGCATTACCGCCGGTTTTATCCTTACCTGTAAAAATATAGCTGTTCGGAGCTTTGGTCCAGTCTGTCGGGCTGTTATCAGGAACTGCACCGCTCTTTAGTGAATAGCATGAGTTGGCACATCCTTCAACATTGAGTTTGACATCACCAAAAATACCTACATAATTAATAAATTTAGCAATCTCGGATTCAATATCAGCCATTGATCTCACAGTCTGAATACTTTCTGTAGCATCGTTTCTCAAGGCTCCCATACCGTATAAGGTTACTTCAGGAGTATTTGAAATAATTAAATTTTCAGAACCGGGACCTCTTCTGGCATTTCCCTGATCATTTCCATATCCGAAAAATAATGCTCCGTAATTACTGTATCCCGTTGCATTTTTTATGGTGATAGACTGTCCGTTACTTTTGTATACCCTGAAGCCTGTAGATAAGCTGGATACAATCACAACCGGTTCCTGGTCTGCAATAAAATCAGAGAGTTTTTCAAAAATAGTATTATATAAATTGAAATACCGGCTTTGAAGCTGATTAGGATTTTTGAAATTATGATACCCCGGCCCATTGGGTTCTCCCGGCCATTGGCTGAATTTCAGTAACATACCGCTGATGGAGAATTTTCCGGCAAACATATACACAGGATCATTATAAGTGTACAGGTAAGGGATGGGATGGCCCGGCATTTCGTGATAAATAAACTCAGGGGTAGCTCCTAAAGTGTCACTTACTGCACCCTGGTTAATCATTTTTACCGATTTTATTCCATTATTGTCGAATAATGTGGCCGGATTTTTAGGCGAAAATATGACATCATCCTTTTTATTGTCCATGATCACGTTGCCAAGTTTGTTCCAGGCATTGGCAGAAGTAACCCTGTCTTTAATACCCGTCACTTTTCCGCTGGTGTCTGTGATAAGTGTACCTTCCTTTTTAGGGGTAAGGAGTATGGTGTATTCATTTTCATCCAGATCACAGCTGCTGCTGTTATAATCACCAAATTTGTAGTGACTTGTTGTTTTATCCCAGGTAATGCTGCTGAAGTTGATGAGATTGGTGTCTGAACTGAGTTCTACTTTCAGGTCATAAGAACTTTGTGCAGATGCAGGAAGCTCAAAAACAGCTTTTAGTTGTTCATTATATCTGTTATAAGAATATAATGTTTTACACCATCCCGTCACCCAGTTTCCCTGGGTGTCTTTGTACTTGACAGATAACTTTACGTGATCACTGGTTACAGGCTTGATAAGCTTTCCGCTCATGACAACCAGTCCTTTTTCCTGTACATTCTGATTCATAACGATCAGAGGATCCAGATCATACACAAAGGGTGCTGCAGATTGGTGAGATTTCGAAATAATTGTATTCCCATGTCCAGGGGCAGGTATCCCCCGTGGGAAAGCATGAACCGATGCAAGGCAGAGAACTGCTGCAAAAATCTTGTACGTCGATTTTCCTTTCATATTTTATGTTTAAAAAGTTTTCAAATATTAGTTTTTGTAAACACCAGTTCAGTAAATGATGATGACCCAGGATTGAGGGAACGGGAAACAAAAATTCTGTACGGGTGTTTTAATTTTATTCAGCTAGTTCTTCATAATCTATACTTCTCATATTAAGATTTAAATACTTATGATCTTCACTTTTATAGTGCTGAGGAGCCTCCAGCCCCATATATTTCATGATCAGCGGATAAATATAGGTAGTTTGAATCTGCTTCGGATCACGACCTGTGATTCTGTATGCCGGAGGAACCTTGTTACCGTACCATATAAAGAACGGTACCTGCGTAGATTCTTTGGAGTCTATATGCAGCAATTTATTTCCCTGTATTTTAAGACCATGATCAGAAGCATAGATCACTACAGAATTGGTGTTTCTAAGGGTGGTGAAAATGTCTTTCATGACATAATCTGTATACTTTATAGAGCTGTCATAGCAGTCCATGTCTCCGGAATCCCAGTTTTCCGGTAATCTGTTGCATGGGTTCGGGTGGCTTCCCATAATATGGAAAACAATGAATTTATTATCTCTTTTCTGAATAACGTTTTTTAATTCCGGAATAATTACTTCATCAAAACCGTTTACCCATTTCTTATGTTTAGACATAGATGCTATTGCTGTTATTCCCTTTGCACTTTGCTGGGTGCTGATCCAAAAAGAATTATAACCGCTCTGATTGGCAAGATTGATGATGTTGTAAGATAATTTATCATAGCGGTACCGGAATTCATCCGGATGAATGCTGGAAAGAATAAGCGGTACGCTCAGATTGGTAATCCCTGCCGGGGAAACAGCCTGGTCATAAATCATCATATTAGAAGTTTCCTGATCTGTATAAGGTGTTGTTTTTTTAGGATAACCATACAATGACATGTTTTGTTTTCTTTCAGATTCACCGATGATCAGGATCACATTCTCTATGCCCGGTTGTATTTTTTTTATGTTGAAAACAGGAATATTCTTTCTGATTGTATTGATGTCTTCCTGAATACTCAAAGCTGTATTAAAATCAGAATAATGATAGTAAACACTTTTAATCATTTTTCCTCCGCCTTTATTGCTTATATATTTGTGCTTCAGATAAAAGGTGAATGGCATTATCAGCCATAGTAAGGCAATAATTCCGTATTTCCAGTCAAATTTCACGACATTTTTCAGGGAATTGATTGAATATAAAAGCATTCCCATGAAGATGATAAATAAAGTCCCCGGAAGAATAAACATATAAGACATACTCATTGCCTCATCTGGGTTTGATTCCAGTATACTGATGGCCATCCCCACATTGAATCCGGAATGATAGATAAAATAACAGGATACTGATATCAGAAAGTTAAGACTTAAGAATAAACATAAAAGAACAGCAATAGCCGTTGTATATTTATTTTTAAAGAGGAATGCATTAAAAACAAGGAAAGAAGAAAACATGATTCCGTATTCAAAAATATTTCTGATACTTTCCAGTTTTTCTGCCCTGAATAAATTATCATAGATATAAGGGAAAGAAAGCAGAAAACCTGTGAGGTATATTAAAATAGTAAGAACAGGAATGATTTTTTTGAGCATGGTAGTATAGTGGGCTAAGCTGTTATGACAAAACTTTTTTAAATGGGACCTTTTTCAGGATCTTTTGGGGTTTATCTGCTATGAGTCAGGGATATTACCTGAAGAATATTATTAAACAGAATAATAATTCTTTATCACTACAGATATCGTTGCCACTCAAAAGAATAGCTGAAAGATTATTGTTAAATGTTTCGTTGCGGGTAATAAATCTTATCCGCCTGGATTTTCATAATAATGAAAATTGAAACTATAGAACTGTAAATACAGGTAAAAAAGTGAAAAGGTGTAGTTGTATTTTTTTCATCAGAGATTATTTTTAATTAATAATTAGCTTAGGGTTGTGTTTTTAAATAATTAGCGGTTTTTTCAGAACAAGCTGCATTGTAAGAAAGTCTCTATCCTGACTTGGACAGTATCCACATCGGTAAAAAGTAAATTTTTCACAAAACCGGATGATTGTCTCACTAGCTGGTCATCAAACAATGCTATTTTTGACAAATGTACACGAAATAACCTTTACTTGCAATAGATTTTTTACTATAACTAATGGATATGCTATACTTTACGGTTGATATAATCTTTGGTAGCATTGCCGGTAGGAATAATTTTAGCTGGGTTTCCTATGACTACAGAGTTGGAAGGTACATCAAAGTTGACATAAGAGTTGGGAACAATCAATACATTATTGCCGATAGTAATAGAACCTACAACCACGGCATTGGTCCCTATCCATACTTCATCGCCGATGATGGGAGAGCCTTCGTTTTTGCCACGGTTTTGCTGGCCAATAGTAACTCCATGGGCAATATTACAGTTTTTTCCGATGATCGTTTTCGGGTTTATAACCAGGCTCCCAAAGTGTCCCAGGTAAAAACCTTCTCCAATCTGAGTTTCTGGATAGATCTGGAACCCGTATTTGATCTGAAAATGTCTTAAAACAATTCGCCAGAAAATGTTCAGTACCGGACTTTTCTGATATTTCTGAGCCATTCTTAAGATATAGACAAAATGAAGATTGGGGTTGATACATTTTTTCCAGATCTGAACCGTGGAAAGCCACTTTCCGCTTTCCCGATAGAAGTCTTTTTGAATAATTGAATAATCAGCCATAGTCAATATTGTTTATACCTCGTCAATTATTTTCTGAAGATGCTCTACAGATTTTTCCAGGACAAACGGAAGCTCAGTCTCTGAAATTTGTTTTTTGTACTGTTCAGGAACATTTTGATCCGTAAGAAATTTTTTCATGCCTTCATAGATTCCTTCCTCGGAGTTGGGCGTAATATTACCCAGTTTTCCATCCTGCAGAAGATCTCTGATCCCCGAAATATCTGTAGCAGAAATAGGTTTATTGAGAATAAGTGCCTCTGCAATGATGGTAGGGAATCCTTCATGTCTGGAAGACATGATATAAAAATCCGCTTTTTTCATGTACGGATAAGGATTGCTGCTGAAGCCCAGCATTTTAGCGGTAGCCTGAAGCCCCAGTTGATTAAGCTGCTCTTGTATAACATTAAAATCATAACCGTCTCCGATGATCAGAAGCTGGTGTTTCAATCCTTCATCAATCAGCTTTTTGTGAACATTCAGTAGTCTGTCATAGCCTTTCTGCGGATATACGGTTCCCACTGTTACAAAAGTAGGAAGATCATTGTTGAAAGGATAATCATTGACCTCAATATCCGCTTTCTTTAAGGTATCTTCTCTATCAATAGGGTTATAAATTTTGATAACGGACTGTTTCTCCGTTTCATTTTTTGCCAGGCTGTACATCCCTTCCTGCAGTTTATTCGAAATAACCAGTATTCTGTCGAATTTGAAAAACTGTCTGATGACCTCCGGAGTATATTCTTTCAGATTGAAGATGTCATTTTGTACCCAGATGATTTTTTTTGAATCTTTTTGAGGGCTTGACAGGATTTCCTGATGCATGGCATGGATGGCTGCAATCTCCACATCATATTTTTTATCCTTTAAAATAAATTTATAGAGAAGGGAAGGAAACCAAAGAAACATTTTCTGATAAAGAACCCGCCATGCTTTCACAGGGATTTCCAACGGTTTGTTTGTGGTAATCATCTCTCCTTTAATCAGATAGTGCAGATTGACCCATGATGGAACTTCTTTAATATATAATCCTGAATAAAGATTCACCAGAAGGTCTACTTCATATTTATCAGGAGGAAGATTTTTCAGAAAGTTGATCAGTACTTTTTCTGCGCCGCCGTGACGTAATGAGCCTATACGAATGAGGAGCTTTTTCTTTTTCAATTTGTCTGTTTTTTTGCTTTTATCATTTTACAAGATTAAATTTATTTAATTTTTCTTGCTTTTTTATACTTATGAGGAAGATTTTCTTTGATCCAGGCATCCAGTTTTTTTCTGTCTTTCTCCAGTTCGCGGGGATATTTCGGGCTGTTTTTCAGAACAATATCTCCATAATCCTCAATGGTACACAGAAACTGAGCCGGGTTTCCGATAAAAACCGTATTGTCCGGCATAGACTGTGACAGTACGGAATTGGCTCCAAGAATACAATTGTTACCTATCTGTACATCCTGCATGATGACACAGTTTAATCCAATTGTACAGTTATTGCCTATTTTTATTCTTCCGAGAATTCTTGCGTCCTCGTAGCCGGGAAGTTTTCTGAGAAGAGTAGTAGTTCCTCCGTGATTCACGAATCTTACACCGCCGGCAATGTTCACATTATCGCCAATTTCGATCAGGTAAGGTTCGGTCCCGAAATAAATGGTATCCGGCATATTGAAGTTGCGGCCTACTTTCATGCCTTTATATTTTGCCACTTCAAGGCTGGCCCTATTCAAAAAAGAATGATAGAGGGAATCTATTTTTAACAGGATTCTGAATATAAAAATCATCAAGTGTAAATTTGTTTTTCTTTACTTTTGCAAAGAAAGACAATTTATTAATATGATGAAAATTTCAAAAATAGAATATTATCTGCCTCAGCAGGTGCTCACTAACGAGGATCTTGAAAAACAGTTCCCGGAGTGGAGCTCAGAAAGAATTCAGGAAAAAGTAGGAATTTCCCAGCGTCATATCTCCTCAGACAATGAAACGGTACTGGACATGGCCGTACAATCTTCGGAAAAAATTTTTGAAACCTATGACCGGAACAAAGTAGATTTCATTCTGTTCTGCACTCAAAGCCCGGAATACTTTCTTCCCACAACGGCCTGTATTTTGCAGGACAGATTAGGGCTTAGAAAAAATATAGGAGCCATTGATTTTAATCTGGGATGTTCAGGGTTTGTGTACGGACTGGCTTTTGCGAAAGGCCTGATTTCAGCAGGAATTGCACAAAGTATTCTTCTGGTGACTTCAGAAACCTATACGAAGCATATTCATCCTGATGATAAAGGAAACCGAAGTATATTCGGAGATGCTTCAGCTTCTGCAATTGTTGAAAAAGCACAGGAAGTCGGAAACTACCAATTCTGTCTTGGGACAGACGGAAGCGGTGCTGAAAACCTTATTGTAAAAAAAGGCGCTTTCAGAAAAGATTATGAACTGAATCCTGATCATGAATTCAGCCCGGAAAATATATACATGAATGGTCCTGAGATCTTCAATTTTACCATTGAAAATATCCCGGGACTGGTAAAAGAAACTCTTGAGGTGAATCAGATGACGATGGATGATATTGATCATTTTGTTTTTCACCAGGCGAATTCTTTTATGCTGAATTATTTAAGAAAGAAGACCAAAATTCCGGCAGAAAAGTTCTATATTGATATGGAGAAAACCGGGAATACCGTTTCCGCAACCATTCCTATTGCTCTTAAAAATATGATGGATAAAGGAATGCTGAAAGAAGGAGATAAAGTACTGATGGCAGGATTCGGGGTAGGATACTCCTGGGGAGCCACTATTATAGAAATTTAATAATAACAAACATTTAAAATTATAAATATGAAGACATCCGTTTTTTTAGAAAAATTACAGGAAGAACTGGAAGAAGATGAAACACTTACTGTTGAAACCAATTTAAAGGCTTTAGAAAGCTATGATTCTATCAGCTTACTTTCTGTCATTGCATTCGTGGACGAAAATTTTAATAAAAAAATCGATACCAAACAGTTTAAAGATGTAGAAACGGTCTCAGACCTTATGGATGTGATAGGGAAAGAAAACTTTGAAGATTAATGGATGCTTTCTCGTTAAAAAATAAAACAATTCTTATTACAGGGGCTTCTTCCGGGATCGGGAGAAGCTGTTCTGTAGAATGCAGCAGAAACGGAGCTGATCTTATCCTGGTAGGAAGAAACCATGAAGAGCTGGAAAAGACAGCCGCTATGCTGAATCCCGAAACAAAATTTGAAATAATTTCTGAAGATATTACCCAATCTGATCAGCTTGAAGGGATCATTGCAGAAAAGGTAGCTGTTCTGGGAAAGATATCAGGATTCATCCATTGTGCGGGAATTGAAAAAACGTTGCCCTTGAAAAAACATAGTCCGCAGCTATATCATGATATATTTGAGGTGAATGTGATTGCAGGATTTGAAATTGCCAAAATCCTGTCTTTAAAGAAGTATAAAGATGAAACAGCGAGTTTTGTATTTATTTCATCCGTTGCAGGAATGGTAGGAGAAGCCGGAAAGGCAGCTTATTCAGCCAGCAAAGGAGCGGTGATAGCTGGAGCCCGTTCATTGGCTATGGAGCTTTCCAGAGGCAATATTCGTGTCAATAGTATAAGTCCGGCAATGGTCAATACTCCGATCTTAGAAAAAATGTTTAACGATATCGGAGAAGAAGCTTCATCAGAGATCATAAAAAAGCACCCGCTGGGAATAGGAGAACCTAAAGACGTAGCGAATGCCTGTATTTTTCTTTTATCCGATGCCGCAAGATGGGTTACCGGTACCAATCTTGTGATAGACGGAGGATATTCTGCCCAATAATTTATTGCCTGTGGAGGGTTTCTATAATCTCCACTACACTGTCAAATATCTTTTGATTGTCAAACTGACTTTCAATATTTCTAAGATTCTCCCTGATGTGGAGAACCAGTTCAGGATTGGTAAGAAAAGCTTTCATCCCTTCATACATCTCATCAACCTCATAGTTGATGAGGTATCCTGTTTCTCTGTCCTTGATCATCAGTCCCACATCCCCCACATTGGTAGCCACAATAGGTTTCTGGAGAATTAATGCTTCGGCAATTACCAGAGGCCATGCTTCAGATTCGGAAGGAAGGACGAAATAATCTGCCTTTTTGATGTATGGATAAGGATTCATTTGATTCCCCGCTAAAATAAATGTTTTCTCTACATTGCTATGGGCTGCCTGGGCTTTCAGGTTGGCCATTTCACCACCGTCGCCTATCACCACAATACTGTGATGGAAACCCTCATCAATAAGCCTTTTATGAGCTTCAATAAGTTTATGATACCCTTTTCTTGAGTGGAGCCTTCCAATAGAAACAAAAACCGGCCCTTCGGGAAAATCATCCAGTTTTTCTTCTGCTTTCCGTTTGATTTCTTCAATAGGAATAGGGTTGATGATCACCGTTTCAGGAGGGTACTGTAATTCGGGATAATACTGATGCATCATATCTTTGATCTTATGGGAACAGTATACCATATGGTCAAATTGTGGGAAACTTTTTAGGATACCCGGAACCAAAGGCTGAAATTGCGGCACATTAATCTCAGAATGGAACCAGCCTATTTTTTTTGAGTTTTTATGGGTAGAGTTGAGAATAGCGTCATAATCTCTGTAATCCATACCAATCTCTATATCAAAAGTATCATTGATGATTTTATCGGCAATAGCCGGATTGTTTTTCAGCTTTCTGAGTTTGATTCTTCTTGCAACAAGCTGAAGTTTTTGTACCAGTGAATTGCTGGAAAAATCTTCTTTTCCGTCGGTAAGGTAGACCTTTCTGACATGTTTGGGAAGCTCATTACGTAATTTTCCCTGGTTGAGCGTAAGGCATACTGTCATTTCAAATTTGTTCCTGTCAAGATTGTTGAGCAGCCCCAACAGAACTTTTTCTACGCCTCCCATTTCCATGGAACGGTGCCTGAACAAAATTTTTATTTTTTTTTCTATCATTATCCGAAGATTGATTGTAACGTAATTTTTATTTTTTTCTTAATACGGAAAGGCAATGAATGCTGATACTGGAGTAAATCAAATAGTGCTTCCGTTCCAGGGTATTGATCCGGAATTGGTCTTCCGTTAATGCTTGTAAGTTTTCTTCGCTTCATGGTATTGAAGATCACCTGGGCAAAATACTCATGGGATTTCTTTTTATTATCATTTTGTGAAATTCCACCCTGATGGGTTCTGTAAAGGTAGTTGGTGTCATCAATGAACTGCACCTTTCCTTTTTCATACATTTTAAGATACAGATCCTGATCTTCCCCGATTTTTAAATCAGGATTCATTTTCTCCGTCTGCATATAGACAGCTCTTCTGAAAGCCACAAAATGAGCAATCTGAATAGGGAAATTGAAAAAATAAGGATCACCGTTCGGAACCTGCATCGCCGATCTGAAAGGGGCAATAGGTTTCAGGTTCTGATCACAGGTAATAAACCTTGAATAGGTGAGAACGGTATTTTTTTTCGCCTGAAAAATATCCATACACTTTTGAATCGCAGTAGGATGAATGGCATCATCAGGATCCAGAAAACCACAGATGTCTCCTTCTACCAGTTCGATCAGTTTACTTTTCGTCACACCGACCCCGGAATTTTTTTCATTTTCAAAAAATTTAAACCTTTTATCCTTTGAAATGATTTCCTGTACCAATTTCTTTTCTTCCTCAGACGATGCATCATCTAAAATGACGGCTTCCCAATCAGTATAGGTTTGCTGCAATATGCTTTCAAAACAATCTTTGAAGAAGTGGGCGTTATTGTAATGGGCAATTAGAATGGAGAACTTCATTGTTGTTCCTTGAATATTAATTCCTGATGGTTGATTACTGTTGTGTTGGATGGTACATCTTTATAAATGGTACATCCGGCTCCTATGATACAATTATCTCCTATGGTAACTCCCTTCAGTACTGTGACATTGCTTCCCAGCCAACAGTTTTTCCCAATTTTGATGGGGGCTGTGGTAAAACGGGAGTGATGCAGCTTAAACTCGGGTTGGGTCTCATAAGCATGGTTGTGATCATATAGCTTTACATTCTCACCGAACAGCGTATTCTCGCCAATGGAGATGCTGTCCAGGCAATTGATAGAGCAGAAATTATTCATAAAAAAGTTGTTTCCAAGTTCCAGACTGGCATTCTGCTGTACAAGAACATGAACATAATTTCTGAAGCTGACCCCTTCTCCGATAGTTACCTTTTTTAAGCCTTCATGAAGGATAAAATGATTACTGGTTCCCAGTTTTATTCCCTTAACGGAAACATTAGGATGTTTTCTGAGAAGTGAAATCTGACTTTTTCGTTGAAGTTTGGCTAGAATTTCATGAAGCATATTGGGATTTATTTTCACACTTGTAGTTACAAATATAATTTGTTTTATAGAAATATAATAATTAATCTTATTTTTGTGCCTTAAAATTAACACTTTAAATGAAATGGAACTGTCAGCAGATTGGGGGCAGATAGTTTTTGATAAAGTAAAGCATTCCGTGTTTCTGTGAAGATAAGTCAGATTACATTTACCAGATTTGTTGCTGCTATGGCAATTGTCATTTCCCATTTCAATAAAGATCTGTTTTTATACAAGATCGATTATATTTCCAATCTTTTTCTGAGAGCCAATGTAGGGGTAAGCTATTTTTTTATCCTTTCGGGGTTTATCATGATTATTGCTTATCATAAAAAAGATAAGATTGACTATCTGGAGTTCTATAAGAACAGGTTTGCCAGGATCTATCCGCTGTATATTCTGGGGCTTTTGCTGTATTTTATGACAAGATCCCAGATGTTTGACTGGTATAAGCTGATGCTGTACAGTTTGGGAATTCAGAGCTGGATACCGGGGGAGGCCATGATCCTCAATTTTCCGGGGTGGTCTATATCGGTAGAATTTTTCTTCTATCTGCTTTTTCCTCTCTTATACAATTATTTTTATTCCAGGAAAAATAAGATGATCTGGGTTGCTGCTATTGGATTATGGTTGATTACTCAGGTGTTTTCTAACCTGTATCCGGTATATGGAGCTTACGAAGGGCCTCATACCAAAAGCCACGAGTTTCTGTATTATTTCCCTTTATGGCATCTTAATGAATTTCTGATCGGGAATCTGGCGGGAATCTTTTTCGTGAGAAATTATAGACAAAAAAACTACGATCGGCAGGTTATTGTACTCTTTTTATTGATCCTTGTAACTTTAATGTTTGTTCCGCTTTTCTATCATAATGGTTTGATGGCACTGCTTTTTGTGCCTGCGATCTTTGTAATCTCAGCCAATAACGGATGGGTAACCAGATTCTTTTCATTGAAACCGCTGGAATACCTTGGAGAGATCAGTTATGGAATATACATTACTCATATTCCTGTCCTCTACCTTGTGAGAGCATTTTTAGAATGGCAGCAATATACATTCAGCATCGATATTGTATTTGTGATATATATTATTGTAATGCTGCTTAGCTCTGCCTTTTTTTATCAGTTTATCGAAAAGCCGATGCGTGATCTTTTAAGAAAAATACACTTTTCAAAACAATAAAAATTAAAACTTCCTTTTAAAACTAAATATTTAGTTTTATGTTTTGGTTAGAACAGATCTTTCCTGAAATTAATATTGTAAAGCCCCGATCTTATGCTTCGGTAATCAGTAAACATATATTTTAGAATCATTCCCCATTTTGTAATAAAAGGGGCATTGGCGATCTGAAAGCTTCTGTATACTCTCCTGATGTGGAGTTTAATTTCTGCAGGAATCGTATTTTCGCTTTCCGCCCATTTGTTCACCTCTTCCCAGAGTAAAACTCTTGTTGAGGCTGGTTTTATCTCCCTGTTGTCTACCTTGGTAATCCTGTTATTCTCATGAACTCCTCTTACGGCTACGGCGCTGTCAAGAATTCCCGGATATAAATTCAGATAGTAGGAGAGTCTGAACAGGAATTCTGTGTCCTGATGTAGTTTTAAATGGGTTTTGAAGAAATATTGCAGGTTTTTCAGAGAGCTTTTCCTGATGGTCAGGGCATCTATGCTGAAAAGGCCGAAGGTTCCTATCATATTAAGTTGCCCGGGAAATACATCTTTCGGAGGATGCTTTTTGTAAACAGTGGTTAAGTGGTCTCCAAAGACTTTATAATACTGTTCTTTCGCTTTTTCAGAATAATAATGTACACCTATTGCTCCATAAACGCCATCTACATCATTGTTTTTAAAGAGTTCTTTTTCTGCATCAAAACGATTGGGAAGGTAATAATCATCTGCATCCAGAAATGAAATGAAATCACCTTCTGATTTTTCTATCCCCAGATTTCTGCTGGCTCCGGCGCCATGATTGCCTTGGTCCGGGTGCTGATAAAGTTTTACTCTGCTGTGTTTCCCGGCAAGTTCCCTGCATACCTGCAGTGCATTGTCCGGAGATTTATCTTCTACCAGAACAACCTCATATACTTCATCGAACTGAAGGGCAGATTCAACAGCCTGAGTAACATATTTTTCAGCGTTGTATACGGGAATGATTACGGAAATTTTCATTTCAATCAGTCTGTTTTTTAATTTAATATTGAATAAAACCTATTTCTTATTGAATACTCTTTTCAAAATATGTCCCATTACAAAAGGAATACGGGAAATATTGTGTTTAAGTGTTTTAAAATGATCAATAGTAAAGGTTGTATCCTCCGTCATTCCATAGTCTGAAAAATCAACTCCGGAAACTGCTTTATGCTTGAACGTTGCATTCATTAAATTATACTGGTGAACAATCTGAATGTACATTTCTTTACTGTCTTCAGTAGAAAAGTTTTTATAATCACGGAAGCAGTTATGGGCTCTTTCCTTAAGAACAGTCTGGAAGCTGTCTGTACTTTCGGCCAGATTTACAAACGGATTGGCAATGGCATTATAAAGCTTTACAATTGCTTTGCGGTCCGGCAGCATGGTAAGCTGAAATCCTCTTCTCAGATCTATGACAAGGTCATGAACCGGTTTGAAGTGTTCCTGTACTGTTTTTATATAATCCTTGTGAAGCATATCATCATTATCCAGTTCGCCGGTAATAACAAATTTTGTATCCGGAGCAAAATACTGTGGAATGATTTCTACTGCTTTGGTTTTCATGACATCAAAATCTTCTACAAATACAGCTTTGAAAGTAGGATATTCAGTTTCGATCTCTTTAATGATTTTCCTGAACTTATCAGAAGTGTTCACATCAAAGAACGTTAGCCATACGAAATTTTGGTTGGTCTGATTTTTATAGGAAGGAAGCACATAAGTTCTGAATAACCTGAAGCGGTCATCCAGCCATTCTTCTGTAAGAGGTTTAAATCCTGAACGTGTCTCGTTCCAGCCTTTTGTAGGAACATTGAATCTTGTCATTATAATGTGTACAAACTGACTCATCTGAATAAATTTATTAAAAAGTTGTATATTCTGTATGGCTTGCTGCCGTATATTTTCTCCAGTTTTTGCTCATAGAAGGTCTTTCTGTTCAGGAGGGTAATATAGCTGGGAAAGAATTCATGAAACAGTGTTTTGTGTTTTTCATACACGGTATGGTAAATGAACTCTATTTTATCCTGATTTCCTGTGATTTCTTTGATCATTGAAGTATCCGGGTGTGATCTGTAATTGAAAACCGGGTAATCAATTTTAATGATAGGCTGATCTCTGTGGGTAGAGATCAGTTGAATCCAGAATTCCCAGTCTTCAAAGCCATGTCTTAATTTTTCATCATATATGATTCCTTCATCAAAATACTTTTTAGCAAACATAGAGGTACAATACATTTTGTTTCCTAAAAGCAATTCTTTGAGGGTAAATTTTTCCTGTAAATTAGATTTTTTATGGGTATGCCCGAAAGTTACCGTATCTGAAAATACAATCAATGTCTCCGGTTTTTGAGTAAAAACGGCGATCATTTTTTCCAGGGCAAGTGGGTTCAGGGTATCATCAGCATCCAAAGGAAGGATATAATCTCCTGTTGCGTTCCTTATTCCTGTATTTCTTGCTCCGGAAAGCCCTCTGTTTTCCTGATATACGTATCGTATTTTTTCATTCTCAAGTTTACGGGACACACTTTGAGTGTCATCTGTAGAGCCATCATCTACGATAATACATTCCCAATTGGAATACGATTGGTTTTTAATAGACTCTATACATTCTTCCAGGTATTTTGCGTGATTATAACAGGGAACAATGATGGAAACTTTATTTGTCATTCAATTGGTTTTTTACTTTATAAATATGCTGAAAATAATTTTTTTAAATAATCTTCGGAAGAAATTCCAGCGAAAAAGGATTCTGTATGAGGATTAAATTCAATATTATAATAAGAGCCTTCATCAGTATTTTCATATACTGCTTTCTTGCCTAAATGATCTTCCAGCTGGCTCAGAATCTCCTGAAGTGAGTACTGATAAGGATAAGTAAGATTGATAATCTCATTGTTGAATTCATCAATATACTGTTTCGTAAATAATGCAATATCATCTGTACCGATCAGGATTCTTCTTGCATTGTTGTGAACGGTAAAACGGTTTCCTGATAGTACTGAATTTTTAAGGAAATTAATTAAAGTATTGGGGTTGCCACCACGGCCTACCGCATTTCCTACCCTGAAAATGATAAAGCTTTTGCAGTGTTCTTTAATAAACTTTTCAGCATTAAGTTTATGGTTTACGTATGGGCTCTCTTTTTTGGAAGGATCATAAATACTGCAGGTCGAAAAATAAATCAGTTTTTTATTCGGAAATTCTTCTGTTATTTTTGCCAGCAGAGAAATTTCTCTTTCAAATTCTGCCGGATTTTTTTCCAGGGAATTGGAAACCCCGGATGCAAAAAATATTACATCTTTTCTATCATAAGATCTTACGGCCGCCGCCAGAATTCCATTACCAATAATCATATATTTTTTATCTAAACATTTCAAAAACCTTATAGGTATTTGAAGATTTTAAAAAGTCCAAGTTTATTTCCCAGTTTTGCCCATCGTGAATTTTTTACACGTTCCAGCTTATCGAGTGCATAGTTGTATTTGTTTTTCGGAATATAGTTTTCAAGAAAAAGGTCTTCAATATTGATATTCCTTCTTTCAGCCATTTTAATAAGAGCCACCCAATGCCAGAACAGGGCTTTTTCTGTATTTTTTGTGGTAGATATTCCATTTTGATGAATTCTGTACAGGTACAAGTCTTCATCAATATATTGTACGGGAGCTACTTCGCACATTTTCATGTACCAGTCTTTATCTTCAGCGATTTTTAAAAACGGATCAATACCGGAAGTTTTCTCGTAGATCTTTTTTTTAAAAGTGGCAAAATGTGAAATTTCGCCGTTAAAATTAAAATAAGACTGATCAAGCCCGGTAATCTGTTTAGCTTTATGCACTGATTTAGGATTAAGGTGCTCATCACAAAATACCAGATTAGAATAAACCATACCTGCTTCAGGATATTCCAAATGGGTTTTTAAAACGAATTCCAGTGCCTGTTCTGTCAATGCGTCATCAGGATCCAGGAAACCACATATTTCAGATTCCGCAAGCTGTATTAGTCTCTTTTTTGTATATCCTATTCCCCTGTTTTGATCATTCATATTAATTTTAAACCGGGTATCATCACCAATAATCTTTCTTATGACTTCAAGAGAATCATCAGTAGATCCGTCGTCCAAAATCACTGCTTCCCAGTCTTTTTCAGTCTGAGCAATTAAACTTTGGTAACATTTTTCAAAAAAATGACCATTATTATAATTGGCAATAAGTACACTGAATTTACTCATTTCTACTGTGTTTATTCAATATTTTTTTTAATGCATTCAAATATCCGAAACCATTTTTTCTGTCCGGTTCCAGAATATTTCCTTCTGCCCATTCGTTCCAGGATTTAACAATTAAAAACTGTTCCGGGTAATCTTTTTTGTTTTCGAGATATTGTGCTGCTTTTTCTACCTGCTGCTCAAAGAGTGCCGGAGAGTTATTGGCCAGTATAATTCCTCTGTAACCACTCCTTGGCGTATTATCCCAGTTGGGCAGAATACACGGATAGGTAGGAACGTTGCTTTCTTCAAACTTTAAATCATTTACTACTTCCCGGGCATCCTGAATTCTGACTTTTGGCTGTTCTTTCTTTATTCCTATAAGCCCTTTTATTCTGTTTTTATAATATTGAGAATGGGAGATGTATTCTTTTTTATTAACATGAGGTGCCCATGCTTTCTGAAAAGCATTGGAAATCTTACTGTCATACCCCATCGATTGAAAATCAAGATCGTCCGGAAGCTTATTGGAAGCCATCACATACAAATCATCAAATCCGTTTTTTCTGGCAAGCTCCCTGAATTTTGAGATATAATATGGATCGCCGTCATTTAAATGATTAGGGTCATAGATAATAAAAAGAGGTTTATTGTCTACTTTTATATATCTTTCGTCTTTGAAGAAAGGAAGCAGATATTCGAAATGAGCAATTAGATCCTGCTCATCCGGATAAGTTTGTTTGGCCAGTATTTTTTCTGATAATCCATGCCATATTCCTGACCATGTTTCATTTGCCCAGCAAAAGCAGAAAGGAAAATCCGGTTTTCCTGATTTTAAGACATCATTGGCTACACGTTCCAGTAACTGCTTTCCGCTTCCAAACCAATAGTGATAATAGATAAATCCGTGCACGCCATATTCTTTTGCCATGTGTGCCTGCTGTTCTCTTACCTCAGGAAGGCGAAGATCATAATATCCCAGATCTGCAGGGAATATGGGCTGTTCGTGACCTTCAAATAAAGGTTGCGCTTTACTTACGTTAGTCCATTCTGTAAATCCTTTTCCCCACCATTCGTCATTTTCCGGAACAGGATGATATTGAGGAAGATAAAATGCAAGAGGTTTTATTTTTTTCATAACGGATTCAAAAATAGTTTTTTAACGGATTCCAGATATTGTGTTCCAAATTTCTGATCAGGTTCTAAGTGATTGCCTTCGGCCCATTCATTCCATGCATTAATAAAAATGAAATTTTCATCTTCAGAATAAGGTTTGAAATCTGCTTTAATTTTTGAAAGCCAATCTCCGAAATACTCAGGTGTAGAGTTTTCAAGTATCAGAGTAGGGTTTGTACCTCTTCGGGATGTATTGTCCCATCCGGGTACAAGGGAAGGGTAAAGTTTGAAATCAAAATCCTTAAGATGTTTTAAATGCTCTCCCATCCATTTGTAGGGAACTGTATTGTGGTTATTCTCTTTCTTTTTCTCTGTGAAAGCATTCTTTACACGGCCTATAATACCTTGCTGAGGTCTTCTTTTTCTTTCCTGAATTTCTTTGAAAACACTTTTTCTGCGTATACCGAAAGGTTCAAAATCAACTGCGGCATCAAAACCTTCTACCAATTGATCCCAGTCTTTCTGATATGAAAAGACCATATGGCAAATATACAATTCTAAGCCAACTGCTTTTGCTTTTTCCCGCCAGCATTTGATTGTTTCCTGTACATTAGGTAAAATATTAGGTTTGTAAATAACAATCACGGGCTTGTTGTTTACCTTGATATATCTGTCATCCATTAAGATAGGAAGCAAAAAATCAATATGATCTTCATTGTCCTGCACAGAGTATTTCTGTTCTATTAAAACTTCCTGATCATTACCATCCCAGCGTCTGGTCCAGTTTTCATTGGCCCAGCACAACATGAAAGGCAGATCTTCTTTTGGGTTTTTTAATTTTCTGTCGATAGGCTCATGCATTAAGCGTTTCCCGTTAAACCAATAGTGATAATAACAAAAACCATAGATTCCATACTGCTTGGCCAGAAGTTCCTGTGCCATTCTTGCTTCTTCCAGCCTTAAGTCATAAAATCCAAGATCTGATGGAAGATGTGGCTGGTAATGGTTCTCAAACAGAGGTTTTGCTTTTGTGACGTTCGTCCATTCCGTAAACCCTTTTCCCCACCATTCATCGTTTTCCGGGAATGGATGATATTGTGGTAAATGTATGGCGATTGGTCTTATTTTCATATTTCTGTGCTTAAATTATCTGTTAAATAAATTTGATCATTTGTTTCTAAGGCAATATTTTTACCGATAAGCAGTATCATACTACATCTGTATATTCACTTACCAGCTTTTATAATAAACCTTTTGAAGATAATGTAATGTATTATAGGTGAATTTACCCACATTCTTCAGAATCAGTTTTTCAGAAAGTGTTTTATGATCAAGCTCTCTAAGGAATTTTTTATGATTTTCGGTCAGCTTATTTTCTCTGTAAGCGTCATGAATGAGTTTCAGGATTTTCTTTTTCATTTCAGGCTGCTCTTTGTGTTTGATGAAGATATCAAAGAATGAGTCTGCTAAAAAGTTATTTTTTTTATGAGTATTGGTACTGTGCATTCTATAGCTGCATGACTTGGTGTCGTCATAGATGAAGTCATACTTCTGGCTTAGTCTGAGCCACATATCATAATCTTCAAACGTTAAATTTTCATCCCATCCTCCGATCTCTTTTACCAAAGCAGATTTGGTGACACATGACATGGCAGGAAGAAAATTATAATCAAGTAATTTTTTATAAAAGTTTCCTGATTCAATATTCAGATATTGATGAAAATAGGGGATAAAAGTATTTTGAAAACGCACTGAATTGTCATCAATAATATAAGCATTTGAGAATACCAACGCTTCCTTAGGGGAAGAGTTTTCAAGTATGGCAACATGTCTTTCTATTTTATCAGGCTCCATAAGGTCATCAAGAGCTATGGTAATAAGATATTTGCCTTTGGAAACAGCCAATAGCTCATTCAAAGACTTACAGATTCCCTGATTCCGGGTATGAGGAATAAACCGGATGTTCAGTTGAGGGTTATCTTTGATCCAGTTATTGATAATTTCTACAGAATTATCTTTTGAGCAATCATCACAGATCAGGATCTCAATATTATGATAGGTCTGAGATTTTAAACTTTCTAAAGACTCTACTAGAAACCGCTGTTGGTTATAGCTGAGGCATAAAATCGAAACCAAAGGAAATTCTGTCATGATATTTTACTTTATTGAAATCAAGTTTTTGAGGGTTAAATTTTAAATCTGTTTACAGTATCTATAACTTTTTCAACTTCTTCTTCCGTCATTACCGGGGAGATTGGCAAACTTAATATTTCTTCATGAATTTTTTCACTGATCGGGAAGGATAGATCATTCCATTCTTTATATGCCTGCTGCCTATGAGGAGGAATCGGATAGTGTATCAGGGTCTGAATTTCATTTTCTGCAAGATATTTCTGTAAAGCATCTCTATGGGCTGTTCTGATCACAAAAACGTGCCAAACATGCTCTTTTTCATTTTCAGGATATTCAGGAAGTGTTATTGCAGGGTTGATAATCCCGGAAATATAGCGTTTTGCTATTTTTCTTCGGGTATCATTTTCAGAATCTATATATTTCAGTTTTATATCTAAAACAGCTGCCTGAATTTCATCCAGCCTGGAATTAAGCCCCTGGTATATATTTACATACTTTTGATTGGATCCGTAATTGGCTAAAGCTTTTATGGTAGCGGCAAGCTTTTCGTCATTAGTGGTAACTGCTCCTGCATCTCCAAGCGCTCCAAGGTTTTTTCCGGGATAAAAACTGAATCCGGCAGCATCACCCAGATTACCTGATTTTTTGCCATTCCATTCTGCTCCGATGGTTTGGGCATTATCTTCAATGATCTTAAGGCTGTGGGTTTGGGCTAATTGCTGAAGTTCTTCTGAAAAGACGATTCTTCCATACAGGTGAACAATTAGAATTCCTTTTGTTTTTGAAGATATTTTTTCTTTGATTTTTGAGATATCAATGTTGTAATTGTTAATATCCGGCTCTACAAGTACGGGAACCAGTCCGTTATCTGAAATAGCAAGGATGGAAGCAATATAGGTATTGGAAGGTACGATGATTTCGTCACCTGGATTCATGATTCCTAATTCTATATAAGCCCGTAATATCAGGCGTAATGCATCCAGACCATTGGCTACCCCAAGGGCATATCGGGCTCCGGTATATCCTGAAAGGTTACCTTCAAAATTTGAAAGTTCTTGTCCCATCAGATACCATCCGGAACGAAAAACCTGGGAAAGTTTTGCTTCAATTTCTTCCTGATGCAATAGGTTTATTTTTTGAAGATCTAAGAATTTTATCATTTGTTAATTGTTATTAAATATGTCAGATGTTATACTTTATTGTTAAAAGAATTCTTTTTCAGAATAAGTGAAACTGTTATAAAAGTAAGGATAAATATAACACCATATATCATTGAGTTGTTTGTTGAGAGCCATGGCCCCTGAAACTGAAAATATTTTTGAGCGGGAAATCCGAAAAAGTTTCTTTCCGATAATGCTTTGTCCAGGAAGCCTTCCGGTACATTAATCTTGTACCAGAATCTTGACCAGATCAACTGAAAAACGAAAATACCGGCTAATTGATATCTGCTGAAATCTACTTTCTTAAGACTGTCTAAAAATATAAATACAATAAAAGGGAAAAATTGTAAAAATTGTCTTGTTTCTGTTCCTAAAATAAAGAAGACGGAAAAAAGTATGGTTATTGTTTTGAGGAATGAGTCTGAGTTTTTTGCTGCGTAAGAGAAGAATAACTTACGATAGTATATGATAAAAACTACAAATAACCCATAATATATAAAATGGGTAATAATGAATTTCAAAGGAAATGAAAATGCCTGAAACATTAAATTAAATAAAAATTCACCTGATGACAGGGTATGGGGATCTTTAAAATTAACCGTAATAAATTTACTCACAACAAAAAACAGGACTAAAATAACTGACGGGAAAATAAGATACGGAGAAAAAAAACCTTTTCGGTTTATATTCAACCCATTCAATAAATTCAGAATATACCGGATGGTGAAAAAGATAAAAGAGTTAAGCAATATAAATGTTACCGGAATCAAGAATAAGGCAGACTGCACCGTATAATCTTTTTTAGCAGCTGCTATAAACAGGTTGTAATTTGAATATAGATATAAGAGCTCAAATACAATACATAGCGCAAAAACAAGATATACATATTTATTGAAATTTTTTTCAATAGCAAGCCCTTTCTCATTAAAGGAAATAAAGCTGGAAGCAATAAGGGATACTGCGATTAAAAAAGTTGTTGGGAAAACAAACATGGATATCATCAGTATCAGTAAAAATGCAGTCCTGTTTTTGATCGTATAATAATAGTATAAAATAATTCCTGAAGTAAAGCCAAACAAATCCATAAGAATAGGATAGTAGTTTGATAATTTAAGCACAAAGAAATTGACAAACAGGAAGCAAAAACCAAGAATCGTAATATTTTTACTGTAGCCTTTTATCTTCACAATTTTGTAATAGAAATACAGCGAAATGAAAATTGCAAGCCCATTCAGTATGATAAAAAGACCCTGAATAGTTTGCAGCGTAAAAGCTATCCCCAATAAACTATGGATAAAATGAGCTATTCCCGGCATTAATAATCTGGAAATATAATAGGGATTAAAGCTTCGTTCAAAAAAATTTTTTGAAAAATTTCTAACAATCTCAATATAACTTTTTTCATCAAAAATATCTACATATTTGAATGGTAATCTGTCATTTGAGAGAAAAGCATAGGCTAGACACAATAGAAATACGCCTATTATGTAATATGCAGAAGGTATTTTTTTTAATGTAGTCAGCATAATGGATCGTTACTGTTTCTCAACATCATCTTTTTCTTTAATAATATAACCCGGGCGATCTTTTACTTCTTCAAAAATCCGCCAGATATACTCTGCTATGATACCAAGAGAAAAGAGAATGAGTCCTCCAAAAAAAGAGATGAACAATATGATACTCGTCCATCCTTTAGGCTGTATATCATTTAAAAACGGGCTCCCGAAAATTTTAATATAAATATAAAACAGGATAAGTAGGAACGAAATTAAAGAGACCCATAGACCAAGATTAAATATAAATTTTATAGGAAACGAAGAGGATGAAAAGAAAGTGTCTTTTGCCAGTGTCAGTTTCTTTTTTAAAGTCCATCTGGATTTTTGATTAATTCCCAACGGTCTTTTATATCCAAAGTGATAGGGATTAAACCCCAATCTTAAAATTTCTGCAACAGTTGATGTATTTCTAGGATGTATTCTTTTGTTAAGGATATCAATTATCTCACGGTCTATCAGGAAAAGATCAGCACCACCTTTCGGGAATTTCACCTCCGTAAGGTTATTCATAATTTTATAATAGGTTTCTGAAAAAATCTTGCTTTTCCAGTTGTCATCACGTGTAATCCTATGAGGAATAATGATTTTTTCTCCCTTCAGCCATATGTTATACATCTCTACAATCGTCTCGTAGGGTTGTTGCTCATCATCTACAATAGGGAGTGCACAGGCTCCTTCTGCTAGTGAAAGTCCTGCAAAAATTGAATAATGACTAGTATAGTTTCTGCTGAGTTGATAAGCTCTTACGTTTGACTCTTTTTTTTCCAGTTCTAATGCTATTTTATAAGAGTTGTCCAGAGAGCCATCATCCATGACAATAAATTCAAAGGGGATATTATTTTGCTCTAATAATTCCTTAACGTTTTCATACACGTTTACAATGCGTTTTTCGCTGTAATAAGAAAGAAGAATCAGAGATAGTTTTTTAGTCATCATAAGGTGTTTGCGTAAAAGATTAAGATCGTTTTATTAACTGGGCATTTTCAAAAAAATACTCATTGCCTGATTCATCTTTCATTTCAAGGTCTATGATTAAACCTGCAGCCGTAATATACCCCCTATGTTTGGCAGGATTACCATACCACACTGTATTGGGAGGGACATCTTTTGTAATGACGCTTCCGGCTCCGATTAAGGCATTTTCACCAATAATATTGCCTGCGATAATGGTAGAATTTGCACCAATAGAAGCTCCTTTTTTTATTAAAGTTTTACTGAATTCCAATGGGTATTGCTTTGAGCGGGGAATAAGATCATTTGTAAATGTAACATTTGGGCCAATAAATACATTGTCCTCAAGGGTTACTCCGTCCCATATCTGTACTCCCGGTTTAATGGTCACATTATCACCTATTTTTACATCATTTTCAATAAATACATTACAGTTAATGTTACAGTTATTCCCGATTTCTGCATTCTTTAAAATGACACAGTATTGCCAAACCATAGTATTTTCACCTATGTGCTCGGTTTGAACATCAGACAAAGGATGAATGTTATTTTTCATTTTGTAGTTTTAAATAGGTATCATAGTTTCTTATGTAGTCATTTTCATTATAAGTATGAGATGCCAGTACAAGACAGATTGCTCCGGAAGAAAAATTAATCTCCGAAGCCCAGATTCCCGGAGGAATATGCAGACCTATATTGGGACGGTTCAAAAAAACCTGTCTTTTGAACTTCCCGTCATCTAATGAAACTTCAAAGCTGCCGCTTGCTGCTATCAGAAACTGATGACATTCTTTATGAGAATGGGCGCCTCTGCTTTCTCCCCCTGCAATGTCATATAAATAGAAAACTCTTTTTACATTAAAAGGGAATGAAGAGTTGTTTTCAACTACAGTGAGATTTCCTTCATCGAAACTGATTTTACCTAAATCAATAAGATTACAATCAAATACAGAAATATTATTCTTCATCAGTCAATGTTTTAAATTCTTCAAAGCTTCTTATATAATCGTCTTCGTTGTATGGTTTGTCAGAAACTATCAATGCTAATGAATTGGTTGAAAAGTTTTCCAATCTGCGCCAAAACATTTTAGGAATGTATAATCCATAATAAGACCTGTTTAAAGAAAACCTCTGTTCTTCTTTTCCATTGTGTATTACCACATCAAAACTGCCGGAAAGGGCAATAATAAATTCTTGCTGTTGCCTGAAAGCATGACTGCCTCTCACTTCACCTCCGGGTACATCATATATCCAGTAGGTTCTTTCTATTTCAAAAGGTAATTGATTGGGATTTTCAAAAAAGGATAAATTTCCTCTTTTGTCATATATCTTGGGAAGTTCTATTATTTTCGGAATCATGGTGTCTGTACTTTATATTCAAAAATTGGTCGGGTTACTCCCGGGTATACATACATAACTGTTCCAACCTTTACATTTTCTACTTCAAACCCTATAAATTCGTCAATACCAAAGAGAAGAATTCTCTGATCTTTTCCAAAATACAGCTTGAAGTAGTAATTTCCGGCATTCAGAAGACCTGCTGGAATATCAAATTCCACCGTATATTCTCCAACTTTAGAATCATTATTCTGGGTAATGAGTTTTCCAACATGGAAAATGACTAATTCTTCATAGTTTTTCAATTCGAATGTTGTATCCAGTGTAATATCCGGGCAGTAATTCTGAAAAACCAATTTTACCCGGACTCCGGAATCAATATCTATCAGATCTCCTTTAACAGGGGATGCTGAAAATTCTTTTATCCGGATATTTTCATTGCCTATCGCCTCATCCAAGTTACCATTGTAAGTGTAAGAGCTGTCTCTGGCACTGCTTTTCTGATATTCTATGATGGTGTTGAGAATGTTTCCCTGATAGTCAATTTGTCCCTGATTCAAAAGAATTCCTTTTGAACATAATTCTTTAACGGCAGTCATGTTATGACTTACAAAAAGAATGGTACGCCCTTCTCCTCTGGTTACATCATTCATTTTACCAAGACATTTTTTTTGAAATTCAGCATCTCCTACTGCTAGCACTTCATCCACAATAAGAATTTCAGACTCAAGGTGAGCGGCCACGGCAAATGCAAGACGTACATACATTCCTGATGAATACCTTTTAACGGGCGTGTCAATATACCTTTCAACTCCTGAAAAATCTACAATCTCATCAAATTTTCTTTTAATTTCTTTTCTTGTCATTCCCAGGATCGCTCCATTAAGAAAAACATTTTCACGTCCCGTCATTTCAGGATGAAACCCTGTACCTACTTCCAATAAAGAAGCAATTCTGCCATTGGTATGTATATTTCCGGTAGTAGGCTTGGTTACTTTACTTAAGACTTTTAATAAAGTTGATTTTCCGGCGCCGTTTCTTCCAATAATTCCAACGGCATCTCCCTGCTCTATCTCAAAGTTGATATCCCGTAAAGACCACACATATTCAGACGTTCCTTTTTGAGTTCTGTCATTGGCTTCTCCTATTTTGAGATATGGGTCTTCTTTCCCTCTTATCTTATACCAGAATCTGTTGAGGTCATGAGACAGCGTTCCTGTACCGACTTGTCCCAGACGGTATTGTTTAGATATATTTTCTGCTTTTAAAGCCAGCATGTTTTTTAATTTAAATTTTTAAAAGAAAAGTAATTACACAGTATCCATAAAAGTTTTTTCAACCTTATTGAAAACAACAATGCCTATCATTAAAAGGATAAGAATGATAACAGTGCTTATTCCAAGCATTACAGGGGAGAAATCTCCCACACCGATCCATGCGTATTTAAAACATTCAAAAATACCGGTCAGAGGATTGTAGTAAGCCAGTTTTTTAAAAAAACCTGGCAGTGAAGAAACCGGATAAATTACCGGTGTAGCATACATATACAAACTTATACCGAATCCCAAAAGCATGGCAAGATCTTTATATTTTGTTGTAAGAGAAGAAAAGATCATTCCAACTCCCAATGCGAACAATGCCATAAGTATTATAAGGAAAGGGGTTGCAAAAATCCATATGTTGGGATGAACCTGTCCCTGACTCAAGTAATATGCCCATGCCATAATAAACAGAAGAAACTGTACTCCGAAACGCATAAGATTGGATATTACAATAGATAATGGAGTAACAAGTCTTGGGAAATAAACTTTTCCAAATATTCCTGCATTTCCTGTAAACGTAGAAGATGTTGCCAGCAATGAAGATGAAAAATAATTCCAAAGAGTGACACCGGATAGATAAAATAGAATAGGAGGGGCACCATCTGTAGGTAGTTTGGCAATTCTGCCAAAAATAACCAGGTACACAATAGTCGTTAAAATCGGATTGATAAAAAACCAGATAGGTCCTAAAATCGTCTGTTTAAAACTGGATACAAAATCTCTTTTTACAAACATATAAACAAGATCTTTGTATTTCCAGACTTCTTTTAACTTCAAGTCAAACAACGAATGATCAGCATCAATCGTTTCTGTCCACTTCTGTTGTGGTTCATTCATCTGTGTAAGTTTTTTGCAAATTTATAATAATTAATCTTACTGTATTTTTCAGGCTATGAATTTTATTTCAAATAAAACCCCAAAAGCAACAACTAATATATTGATATTTGCTGTTATAAACAAAACTATTGGCTATAAAGCCAATAGTGTGCGGATTTTATAAATTATATTTATTGTTTTTCTATAAGCTGCTTCAGGTACTCACCATAACCGCTTTTTCCATATTTGGTAGCAGTTTCCAGAAGTTTTTCTTCATTGATGAATTTATTTCTGAAAGCAATTTCCTCAATGCATCCGATTTTGAATCCCTGTCTCTTTTCAATCACACTTACGAATTCTGAAGCGTCATGAAGGGAATCAAATGTTCCGGTATCCAGCCATGCCGTACCTCTGTCCAGAACAGCTACCTCAAGTTTTCCGTTATTTAAGTAAACATTATTGATATCGGTAATTTCCAGCTCTCCCCTTGCAGAAGGTTTGATGTTTTTGGCAATCTCCACTACAGAATTATCATAGAAATATAAACCGGGAACAGCGTAATTGGATTTTGGCTTTAAGGGCTTTTCTTCAATAGAAACTGCTTTCAGTTCTTTATCGAATTCTACCACTCCATATCTTTCAGGGTCTGCCACATGGTAGGCAAAAACCACACCTCCGTCCGGATTGGTTTTGTTTTTCAGTAAAGTTCCCATTTCAGAGCCATAGAAAATATTATCTCCTAAAACCAGTGCTGCAGAATCACTGCCAATGAACTGGTCTCCCAGTATAAACGCCTGAGCCAGCCCGTCCGGGCTTGGTTGTACAACATACTCGATATTGCATCCTATTTGAGAACCATCCCCTAAAAGTTTGATGAATCCTGCCTGGTCATGGGGAGTGGTGATAATTAAAATATCCTTGATGCCCGCTAAAAGCAGTGTGGAAAGAGGATAGTAGATCATAGGTTTGTCGTAAACAGGCATTAATTGCTTACTTACTGCGATCGTTAGAGGGTAAAGTCTTGTTCCGGATCCTCCGGCTAATATTATTCCTTTCATGTGTGTGTTACGCCAATTTTGTTTGCGTGTTATATTGATCGTTATTTTGTGATTAGAGTGTGTTGCAAAAATTAGATAAAATCAAATTGTATTTATTCTTCGCTTTTCTCAATAATGGAAATCTAGCTGTACTGTTTGTTGTAATACTCCTGGTAGTTTCCTGAAGTTACATTTTCCAGCCATTCCTTATTTTCCAGGTACCAGTCTATGGTTTTTCCTAAACCTTCTTCAAATGTTACGGACGGTTTCCACCCTAAATCCTTATTTAATTTTGTAGCATCAATGGCGTAGCGCTTGTCATGGCCCGGTCTGTCTTTAACAAAAGTGATCAGCTTCTCGGAATAGCCTTCCGGTTTTCCAAGTTTAGCATCCATTTGTCTGATCAGTTCTTTTACCAGATCAATATTCTGCCACTCATTGAAGCCTCCGATATTATAGGTTTCACCGGTTTTTGCTTCTTTAAAAATCTGATGAATTGCTTTGGCGTGGTCTATGACGAAAAGCCAGTCTCTGGTGTATTTTCCATCACCGTAAATAGGGAGTGGTTTCTCATTGATGATATTTGAAATACAAAGAGGAATCAGTTTTTCCGGGAAATGGTTTGGCCCGTAGTTGTTGGAACAGTTGGATACGATGAACGGCATTCCGTAAGTGTTTCCGTAAGCTCTTACCAAATGGTCGGAAGCTGCTTTTGAAGCTGAATACGGAGATTGGGGATCGTATGGTGTTGTTTCCAGAAAGAAACCTGTTGCCCCTAAACTTCCATAAACTTCATCAGTTGAAATATGATAGAAGAGATTGTTTCTTTTTTTATCCGGGAATCTGCCATGGGTATGATCAGGATTTAATGTCCAGAATTCTTTACAAAGATTAAGAAGGTTGGCTGTCCCGTTCACGTTGGTGTTGATGAATGCCATCGGATCTGTAATACTTCTGTCTACATGGCTTTCTGCGGCCAAATGCACTACAGCATCCGGGTTGTATTTTTCGAAAATTTTTCTAAGTTCTTCCGGTTTTGTGATGTCTGCTTTTTCGAAAACATAATTGGACTCATTTTCAATGTCCTTAAGGTTTTCAAGATTTCCGGCATAGGTAAGAGCATCAATGTTGATGATGGTTGTGTCCGGATTGTTTTTTACAAATTCTCTTACAACATGAGAGCCAATAAATCCAGCTCCTCCTGTGATGATAATATTTTTCATTGATTTATTTTGTGATGGTCTTTCTTCCTATACTTTTATAATGAAATCCGTTTTGTTCAGGGATTTCTAACGGATACATATTCCTGCCGTCAAAAATGACTTTGTTTTTCATTTTTTTAGCCATAAGTTCAAAATTAGGGTTTTTGAATTCCGGCCATTCTGTAGCAATAAATAATGCGTCCACATCTTCCAGTGCATCATACATTCCTTTAGCGTATTGTATTTTATTACCTAAAAGTTTTTGGACATTGCTTTCCGCAACAGCGTCATATGCTATAATTTCTGCACCTTTTTCCAGTAAAAGAGCAATGTTGTCTAAAGATGAAGCTTCTCTGATGTCATCTGTATTAGCCTTAAAAGCTAGTCCCCACATGGCAATTTTCTTTCCTTCGATATTTCCGCCAAAGTACTTTTCTATTTCAGAAACTAAAATTACTTTCTGGGTGGTATTTACATTTTCAGTAGCCTCAAGGATCTGAAAATTGAAATCTTCCTGTTTTCCGGATTTTATAAGTGCTTTTACATCTTTAGGGAAACAGCTTCCTCCATATCCGATTCCAGGGAATAAAAATCTGTGCCCGATTCTGTCGTCACTACCCATTCCCAATCTTACCTTATCCACATCTGCTCCCACTTTTTCACAGTAATTGGCAATTTCATTCATAAAGGTTATTTTTACCGCTAAAAATGAATTTGCTGCATATTTAGTAAGTTCTGAAGACTTTTCATCCATAAAAATGATCGGAATACCGGTATTGGTAAAAGGCTGGTAGATCTTAGACATAATATCCTTTGCTCTTTCTGAGCTTGCTCCTACAACCACTCTTGATGGGTTCATAGAATCTTCAACCGCAAAGCCTTCTCTCAGGAATTCAGGATTGGAAACAACATCAAAAGGGATATCTGTTTTTGAAGAGATTGTCTCTCTCACTCTGTCTGCAGTTCCTACCGGTACCGTACTTTTATTAACAATAACCTTGTATTCGGTCATCATTTCTCCAATATTATTGGCTACCTGAAGCACATAGGAAAGGTCTGCTGACCCGTCTTCTCCCGGAGGAGTAGGCAATGCGAGATAGATGACCTCACTTTTATCTAATGCTTCTTTCAGGTTGGTGGTGAAAAATAATCTTTCAGACTGGATGTTTCTCAGAAACATTTCTTCAAGGTTCGGCTCATAGATGGGAACAATGCCGTTTTTCATACCTTCTACTTTCTTTTCATCAATATCAACACAGTATACTGAATTGCCAAGCTCTGCAAGCGTAGTTCCTGTAACTAGTCCTACATAACCTGTTCCTACAATCGTTATATTCAAAATGTTTGTTTTAAAATTCTAAAGACAAAAATAATAAAAATACTTTCACTTACTCCTTTAATTTGTTGTAAATGAATCCTTCCCTATTTACTTGATAATAAGATTATTTTGTGTTTTTAGAAAAAAGGCGTATATTTGCAATGGATTTACGGAAAAAATGGGAAGGCTTCGCAAGAAAGCCTTTTTTCGTACTGTAAATCAAGATAAAAATATATGGAGTTTAGAAAAAGAATTGAAGAATTATTAAATGAATTCCTTGAGACCAGAAAAGATCTGTTTCTGATTGATCTTAAAATTTCTGCAGGGGATGATATTACAGTGATTTTAGATGGTGACAATGGCGTTTCATTGCAGGATTGCCTTGATGCAAGCCGTGCTATTGAATTCAATATGGACCGTGAAGAGCATGACTTCAGCCTTCAGGTAATGTCTGCAGGACTGAGCGAACCATTGGTGACCCCAAGACAGTTCAATAAAAATATAGGAAGAGAGATTGAGGTGATGCTGGAAGATTCTTCTAAAATTGAAGGGGAATTGTCAAAAGTAGATGAGGAAAAGATCACACTTGTTTTGCGCTACCGAAAACCAAAAGATATCGGGAAGGGAAAAGTGGATGTGGAAGAGGAGAAAGAGATTTCTTACTCTGAGATCAAAAAAGCATTAGTAGTAATTAAATTTTAAAAAAGAAAAAAAAATAGATGGATAATATAGCGTTGATTGAATCCTTTGGTGATTTTAAAGACGAAAAAGGGATCAGTAAGATTGATCTTATGGCAATTATTGAAGATTCACTGAAGACTCTTTTAAGAAAGAGATTTGATTCAGATGACCACTTTGATGTGATTGTAAACCCGGATAAAGGAGATTTTCAGATATTTTTGAATAAAACAATTGTAGAGGATGAAATGTCTGAAGATGATGATTTGGAAATTGAAATTTCTGAAGCAAAGAAGATTGACCCTACCTTCGAAGTAGGTGAGGACTTTACAATGGAAATTCCTGTTGCACAATTGGGAAGAAGAAATATTCTTACCCTTAAGCAGATCCTTGCTACAAAGCTTCAGGAGCACAATAATGCAATGCTGTACGAGCAGTTTAGAGATAAAATTGGTGAAATCGTTGTTGGAGAAATCCACCACATCCGTCACAAGCATGTGATCTTGCTGGATGATGAAGGAAACGAGTTTATTTTACCAAAAGAAAACCAGATCCCATCCGATTTCTTTAAAAAGGGTGAGAATATCAGAGCTATTGTTGAAACAGTAGATTTTAAAGGTTCTAAACCACAGATTATTATTTCCAGAACTGCACCTAAATTCCTTGAGAAATTATTAGAGCTGGAAATTCCTGAAATCCAGGACGGAACAATTATCCTGAAGAAGGTAGTAAGAATTCCTGGTGAAAAGGCGAAGATTGCAGTAGATGCTTATGATGACAGAATTGATCCGGTAGGAGCTTGTGTTGGGGTGAAAGGATCCAGAATTCACGGCGTTGTAAGAGAGTTGAGAAATGAAAACATCGATGTTATTCAGTGGTCTAAAAACCCTGAGATCTTGGTGAAGAGAGCATTAGGAAACGTTACAATTAACAAAATTGAAATCAATGAGGAGACCAATTATGCATTAGTATATACTCCAGTTGAAGAAATTTCTAAAGTAATCGGAAAACAAGGTCAGAATATCAGACTGGCTTCTTGGTTGACAGGATATGAGATTGATGTATACAGAGAGTCCAGTGAGGATGATGATGTTGAATTGAAAGAATTCAATGATGATATCGAGCAGTGGATTTTGGATGAGTTTAAGAAAGTAGGACTTACGACTGCAAAATCAGTATTGGATAAAGAAACTGAGAGTCTTTTAAATATGGTTGACCTTGAGGAAGAGACAATTGAAGAGGTTAAACGTATTCTGAGAGAAGAATTTGAAGATTAAGATTTTAGAAATAAATTTTAATAAACAGTAAAAAAGAAATACTTTAATTTTAAAAATTAAAAAACAGTAAATAATATAGATGCCAAAAATTAGATTAAATAAAGCGGTTAAGGAATTCAACATTTCGATGTCCAGATTAGTAGAGTTTTTACAGTCAAAGGGTTTCGAGGTTGAAAGCAATCCTAACGCTCAATTGGAAGAATCGGCATATTCTGCATTGGAGGCTGAGTTTGCTAAAGATGGCGAACAACGAAAGGCTTCCCATGAGGTGGTGATCACTAAAGTTCCGGAAGAAAAACTGGAAATTGAAGAGAAGAAAACCCCTGAAGTGATAAGAGCTAAAGCAAATAAACCAGAAACTAGAATTTTAGGTAAAATAGACTTAGAGCCTAAGAAACCTGAAGTTGAAGAAACTCCTGCAGCTCCTGTGGCACCTGTGGCTACACCGGTTGAAGAGAAGAAAGAAGAAATTGTGAAAGAAGAGCAACCGGAAGTAAAAGTAGCTCCTGAAAAACAGGAATTTAAAGTTTTGGATAAAATTGATTTGTCTCAAATAGAATCTAGAAACAGACCTGTGAAAAAAGACAAACCAAAAATGGAGGAGAAAAAAGAAGAAGTAAAACCAGTGGAACCAGTGAAAGAAACTCCAAAGCCAGCTGTTGCTGAAGAGAAAAAAGTGGAAACTCCAAAAGTTGAGGCTGAGCCTGAATCTCAGGAACCACAGAAAATTGAGACGGTCTATCAGAAACTTGACGGTCCGAAGATCGTAGGTGAAAAAATTGACCTTACTCAGTTTGCTCCAAAACCAGGTGCTGGTGCAAAAAAGAAAAGAAAGAGAATTGAAAAGCCAGGCGGAGGTCAGAATAACCAGGGCCAGGGTGGAAACAATCAAAACTCTGGAAATAATCAAGGTGGACAAGGTGGAAACCGTCAACACAATAATGGTGGAGGACAAGGTGGAAACCGTCAGGGCCAGGGCGGACAAGGAAACCGTCCACAAGGTCAGGGAGGTCAAGGTGGAAACCGTTTCGGGAATAACCAGGGAGGTCAAGGCGGAAACCGTCAGGGCGGCCAAGGTGGTGGCTTCAAAAAAGGAGGTCAAAACAACAGACCTGGACAAAGAGTTATGCCGGTTGAATTAACTGACGAACAAGTTAAAAACCAGATCAAAGAAACCTTAGAAAAACTTACCAATAAAGGAGGAAAATCTAAATCTGCAAAACACAGAAAAGATAAGAGAACTTTCCGTAGAGAACAGGACGAACGTCAACAGGAGCTTGAAGCACAAGACAGAACTCTTAAAGTAACGGAATTCATCACAGTAGGTGAATTGGCAAGTTTGATGAATGTTTCTCCAACTGAAGTGATCTCTGCTTGTTTCTCTCTTGGTGTAATGGTAACCATGAACCAAAGATTGGAAGCCGATACCTTATTATTGGTAGCAGATGAATTCGGTTATAAAATTGAATTCTCTGATGCAGATCTTGAAGATACAGATGCAGAAGACGAAGTGGATACTGAAGAAAGCCTGGTTTCAAGAGCCCCTGTAGTTACTGTAATGGGACACGTTGACCACGGTAAAACTTCATTACTGGATTATATCAGAAAAACGAACGTAATTGCAGGTGAGTCCGGAGGGATTACCCAGCATATCGGTGCTTATAATGTGAAACTGGAAAACGGTCAGAGAATTACATTCTTAGATACGCCAGGTCACGAAGCCTTTACAGCGATGAGAGCAAGAGGTGCTCAGATCACGGATATTGCGATTATCGTAATTGCTGCTGATGATGATGTAATGCCACAAACAAAAGAGGCAATTGCTCACGCACAGGCTGCAGGTGTACCAATGATTATTGCGATCAACAAAGTAGATAAGCCGAATGCAAACCCTGACAACATTCGTCAACAGCTATCAGGTTTAAATCCACCGGTTCTTGTAGAAGAATGGGGAGGAAATGTTCAGGCACAGGAAATTTCAGCTAAATTCGGTAATAACGTAGATGTATTATTGGAGAAAGTTTTATTACAGGCAGAAATGCTTGAGCTGAAAGCTAATCCTGACCGTTCAGCAAATGGAGTTGTTATCGAAGCGTCATTAGATAAAGGAAGAGGATATGTAGCAACAATGTTGGTACAAACCGGGACCTTAAGAGTTGGAGATTATGTGGTAGCAGGTAAAAACCATGGTAAAGTAAAAGCTTTGCTTGATGAAAGAGGTAAAAACCTTGCGGAAGCAGGTCCTTCAATTCCTGCAACAATCTTAGGTCTGGATGGAGCGCCTACAGCAGGGGATAAATTCCGTGTTTATACCGACGAAAGTGAAGGTAAGGCTATTGCCAATAAGAGAGAACAGCTACAGAGAGAACTTTCTATCAGAACGAAAAAACATACAACCCTTGAAGAATTGGGTAGACGTATTGCTTTAGGAGAATTCAAAGAATTGAATATTATCCTTAAGGGTGACGTGGATGGTTCAGTAGAAGCATTATCTGATCAGCTACAAAGATTGTCAACAGAAGAAATCAGCGTGAAAATCCTTCACTCAGGAGTAGGACAGATCACTGAATCTGATATCAACTTAGCGGCAGCATCGGATGCTATCATCATCGGATTTAACGTAAGAGCCGGTGCTAATGCAAAAGAGCTTGCAGACCGTGAGGAGATTGAGATCAGAACATATTCTGTAATCTATAAAGCTATCGATGAAGTAAAAGAAGCGATGGAGGGAATGCTTTCTCCGGAAATTCAGGAGCAGGTAATTGGTAACGTTGAAATCCGTGAAGTATTCAAGATTTCTAAAGTGGGTTCAATTGCCGGATGTATGGTTCTTACAGGAAAAGTTACAAGACAGTCGAAAGTACGTTTGTTGAGAGACGGAATTGTGAAATTCGATGGAGAGCTTGAAAGCTTGAAGCGTTTCAAAGATGATGTGAAGGAAGTAACAAAAGGTTACGAATGTGGATTGAACCTGAAAGGGTATAACGATATCGAAGTCGGAGATATTCTTGAAGTTTACGAAGAAGTAGCAGTCAAGAAAAAGTTGAAATAATACTTTTAAAATATAATGAAACCCGGCGCCTCATTGAGGCGCCGGGTTTATTTTTTGACAATAACTTTTAATGTTTTTTTTTCTTCTTAATTCTGATTCATGAAGTTGACAAGCTTGATTAAATCTTCATCCCTGTCAAATTTTATTTTGTTGGATTTACAGAAGTCATTTAAGCTGTCTTTTTTATCCGGGAATAGTTCAATGATGTCTTTTTGATTTCGGGGTTTCTTGATCAATCCTTTTTCCGTTTTAATGTAATATACGGCTGGCAGAGTTCTGAAGTTGGCAGGTCGTTCACTTGCGTAGGAATTAGCAGCCGGTACAACATCTGTGAATTTGGTTTTGATCTTTTTATATAAACTGTTCTTGCCATTCACTAATTCAAAAAAATACCCGTTTAACTCATCCGAAGTCTCAAGCATTACGATGGTTTGTTTAGGAGAAGCGATCTCAATTCTGAAGAAATCTGAAGTTTTTGGAAGTACCTGAACTTCTCCGTTTTTCTTAAATTCAACTTCATCAGTGTAGCTGTTATAACGTACAGGAACCTGCTCGTAATTAGCGGCAATTTTGGCATTGGAGAATTCTTTTCCAATATAGGGAGAATCTCCTGCAATTTCTTCGTATTTAAATGTCTTACCTGTAGTAGACTTAATTCCGTCAAATACTGACTGTGCTCCTGTAGCTCCGTTTATTGAAAGTGTATTCTGTGCGAAGCTTAAACCAAAACTGGCTAGAGCGAATGTGGTTAAAATTGTTTTTTTCATACTTTAAATTTATGAATTTTTGATTTTAGTTTCAAAAGTATAAAAAATATTATTTTCTAAGAGTTTATGAGCGTCATTTTTTGTTTTATCACTGAGTTTTTTTTAAATAGTGGATAAAACAATAGAAAACGATATGATTTTTTTTTGTTTTGTCTTTAAATCAGCTATATGTCTGAAAATTAGAGTGATTGTAATTTAGATTTATTATAAATAATTTTTTTTTAATTGATTAAAAAGTGTTAAAACTGGCGTTTTATGAAGTTTGTTTTAAATTTTAACAATTAAATTAAGTTTAAAATTGTGAATTTATTTATATATGTAGCGCTAGTGTTGTTATATTGTGAATATGTCCATAAGTTGTGAATGTGAAAAATTTGCCAGTATTAATATTTATTAACATATTTGCTCCTAAAATATATTAAAATTTGTTAATATGAATGTTAAACTACGTGTATTAACGGCTGGTGTACTGTTTTTTACAGGACAAGCTGTATTTGCTCAGGAAAATGACTCTAAGGACAAAAAGGACAAGGAGACGAAAATTGAGGAAGTAGTTGTTTTAGGGTATAGTAAAACAGCTACAAAAGCAAAATCTACAACTTCATCGGTAACAGTTGGTGCTGAAACTTTAGAAAACAGACCTAATATTTCTGTTTTGAATTCAATCCAGGGTACAGCTCCTGGTATTGTTATCAACTCAGGATCTGGATCACCAGGTTCAGGGAAGTTCAATATTTTGATTAGAGGGATGAGCTCATTAAATGGTTCAAGAGATCCATTATATGTAGTAGATGGTGTAATTACCTCTGGTTCGCAGTTTAGAAACCTTAACTCTTACGATATTGAAACTTTCAGTATACTGAAAGATGCTCAGGCTACCGCAATTTACGGTAACAGAGCAGCAAATGGAGTTGTTGTAATTACAACAAAGACAGGTAAGTACAATGCCGGTTTAAAGATTTCTTATGATGCATTGACATCTTTCTCTATGATACCTAAGCCTGATTATAATCTGTCTAATGCTAGACAGATGTTACAAATCCAGAAAATATATGAAGGAGGGTATGCGTATGAACAAGGATTATCACAAGAGCAAATTGATAATTGGGGAATAGATACCAACTGGAGAAAACAATTTACTCAGGTGGGGGTTTCTCAGCAGCACAACTTATCCATAACAGGAGGAGGTGAAAATATCAATAATTTCCTATCCTTAGGATATTTAGATAGTGAAGGTACTGTGAAGTCTACTGATTTCAAAAGGTTTACATTAAGAAATAACTTGACAGGTAAATCAAAAGACGGTAAATTAACTTTTGGGGCAATCATCGGTTTAGGATATTCTAAAAGAAATCAGTTGGATGATGAAGAAAATGCAGGAATTAATGCAAACGTAATTCAAAACCCATTGTTTGGAACTGTACTTTCACCAGCATATGTAGCTCCTAACCCTTATTCTGATGGTGTACAGTTATTTAATGCTATTGGACAAAACAGTGCAGGAAACAGAACTTGGATTCTTCAGGATAACATTAATGGTGGGGTAAGAAACAGATTTACTGAATTGAGTATTGCTACTAATGCGAATGTAAATTATAAACTTACTGACTATTTAAGTGTTGGTAACAGAACAGGTGTTGAATATAAAGAGTATGAAAGAATCTTCGCAAGAGGTGCCAGAGGTTATTTATCTACAGCTGTAGCTGCAGGTGCAGGTGCTAAATATGGAGGATCTGAAATTTTTGATACAACTAAAGATTTAACATTTAACAGTATTACAAATATTACTTTCAATAAGTCTTTTGGAGATCACACTATTTCCGCAGCGGCTTATATGGATTATATTAAAGTGCATGTTAATCGTAATTCTCAGACACAGAATGGTCTGAATCCTCTACAATGGCAGTTCGGTGCTGGAACAGGATATATCCCTTTCAACCCGGATACACCGAATATTTATAGACCAACTGTATTTGCTACGAAAGTAACTGCGGGTACATTGGCTTATTTCGGAACATTAGATTACGATTATAAAGATAAGTACGGAGTAAGTGGGGTTGTAAGAAGAGATGGATCTTACCGTTTCCTTCCTGCTAACAGATGGGAAACTTTCTGGTCAGTAGCCGGTAGATGGAATATCGATAAAGAAGAATTCATGGCTAACTCAGGATTCAGATTGTTAAAGCTTAGAGCATCTATCGGTACAACAGGTAACCAAAACTTGGGAGTTGCAGTTAACAACGTTAACCCACTAATTCAGCTTCCTAATAATTTCCTTGATTTGTATAATGGATTTTCTGGATACCAAAATTTATTAGGATATGATTTTGTTAACCTATCCAACCCATATTTGAAATGGGAGCAGGTAAAGCAGACGAATGTTGGGGTTGATTTTAACTATAAAGGTCTTGTAGAAGGTAGCTTTGATTATTATCAAAAGAGAACTACAAGAATGTTCAATACGCTGCAAAGATCTGCAGTTACAGGATTCTATGGTATCAGAGGGAATGATGGAGTTCTTGATAATAAAGGGGTTGAAGGTTTGATCAGGTTCAATGCGATAAGAACAGAGAATACAAAACTATCTGTTTTTGTAAACGGTGCATATAACTCAAACAAGATCGTTTCAATGAGTAATGAAGATCTTTCTGATGACGTAGTTAATGCTATCGGAGGACCTGCTACTCAGTATCAGCTATATCCATATGTTGGAGTAAATGCTGCAAATGGAAATCTGCAATTCCTTGATATCAATGGAAATATTACAGAAAACCCACAGCCATCAGATAGACGATTGACAGGTAAATCTCCATATGCTAAATTTACAGGAGGTTTTGGATTTAACTTCCAGCATAAAGGATGGTTCTTAGATACTTTATTCTCTTTCCAACAAGGAGGTTGGATCTATGATAACTTACATCAGTGGGTAATGAATCCTGATTATGCAGCAGCTAATATTAATGTATCAGCAGATTTGTTGAATGCATGGACTCCTGAGAATACAGGATCTAATATTCCAAGTTTATTTGCTAGTAATGCTGGTGCAGATGGTTCTTCAGACAGATTCTTATATAAAACAGATTTCATAAGACTTAAAAATGTTTCTTTAGGATATTCATTTACTAAAGATCAGTTAGGAAAATTACCGGTTAAAGGAATTAAAGTATTTGTTCAGGCAGAGAACTTATATACTTGGACGAGCTGGAAAGGTTTTGACCCTGAACCGATTGCTACATACTCGTTAAATGTATATCCTAACCCTAGAACCGTATCAGTGGGGTTAAATGTTGATTTTTAATAAAAAAGAATTATGAAAAGAATTATAAATACAGTTTTAGTTTTAGCAACTTTATCAGCGACAGGATTTGCTTTAAACAGTTGCCAGGATGCTTTAGATATCAAACAGGCGGGAGAATTGCAGCCTGAGGAGGTCTTCACCAATGTATCCAATTTAAATGAAGCTTTAAACGGATCTGTTTATGCACAATTGGATCCAATAGATGAAATATATTTTACTGCAGTGTTTACTGATGAAGTTAAGCCTGGTAGTGGTAGTGGAGGTCAGGACTATGAATTGCACAGATTCTTCCTTGATCCATCTACTCAAGCTGTTGGAGGAGGTTCTATCAGTACTGTTTCAACTAACGGAATCTGGCTTAATAATTACAGAGTAATTAATAGAGTTAATAGATTACTGGAAGGAGCAAAAAATATTACTCCTAATACTGCTGCTGAAACAACTCAATATAATAGTATTCTTGCACAGGCGAGAGCAATCAGAGCATTTTGTTATATTCAGCTGGAAACTTATTTTTCACCGGATATGAAAGATCCTAATGCTTTAGGAGTTGTTCTTATAAAAGATATCCCTGCAACTGATGCTAAATTGCCAAGAGCAAAGAATCAGGAAGTTTATGACTTTATTAATGCAGATTTAGATTATGCAAGGAGTATTTTAGCATATTCTACTACCGAGCCCTCAAGATATACTGTGAGTAAAGCATTTGTTAATGCACTTACTGCTCGTTTTAATTTATATAGAGGAAATACGGTTTTAGCTAAACAATATGCTAAAGAAGTAATAGATAACTCTGGTTTAAAATTAACAATTGCAACACCAATAACAGGGGACAATCCACTTATAAACGCTGGTGCGGGTGGAAGTTCGGGCGCTCTTACTAATCCAGCTTCAGCAGCTTGGAATAATGCATTTTATGGAGGTAATACAACTGCAAATGGAAATGGTTTGTTAGGTTCATTTAATCCATATAGAAATATGTGGAATGATAGATCCAGAGGAGAAATTATTTTCTCTCTTAACAGACTAGCATTAGGGGCTGGTGCATCAACGGGGGTAAGATGGAATACGAATAGTTCAGCTGCTTCAGGAGTTCCAATGTGGTTTTTAGGTAGGAATTTATTTAATCTAATATATAGTGCTCCAGGAGATCCTGATAAAGGAGATATTAGAAGATATACTTATATTGATCCAACTTCTGTGATAAGAGCTGACTATATGGATATTCCTTCTAAAGACGATAGATTGGTAATTGATAAATACCCTGGTAAAACAAGTGCTCCTACAAGAAATGATGTTAAAGTATTTAGATTATCGGAAATGTACTTTATTTTAGCTGAGGCTGAAGTAGCAGCAGGAAATTTAGCTACAGCTCATGATTTGATCCAGAAAGTAAGAGAAGCCAGAAATTATTTAGGTACTGCTACTACTCCTACTTACACTAATGCTCAGTTTGCTTATGCGGATATTTTGAAAGAACGTAGAATAGAATTAGGATTAGAAGGTCACCGTTATATTGACTTAAAAAGACTTGCAACAATCGCAGGGGTAACGATGGACAGAAACATTAAAGATGATTTTATCACTCTTCCAGAACTTAACCTTCCGAATAATAGCCACAAGTATACTTTACCTATCCCGGTTAAAGAAACTTCAGCTAATCCAAATATTCAGCAAAACCCTGGTTATTAATCAACAATAATCATATTATATAGAACCCCTGCTCCAAGCAGGGGTTTTTATTTGCTATTATTTCTTATTTTTGCTGAACAATAATGAATAATGAAGTACATCCTTTTCATATTTTCCTTCTTTAGCTTTGCAGCGCAGGCTCAGATTGTTGACAAAGCAGAGGTGAAAAATCCTCAGGTCAAAAAAGAAGATACATTGGTAATCGATTCCGGAAAAAAAGATTCCCTGAAAATTTTTAAACCTACTATTGAAGATTACCAGTTTCAGACCCAGTTTTCTGAAAAGAAAGTGTTTGATACTGTAATGACTTTTGATAAAACCCATATTTTTTCTCAATATAACAACAGTGATAACTTTGGAAGAGTGCAGCCTGCCAATATTGGTGCAGGATTCAATCCTTTGGTATTTGAAGTTAATCCGGAGCAGAACCTGTCTTTATTACCTTCCAACAAATCTTATATGATTCTTGGAGCCAATGAGGTAAAATACTATGACGTAAAAACACCTACCGCTTCATTTATTTATCATAATGCAATGCGAAACGGTGCAGCTTTGAGATCTACCTACACCCAGAATATCGGGAAAAGATTCAACTTTGCGCTTGAATATATGGGGCTTCGCTCTCAGGGACTTTACAGGAACTCATTGGCGGCAAATAACAATACTATATTTTCCGGTCATTATGTTTCTAAAAGCGGAAACTATGAATTATTTGCCCATTATCTCCATCAAAACGTAAACAATCAGGAAAGTGGCGGGATCACTGAAGATAATCTGTTCCAGAATGGTGACAGTAACTATAAAAACAGACAGAATGCCCAGGTACAACTGACATCGTCAAGCTCTCAGTTATCATATAGAAGATATTATCTGAGTCATCAGTTTACCCCGTTCAATGCAGAGAAGTTTCCTTTCAGCATCAGACACACTATTTCACATCAGGGAAATAAATATTATTATAACCAGGGCGCATTGGAAAACTATTGGTATAGAGTGCCTGAAGATCTGGTCAATGGATTTCCTTTGACCACAAAGAAATACTCTGACAATTTCAGCAATACGCTAAGCTTAATTTTTAATAATGAAAAATTTAAACTGGATGCTGGAGTACGTTATCAGATGATCAAATTGGGGATTAGAGATGTTGTTGCCCTTAATGGTGTTCCTTTTCCAGGTGAACTTAAAGAAAACAGAATCGGAGCGGTAGGAAACTTGCAGGTAAAACTTTGGGATAAAATTCAGTTGAATTCATTCCTGGAATTCTCAAACGGCAGCCAGTTTAAAAGCTATCTCAGAACAGCTAATAATTTGAAGTTTGAGCCGATAAAAGATTATTTTGTTAATGCTAAAGTAAACTTTCAAAGTGCTTATCCTTCCTTCAATTATTTGTTGAATACTTCCGTTTACAACAATTTCAACTATTACTTTGAAAATGCAAAGAATCAGTCGGTAATGGAAATAGGGGGAAGTATTAATCTGAAATGGTTCAAAACAGAGATTTTCGCCAATTATTTCAGAATTGATAACTATACTTATCTTGATAGTAACGGAAATCCGAAGCAAAGTGAAAATTCTGTGAATATTTCCCAGATCGGAGGTGATGCCACATTCAGCTTTGGTAAATTCCATCTGAATACCAGGCTGCATTTCCAGAATACCCTGACAAATAAAAATCTGCTTCCTCTGCCTGGATTTATCGGAAGAGCGAACTTCTTCTATCAGACTCAGGCCTTTAAAAAAGCAGCTGAAATTCAGGCCGGACTTAAAGTGTATTATTTCTCCAAATTTGCTTCAAGAGATTACTTCCCTGTCCTTAATGAATATATTCTTCCCCGTACAGATTCATTCTCTATCGGAGGACAGCCTATTGCAGATCTTTACATCAATATGAAGGTGAAAAAAATGTTCTTTTTCATAGAAGGACAACAGGTAGGCACCTTTATTTCCAATAATAAAGCATATGCATTTCCACATTATCCGGTATATGATTTCAGATTGAATATTGGAATTGTGTGGTATTTGTTCAACTAAAAACTTTACAGGTTGAAAACAATTAATAAAATATCATTCAACGATATAGAAAGCATCCCTCAGTTGGTAAAAGATTTTCTGGAGCAGAAAATTGAGGGTTTTGAAAATACAACATTCTCTGTTGAACATTTCCGTCAGCAGATTCAGGTGAAGAAAGATTCCTTTACTTCAGAAAAGAGAGAAATATTGTTTGATGTGTTGAGCAGTCAGCTTGCGGATCTTCATCTTACCTCGAAACAGAAGGAAAACCTGGAATATCTTAAACTTCCCAATACATTCACCATTACAACAGGGCATCAGTTGAACCTGTTTTCGGGACCTGTTTTCTTTGTCTATAAAATTTTACAGACTATCAAGACCTGTACCTATCTGAAAGAATATTTCCCGGACTTTAATTTCGTTCCTGTTTATTGGATGGCATCAGAAGATCATGATTTTGCGGAGATCAACCACTTTAAAACAGAAAATAATTACTATGAGTCTAATGAAAAATCCGGTGGACCGGTAGGACGAATCGAGATCAGTAATACTTATTTTATTTCGGAATTTGAAAAAGAATTCAAAGATTCTGTTTTCGGGACTGAGCTGATCTTAATGATGAAGGAAGCTTATAAGACAGGAAATACTTTGACACAGGCGATCAGAATTCTCGTGAACCGTCTATTCTCTGAATTCGGACTTTTGATTCTGGATGGAGATTCCAAAGAACTTAAAAACCAGATGAAGTCTATCTTTAAAGATGAACTTCTTGATTTCAGCCTGCAAAAAGCATCCAAAGAGAAAGTAGATTTTCTGACGGATAAATATGGGAAAGTACAGGTAAATCCCCGTGAAATCAATTTATTCTACCTTTCCGAAACCAGAGACAGAATTGATTGGAATGGTCAGAAATATAATATTGTAGATAGAAATATTCAGTTTACAAAAGAAGAACTGCTTACAGAACTGGAATATCACCCTGAAAAATTCAGCCCGAATGCCTTAATGCGTCCGGTATATCAGGAAAATATACTTCCGAATCTGGCTTATATAGGAGGAAATGCCGAAATCATGTATTGGTTGGAACTCAAAGATTATTTTTCAAAAATAAACGTTCCATTTCCAATTCTTATTCCAAGGAATTCAATGTTATTCCTGAAAGAAAAAACGTTAGGGAAGATTAAAAAACTGGATCTTAAAATAGAGGATTTTTTCCAGAACTTTACGGTCCTGACCAATCAGAAGATTTTAGAAGATAATGCCATTTTAAAAGTATTGGATAACAAAGAAAATTTATTGATCAGCAATTTTTCCGAACTCAGAACACTTGCGGAAACTACCGAAAAGTCTTTTGGAAATATGGTGAAAGCAGAAGAAGTAAGACAGTTGAAGTCATTTAAAAGAATGAAGAAAAGATTACTTCATGCGGAAAAAATAAAGCAGAATGAATTGCTGGAAAGACTTGAAAATCTGTTTTTAGATGTTCATCCCGCAAAAACCTGGCAGGAAAGAGTGTATAACTTTAGCGTATTCTTTTCAGATTATGGGTATTCGTGGCTTGAAAATTGTTTGGAAGAGATGGTGGTTCAAGATTCCAAATTAATAATTGTTGCCATTTAATTTTAAAGAAGTATTTTTGTAAATTATAATTATCGAATATGATAAAGAGGTTTTTTATTCTATCCAGTTTATGTATGGTTTTGGGAGTTTCAGCCCAGAAATCACATACGGTTGTACAAGGTGATAACCCTTACAACATTGCCAGAAAGTATGGAATGACTGTAGATGAATTGCTGAAGCTAAACCCAAAACATAAAGATGGCAAGCTGGCTATCGGAGATGTTTTAACCATAAAATCAGATAAAGCGGCAGCTCCGGTTACCAAAACTCCGGTAGCTGAAAAGGTACATACTACAGCAGGAACCGCAGTAGGTAAAATTGTATTGCAGCCTAAGCAAACGATCTATGGAATTACAAAACAGTACCGTATTTCTGAAACCGATTTAAGAAAACTGAATCCTGAACTGGATTCCCATATGAAAATCGGAGATGAGATTACATTACCTCTTGCAAGCATTAAAAAATATGGTGATCAGCAGACTGTAGTGGCAACTGCTAAACCCGTGGAAACACCAGTTGAAAAACCAGTAACAGCTACACCGGCAGCAGAAGGAGAAACATATGTGATCCAGGCCAAAGATAATTATTACAGAATTACAAAACAGTTTGGAATCAGTCAACAGGACCTTTTTGCTTTAAATCCGGGATTGGAAGAAAAAGGATTGAAGCCTGGCGAATCCATTAAAATCAAAAGATCAAATACAAATACGAATACAGATTCTGTTACTGAACCTGCAAATCCAAAAGAAAAGATGGATTCAGGGAACGAAAAATCATCAGCTGCATCCAATGTTGCAGCTGGGGACGATTATGTAACTTATACCGTTCAGCAGGGAGATACTGTATTCTCTATTGTCAATAAATTTGGGGTAAGCATCGATGAGCTTATTGCATTGAACCCCGAACTTTCAAAAGGATTGAAAACCGGCATGGTTTTAAAGATCAAAAAGCAGGATGCAGCCTATAGTAAGAAAAACGGTGATGCATTGAGTGTGATCTTAATGCTTCCTTTTGGGTACAGCACCAACGAAACCCAGTACAGAGGAATGGCTCTTGACTTTCTGACGGGAGCTAAGCTTGCTATTGAAAGAAATGCAAGAGGAGGCCAGAAACTCGATATTAAAATTGTAGATTCAGGAAATGAAGCTTCATTCAAAAACTCTCTGACTCAGATTAACCCTGAGAATACGGATTTGATTATAGGTCCGTTCTTCAAGTCGAATGTAATTGATGTTCTGGATTTTACTAAAAATCAAAAAATACCGATTGTGGCACCTTTTGCCAACACTCCGGAATTATATAACTACAGCAATCTGATTATTGTTGAAACCAACAACCAGACCTACGCAGATAAAATCGTAGAAGAAGTAAAAGGAGTATATTCTAACCAGAAAATATATGTAGTGGCAGATTCTAAAAAAGAAAATGCCAACTATATCAAAGCAGGTCTTGAAAAAGCTGTTAAAAATCCTGAAGTAATCATCGTGAATTCTCCGGCAGATATTCAGCTTGACCAGAATATGATGACAGGGCAGTCTGCCCCGGTTATTGCTATCCTGGCTAATGATGATAATAGTACAGGTGATGCTTTTGCCAATAAAGTAATTGCTTTGTCTAAAGAAGTACAGGGAGTAAAAGCTTTTAGTATGTTCTATTCTCCCGTTTTCGAAAAGAAAGTGGATGATCTGAGCCAGGCAAGTCTGGTATATCTGATGGACAGAAAGATCAATACCGAAGGTAATTTTGAAAAAGAAATCCTTGCAGCTTATAAAACCAAATATTGCAAAACACCACCAAAATATGCAATCGTAGGATTTGATGTGGTAAACGATATGCTGACGAGAGAAAATAAAAAAGGAGAAATCTTTAAGCAGATGAATAAAGTACAGACTCAGCTTGCAACAAAATTTGAGTTTGTAAAATCAAAAGCTAACGGAGCGTATGTCAATACAGGATACAGAGTCATCAGACTGGTACCTTAAATGATTTACAGTTCCCAGAAGAATATTTCTTAACATTATAGTTATATTTGCATAATATTTAATTCAATACATGAAAGCACTTGTATTTCCAGGGCAGGGTTCTCAGTTCGTAGGAATGGGAAAAGAATTGTATGATTCTAGAAAAGATATTAAAGATCTGATGGAATCTGCCAATGAAATTTTAGGTTTCGATATTCTTTCCATTATGTTCAACGGAACGGATGCGGATCTTAAGAAAACCGAGGTTACCCAGCCTTCAATATTTATACATTCAGTAGCAGCATTAAAAGCAGTAAATGGTCTTGGAGCTGAAATGGTAGCAGGACACTCTTTAGGAGAATTTTCTGCATTGGTAGCCAATGGCGTTTTATCATTTGATGATGGCCTGAAGCTGGTGTCAGAAAGAGCTAAGGCAATGCAGGCAGCTTGTGATGCTAATCCAAGTTCTATGGCAGCTATTTTAGGTTTAGAGGATGCTAAGGTTGAAGAAATCTGTGCACAGATCAGTGGAATAGTAGTTCCGGCTAATTATAACTGCCCGGGGCAATTGGTAATTTCAGGAGAAACAGCTTCAGTGGAAGAAGCATGTGTAAAACTGAAAGAAGCAGGAGCAAAAAGAGCATTATTATTACCTGTAAACGGAGCTTTCCACTCACCTTTGATGCAGCCGGCACAGGAAAGACTGGCGGCAGCTATTGAGAAAACAAAATTCAGAAAAGCAACCATTCCTGTATACCAGAATATCACGACTACAGCAGTAACGAACCCTGATGAGATCAAACAAAACCTGATCGATCAGCTTACTGGTCCTGTAAAATGGACGCAGTCTGTACAAAATATGATTAAAGACGGTGCATCAAACTTCGTAGAAGTAGGACCGGGAAAAACCCTTCAGGGATTGATCAAAAAAATTGACGGATCGGTAGAAGCTGCTTCTGCAATCTAATTAAGAAAAAATATGAAAGCGATTTTTTCACCGGGCAAGCTTATGCTTACTTCAGAATATTTCGCTATCGATGGAGCTCTTGTCTTAGCGGTACCTACCAGGCTGGGACAAGAGTTTTTTTTTGAAGAAAAAAATGATCACCAGTCTTTAATTTTCTGGGAAGCGCTCCATCAAAATAAACCATGGTTAAAAGCTGTCATTGATTATAAAAACTGGCAGATCCTTGAAACCAATATTCCATCAGGTGCTGAATTTATTCTGAAAACTTTAAAAAATGTTCAGCAGCTTTCTTCTGTCAAATTCAAAAACGATTTTACCTATCATCTAAAAACAAACCTTCAATTTCCGGCAGATTATGGCCTGGGAAGCAGTTCTACTTTAATGAATAACCTTGCTGAATGGGCAGAAATTGATCCTTTTCATTTAAATACAATCAGTCTTGGGGGGAGTGGATATGACATTGCCGTGGCTAAAGAAAAATCTGCGGTCCTTTTCCAGAGTAAGCCTGAGATTCAATATGAGAAGGTAGATTTTAATCCTTCTTTTAAAAATGAATTAATTTTTATTCATTTAAATCAAAAGCAGGACAGCCGGGAAGGAATCAGTTTTTATAAGTCGAAAAAGAAGTCGCCGGAACTGGTGAACGAATTTTCAGATATCACAAAGAAAATTTTATTATGCAGTGAATTGGAAAATTTTTCCGAATTACTGATGATTCATGAGCGGAAAATTGCTGATTTTCTTGAAATTCCTACAGTTAAAGAAAAAATATTCTCAGACTGCCCTGTATTTGTCAAAAGTTTGGGCGCATGGGGCGGAGATTTTGTGATGAGTGCCAAATTTGGGGGCTATAAAGACTATTTTTGGGAGAAAGGTTTTACAACCGTTTTTGAATGGTCAGATATAATTAATTTATAATCAGTAAATTACAATCCCGTTTTTTTATTTGTCATTCTGACTTATATCAGTATATTTAAACCACCTTTAACAAATAATTAATATTATTTTTGTTGAAGACAATAAAGAAATAGAAAATATAAGTAAAATGAAAAACACTAAAATCATCCAGGATTTAGAGAAATTAGGGATTAAAGGAAACTATGATGTAGTGTATAATCCTTCGTATGAAGAATTATACCAGGCTGAAGTTTCTCCTGAAAATCAGGGGTTTGAGAAAGCGGAACTTACGGAATCGGGCGCGGTATCAGTAAAAACAGGAATTTTCACAGGTCGTTCACCTAAAGACAGATATATTGTTCAGGATGATGTTACAAGAGATACAATTTTCTGGGATGGTAAAGTAAACTTACCTACAACAGCGGAAATTTTCGGGTCTTGTAAAGAACTAGTGCTGAACCAGCTTGCTGAATCTAAGAAAATTTATGTAGTAGATACATTCTGCGGAACCAATGCAGATACAAGACTTAAAGTAAGATTTATCGTTGAAGTAGCATGGCAGGCGCATTTTGTTACCAACATGTTTATCCGTCCTTCTCATTATGAGCTTGAAAACTTTGGAGAGCCTGATTTCACAGTAATCAACGGTTCTAAAACAACAAACCCGAACTGGGAAGCTCAGGGATTGAATTCTGAAAACTTTATCATGTTCAACCTTACTGAAAAACTACAGATCATCGGAGGTACATGGTACGGAGGTGAGATGAAGAAAGGAATGTTTGCTATGATGAACTATTACCTTCCATTAAAAGGTATGGCCTCAATGCACTGCTCTGCCAACGTAGGGGAAAAAGGTGATGTAGCTCTATTCTTCGGTCTTTCAGGAACAGGAAAAACTACTTTATCTGCAGATCCGAAAAGATACCTTATCGGAGATGATGAGCACGGTTGGGATAATAATGGAGTATTCAACTACGAAGGAGGATGTTACGCTAAAGTAATTGACCTGTCAGAAGAAAAAGAACCGGATATCTTCGCTGCAATTAAGAGAGATGCACTTCTTGAAAACGTTGTTGTGAACAATGGAGTAGCAGATTACACAGACGGATCTATCACTGAAAATACCAGAGTTTCTTACCCAATCTATCATATCAACAAAATTGTATTGCCTTCTAAGGCAGGACATGCTAAAAAAATTGTTTACCTTTCTGCGGATGCATTCGGAGTACTTCCTCCGGTTTCTATCCTGAATGAAGACCAGGCTCAATACCACTTCCTTTGCGGTTATACCTCTAAATTAGCAGGTACTGAAAGAGGAATTACAGAGCCTCAGCCTTCTTTCTCTCCGGCATTTGGTGAAGCGTTCCTGACATTACACCCAACGATGTATTCTAAAACATTGATCTGTAAAATGAAAGAACACGGCGCTAAAGCTTATTTGGTAAACACAGGATGGAATGGTACAGGTAAGAGAATCTCTCTGAAAGATACAAGAGCGATCATCGATGCGATCATTGACGGTTCTATCGATAATGCTCCTAAAACCCAGGTTCCGATCATGAACCTTGAAATTCCTACTGAACTTCCAAATGTTTCTACAGGTATTTTAGATCCTAGAGATACCTATGCAGACGCTTCAGAATGGGAAGAAAAAGCAAAAGATCTTGCTTCAAGATATATCAAAAACTTTGAGCAGTACTGCGATACTGAAGAAGGGAAGAGATTAATCGCTTCAGGTCCTCAACTTCAGGAACAAACTATCTAATAAGATTTTTACAGATACAGGAAAGCCTCATCAAAAGATGAGGCTTTTTTATTTACCTGTCGCAGCAATCATTCCCAGAATAGAAATCTGCGTAATCTGTCAAATCTGCGAGAAAAATATTATACTTTGCATGAATCATTAGAATGATTCAGCATTAGGCTTACTTTAAACTGAAGATAGCCAATCTGTAGCCATCCATTCCAAACCCGGATAGGACAGCATCTGTACAGGCTGCCGTTACAGACTTCTGTCTGAATTCTTCTCTTTTGTAAATATTGCTGATGTGAACTTCAATCTTAGGTTTTCTGATGTTCTTCAAACAATCGGCTATTGCATAAGAATAATGAGTGAAAGCTCCCGGATTGATCACCACTGCATCAAAATCATCTTCCTGAAGCCTGTTGATCAGCTCACCTTCAATATTAGACTGATAATAGGATAGTTCATGAGTATGAAACTCAGACTTCAGTGTTTCCAAATAATTTTCCATGGAAACAGTTCCATAGATCTCAGGTTCCCTGGTGCCTAAAAGATTCAGGTTAGGTCCGTTTATAATCAAAACTTTCATACTATAAAATTAAAAAGTTTTTTTAATAAGAAGTCAAAAAAATCAGCCAGGTTTTTTATTTTCTGTCTTTGAATTATTTTTAATGATATTTATCATACTTATGGAAACGTTAAATCTTTAAACGCTTGGTTTCAAAAGGTTTTAATAAAATCTTATGTTAATTTTTGTAAAATTTCTATTAAAAAATAAATAAGTCTACTTGTTTTGTGGACTAAATATTTATAGCTTTGCAAACATAATTTCGATCGGCTTATAAAGAAAGATGGAGGGAACTGACCCTGCGAAATCTTAACAACCTGCTACGGTAAGGTGTTACATTCAGCCTGTAAAAGGGAAAATAAGCATTTGGTTTATCGTATTTATCGATGCCCTTTGCTGACTTTTCTGCAAAGGGCAAAGTTTTAATATTTGATAAACAAAATTGATTATGATTAATAAAAATCTATTTAATTCTAAAATTTGGATCCCACCGGTTGCGGCATTTTTCTTAGGTGTTGTAAGTGTAAACGGACAGGTCTCCAAACCGAAAAAAGATACACTCCGTGAAAAAGAGATTGACGAAGTTGTCGTTGTTGCTTATGGAAAAGCTAAGAGAAACAGCTATACCGGTTCAGTAGCAACCATTTCCAGTGATAAAATTAACAATAGACCTGTAACCAATATTACCAAAGCCCTGGAAGGACAGGTGCCGGGAATCCAGACAACGACATCTTCAGGGCAACCGGGTGCCGTTGCTACGATCAGAATCAGGGGTATTGGTTCGGTAAGTGCCTCCAGCGATCCGTTATATGTAGTGGACGGAATTCCTTTTGACGGAAATCTGAATGCTATAAGCCCTAGTGATATTGAATCCATCAGTGTTTTGAAAGATGCTACTGCAAGTGCTTTATATGGTTCAAGAGGTGCCAACGGAATTATTATCATTACAACAAAATCCGGGAAAAAAGGAGAAGCAAAAGTAAACCTTAACATCAGCCAGGGGTTCTCGGGAAGAGCGGTAAAAGATTATGAGCAGGTAAGCACAGATCAATATTTTCAATTGTATTGGGAAGCTCTGAGAAACGGATATAGATCTGATAAAATATCTTCTCAGCAGGCTTCCCAAATGGCTACAGATAACCTTGTTTCAATGCTTGGAATAAACCCTTATGGTCCCGGGTATTCAAAACCGGTAGGAACGGATGGTAAATTATTGCCGGGAGCAACTCCGCTATGGAATGATGACTGGAGAGATGTTTTACAGAGAACGGCTTCAAGGAACCAGGTAGATCTTGATATCAGCGGCGGAAGTGAAAAAAGCAATTATTTCTTTTCCCTTGGGTATCTGGATGATAAAGGAATGGCTATTGAATCAGGATTTAAAAGATACAATACGAGGTTAAAGATCAATTCGGAAGTAAAAAAATGGTTAAACATTGGGATAAACCTGAACTATACCAACAGTGTTCAGCAGGCTCCTACCTCATCAGATTCCAAGGCAAGCAATGTGATTCAGGCTGCGAGAGTTGTTCCTTCATTTTATCCTTACTATGAAAGAAATCCGGACGGATCTTTTGTGTTGGATGCTGCCGGAAACAAGATTTATGATTTCGGAAAATACAGACCCAGCAGTGCGCTTCAGAATCAAAACCTGGCTGCATCTTTACCGTTGGATAAAAATGAAAACAAAGAAGATAATTTTTCAGGAAAAGGATTCATGGAATTTACTTTCTTACCGGAGTTAAAATTCAAAACGAGTTTTTCCGTTGATCTTGTTAATTATAACGGCCATTTTTACTCCAATCCGCTTTTGGGGCAAGGTACAGAAATTGGTGGGTCTGTGACCAAATCCAATACCAGAACACTTTCTTATACAACGAGTAATATCCTGACCTATGATAAGAAGTTCGGAAAACACCATATCAATGTTTTAGCCGGACAGGAATTTTATAAATACGACTATCAGACCATCTCCGGATCAAGAAGCGGTTTCTCCCTGCCTTACTACTATGAGCCGGATGCGGCTTCATTATTGGTCAACTTCGGGGGATACAGCAATAAGCTGAGTTTGTTGAGTTACCTTGGAAAAGTAGAGTATGATTATAATAATACCTATTTCCTTTCCGCTTCAGGAAGAGCAGACGGTTCTTCAAGATTTGCCTCTGACAACAGATGGGGGAGATTCTGGTCTGTGGGAGGATCATGGAAGATATCCAATGAAGATTTTATTAAGAACCTGAATGTTTTCAACCAGTTGACACTACGTGCAAGCTACGGAGGACAGGGGAATGATAAATTGCTGCGTCCAAACGGGCAGTCTCTGTATTATGGATATCAGGAGCTGTACAGAATACTGACCCTTGGCGGGGAAGCGGGGACAACCCTGGAAAAAGCAGCAACAAAAAACCTTAAGTGGGAAACCAATCTTAATATGAACGTAGGGCTGGAATTTGCGATCCTGAATAACAGAATTAAAGGGAATATCGAATATTTTAAAAGAAAAAGCCAGGACCTTCTGTTCAACGTACCGGTTGCTCCATCTTTGGGGATCAGTGATTATCCGGCGAATGTAGGAACAATCCAGAATACAGGTTTTGAATTTTCACTTTTCACCACTCCGATCAGGAATGAGGATTTCCAATGGAATGTGGATGTTAACCTGAGTACTTTAAAAAATAAAGTGACCAAATTACCCGGAGGACCACTTGTGGTAGGAACCAAACAGCTGAGAGAAGGAGGTTCCGTATATGATTTCTTTATCCAGGAATGGGTAGGCGTAGATCCAAGCAACGGAAAGCCATTGTGGAAAACCATTTCTAAAGATGCAAACGGAAACGAGGTGGAAGGAACAACTTCAGAGTATTCAAAAGCAACGAAAATAATACAGGGATCTGCATTGCCTAAACTGACAGGAGCAATCAGTACCAGCATTAATTATAAAAACTTTGATTTCTCAGGATTACTGACTTTCAAAATCGGAGGAAAGATTCTGGATGGAGATTATACTTCGCTTTTACATAACGGAAGCGCCGGAGGACGTGCATGGGGCGTGGAAATGCTGAACAGATGGACTCCTGAAAATCCTAATACGGATGTTCCGGGACTAAGCACTACAACCAACAACTGGACTTCAACGTCTTCAAGATTCCTGTATTCGGGAACATATGCGAGACTTAAAAATGTAAGTTTAGGGTATACATTGCCTTCTGATTATTTTGAAAAGATAGGATTGAAAAAATTCAGAATTTACATTCAGGCAGAAAATCTTCTGACTTTCTATAAACACAAGGGAATGGATCCTGAACAGGCACTGGACGGTACAACGTATTTCAGATATCCGGCAATGAGAACGATCACTTTTGGTCTTCAGGCAACTCTTTAACCTTTTAAAATTAAAACAATGAAAAAATTAAAATATTTATCCTTTGCAGTTATTGGATTGTGGTCGCTGACAAGCTGTGAAAGTGACCTGACTACCGCTCCAACAGATCAGGCAAACAGTGAAGAAGTCTTCAAAACGGCTGAAAGTGCAGAAACGGTAATCAACGGTACGTGGGCAAAATTCAATAATGATGGAACAACCTATGCTAATATCGGTTACTCCACAGTTCTGAGAGCGAGCGATGCTATGGGAAGTGATGTGGCCATCCTTAGAAATAAATACGGATTTTCAGCTGCCTATGATTTTACCGAAATGGTTAATACTACAGCCGGAAGACCGTTATTTATCTGGACGATGTTGTATTCAACCATCAATAATATGAACAATGTTATTGCAAGAATTGACGGTACGGAAGGAAGCCAGGAAAAAAAGGATCAGGTAAAAGGACAGGCAAAAGCTTTACGTGCTTTCTGTTATCTGAATATTGCGAGCTTTTACCAGTTCAGCTACCTTAAGGATAAAACAGCTTTGACGGCTCCCATCTATACGGAACCATCCACAATAAATACACCGGGAAGAAAGAAAGCAAGCCTGGAAGAAATTTATACATTGATTAAAAGTGATCTTACAGATGCAGACAATCTGTTGAAAAACTATTCAAGAAATAATAAAGATAAAATCAACATAAATGTAGTTAATGGGCTTTTGGCAAGAACCTATCTGAATACCGGTGAATGGAGCAAAGCTGCCGATGCTGCAAGAACAGCAAGACAGGGGTTTTCTTTTATGGCTCCGGAAAAATATAAAGAGGGATTCAATGATATTGAGAATGCAGAATGGATCTGGGGGCATAGACAGACTCAGGAGCAATCAGACGCAAGTTATGCATTCCATTACCTGGATGTGTCTTCATCAGGAAGTTTCTATTATAGCTTTATGGCTGATCCATACTTTAAAGATTTGTTTGATGCGAATGATATCAGAACTCAGTTATTTTCATGGGATGGACAGAAAGGAAGAGAAGGATTGCTGAGGTATGCAAAGTTTAAATTTAAGCCCAATCTTATTGCTGATATCGTGTATATGAGAGCTGCTGAAATGTACCTGATCGAGGCTGAAGCTGAGGCAAGAAATGGAAATATTTCCCAGGCAGTTACTGCTTTAAATCAATTGAAAACGGCAAGGAAGGCAAATGCTTATACAGGTCCGTTAGCTCAGAATGAGGTTGTGAAAGCAGTTTTGATTGAAAGAAGAAAGGAATTATTCGGTGAAGGATTTTCTCTTTCAGATATTATCAGAACCCAGGGAAGTGTGGAGAGAAAACCTTATGTAGATGATCAGGGGAAACCAATTAAAGTTCAGGTGATCACACCGGAAGGAGCCGTGAAAACCGTTGATGGGAAGGGACATTCTGTTTTTGCATTCCCTGACCAGTCTGCTTTTGCTCCGAACAGCAATTACTATTTATTCAGTATTCCTCAGCGGGAAGCAGAGAATAACCCGAATTTATAATATACAGTTCATATTAGATTTGATTTTTTTAGCCACTGCTTTTGCGGTGGCTTTTTTGTGAATGTTTATCTGATGAAAAATGCCTGTTTCATTATCTTGAAACAGGTTGATTTTTTGTATTTTTAAGGATTTGGTGCTGTTGAAGTACAGTTTGTGATATTGAATAGCTTAAACGAAATCAGATACTCCGGTAATTAAAAGTCCGTTTCACCTTTTGGTGAAACGGACTTACAGACTATTTTGATTAACTTATTATTGCTTTTGCTAATCTACCAAAGAACTTTCCATTCTTTCTTCGGTCTTCCAAATGCCTTTATCATTTTTGAGAAGATAAATTACATTTGAATTTCTAATATCTTGTAAATAGGTATTTACCTGAATCAGACAATACTTCTTATCAATGGAAAAAAAAGGCACTGATATTCTGGTATGTTCATTATTGTCTTTCTTAATAAAATCTATTTTTTGTAGATCCAGTTGATTGTCATATGTTCCGGTCTCTTTAGAAAAGTTATATTTTTCTAAGAATCCGTCATCAAATTCATCAACAACAGATTTCACGGGAATAACTTCTTCTGAAAGATTAATCAGCTGAACATTATTTTTTTTAGAAAAGTCACTAATGAAGTTTTCTTTCTGATGACAGGAAAACAAAAATAATAAAAGGTATAAATAATGAACTTTCATAACTATTTTATAAAATTGATATTAATTTTTTTCGTACCACTGTTTAAAAGGTTTTCAATTTGTTGATTAAACTTCTGGAAAGTACTGGAATTAAAATCTCCGGCTGGTATATAGCTGTCTATTTTAATTTTTTCGTACCATCCATTTTTAATCAGGAAGTTGGTACCTGCTTTTTGTATGTGCCAGTGTCCTACATCGTCACGTAAGCTGCCCCAATCAGGAGAAAGAGCAACGGATGCTTCATTCCATAAACCTGCATTGGCGATTTTTACGTGATCTAATTCATGTCGCATCACAAAGGCCAGCTGCTCTCTGCTTGAGAAGGCTTTGTCGGATAAATACATCTTCACTTTTCCAACTCTAAAACCAGCCTTGTCTACTCTTACGTCTGTAGCTCCTAAAGCTTTAACGGTTACCGTTTTTCCATCCACTACTTTTGTATATTCAAGAGCTCCATTGGCATTCATCTTACCACCAAGTCTGCTGGCATCATTGTAGATGTTATTTTTACTTAATCCCTCTTCTACTCCAAGCTGTTTTTCATAAAGCTCTCTGGCGTAAGAACGATCGCCAACAGGAGTTCCTGGACTAAGTGTATTGGCTTCGCTATCTTCCATATAAACGGTCACTTTTTTTGTGAAAAATATGCGATATACCCCATACGATATTGCGCTCATAGCAGCACCTACTACTGCTCCTTTTGCAATTCCCTCAAGGAATTTAGTTCCGTTTGCCAATGACTGTACCATTGCACTTCCTGCTCCGGATAATGCTCCGTTTCCAACTGTAGCGAGAAAAGTTCCTGCACTGAATACCTGTCCGAGGCCTGCTGATACAGCTCCGGTAATTGACCCAATGGTGACGGCTTTGAAAAAGCCTCCTACACTGAAGTTTCTTGTCAGATAAGCTTTTGCCAGATATAAAAACGTGGCAATAGCTGAGGAGATTATCGCTCCAGTCATCACTGTAGCCCAAAAAGCTCCCATCGCAGCGAGAAAAGCAAATTGGAATACCTCTCCATTAGGATCACTAAACATTAATGGGTTATTCAGTACATATCCATACTTATTATAGTTTTGAGTGTTGTATGGATCCTGAATGTTTTCATCTGCATTTAAAAATCTTCTGAGTAACGGATCATACAATCTTCCGTTCATGTGGATAATTCCTACCTCCGCAAAATGCTCATGGCTGGTGTAGCCTCTGTCTACTAATAATGAAGCATTATCAATACTGTTCTTATCTGTAAGAATAGGGCCGTTTCCAATCTGAAGATGGGTGAAATTCCCCCAGGCATCAAAATGCCTCTGTTCCAGTTTATTTCCTGCTTCATCACTGATCGCAAGAATACTTCCTAAATAATCTTTATGTAAAAATTTATAAGACCCGTTCGTTTCATTATAATTTTTTAAATATACAATATTACTTTCATATGGTGTCCCGCCAATATAAAGGATGTGTTTTTCCTTTCCTGTCAGATTGTCTTTAATCACCTCAAAGCTACCATCTTCGCTGTAGAATTTTGTGAATTTTCCTTCCTGATCAGGGGCAAAATTACCTCCATAAGTAACTCTCTGCCTCATGGCTGTTAATCCGTATTGGAAAGCAACATCTCCTTTTTCTCCATCAATGAATATCGGGTCATTGTTTTCGTTATAAGCAATGCTTTGGATCAGATCATTATTGTAGTTCTGGGTGCCGACCGCATTAAGGGTCATTCCTGTTGGCTGGTAAACCTTTGCTGAGTTTTCAAACTTAATTTTTCCAACCTGATCATTTTCAAAAATTCTTCCTTTAGCGTCGTAAACGTTGAAACTATATTGACCTGTTACAGGATTACTCCATTTAACCAATCTGTTGTTATCATCATACTCAAACGATTCATTGATGTTAAAATCACCTCCCGTAGCCCTGCTTCTCAACTCATTTTTGATAGCGTCGAATGAGTAGGTAATCTGTAAGATATTTTGTTTAACCGCTGATGAGTGGTTGATGCTGGTCAGAAAACCAGTATCGTTATTATACATGTTAAGGATGTCTGCTGCGCCCAGTTTGGCTTTAACAATTTGCCCTTTCTCATTGATGTCTTTCAGCTCTGATAGAACTTTTCCTGAGTTCTTATCTTTTACCTGATAGAGTTCTCCGTTCCAACTGCTGTATACATTCTCAATCATTATTTTGGTCAGGATTCCGGATGAGTACAGCTGTCTTTCATAAGAGATCTCTCTTGCCTTATCATCATAGATGATCCCTTTCTTAATAAAGTACTTACCGTTGCTGCTCTCTGAAACAGAAATCACTCTTCCCTGAGCATCATATGCTATGGTAGAACTATATTCTTTCCCTTTTGAAGTTCCTGTTTTTGTCGTTATTCTGCCTTTGTTGTCATAGGTAAAGGAAAGTATTTTGTTCGTAGCCTGTCCACCGTCTGTTGCAGAAATTTCCTTTTGGGAAATAAGTTGGCCCAGATTATTGTAGATATATTCTTTTGTTCCTTTAGGACTGATTATTTTCTTTATTTGGGCAAAGCCATCGTACTCGTATTTATATTTTCCGTTCGAAGGATCATTAAATTCTATTTTTCTTCCCCATGAATCATACTGAGTTGTGACAATGTTTTCCGCATACTGAGCCTTGATTTGGTCTCCGGCAGCATTATAAGAAAACTTAATAGTTCCTCCTTTGTCTGTTGTAGAAATTACATTTCCAAGTGGATCCAGCGTTTTCGTAGTGATTCTTTTATTCCCTTTGGTCTCTTCAATCGTAGTGATTAAGCCGGAAGTAGTGCTTATTGTTTCTGCGCCGCTGAATGATAGTGTGGTCACTTTCGGAGGAAAAACAGAATCGTTATATATAACCTTATTCCATTGTCTTAGATTAGAATCGCTTTCAAAATAAGGCTGGCTTTCAGCTGTTTTCCTTCCCAGAATATCAAATTCGGTGTCTTTTGAAATAAATTGCCCTTCCTTAAATGCTTTGGTTGTTGTTTTATAATTTTGTCCTAATAAATTGGTGTAGGCAATGGTAATATCTCCATCAGGAGCGTATTTTGTTACCTTTGTTCCTATAACACGCTTGATAAAACCAGGTGTTGTCACACGGAACAGAGTTTCATACTGGTAAGTTGTCATCCCCTGAAGATTAGATTTGGAAGTTAAAACCTTTCCCCACTCATCATAAGTATTGGTTACCGTATTACCTGTAGGATCAGTTTGGGTAAGCACCTGTCCCAGACTGTCATAGATGGTATTGGTTTCCAGACCGAGATTATCAGTCTGCTTTACAATAAATCTTCCCGTGTCATCATATTGGGCTTTATTCGTTTGGGTTTGTGAATCTGAACTATTGATCACTGTCTTCTGAATAGTGTTCCCAAATCCATCGTAATTATAAGTTTCCTGTAGATAGGCAGTATTATCTCTGTTCCATTTTTTTAAGGTCTTTAAGAGATTGCTTTCATATACGTATTCCTCTTTAGAAGATTTAGTATCACCATAAACCTGTATTGTACTGGTTTTTACCTTTGGACGGCCGATATAATAATCCGGACCTGAAGCTGAAGGATTATGGATGTATTCAAAGTTAGAAGTTGTGACAGCAAAATTATCATTTATCTTAGAGATACTTTGTGATGGAAGATAGTATTCTCCATAAGTTATACTACTTGTGGCAACTGTATTGGTCAGAAAATCTTTTGATCTTGTTGATTTCGGAACAACAGCGGTAACAATTTTGGATTTATCTACATTGTTCAGAGAAGTGAGTACCTGTCCGTTTAGTAATTTATCTGTCTGATAAATAGTAGACTTAAAACTTAATAATTGAGTGTTGTTCTCAGAAAGATCTGCAGGGAATATCTTGCTCTCATCATTGGTTCTTGTTGTCCATTCTTTTACAACGGCAGCATCATTCAGAGGATCAATCTCAACACCGCTCCAGATTTTTGTGTTTTCGAAACCATCCGCATACCATGATGAACGGGCAGACTGACGGAAGCCTATAATACCTTTCCCCAGTAAATGAGAAACAAAACCTCTATAACGGAAATCCTGCTTTCTTCCCCATGATCTCAGCTGAGATACGGCAGTAGTCTGATATACTTTATTAAGTTCTAAATAAGGATACTGTTCTTTTTTTACAGGTTGATATACATTTGAATCAACATCAGGATTAAGCTCTTTATACTCAACCTCTGTTTTTATATTTCCCTGAGTGATACCTACAATTCTGGACTCTTTTGAAACATCATAATAGTTAAACTTAAATAATTTACTTTTTTGGAAAACAAGAATGTTCTCATCAGACATATTCACTCTGAAGTTTCCGAATATCGGTGTGTAGTGCTCTGCTACATTAGACCAGGTGAACTGTTCCATGCTCGGAATATACCATGTTCTGTTTGTATTATACAGATAAGGATACCCTCTGCGGTTCTCAATAAGTGGTCTGTTGGAATTGTTAACGATGCTCTTATAATTAACCAGCTTTTTCTTTTGGAATTCAATGCCTGCAGAAGCAGCTTTATATCCTTTATTTTCATACAGATTAACAAGGAATCTGGATTGTGCCCCTCCGGCCTGGCTGATCTGTACTAATGAATAAAATTCGATAAAATCAGATTTTCCATCCCTGTTAAGATCCTGGGCTACATAGGTTCTTCTGTGGGAATACCATGGGATGTGGTTGTCCGGATCATTCTGTGATTCCTGGAAGTAACAGAAGTTGGAGTAATATTTTTCGGCAAAACCTTTCCCGGTGGAGGTGTACATTCTCCAATCCGATGAATCGAAAGCTGTAGGAATTAAAAAGTCTGTTTTCCCGTCACCGTTATAATCTCCTGGTACAGCACTTCCCCAAATCCCTGAAATAGACATTGTACCATTGGTGGTATTGCTTACTGCAGGTGATTCAATAACTGTAATACTTTGACCATCATCCTTTAGTTTAACAAAAGTAGCCACATTATTCCTCAATGTAAGGAAATCAGTTTTGCTATCCCCGTCGAAATCCCCAGTCATGTAATTACTCATTGCCGGTGAATTCTTAGGCAGAAGTTCAAAGGAAGCAAAAGAAGCACTATTTTGAATATCTTTATCTAAATTGACACGTAAATACTTATACAGCCCATTGGCATCTTTTACGGTGACAATTAATTCCGATAACCCATCTCCGTTAAGGTCTACTTCTTTTATCTGATTTTCAGCTATTGTATTCTGATCCGTAGCATATTGACCATAGGGAATGGTTTTGCTAAACTGATAATCCAGAGTATTACTGTCTGAGAAAATATATACTTTAAATTCTAAATCAGATTTTTGAGTACCTGCAATATTATTTTTCTTGAAAAGAACCAAACTTTGCTTTGAATTGACAATATTGTTATTGTCTTTAACTACAATTGCAGAAGCATTATCAAGAGATTCTTTAGAAATATCAGCAGCTACAGATATTTTTTCAGGTTTATTATCGTCAAAAATATTTTTGAAAAGGTAAAAACCCCCCGGTTCATTCACCCACTCTATACATTTTGAATCACTGTAATCCGTATATGAAATTTGATTTTCATCTGCTCTGGGATCCAGAGGTGCTTCCGTATTATATGCTTTACAATAATTAACCGAATTGGAATATTTCAGCATATCAACTTTTCCGTCTCCATCAAAATCACCTAAAACCTTATGATCCTCTGTATAATCATAGTTGGTAGACTTCCAGCCACCTAAGTTGGATTTTTCATAATCAAAAGTAATAGAATTGGCGCTTTCTCCAGCTGAATTATATTCAGTGATTGTATTGAGGAATTGATAATCGGACCCATTAGTGTCTTTTTGATAGGTGATCTTGTAAGTCTTAATAGGCTTGAAATTATTCCTTACAGCAATTTCTGACAGAATTTTATCCTGGTTGAATTCAACTCCCTGTACATATGACTGCTCCTGTGCATCCCGGTCAATATAAAGAAAATCAATCGAATTCATATGAGGCTTATTCAATGTTTCATTTCCTCCCCAGCCTATTGAGGAAATTTTCATAACACGTTCCTGGGTTCTGAATCCGCCGGGAGTGCCATTAGGAGCATAATTGTAAGTAATAAAGTTCCCTTGTGCATCTTTCCACTTTACAATATTGTATTCTAGAGGGGTCGTTACTGTCTGATTACCCCTGAAGCCAGGTTTATAAGCACCATACCAGGCTTGTGAGCCGTCTTCGAAAGTAACTTCAAAATGAGCAGGTCCGGCGTTGAGTCCACCGTTACTGTATGTGCCAACAGATTTAATTTTAATGTTTGAATATTTTTCTGTAGTATATTCGGCACCGTCAGCTCCATATTCTCCGGATTTTAATATTAATCTTTGCCCGTTGAAACTGTAATAATCCGAGTAATCAATCTGAATACCCTTACTGTCACCGTCTTTTTCAATGTTCTTTCCGATTCTTGAAATGGAGGAAATACCGGCAACATTCCAGCCGTATCCTGCTATTCCATTTCCGGAGCCACTCGTATAAGCTAAACTTATTTGTGGAGCCACATTTTTAACACCGGGAAGTGTTGCTATCGGGAGAGTGAACTGTAATTGCCCAGCCCCGTTTACTTCTATGTTTCCTTGAGTATTATGGTAGCTAGGAGTCGTTGTTCCGCTGGGATTATTGGCCCCCGCATTGGAATCTGCAGGTCCTCCGCCAGGGTTACCTTCTGTAGCAGGTCCAACTTTGGCTAAAAACGGATTGGAAACATCCGATTTAGCATGAAATCCCTGAGCCAGAATTACCGCCTGAGGATCCTGAACGGTCCTGGAAGTAGATTCTGTCTGGTAGAGTATAGTCTGTGAGAAAGCCCATACTGAACACAGGGATAATATCAATGATGAAAATAATTTCATTGTTGTATTAATTGTTTTAATAAATGATAATTAATAAATGATAATCGTTAGATAGAAATGATATTGAATAAAGGGAAAGACTCATTCTAAATCTTTCAATACTTCAATTTTTGTTCTATACTTTATCTTTTAGTTACGTTTCGACCAAAGACTCTTCCGTCTTTCAGCGTAAAGCGTAGAATGTAAACACCCCAGTCATATCCTGTCATATTAATTTTGACCTGACGGTTCAGACCCGGAATGTTCTGTTGCTGGAACTTCCAATGAACCGTACTATGCTGATAAAGTGAAACAGATTCAATGAGCCCGTCTACCTCTTCAGTCCAGTCAATGGTAAGGTAGTCATTTACCGGAACCGGATAAAGCCTGATTTGTTTCCAGAAAGCTTTTTCATCCATGGTAGGAGCTTGCTGTGTTTTAGCCTGTTCCTGTAATTTCATCTCTTTAGGGACAAGTTCATCGGCTTTCTTGGCTGCCGCATTGGTTCCTCTGTATCGCTGGTTTCCTGCTTCATCATATTTGAAATAAACTTCGGTTTGTGAAAACCCGAAAAACCCGATCAACAGAGAAAATACAGAAAGTAATTTTCTTTTCATGATGATTTATTTTTTTTCCGTTAAAAGTTGTTGTACTATTTTTTTTAATTCGTTAATCTCTTCAGATTGCAGCTTCAAAGCTTTATTTTCTTTCTGAAGTTGCTGGATCTTTTCAGACTGAGATTTCAGCTGCTTATTTTGTTCGATCGAATAAAGAGTGAGCTCTTCCACTTTTTGTAAAAGTTTAATCTGAAACTCACCTATATTTACTCCTTCTTTTTCCATTACATGTGCAGATGCAATTTCCGGAAGATGTTTTTTCTCCCTGATGTGTTGCTCTACTTCCTCTAACTTCGGAAGGTCATAGTTCTCATCAAAAACAAAATCAGCTGTAGGCGTTGAGGTTACTTTAATTTCTTTGACCTCAAATTTACCTTGTAACGATGCATTCCCATTAGAATGTAAAGTCAGAGATTGATGTTTGGTTCCGGTGTTGGATACCAGATTAAAATTGATCTCATTATCCAGTAACCGGATATATGAACCTCCTTTTGAAGCATTGATTCTTTCCATGCTTGCTCCTCCACCTACATAATTCCTTATATTGTTTCCAATACCAACACCGGAATAAGTTAATCCTGGTTCAGAAGCCCAAAGCATTAAATCTGCAGGAGCATTGCTGCCATTGTCAGCATGTAATAAAATAGAAGTCCCTACGTGTTTTCCGTGAATAGAAAGTTTTTCCTGAGGAGAATTGGTATTGATCCCTACATTACCATTATCTGCTAAAAATAAAGGAACATCACAAATACCTGTACTGCATGGGCTGATGGCATCATATCTCATAAAGGCCAATCCTTTTGCCCAGGTATTTCCTTTCCAGATGCTCCATTCCTTTACCTGACCGGATTGTGTGTAGGAGTCATCAATAAACCTTAGCCCGGTTGGAATGTAACCTCCGTTACCTCTGATGATAGGAATATTGCCGTTGGCATTGATATCAAGGATTCCCGCAGGGGTATTCGTCCCGATACCAATATGATTATTAGATGAGGCCTGTACCGTACCGGATGGCGTATACAATTGTGCGGAAGTCAAAAATGAAGTAAATAAGACGATCGATAATAATTTTACTTTCATACGTATTTACTTTTTTGTGGAAAGAAGTTGCTGTACTTGCGCTTTTAATTCTTTGATCTCTTCAGACTGCACTTTTAATTGCTTGTTTTGCTCAATAGAATAAAGCGTCAGTTCTTCAATTTTTTCCAAAAGTTTGGCATCCATTTCAGCAACATTAATTCCGTTTTTCAATACTTCTTCAGCTGAAGGAATATTGGGAAGATGCCCTTTATTCTCAATGTGTTTTGCTACTTCTTCCAAAGATTTCAGTTGATAATCTTTTTTAAATACATAATCAGCCCAAACATTCGCTTTTACTTCAATTTCCTTGGCATGAATTTTTCCATCGAATTTTGCGATTCCGTTATTCAGGAACTTGATCCAGATTCCACGGGTAGCATCCTGAAATCCGACAAACGTTTTACCATCATTATTATCATTAGGCTGAGCGATGATAATGTTGTGAGAACTTCCCAGGTTTCTTAAAACAGTGTCACCGGGCGTACCTCCATAGCAACCGTTGCAACCTGATTTCGCAATCTGAAATGTTCCATAGGAATTGGTAACTTCCATCATCACATCATGAGTATCATATACTCTTAATAAAGAAGCTGAGTTAGAATCCGGGTCGTTAGAAGAACCAATTCGGACTTTCCCTTCATTAGATTGGAGCAAAAGCTTGCTCCAGTTTCCCCATTGAGGATCGGTTGATAAACCATTTCTGTAAAATATTCCTCCATCATTAAAATTAAGCTGATGGCGTTTATTTCCGGAATTATCAAACCAGGGTGCAATCGTTAACATTCCTGAGTAATTCCCTGTCCCCGGAACTCCGACTACATCTCTAAGTTTAAACTCTGCCTTAACCTCATGGCTATAGGCAGCGGGTAGCCCATTGATATTTCTGGTGTCATGGATGGTTATTCCTGCAGCATTTTGTGCATAAATAAGACCTGAGACCGCCATTGTGGCAATCAGTAAAGTACGTTTCATATATTGTATATAAATTAGTTAAGGGTAATATCAGGTTGCTGAAAAAATATTTTTTTCAATTTTTTTGAGAATTGGTTTAGGACTTCTTTTGAGTAATAGCAGATTGAAGATCTGTTTAGAAGTGATTATTAATTTTTTACAAAGATACAAAAGGTGTTGCTTTTTTAATTGGAAATCCTTTGTTTATCGGTGATTTGAACGTATTTGCGGGTTTTTGTTTTATGGTAGAAAATACCTGATGAGAATGGCATTTCTTTTGAATAATAAATAACGATCCAGTGAAAAAAATAGTTTTTGAAAAATAGATGAAATCATTAATTGTTTTGATTTTTGTCATATATTTAAAACTTTAGAGATTTACTCATTTTATAAAAAATCTTTACCTTTGTCACAATGAACCTGTTAAGATGGATACTGGCAATTTATTTCATGGCGTTATCATTAATGCCATGTGAAGACGTGTCTCATCCGCTGGATTCAGGAAATAAAAAAATATCATTAAGTATCCAGGACTCCCATTCAACTGAAAAAGGAGATGTCTGTTCACCGCTTTGTGCATGCAGCTGTTGTCAGATTACCGTTTCAGCATTCAGGATGGATCCTTTACTGGAAATTCCTGAGCAGATTCCTGCTTATTTTTCAAAGAAAATCTTATTTCACAAAAACGATTTTGCTTACCAGGTTTATGATCCTATCTGGCAGCCTCCTAAAATTTAATTTCTACTGATCTTTAGAAAGTTATGCTTTCTGAACGTGTTGAGAACTTTGCAATACCATTGCAGAGGTTTTCACGATATTTTTGCTGCAGCATTGTATGCTGTGTGCATCTGTTTTCAATAAAAATTAAATACAAATCGTGTTAGATAAAATCATAAGATTCAGTATCAGAAACAAAGTGATCATTGGTTTGATGACTTTGGTGCTGATTATCTGGGGGACATGGAGTGCTACCAGATTACCGATAGATGCTGTACCGGATATTACCAATAATCAGGTGCAGATCATTACCGTATGCCCTACGCTGGCAGGGCAGGAAGTAGAGCAATTAGTAACTTTTCCCATTGAGCAGAGTATTGCCAATGTTCCGGATATTCAGGAGACCAGAAGTATTTCAAGATTCGGGCTCTCTGTCATTACAGTCGTTTTCAAAGAAGATGTCAATGTTTACTTTGCAAGACAGCTTATCAGTGAGCAGCTGAAAAATGCTGTGGAAGAAATTCCCAAAGGAGTCGGAACCCCTGAGCTTGCTCCGGTAAGTACAGGTCTTGGAGAGGTTTATCAGTATATTCTTCACCCTAAAAAAGGCAGTGAAAAGAAATATAATGCTAAAGAGCTCCGTACCATGCAGGATTGGATCGTACGCCGGCAGCTCAACGGAACACCGGGAGTAGCTGAAATCAACAGCTTCGGTGGTGAGTTGAAACAGTACGAAGTTGCTATTGATCCCAACCGGTTGAAGGCAATGGGCACAAGTATTACCGAAATATTCACAGCCCTTGAAAAAAATAACCAAAATACGGGAGGTGCCTATATTGATAAAAAACCGAATGCTTATTTCATCCGTGGAATCGGGCTGGTAACTTCATTGGAAGATATCAGGAATATTGCCGTTAAAAATGAAACTGGTAGCGTTCCGATTTTCATCAAGGATGTGGCAGATGTCCGTTTGGGAAGCGCAGTCCGTTATGGTGCATTGACCTATGACGGAAAAGTAGATGCTGTGGGAGGTGTAGTCATGATGTTAAAAGGAGCAAACAGTAATGAAGTTGTAAATAATATCAAGGCAAAAATTCCAACCATTCAGAAATCACTTCCGGATGATGTGGTGATAGAGCCATTCTTAGACAGGACGGACCTGGTAGACAGAGCCATCAGTACCGTTGAGAAAAACCTCATTGAAGGAGCTCTGATCGTTATTTTCGTGCTGGTTATTTTCCTTGGAAACTTAAGAGCAGGGCTTATTGTAGCCTCAGCAATTCCGCTTTCCTTACTTTTTGCCTTGGGAATGATGAATGTTTTTGGAGTCAGCGCTAATCTGATGAGTCTGGGGGCTATAGATTTCGGATTGATCGTGGATGGAGCCGTTATTATAGTAGAGGCAACCCTGCATCATCTCGGCATAAGGAAATCAACACGGGCATTGACCCAGTCTGAGATGGATGAAGAAGTTTTCCTTTCAGCATCCAAGATCAGAAGCAGTGCTGCTTTTGGTGAAATTATCATCCTTATCGTATATATTCCGATTCTTACATTGGCCGGAGTAGAAGGTAAAATGTTTACCCCTATGGCTAAAACAGTAGGATTCGCCATCTTAGGAGCCTTGATCTTATCACTGACCTATATTCCCATGATGAGTGCTTTGTTTTTGTCTAAAAAAATATCACATAAAGAAACCTTTTCAGATAAAATGATGAACCGCCTTCAGAAGGTTTATCAGCCATTATTACAGAAAGCTATCAAAATAAAATATGTCATCGTTTCCGCAACAGCTGTGGTTTTCCTTATTTCGGCCTTTATCTTTAAAAATATGGGGGGAGAATTTATTCCGCAGCTGCAGGAAGGAGATTTTGCGTTCCATTGTATTCTGCCACAGGGAAGTTCGCTGAGTCAGAGTATAGAAACCTCCATGCAGGCTTCAAGAATTATCAAGCAGTTTGATGAGGTAAAAATGGTGGTGGGGAAAACCGGATCCGCTGAGGTGCCTACAGACCCGATGCCTCCGGAAGCTACTGATATGATCATTGTACTAAAACCTCAGAGTGAATGGAAAACCAAAAAGTCCTATGATCAGCTGGCCGATGAGATCAGTGAAAAACTGGAAAATATTCCAGGGGTATTCTTTGAAAAGAACCAGCCTATTCAGATGCGCTTCAACGAGCTGATGACGGGGATCAGGCAGGATGTTGCAGTAAAAATATTCGGGGAAAACCTGGATTCTCTGGTAGTGTATGCCGATAAAGTAGGAAAGGTGATCCAGACCGTTGATGGCGCTACGGCCCCACAGATCGAGAGAGTAAGCGGTCTTCCGCAGATCAATGTACAATATGACAGGACGAGAATTGCGAATTATGGGTTAAATATTGAAGACGTCAATAATGCGGTAAGTACTGCTTTTGCAGGAAAAGCTGCCGGCCAGGTCTTTGAAAATGAAAGACGTTTTGACCTTGTTGTACGTCTTGACAGTCTTCACAGGACAGATATTTCAGATGTTAATAACTTAATGATCACCTCTGCTACGGGAGCACAGATCCCTCTGTCTCAGGTGGCGAATGTAAGCTATAAATTAGGACCTGCGCAGATCAGCCGTGAGCAGGGAAAACGTAGAATTGTAATAGGATTCAATGTGAAAGACCGTGATGTGGAAAGTGTGGTGAAAGACATTCAGGCAAAACTGGAGAAAGTGAAGTTGCCATCCGGATACTATTTTACTTACGGCGGACAGTTTGAAAACCTTCAGGAAGCCAGCAAACGTCTGATGATTGCTGTTCCCGTATCATTGCTTTTGATCTTTATGTTACTGTATTTTACCTTCCACTCCTTCAAACAGGCGGCCCTTATCTTTACGGCAATTCCTATGAGTGCTATCGGAGGTGTATTTGCACTTCTCGTCAGAGATATGCCATTCAGTATCAGTGCCGGAATCGGATTTATTGCCCTTTTCGGGGTAGCTGTACTCAACGGAATCGTTCTGATAGGGACTTTCAACCAATTGGAAAAAGAAGGTGAAACGGATATTATGAAAAGAGTATTGGAAGGAACGAAAACCAGACTGAGACCGGTTCTGATGACCGCAACTGTAGCATCATTAGGATTTTTACCAATGGCGATTTCCACCGGGGCGGGGGCAGAAGTACAGAAGCCTTTGGCAACAGTAGTGATCGGAGGTCTTATAACAGCTACATTCCTTACCCTGTTCGTCCTGCCGATGCTGTATATTATTTTTAACACAAAGATTTTGAAAAGAAAAAATAACAAACCAAGAACATTTACCATTGTTCTTATTGCAGGATTGATGATGCTGGGGCAGACTTTTAAAGCCCAGTCCAGACCCATATCTGTTGAGCAGGCGGTGGAAATGGCAATGAATAATAATTTAACCTTACAATCGAAAGATCTAAGCATTAAATCTGCCGAAGCATTAAGGCCAACCTCCAAAGAACTTCCCAAACTAAGTGTTGAAGCTCAGCTTGGGCAGTACAACAGCCCGAAATTTGATCAGTCGTTTGCCATATCCCAAAGCATTCCTTTTCCAACATTATTCAAGGCAAGAAAGGAACTCATCAATGAAAATATCAAAAGCAGGCAGATTGACAGAGAGGTCACAGCCAATGAGCTTGTAAAACAGGTCCGTACCTACTATTATCAGATTGAATACCTGCAGTATAACAAAGCACAGCTGACGAGCCTGGATGGCTTCTATGCGGAGTTTATCAGAATTGCCACCGTAAGATTTAAAGCAGGAGATATCAAAAAGATTGAGATCAGTACAGCAGAAACCCAGAAAGGAGAAATAGATCTTCTTCTGAGACAGAATGAGGTCTACCTGAACAATGCCTATAAAAATTTAAAAACACTTTTAAACACTTCTGAAGATCTTGAAGTACCATTCAATAAAGAATATGAACCTTTGAAAGCAGAAAATGTCCTGGACAGCAGTGTCGTTGCCAATAATCCTTCCGTAAAGGCCTTCTATCAGGAAATGGAAATTGCAGAGAAGAATAAGAAAGTGGAAAAATCAATGGGATTGCCGGACTTCAGTTTAAGCTATACCAACCAGTCACTGATCGGTTTTCATACCATCAACGGGCAGGAAAATTATTATAACTCCGGAAAACGTTTTCAGTCGGCAACAGTCGGCGTGGCTATTCCGCTTACATTTGGGGCAACAAAGGCAAGGATCCAGGCGCTGGAATATGAAAAGCAGGTAGCAGAAACCAATGCAAGAATGCAGCAGAAGCAGCTTACTGCACAGCTGGAAAATGCGTTCAGCCAATACCGGCAGGATATACAGCAATATGAGTATTATACCACTCAGGCACTGCCGAATGCAGAAAAAATTGTAAAGGCAGCTCAGTTAGGCTATAAAACAGGGGAAATTTCCTATGTAGAATATCTTTTTGCATTACAGACTGCCACCAGCATTCAGTTAAAATATCTGGAATCAATCCAACAGGTCAACCAATCTGTGGTGACTATCAATTCAATCATTAATAAATAATATGAGATCAATGTCAACAGAAAACACAGGAAAAAAGAGAAAAGATGGTCTTATAAAAAATAAATATTCGAATATGAAACTCAAATATAATATCATACCCCTGATGCTCATGGCTCTGCTGGTCATAAGCTGTGGAAAAAAAGAAGCTGCGGCAGAAAAGGACCCTGAAAAAATAGAGCAGAAAGAACAAGCTCATGAAGAAGGTCCTGAAACCATTGCTTCATTGACGGAAGAACAGATGAAGTCTGTAGGAGTTGCTTTGGGGAAGGTAGAGATGAAAGAATTGACCTCAACAATCAAAGCCAACGGATTGCTGAGCGTTCCCAACAGTAATAAAGCCACTATTACTTCCCTGTACGGAGGAATCATAAAAACCATCAATATCCAGGTAGGAAGCATTGTAAAAAAAGGACAGGTCATCGCAACAATTGCCAATCCGGAATACATTCAGCTTCAGGAAGATTATCTGACAACCAATAGCCGGATTACCTATGCCGAACAGGAATACAGAAGGCAGAGAGAACTTTTTGATAACGATGCCGGGGCCAAGAAAAATCTTCAGAGCGCAGATGCGGAACTGAAAACATTAAGAACCAAAAGAGCATCTCTCCTGAAGCAGCTTCAGATGATGGGAATAAGCCCCGGAAAAGTCAGTAACGGAAATATGAAATCAGGATTGGTGATCACTTCGCCGATCAGTGGGACCATCAGTAGTATTACAGCGCAGATAGGAAGTTATGTGGATATTTCTTCACCCGTCGCTACGGTCATAGATAACGGTTCCATTCACCTGGATCTTCAGGTATTTGAAAAAGACCTTCCCAAAATGAAAGTAGGGCAGATTGTTCATTTTAAACTGACGAATAACCCCGAAACAGAATACGACGCCAAAATTTACAGCATAGGTTCTTCTTTTGAAAATGAAAGCAAGACCATCTCTATGCACTGTGAAGTGATAGGAAACAAGTCCGGACTGATCGACGGAATGAATATCACAGGTATTGTAAGCCTTGATAAAAGCACCACACCCGCTGTACCTACCGAGGCCATTGTGGAAGCAGACGGTAAATATTATGTTTTTATTCAGACAGATAAAAAAGTAGAGGAAGAACATGACGAAAAAGGAAAACCTCATCCGAAAACCTTAAACTTCGAGAAAATTGAAGTGGTAAAAGGAACTTCAGATATGGGATATACAGCGATCACACCCGTAGGTAACATTCCGGATAATGCTGAAATTGTGGTGAAAGGAGCCTTTTTTGTGAACGCCAAACTGGTGAATTCCGGGGAGCATGAACATTAATGAATCCGCTCAATGTCGATTTTTATGCGTAAATTAGAACTGTTTACGGACTTATTATAAAAACCGGCCGGAAGAAAGTAAAGATGATCTTACGAAACATCTGAACCTTTTATCTGATAAGAGACTAAGATGGTTTTAAAAAATAATGTTTTTATAATATTTAATACATGACCTTTTATGCTATTAAACAAAAAAATATCAGTCTGGTATTTCATCCGTGAAATAAAATCCCAAATTCTGTTCATTGGAATATTTGCTGTGGTCATTGGCCTTTTGGATATGCTGCCATGGTTTCGGAAAATATCCCTTCCCCTGAATATTCCGGCACTTTTAGGAACGGCAGTATCGCTGTTGTTGGCTTTCCGTACTTCCCAGTCCTATGAAAGATGGTGGGAAGCAAGAACGGTGTGGGGAGCTATTGTCAATGATTCCAGAACCTTTGTAAGGCTTATTATACAGTTTATGCCTGCAGGAGATGAAAAAACGGTAAAAAATTTTGCAGAAAGACAGATCATCTGGACCTATGCCCTTGGTGAATCGCTCAGAAAACTGCCATTTTCTCAAAAGGTACAGCAGTACATGGAACAGCATCAGATCAAGGCTATAAACATTCCCAATGCACTTCTCGATGCCCATTCCAAACAGCTGAGAGATATTGCGGTTTCCAAAGGACTGACTGATTTCCAGCAAATGCAGCTGAATGACATCATCACCAGACTCTGTGACAGTATGGGAAAATGTGAAAGGCTGAAGAATACAGTCTTTCCAAGATCTTACAGTGTATTGGTACATATCCTGATCTATGTGTTTGCAGTGATCCTTCCTTTTGGGCTTGATGATTCACAGCTGGCCGTTGAAATGCTCGTCACATTCCTGATCCCGATTGTATTTATTGCAATAGAGAAAACATCGATCATTATGCAGGATCCGTTTGAAAACAGACCCGTAGACACTCCGGTGACCTCTTTGGCACAAACCATTGAAATCAATATCCGGCAGATGATTGGGGAGCAGAACGTTCCTTTAAAAAAAGAAAATACATCTTACTATGAAATGTAATTAAACCATAGAAATAATATGGAAACCACCCCAACACAAATACAGACTCCCTCTGCTGCAGGCAGACATAAAAAGAACCTCCTGATTGTACTCTGCCTGAGCGGTACCTATCTCATTGCTGAGGTCATAGGGGGAATAGTGACCAACAGTCTTGCACTGCTGGCAGATGCAGCCCATATGCTCACTGATGTTGTAGGATTATTGCTGGCATTCATTGCCATTAAAATAGGAGAGAGAAAAGCTGAACCTTCCAGAACATATGGTTATTACCGTACTGAAATATTAGCTGCAGTCATCAATGCAGTCGTATTATTAGGAATTTCTTTATATGTTTTATTTGAAGCCTATCAGCGTTTTCAGAATCCACCGGAAGTACAGAGCAAATCGATGCTGATTGTAGCGGGGATCGGATTGATCGTAAACATTGCAGGAATGATGATTCTGAGGAAAGATTCAGAAGGCAGCCTGAATATGAAAGGAGCTTACTTTGAGGTTCTTTCAGACATGTTAACATCAGTTGGCGTTATGATTGCAGGAATTATCATGTTGACAACCGGCTGGTATTATGCCGATTCTTTGATCTCAGCAGCAATCGGACTATTAATCTTTCCAAGAACATGGAGACTTTTAAAAGAAGCCGTCAATGTATTACTGGAAGGAACCCCGAAAGATGTGGATATCTATGTGCTGCGCAAATCATTGGAGAAGATTCCGGGAGTAAAAAATATTCATGATCTTCACGTATGGTCCCTTACTTCAGGGGTAAATGCCATGAGTGCCCATGTTGTGAAAGAAGTCGGAACTTCACAAAATCAGCTGTTGAAAATTTTGACGGAGGAAACAGTGAATACATTTAAGATCAGTCACACAACTTTTCAGATAGAAGATGAAGGCTACGAAGAGAATGAATCCCATCTGTAATATTCAAATTGTGAAAACATGAAAAAAGACATAGAAAACAAGCTCATTGATAAAAATACCAAACCTACCAGTATGAGAATTCTGGTATATGATTTTTTAAGCTCCCAGGAAGCAGCCCTGTCTCTTTCTGAAATAGAAAATCATTTTGACAATGCAGACCGCATTACGATCTACAGAACCTTAAAAACCTTTGAAGAAAAAGGAATTGTTCACAGCATACAGGAAAATACAACTACAAAGTATAAGCTATGCGAGGATGATTGTGATGAAAAAACACATAAAGACTGGCACCTGCACTTCTATTGTAAAATATGTAAGCAGACCACCTGTAAAGAAGATATTTCCTTCCCTGAAAATATACAGACCAATTTCAGGATTGATGAAATAAGACTCTTTGCAAAAGGAATCTGCGAAAACTGTCTTGAAAGTTTGCAATAGCATTGCATCAGTCTCAACCCTAAATTTGTATAAAAATATCAGTTATGGAAAAATGCTGTAGTACAACCCCGGAAAAACCAGATACAAAAGAACACACACACAATCATTCAGAAGGAGACGGACATGACCATGACGGGCATGATCACTCCCATGATACCGGCGATCAGACCATCTTCCAGATGTTTCTCCCGGCGATTATATCCTTTGCCATCCTCCTATTAGGAATCGCTTTTGATAACTATATAAAACCGGCATGGTTTACTGGCTGGGTACGGTTGGTATGGTTCCTGGCAGCCTACATCCCTGTCGGATTTCCTGTGTTGAAGGATGCCTTTAAAAGTATCACCAAAGGAGATGTGTTTTCTGAATTCTTCCTGATGAGCATTGCAACCATTGGTGCGTTTGCCATTGGAGAATATCCTGAAGGAGTAGCTGTAATGCTGTTTTATGCTGTAGGTGAAGTATTTCAGTCTATGGCAGTCACCAGGGCAAAAGGAAACATAAAAGCTTTACTGGACCAGCGTCCTGATGAGGTGACCATCATGGAAAATAATCAGCCAAAAGCAATTAAAGCAAAAGAAGCGAAAGTAGGAGACGTTATTCAGCTGAAGCCTGGTGAAAAACTGGCGCTGGATGGTGAACTGATTTCAGATTCAGCGTCGTTCAATACGGCAGCGCTGACAGGGGAAAGTAAACCCGATACTAAAAATAAAGGTGAAGCAGTACTGGCAGGAATGATCAATATGAACAGTATTGCTCTTGTAAAGGTGACCACTGCCTATGAAGACAGCAAACTGAGCAAAATACTGGAACTGGTACAGAATGCTACAGCACAGAAAGCCCCTACGGAACTGTTCATCAGAAAATTTGCCAAAGTGTATACACCAATTGTTGTAGCCCTGGCAATAGCAATCTGTTTACTTCCTTATTTCTTTGTCAGCGATTATCAGTTCAGGGATTGGCTGTACAGAGCATTGATCTTCCTTGTGATCTCTTGCCCTTGTGCCCTGGTCATCTCTATTCCGTTAGGATATTTCGGTGGAATAGGCGCGGCAAGCCGTAATGGAATCCTGTTTAAGGGGAGTAATTTCCTGGACAGTATTGCAGAAATCCAGAATGTGGTAATGGATAAAACCGGAACCATGACGGAAGGAGTCTTCAAAGTTCAGGAAGTAAGCATCAGTCCTGAATTTAATAAAGATGAGATCCTTCAGCTGGTAAACGTTCTTGAAAGCAAAAGTACCCACCCGGTAGCTACAGCGATTCACAATTACGTAGGCGATATCAATTACGCTGTTTCATTGGAAAACGTAGAAGAAATTGCAGGACACGGGCTGAAAGCAACAGTGAACGGTAAAGAACTTCTGGTGGGGAACTTTAAGCTGATGGATAAATTTAATATCCGTTATGACCTCAACCATTCCAATATTGTCTACACCCTTATTGCTGTAGCTTATGATCAAAAATTTGCAGGGTATATCACCATTGCAGACAGCATAAAAGAAGATGCCAAAGCCACAGTAGACAATCTGCATAAAATGAAGGTAAAAGCCACCATGCTGAGCGGAGATAAAAGTACTGTTGTGAAATATGTTGCTGATCAGCTGGGTATAGACAATGCATTCGGAGATCTGTTACCTGAGGACAAAGTGAATAAGGTCAAAGAAATTAAAGCCGGAAACCAAACCGTGGCCTTCGTTGGTGACGGAGTGAATGATGCCCCTGTAGTTGCCTTGAGTGACGTAGGAATTGCAATGGGAGGTCTGGGAAGTGATGCTACCATTGAAACGGCAGACGTGGTGATTCAGGATGATAAACCCAGTAAGATCCCGATGGCAATTAATATCGGTAAACAGACGAAAAAAATCGTTTGGCAGAATATCATCTTAGCTTTTGCCGTAAAAGCTGTTGTGCTCATTCTCGGAGCAGGAGGTTTGGCAACGATGTGGGAAGCAGTATTTGCCGATGTAGGAGTCGCTCTCCTCGCAATTTTAAATGCAGTGAGAATTCAGAGGATGAAATTTTAAAAGAAATCATAAACACAAACTAAATTATATTCAATAAGGGCTTCGCTGATTCCAGTGAAGCTTTTGTTTTGCTGGAATACACAAGACATAAGAATTTATCTCAAATTATGGATGTTTTAAAGCAAAGGTCTGGATTTTCAGCTTATTAACTAAATAATTAATTTTTGTATTCGGTGCGATTATTTTTCTCACACAGATCCGATTGATACACAGATCCTTCATAAAAATCTGCGTAATCAGCAAAATCAGCGAGCGATAGAATAACTATACATTCAATTCTATTGTATAAAAAAAGCTCCACCAGAATCGGCAAAGCTTTATGAACAAGATTAAATTTTATATAAAGAACTAAATTTTTATTGGGAATTTTCAGTCATGACATGTGACCTTAAGTATAAAGTCAAAGTTCGGAATAATACCTCAATGATAACAGATACAGTTTTGTTAATTTTATAGGTAACAGTTGAGTGTATTCATGTATTGGATCAAAGCCTATCGTGAAAGCCTGGAAACGATCAATGACATTCATCATAAATGAACCATAAAACAATTTTGAAGTAGTATATTTGTAGCAGAGAACAAAATTGTTGAAGCTAATCATTTCCATATTCATTATTTTTACTGTTGCAGTACGCCCTGTATTGCCACTGGTAAATTATGCGGTGAACTATGATTATATCGTTAAAAATCTTTGTGAAAAGAGAGATATACCCCAATCAACGTGTAAAGGAAAATGCTATGTGAAAAAAGAACTGGCCAAAACGGAAAAACAATCCAACAGTTCTCAGACCATAAAAATTGCCGGATTAGATGTCTTCATTTCTTATGACATACTTTCCTTTTCACATCAACTGAATATAGAAAAATCTGTAAACAATCCTGGCTCAGATCATATCAATTCTCATTCTTCAGAATACTTTTCCAGGGTATTTCACCCTCCTTTAGTTTAACTTCAATTTTAAACTATATTTTTAGTTTTTATTTTGAATACATTTCAGACCTTGTCGGAGCGTCATTGGAATAGCTTACGTGTATAAGTAAAATAATTGCTTTTCAAAATACAATGGTTGCTTTGATATATGAATTTCATACCGGCTTCTGAAAATGTTCGGAATATTTAAATTAAACTATCATATTATGGATTAATCTCCGTTGGAGTTTGACGCCGTAATCTCTATTTAACAATATTAATTAAAATTTAACATCAATATGAAATCTCTGGTTATCTTGACGGCTCTGCTGTCAATATCATTACTTTCATGTACCAAAGAAACCCCTCAGGTAAAGCATAAGAGCAATATGAGCTCTTCAAAAGAAAATATCAGAAATATACAGGTTGTCAATGAAGAAGATCCTGTCTGTCATATGAAAACTGCAGAATTTCTGAAAGATACTGCAGTGTACAAAAATAAAACGTATGGTTTTTGCAGCTCTTACTGTAAAGAAGAATTCAAACAAAATCCTGAAAAATATGCCCAAAAATAATAAGACGAATAACAAGAGAAAAGTAATTATGCCGATTGCGGTGATTGCTTTGCTTTTTCTGGGAATAGGCATAGGAATGAGTTACTTCAAAAAGAACCTTTATACGGTGATGAAGGTTCCGGATTTTGAACTTACGGATCAGAATAATAAGAAAATTACCAATAAAGATATGCTGGGAAAAGTATATCTCGTGGAATTTTTCTTCAGTAAATGTCCCACCATCTGCCCTGTGATGAATACCAATATGAAGGCTATACAAAACCAGGTCAACGATCCTGATTTCGGAATTATCTCCATCAGCATAGATCCGGGAAATGATACCCCTGAAGCCCTGAAAGAACATGCTCAAAAGATAGGGGCAAAATCTCCTGACTGGCATTTTTTAACTGGTGACAGAGGATATATCGGAAAGCTTGCAGATCAGTTTAATATCTACGTAGGAGATAAGGAAGACGACGCAGAAAGCCTGAACCACAGCGGTATGATTGCTCTGGTAGATCAGGAAGGAAACATCCGCTGCAGATACAATAAAGATAATATGCCGATTCTGTATTATTCAGGGTTGAATTATGATGATCCGGAAGGTAAAACTCCCCGCCTGAATGGGAAATATCATCCGGACAGGGAAATTCTGATTGAGGATATTAAGAAATTATTGAAATAGAGAAGCTGGAAGAATGAAGCTGGAGGCAGGAAGTACTCCCAGCCTCGATCTTCCATCTTCCAGCCTAATAAAAAACATTGTTCAACCATAAAACAAAACGTTATGAAGATTTTGAAAATAGCTGCTGTAAGTGCAGTTTTTGCGGCCCAGTTCACACTGGCTCAGTTTAAGCAGACACCTCTGCCATATGCTTATAATGCATTGGAAGGCTCCATCGATGCCCAGACAATGGAAATTCACTATTCAAAACATGGAGCAGCGTATGCCGCTAATTTGAATAAAGCCATTGCAGGAACCCCACAGGAAAAACAAACCCTGATCCAGATCCTTGGTGAAACTTCCAAGCTGAGCCCTGCAGTGCGAAATAATGCAGGTGGTCACTACAACCATGAATTGTTCTGGACTATTCTTACGCCTGAAAAAAATACACAGCCCTCTGCAAAATTAGCAAAGGCGATTAATGAAACTTTCGGAAGTATGGATGCTTTCAAAGAAAAAATGAGTAAAGCGGGAGCAGATCGTTTCGGTTCAGGATGGGCGTGGTTATCTGTGGATAAAACCGGGAAATTATTCGTTTCTTCAACACCGAATCAGGATAACCCTTTGATGGATATTGCAGATGAAAAGGGAACTCCCATCCTCGGAATTGATGTGTGGGAACATGCTTATTATCTGAAATACCAGAATAAAAGAGCAGATTATCTTTCTGCCATATGGAATGTGCTGAACTGGAAAGAAGTCAGCAAAAGATATGATGACGCATTAAGCAAAAAATAAGCTGATGAAACTTCTTTACGGCATGCTCTTTACCTTTTATATGGTGTTCAGACCTCTGATACCGCTGGCGGAGTATGCCGTAAATTATAATTACATCGTCAACACCCTCTGTGTAAATAAAAGTAAACCTGAGATTCACTGCAACGGAAAATGTTACCTCAGCAAACAGCTGGCAAAGACCGGCGATTCAGAATCTTCACCTTTACAAAAAACAAAAAATTCAGGACAGAAAATCCTGGATATCTACATTCTTCCTGAAATTGCAGAAATCTCTGCTATGGAAAATTTTCCGTTTTTCCATTTCATATTCATTGATGAAACAGCTTATTCTTTTCTGTTTCTGAAATACATTTTCAAACCACCGGTTTTTTAAGGTATTCATATTATTATTCAACCACAAAAGTCACAGTGCATTTTCTTATTACATCAATAGTTTTAAGATTATGACCTTTGACAGGGCACTGGTATACATTAAAATAAGATTTTTAAAAACTTAAGTGCTCTTTATCCATACAGCATTTCACTTAAATAACTTAAGTGCTAAAATTTTGGTGCCTTTTGTGGTTAAAAACAACGCTGTTACAGCAATTCAAAATTAATCCAACTTAAAAAATCAACAATGAAAATTTATAAATTTTTATCACTATTCTTTATCGCCTTTACTTTATTCACTGTATCATCCTGTGATAGCAGCAGAGATGATGATAACCCGCAGGATACCACGCCGGGAAATATTCAGATCAAATTTGAAAACGGGTTTAATAATCTGGGAAATATTGTTTTAAACCAGACGGTGCAAACCTCATCACAGGGGCAAAAGCATAATTTTTCTTCCTTAAAATATGTCATAAGTAATATCACCCTGATCGATGAAGGCGGAAATGAATTTAAATACAATGAAAACAATCCGGATAAAGGAGCATTTATCGTAGATCAGGCAGATGCGGTAGCCGGCGTGGTGTATCTGAATTTAGCCGGGATTCCGAAAAATAATTATAAGAAGATCAGATTCGGATTGGGAATCAGTCAGAAAGCATATTTGCTGGGACAGGACGGTCAAGCAGAATTCTGGACCAAAGCCAAACAGAAAGGAATGTCATGGTCATGGGCTGCAGGGTATGTGTTTGTAAAACTTGAAGGAAAATACGGTGCTGATTCTGCTACTAAAGAATTCATGAATCACACCGGAAACATGGGAAATACAACAGCCAATAACACCCCGGATCTATACCGTGAGATTACGTTGAATCTGCCGGTTACTGTAAGAGTTACCGGAAACATCAGGCCTTCCATCCATATTTTAGCAGACCTGAATCAGTTTTTAAGTGGTGATAAAGCACTTGCCCTCACATCAGCTAATGATATGATGATGGGATCCAGCCAGCACCTTGTGGATGTTACCAATAACCTTACCAAAATGTTTAAAGTAGATCACGTTCACAATGATTAATTTTTCAATTAAAACGATACTGGTTCTGCTAGTGTTTCTTCTAGGTTGTATCTCCTGTTCTGATGAGGTCATACAGCCGCTGGAGAAAGATGAAGCTTACCGTTTACAGTTTCCCTCTTACTTTCCGGAAATGTCTTTTGACCAGTCTTCAAATCCTGTGACCAAAAACGGGGTAGAGTTAGGAAGAAAATTATTCTATGAAGGGAGGCTTTCCAGAAACAATACTATTTCATGTGGGTTCTGTCATATTCAGGAAAATGCTTTTACCCATCATGGCCATACGGTAAGCCATGGTGTGGATGACAGGATCGGGATCAGGAATGCACCCCCTATACAGAATATGGCTTTTTTGAAAAAATACATGTGGGACGGGGTGATCCATAATCTGAACGAACAGGCAATCAGCCCTATTACAGACGAAAATGAAATGGACAGCTCCATACCTGAAGCCATCTCAAAGCTCAAAAATGATCAGAAATATAAAAAGCTTTTCAGGGAAGCTTATGGAGATGAAACCATTACAGGAGAAAGGATTTTAAAAGCACTCTCACAGTTTATGGCCACACTGGTTTCTGCAGATTCAAAATATGACAGGTACAGACAGGGAAGGGAGCAGTTTACCTCGGAAGAATCCCAGGGTATGGCATTGTTTAATCAGAAATGCGCATCCTGCCATAGTGGAGAGCTGTTTACAGATGAAAGCTTCAGAAATACGGGAATGTATTACAATACTGAGTTTAAAGATGCAGGCCGCTACCGGGTCACCCTTGATCAGGCCGATTGGATGAAATTCCGGGTTCCAAGCCTGAGGAATATAGAATATACAAAGCCTTATATGCATGACGGAAGATTTTATACCCTGGAAGCAGTCCTCAATTTCTATTCGGACCATGTGGAAGATAATCCGAACCTTGATCCGCAGCTGAAACCAAACGGACGTACGGGAATTGCGATGAATAGCCAGGAAAAACAGCAGATCATAGCTTTCCTGAAAACACTGTCCGATAAAAGTTTTATATCCAATCCAAAATTTGCAGAATAAATGAGAGAAAACATGAAGAAGATAATATTGATAATAGGCCTGGTCTTATTCAATCTGAATCAGGCAAATACCGGAGACAGTGTTTATGTTGCTCCTGAAGGCTATAACGGGATCAGTTTTTATGATGATTGTGATGCCTGTGGCTGTGCTGCAGGAAACGGATCATCCGGTTTTGAATCTTTGCTGAATCCACAATTTATAGGAATCAAATATTTTGCACAGCATTATAAGGCCAAAGAGAATTTATTTATAAAAGACCTCACTCAGGATCAGTATTTCAATACACTTCAGATCTGGGGTAAAATTCCTGTGACAGAAAAGTTAAGTGTATATGCCAGTCTGCCATTTCACTTTCACGAAAAAAAGACCATGCAGGGCGATATCAGAATCAATGGAATCGGTGATCTTAATCTGATGGGAATTTACAGGCTGATGAAGTCGGGTGATAACTTTCACCAATTGAGCGGAGGTCTTGGAGTGAAAGTCCCCTTGGGTAAATTTGATGAAAAAGGGATATCCGGTGTCAATCCGAGCTTTCAACTGGGAACCGGAAGCTGGGATTATCAGGCTGCTTTGAACTATAAATTTCAAAAAAATAAAATAGCCGTATTGATCAATACAGATTATACCATTAAAACTGAAAACAAAAAACATTACCGCTTCGGAAACCAATGGAATTATGCAGCGACCGGATTTTATCAGATCTCGGCAAATGAAAAAACCATATTTTCTGCTAAAACCGGAATTCAGGGTGAAGTGTATGCACAGAATAAACAATTTGGTGAGGGTTTGCCCAATACTGCCGGAAGTGCATTATATGGAAAACTGGGATTTGAAGCCTCCTATAAAAGGTTCAGCCTGGGAAGTGAAGTGATGCTTCCGGTGTATACCCATCTTGCCGGTGGTGATATTGAAGCAAAATCAAGGTTCAGTATATTCCTGAATATTGGAATATGACGGATCATGTAATAAACATTTTATAGATACAGATATTTTTTATGAAATGTTTTTCTGTCCCAAATAAAGAATAAAAGAATTTGTACATTCTTGGTTAATAAAGAGAGGCTATTTCATTATTGGAATAGCCTTCTTTCTGATTTTGATAAAATATTAGGAGCTTACATTGAATGTAATAAGTGGTGCCAGCTGTCATTTTTATTCTGTTGACCTAAAATTATTTCTTTATTTAAAAGTATTTTTAAAGCCTCCGGATATATAATATTGTAAATCATTTTGTTGATAACAAGATATAGCAATAATTTTCTATCTTTGCCGAAGTTTGGTGAGCCGTAAAAAGCTCTTAAAAGGGAATCCGGTGAAAATCCGGGACAGACCCGCTGCTGTAAGCTCCGCACCAAAGTTTTTGAAGAATATATCCACTGTTTTTTAATGGGAAGGATTTCAAAAATGGAGTAAGTCAGAAGACCTGCCAGAAAATTAAACGTTTGACGCTTTCGTGGAATAAAGCTTAGAACAACAATGATTCTGTGCAGTGGCAGCTGTGCTTTGTCGTTGCGTTCTTATATCCATTAGCGTCATCATTACCCTGAATGAGCTAATGGTGGCAAAACTGATTACATCTCAATTTCATAAAATTGTTTTCACCGCTTTGGTGTTGACCTCTCACTTTTTGTTTTCCCAAACAAAGAAAAAAGACAGCTTAGAAACAGAGACCATTAAGGTTATCAGCCTTTACAAAAAGAATTTCAAAGAAATTATTCCTGCACAAATCATACAGGGAGAAGAGCTTGAAAGGCTTAATAGTCACTCTGTAGCAGATGCTCTGCGGTATTTTTCAGGAGTCCAGATCAAAGACTATGGAGGTATCGGAGGTTTAAAAACAATTAATATCCGCAGTATGGGAAGCCAGCATGTAGGCGTTTTCTACGATGGCATCCAACTGGGAAATGCACAAAATGGACTTGTTGACCTGGGAAGATATTCACTGGATGACCTGGAAGAAATATCGCTGTATAACGGGCAGAAAAGTGAAATCTTTCAACCTGCAAAAGATTTCGGTTCATCAGGATCCATCTATCTCCAGCCTAAAACACCTGTGTTTAAAGGAAACAGGAAAATGAATCTGGTCATAAGAGCAAAAAGTGCTTCCATAGATCTTTTCAACCCTTCATTCCGGTTGGAACAGAAAATTTCAGACAGAGTTTCCTCAAGCTTCAGCGGAGAATTTATGCAGAGTGACGGAATTTACAGATTTCGTTACGCCAAAAAATACCCGGACGGGCAGCAGGCTTATGATACCATTGCCAGAAGACAGGATTCGGATATTAAAGCAAAACGTTTTGAAACATCCGTCAACGGAATATTCAATAACGGAAGCTGGAATGTAAGGGGGTACGGATATATTTCAGACCGGGGAATGCCTGCGCCTATTGTTAATGGCCGCTTTGGGGGCAGGGGAGCAAGACTTTCAGATGAAAATTATTTCGTACAGGCCCATCTGAGAAAAAAGCTCTTCCCTAAATTTGAAACCCAGCTGAAAGCAAAATTTGCTTATGATTATACCCATTTCATGGATACCGTTCGTTCGCAATCTATCATTTATACAGATAATGTCTATATTCAAAGGGAAGTATATCTTTCTTCTTCCAATATCTATTCTATCACCCCGAATTGGGACGTCAGCCTGAACGGAGATTTCCAGTACAATAACCTGGATGCCAATCTGGACAATTTCTCTTATCCTACCCGTTATACTACATTAGTGGCTTTGGCAACCACATATCAGTGGAACAGGTTTAAAATTCTGGGAAGCCTTTTGGGAACATTCACTTTCGAAGAAGTAGAAAAGAACAAAAGACCGGGAGACAGAAGAGAATGGACGCCGGCTGTATTTATGAGCTATCAGCCTGAGATCATTCCTGAGCTTACCCTCAGGGCTTTTTACAAGAAAATCTTCAGACTGCCTACCTTTAATGATCTCTATTATACCAATATCGGAAATACGTACCTGAAGCCGGAATTTACTAATCAGTATGATGTAGGATTTACTTATAGAAAGAATTTTAACAGCAACAGTTTCTTTAAATTCTTTTATGTTAAAGCAGATGGTTACTACAATAAAGTACAGGATAAAATTGTAGCGGCACCAAACGGAAGTATGTTCCGTTGGCTGATGATGAATCTGGGACTGGTTGAAATTATAGGAACAGATGTGAATGTGCAGACTGAAATGCAGCTCGGAAAAGTAAGATTGAGACCCTTGCTTTCCTATACATATCAAAGTGCGAGAGATATGAGTGACCCGGAAGATACATTCTATCGCAATCAGATTCCTTATACACCATGGCATAACGGGGCATTCAGCCTTATGGCAGACTATAAAGACTGGAGTTTCAATTACAGTGCCATCTATGTGGGGAAGCGGTATGATGTGAACCAGGATAACATTCAGTACAATTATGTACAGCCCTGGTATACGCATGATCTTTCTGTTCAGAAAAAATTCAGCTGGGCGAATCATCAGTTTAAAGTAAGCCTTGAGATGAATAATATCTTCAATCAATACTATGATGTAGTGATCAACTATCCGATGCCTGGAAGAAATTTTAAACTTATTCTAAACTTCACCCTATGAGAAAACTAAACTTTTATTTTTTATTTCTTGTATTGGCTTTTCTTACTTCGTGCCGTACCGATGACATTATTGTCCGTCAGGAAGTGGTAGAAGGACTTCCTTCGGAAAATACAGTGATAAAAGGATTCTACATGCTGAATGAGGGGAATATGGGAAGTAATAAATGCACCCTCGATTTTTTCGATTATACCAAAGGAACCTATTACCGGAATATCTATGCGGAAATCAACCCCAATGTAGTGAAAGAGCTGGGGGATGTGGGAAATGATATCAAAGTCTACGGCAGTAAACTGTATATTGTAGTCAATGTTTCCAATAAAATTGAAGTATTGGATGCCAGAACGGCTAAGCGGATTACTTCCATTCCATTGCAGAACTGCAGATATTTAGCCTTCAAAGATGGAAAAGCCTATGCCAGCAGCTATGCAGGACCTGTAGCGATCAATCCTAAAGCACCAAAAGGAAAAGTAGTGGAAATAGATACCACCTCTCTTTCCATTCAACGTGAAGTTGTCGTGGGATATCAGCCTGAAGATATGGAAATTGTAGGAAATCAATTATTTGTTGCCAATTCCGGGGGCTATAAAGCTCCCAATTATGATAATACCGTTTCTGTAATAGATCTAAACAGTTTTACGGAAATCCGGAAGATAGATGTAGCCATTAATCTTCATCACATTAAAAAAGACAATTACGGGGATTTGTATGTAAGCTCAAGAGGTGATTACTATACGGTTCCTTCCAGTTTATATCTGGTAGATGCCACAACAGGTATGGTGAAGAAAGACTTTCACATCGCAGTAAGTGAAATGACCATTGTGAACGATAAACTTTATTTCTACGGAAATGAATTCAATTACAATACCCACAGCTATAAAAAAACCTTCGGGATCATAGATGTAAAAACCGAAGAGATTATCGCCAACCACATTTTTGACCAGGAATACGAGAATCTAATTAAAACACCTTACGGAATTGCAGTCAACCCAATCACAGAAGATATCTATATAACAGATGCCAGAAATTACGTGTCTATGGGCTTTGTATACTGCTTTGATAAAAACGGACATTTCAAATGGAAGACAGAAGGAGGAAATATTCCTGCCCACTTCGCTTTTTTATACAAATAATCAAAATTTAAGAAATGAGAAGAAATACCTTTACTTATTTAAAAATCGGGTTTTTATCATGTTTCCTTGTAGGAGTGATAGCCTGTAAACATAATGATGAGGATGAGTTTACATTTAGCGGTCTCGATGATTCTTATTCCATTGAGCGGTTAAAAGTTCTGACTATTCCTACCAATGCTTCGGGATCGGTCACATGGAGTATCAATGATTCTGTTATCTCCCAGAGTTCAGCCCTTGAGTTTATCAGCCCGAAGGCAAACGCCTATCCTCTGACTTTAAAAATCAATAATAAAGGAAACGAACAGGTTTACCATTCTAAAATAATCGTTACCAAAGAAAAAGTACCATACAGTAAATATATTGCCAAAGTATTGGAATTTCGACCTGCTGTAGGACAGTTTATGAATGAGATCCCTGAATATACTCCCGGAAATACGGCTGCCAATATACTTCAGAAAGCTAACGAGTCTTTGGTAGGGGGAAATTCTACCATGATCAGTTTGGGAGGATATGGCGGATATGTTGTTTTCGGATTTGATCATACTATTCCGAATCTGAATGGAAGAGACTTTAAAATTCTTGGAAATGCATTCTTTGGAAATGATGCCAGTGATCTGCGTTCAGGATCCTGTGAACCGGGAATCATTATGGTGGCCTACGACAGAAACAAAAACGGTAAACCCGATAATGACGAATGGTACGAAATTGCAGGCAGTGAATATTTCAAAAATACAACCGTAAAAAATTACAGCATTACCTATTATAAGCCCGATGAAAACAAACCTCCGGTACCCGGAAGTGAATTCTGGCAGGCCGATGTGGAGTATATAAAATGGAACGACAACCTCGGGAATAAGGGCTTTAAAACAAAAAATACATTTCACGCACAAAGCTATTATCCTTTATGGTTTGCAGATCCTTCTTACGGCTTTTCAGGGACCAGGCTGGCAAACAATTTTTATGATCAGAATGGTGACGGATCCTACTGGGTAGGAAAATCCTATGAATTCGGATATGCAGATAATGCACCGAATAATGATGAAGCTTCCAATATCGATATTTCCTGGGCTGTGGACAGCAGTGGAAGGTATGTGAAACTTCCGGGTGTCGATTTTATGAAAATATACACTGGGGTAAACCAGGAAGCCGGCTGGCTGGGTGAGGTTTCCACAGAAGTGGCGGGAGCGTATGATTTACATCTCAAATAATTATTCAACAATACAATTTATTTAATTCAATAGAAAATGAAAAAGTTTTACGTTTTTATGATGCTTTTTCTGTTTGCATGTTTATCAAATGCACAGATAAAAGTTCAGGGTGTACCCCGAAATGATATTTCCGGGATCAGCAAGCTTAATACCACTACGATCAGTTTTTCTGATATTCAGTATTGGGTAGGTTCCGGATCAAATCAGGCTGCTTTTGTAGTACAATGGAATGACAGTAAAAATCCTGACGCTCTAGTCTGGGGATTCAAATGGGATGGGAATGCTACAGGAGAAGATATGCTGAAAGCTATTGCCAAAGCAGATCATAGATTATTTACACTGCTTTATCAGGGAACACAATTCGGATCAGCAGTTGGAGGAATAGGGTTTGACCTGAACGGGCAAAATACCAATGCACTGATCAAAAGCGGTAATACCATTTATCCTTTATATCCGGTGAATGGTTTTGTGAATACAACAGCATATGATTTTGACAGCTATACGATTATGGATGCTGCGAATGATCACTGGCAATCCGGATGGACTGTTAACGGATACTGGTCTTACTGGGTGAAAAATCCTGCCGATGCAGATTTTGGATATTCTAACGTAGGAGCCTCTTCTCGTGCTTTGGAAAATGGCTCATGGGATGTATGGAACTTTAACGTAGGATTCAATGAAACTCCGGTTTCATCAACACTTACTCCGGTTTCCCCATATGTTTCTTCCACTAACTTTACCAACGGATATTTTCTGGTGAATGAAGAGTGGTTCGGGCATACCAACGGTTCTGTAAACTTCATCGACAATAATGGGCAGATCAACTACCGTGTATACAGCAATGTAAACAATAACCAGGCTTTCGGAGCAACTACACAATATGGAACGATCTACGGAGATAAATTCTATTTTGTATCCAAACAGGCTGCTGATGGGGGAGATACCCAATATACTCCCGGTGGAAGATTGGTTGTAGCTAATGCACAGACCATGCAGAAAATTGCAGGATTCAACAATATTGGAGGAGGTGACGGAAGATCATTTGTAGGAGTAAATGAACATAAAGGATATATCGGTACTTCTACCGGAATCGTACTCTTTAATATCGACAATATGCAGGTAGGTACTCTGATTGCCGGAACAGGAGGCAACGGGCAGATAGGAAACATGATCCGTACCTCACAATATGTATTTGCTGTAAAACAAAATGCAGGAATTTTGGTGATTAATCCTAATACAGATACTGTGGTGAGCACTATTGCCGGAGGTTTCTATTCTGTTGTTCAGGCTAAAGATGGAAGTATTTGGGGAATTCAGGAACAGAAGCTGGTCAATATCAATCCCACTACTTTTGCAACGCAGGATTATAATATTCCTACGACCAAATATATCGGAGATTGGGGAGCATGGAATGCAGGCAGATTTACAGCAAGTAACAAAGAAAATGCTTTATACTGGATCAATTCAATAAGCGCATGGGCTTCAGGAGCCCAGATTGTAAGATTTGACGTTACAGCTAAAACATTTAACGAAAACTTTGCTGCTATTCCGGGTCAGACAGGTCAATTTAAGCAAATTCCTTACGGTGCGGCACTTCGTGTAAACCCTGTTACCGGAGAACTTGTTTTGAATACGACGGAAAGCGGATACGGTGCTCACTTTCAGAAAAACTGGATCCATACCTATAATATGGCCGGAACCCTTATCAATACCAAAGTTCTGGATGATTATTATTGGTTCCCTTCCATAGCAGTGTTTACCAACAATTCAGTTCCTGTTGTAAGCAATACTCTGCCTTCGCAGGTTACAGCCGGAGGGACTACAACCATTGATTTAAAATCCATAGTTTCAGATGCAGATAATATGGAAGTATCAGTCGTAAAATCTATCAAATCAAACAGCAATCCTGCAGTAGTTTCTGCTACGATTAATACGAATGATGAACTGGTTCTGTCACCACTAGCCTCAGGAACGTCTGATATTGTACTAAGTTTTAATTCAAATGGTAAACTTTTGGAAAAAATGCTTACCGTGAACAGTACGGCATCTACTTTAGCTACTGCTGAGGTTAAAAAACTTGAATTCAGTATTTATCCGAACCCGGTTACTGACATACTTTATATCAAAACACAGGAAAAAATACAGAATATTTCTCTTTATGATGCTTCAGGCAGAACAGTCAATGCACCGCTGAATAACGGACAGGTTAATATGAGTATGCTTCCAAAAGGAGTATATATCCTGAAAGCGGTAACAGATAAAGCTGTATATCAGGAAAAACTGATAAAAAAATAATTACAAACACCACTTATTTTCTTTCATTTAGCCCCGGCCAATTTATTGGCCGGGGCTTTTTCAGAATATATAAAACGGACTCTTTCAATAAAGGCGGTTTTTATAGAATAGTAAGAGATACTATCTCGTAAGGATAATTTTACGGGTATGAATTTTTTTATCTTTTGTCTTTAGCGTCAGTATATAAATTCCATGCGGTAAATAAGCCGGTAGATCAAATGTTTTATACCTGAAAGGAGAGCGATAAACCTCTATACCTGATGCATTTCTGATAGAGATCTCAGAACCATTCATAGATATATTTCCGTCAAGAGTAATCTGTCCGGCTGTGGGATTAGGTAAAACGGTGAATACTTCATTTATATTTGTAAGCGTTTTTTGGGCTTTAAAATTATTGACAGGAGCCGGTGAGTAAGCATTTAACAGCTCCTCAGGATAAAGCTTTCTGTCAAAAATTAAGAATTCGTCAATCTGCGAAGCTTTGAATGAAATGATAAATTTATTGTTGGTGAGATCTGCTCCCTGTGTGTAATAGGGTGCCCAATGAGTGGTGTAGATGGTTGTAGGATAATCATTCTGAAAATTTCCGGCTGGGAACAAATTAAATGGTCCGGGTAACGGTTGGCTATTAACAGAAACTTTAAGATCTACAGGGTAGTAAGGAGGGAAAGTTTCATTATTCGGTTTATAAAAACTGCTTTGTGTTTTGTAAGGAGGAGTAGGATCATTGTTAAAATTAATAACATAGAAATTGAATTGCCCTGCAGTAGCAGGATTTTTCCTGAACATCCTTCCGAAATATCTTTTATCAAAATTGTGATTCTCGTTAACGGGTCTAATGATAATACTGTCCGGAGTGATTTTTATTTTCTCTCCATATAATGTCAGGTCCATAGAGCCTCCCTGCTCAATACGTGCCCAGAAACAAACTGTTCTGGGGTTCCTCGGCGATGGAACATCTAAAAAATAATTTCCCTTGAATACATAGGTTGAATCCGGAGAAGAATACCTAAGCCCCTGGCCGCAGATCGTATCATCTGAATATGTTTCTTCATGAGAACCCTCACGAACCAGATTAATATTTCCGCCGGGCATATCCAATGTATTTCCATTGAATGAATAATGATGGATAGGCATAAAAGGGATCGTGCACTGATCCTCATAATAGGCATAATAGATTCTGAGCCCGCCGCTCAAATTAAGCAATCCGCCATTCATGGTTATTTTGATACGGTCATAAACCTTTGCAGGACTGAATTCAATCGTTGCTTTGTTAGTTTGGGTACCGATTTTAAGAATATTGCCGTCTATGATCCTGGAATCATTATTGGAAGTAGCTCCGTTCATCGTTTCAACAGTCACTCCATTCAGCAAAGAAACAGATAAAGGAATATGGTCTGAGCCGATACCAATGATCAGTTTTTTGCTAACAGATTGTGGGAAAATTAAAGTTTGTTCAATCTTGCCGAGAACTCCGATGCCCATCTTTAGGGTTGAATAATCATTCTCATTATTTCCGGCCGCATGCTGAGGATTTTCAACACTGCATCCTAAACAGACCCCTGAGATCTGATGGGTCTCACTGCCTGCATATTTTTTATTCTGTGCGGAAGGCCACATATTCATTAGGAGCAGTACTAAGATTGAAAGAGATTGCTTTATCAGACATTGGGCTTGTAGTAGATTTGTTTTCATATTTTGAAATTTGAGGTCAGTTGTTCTTTTAGGGATAAGTACTAAATAAAATCGGCAGACTTCAAAGTCTGCCGGTTCAGGTCTCTCATTTATTTAATAATAATTTTTCTGGAGTAGGTTTTACCTTCTTTCGTATGAAGATTCATTATGTAAACACCATCCGGCTGTCTCGTCTCAAATGTATTTGATTTAAGTTTGGTACGGTATACCTCTTTTCCTGAAGTATTGGTTAAAGTAACTTCCGAACCTTCTGCGGGAATATTTTTATCAAGAGTGATTTGTCCGCCCTCATGATGTGCTGTAAAGTTGATAAAAGGATCTTTGTACTGATATCCGTAATAAACCCTAAGCTCACCACCCAGGCTCAGTAATCCTGCGTTGGCATTGATTTTAATACGGTCAAATGGAATATTCATTGTAAGTTCAATCTCACCTTTGCTTGGATCTCCCGCATTAAGCTTAAGAATGCTATTGTTGAGGTTGGTATAGTCATTATTGGAAACATCCCCATTGAATGTTTCAATTGACACCCCTCCCAGAACCTGGGCAGTCAGTGGAGTACCGTTTGAACCGATTCCAATCACAAGCTTATTCGTGTTATTATTGATATTGCTGGCAGGAAAAATCAGTGTCTGTTCCGTTCTTGCCAGTAATCCTATTGAAACCTGTAGCGTAGAATAGTCATTTTCGTTACTTCCTATCGCATTCAGAGGATTCAATACACCACAGCCGATACAGATTCCGTACACCTGGCTGATTTGGTTATTTGCATAAATTTTGGTAATCTGTGCTGAAGACATAGCACTCATCAGGAACAGGAAAGAGGCAGATAAAGCTGCTTTGATTGCACGCTGTCTCACTAATAAATTGTTTTTCATAGGGTAAAATTTTAAAATTTAGTTTTTGTAAAATTAAACATAAAATAATTATGTTAGTTACTTTATTTCAATTTTTGGTGATATTTAAATATTTGTATTATATAATATGTATTTGTTGATTTTTACTTAATAGCTGTTTTGTTTTTTGATTTTATAAATAACTATATAAAAAAAGCCGGCAGACTTTCAATCTGCCGGCTATGGAATATCATTTATTTAACAATAATTTTTTTAGAGTATGTTTTTCCTTCTTTTGTCTGAATAGTCATGAAGTAAATACCTTCCTGCTGTCTGGTGTCAAATGTTTTTGATCCCAGCTTTGTACGGTATACTTCTTTTCCGGAAAGATTGGTAAGAGCTACTTCAGCACCTTCCAGCGGAATATTAGCATCAATAGTAATCTGGCCGGCCTGACTGTGAGCTGCGATGTTGACTAATGGATCCTGATAAGCGTAATAAATTCTGAATCCTCCTCCAAGACTCAGTACTCCGCCTGTTAAGCCTATTCTTATTCCGTCATATGGTTTTTCAGGTTTGAATTCCACTGTACCCCTGTTTGGAGTTGCTCCCAGCTTAAGAAGACTTACGTCAATTGTTCTGCGGTCTTCATTGGAAGCCCCGCCATTCATGGTTTCAAGCGTTACTCCACTTAATAATTGTACGGATAAAGGAATATTGTCTGTCCCGATACCTACTACCAGTCTCGTATCTGATCTAAGATCCGGAAAGATTAAGGTTTGCTGGATACCTCCCAACAATGCAGTTCCCAATACCATTGTTGAGTAATCATCCTCATTGTTCCCGATTGCATTGAGTGGATTGTCTACACGGCAACCTAAACATGCTACTCCAAATACGCCCGAACTTTGAGCATGTGAATAGATTCTGTTTTGAGCGAATGATAAAGTGCTTGTCGATACCAGAAACAAAGCAATAAACAGCGCTTTAAATGAGCGTTGATTTCCCAAAAGTAAATTTAATTTCATGTTATTATATATTTGAATGAATAGTTTTACTCAAATTTAAGGATTAAAGATAAAAGTAAAAAATAATATTTCCATTTTTGGTGAATATTTTTATTTTATTAATATTTATGCAATATTGAGCTGATTATCAGTTGAAATTTTTTAATATTATTTAATTGATGTATATAATATTGATAAGGTGGAAAATTGATGTTCTTTCAGGTTTTATTCCAGGAAGTGACGACTGAATCCATACTCAACTTTTGCCTAGCCTACTACTTTTAGGATTGATCCCTGATTTGGAGCTTGAATGTTTGGTCTGAAGTATAAGGAGTTGTAAAAACCGTATTATTCCGCAGTTAAAAGATACTGTTTGATTAAGGATAATATTGTTTCTGAGTTTATTGAATGTACATTGTTCAGATATTTCCCCGTTTTTTGACTGTAGCTCTCCCTTTCTGCTATTTTTGTAAAATTGATGGAATGATTATAAACGAAAAAAGGACTTTCGAAAAAGTCCTTTTTGGTAGCCCGTAGGGGAATCGAACCCCTCTTACCAGAATGAAAATCTGAGGTCCTAACCGATAGACGAACGGGCCCTCTATCTTCCATTACCGAAGCAATGTGTTAGCTTTTGTTTTTATAAGTACAACTCTTAGTTTGTAGCCCGTAGGGGAATCGAACCCCTCTTACCAGAATGAAAATCTGAGGTCCTAACCGATAGACGAACGGGCCGGTTAGATTGTTTTAAGTATAGCTTTTCTACTTTGTCTTTAAAAAACCACTGATTGTATACAGTGGCTTTTTAAGATATAAGTAGCCCGTAGGGGAATCGAACCCCTCTTACCAGAATGAAAATCTGAGGTCCTAACCGATAGACGAACGGGCCCGCTATGCTTTTACGCTAATTTATTAACGTGTTTTGTCAATTTGCTTTTCAAGTTAGCAGCTTTGTTCTTGTGGATAATATTTTTCTTAGCTAATTTATCCAATAAAGCGATAACCTTCGGCAGTTGTTCTGTAGCAGCAGCTTTGTTCTCTTCATTTCTTAGAGCTTTCAATGCTGTTCTAGCAGTCTTGTGATAATATCTGTTACGAAGTCTTCTAGTTTCGTTTTGTCTGATTCTCTTTAGTGCTGATTTATGATTTGCCATATCGTTCAAATGTGAGTGCAAAACTATAAACTTTTTTTTAAACTACCAAATTTATTTTTAAAAAATTTAATTTTCTTCTGATAGGTACTTTCTGAGTTTATTTATTGCCTGTTCTATTTTTAAATTTTCTTGTTCTTTTTCTAATTTTTTGATCGTATTTCCCAGCATGATCAGTGCATTGTTCCATTCTCCAGTGGTATTGGTGAAAGTAAGTCCGTCAATTGTTACTTCAAAAGCAACCCTTTCTCCAGTCCTGTAAAGTCGGAAACTGATTTTATCATCTCTGCCTGTAATCCCGTCTTCATTGATTTGTAAATCATAACTTTTTGGGTTAGAGTGGATTTTCTTAAAAAGCAATTTCGCTTCTTGTATCTTTAAATCCGGCATGATATAAAATTTGGTAGCCTGTAGTAAACTACAAACAATGATTTATCAATAATGTTTTTCATCAGTGTTGCCATATTCGGGTAACCAATTATGGCTAAAAATTTTTTGCAAATATAATGCTTTTGTCATATATAATGTAATGGGAATAGATTTTTACAACAAAAATAAGTCGATTTTTATCATAATAGGGAGTAATTGCCATATTTTCAGGATGCTATAATTAATATATAGCTATTTGTCATTTTTGAGTCATCATGAACCTTGAGAGGTCTTAATTTTTTTATACATTTTAGTGCTGGCAATTATCCTCTAATTTCCTGTTCCCAAAAAAAATAACTAGATTCTGATTATTTAGATAAATCAATCAGGTTGATCGGTTTGAAGTTGGGAAAACCAAATTGAAACAAATTAAATTGTAAACGTCACGTTCTGTCGCTACCTGTATCTACATTTGGCTCATAATAAATTCAAATGATATGATACAAAGATTAGATTACGTTCTGAGTAGGAATCTTGACAGTCCTTACGGAAAAAACAGTGTATTTTTTGAAACATTCGTTGTTCCTCCCGAAGATTTTGATAAAATCCCCGAAACTAAAGAAACAGATCGCATAAAATATACTTTTATACTATGTAAGAGTGGTGTTGAAGTGTTTGATAGATACGAAAAAGAAGGGGTAGAAGAGAAACAATTTAAAGTACTCTATGAAGAAGACAATCCTGAAAAAAGCAATTTTTTTGGTACTGCCTGTCGGGTAAAAATGGGAAAATATGCCAAAGACTTCTTTAACAGAATCTATAATAATAATCAAAATACCACTTATGTAACTCCAACAGAATCAATAACAGTAAATGGGTTTGACAATCTTATTAGAGAGCTTGCGGATGATACAAAGATAAACGAAACTCTTTTAAAGGGTGCAATCTATCTGGAAATTGCTGAACAAAGTAAACTAAATGAAGTCTATAAAAAGGTATTCTTATTAAACAATCAGTTGGCAGACTGGATGAGAGGAGGCATAGAAACAATTGATAAATGGAAGTTTACAGAGGAAAATTACGATTACATCAAATATTATGTAAACCCGATGTACAGCACTTATCAAAACAAAATAGGAACAAGTGGTTTTTCAAAACAGGAAGTGAAATATAAGCCGATTATTCCTGTTCCCATTGCTTCCCAAGAATATAAAACCATGCAAAACGCTTCTGAAATCGCAGCAGCAGGATTTAGCAGATTTAAAGAGTTTGCCAACTATTTTGAAGAGGTTTCTTTGGCAATAGTCACAACCGTAGTAAAGGCAACACCTACTATTACGGATGATATTTTCTTAGCTGTTGTTTTCTATTTAAAAAATTTCATTGAAGATAATATCCCTGAAAGTATAAAAAACGTCTATAACAAGCTCAAAGTTTTTTTTAATGAAATATTGGAGGTTTTTTCAGGTATTGGTGCTGTTATCGTGGAGAAAGTCGATCGAGAAGTTGCAAAAATTAACGCTTTTTTATGCGGTCTTCTCAACGGCTTAATTTCTTTAGCACAAACCGTTATTATGCTGTTAGCAATGGTTACGGAAAAAATTCCGTTTTTGGAGATGGAAAAAATGAGTCCGTTAGAGTTGGCAAAACATCAAGAGAAATTAGAATTCATAGAAGATTTTGTAGATTTATTTGCTGTAAACTCAAAAGAGTTTCTTAGTGGAATTAAAAATATTTTTAGCGAAGGTAAAATTTGGAAAGAAATTTCACAATTTACTGATATGCTAAAAAAGAAATTTTCAGAACTTAATGACTATTTTTGGGCATATTTTGTAGGCGCTATTGCTTTTGAGCTTATTTTTGATGCTATCATCGCCTATTTTACAGGAGGCGCATCTCTTGCTGGAAAAATCTCTGAGAAGATAGCACAGGCAGCAGGTAAAATTAGTAGAGTATCTCAAAAATCAGCAAAATTAGGAAAAGCGATAAATTTTTCTAAAAACATAGGTGAGAAAATTGGTAATTCATTGGCAGATCTGTGGAAATGGCTAAAAAAGGAATTTTTAGAGTTAGTAGAAGCAGTAAAAAGTGGGAATTTAGTTCATTATTTGAAGAAAAAATTCTATGAATTAACAGATGATGTGGAGGGTTTGCGTAAATTGGCTTTTGGAAGATGGCTCAGTAAATTTGACAAAGGTTTTTTCAATCATCTTGAAGGAGAGTTTAATACTGAACTTTTTATAAAAAACCTGCCTTCGGGTTTTAAATATACAGATGAAATTTTAGTTTCCCAAGGAGGGCACAGAGGATCGGGAATCTTCAACGGAGCAATAGACGTAGAGAAAATAATAGACCCTGAAGGAATTTATTCTATGGCACAATTGGCAGATGATGTTCCTTTTAAGGCTAAAATCAGTATTAAATACAAAGATGGTTATTTGGTGAAAAATGCTGAATCATCCATGTTTCCCAAAAATTGGGATCTTAAAAGAATACAAGAGGAAATAGCATATGTATATGAAAATACTGTAGTTAAAGGACAAGGAATAAATCCAGCCTCATTGGGCAAAAAATTTAAACAATATAAGTTCAAAGACTCTTCAGGTAGGTTTGACATATTAATTGAGGTTGATGATGCAGGAAATATTATGAATGCATATCCACTGCTGTAAAATAAAAATATTATACAAAATGAAATATACATTTAAAAAAGATATGTGGGGAGACACTATCTTACACTCTATTCAGAGTGAAGAAAGTACTATAAACCACTTTGGTAGTTGGAATTGGACACCACAAAAAATTCAAAGTTTAATTGATGGCGTGGAACAAAGCAAAAACAAAGATTCTGATGAATCCTTTGACTGGCAAAATGAGGATGTTTTCTTCCGAAGCAATAAATATGGGGTTTTCTTTGTAGATCTAATGAAGCAAAGAGCAGGAGAAAAGTCTAAAAAACAGGATTTAGATTTGAATCATGATGAGTTCATTAAATTTTTGCAGGATTTTAAAAAATTTGTTGAAGAAAATAATTTATAAATTTGAGTAATAACAAGTAATTTTTAGTTTACTCTTAACATAAAGAGACTGTCTTAATCAAAGACAGTCTCTTTTTGGTTTCCAAAATTTATAAATATTGAAACTGTCAAGTTGTAAAAAACAAAAGTTAAAGAAAGGAAAGAAAAATTTTAACGAACAAAAAAGATTTTCGAAATTCGCCTTGTACAAAAGGTGTATGAGAGTTCTTTTAAATTTTCGTGGAAATTTCGTTGACTTTTGGGATAAAAAAATCCCTGAACCTTGTATTGATCAGGGATTGAGTCATGTAGTTTAGTAGCCTATAGGGGAATCGAACCCCTGTTGCAAGAATGAAAATCTTGAGTCCTGACCACTAGACGAATAGGCCAAATTTTGAGGTTGCAAAAGTAGAAATTAACTTTTAAACTTCAAAATTATTTTTTTAAATTATTTATATATTTTCTGTATTACTGTGTTTTTGATTCCCTTACCTTCAAGTTCTTTTTGAAGTTTTACAGCATCTTCTAAAGTATACACTTTTCCATAAGTATAGTAAAACACTCCATTCTCTTTATTCCTTTCCACGTCTTTCAGATTCTGAACGATGTAAGAATTTCCGTTCAGTTTATCACCTGCATAAACTTCTATGGTATAATATCCCATGCTGATTCGCTGGTTAGGCATGAAACCTACGGCAAAGGCATTTCTGAATCCGGCATCTTTGGCTGTTTTAAGATTGATGTCTTTTATAGAAGCCATATTGGTGACCGCATAGTAATATTTATACTGTCCGTTCTCTTTGATGGTTAGAATATAGCTCAATCCTTTAAGGGCAGGATCATTTTCGTTATATTTCGTAGGAGAACTCATCAGTAGAATTCTGAAATCATTTTTCAGTGGAACTTCTGCCGGTTTCTCCGGTTCCTGCTTTTTGATAGCGATAGATCCTCCGGTCTTTCTATCAATGGCTTTCTTATAATCAATAATGGCATTGTAGATACTTTCTGCAATTTCATTCTGACCTTTTTCGGAAGCAATATAGTGGCTTTCTTCCGGATGGTTGATGAATCCTGTTTCTATAAGCACAGAAGGCATGGCATTCATACGGAGAACGTGAAGGTTCTTCTGGAAAACTCCTCTGGAGAATCTTTTATCTTTATTTACGAAGTTATCCTCAACCAATCCTCCCAAAAGAAGACTTGATTCCAGGTATTTGCTCTGCTGAAGTTTCAGTGCAATTAAAGATTCCGGGGAGTCCGGATTATAAGATCCGAAGATCTGCTTATCTTTTTCATCCAGAAAAATCACGTCATTTTCTCTTTTGGCCACCTCAAGGTTCTCATTGTTCTGGTTGGGGCCTTGTACATAAGTTTCCGTTCCGTAGGCTGTAGGTCTTGCTGAAGAATTACAGTGAATAGAGATGAACAGGTCTGCTTTACTTCTGTTGGCCAGGTTGGTTCTGTCAGACAGGGAAGGGTATTCATCAATTTTACGGGTGTATATCACCTTAAAATCTCTGTTTTTTTCCAGCATAGCTCCCACCTTTAAGGTAATGGCAAGCGTAATATCTTTTTCTGCTATTCTTCCTATGTCTGAATAGGTCCTGTTGGCCCCGTGATCACTTCCTCCGTGTCCTGCATCCAAAACAAGGGTAAACTTCTTCTGAGAGAAAATAAAGTTGCCGATAAGGATAAGGAGAAATGATAAAATTATTTTAAAATTTTGTTTGTGCATCTTACAGTTATAAAAATTATATTAATTTTGGGCCTTAATTATATAGAATAAAATTGGCCAAAACCGTCCTCAAAAATATATTACAAATTTTAATTATCCTAATTTTTAACAATTTTTTAGCACAGAAAATTCCTGAAAAATTGCCTAAAAATGCGGTTAATGATACTATTTCCAAAAAGGATACCATAGTTGTAAAAAAAGAAACGCTGGATGATGTTCTCCGTACAAAAGCGGATGACCAGCGCAGAGACATCCCTAAAAAGATGACATTCCTGAATAAAAATGCCCAGGTAAAATATCAGGATATGCAGATTGATGCAGATTATATCTCCATTGATGACAATAAAAACCTGATCTACGCCAGAGGGAAACAGGATTCTTTAGGAAAGATCATTGAGCCTGTAATTACAACCCAGGCAGGGAAAAAATACGAAACCAACGAATTCAGTTATAATACAAAGACTAAACAGGCTATTGCCTTCAATGCAAGAACTGAAGAAAGTGAAGGGGTGATCATTGCCCAGAAAACAAAAAAATATAACGACTCTGTTTTTGCAATGGTAAAAGCAGATTATACTACAGACGATTATTTTATCAAGAAAAAAGATACGGCTGCGGATTACTTTATGAGAGCTTACAACATCAAGCTTCTTAAAACCAAAACCAAATCCCAGATCGTTACCGGGCCCATTCAGATGTTTATAGAACAGGTGCCTACACCTCTTTATCTTCCATTTGCCATCTTACCGTTTTCAGATAAAAGAGCAGCCGGTATCCTTATTCCAAGTTTCGGGGAAAGGGAAGATGTAGGTTTCTTCCTGAACGGAATTGGATATTATCAGCCGATCGGGGAACATTTTGATCTCAAAGTCCTGGCTGATATTTACACCAAAGGAAGCTGGAACCTGCGTCCGCAGATGAATTATCAGAAGAAATACCGTTATTCGGGAAGCTTCAATGCAGATATCGGAACCATGGTGAGAGGAATCAAAGGATTGGAAGATTATACAAGAAACAGTACATACAGAATCAACTGGACGCATTCACAGGATGCAAAAGCAAATCCATTCCTTACGTTCAGTGCTTCCGTAGACATTGTAAGTACGAAATTTTACAATAATCCGCTGAACAACAATTATATTTTCAATCAGAATGTATTGAATACCCAGCAGAACTCAACAGTAACACTTACCAAGAGATTCCTGAAACTTCCGGTCACGATCACCGGAACAGCCTCTTATTCTCAGAACTTTGCCACCGGATTGGCAGACCTTCGTCTTCCGCAGATGAACGTAGCCGTGAATCAGTTTTACCTGTTCAAATCAAAAACAGGGGTGAGATCAGGACTTCTTGAAAATATTACCGTGAATACAGGGTTCAACCTGACCAATTTTGTCAATACTCAGGAAAATGAGCTGTTTAAAAAAGAAATGTGGGATAAAATGCAGACCGGCCTTAAAAATAATATAGCCATTGCAACCAATACCACATTGGCGAAATATTTCACTTTCAGTTTAAGTGCCAATATCGATAATGCACTTACTACCAAAACGCTGAACAGATATTATGATCCTGTAAAAGCAGTTACAGTAGATGAAATCAATAAAAAGTTTGCCGGATATTCTACATTCTCTACTACGGCAAGTATCCAGACTACCCTTTACGGACAGATGGATTTTAAAAAAGGATCTGCTATTGAAGCAATCAGACATATGGTGACTCCGAGTATCGGATTTACCTATTCTCCGGATTTCTCAAGTCCTAATTTCGGATATTATAAAAACTATTATAATGCGAACGGAGCTCTTACTCCTTACTCCATTTTTGAAAAAGGAATTGTAGGAAGTCCGCAAAGCGGAATGGTAGGAGCTTTAGGTTTCAATATCGGAAACAACGTAGAAATGAAGGTTAGATCTAAAAGTGATTCTACAGGCGTAAAAAAGGTTAAAATCTTCGAATCTTTAAACCTTTCAGGGAACTATAACTTTGCAGCTAAAGATCACCCATGGTCTATTATTACCATCAACGGGCAGTCCTCATTCCTTAACGGTAAATTGACGGTCAATACCAGTCTTTCTCTTGATCCTTATAAAATTGAATTTATTCCGGGACAGGACACAGGAATCAGAACAGAAAAATTCGGAGCTTTCAGCGTACAGGGATTCAACGTACAGATGTCTTATCCTCTGAGCAGCGAAATTTTTGGCGAGAAAACAGAATATGCTAAAAAGTATTCCAAAAAAGGAGAAGTCCGGAATGAGAACTATTATTTCGACGATGATAATTATGCCCATTTTGATCAGGCCTGGACTTTGAATATTAATGCCAATTATGCCTACTCAAAAGGACTGAACAGATTTGGAAATAAAATTGCATCCGTAGGTCTTGACGGAAGTATCAAGCTTACCCCTTTCTGGAATATCAATGGAAGTACACACTATGACCTTGTCACCAAGCAGCTGGCTTATACAAGAATCGGTTTTGCAAGAGATCAGCGAAGTTTTACCATCAATTTCAACTGGGTTCCCTTCGGGCAGTATAAGGTATATGACTTCTTTATCGGAATCAAAGCCAATATCTTAAGTGATGCATTGAAATACAAAGACAGAAGCTTTACACAGCCGAATGCACCTTTCTAATATCAGATTGGCATTTGAGAATATAAATTTTATATTTGCAACCAAAATAAATTCTAACTAAATTACCGTTTAGAAAGTAGATGGTGATTGTATAAGATCAAAAAAAATAAATATCCGCTATGAAACAAGTAATCAACACAGTGAACGCTCCTGCAGCAATCGGGCCTTATTCACAAGCTAATATGGCAAACGGAGTATTGTATATCTCCGGACAGATTCCTGTAGATCCTGCAACTGGTAAACTGGTAGAAGGAATTGAAAAAGAAACACACCAGGTAATGAAAAACCTTGAAGCAATTCTTACAGAAGCCGGAATGACTTTTAAAAACGTTGTAAAGGCTACGATCTTTCTTAAAAGTATGGATGATTTTGCTGTAATGAATGATATTTATGCGTCTTATTTAGATGCGGAAAGCTATCCTGCACGTGAAACGGTACAGGTGTCTTGCTTACCTAAAAATGTGGATATCGAAATCTCTATGATCGCACATCAGGATTAATGAATTTTATAAGAAATACAGTTGCGGTGCTTGTAGGCCTTGGGATAGCCGGGCTTATCATTACTCTTGGTATAAGGGCTTTTCCGCAATGGGTAACTTTTGAAGCTTTTGCTCCTTTTGAGCATTGGCAAAGGTTTCTTTTCAGTATGAAAGATGATAAGGCATTTTTCGGTTTCCTGTTGTTTATTTCCGGATTGGGAACAACAATAGGAGGGGTGGCAACAGCCATTATCGTTAAATATGCCAAAGTAGCCTATGCTATTCTGATTGGCTTTATCATGCTTTTCATTGCGATGTTGGATGTTATTATTTTTCCTTATCATCCTACATTTTATAAGATTTCCATCTTCCTTACTTTCTTCCCGTTTTCGTGGATCGGAGGTAAGATCGTAGAAGTGATCTACGAAAGAAACAAGAAGAAAATGATCGCTGAAAAAATGAACAGACCTAAATAAAAAGAATAAAAAAACGCTGCAGATATCTGCAGCGTTTTTTTATTGACAGGCCAACTGTTGTTCAGCTCCTGATTAAGGCATCTTAAATCCTTTTGTATAAATTCTTCCGTAGTCATCTACAAATTTCACCTGTACATTTCCCTGATACTTATCCAGGATCTTTTCTACATCTTTCTGTGAGTTGACCGGTTTTCCGTTAATTTCAATAATGATATAATTGTCTACAATTCCGATTTTAGCCATTTCGCTGCCCTCAGAAACATTTTTGGCAACTACACCGCTGTTCAGTCCGTATTCTGTTTTGAATCGCTCGGTAAGAGGCTCAAATTCTGATCCGATCTTTTCAGTTACGGTAAGATCAGCTTTGGTTTTTGTAGAAGTTCCTCCTTTCTGGTCTTTCAGCGTTACGGTAGTTGTATTTTCTTTGCCGTCTCTTAAATAAGTTACAGCAACTTTGTCTCCGGGGCGTTTGCTTCCGATAGACATAGACAGATCAGCGAAATCAGTCACTGCATAATTGTCAACTTTGGTGATGATGTCTCCTTTTTTCAGACCTGCATCTTCAGCACCACTTTTCTCACCGAATCCTGTAATATAGATTCCGGAACCTACTTTAAGGTTGGTTTTAAATTGTCTGTTGTATCCTGCCACCAGCTGATCATTGGAAAGATCTAATGACTGAACACCTAAGAAACCTCGCTGTACAATTCCGAATTTCTTGATGTCTTCAACAATTTTTCTTGCCAGGTTAGCCGGAACAGCAAACCCATATCCCTGATAGTATCCTGTAGTAGACTGAATGGCAGAGTTGATCCCGATAAGATCACCGTTTGTATTTACCAATGCTCCTCCAGAGTTACCCGGGTTGATCGCAGCATCAGTCTGAATAAAGCTTTCAATAGGATTGGCTGCTTTACCCTGACTTCCCAGAATGCCGATTCCTCTTCCTTTTGCAGACACAATACCTGCCGTTACGGTAGAATTAAGCCCAAGCGGGTTTCCTACCGCCAGTACCCATTGCCCAACTTCAATATTGTCTGAGTTCGCAAAATTCAGGTAAGGAAGACCTTTTTCCTCAATTTTCAGTAAAGAAATATCCGTGTTAGGATCGGTTCCCACCAAAGTAGCGATATATGATTTTTTGTTGCTCAATACAACCTCAAGCTTATTGGCACCTGCCACAACGTGATTGTTGGAGATAATATAACCATCCGGAGAGATGATTACCCCTGAACCCATTCCTGAAGGCATATTATCCGGAGCCTGTTGCTGCTTCTGTCTCTGCTGGCCTCTTCCTCCGAAAGGATCTCCGAAGAAAAAGTCAAACAGATCCTGCTCTGAAGCTCTGCTGGATGTTCTGCTTTGGTAATTTTTGATGGTCACTACAGCCGGAACGGTCGTTTTGGCTGCCTTTACAAAATCATCGCCTACCGCTCCTGTATTCATTCCTACAAATGATGCTGTAGGTGCTGATGTTGTGAAATAAGACTGATCTCCATTATTGGAGCCGTGTCCGAAATATTGTATAGCTCCAACGGTAGTAGCTCCTGAGACAACTCCAACTACTGCAAATGGTAATAGTTTTTTTAAAGTACTCTTCATTGTATATCTTTCTTGTTTATTAATTAATTTCTTTTTTATGTTTTTGAGTAAACAAATTTAATGTTAAATAAGTAAGCAATTAGTATGCTATGTTTCAATTTTAACTAAAATTTAACTGCTATTATGTCATTTTATACATTATGTCATAATTGTTAATGTCACAGTTAACAAAACTTAAAAAAATATTAAAGAATTTACGCTAGATAATACAGTCTGCCAAATCTATAAATATTGTTCATTTTAATCATCAATTTACGAATTCTGCACTCTTCATTTCCGCTCGTTCATTCCTTTATCATTAAGGCCAATAAATATACTTAATTTAAAATTCTTATCTTTGCAAAAATATTTTTCTCACTTAAAACGTTTATAGCATGCAACTGTATAACACCTTAAGCGCAGAAGAAAGAGCTCTACTTATTGATGAAGCTGGTAAGGAACGCCTTACATTGTCTTTCTATGCGTATGCCAAAATTGAAGATCCCAAAAAATTTCGTGACGACTTATTTATAGCCTGGAATGCTCTTGATGCTCTTGGCCGTATTTATGTGGCTCACGAAGGAATTAATGCTCAGATGAGTGTTCCGGCAGATCAGTTTGAGGCATTCCGGAATACGCTTGAAGTGTATGACTTTATGAAAGGAATCCGTTTGAATGTAGCGGTGGAGCAGGATAATCATTCCTTTTTAAAACTGACCATTAAAGTCAGAAACAAAATTGTAGCTGATGGTCTGAATGACGAAACTTTTGATGTAACCAATAAAGGAATTCATTTAGGAGCACAGGAATTCAACAATATGCTTGAAGACCCGAATACCATCGTTGTTGACTTCAGAAATCATTATGAAAGTGAAGTAGGACACTTTGAAGGAGCTATTACTCCTGATGTGGAAAACTTCAGAGAAAGCTTACCGATTATCAACGAACAGCTTCAGGATTTTAAAGAAGATAAAAACCTTTTGATGTATTGTACGGGGGGAATCCGTTGTGAGAAAGCCAGTGCGTATTTTAAACATCAGGGGTTCAAAAATGTTTTCCAATTGGAAGGCGGAATCATTGAATATACCCGCCAGATCAAAGAAGAAGGAATAGAAAGCAAATTCATAGGTAAAAATTTCGTATTTGACCACAGATTAGGGGAAAGGATTACGGATGACATTATTGCACAATGCCACCAGTGTGGAAAGCCGTGTGATAATCATACCAATTGTGCCAATGACGCCTGTCATCTTTTATTCATCCAGTGTGATGAGTGTAAAGCTGCCATGGAAAATACATGCTCTACAGAATGTCTTGAAACCATTCATTTACCTTGGGATGAACAGGTGAAACTGAGAAAAGGTCTTCAGGTGGGAAATAAAGTATTCAGAAAAGGAAAATCTGATGCATTGAAGTTTAAAAACTCAGGTGATCTCCCTAAAGCACCTTTGGCAAAAGCTGAAACAAAAAATATCCGACAGAAAATAGCGGTTAAGAAAGTATTACTGGGAAAGGCTGAGCATTATTATTCAAAATCAAAAATTGCACAATTCCTGATTGAGAATGGTGAGCTTGCAGTAGGAGATAAAGTTTTGATTTCTGGCCCTACAACCGGTGAGCAGGAGGTTACAATTACAGAAATCTATGCAAACGGAGGCCCATGTGAAACGGCAAAAGCAGGAGATCAGATCACTTTTGAACTGCCGTTCAGAGTTCGTCTGTCTGACAAATTATATAAAATTATATAAGCTGTAAGGAAGTTTTAAAATAATAAAAGCTGCCTTTAAATAATTTAGTCATTATGCTAAAAGCTGAGCTTAGAAAAAAATATATGCAAAAAAGAAAAGCCTTGTCTCATGATGAGGCTTTCTTGTTATCTGAAAAGATTTTTCAACATTTCGTTTCTTATTTTAAACCTGAAGCAGGGCAGAAGATGCATGTTTTCATCCCGATCGACAAGTTTAATGAGGTTGATACGCAAATCTTCATCCGATATTTTTTAGCACAGCATATCCGGGTATATGTACCTAAGATCGTAGCGGACAAACTTATCAATATTGAAATTTTTCAAGATACTGTGTTTGAAACCAACAGCTGGGGGATTTCAGAACCTGCTTCCAACGAAGATTCCGGGGAAATCTATTTCCATTATGTGATTACTCCTTTATTGTACTGTGACAGGAAAGGAAATAGGGTAGGTTACGGAAAAGGTTTTTATGACGCTCTTTTTCAAAGTATCTCACCTGATACCAAAAAAATCGGAGTCAATTATTTTGACCCCGATGAATATATTGATGATGTCTGGGAAAATGATATTCCTTTAGACTATTTGGTTACTCCTACGGAAGTGCTGTCTTTTTTTAGCGGCTTAGAATAAAAATCAAGGAAGTAAAATTTAAATTCTTTTTTGAGCTTTGATGTAGACAGCAGGATATACTGGGCATTCTTTTCGAAGCTTCCCAAAGACTTATTCTTATTGTCAAAGTATTCCACATTGAATTTGGCGTAGTCCAGCGTATCCTTTTTATAGAATTCTTTATAGACGTTCAGGCTGTTTACCTTTACAGATCTCACTTTCAGACTGTCCAGTTCCTTGATAAGTCTTTTAAATGTCAAAGAATCAGGCTTATGGAAATAACTTTCCATTTGTGAGTAAATGACAGTGTCTATTTCCGTATTTCTGTTTCCGGAAAGATATAGGGTGGAAAGATCAAGAAGTTCCTGAACCTTCTGTTTGGTAATCGAATTGATGGCCTGCATGCTGTCCATTTGTACAGCAGGATAGCTTTTCTCATTATTGCTGTTTCGCAGTTTGTCAAGATCGCTTACTTCTGTTTTTTTATTACAGGCAGCTAATAAAACCAGAAGAATGGTGAAAATTAAAAAGTTATTTATTCTTTTCATCTGTGGAGGTAATTTTAAATTTAATGGAAATGATTTTGCCCTTCGTGTCCTTTTTCATTTCTATTACATTCAGATTTTTTAATGATGTAGTAGGAGTGGTTACAAGCGTAATATATTTTTGTTTATTAAGGCTTTCAATACCATAGGTGTTATTGTCATACACCTGATAGATGACTGCATTATTGCTGATCAGATTTTCCAGCTGATTTCTTTTTTGTTTGATCAGGGCTACCTGTTCTTCATTATTGCCGCCTTTGATGTCTTTGATAGAGAAATAATAGGCTGCCATTTTATAATCATCCGGTTTCAGTTCTATTTTCTCTTCTTCAGGGGCATTTTCAAGGTTCCTGTTGACTTCCAGAGGTTCATAAAAAGGAGCGTTGATCCGCATTTTCAGGTTTTTATCTTTCGTAGAATAATAAAAACATTCTCCAGGTTTTATTTTATACATCAAAGGTGATTCGTTTTCTTTGATCACCATTATTTCTAAGGTGTTGATCACAGAAACTCCTCGGTCCTTGTCTATAAAACAATACTTGTAGGTTTTTGAAAAAAGTACATCTTTAAATCCTAAAATTCCGGTAATGGCAATCAAAACCGAAGTAACAAGTGCCCATGCATTCTTTTTGAAGAAATTTTTCCTGGATGGTGTAGCCAAAATTTCAACATCTCTTTGAATATTTTGATTTACCTTAACTGTTTGATTTTCAGTATTTGTTTTTTGTAAATCAGTGTTTTCAACTGGTTGAATTTCAACTTTTCCAGGCCGGATTTCAGTTTTTGGTAGATCGGGCACTGAAGAAACTGTTTTTTCCAGTTCACTGATTTCTTCTTCCTCAAGGTCTTCATTTTCCTGGAGCAATTCTCCGGCAAAAAGATGCTGTTTCTTAAATTCGTACCACGAGTCATAACCTGCATAAATACTCAATAAATTGAGCATATCTATTCTTGGTAATTTGGTGACGGGTGAATTTTTAAAATAGGTGTAAAAAGACTTTTCACTGATGTTTCCTTTCGCTTTTTTGCGAAGGTCTTCCTGGAAATATATGATATCTATACCCTTCCACTTGGAAATATCATCCTGTGAAGGGGTATATTCTTTTAAGTATTGACTCTGAACATCCTTTTTTAGCTGTTCAAAGTGTAATAGATCTAAATCTGTCAATTTTTCAAAAAATAATTAAATTGTTGATTATCAGTTATGTTTTTTTGTAAAACTATTTTACAAAGGTATTACAATTATTTTTCATAAACAAATTTTCTAACTGCTCTACCTTTGTCTTGTTCAAATAACAGAACAGAAGAAAATTTTATAAAACAATATTAACAAAATTAAATTTAATTTATTATGAAAAAGTCATTATTCGTAGCTGCTATCGCTGCAATCTCTCTAGTTGCTTGTAAAAAAACTGAAGCTACTTCTACTGAAGGAGCTACTGATTCTGCTGCTGCTCAAGTAGCTGATTCTGCTGCTGTAGTTACTGATTCTGCTGCTAAAGTTGTTGATTCTGCTGCAACTGCTGCTGTAGGTGCTACTAAAGATGCTGCTGCTGCTACAACTGCTGCTGGTGCTGAAGTTGCTAAAGATGCTGCTGCTGGTGCTGCTGACGCTGCTAAAGGTGCTGCTGATGCTGCTAAAGGTGCTGCTGATGCTGCTAAAGATGCTGCAAAAGACGCTGCTAAGAAATAATTTTAGCATAAGCTTAACAATAAAAGAACCGTTTCACCCAGTGAAACGGTTTTTTTTGTGCTTTATAGCCAACTCTCTTCTAATGTCATTGCGAACCGAAGATAGAAGCAATCTGTTTTTAGCCTTTATCCTTTCTTTTGCCTCAGTGATTCATAGCATGTAATAGCTACCGCATTACTCAGATTCAGAGAATCAATACTACCGGCCATCGGAATCAGTGTGTTTTTCCCTTTGCCGATCCAAAAATCACTTAAACCTGAATGTTCAGTCCCGAATAATACTGCTGAACGTTGTGTGAAATCTCTTTTATAAAGATCTTCAGCACTTTCATCCATCAGGGTTGTATAAATGTTGAATTTATTTTTCTGAAGAAATTCAAGGGTTTCTGTATTCTCAGCCTGATAGACTTCCATTCCGAAAAGGCAGCCTACACTGGATCTGATGACATTAGGATTGTAAAAGTCTGTTTTTCCGTCTGCCACTATAAGAGCATCCACCCCGAAAGCTTCGCAGCTTCTTAAAATAGCTCCAAGATTTCCGGGTTTTTCAACGCCTTCAACAATGATGACCGTAGAGTTATCTTTCGGAATAAATGAAGAAAGGGGTGTTTCTTTTGCCGTGTACACTCCAATGATTCCTTCAGAACTTCCTCTGTAAGCAATCTTTTCATATACTTTTTCACTTACATAATGGATTTTTCCTTCAGGAAGCGTTCCTTTAAAGATGTTTTCACAGACAAAGAACTCCACAGGCTCGAAATTGTACTGAATGGCCCTTTCATTTTCCTGCTGTCCTTCAACTACAAAAACTTTTGATTTTTTACGGAAACGGTTGTCAGTAAGAAGCTTAGTGACATTTTTTATCTTATCGTTTTGGAAACTTTCTATCAACATTCCGCAAAATTATGCAAAATTTATGATTGAATTTCTTTGATTTTGATAAAAAGGCTTTTACCCGTGATCTCAAACGGGGATTTATTCTTTCTTTTACAATAGATGATAACTACAGTCAGAACGGCAATCGATAGAAATTTATAGAGATTTCCATAGAAATTTCCGGAAACATTTTCTGATACATTAAAGATTTCCCAGTACAGGTTCATAAAGAAATGAAGGAATATGGCAGTCCATAAGTTATATTTTGATTCAATATAGGCCCATGCAAAAAATATGGATCCCAGAAATGTAATGGCGAATATTTCAGTAAGCTCTACAAGATCCTGGCTTTGATATAGATGTACCTGTGCAAAAAGTAAAGATCCTGATAATACCGATGATAAAAAGCCAAGTCTGGTAAATCTGTATAATATTCCAATAAGAAAAGCCCGGAAAATAATTTCTTCAAAAAAGGCTGATGAAAGGGTGTTGATAAACAGGGGCTCAAAATGTATTGTAGGAATTATTTTAAAATGGATCAGATAGCCGATAAGCATAGGAAGAGTACCGGTAAGGGCCAAAGTGAATCCCTGGATCATGGGTTTGTTTAATGAAAACAGATCCGGAATATTTCTTTTGGGGAATAGAACTTTTAAAGTAACGATCAATGGGATTAATGTTATTGTATAAGCAGCCACATGGGCTATGGCTTTGCTGTGAAAGATGCTTTTTGAAAAAGTCTGGATCGTTTTAAAATAAAAGAAATCGAGGAAATAATAGATTGTAAAACCTAAGATAAAGATGAAAAAGAAGCGGATGTTTTTACTCATGTCTGTTAATTTTGAGCAAAAATGTAGCTTTAAACCAATGCTTTCAAATGAATGTGATGAATGACAAAGAATAGTGACGAATGACAAAAAATATCAATTCTGCTGTTGGAGCTGGGGAATAATTGAAGCAATAAAACTTCTGGAAACAGGAATTTCAAAGTCAATCTCCGGAAGAATCAATCTGTATCCCTGGGCATTTCCTTTGAGATTTGTTACCTTTCCAAGATTCACAATATAAGAGCGGTGACATTTTTTGACAGAACCTGTTTCAATTTGATGTAAAGCATTGGATAAACTTATCCTTATCAGTACCTTTTTTAAGCTGCTATTCTCTAAAAAATAGAATGTACAATAATTTTCCATGGAGCGGACACATAAAAAATCATGCTCTTTGATGGTAAGCTCTGTATTCTGTGCCGTTATTTTTAACAGGTTCTCCTGTAGCTTGGGCATGGAAGCCGTGAGGTGCTGGGAAATATTCTGCGCTGTTTTTTCATGGATGTTCTTTAAATAGATATACCGTGATAAAATGTATATGGCAGAAACTGGAACCCCTACCGCAAGACAATACAGGAACATATAGAAATAATTGCCAAGATCCAGGGCTATATGACTTAAGAATAATGAATTGTAAAAATAAGACACAACAGAGCTCAGGAATAGGATGGAAATTATTTTTAAAAGCTCTGAACCCATATTCCAGTTGCTGAAACGGAAAGTCATAAGACTGGTAATAAAAAATGCAGTTCCAAAAATAATGCAATAGGGAAAAAGTAATAAAAACTTATAGGGATGTTGAAAATTTTCCGTACCAAAGGGCTGGAAAATGATCAGAAACAAATAGACAGAAATTCCTGCCCCCAGTGAAGAGATGAAAATTTCTCTGAAAGATTCGGACTTCGGATAAGGGTATAATGCAAAAGAAAACATAGGCTCTTTTTTTACAGGATACGACTCTCAGTTTACCGGGAAACAGAAGATTGTTCCGGGGATTTTAAAAGAATAATACTTCCGACGAAGAGTGAAACGCAGCTCGCTATCCATAGATAATAAGCGGGGCCATAGCCTGTGATAGGGTATTGGTGTCCTGCTTCATCCACCGTTATTTCTCCTACAGATAAAAAACAGAAAGTGAGCGCCAGTGCCAGAAAACTGATTACAGCTGAAACTTTCGGTTTTTTCATCAAAAGAAGAAAAGCGGCTGTAACAAGAAGAGGATTGGCCATCCATGCGATGCCGCCGCCCTGCATTTCTGCCCATCCTAAAAGAAAACAGAATAATCCGGTTACATTATGGTCTTTGGTATAAACAGCCTCAAAAGGTAACGAGATAAAGAAAATGAGAATGCTTATAATAACAATAGTGTATGTTTTTTTCATAGGTTTAATTTTCTGATGGTTCAATTAAATTACTGTTGTCTATAAGGCTTGGCGGAAGGTCTTTTTTGTTTTTTATCCCCAAAGATTTTAATTTTTGAGTCTGGATCACCAGGTTGTCATTTCCGGTATGGAGCTGCTTGTAAGCGTCATTAAATACATTTTTAGCCTGATCAAGGTTTCTCCCCACTTTTTCAAGATTTTCAACAAAGCCTACAAACTTATCATAGAGCTTGGCTCCCCGCTCTGCTATTTCCATTGAATTTCTGTTCTGATATTCTCTTTTCCACAGGTCGGCAATCAGTTTAAGTGAAGTAATCAGGTTGCTGGGATTCAGCAATAGGATTCTTCTCTCATAAGCATAGTTCCAGAGATTCTGGTCTGCCTGCATAGCAGCAATATAAGCCGGCTCGCTTGGAATGAACATCATGACAAAATCCAAAGATTTACCATAATCGTCATAAGCCTTCTGGCTCAGCTGGGTGATGTGGTTTTTGATGGATCCAAGATGCTGGCTCAGTTTTATGGCATATACATCAGGATCGTTTTCGTCAACAAGATCTGTGAAGGCTGTCAGGGATACTTTGGAATCGATGATGACATTTCTTTCATCCGGATATTTTACCACAGCATCCGGACGCATTTTTTTACCGGAAAATTCAGAAAATAGAGCATTGTTGTCCTCATCACGCAGTTCATGTTCCAGAAAATATTCTCTTCCTTTTACAAGTCCTGATTTTTCAAGGATGCTTTCAAGGATCATTTCTCCCCAGTTTCCCTGGGTTTTGCTTTCGCCTTTTAATGCCCGGGTCAGTTTTTTAGCATCATCGGAGATCTGTTGGTTGAGCTCGGCAAGTTCTTTTACTTTTTCAGCCAGAGAAAAACGTTCTTTATTCTCTTTTTCATAGGCTTCATTGACTTTATTTTTTAAGTCCGCTATTTTTTCCTGGAACGGGTCGAGGATGGTTTTTAAATTATTTTGATTTAAAGCGGTAAACTTTTCTGTTTTTTCCTCGAGAATTTTATTAGCCAGATTTTCAAACTGAAGTTTTGATTCTTCCTGTATTTTAATGATCTCCTCTTTCTGGTTGTTTAAAGACTGCTGAAGGCTCTCGTTCTTTGCCGACAATTCTGAATTTTTGGCAAAAAGATCCTGTTTCTCAATGATATGGGTGTCTATCTGGGAAGTCTGCTTCAGATTGATCTGTTTTAATTCCTGAAACTGGAGGGTAAGAGAAGAATGTTCAGCAGAGATTTTTGAGAATTCGCTTTTCAGATCGTTCAGCAAGTCCTGCTGTAGCATATTCTGTTCTTTCTCCTGGCTGATCTGCTGATGGAGTTCCTGAATTTTCAGATTGGAATTTTCAAGATCAGATTTGTTTCTGATAAACAGGGTATTGAGCTCATCAAAAGAACTTCTTGAAACCATTGAGGATTTCAGTGCAAAATATAAAATAATTGCTCCCAGTATCCCGCCGGCAATAAATCCAATAATTAAATATATCATCTCCATCTTTCAAAATTATGAAAAAAAGCCATGTGAAAAAATATGCCCGTACAATGGTTAGAAACATACAATCAGGCTGATCAATAAAAAGTGTCAGAATGAAGAATGTGAAATTCCAGTGGTCTTTTTTAAAACATGCTGCTCCCCGCTGAGACTTCCTTTCTTAATTAGAATCCCTATATTTATAGGAAATTTCCGAAGTATATGAATATTTTGTTGGTAGAAGATGATCAGAGAATCAGCAACTTCCTGATAAAAGGGCTTTCCGAAGCCGGATACAATATGACGCTGGCTGATTCTGGAGAAAAGGCACGGGAACTTATTCATACCTATGATTTTGATATTATTCTGATGGATATTATGCTTCCGGGACTGGATGGAATGCAGCTTACCCAGATTATCCGTTTCAAAGGAAATTATACGCCGATACTGGTTTTAAGCGCTTTAAACAGTCCTGATGATAAAATTAAAATGCTGGATCTCGGAGCCGATGATTATTTATCAAAACCTTTTCACTTTGAAGAGCTGATCTCAAGGATTAAAGCTTTGACCAGGAGGAATAAACTGAGCTACCAAAAAGAAGATCATTACCTGTCATGCGGAAATATTACTGTTGATACCGATCTTCATAAAGTGACTCAAAATGACAAAGAGATTGAATTTTCTCCTACAGAATACAAACTTTTCACATTCCTGATGGAGAATAAGAATAAGGTATTGAGCAGAACACAGATTTTACATAAGGTCTGGGGAATTGATTTTGATAACAGCACCAATGTGGTGGATGTTTATATTTCCTATGTCCGCAATAAAATAGATGAAACTGAACATAAGTTTATTCATACAGTAAAAGGAACAGGGTATTTAATTAAAGACTGACAATGACTCTCAGAAACAGGTTTACCCTTATTTCGAGCCTATCATTCGGCATTGTTTCTATCATCACATCGGCGGTGATATTTTTTGCCTATTATGACAGTACCAAGATTTTCTACTTTGAAAAACTGAGAAATACGGCCCTTATCTCTGCTATTTATTACCTTGAAAAAGATGAGCTCCCGAAAGACAGACACGCACAGATCAAAAAAGAATATAATCATCTTATTCAAAATAACAGGGTTGCCGTTTATAACCGGAACAATGAGGTGACCTTCGGACATAACCTGAAGGATAAGAATATAAAACCTGCTCACTTACAGGCTGTAAGAAATAATAAAGGCATACAGTTTATGTCTGACAACCAGTTTTATTATGGGATTTTCTATCCTGACAATCAGGGTGATTTTGTCGTTTTTGTAAAATCTCCGAATGATTCTTTTCAGTCACAGATCCTGAGACTTGCCATTATTATGCTTTCTGTACTGGTGATGGGACTGCTGGCGATTTATTTTCTGAGTAGGTACCTTTCAAAAGTTGTATACAAGCCTGTCTCCAATGTGGTGGAAAGAATTAATAAAGCGGAATACAATAATATTTCTACTGCGATTACTTCAACCAATACCAATGATGAAATTGATGAGCTGATCAAATCTTACAATAAGCTGCTGGGAAGGATTTCTGAAAATGTCCTCTTACAGCAGAATTTCATCAATTATGTTTCCCACGAATTTAAAACACCATTGGCTGCTATTTCCGGAAACCTCGAAGTTTTTGCCCAAAAAGACCGAACTCCTGAAGAGTACCGGAAGGTGGCAAAAGAATCCCTGGATAACGTCTATGAGATTGAAAATATCCTTAATAATCTTCTACTGATGTCGGGAATGACCAAGCTTGAAACCTCCCATAAGCAGGTAAGAATAGACGAGCTGATCTGGAAAATTTATGAAAAACTGGAATCCAGGGCAAAAGAAAAGAACTCATCTATTAAAATACAGCTTCAGGTTACAAAATCTTCTTTACTGGAGATTCCCGGAAATGAAACGTTGTTATATCTTGCATTGTACAATATTGTAGAAAATGCGATCAAATATTCTTTTGATAAACCTGTTGTGATTACATTATCAGAAAAGGGCAATCAGTTATATATTGAGGTCAGGGATGAAGGAAGAGGAGTTCCGGCTGATGATCTTATGAAGATATCTGAGACTTTTTACAGGGGAAAAAATGTAGATACTGTGAAAGGCAGTGGAATTGGCTTATCCCTTTCAAAAAGTATTTTTGATCATCATCATATTGTGATGAAAATAGATTCGGTTGTGAATGTTGGGACCAGTGTTCTTCTTGAATTTCCTGCCCATTCCTGATTTTTCTCTCTCAGATTTTGTTGATTGAGCAGATTCATGATCTTAGATTAATTTAAAATCTTATTAAAAGCATATTCATAATAATGAAGTCCGTTATCTGCAAGAGAGTAAAAATATTTAATATAAGCGGGTTTTAACCCGCTTACAAGTACAATCAAAATCCTTAGGCTTTAGCCAAAACATAGCAATTAAAAAGTTCTAATCAAACTCTAATGTTGAACTAACCGAATTTTAATTTTCTTTACAATTCCCTCTAATATTAGACAAATAGTTTTGTGGTCTTAAATAAGAGACCTTGAAAAAGATTTTTTTTACACTATTTTATATTCATTGCTTTAGCTTCTTATCTGCACAGATTTCCGATACACTGAAAATCAGCAGGCAGGAGGCTGAAGCAGTTTTTCTTACCAGGAATCTGGATATGATTGCCCAGAAGCTTGAAATTTCTCAGGCAGAGGCCCGTGCTGTTCAGGCAAAATACTGGCCCAATCCCAAATTGAGTATCAGTGAGGTCAACCTGTGGAGAACCTATGATATTGAAGAACAGCCTGCACTTATCGGGAACTGGGGGAAGAATACCCAGATTTCAGCAGAGATAGAACAGGTGATTCAGACTGCCGGTAAAAGAAGAAAGAATATTGAACTGCAAAAAATAGAAGTGGAAGGAGAGAAATATGAATTGCAGGAAGTACTCAGAGAACTTAAAAAAACTTTACGAAATACAATGACTGAGATCCTGTATAATCAGGAACAGCAGAAAATCTATCAGGGACAGATTTCTTCCATTGAGAAACTGACAAAATCCTATAACAATCAATTAAACCTCGGGAATATCAGTAAGGCAGAATATGTTCGTTTAAAAGCCCAGGAAATTGAATTTAAGAAAAAGCTGGTTTCATTAAAACAGGAAATTGAAGAACAGCAGGTAGAGCTGAAGGCCTTGCTGATGATTCCTTCTCAATCTTATCTTATTATTTCGGACTCATTTGTAATGCCTGAAAAACAGCTGTCAGAGGTAGAATTGACACAATGGATGGAAAAAGCAAAAGAAAACCGTCCGGATATCCTGATTTTAAAAAATAAAGAAAAGCACGCCGCTAAAAATCTTGAGATCCAGAATGCAATGAAGATTCCTGACGTAGCTGTTTCCATAGGATACGACCGTGGCGGAAATATTATGAAGGATTTCATCGGTCTTGGAGTATCATTCGATCTTCCCATTTTCGACCGTAATAAAGGAAATATCCAGGAAGCTAAGCTTGAGATCGAAAAAACTAAAATTGAAACCCGGAAAAATATGCTGAAATCTGAAAATGAAATTGTTTCGGTTTTCAGAAACTATATCAGAACACAAGAGGTTTCCACAGAAATAGATGAAAATTACGAATCTACATTAGACGGACTTCTGGTCAGCCACGAGAAAAATTTCAGGTTAAGAAATATCAGCATGCTTGAGTATATGGATTTCCTCGATACCTATATTGGCAATAAGATGATTATTCTGGATACCAAAAAAGAACTTAATCAATACTATGAAAACCTGCAGTATGTTGTAGGGCAAGATTTATAAAATATGAACAAAAATACTACCCGATACATTGCCGCAATTTATCTGTCTGCTCTGGTAGCCCTTACAGCTTGTGCCGGAAAAAAAGAAAATAAAGAAACAGATAAAACGTATTGCATCAGCAAAGAACTTAAGAAAGATCTCAAACTGGTACCGGCAGAGATGCTTCCCATAGAGGAGAGCATTACACTTACCGGCGAAGTGGAAAGTAATTCAGATAAAACCGTACCCTTTGTAAGTCTTGTGGATGGAGTGGTCATAGATACTTATTTCTCTTTAGGAGATTATGTGAAAAAAGGGCAGACGTTGGCCAGTGTAAAAAGTACGGCTGTCAACGAAATGCAGGATGATACCCAGACTTTGCACACCCAGCTGGCGGTAGCTAAAAGAAAGCTGTCTTCTGTAGAAGCAATGTATAAAGATGATATCGCTTCTCAGAAAGACCTTCAGGAAGCAAGGGCGGAAGTGTCCATCTTACAGTCGAATATTTCCAAAACGCAGAAAAATATGCAGTTGTACTCGGCGGGAGGTAATACCATTCAGATCAAAGCACCTGCGGATGGCTATGTTATTTCAAAGAATATTTCCAAAGGAATGCCTGTTACGGCAGGAGGAGATCAGCTTTTTACCATTTCCAATCTGGATAAAGTATGGGTGATGGCCAATGTATATGCTACCAACATGAGACACGTGTATGTAGACCAGCCTGTTGTGGTAAAGACCCTGGCGTATCCGGACGACAGTTTTGCAGGAAAGATCAATACCATTTCACAGGTATTTAATGAGAACGAAAGAGTGCTTAAAGCCAAAATTATTATGGATAATAATGGAATGAAGCTTAGGCCGGGAATGTCAGCAGATGTTGTTTTACCTGTTAATTCCCAGAATAAAAGTGCGCTGGCTATTCCCGCCAAAGCTTTGATCTTTGACAATAATCAGAGCTATGTAGTCGTCTATAAAAAAGACTGTGAGCTGGAAATAAGACCGGTAACGGAAATTGCATCCAACAGCCGGTATATTTATGTTGAAGGAAATCTGAGACAAGGTGAAAATGTAATTGCTTCCAACGGCCTGCTGATCTATGAAAATCTGAAGAATCAATTAAATAACTCCAGAAAGTAATGCGAAAATTTGTACAGAATATAGTTTCCTTCTCTCTGAAAAATTCATTGATCGTTCTTCTGGGAACTTTCCTTTTGCTGGCCGGAGGAATCTATTCCTATATCCATACCCCCATTGAAGCCTTTCCGGATGTTACCAATACCAGGGTAAGGGTCATTACCCAATGGCCGGGGAGAAGTGCTGAAGAAATTGAAAAATTTGTGACCCTTCCGATCTCCAAGGAAATGAATGCCATCCCGAATAAAACATCGGTAAGATCTATTTCCTTATTCGGGTTATCTGTGGTTACGGTAATTTTTGATGATCATGTTGATGATTTTTATGCACAGCAGTATGCTTCCAATAAACTGGGAAATGTGACGCTTCCGAATGGGGCAGAATACAGTATAGAACCACCGTCCGGGGCTACCGGTGAAATCTACCGATACATTATTAAAAGTAAATTACCTATTAAAGAAGTGACGGCTATCCAGGATTGGGTAGTTGAAAGAGAACTTCTGGCAGTTCCCGGAGTAGCAGATGTGGTAAGCTTTGGAGGTGAAGAAAAAACATATGAAATAAAAATTAACCCTACAGAATTACACAATTACGACCTTTCCCCCCTGGATGTGTATGAAGCGGTTTCGAAGAGTAATATCAATGTTGGTGGCGATGTAGTGGCAAAAGGTGATCAGGCTTATGTAGTGCGGGGGATCGGTCTTTTAGAGAAAAAAGAAGATATTGAGAATATTCAGATTGAAGTAAAAGGTTCTACCCCTATTCTGGTAAAACATGTGGCTGAAGTAAAAGTCTCTGCCAAACCAAGATTGGGACAGGTTGGGTATAATAAGGAAAATGACGTGGTAGAAGGAATTGTAATCATGCTTCGCGGTGAAAACCCGAGTGAGGTGATTGCAAGGCTGAAAGACAGGATTGAACAGCTGAATGGAGGAGAATTGCCGGGAGATGTTCAGATTGTTCCCATCATTGACCGTACAGAACTGGTGAACACAACGGTTCATACCGTTTCCAAAAACCTTATTGAAGGAGTCATTCTGGTTTCCATCATTGTATTTATTTTCCTTTACAACTGGAGAACCACTTTCATTGTAGCATCAGTGATTCCTCTGGCTTTCCTTTTTGCAATTATTATGTTGAAAATTCAAGGATTACCTGCTAATTTGATTTCGATGGGAGCACTGGACTTCGGTTTATTGCTGGAAGGAACACTGGTAATTGTAGAACACGTATTTGTCGCTCTCGAACATAAAGCCAAAAAGATTGGGCTGCGGAGATTTAATAAAATATCAAAACTGGGAATCATTAAAAAAAGTGCCGGAAGTGTTGCCAGCTATATTTTCTTTGCCTTATTGATTCTTATCGTTGCTTTGATGCCGATCTTCTCGTTCCAGAAAGTTGAAGGGAAGATGTTTTCTCCGCTGGCGTTCACTTTAGGATATGCGTTATTGGGATCTTTGATTCTGAGCCTTACCTATGTTCCGGCAATGTGTAAGCTTTTACTCACTAAAAATATAGAAGAAAAAGAAAATTTTATTTCAAGATTCTTCAGAGTGAATATTTATAGAATTTATGAGTTCAGTGACCGTCATAAAAAAGGATTTATCATTGGTTTTGTTGCTCTGCTGGCTGTTTGTGGATGGAGATTTTCCAATTACGGATCAGAATTTTTGCCTAAGCTTAATGAAGGAGCGATCTATGTAAGAGCTACGCTTCCGAACAGTGTGAATCTAGATGAATCGGTAAGGCTTACCAAGGAAATGAAGGAGATCTTAATGAAATATGATGAAGTAAAATTTGTAATGACACAGACCGGACGGCCCAATGACGGAACAGATCCCACCGGATTCTTTAATATCGAATTTAATATTCAGCTGAAACCGGAAAGTGAATGGAAGAAAAAAATATCCAAGGACGAACTTCTTGAAGAAATGAGAGCTTCCCTTGAAAAATATCCGGGAATCAATTTCGGATTCAGCCAGCCGATACAGGATAATGTGGAAGAATATGTTGCCGGTGTAAAGGCACCGTTAGTCATTAAGATTTTTGGAAATGATTTGTTTGAGCTTGAAAACTATGCCAATCAGGTTGCCAATTCTATCAGGACGGTACCGGGAATATCAGATGTGAATGTTTTTAAAAATATCGGACTTCCGGAATTGAGAATCCAGCTTCACGACTCTAAAATGGCAAAGTATGGGGTTTCAACAGCGGATGCACAGGCGGTCATCGAAATGACCATCGGTGGTCAGGCTGCCACCAAGTTTTACGAAGAGGAAAGAATGTTTGACGTAATGCTTAGGTTTGAAAAAGATTACAGAGATACTCCGGAAAAGATGGGGAATATTCTCATCCCGACCCAGGATAATAAAAAAGTACCGCTGAAAGAAATTGCAACCATCGATTATCACACAGGACCGTCATTTATTTACCGTGAAGGAAACAGCAGATACATTGGTGTAGGATTTAATATTGAAGGCCGTGACCTGGGAAGTACTATAGCAGAAGCGAAAAAGAAAGTAGATAAAGAAGTAAAACTTCCGAAAAATCATAAAATGACCTGGGCGGGAGAATTTGAAAGTAAAGAAAGAGCTGCAAAACAGCTGGCAATGGTAGTACCGATCTCTTTAGTTTTAATTCTGATGCTGCTGTACTTCAACTTCGGAAATATGAAAGATACTCTGATTTCCTCTATTACATTAGCCTTTGCATTCATCGGAGGATTTCTATCACTTTGGTTTACAGGGACTATTTTCGGAATTTCGGCAGGGATAGGGTTTATTATCCTTTTCGGAGTGGCAACCATTGATGGCATTGTTCTTATAGGAGTAATGAAGGAAAATCTGCAGAACAGAATGTCTCTTAAAGAATCTATTGCCCTGGGAGTTCAAAGCAGGATCCGTCCGGTTGTTATGATAGCACTGATGGGATCTATGGGACTTCTTCCCGCTGCGATGTCAAACGGAATGGGTTCGGAAATTCAGAAACCTTTAGCCATTATGATCGTAGGAGGGCTGATTATTTGTATGCTATTATCCTTTACCGTATTACCGATTATTTTCCATTATGCCTATTGTAAAAAGCATAAGGAAGCAATATAGTTTCTTTTATTTTGTTCATTATGAGGCCGGGATCCGTGAGGAAGGTCCCGGCTTTTCATGATCCGGTAAGTACAGGCGAAATATCCTGCCGGGCTTTTGTTTTCCTTGCACCAGAGAATAATTTCATCCAGTTTTTTTAGAACTTCTTCGATGGTTTTCATGAGTATTTTGTTTCGTTAAAGATAAAAAAAGCAGAGAATGGCTGAAAGTGAAAATACTGTAACCGGATAAAATAAAAGCCGTCTCGCTGGAGATGGCTTTGATATCTGTTTTTCTTACAAAATGGATTTACGGAACCAGTGGCTCCAGATCAATAGGGCCGATAGGCTCAAGAACCAGTGGTTTGCACATTGCTGCCGGTTGACAGGTTCCTCCCATGCATATAAAATTAGTCATAGTGGTGGTGCCGTCAGGACATCTGATCATGCCTTCACCATGGCATCCTCCGGGGCATTCTGCAGGGTAAAGTGTTCCTCCGATTACATCTTTAAGTTCAATTCTTGAAAGTTTTGTAAAATTCAATTTTTTCATGAGATTAATTTTTAATTATGGTGTTGGGTAACTTGCTTACAGTAAGTAAGTTAATTTTAATTGCTTATAGGCTAAAGTAATTAATTTAATTCATTTTAAAAAGAAATATAATTTAAAATTTTAATTTTTTAATAAGGAATATATTGAAATGTAGTAGATTAAAAAATAAATTGTATATTTATTTCCATTCAAAGAGAAATAATAAAGAGAAATCCGAAAATCTTCAAGAGTAGGAAACAAATTAAACTAAATTCATCATGAAAAATTTAAAAAGCTTAAACAGAAAAGAATTAAAAACTGTCTTAGGTGGTGCAGTATTGGCTTGCGAAGCCCCTATAAATGGAGGATGCCAACCAGGATATATTTTCTGCAGTAACCCTTATTGCTGTTATCCGCCAAGAAAGCCGTATATCTGTATTGATTAATAAAAAATCCCTCAACTGAGGGATTTCTTATAATGTTTAAGGATTTTCTTTCGAGATTTCATCATGATGCTTAAGGTACAAAGGCAAAGCTGCTGAACCATACCAGGGGAAAATTTCATAACTGAAAATTCCGGCCTGAACTGCAGGGTCTGTTTTTACCCATTGCTCAGCTTCTTCTTTAGATTTTGTATTAAAGATAAACATGCCACGGTAGTTTTCTTTATTCTTTTCTAAAAACGGCCCGGCTACAACGATCTTTCCTTCATCTGCAAGTTTACCGATATTGGTCATGTGAGCTTTCATGAGTTCTCCCATTTTAGCTTTATCTTCAATCTTAGCAGAGCCTGTTGTCAGCATGACAATCGTATAAGGTTTCATTCCATATTTATCGGCTCCTAATGAAGTTGCCAGTTCCTGGTTATATTTAGATTTTTCTGCTTTCTTTTCCTGTGCTAAGGATAATGTTGATATGAGGAGGCATGCGGTGAATAATGGTTTTGATTTCATCTTGTTTTATTTTGATAAATATAATAAAACATTAAAGATCTATGAACACCCAATTTCAAAAATAATATAATACAAAAAAACCTCGATGGTTACGAGGTTGAATCTAATTATTCTGATGAGTTTATTTTAATCTTTAATTCTTAAAAATTCTTTAGCCAGTTCAATCATTTTAGGATCTCCGGTATATTTTCCATGTTCGTCAGAAAGTTTTACAGTAGGGATCCATTCTTTATTGGGAGCCTGTACACCGATAAGTTTCATAACAATATTCATTGGTTTTAATCCCACATCATTGGTAAGATTGGTTCCTATTCCGAAAGATATGCCTATTTTACCTCTGCAGTAGTTGGTGATCTCTTCTACTTTTTCAAGATTCAGGGCATCGGAGAAGATGATATATTTAAACATCGGATTGATGCCGTTTTTCTGATAATGGGCAATTGTTTTGTCTGCAAATTCCAGTGCATCTCCGCTGTCGTGACGTACACCGTCAAAAAGCTTGGCGAATTTTTTGTCGAACTGCTGGAAAAAAACATCCGTGGTATAGGTGTCTGAAAGTGCTACCCCAAGATCTCCTCTGTACACATCTACCCAATGCTCTAAAGCCAGTTCGTTCGCCATTTTGAATCCATATTCAGCGGCATGAAACATAAACCATTCATGGGCATGTGTTCCGATAGGTTTTACACCGTATTTCATTGCAAAATGGACGTTTGAACTTCCAATGAAAGTAGAATCTTTTTTCTGTGTCAAAGCTTCCATCACCAGGTTTTGTACTTTGTAGGAATGTCTTCTTCTGGTTCCGAACTCTGCAAAGGTTACTCCAAGCCGACCTAGTGAATCAGCCTTTTCGATGGTCTTGCTCATGACAACTTCATTGGAATCTCTTTCCATATGATTCATTTCATAGTGAAGTTCACTGATGAGAGCCAACAACGGAACTTCCCAAAGAATGGTTCTGTACCAAAGCCCTTCAACCACTACAGATAGATCACCTCCTTCCTGATGGATTTTTACTTCAGAGGGATCATAATGATAACCTTCCAGGAAGTCAAGGTAAGGCAGATCGATGTAAGGGCAGGTTTTAGCCATGAATTTTTTCTCATCTTTGGTAAGCTTAAGTTCTGCCATTTTATTGACCGCTTCTCTTAAAGCTGCGTCAAACCCTTCCGGAAAGTGGTGTTTCCCTCTGTTGATAAATTCATACTTTACAATAGAGCTTGGGAACAATTTCACCACTGCATTCTGCATGGTTATTTTATAAAAATCATTATCTAATATTGAGTTCAGTCGTACGTCGTTCATAATATGTGTAATTTTAACGCAAATATAAAAATAAAAAATAAAATCGCCTAAATGTAAGGCGATTTTTTTGAAATATTTTAAAGCAGTTGATAAGCTTACTTTCCAAGGTAAGAATTGTACATCCAGACTTCTTTCTCCTGTTCGGTAATATAATCGCTCATCTGAGAATTGGTACCTTCGTCTCCTGCCTGATCTGTAATATCCAGAAGCTCTCTCTGCAGATCAATCACCACTTTGAATGAACTTAAAATCTGTTCAACACTTTTGGTTCCGTCAGTTACCTCCTTACTTTCTTTAATAGTAGCTACTTTCAGGTAGTCGGAATAGTTATGGGCAGGGGTAGCTCCTAACGTCAGGATTCTTTCTGCGATCTCATCAATCTTTAATACAAGGCTATTGTATAATTCTTCAAACTTCGGGTGAAGGGTAAAAAACTGATCTCCCTTAATGTTCCAGTGAGAACCACGTGTGTTCTGATAGAATATGGAATAGTTGGCTAACAGTACATTTAATTTTTCTGAAATCTTTTTGCAGTCGGCTTCTTTAAGACCGATAATACTAGCGTTTTTCATATGTATATATTTATTTTTTTAGTTTATCTTTTTCTATCTCAAATTTACGAAATATCGTGCCGAACCGCCCGGAATATTAATAGATGATAACTATGGGAAATTTTTTGAAAATGATTTAGATAAATTTGTTTAATATTGCAGATGATTAAGAGCTTTATTACATCGGCAGCCATTTTTTTCGGGATGTGTCTGGCCTACATGCTTCTTATGCTGTCAGAAACAGAAAGCTATTTTACCTATATACTGGATGATGCTTATATTCATCTTGCCATCGCCAAAAATTTTGCACAGCATGGGGTATGGGGAGTAACAGAATATATTTTTTCATCCTCATCTTCATCACCTGCATTTACTCTTATTCTGAGTGGTCTTATTTATATATTCGGGAATAGCGAAATCATTTCTCTGATCTTTAATTTTGTATGTGTACTATTCATTATTTATTTCCTGAATACATATTATGGTCAATATTATCATAAGAATAAAGCAATAGTAGCAGCGACTCTTTTTACTATGCTTTTTACGTCGGTTCATCTTCTGCTTTTCTCAGGAATGGAGCACGTGTTACAGGTAATGATGATTGTGATTAATATCTTTTTGTTTGAAAAATGGCTGAGATCGGAATGGAAAAACTCTTATTATGCCGGATGGTTTTTTGTATCCCTTGCCGTACTGGGGCTCATAAGGTTTGAAAGTATGTTTTATTTTCTTGGGCTAAGTGTAGTGGCAGTATCACTCAAAAAATTAAAACTTACTGTTCAGATTCTGATTTTTGGTTTTGTCCCAATTGTAGTATTTGGTTATTTTACCTATCAGCATACCGGTTATTTGTTCCCTAACTCTGTATTGATAAAAGGTTTGAGATTTGATTTTTCAGGGAATTATTTTGAGCAGATCCTGGATATCTTTTTATTTAAAATCGTATATAATCCTTATTTCTATAATGCCGCTTTATTTCCATTGTTGATTTCAGGATGGATGATTGCGAAAGATGTTAAACAGAAGTTAGGTTTTCAAGAGTTGATTACAAAGAACTTTCTTCTTTTTGCATGGATCCTTACCTTATTTATGCATAGTATTTTTAGCCAGCTTACCAATTTTTACAGGTATGAGGCTTATATTCTCACAGGTTTTGCAATGGCACTGGTTCCGAGATTTAAAAATATTGCTTTGGGGTTGAAACAAAACAAACTATTGACTGGCCTGACGTTTTCTTCATTTGCTGCATTAACTTTAAAGATAGGTATTGTCAGTTTTTTAATCGTGATCGGGAGTAAAAATATCTATGAGCAGCAGATACAGTCAGCGAAGTTTTTAAAAAAATATTATGAAAAATCCAAAGTCGTTGCGAATGATATTGGGGCAATCTGTTACTTTACAAATATCCGTCTGTTTGATTTTGTAGGACTGGGGTCACAGGAAATAGTTCCTTTCAGAATGCGGAAAAATGAAACAGATGATGAAATTGAAGCTTTTTTAAACGGTTATTTGCCTGAAAATGGCTACCAGCTGGCGATTGCTTATGAAGAATGGCTGGACGGGCATGTTCCGGAAAACTGGAAAAAAGTAGCCGAATTGAAGATTAAGGGACGCAGCGCTGTATTAGGGAAAAAACATCTGTTTATTTATGCTATAGATCCCGATATCTATAATTCGTTGAAACAAAATGTGAAAAATTTCAAATGGAATAAAAATGTAATAGTTACAATTATAGATTAAATTGCTGTAAAATAACTTTTATAAAAATATAATTATTCTATCTTACTGAATTCTTAAGAGATAGATAACAATTTGTTAATCAGTCCTTGGTTGCCTTTTTCTAGCTTTGTCTCCGGAATATAATATAAATAAAAAAGCTGTGAAGAAATTTTTCCTTAAAGATAAATAAGGATGCCTTTAAATAAAACTTTGATTTTTTGATCCTGATCTGCGTTGCTTAAAATGATTCAACAACGTAAAAGTAGTGCAGGTTTTCGATTATTTTTGAAATAAATCAAGAAAAATTCTTATAAAATAAAATTTCATAACTGCTTGTCAATTAAAAAAATATTACTATTTTTGCAGCCTAAAATAAAAAGCAATTAAATGCCTACTATTCAACAATTAGTAAGAAAAGGAAGAGCCACGCTTGCCAAGAAGAGCAAATCGGCTGCCCTTGATTCTTGTCCACAAAGACGTGGAGTATGTACGAGAGTATATACTACTACACCTAAGAAACCTAACTCTGCACTTAGAAAAGTAGCAAGGGTAAGACTTTCTAACGGTAAAGAAGTTAACGCCTATATCCCGGGCGAAGGACACAATCTTCAAGAGCACTCGATAGTATTGGTTAGAGGCGGAAGGGTGAAAGACCTACCGGGAGTACGTTACCACATCGTAAGAGGTGCATTAGACACAGCTGGTGTAAATGGAAGAACTCAGAGAAGATCTAAGTACGGAGCTAAGAGACCTAAACCAGGACAAGCTGCTGCAGCTCCTGCAAAAGGAAAGAAAAAATAATCATTAAATAAGGTACAGAAGCAATGAGAAAGACAAAAGCGAAAAAAAGACCGTTGTTACCAGATCCGAAATTTAATGATCAATTGGTAACGAGATTCGTAAACAACTTAATGCTAGACGGTAAGAAGTCTATCGCATTCAAAATTTTCTATGATGCATTAGATATCGTAGAAACTAAAAAAGGAGAAACTGAGAAAACAGCCCTTGAAATCTGGAAAGATGCACTTACAAATGTAATGCCTCACGTAGAAGTACGTTCTAGAAGAGTAGGTGGAGCTAACTTCCAGATCCCTATGCCAATCAGAGCTGACAGAAAAATTTCTATGGCAATGAAATGGTTAATTAGCTACTCTAAAAAGAGAAATGATAAGTCTATGGCTTTGAAATTAGCTAATGAAGTTGTAGCTGCTTCAAGAGAAGAAGGTGCAGCTTTCAAAAAGAAAACTGATACTCACAAAATGGCGGAAGCTAACAAAGCGTTTTCACACTTTAAATTCTAATCTGAAATGGGTAGAGATCTTAAATTTACAAGAAATATTGGTATTGCTGCTCACATTGATGCGGGTAAGACTACCACTACAGAAAGGATTTTATTCTATACAGGGGTAAACCACAAAATTGGAGAGGTTCACGATGGTGCTTCTACAATGGACTGGATGGAGCAGGAAGCAGAAAGGGGTATTACTATTACTTCCGCTGCAACTACTTGTTCTTGGAACTTCCCAACTGATCAAGGAAAACCTGTTGCAGATACTAAACCTTACCACTTCAACATCATCGATACACCGGGACACGTTGACTTCACTGTAGAGGTAAACAGATCTTTAAGAGTATTGGATGGATTGGTATTCTTATTCTCAGCAGTAGATGGAGTAGAGCCTCAGTCTGAAACAAACTGGAGACTTGCTGACAACTACAAAGTGGCTAGAATGGGATTCGTAAACAAAATGGACAGACAAGGTGCTGACTTCCTTAACGTGGTAAACCAGGTTAAAGAAATGTTAGGATCTAACGCAGTTCCAATCGTTTTACCAATCGGTGCTGAAGAAGATTTCAAAGGTGTTGTAGACTTAATTAAAAACAGAGCGATCATCTGGGATGAAGCTGGACAAGGTGCTACTTTCGAGGTAGTTCCAATTCCTGAAGACATGAAAGATGAAGTTCTTGAATATAGAGAGAAATTAGTAGAAGCTGTTTCTGAATATGACGAAACTTTGATGGAGAAATTCTTTGAAGATCCGGATTCAATTACAGAAGAAGAAATCAATGCTGCATTGAGAGCTGCTACTATCGATTTATCTATTATCCCAATGACTTGTGGTTCTTCATTCAAGAATAAAGGAGTACAGTTTATGTTGGATGCAGTATGTAAATACCTTCCTTCTCCATTGGATAAAGATGATATCAAAGGTACTGATCCAAGAACAGACGCTGAAATTACAAGAAAGCCATCTGTAGATGAGCCTTTCGCAGCTCTGGCATTTAAGATTGCTACTGACCCGTTCGTGGGAAGATTGGCATTCTTCAGAGCTTACTCTGGAAGACTGGATGCAGGTTCTTACATCTTGAACACCCGTTCAGGAGATAAAGAAAGAATCTCCAGAATCTATCAGATGCACGCTAACAAGCAAAACCCGGTAGAATATATTGAAGCTGGTGATATTGGTGCAGCGGTAGGATTCAAGTCTATCAAAACTGGTGATACTATGTGTGATGAGAAAAACCCGATCATTCTTGAATCTATGGTTTTCCCTGATCCGGTAATTGGTATCGCTGTTGAGCCAAAAACTAAAGCTGACCAGGATAAAATGGGTAACGCTTTAGCTAAATTGGCTGAAGAAGATCCTACGTTTACTGTAAGAACTGACGAGGCTTCTGGACAAACGATCATCTCTGGTATGGGTGAGCTTCACTTAGATATCATTGTTGACCGTATGAAGAGAGAATTCAAAGTTGAAGTAAACCAAGGACAACCTCAGGTAGAGTACAAAGAAAACCTAACAAAAGTTGCTCAACACAGAGAAGTTTACAAAAAACAATCTGGTGGTAAAGGTAAATTTGCTGACATTGTATTTGAACTAGGACCTGCAGACGAAGGTAAAGTTGGTTTAGAATTCATCAATGAGATCAAAGGTGGTAACGTTCCTAGAGAATTCGTTCCTGCAATTGAAAAAGGATTTAAAGCTGCGATGAAGAACGGTCCATTGGCTGGTTTCGAAGTTGAAGGTATTAAAGTTACTCTTAAAGATGGATCTTTCCACGCAGTGGATTCTGATGCCCTTTCTTTCGAAATGGCTGCTAAGTTAGGATTTAAAGAAGCGGGACGTGCTGCTAAGCCGGTAATTATGGAGCCAATTATGAAACTGGAAGTTGTAACTCCGGAAGAATATATGGGTAACATCATTGGTGACCTTAACAAGAGAAGAGGTACAATCAGTGGTCAGGAAGAAAAGAACGGTGCTGTTGTAATCAAAGGTTCAGTTCCACTTTCTGAAATGTTTGGATACGTAACTACTCTAAGAACACTTTCATCAGGAAGAGCTACTTCTTCTATGGAATTAGAGAAGTACCAGGCTACTCCACAAAACGTTGCTGAAGAAATCATAGCTAAAGCAAAAGGTTAATTTTTAAATTAAAGAAATGTCACAAAGAATCAGAATAAAACTAAAATCTTACGATTACAACTTGGTAGACAAGTCTGCTGAGAAAATCGTAAAAACGGTAAAGGCTACTGGTGCTGTTGTAAACGGTCCTATTCCATTACCAACGAACAAGAGAATCTTCACAGTGTTGAGATCTCCGCACGTAAACAAGAAAGCAAGAGAGCAGTTCCAATTATCAGCTCACAAGAGACTGATGGATATCTACTCTTCTTCTTCTAAAACTGTTGATGCTCTAATGAAATTAGAACTTCCTTCAGGTGTAGACGTTGAAATTAAAGTGTGATAACTGCATACTTTGCAATGATTATACAAATCCGTTCCTTTTCAGGGACGGATTTTTTTGTTTTTATTTTCAAAATGATGGATGCCTGTTTAGATGGATCCAAATATTATTGATATTTTTGGCCAAACCTATACCATGAAAAAACTGATACTTCTATTATTTCCTTTACTGTTGAGTGCACAGACCCATCGCTTTGTATATCTTCTTCAATACAAAAAAGACTCATTAGCTCAGGATTTTACCAAAGCCAATATGATTCTGGACGTCAATCCTGATGATGTCAAGTTTTATCCTTACTCTTATGCTCAGACTGATTCTTTGAATATTGTCCGTGGTCAGAGGAGATCAAGGTGGGATGATGACCTTCCAGCTATTATCAGAAAGAGAGATTCCTTTGAAAATACGTCACTGATTTTGATGAATGATTTTTTTTCTTTAAAGTCAACTGATAAAATGAACTGGAAACTGCTCAGTGATACAAAAGTTGAAGGGCAGTATAATTTGCAGAAAGCAACAACAGATTTTGGAGGAAGACAATGGATCGCCTGGTTTTGTAAAGATATCAGCTTAAGCGAAGGACCTTATAAGTTCCGTGGGCTTCCGGGTCTTATCTTTGAAATAGAAGATACTGATAAGAATTATATTTTTAAACTGGCTAAAAGCATGAAGTTTCCCAAGACCTATGCAACACCGTTCCTGGATAGTTTTGGCGGAAAGAAGCCTCTTGCTGTGAATGAAAAGACTATTGCCAAAAAACAGCTGGAGCTCTACAATGACCCTCTGCATGATGTTGCAGAAGCATTTAAATCAAATACCAATCCTGACAACACCTATTATGTTTTGGGCGTGCAGATAAAAAGCCTGGATCAGTTAAAAGGAATGTCCGATGAAAGAAGAAAAATGATGCTCAGAGAAAACAATCCTATCGAAATTGATAAAGCCGTAAAGTATCCTTTGAATCTAAGATAGAATCCAAACAGCGTACAGATAGTATCCCTCTTTTTTCCGAAGAGGGATTTTTTGTGATTAAATGTGGGAAATGTGAGATATATCAGACCTTATAATTTATTTAGAATTAATAAAAATAATATTTTTGTAAAAAATTATCAGATGAATAAAGTAGTATCCTTTTCTCTGCTTGTATTGGGTGGGGTTTTTGTAAACGCACAGAAGGTAAATGATTCTATTAAGAAGTCGAAAGAAATTGACGAAGTAGAATTATTTGGTGAAAGAAAAAAACAGCCGCAAGGTTTAGAAGCAATTACAAGATTGCCGTTAAAAACCAGAGATCAGATTCAGAGTATCTCTGTGATCTCCCATAAAGTAATTGAAGATTTAGGAGGACTCACTGTTACCGATGTTGCAAAAAATGTCCCGGGTGTTACTCAATTCGGCAGCTATGGAGGAACTAGAGAAAGTATGTCTATCAGAGGATACAGAGGAGTTCCGGTTTTAAAAAACGGAGTACAGATGGATTCAGATTTCCGTACCGCTGGTATGCTTACTGATATGCAGGGGATAGAAAGTATCCAGATTATTAAAGGATCTGCTGCTGTTACACAAGGAATAGGGGATGGTCTGGGATCTGCCGGAGGTGTCATTAATGTAGTTACTAAAGTTCCTAAGTTTATTAATCAGACCAATGTAGGTTTCAGATATGGAAGTTGGGATTTCTATAGACCAACAGTTGATTTCCAAAGAGTATTGGATACCCAGGGAAAAGTAGCGGTAAGATTAAATGCCGCTTATCAAAATAATAATAGTTTCAGAAGATTTATTAATACAGAACGTATTTATGTAAATCCATCAATTGCCATTCGTCCGGACGATAAAACGGAAATTATAGTGGAAATGGATTATATGCATAATAATACGACACCAGACAGGGGAACAGTAAACCTTGCGAAAGGAGATAAAGAAGCTATCTACAAAATGACGGGAAGAAAATTCCTTGGATTTTCCACAGATAATGCAAAAACTGAAACATTCAATTTTTCAACTACTGTAATACGAAAGCTAACTGATAAATTAAAATTAAGAGCTGCATACATGAGCTCAACATATCAGACTGAAATTGTAGGTGCAGCTTTGGCTCCTTTAAAAAGAGATAATCCTACGGAGTTCCGTAACAGAACCCTGACCAGATCTGACAGAGAAGACTTGAATAAAGTATTTCAATTTGACTTTATTGGTGCAGATGTGATGACCGGCTTTATGAAGCATACATTCCAGGTAGGCTTTGATTGGAAAGAATCGAATGTTACAACCACTTCATATAAAGCTAAAGATGTAGATCAGATCAATGTTTTGAATGATATTAATAATATTCTTCCTAATAATATTAATATTGATTTATCCACAGCTAATGCGATTAATACAGTAGCTCCTACTATGGGATTAATGGCACAGGATGTTATTACTTTCAATAAGTATATTAAAGCTCACCTTGGTGTTCGTTATAGCAGATTAATCGGATCAGATAAAGAAAAAGATTATGCCTGGAACCCTTCCTTAGGAATTATGATTTCACCGATTGAAAATATGAACATATTTGGGTCATATACAAGTACCACGGCTTTGAGAAGTTCAAACAATGTACTATTCAGCGGAGGAACAGTAGGCGCATCCACAACAAAACAGTGGGAGGCGGGAATTAAATCTGATTGGCTAAATGAAAGATTGAGATTTAACGTAACATTATTTGATATCAAAACAGATAATTTATCATATGAGCTCCTTAATGCAGGAAACCCAACAGGAAAATATGCGCTTGCAGGTAATTTGAAAAGACAGGGTGTTGAAGTTGAGTTGATAGGTAAAATTCTTCCCAACCTTCAGGTGATGACAGGCTGGGCTTATGTTGATGCTCAATATGAAGACAGTCCGTCATTTGTTAACGGTTCAGCTCCTATTAATACCCCTAAGCACTCTGCCAATGCATGGTTGAACTATAAATTTGATACAGGAGTTCTTACAGGTCTTGATGTAGGTGCGGGAATTTATTTTGTGGGAGAAAGACCTGTGGATGATTATAAACAAACCTATTCCAATACAGATAACGGCCATGTAAACGGAACTCAGCCTGGTGAAAAACCTTTCTTTATGCCACAATATACTACAGTTGATGCTCAGATAGGATATTCTTTCAAAAATGGTTTGGGTCTTAGAGGGTTCTTCAACAATATTTTTGATAGTGTAGGGTATAACTCTTATTTCAGAGGTGGATACATCGATCAGATTCAGCCAAGAAACTTTGCCGTACAGGTGAACTATAAATTCTAATCAACAAATCATCAATAATGAAAAGAGTAAAAACAGTATTTTTTGCATTAGCTCTGGGAGCAGTTGCAATGTCATGTTCAGGAGATAAGAAAAAGGGAATCGATTATAATCAGTTCAAAACTGAAGTACAGCTTACCCCGGATCAGGTGAAGAGCTTCGATGAGATCACGAAAAAGTATCAGGACCTGCAGGAACAGAATTACCAGGCAGCAAAGGCACAGGGTGGGAATATGGACCGTGTTGCATTGGGAATTAAAGGAGAAGAACTGAGAGCACAGCAAGCTATTGAAATGGCAAAAGTGCTGGATGGCCCTCAAATGGAAAGATTCAAAAAGTTTGTGGATGAAAATTCCAGAAAGAGACCTAGATATGATAATGCTCTTTTAGAAAAAATAAAAGCAGAAGCCCAGCTTTCAGAAGATGAATTCAAAGTGGTGAACGCTGCTAATGATGCCTTTGAAAAAGCCTTCAATGATGCCCATGATGTATACCACGGGAACAATGATCTTGCTAAAGAATACTGGGAAAAATTTGATGCCCAGAGAAAAGCGGCTATTCAGAAAGCATTGACGCCTGAGCACTATACAAAATTCAAAGAAATTGTGAAGGATGTACAGTTCAAAGGAAGAAAATAACTTTAAACATTCATATTAATTTTAATTTAAAGAACATTAAGATCGTCAAAGGTCTTAATGTTTTTGTCATTAAGACCCGGATGAAAACATTATTTAAAAGTCTTTACAGAAAAAGAAGGAAAAACGAATCGGTTACCAAATACCTGATGTGGCTTTTGCATCTGTGGCTGGGGCTTTTATCTAGTATAATTGTTTTTATAATGTGCCTCACCGGTTGTCTGTATGCTTTTAAAAACCAGATTACGGATTTAAGTAACAGGGATAAAGTATATATCAGCCCGCTATCAGTTAAGGTAAAAAATCCGGACCTGATCCAGGCTGAATTGCTGAAGCAGAACAAAGAGCTTACTTCCCTGCTGATTCCTGATGATAAAGGAAAAAGCTATGTCATCGGATACCGTGAAAATCAGCTGGATAAAAGTGCCTATTATAACCAGTATACGGGAGAAATTCTGGGACAGCCGGAAGTCGGTTCAGGCAGATTCTTTGAAGTGGTTCTTGACCTGCACAGAAACCTGATGATGGGAAATGCCGGCAGGCAGATTGTGGGAGCTGCAGTACTGATGTTCTGTGTTCTGCTGATCTCCGGTCTTATTCTCTGGCTGCCTAAGAAACTGAAGTTTTTAAAGCAGGGACTGACGGTCATGTGGAAAGCAAAATTTCAGCGTGTCAATCATGATCTTCATAATACACTTGGTTTTTATACTTTCCTTATGCTGTTCTTTATTGCAGTGACGGGATTGTATGTGACCTATCCATGGGTGAAAAATGCACTTATTGTAAGTCTTGGAGGATCTTCCATAGATCATATTTCAAAAGAGAAAGATGATGAAGATGATGCTTTCGGCGGACTTCTTGAAGATATGCTTCAGAAACAGGATGAGAAGAAAAACCTGAAAGATGCCGCTTCCGCTTCTATTGCCCGGATTTTGAAAAACTCCGATCAGCATCTGCCTTATACCGCTGTAACAAGTATAGAGCTTCCCAATAAAGATAATCCGAGATATGTGGTGATCAAGACCAATACCCATAACCTTTTGGGAATGATGTTGCCTGATGAAGTTACCTTTGATAAAACAGGAGTCTTCAAGACCAAAGAGTTATTTTCTGACAAACCTTTGAATAAACAATTCACCTCTCTGGCAAAACCTCTGCATACCGGGGAAATTATGGGGCTGCCAAGTATCATTCTATATTTTCTGGTCTCCCTTATCGGATGCTCTTTGCCGGTTACAGGATTTCTGATCTGGTGGCACAGGTTCAGAAAAACGAAGTAAAAACATTGCTTTTCTGTTTTTCATACCTCATTTTTACTATTCTTTACTCACGGTTCAGGTTAATTTTATACATTTATTCTCCAAATCACTTATATTATGGAGCATAAGAATCATAACTTTTTTGAAAAGTTTTCAAACTGGGCCGTGAAATTTACCGGAAGTCCGGCTGCGTTTTTAGGAGCAATGGCTATTGTTATTGTCTGGGCAATAACAGGGCCTTTTTTTGATTATTCAGAAGTCTGGCAACTGGTGATCAATACAGGCACCACCATCATTACTTTTTTGATGGTTTTCCTTATTCAGAAAGCACAGAATAAAGATTCAAAAGCAATACAGATAAAGCTTAATGAGATTCTTGCAGCCCATGAAAAAGCAAGCAACAGGATCGTAGATATAGAAGACCTTACAGAAGAAGAACTGGATCAGCTTCATCATTATTATGAAAGACTGGCAGAACTTGCCAAAAAAGATTCAGACATTCATACCTCGCACTCCATTGATGCAGCACAGAGAAACCAGGATTATAAGTATGAGTTCTTCAAAAGAAAGCATGAAGAATGGTTGCAGAAAAAACAGCAATAAAGAGGAGATTCTGCAAATGGAAAATACTTGATTATAAGTAGTAGCCGAGCTAACGTAGATTATATTTTCTACAATCTATTGCAACTTTAGCATTAAAAAATGATTCAAAGATATTCTGCCATAGAAAACATTTGCCCCCACAAAGAAAGCCTTCTTGTAGTCGTACAAGATAGTATTCTCTACGTGTAAGCATAGTGATAAACTCGGGCAAATGTGAAGAACTTAAAACTCAGTTCCCGTAATTTGTTTAACAGTTTTTAAAAAATCATTATTATATTGAACGGAAAAATATTTATCTAAAGATTGTTTATCCGTTACATAGAATTCCTGAAATTTTAAGTCTTGGTCATTATTGCCATATGTTCCAACAGTACCATCTCTATATATCCCTATCTCTTTTGTATTTTTATGATTATCAAAAAGTATATTAATCGGGGCTCTGTTACCTAAAGAATCAACAAAATAATATTCATGTTTTATAAAGCCATATTTAGGTTTAACTTTTACTAAAAGTATCCCATTTTCAGGAACTTTATATACTTTTTTATTTCCTTCGTAAGTAATTTCCTGCCCTTTTAACTGATTAAAAATTATATTAACTTTTCCTCTATAGCCATGAGGTATCAGGTATATTTCAGGCTCGGGTCTTTGCTCTGTACATGAGCTTATTATTAACATACATACAATTAATAATAATAAGGTTTTTATATTTTTCATAAATTAAATTGTTATTACCAACGTCTTCCTGCCCCTCTTCCGCCAAATGATCCTCCTTTTTCTGATTTATCCTTATCATCAACATTCAGTGGAGTGCTTTGCATCATTTTATTCCATTCTTGTATACTAAATATAGTGCTACCCATTTTTATACCGGTGAATACTCCATTTTTATCAATATTAACAGTGAAATTAGCCGTCATCATAGGTCTGTCATTATCTCCGGGTAAACTTGTATAAGGGTTACCATCATATGGACTCACCCCAATAAACAAGGCATTTCCTTTAGTGTCTTGAATAAAGGTCTCAGCCGCTGGAAATCTGTCTCCGAATTGTTGTGCCATAATATCCAAAGTCCCCGTTTTAGTATTCTCCGTTAATGAAAATTTAGTTTTAACATCTATATCGGGTGAGGCTGGTATCAGCGGATTATGTCCTGCCATTGTTGAAGTCCATGATATTGTATTGCTACCATCTTTATTAACCTTATAGACAAAATCAGTAATACTTCCTTTATCATCTGAAGCTGTTTTTGTTCCAAACCAAGGATGGTGTGACGGATCTGATTTTGTTACTAAATTGGTATATTTATGCGTGGAAGGATCCATAATATAGCTTTGACTTAATCTGGAAGTAGCGTTCAATGAAGTTGTATATCCTCTGTTTTCTCCATCTCCGTCAAAACCTTTTCCGAAAGTTTTAAATGGAGCAAATGCTCTTATGTAAATTGGATATGGCCAGTTATCAGGTGTAATAGTTTGTGAGGTATACATTCCCGATTTCATATCCAGATAAGTACGCATCTGATCAACATTCAAAGTGGTCATAAAACTTTTTTCAACCTCTTTAGTCTCAGGATGATTAATATTGCCGGTTCTTGCCAGGCTTTCCTGAAGTTTTTTAAACAGTATTTCCATACTGGAGTTCGAATGATGAGCCGTTGGCCGTTGCGTTTGCTGGTGAGGTTTAATACCTTTTTCTACAGGGTTTATTGATTTCATATTTATTAGTTTTTCAGGTTCAAAATTCGCCTTTTTCCGGGAGAATTCCTTGTTTTTTAAGTGATGATTCCTGTAGCTGCAGCAAAGAGTTCTTCCAAAGTTTAGAATAGCCTTTTACTGTATTTGTAAATGTATTGATATTTTTGAAATATCAGAAACTTCCGAATTGGGTAGTTATTTTATCCATTCAATCTTGAACAGCAAAAAGGCGGCACAAACTTTAGATTAACATCATTATTCTATTTTTTTGAATATGAAATTATATGCGTTATATATAATTTCTAAAACATCTTTATCATTTTTTGGTTTTTCCCAATAACCGTTTGGTGAATCACCCACAAGAGGTTTTGAGAATATCATCTCCGATTCATTGTGATCAGTAAACAATAAAAAATTATTAAATGTAATGTGTCTCCCATCTACTTCAATGGTTCCATTTGTTTCATATAATACCTGGCTTTTATCTTTGGAATAAACTTTATTATTAAATGTAAAGTCTGAATTAACTTTTAGTATTGAAGCCTCTCCTGATGGAAATGTATATAAGTATTGACCGGGTAAGTATTTTTTTGCATCTTTTTCACTATAAGAGTTACAGCTGAATAAACCGATAGAAAATAGTAGTATTAACACAAGCTTTACAAACGTATTATTTTTCATATTATTTATTAAGTTATTATGTTTTTATTTGAATAAATTAGAAACTTGTCTTGAGATAGCAGGCCTATATATTGTGGTTTTCAGATTATAGTTGACTTGTATTGTTCTCATATATCCATTGGTACCATAATAGTTGTTTGGAATCGTAGCTTTGCCGGAATATTTACCTTTAACCGGAGGATTTCTGGTACCCGATGTTGCGCCCATAAGATCTGTACAAGTTACTTTTACAGTATAAGTATCTACAAGATTGCCAAGATCCACTTTTATAATACTTGCCGTTGCATTAAAACTTCCATGAAATGTACTTGTTGGATTAGAAACAATGGTGCTTAAAGCATCAGCCATATATTTTTTATCATCCAGCCACTGATTTCCTGTATTAAATTTTACAGGATTATTTCGGCTGACATCCCTGCTTCTGGTACCTTTATCTCTATAACTCTCCACAAGCTTTTCGATTCCATCGTGTATTTCATCAATTCGTAAGAATTGTTTTCCCATTTTAGAATTTTCATCAAAGTTTCTAACGGCTTTACCTTTTCCATATACCCATTGATAAAATAGCGAATATGGATCAACTTCTTTATCTGATTGTTCACGAGAAAGTCTCCCCTGAGAAAGTATATCAGCTGCTGAAGCAATTCCTTGATATTTAAGCCTATAATTCTTTTGGTCACTAGATTCTTTTCTACCACAGGTACCACAATTTCTTTTTTTTAGTGAACCATCTGGTTGAAACGTTCTCGATTTCAAATCGTTATATTGGCGCATCTGATCAATACTTAATATCCTTATATTGTCTTTTTCAATCTTTTTAGTCTCAGGATGATTGATATTGCCGGTTCTTTCTAAGCTTTCTTTGAGTTTTTTATACAGCGCTTCTTTACTAAGATCCGAATGATGAGCGGTCTGCTTTTTCGTTTGCTGGTGGGGTTTGTTGCCTTTTTCTACAAGACTTGTTGATTTCATGGATTAGTATTTTAAATTTTCAGGTTCAAAATTCAAGCTTTTTTACAAAAAAACCTTCCTTTTTGAGAAAGGTTTTCTGTAGTTGCGATAAAAAGCCTGTTTGCTACTATTACCTCATAAAATAACTAAAATAAGAACAGCTTCCCATCAGATTTTTTGTGGTTTCCGTATCTGAATACTGGGCTTTCAGCTGTGCAAAATATGTCCTGTATTTCTGATTTTTAAGATTATCCATTTCTTTCTGGCGGGCATCTTCTTTTTCAGACCATTTCGGATCAGAATAATCGAAATCTTTCGGAGCTTTTGCTTCATACTGGTAATATTTACCTTGCTCGGCGCTTGCCATCTGGAACAGGATTCTTGCCTTTTCCTCCTTATTGCCGGACAGTTTAAGGGCTTTCTGGTAATAACCGATGGCCAGGTCAAAATTATCAGGTTCAATATAAGAAGTGTCCAGGAAGTTTTTATAATAATATTTGTAAGGATTAGTACGGTCCGTGTTCCAGAAATTGTATTTCCCTCCGTTGCTATTATCAATGTCCATTACAAACAGCTGTCGGTAATATCCCAGAATAGACGTATTATAAAGCAGATTTCCGATCAGTTGGTTGGCCTTCGCTGCTTTTTCGTCATTTCCGTTTCCGATCTTTTTAAGCTGGATTAATGCGTCACACAATGTCAGTTTATTCATATTCTCCTTAATGAAAGGGAAATTTGCATAGTTTTCGGCTTTCATACTTTCCGCTTCCGGACTTCCGAAGCTTTCCCATACATTATGACCAAAAACCAGGCTGGAAATATTATCATAACCATCGTATTCTGCAGGTGTATATTGTTTTGGAGTAATGATCTGACCTTCTTTTTCAGACCAGTCATAATTCACTCTCGGAATTCCTGCAAACTGCTGTGCTTTTTCGTAATAAGATTTGGCCTTTTCAAAATTGGCAAGCCTCATGGCCCTGTCACCATAGATGGTATTAAAGAAGGCCTCAATATTCCCTACACTGTCCATATTTTTAGCAATGATCTGCTGTTCAAACTGCGTTTTGTTGGTTTTTCTGTAGAAGTTTTCCACACTTTTTACCAAACTGGAGTTAGGATTGTACTGAAGATCAGAAAGCTTATTATTCATCAGGAATGATTTTCCGTCTTCTCCCTGAAGGAAGTATCGGTTGGCAAGAACGTCTTTAAGGAAATCAGCAGTAGAAGGGGCATCGCCATAATAATCATAATCATTGACATTGGCGGTGTCTTTTTCTACCTTTTTCTCTACAAAATACTCAGCATAATCTTTCATTAAGTGATCTTCGTAGGCAGCATCTATTTTGGGCTGGGAAACAATATCGTTCAGCACTTTCATCCTTTTGATCTCTTCCTGGTATTCCGGGTTGGTGGTTTTAATGTCATTGAGGATTTCAGAACTTCCTTTATAGTCTTTTTTCAGGAACTTGAGATAGGCATCCGCAATCTGCCAGTATTCATCTTTGGATTTTTCCTTGGTCTTCTCAGTGAATTTTTCAAGGTCATCCAGATAGTCCTTTGTCTTTTCATCATAGTAATACCCCGTTCTTGTATAGAAAGGAATCCGGTCCGGATTGCTGAATAATTCATCATCACTCTGGTCAGCCTTTGCTTCACTGCCGGATTTATCAGACTTGGAGCCTCCGAAAAGATTTTTGAAAAACCTTACGATTTTCTGCCAGAAAGAAACCTTTTCTTCCTTTACCTCCTGATTGGCTTTATCTTTTTGCGGATCTGCTGAACCCTTGGTATCAGCTTTCCCTCTCTGTACAGATACTTTTCCGGAAGCGGCATCAGTATAATAATAAGTCGGAAGATAACTTCTTTCCAGTTCGTTGATGCTTCTTACCGCCAATACCTTCAGGATCTCGGAATCCGGATTGATGTCATACATCTTTTCCATAATAGGAATAGGATTATTGAAATCTTCATAGCCTAAAAGGAAATATGCCATATTTTTCTCCTCATTCGTACCCGCTCTTTTCATGATATTGCTGAAGGAAGCAGTATCTGAAAGCTTCATAGAAATAAAAGCAGACTCCTTACGGTCTTTACGGTTCATGAATACCTGGAAGAAGTTCCAGTTGGCATCACTGTTCTTTTCCAGACCTCTCTGGGCTCCGGCCAGCTGATCCAAAGCCATGAAGTAAACCGTTCCTTTCAGTTTAATAGGCTCTATATAAGTTTTGAATGCCTGCAGGGCAGCATCGTAATTTCTCGTATAATGATTGAAACGTACAAGCTGATATCCGTAACGCTGTTTGATTTCAGGATTTCTGGCGGCATGATATAATGAAGTTAAAGCTGCAATTGTTTTATTGTAATCCAGTGAAGTAGCATCTTTACTATTGTTACTTCTGTCATAGTAAAATGAATTTTCACTTTCCACATAATTGATGCTCATATAAGGTTCCAGATATTTGGCCTCAATCAGATAATCAATTCCTTCTTTGTATTTATGATAAAACCCGGTGCCAAGTTTTTGTAAAAGCGGGTTGCCGGGAGTACCGTTCTTTAACGCATTAAGATCATTCATACTCAGTTTGTATACCAGATTTTGTGTTTCCGTATAGCTCAGCTGATTGTTAAAGAATTTCTTCCAGGTCTCAATATTATCATCAGGAATCAGAGCAGCATTGTATCCGCTGTAGAATCTTGAAGAATAATTGTGCAGGAAAGGAAGATAAGACTTATCCCGGATAATACTCTGTGTAAAGAGATTAAAATATTCATAATCTGGGTCAGACCACGCACAGGCATCTGATTGTGTATAGAAAAGAGATACAACCGCAAGTGAAAGAAGATACTTTTTCATAGGGTTTGTTGTGTTTTTAGTTTAATATAATAGTTTATGATTACAATATCGGGCAGACACTTTCGTAAATTGGGATGAAAGGGCTGTCTTAATCTGCAGGAGATTTAAAATTTTCTGTCTGACACAAATTTACTATCTAATTGATAATAAATGATATTAAAGTGTGGGATTTTTTTCTGCAGATAGCGAATAACTTCTTCAAGCTGTTCTTCTGAAATTTCCTCCACCTTGATCTTAAATCCTTTATTTAAATAATTTCCGAAGTAAAATCCATCTTTCATAATTTCAATTTCTTCAGATGAAATCTTTTTAAAATTGGGATTATCGAGATCCTTTTTAGAAAGGGCGTTGATGAGTTTGTGCTTTTCCAGATGATTGGTGACAATTCCCCATGAATAAACAGGAAGTGCAACTTCAATTTTTTTAATCGGATAATCTTCCAGTTTTGAAAGATAGCTCTTCAGGGTGCCAACATCCAGGATAGAATTCTTATCTGATTTTTCCAGAGGTGAGGAAGTAGAGTAGCACATCAGGTATACTTTTTCTACAGGAGGAATCCCGGTGTTTTTTTTATCTCTTACCTGGTGAAGGCGCAAGGTACACGTAATCTCTTTTCCTGAGACCCTTTTCAGCTCCTTTAGAAATTTAAAATAATCTTCCCGGGTACCTGCCGTCCAGTCACAGTCGATCTGAATTTCATTATTGATCTTTAAATGATATTCTTCCGCTTTCTTCTGAACCAAATGATGAATGCTTTCTGCCAGAAATGTAATCTCATCCGGGCTGATCCCCAAAAGAGTAGGGTTGGTAATGAAAACAGTCGGTACAATTTGTTTGTCGGTCTGAAAACTGGCATCTTTCGTGATCACGGCTACAGGTTGAAATTTTCCCCCGATTTTGTCAACATCGAAAAATCTTGTATAGAGAAAAGGCACCGGCGCTTTATCCAGTACCGTTTTTTCTTCCCGGTCAAGTTTCAGATTGGTTTTCCAATAATAAAAGGTATAAGGATGTTGCTCTTTCCTGCTGCATGAAACAATGAGGAACAGAATGAATAGAAATCTTACTGCTTTCATTGATATAAAATGCTCTTGCAGTCACAATTCTTCTGATTCATTTCCGGGCAGCAGCCATCTGATTTTTTGATATTTCCCTTCGCATCGGTAAGGTAAATATCCTTTTTGTCAAATTTTACGTAAAAGGTTTCATTATAGGTTTTGAAATGAACCTTCATCACCTTCGGATTATACTTCCCGGCATTGATGACTTCTTTTGTCTCCTTCCCGGTTTCCGGATCTACCTGAATAAATCCAAACTGTACATCCCCGTTCTTTTTCACATCCAGATAATAGGCCGGTGTTCCCGAACCTTCCTCTCCGGTTTCAATATTGAAATCTCTTTTTCCCGTAAATGGTGCTTGCGATTGTGCAAAAGATAAAATACTGATGCAAAGAATAAGTAAACTGAAAATCTTTTTCATGAATTTTTTTTTCAAAATTAAAAATATTTACCAACCCTCAAAACCGTAAAATCCCGGTGATTAAAGGTAAATCTGTAATGTCAAACTCCTATCACAATCAATATCTGCAATTTGTATTACCATTCCCCTCCGCTGAAGGAGTAGCAAATCTATGATTTGACGGGGTGGTTTCCAATATACAAAAACCACCCCTAAAGGAGTGGCTTTATATCGTTATTCATACAATTCACTTTCGCAGGTGCAGGTCTCTTTATCTATGCTTTCCCTGGCAGAACAGCAACCTTCCAGATTCAGGACATTTCCTTTTTCATCTGTCATAAAGATTTTATTCTTGTCAAATTTTACAAGGAAAGTTTCTTTGTATTTTTTGAACTGTACTTTCAGTACTTTATTGGGAGCATATTTTCCTGCATTTATTTCCTCCTTGGTTTCCTCCTGGTTCGCCTGGTTTACCTGTACATATCCAAAAAAGACATCCCCGTTTTTTTTCACATCCAGATAATAATGAGGGGTGCCCGTACCACTATATCCTTTCATAATATCAAAACTTCTGTATCCTGTAAAAGGAGCCTTTACCTGTGCAAAAGATAAAATACTGATGCAAAGAATGAGTAAACTGAAAATCTTTTTCATGAATTTTTTTTTCAAAATTAAAAATATTTACCCAATCTGTAAACCGTAAAATCCCGGTGATTAAAGTTAAATCTGTAATATCAAACTTCTATCACAATCAATATCTGCAATTTGTATTACCATTCCCTTCCGCCGGAGGGGGGATCTATGATTTGACGGGGTGGTTTCCAATATACAAAAACCACTCCCGGGGGAGTGGTCTATATCATTCGGCTAAAGCAGAATTAAAAAACAGTCGCCGCCAGCTGGATCCTTGCGTACTTATTAGAAGGATTCCACATGGCCATCATGGAAACAGGTAAGCTGTAGTGGTCTGTGATTTTAATAACCTTTCCGGCTTTTACACCTACATTGACGATGTCAAAATTATTTTTTCCATTGCCATATAAAAAAGTGTTGCCATTCAATGAAAATCCTGCACCTACGAAGGCATCCAGATTTACTTTTTGTCCACTGATCACAGGGTAGCTTGCCTGAATATAGGTAGAATACCTGTTCTTTTTATAGCTTCCGTCCGGTTCCAGAATAACCTCCCCTGCATTGGCTCCTCCGTATAGCATAATATCAGCTTCAATATTAATGGGAAAAGCAGGCCCGAAAGTATAATTGGTCCTCAGATCAATGATATGGGCTGTTCTTCTTTGAGAGTAGCTGAAAATGTCATCAGCCGCCACTGCAGTATTGATATTCCTTGAATTGTAAAGATCCCATAATCCGATATAAAAACGTCCGTCAGAATACTGGATATAATAATTGATCTCTTTATAATGGGTGTTGTCCTTGTCATCGGCAAGAGCAGAAGCTCCCCAGATTCCCGCTTTCCATTTCTTGTCTGCATCAAGAGCATAAGAAAGGTTTCCCATGACCACTGGTTTATCTGTAATGATCAGCCCTCTCCACAAGTGATTGTTCTGGATATTGGCAGTAAAGTTAAGTCTGCTTTCTTTGGTTTGTTTGTCTTCACCGCTTTCCTGAGAAAATAATCTTCCTGTGCCTAATACCATCAGGAAAATTGCCTTAAAGATTTTCATCATTTGCATTCTTTTTTTAGTTAAATATGAATTCAATACGCAAAACCCACCACGCCATGACTCGCAAAGCGTTTAATGGAAGCCTTATCGATTTGTCTCATAAGGCTTTTGCGTTAAATAATCTAAATTTTTAGCTTAAACATCCATATAAAAGAGCGGCGATAACAGCTCCTGTTACAGGTCCTATTACGGGAATCCATGCATATCCCCAGTCGCTACTGCCTTTTACAGGGAGAATAGCATGCATGATTCTTGGAGCGAGATCTCTTGCCGGATTGATAGCATATCCCGTAGTTCCTCCTAAAGATAGTCCGATTGCCCAGACAAGGAAGGTAACCGGAATGGCTCCTACAGAGCCAAGCCCTACTTTCGCTGACGGATCTGCATGAAGTGAAATGCTGGGATCTGAAAAATAAAAGATCACAAATACCAGAACAAAAGTCCCAATAATTTCACTGATAAGATTGGATGATGTTTTTCTGATGGCAGGGCCGGTGCTGAAACAGGCCAGTTTGGCTCCTTCATCTTCTGTAACTGCAAAATGATCCTTATGAAACAGCCATACCAGAAATGCGCCTATCATCCCACCCATCATCTGGGCTGCGATGTAAGAAGGAACAAGGTCCCAGGAGAATTTTCCCGCCGTTGCCAGGCCAATGGTTACAGCCGGGTTCAGGTGTGCCCCGCTTACAGGCCCTGCAACAGTTACCCCGATAAAAACGGCCAGTGCCCATGCAGTGGTAATTACAATCCAGCCTGAATTATTTCCTTTGGTATCTTTTAATACAACATTTGCTACAACGCCGTTTCCTAATAAAATAAGAAGTGCTGTACCTATTAATTCTGCGATAAATGGTGTCATATGAGTTTTTTTAAGGTCAGGGAGTTAATCTTCGATCCAGTTTTGAGAACGTGATACAGCTCTGTTCCATAGATGTACCATTTTTTCCACCTTTTCCCTTTCCAGTTTGGGATGGAAATCTTTGTCTATGATCCATTGAGCCTGTATTTCATCTATGCTTTTCCAGTATCCTACAGCAAGACCGGCAAGATAAGCCGCACCAAGGGCTGTAGTTTCCAACGTTTTTGGTCTTGTGATTTTAAAGCCGAACAGGTCAGATTGGATCTGCATGAGCAGGTCACTGGCCGAAGCACCACCATCTACTCTCAGTTCAAGGCTTTCTCTTCCTGAATCCGCCTCCATAGCCTTCACAATATCATACACCTGGAATGCGATTCCTTCCAGAGTAGCTCTGGCAATATGTCCGTCTGTGGTTCCTCTTGTAATTCCCACCACGGTTCCTCTTGCATACTGATCCCAGTGAGGAGCTCCCAGCCCTGTAAGAGCCGGAACAAAATAAACACCGCCATTATCTTCAACAGATGCTGCCAATTCATTCACCTGTTCAGAAGAATCAATTAATTTAAGCCCATCTCTCAGCCACTGAATAGCTGCTCCGCCTACAAATACACTTCCTTCTAATGCGTAATTAACTTCACCATTGATCTTCCATGCCACAGTAGTCAGAAGGTTGTTTTTAGAAGAGACGGCTTCTTTTCCTGTATTCATCAATAAGAAACATCCCGTTCCATAGGTATTCTTTACCATTCCCGGAGAGGTACACATCTGCCCGAATAAGGCTGCCTGCTGATCTCCTGCGATTCCTGCAATCGGAATTTTAGTAGAGAACAGGGTAGTGGCTGTTTCTCCGTATACTTCACTGCTTTGCTTTACTTCAGGAAGAATTGCTTTCGGAATATTGAATAATTCCAGCAAATCATTATCCCACTCAAGGGAGTGAATGTTCAGAAGCATGGTTCTGCTGGCATTAGATACATCGGTAATAAACATTTTACCACGGGTCAGTTTCCATACCAGCCAGGTGTCAACCGTTCCAAAGCATAATTTTCCGGCTTCAGCTTTTTCTCTTGCTCCTTCTACATTATCGAGAATCCACTTTAGTTTTGTAGCTGAGAAGTAAGCGTCAAGTACAAGTCCGGTTTTTTCTTTTATTTTTTCAGCATGTCCCTGTTCTTTCAGTTCATCACAGTATTTTGATGTTCTCCTGTCCTGCCATACGATGGCATTGTAGATAGGTTCTCCGGTTTCTTTGTCCCAGACAATTGTAGTTTCCCGCTGGTTGGTAATACCGATAGCGGCTACTTCCAATCCGGAGATTCCTGCTTTTGCTATGATTTCTGCTGCTACGGAGATTTGTGAAGACCAGATCTCATTCGGGTCGTGTTCTACCCATCCCGGGGTAGGAAAGATTTGTCTGAAGTCTTTCTGAGACAGATATTTTATTTCTCCGCTGTGGTTGAATAGAATCGCTCTGGAAGAGGTTGTTCCCTGGTCTAAAGCGAGAATTAATTTTTCATTCATATTATATAGAGTGTTAATTTAGGTTAATGACTTTCGGTGAATAAGGTGTTAATAAATAACCTCTTGCCAGATCAATGAATTCGCTTTCCTGCTTTTGGGCCCATTCTTCAGGATGTCCTTTTTCTTCAGCAATGATTTTTGCTACGTTATGAGCGCTGTCTATAGCAGCTCTTGCATCCAGGAATAAAAGACGTACTCTTCTTGCCAGAATATCCTCAACAGTTTCTGCCATTTCATTTCTTGCTGCCCATACAACTTCCGCCACAGTAAACGGATGATCCGGATGAATCTTTTGGGCATAGCGTGGGTTGCTATCCTGTAAAGCTTTGATGGCCGGGATATCAGATCCGTAAACGTACAGGTGGTTCGTTCTGTCTACCTGTTCAGGTTTTACATTTCCATGAATAGAAAGATGCTCTGTTTTAGAAGGAGTATTTCCCAGTCTGTGAATTTTCATGGCTTCGTTTACTGTATCTTCAGCCATTTTTCGGTAGGTTGTCCATTTTCCTCCGATGATGGAAACCAGTCCGGTAGGAGAGGTGATCACTTTGTGACTTCGGGAAACTTCTTTGGTGTTTTTGCTTCCGTCTTTAGGTGCTGCAAGGGGGCGAAGTCCGGCGAATACAGATTTTACATCCTCACGGGTTGGTTTTTTAGCCAGATACTGTCTTGCGGTATTTAAAACGAAACTGATCTCTTCCTCCAAAGCACGGGGCTCAAAACTTTCATCTTTAAGAAGGGTATCCGTAGTTCCTACCAAAGCTCTGTCATGCCATGGAACAACAAACAGGACCCTGCCGTCTGAGGTTTTCGGGATCATAATGGCATCATCGCTCTTCAGGAAAGATTTATCCAGTACAAGGTGAATTCCCTGGCTTGGTACTACAAGTTTACCATGCTTAGGATTGTTCATATTAAGAATATCATTGGTAAATACCCCTGTTGCATTGATGACAACATTTCCGTGAATCTGATACTGCTGCCGGCTAAACTGATCTTCAGCTGTAACTCCGATGATCTTGCCGGAATCATTTTTTAAAAGGCCAACCACTTTCATATAATTGATTGCAGTTCCACCTTTTTCAATAATAGTCTGGGTTAAGTTAACGGCTAATCTTGCGTCGTCAAATTGCCCGTCCTGGTAAACAACTCCACTCATCAAATGATTTTGTTCAATAGTCGGAAGCTTTTCAACGGTTTTCGATTTGCTGATATATTTTGTCTTACCCAAACTTAATTTTCCGGCAAGGAAATCGTAAACAGACAATCCTATTTTATAATAAATTCCGCCCCACCAGGTGTAATTAGGAATAATGAAAGACTGGTTTTTTACGATATGGGCTGCGTTTTTTGCCAATAGCCCTCTTTCCTTTAATGCTTCTTTCACCAGACCGACATCTCCCTGGGCAAGATATCTTACTCCGCCATGTACCAGTTTGGTACTTCTGCTGGATGTTGCTTTCGCAAAGTCATGAGATTCAAGCAATAAAGTTTTGAATCCTCTGCTTACTGCGTCTAATGCTGAACCTAAACCACTGGCTCCTCCTCCTATGACAATAAAGTCCCATTCCTTTACATTGGTTAATTTACTGAGTTCTTCGTTTCGTTTCATAAATGTTTCGTTTATGTTTCGTTTTCAAATATATAAATTAAAAATGAAAGCAAAAAGAAAATAAATGAAATTTTAAAATTGGGTATACTTATGATTTACAATTGCCTTTATGATTGAAGATGATGGGATTACCTGTATTCTTATCCAAACAATAAAAAATGCAGATATAAAAAAAAGCGGTATTTTTGAGGAAACAAATAAAATGGAAAAGCTAATTCCAAGGCATGATGAAATATTGAAAGAGCTAGATGAAAAAGGTCACGTTCTTGTTCAGGATTTGTGCGAAAAATTAAATGTTTCTTCGGTTACGATCCGAAAGGATCTGAACTATCTCGAAAGTCTGGGGCTTCTTTTCAGAAATCATGGGGGAGCAAGTAAGCAGGTGAGATATGCTTATGAAAAAAATGTGGGGGAAAAAGAAAATATAAATGTAGATGCAAAACAGGCTATTGCTAAGGCTGCTCTTTCGTTGATTCATGAGAATGACTGTATCATACTGGCATCTGGAACTACGATGCACTATCTGGCAAGAATGCTGATGAGCTTTGGCCCGCTTACCGTTCTGACTTCTTCGTTGAGGGTAGCTATTGAACTTTGCAATAATCCTAATATTAATGTCATTCAGTTGGGAGGTGAAGTGAGGAAAAGCTCTACTTCCATTGTAGGGTCTATTTCGGAAGGAATTCTCAAACAGTTTTCCTGCAATAAGCTTTTTCTGGGTGTAGACGGAATTGATCTCGAATTTGGTATCAGTACTTCCAACGCTGCCGAAGCGCATCTTAATCAGGTGATGATTGAATGTGCGGATAAAACTGTGGTTCTTGCAGATTCTTCCAAATTAAATAAAAAAGGTTTCGGGAAAATTGCTTCACTGGATCAGGTGGATTATCTGATTACGGATGATGGTATCACAGCTGAAGATCAGGCTAAGCTTGAAGAAATTGGAGTTAATGTGATGAAATGACCATTGTATTGATGTAGAGGGTTGAATGTGTTTTGGTAAATATTTATCAATTGGTTGTATTGTTTGTGTTTTTGATGTTTATTTATAAATTTTATTGATAGAAATTTGGTTATTTGTCTTTTTATTCATTACTTAGTGAAGTTAAAAACTAAAAAATATTACCATGAAAAAATTATTCTTAGTAGCAACATTGATGGTTGCTGGTCTGATGAGTGCAAACACAATCGCTCCTGAAGTTGAAATTACAGAAAGTACACCTGTAGTAGAAGCGGAAGCTCCTGAGGTGACAAAAGCGGCTGCTGCCTGTGTTCCTGCAACACTTTCCTGTGGGATTCAAGGTACAGCTTGTGGAGAAACTCTGGGAGATATTATAGATGTTGTTCTTGTAGCTGACGCATTACTGTGTCCTTAATTATTGATAAAATAACGTATACAAAGAGGATTTCGTATCCTCTTTTTTATTAATTAAAATTGATGTTTTTTATGCAGAAACTTGGAATTATATTTTTGTCTTTATTGCTGTTCAGTTATGCGAGTGGTCAGAAGGCTGTTAATTTAGATGTGGTGAAATCTCAGTATGTTTATTTGCTGACAAGCCAGCGGGATTCATTGGATAAGGAAAACATAGGGCAGGAATATTTTATATTGCAAAGAGGAAAACAGAAATCACAGTTTATGAGTTTGAATTCATACAAAAGAGATTCTATTACAACAGATCTGATCAATAATAGATCTTCAGTTGCTAATCTTAACCTGGGGAATATTCCGAAGACTGACTTTGCTTTCAGGATTGTTAAAGACCAAAGTAAGAATACAATAGAATTTTATGACAAAATAATAAGGGCTGATTTTTTATACGAAGAAAGTCCGGGGTTCAAATGGATGATCACTGATCAAAAGAAGAAGATTGGTGATCTCAACTGCCAGGCGGCACTTCTTAAATATGGAGGACGTAATTATAAAGCCTGGTTTACGAATGATATTCCGGTTTCGGATGGTCCTTATAAATTTTATGGATTACCAGGGCTGATTGTTGAAATGGAGGATGATAAAAAACATTATAAATTTGAGCTGATCAGTTATAAAAATCTGGCTGACGAAAAACCGTTGTGGATATCGGAAAGAAGACTAGGCGGAAAAAAGATTGCAAAAGCAGATTATTATAAAGCATTAAAGAACAGTCAGGATAATATTATTCTTGAAATGTCCAAAAGTGGATTCAATCTTAGTTCTGATGCCGAGAATCAGGTAAAAGAAAAACTGAAAAAACGTAATAATCCTATAGAACTGGTTCCGTAGTCTGTAACATGAAGTATTGAAAATATAAAGCCTTATGCTCTCATAAGGTTTTTTTATTTGAATATAATGGCGGTGTCATAATGTCCGGTCTTGTAGCTGTCATTTTTTTTGACGTGATATATTGAAAATGTTTCATTATCCAATAGTTATGGCATTTTATTTGATTCTTGCTGTTGACTTTGAATAGTGAGGATTAACAATTGAAGTGAAAAGACTGTTTTTTATATCTGATCCGTTTTTTCAAAACCTGTTTTGTTTTCAAAAATGATCTAAATGATTAAAAATCAAAATATTTTAATTGAAATATTTGTCAGTTACAAAATTATTCATAAATTTGCACACTCATTTTAGGAGCGTAGTGTGCCTATATCAGAATTAGAAATCACTTCAGACTCCCGGAAAATGGAAAAAATAAAGGATAAATTTTATTATAATATAAACAATGTCAGGTATTATTGGTAAAAAAATCGGTATGACATCTTTGTTTAACGAAGAAGGGAAAAACATTCCTTGTACAGTTATTCAAGCTGGTCCATGCTCGGTTTTACAGGTCAGAACCTTAGAAAAAGACGGTTATAAAGCTGTTCAATTAGGTTTCGATGACAAGAGTGAGAAGAACGTTGGTAAAGCGTTAGCTGGTCATTTTAAAAAGGCTGGTTCTGCTCCTAAAGCTAAATTGGTAGAATTCTACAGAGAATTCGTTGATGAAGTAAAAGTAGGAGAAGAAGTAAAAGTTGATTTGTTCTCTGAAGGAGAATTTGTTGACGTGACAGGAACTTCAAAAGGTAAAGGCTTCCAGGGTGTTGTTAAGAGACACGGATTTGGAGGTGTAATGCAGGCAACTCATGGTCAGCACAACAGACTTAGAGCTCCAGGTTCTATCGGTGCTGGTTCAGACCCTTCAAGAGTATTCAAAGGGATGAGAATGGCTGGAAGAATGGGAGGTGAGCAGGTGACTGTTCAGAACCTTCAAGTGTTAAAAGTTGATCAAGAACAAAATCTTTTAGTAGTAAAAGGTGCTGTTCCGGGAGCTAAAAATTCTTATGTAATTATCAGAAAATGGAACTAGTAGTATTAAATACATCAGGAAAAGAGACCGGAAGAAAAGTAACTCTAGACGAAACAGTATTCGGAATTGAGCCAAATCAGCACGCGGTTTACTTAGAAGTTAAACAGTACCTTGCTGCACAAAGACAAGGAACTCATAAAGCAAAAGAAAGAAGCGAAATTACTGCTTCTACTAAAAAGCTTAAGAAGCAAAAAGGATCAGGATCTGCTAGATACGGTGATATTAAATCTCCAGTATTCAGAGGTGGAGGTAGAGTATTCGGACCAAAACCAAGAGACTACAGATTCAAATTGAACAAAGCTCTTAAGAGATTAGCTAAAAAATCTGTTTTATCTCAGAAAATGAGAGACAACAGCATTAAAGTTTTAGAAGATTTGAGCTTTGGTGCTCCTAAGACTAAAGATTTCATCAATGTATTGAATGCATTGGAACTTAACGGTAAAAAATCTTTATTCGTTCTTCCTGAAGCTAACAAGAATGTGTATTTATCTTCAAGAAACTTACCTAAAACTAAAGTAATGAACTTCAATGAGATCAGTTCTTACGATTTAGTAAACGCTGGTGAGATCATTTTCTTAGAAGGTGCAGTTGAAAAATTCCAGGAAAATTTAAAGAAATAAGTCATGTCAGTTATTATTAAACCAGTTATTTCAGAAAAGGCTAACTACCTTACAGATTTAAGAGGTACTTATTCTTTCTTAGTAAACCCTAAGGCGAATAAGATCGAGATCAAAAAAGCTGTTGAAGCAGCTTACGGTGTAAAAGTAGCAGACGTTAACACAATGATTTATGCTCCGAAGGTTTCTTCAAAGTACACTAAAAAAGGTCTTCAAGTAGGAAAGACAAACAAATTGAAAAAAGCGGTAATCAAACTTGCTGAAGGTGAGGTTATCGATATTTTTGCTGTAAATTAATTATTAATTATAAATAATAGTAATGTCTGTTAGAAAATTAAAACCTATCACCCCGGGACAGAGATTCAGAATTGTAAACAATTTTGAGGAAATTACTACTAACAAGCCAGAGAAATCTCTGACAGTTGGTATTAAAAAGTCAGGTGGACGTAACCAAACAGGTAAAATGACCATGCGTTACACCGGAGGTGGACACAAAAAGAAATACAGAATTATTGACTTCAAAAGAAACAAAGCAAACGTTGAAGCCACTGTAAAAACTGTAGAATACGATCCAAACAGAACTGCATTTATCGCTTTATTAGAGTATGCTGACGGAGAGAAGAGATATATCATCGCTCCAAACGGTATCAAAGTTGATCAGAAAGTAATTTCTGGTGAAAGCGTAGAACCAAATGTAGGGAACGCAATGAAGTTGAAAAACATTCCATTAGGTACTGTGATTTCTTGTGTTGAAATGAAGCCTGGTCAAGGTGCAATTTTAGCAAGAAGTGCTGGTTCTTCAGCTCAATTGACGTCTAGAGATGGTAAGTATGCAATCATCAAATTACCTTCAGGAGAATCAAGAATGATCCTTACTGAATGTATGGCAATGATTGGATCAGTTTCCAACTCAGATCACCAATTAACTGTATCAGGTAAGGCTGGTAGAAGCAGATGGTTAGGTAGAAGACCAAGAACAAGAGCGGTTGTAATGAACCCAGTAGATCACCCAATGGGTGGTGGTGAAGGACGTTCTTCAGGAGGTCACCCAAGATCTAGAAACGGTAAACCGGCTAAAGGTTACAAAACTAGAAAGAAAAACAAAGTGTCTAACCGTTACATCGTATCTAAAAGAAAATAATTATGGCAAGATCACTTAAGAAAGGACCGTTCATTCATCATACTTTAGATAAGAAGGTTCAGGCAAATATAGAGTCTGGTAAGAAGACAGTTATCAAAACTTGGTCTAGAGCATCTATGATCTCTCCGGACTTCGTAGGACAAACTATTGCTGTACACAACGGGAAATCTTTTATCCCAGTTTACGTTACAGAAAACATGGTTGGTCACAAGTTAGGCGAATTTTCTCCAACAAGATCTTTCAGAGGTCATGGTGGTAACAAAAACAAAGGAAGCAGATAATCATGGGATCAAGAAAACAAGATAGTTCAATCGCAAGAAAAGAAGCTAACAAAGACGTTGTAAAAGCTTCATTAAATAATTGCCCGTCTTCTCCAAGAAAAATGAGATTAGTTGCTGATATCATTAGAGGAGAGCAGGTAGATAAAGCTCTTTATATCCTAAAATATTCTAAGAAGGATGCTTCTAACAAGTTAGAAAAATTACTTCTTTCTGCTATGGCAAACTGGCAGGTGAAAAACGAAGGTGCGGATATTGAAGAAGCTAACCTTATCGTTAAAGAAATCTTCGTGGATAGCGCAAGACAATTGAAGAGACTAAGACCAGCTCCACAAGGTAGAGGGTATAGAATCAGAAAAAGATCTAACCACGTTACATTAATCTTAGGTAATAAAGAAAATTAATCAAGGTATGGGACAGAAGACAAATCCAATTGGTAATAGATTAGGTATCATCAGAGGATGGGATTCTAACTGGTTTGGTGGAAACGATTATGGAGACAGAATCGCTGAAGACTACAAAATCAGAAGATACCTTGAGGCTAGATTATCTAAAGGTGGTATTTCAAAAATCTTTATTGAAAGAACCCTTAAATTAGTAACAGTTACAATCACTACTGCTAGACCGGGACTTATCATCGGTAAAGGAGGTCAGGAAGTTGATAAATTGAAAGAAGAGTTGAAGAAACTTACAGGTAAGGATATTCAAATCAACATCTTCGAAATCAAAAGACCTGAATTAGATGCTGTATTAGTTGCTGATAGTATTTCTAAGCAAATTGAAAACAGAATTTCTTACAGAAGAGCTGTTAAAATGGCAATGGCAAGTACTATGAGAATGGGTGCTGAAGGTATCAAAGTTCAGATCTCTGGTAGATTGAACGGAGCTGAGATGGCAAGATCAGAATCTTTCAAAGAAGGAAGAATTCCATTGTCAACTTTCAGAGCTGATATCGATTACCACTGGGCAGAAGCTCACACTACTTACGGTAGACTAGGAGTAAAAGTTTGGATCATGAAAGGTGAAGTTTACGGTAAAAGAGAACTTTCTCCACTAGTGGGACAACAGAAAAAAGGAGGTCAGTCAGACAGAGGAAACAGAGGAGGAGACAGAGACAACAGAAGACCTAGAAAAAACAACAACAATAACAATAATAATTAAAATTTTAGATTAGAAATTTTGAATTTTAAATTACCGTTACTTTTTTAAAATTAAAAAAAATCTAAAATCTAAAATCTAAAATCTAAAATTTAGAAATTATGTTACAACCAAAAAGAACCAAATTCCGTAGAGTTCACAAGATGAAGATGAAGGGGAATGCCCAAAGAGGTAGTCAACTTGCTTACGGAACTTTTGGGATCAAAGCAACTGAGGGGGCTTGGATCACTGCAAGACAAATTGAAGCTGCTCGTATTGCTGCGACAAGATATATGAAGAGAGAAGGTCAACTATGGATCAAAATCTTCCCGGATAAGCCAATTACTAAGAAACCAGCCGAAGTAAGGATGGGTAAAGGTAAAGGTGCTGTTGAATACTGGGTAGCTGTAGTAAAACCAGGTAAAATTATGTTCGAAGTAGGTGGAGTTCCTTACGAAGTTGCGAAAGAAGCTCTTAGACTTGCTGCACAAAAATTACCAGTAGTTACTAAATTCATCGTTGCTAACGATTTTGTTAAACCTCTTTAATCTTTGAATACAATGAAAAAAGCTGATATTAAAAATTTAAGCGCGGGTGACATTCAAGCTCAATTAACTGAAGCAAAAGCTCAATATTCTAAATTGAAATTGGCTCATGCAATCAGCCCAATTGAAAACCCGATTCAAATCAGAGATTTGAGAAAAACAATCGCTAGACTAAATACTGAGTTAACTAACAAACAATAATTTCATTTTACAATGGATAGAAATTTAAGAAAAGAAAGAATCGGAGTGGTTTCCAGCAATAAAATGGAAAAAACTATTGTTGTTAGCGAGACTACAAGAGTAAAGCACCCGATGTACGGTAAATTCGTTTTGAAAACGAAAAAATATACTGCACACGACGAGAACAATGAGTGCAACGAGGGGGATACAGTTTTAATTTCTGAAACTAGACCTTTGAGTAAGAGCAAGAGATGGAGATTAGTAAGAATCATTGAAAAAGCTAAGTAATAATGTTACAAACAGAATCAAGATTAAAAGTTGCTGATAATACAGGTGCAAAAGAAGTACTAGTTATCAGAGTTCTGGGAGGAACCAGAAGAAGATATGCTTCAGTTGGTGATAAAATCGTTGTTACGATCAAAGATTCTACACCATCAGGAAACGCAAAAAAAGGTCAGGTATCTAAAGCTGTAGTAGTAAGAACTAAAAAAGCAGTAAGAAGAAAAGATGGTTCATACATCAAATTCGACGACAATGCTTGTGTATTACTAAACGCAGCAGGAGAAATGAGAGGAACGCGTGTTTTCGGACCGGTTGCTCGTGAGTTGAGAGACAAAGAATATATGAAAATCATTTCATTAGCTCCTGAAGTACTTTAATTTTTAAAATTTTTTAAAGAAATGTCAAAGTTAAAAATAAAAAGAGGAGATAACGTAATCATTACTACTGGTAAGAAAGATATCAAAGGTAAGACTGGTGAAGTTATTGAAGTGATCAAGAAAGAAGGAAGAGACCCTAGAGTAGTTGTTGCAGGACTTAACATCATCAAAAAACACGTTAAGCCTTCAGCTTCAAATCCTCAAGGAGGAATCGTTGAAAGAGAAGCTTCTATTCATATCTCAAACGTAGCTTTAGTTGGTAAAGACGGAAAAGCTATCAAAGTAGGTTACAAAATCGAAGGAGATAAGAAAGTAAGAATCAACAAAAAAACGGGTGAAACTTTATAATTTTAAATAACACATGGAATATATAGCAAGACCCAAAAAAGCATATAAAGAGACAATTGTTCCTGCAATGATGGAAGAATTCGGGTATAAGTCAGTAATGCAAGTACCTAAATTAGAGAAAATCGTTGTATCACAAGGTTTAGGTGATGCTACTGCAGACAAGAAAATCATTGATTATGCTGTAGAAGAGCTTACAAATATCACTGGTCAAAAGGCTGTTGGTACGATCTCTAAGAAAGACGAAGCTGCTTTCAAATTGAGAAAAGGTATGCCGGTAGGTGCAAAAGTTACCCTTAGAGGAAACCAGATGTATGAATTCTTAGACAGACTTACTTCTTCTGCTTTGCCTCGTATCAGAGATTTCTCTGGAATCAAAGCGGATGGTTTCGATGGTAGAGGTAACTACAACTTAGGTATTACTGAGCAGATTATCTTCCCTGAAATCGTAATTGACAAAGTGAAAAAAATCCAGGGGATGGACATCACTTTCGTTACAACTGCGAAAACAGATAAAGAAGCTAAAGCATTATTAACTCACTTCGGTTTACCATTTAAAAAGAACTAAGAAATGGCTAAAGAATCAATGAAAGCGCGTGAGCGCAAAAGAGAAGCACTAGTTGCTAAATACGCTGCTAAAAGACAAGCTCTTAAAGAAGCTGGTGATTACGAAGGACTTCAAAAATTGCCTAAAAATGCTTCTCCTGTAAGATTACACAACAGATGTAAACTGACAGGTAGACCAAGAGGATACATGAGAACGTTCGGTATTTCCAGAGTAACTTTCAGAGAAATGGCAAACAACGGTCTTATCCCAGGTGTAAGAAAAGCTAGTTGGTAATAATTACTAATTAAAATCGGGACAATTAAGTTGTCAGGATACTAAAGAATAAAAATATCAGACCGAAGATTTCTGAAGTCTGATATTTTAATCTTCAAGTCTTTTCAATACTGATTGTTCTTTAACCAATAATTTATAAAAGAAAAATGGTAACAGATCCAATTTCAGATTTCCTAACAAGAGTAAGGAACGCACAAAGCGCAGGCCACAAAGTGGTGGAAATTCCTGCATCGAAAATCAAAAAGGAGATTACTAAGATCCTATTTGATCAAGGGTATATCTTAAACTATAAGTTTGAAGATAACGCTGTTCAAGGAGTGATCAAAATCGCTTTAAAGTACGATAAGCAAACCAACAAACCGGCTATCAAGTCTATCCAAAGAGCTTCTAGACCAGGTTTGAGACAGTACAAAGGTTCAGCTGAGCTTCCAAGAGTACTAAACGGTTTGGGTATTTCTATCATCTCTACTTCTAAAGGAGTAATGACTGACAAGAAAGCTAGAGAAGAGAAAGTAGGCGGTGAAGTAATCTGCTATGTTTATTAATTTTTAATCAGAGGAAAATGTCAAGAATTGGTAAAGCAATTATAACAATTCCAGCAGGAGTTACAATCACTGAAAACAACGGTGTAGTAACTGTAAAAGGAGCTAAAGGAGAACTTTCTCAGGAGCTTACTGCAGGAATTACTTTAGAACAGAAAGATGGTGAACTTAACGTAAACAGACCATCTGATTCTAAACAACACAAAGCGCTTCACGGTTTATACAGAGCGTTGATCAACAACATGATTGTTGGTGTTTCAGAAGGTTTCGAAAAGAAACTAGAACTAGTAGGGGTAGGATACAGAGCTTCTCACGCAGGTCAAAAACTTGAGTTGGCTTTAGGATTCTCTCACGGTATCGTATTAGAACTTCCAAGCGAAGTGAAAGTTGATACATTGACTGAAAAAGGTAAAAACCCAATTATTACTTTAACGTCTCATGACAAACAACTTCTAGGAATGGTTACTGCAAAGATCCGTTCTTTCAGAAAGCCTGAGCCATACAAAGGAAAAGGTGTAAGATTCGTTGGTGAAAATGTTAGACGTAAAGCTGGTAAATCTGCTTAATAAATTATAAGTATTATGGCATTAAGTAAATTAGAAAAAAGAATAAGAATCAAAAGAAGAGTAAGAGGAAAAATCTCTGGTTCTTCTGAATTGCCAAGATTATCTGTATACAAAAGTAATAAGGAAATTTACGCTCAGTTAATCGACGATAAAAACGGTACAACTCTGGCATCAGCTTCTTCAAGAGAGAAAGGAGTAGACGCTAAAGGTACTAAGACAGAAGTTTCTGCTGCTGTTGGTAAAGCTATTGCTGCTAAAGCTATCGCTGCAGGAATCGAAAATATTGTATTCGACAGAAACGGTTTCGTATACCACGGTAGAGTGAAAGCTCTAGCAGATGGTGCGAGAGAAGGAGGACTTAAATTCTAATCATTAAATTTCGGAAAATATGTTAGGACTAGATAATATAGAAAGAGTAAAACCGGGAGGATTAGAATTAAAAGATCGTCTCGTAGCTGTTAACAGAGTAACAAAAGTAACAAAAGGAGGTAGAGCTTTCGGATTTTCTGCTATCGTAGTTGTAGGTAACGAAGATGGTGTAATCGGTTTCGGTTTAGGAAAATCTAAAGAGGTTGCTTCTGCAATTGCTAAAGCAGTTGAAGACGCTAAGAAAAACCTTGTTAAGGTTCCTGTAATGAACCACACTATTCCTCACCAGACTACTGCTAGATACGGTGGTGCAGATATCTTCTTAAGACCTGCTTCTCACGGTACAGGGCTTATCGCCGGTGGTGCGGTAAGAGCGGTATTGGAATCAGCTGGTATTCACGATATCCTTTCAAAATCTAAAGGATCTTCTAACCCTCACAACGTGGTGAAAGCTACTTTCAAAGCGTTATTGGATATCAGAAGACCTGAAGAAATCGCTAGAATGAGAGGAGTTTCTCTAAGTAAAGTGTTTAACGGTTAATAATTAAAACAATGGCAACAATTAAAGTAAAGCAAGTAAGAAGCGCTATTGGTAGAACAAAAACCCAAAAGAGAACGCTTGAAGCATTAGGATTAAAAAAACTTCACCAAGTTGTAGAGCACGAAGCTACTCCTTCTATCTTAGGAATGATAGCTGCTGTGGGTCACTTACTGGAAGTTCAAAAATAATTTTATAAAAGAGAAATTAAAATGAATTTAAATAACATAAAACCTGCTGCAGGATCTACTTTCAACTCAAAAAGAATTGGTAGAGGTCAGGGTACTGGAAAAGGAGGTACTTCAACAAAAGGACACAAAGGTCAAAAATCTAGAGCTGGTTATTCTCAGAAAATCGGTTTCGAAGGTGGACAGATGCCTTTACAAAGAAGACTACCTAAATTCGGTTTCAAAAACGTAAACAGAAAAGAGTTTAGAGGAGTGAATCTTGATACGATCCAAACTTTAATCGAGAACAAATCCATCACTGGAGATATCACGAAAGAAGTTTTAGTAGAAAACGGAATCATTTCTAAAAACGAATTAGTGAAAATTATGGGTAGAGGAGAATTGAAATCTGCGGTTTCAATCTCTGCTGACAAATTCACTAAATCTGCTGAGGAGCTTATTGCTAAGGCAGGTGGAAAAGCAATTACCTTATAATACTTACTAATGAAAGAATTTATACAAACACTTAAAAATATTTGGAGTCTTAAAGAACTTAGAGATAAAATTCTCTTTACTTTAGGAATTATCCTTGTGTATAGATTCGCATCTTATATCTCACTTCCCGCAATTAACCTTGCAGAGGTGGGAGATCTCTTAGAGCATTATAAAAATCAAGGCGGTAACAAGCAAGGAGCAGGTCTCCTTGGCTTGCTTTCGTCGTTTACGGGGGGTGCTTTCAGCCACGCTTCCGTAATGGCGTTAGGAATCATGCCTTATATTTCTGCTTCTATTATTGTTCAGTTGATGGGGATGGCTATTCCTTATCTTCAGAAGCTTCAGAAAGATGGAGAGTCAGGTAGAAATACATTGAACCAAATTACAAGATGGTTAACGATCGGGGTTTGTCTGGTACAGGCACCTTCTTACTTAACTTCTATTACTCAATTATTCTTACCATATGCTCAGTTCCAGTCTGCATATTATGTAGAGCCTAATTCAATCATGTTCTGGTTACCAAGTATTGTTATTTTGGTTGCCGGTTCAGTATTCGCAATGTGGCTAGGTGAAAAGATTACCGACAAGGGAATCGGAAATGGTATCTCTATCCTTATTATGGTGGGGATCCTTTCAAGATTACCTGAGGCATTCGTACAGGAGATGGCCGTGCAGAACGGTAAAGGAGGAATGGGATCTATCATGATCCTTATTGAAGTATTATTCTGGATGTTGGTAGTTCTTTTAGCAGTGATCTTATCAGTAGCTGTTAGAAAAATTCCGATTCAGTATGTAAGCAGAGCTCAAGCGAGAGGAGGTGTAAACAGAAATCTTATGCAGGGAGCAAGACAATGGATTCCATTGAAAGTAAATGCTGCTGGTGTAATGCCGATTATCTTTGCCCAGGCATTGATGTTCGTACCAGGACTATTAACAAAATTCGATGAGTCTAACACTTTTCTTGCAGGTTTCAAGAATGTTTTTAGCTGGCAGTACAACGTATTGTTTGCGCTATTAATTATTATCTTCTCATTTTTCTATACTGCGATTACGATTCCGGTAAACCAGATGGCTGATGATTTAAAGAGAAACGGAGGTTTAGTACCGAAAGTAAGACCCGGAAAAGAGACCGCTGATTATTTAGATGATATTTTATCAAAAATTACCTTGCCAGGTGCAATTTTTTTATCTATCTTTGCAGTCCTTCCAGCAATTGTGCATGGAAGCTTTGTTCAGACAGATGCGTTTGCCCTATTTTTCGGGGGAACGTCCCTATTAATTATGGTGGGTGTAATTTTAGATACAGTTCAACAGATTAATACATATCTGCTGAACCATCACTATGATGGCTTAATGCAGTCTAAATTATCAAGAACGACTGGATATTAATTTATGGCAAAACAAAAACATATTGAACAAGATGGCGTGATCGTGGAAGCACTTTCGAACGCCATGTTCCGTGTAGAGCTGGAAAATGGGCATATCCTTATTGCTCATATCTCCGGCAAAATGAGAATGCATTATATTAAACTTTTACCTGGTGATAAGGTAAAACTAGAAATGTCTCCCTATGATTTAACAAAAGGGAGAATCACATTTAGATACTAAAACAATTAGCCAAATGGAATACACATTCCATTTGGCATTTGTAAAAAATAAATACTATCAAAATGAAAGTAAGAGCATCAATTAAAAAAAGAAGCGCTGATTGCAAAATCGTACGCAGAAAAGGTGTACTATTCGTAATCAACAAGAAGAACCCAAAATTTAAACAAAGACAAGGTTAACATTAAATTATGGCGAGAATTGCAGGTATTGATTTACCAAAAAACAAAAGAGGTGTTATCGGTTTAACTTACATCTATGGAGTAGGAAGAAGTACTTCTTCTGAAATCCTTAAAGCTGCCGGTATCAGCGAAGACAAGAAAGTCAACGAATGGAATGACGATGAATTGGCTGCAATCAGAACATATATCTCTGAAAACGTAAAAGTAGAAGGAGAATTGAGATCTGAAGTGCAATTGAACATCAAGAGATTGATGGACATAGGATGCCAACGAGGAATACGTCACAGACTTGGATTACCTTTAAGAGGCCAGAGAACGAAAAACAACTCTAGAACACGTAAAGGGAAGAGAAAAACTGTTGCTAACAAGAAAAAAGCTAGTAAATAATCGTTAGGAATTATGGCAAAACAAACTAAAGTAGTTAAAAAAAGAAAAGTAAAAGTTGAAGCTATTGGTGAAGCTCATATTCAGGCTTCTTTCAATAACATCATCATTTCTTTAACAAATAAAAACGGAGAGGTTATCTCTTGGGCTTCTGCCGGTAAAATGGGATTCAGAGGTTCTAAAAAGAATACTCCATTTGCTGCTCAGATGGCAGCTGAAAATTGCTCTGCTGTAGCTCACGAAGCTGGTTTAAGAAGAGTAAAGGTGTTTGTGAAAGGTCCAGGTGCAGGTAGAGAATCTGCTATCAGATCTATCCACAATTCAGGAATTGAAGTTAGCGAAATCGTTGATGTGACTCCAATGCCACACAACGGATGTAGACCACCAAAAAGAAGAAGAGTTTAATTTTTAGAATTTACCCATTATGGCAAGATATATTGGACCTAAAACTAAGATTGCTAGAAAGTTTGGTGCTGCAATCTACGGAGATGATAAAAACTTCGAAAAAAGAAAGAACCAACCGCCAGGACAACACGGTCCTAACAAAAGAAGAGGTGCTAAAAAATCAGAATACGCAGTTCAGTTGGCTGAAAAACAAAAAGCTAAATATACTTACGGTATCTTAGAAAGACAGTTTGCTAACTTATTTGAAAAAGCACACAGAAGTAAAGGGGTAACAGGGGAAGTTCTATTACAACTTTGTGAATCAAGATTGGATAACGTAGTATACAGATTAGGTTTTGCTAAAACAAGATCTGGTGCTAGACAATTGGTTTCTCACAGACACATCACTGTGAACGGAGAAATTCTTAACATCCCTTCTTACTTGGTAAAAGCTGGTGATGTAATCGCTGTAAGAGAAAAGTCTAAGTCTCTTGAAGTTGTTACCGATGCATTGGCTTCTAAGTCAAACTATGAGTGGTTACAATTCAACGATGAGAAGAAAGAAGGTACCTTCATTTCTGCTCCTGAAAGAATCCAGATTCCGGAAGACATCAAGGAGAACCTTATCGTCGAACTTTACTCTAAATAATTTTTTAATCAAATTTTTGCTCAACCCAATAATATGGCAATTTTACAATTCATAAAACCCGATAAAGTAATTTTACTTAACTCTGATGAATTTAAAGGTCAATTCGAATTCAGACCTTTAGAACCAGGTTTCGGGCTTACAATCGGTAATGCTTTGAGAAGAGTGTTGCTTTCTTCTCTGGAAGGATATGCTATTTCATCTATCAAAATAGAAGGTGTAGAGCACGAATTTTCAACTATTCCAGGAGTAATCGAAGACGTTACCGAAATTATTCTTAACCTAAAGCAGGTAAGATTAAAAGCTGCAGCAGAAGGCCAGGCTAACGAGCAGGTTGTTGCTAAAGTTTCAGGTCAAACGATTATTACTGCTGGTGATTTAGGAAAATCGATCAACGGATTCGAGGTTTTAAACCCGGATTTAGTGATTTGTAACCTGAACACTGATGTAACTTTCGAAATTACTTTCAATATTGAAAAAGGAAGAGGATATGTTCCTTCTGAACAAAATAAGTCAAACAATGCACCTGTAGGTACTATTGCTATTGACTCTATTTTCACGCCGATCAAGAAAGTACAGTACAGCATTGAAAATTATCGTGTAGAGCAAAAAACAGACTACGAAAAACTTGTATTAGATATAGAAACTGACGGGTCTATCAGCCCTCAGAATGCTTTAACAGAAGCTTCTAAGATATTAATTTATCACTTCATGTTGTTCTCTGATGAGAGAATTACCCTTGAAACTGAAGCTGTAAAAGCATCTATCCAATATGATGAGGAAACTCTTCACACAAGACAATTACTTAAGTCTAAATTAGCAGATATGGATCTTTCCGTAAGAGCCCTTAACTGTCTGAAAGCAGCTGAAGTAGAAACTCTTGGAGAACTGGTTTCTTACAGTAAGTCTGATTTGATGAAATTCAGAAATTTTGGTAAAAAATCTTTGACAGAACTAGAAGAATTAGTGCATTCAAAAGGTCTTAACTTCGGTTTCGACGTTGCAAAATATAAGTTAGACGCTGATAAATAATTAATAATGAGACACGGTAAAAAATTCAATCACTTAGGAAGAACAGCTTCTCACAGAAGTGCTTTACTTTCTAATATGGCTTGTTCTCTAATTGAGCATAAAAGAATCAACACTACTGTAGCTAAAGCTAAAGCTTTAAGAGTATATGTTGAGCCTCTATTAACAAAAGCAAAAGAAGATACTACACACAACAGAAGAGTAGTATTCTCTTACCTTCAAAATAAATTTGCGGTTGCTGAATTATTCAGAACTGTAGCTCCTAAAATCGCTGAAAGAAACGGTGGTTATACAAGAATCATCAAGACAGGATTCAGACCAGGTGATGCTGCTGATACTGCTCTTATCGAATTAGTAGATTTCAACGAGCTTTACAACCCGAATGCTGAGGAGAAAAAAGCTACAAGAAGAAGCAGAAGATCAACTGCTGCACCTAAAAAAGCTGAAGCTGTAGTGGCTGAAGCTCCTGCAGTAGAAGAGAAAGTAGAAGAAGCTAAAGCTGACACTACTGAAGAAAAAACTGAAGAATAATATTCATTCAGATATCAATATAAAACCATCCGGATTCCGGATGGTTTTTTTTACACCAACTTCAAATAATTCTTTTCAAAAGACGAAATATCTAAAAATAATATCCTGAATAAATTAATCATGAATATTGTAAGGCTGTAAATCAAAATATAATATTAAATTTTAATAAAATAATTCGAATTACGGATGGTTTTATTTATTTCTTTAACGCTTAATTAATTTTTTTAGAATAAATTTGCAGGCTTAATAAAACTAATCATGATTATTGTAGAGGATAAGTTAGAAAAAACAATTTCCGGGGAGAGTGTTAACTTTATAGAGACACCTAATAAAGAGGGAATTATTATTCCTGAATACATTATCATTCATTTTACTGCGGGGCATGGAGTTGAAAATACGATCAACTGGTTTAAAGAACCTACAGCAAAAGCTTCCGTTCATATCATTATTGATAGAGACGGCAGGATCACTCAAATGGTAGAGTTCAATAAAAAAGCCTGGCATGCGGGAAGAAGCCGTTGGGCAGACCGATCAGGATTCAATGATTTTTCTATAAGTATCGAACTGGAAAATCCGGGGAAACTTACAAAAGTCAACGAAAGATACTACTCATGGTTTGAAAAGGAATATCCGAAAGATGTGGTGGTAGAGGCTATGCATAAACATGAGAATACAACCTCCTATTGGCATAGCTTTACAGAAAGACAGATTGAAAGCTGTTTTCAGGTGTGTAAACTCCTGACGGAAACATATAATATCAAAGATATTCTGGGGCATGATGATATTGCGCCTTTCAGAAAAAACGATCCGGGACCTGCATTTCCTATGGAAAGCCTCAGAGCAAAATTATTTGGAAGGGAAGATGATACCGCAGATATGTACAATGTAGCGGCCGATTTTGCCAATGTAAGAAAAGATGCCAGAACTGAATCAGATCTTATCGTTAAACTCAAAAAAGATACCCCGGTTGAATTTATTAAAAGTAAATTGGGATGGTTTTATGTGTATGTTTTAATGGAGGCAGGAAAAGATGGCGAGCCGGTATACGGATGGATCAATAGTGATCTGCTGGAGAAAGTCTGAGTTTATCAACATAAAATAAAATGTCCCTCAATATCGAGGGACATGGTATTTTAAATCTTTGTTCTTTTCAGTTCGATGATGTTATTGCCCTGCTCAAGGTGAATACTGTCTCCTTTTATTCTTGCGGTCATATCATCCTTCTTGTAGACGGTTTCATCCCCATTGGTTTCCGATTTTGGAAGAGTAAACGTTTTTTTGTTGCTGGTTATAGCTACCGTGCTTTCCTTCGGATCATTTTTGAATACTACTTTTACCAGAGTTCCGTCTGTAGCTTTATAAACAAAATCGGTCTTCTCAGTTTTCTGACCATTTATGTTTGTTGTAGAAGAACTTTGAGTTACAGAATCTATTTTTCCATTGGTATCTGTAATAACTGTTTCTGAGCTGTCTGTTTTGATAACGCTTTTATTTCCGCTTTCATTTTTTTTGCAGCTGATGGCTGTTAAGGTTAGTACTGCACCCAGTACCAGAAGACTTTTTTTCATGATTATATTATTTGATATTCAATATGATTTTTATTCTTTAATTTTACAAAAATCATGCCTTCAAATATGAGAAATTTCAGCCGGTATTTATATAGTATTCTTTTTGTTTTCTTCATTAATACGTTGTTTTCTCAAAAAGGAAATTTTGAAATTAAAAACGGCCACTTTTTATTGAACGGAAAACCATTCACCATCTATTCCGGAGAAATGCATTACCCAAGAGTACCGTCTGAATACTGGAAGCACAGAATGCAGATGATGAAAGCAATGGGACTGAATGCCGTGACTACTTACGTCTTTTGGAACTACCATGAGGAAGCACCCGGAAAATGGAACTTTTCAGGAGAGAAAGACCTGCGGAGATTCATAAAAACAGCACAGGAGGTTGGCTTGTACGTTATCATTCGTCCCGGGCCTTATGTATGTGCAGAATGGGAATTCGGAGGGTACCCGTGGTGGCTGCAAAAGAATAAAAACCTGGAAATAAGAAGAGATAATAAAGCATTTCTGGATGAATGTGAAAAATACATCAATCAGCTTGCCAGGCAGATCGTTCCGTTGCAGATCAGTAATGGTGGCCCTGTGATCATGGTTCAGGCAGAGAATGAATTTGGATCTTACGTCGCCCAGAGAAAAGATATACCGTTGGAAGAACACAGGAAATACAGCCACAAAATAAAGAATATGCTGTTAAAAGGTGGTATCACTGTTCCGTTATTTACTTCAGATGGAAGCTCACTTTTTAAAGGAGGTTCTATACAAGGAGCTTTACCTACTGCCAACGGAGAAAGTGATATTGAGGTGTTAAAGAAAAGCATCAATGAATACAATGCAGGGAAAGGCCCGTATATGGTAGCAGAATATTATCCGGGTTGGCTGGACCACTGGGCAGAGCCCTTTGTGAAAGTTGCTACAGAAGAAGTAGTGAAGCAAACAGATCTATACATAAAAAATGGAATTTCTTGCAATTATTATATGATTCATGGTGGAACCAACTTCGGTTTTACAAGCGGAGCCAATTACAATAAAGATTTCGATATTCAGCCGGATCTCACAAGCTATGATTATGATGCCCCTATCAGTGAATCAGGTTGGGCTACTCCAAAATACAATGCTTTAAGAGAAATATTTCAAAAAATAAATCAGACCACACTGCCGGAAGTTCCGAAACCGCCAAAAGTAATTACGATTCCGGCTATTGAGTTTACAAAAATCAACAGTCTGTTTGACCTCATAGATAAGAAAAAACCTGTTACCAATGATCAGCCTCTTACATTTGAAGATCTTAATATCGGAAACGGATATGTGATATATAGGAGACAATTTGATAATGACCAAAAAGGATTATTGAACATCAAAGGATTAAGAGATTATGCCAATATTTATGTGAATGGAGTCTGGAAAGGTGAGATGAACAGGATCAATAAAAAGTACGATATTGAGATTGACCTCAAAACCGGAGACCGTTTGGATATTGTTGTGGAAAATATGGGCCGCATCAATTACGGTGCAGAGATTGTCCATAACCTCAAAGGCATCATAGAACCTATCCGGATCAATGGAAATATCATCTCAGGAAACTGGCAGATGTTTTCTTTACCATTTGATCAATTCCCCAAACATACATATCAGAAAAAAAATATTGCTGATCGTGTTCCGGTGATTCAGGAAGCAGAATTTAAACTGGAAGAAACCGGAGATACTTTTCTGGATATGCGGAAATTTGGTAAAGGGATTGTCTTTATCAACGGTAAAAATATCGGGAGATACTGGAGCATGGTAGGGCCCCAGCAAACATTGTATATTCCCGGAGTCTGGTTAAAAAAAGGAGAGAACCTCATTCAGATTTTTGAACAGATCAGGTCTCAGAATACGGTCAGCAGCATAGATCATCCGATCCTGGATCAGTTGGTTAAATAATTCATAAATTATTTAAATGAAACTGAACTTCGCAATGAAAAATTGATTAAATTTAATAGACCAAAAACTAACCATAATTGTAAACTCATTATAAGATTACACAAAGGTGTAATTGCTTCTTACCTGTTTTCTGTTGAAATTTGCTTCAAACAAAAATGACATGAGCATTTCCATTGCCATAGTAGAAGACGAAAAGAACTACAACAATGCGTTGAAGAAGATCATCAATTATCAGAATGATATGAAGGTGACGGCTCAGTTCTTTGACGGAAGCACAGCATTGAAAAAGCTCCCGGAAATTTCCCCGAATGTAGTGATGATGGATATCCAGCTTCCTGATATGCTGGGAATAGAAATCATTCAACACCTCAGGAAGGATATGCCGGATACCCAGTTCATCATGTGTACAAGCTTTGAAGATGATGAAAAAATCTTTAATTCCTTAAAAGCCGGGGCCATGGGCTATCTTGTAAAAGGAGAAAGCATGGATAAAATTCTGTCTTCCATCCGGGATATCTATAACGGTGGAGCACCTATGAGCTTTTCGATCGCCAGAAAAGTCCTGAAACACTTTGAAAAGAAACTGCCCGAGATCAAAGGCTTCGATGAGCTCACAGAACGTGAAAAGGAAATACTGGAACTGCTTTCACAAGGACTTTTGTACAAAGAAATTGCAGATCAGAAATGCATTAGCATTGATACTGTAAAAAAACATGTAGGCAATATCTACCGGAAGCTGCATGTCAGCAATAAAGTAGAAGCAATAAACAAATTTAACAATTTTAAAAACTAAGAAACCATGAGTACAAAAAATCTAAAACTTACTGCAGACCACATTGACTGGAGTAAAATGAAAGTGTATGAACAATCTGAGACAGGGATAGAAATAGATAATATCCTTACTAAAATAACAGGAGACTTTAATAAAGGCTTCCATGGTTTAGACCATCAGCAATTAAACGAACTTGTAAAAACTGATCCTCCTTTAACGGATGATAGCATTATGGCCCCGGCAGATGCCCCAGGGATGATTAACAAGTTTTATAGCAGTGTAGCTGAGAATTATGAAAAACCATTACTGATTACAGAAACCGTTCTTAAAGATATTTTCAATAATGTAAATGAAGCTTATATCTTTTTAGGAGAGATTGAGAATGAGGGATTGATTTTCATGTGGCAGGATTCCAAAGAAGATCAGTACTATATTGTAAACAATTGTGATTCTAAAATAAGTATAACAGAACAGGAGTTTTTAGACCATAAAGAATTTTATGCCAGAAATCTGAAGGGTATATTAGATACTTATATTCCCGAAGGAGATCCTAATCCCGGAAATACAAAGCGCTTTATTGTAAGAGATGGAGTTTATCAGGAATTTTTAAGACAGTCTGCAAAAGAACCTTTATTAACTTTTGTAGTTTCTTTTTATCCTGCAATGCATCTGATAAATGAAATATACTATAATAGGTTGACCTTTATTATGGTGGTAGAAAAATATGTTGATGGTGAATTGAAACCTGCTGATGATACCGCATTATATGACAGAAACGGGCTTTGTCCTCCAGGAAACTGTTAAAAAATGACGATACCTGATATCATATATTATACTGTAATCAATACAAATTTTATTGTTTCCATAGCGTATAAAAGGCTGTGGAAACAGTTTTTTTTTCTTTATTTCGGGGTGACTGTTGGGGCTGAGATATTAATCACGGCTAAAGCCAATTTTATTACAGCAAGAATATACAACTACTTAGACCTGTTTTGTATTGGCTATTTCGGGTATATTTATTACAGAGAAACCGGAAATAGTGTTGTGATTAAGGCGGCATCGTTTATTTTTCTGCTGTTGGGCTGTCTCTTTATTTTTATTTCTGAGACCAACTATTCTATTATGACAGGATATCTGTATTGCCTGTTCCTTATTTTTATTTCATTATTCTGGCTTTACAGGAAAATTTCAAGGAAAGACGAAGACGGAAATATTTTAAACCAATGTTTCTTCTGGTTAAGCAGTTCTCTGCTTTTTTGGGCTGTGTTCTATATTTTCAGAATGCTTCCCATGTATTTTTTTAATACTACAGATCGTAACTTTTTGATGGAAATTGCTAAAGTTTTTACATTCATAAATATCATAACTTATTTGCTGTTCTTACGCAGCTTATTTTGCAGGCAATGAAAAATCTTCCTATAGAATTAAAAATAGTGTATATCACAGCAATCATTGTAATGATGCTATTTGTAGGCTTCATTATTTTCATTGTTGTGATGTATAACCGAAAGCAATTACTGAATTTAAAAGAAAAACAGCTCAAAGAAGCCGAATACCAGAACCAGCTCCTCCAGAACGAACTCGAAAAACAAAAAATGCTCGAACATGAACGGGAACGCATTTCCCATGATATGCATGATGATCTTGGCGCAGGAATTTCAGCATTGAAACTTCAGGCAGAATTTCTAAGGCAAAGAGCGGAAGATAGAGAGCTACAGAAAGACATTGACGAAATGCTGAAAACTTCAGAGGAAATGAATATCTCTATGCGGGAGATGCTTTGGAGTTTGAATTCTGGAAACGACACCCTGGGAAGCTTTACTGATTATGCAATATCATATGCAGGAAACTTCCTTAAAAAAACAAAAATCGTATTACGCTCAGAATGTGAAGATCTCATTAGAGAAACCCCTATTTCTACAGAGCAGAGAAGAAATATGTTCCTATGCCTGAAAGAAGCCGTTAACAATGCCTATAAACACAGCCGGGCAGATCAGCTCAGGCTTTCGTTTTCCCAGAATGCGAATGTTTTTATCATGAAAATTTCAGATAATGGAAAAGGTATTCCTCAAGAATGCCGGAAAGGGAACGGTCTCCGGAATATGAAAAGAAGAATGGATGAACTGAACGGCGAATGTAGAATACTGTCTGAAAAGCCGGGAACAAGTCTGTTCTTCAAAATAACATTATAATCATTATCTTTTTTTACCACCATTTCTTGAAATCACCCGTTTGGGTAATTGACCCGTATGTTTTTTTGGCGGAACTTTATACTATAAAACTGATAGCCATGAAAACTTCAACAAACGGAAGGATTCAGTATGTAAGATCCCTTGCCAACAGAAATAGCATAGGCCAGAGTGATAGAAGCCACAGATGGGTTCGGTCTAATATCCCTCCGAGAGATGATATCTGGATCTGCCGCTCCATTGTGATCATCCTGGGGCTTGTGATACTGATGATTATTACAGGTATTTTTGCGCTCTGTATAAAAGGTGGCAGTATCAAAATTGAAGTGATCACCATCTGTACAGCGATCTCGTCAGGAGCCATTGGTACTTTGGCCGGATTGCTGGCACCGTCACCCAACAGACAATAGCCCAACCGGTGAAACTAATAACCAGCATATCTTTAATTTTTTCAATGAATTTAAACAACAGCTTCTCCAGTTATTCAGAAATATTGGAGAAGTTTTTATGTGAAAACGCATATGACAAAACTAAAGATTTCCACAGGCTTTTTGGGAATATAATTACTGTGTTTATCATAATATAAATTAACTAAAATTTAACTCTGATTTATTTTAAAAAGATGCCGCTTCAATGCCCCTAAAAGTTAAATTTTGATTAAATTTGTCTAAACTAAAAAAAATAAAAAATGAGTGCAATTTCTTACATAGAAGCAAGACAGATTTTAGATTCCAGAGGTAATCCTACCATTGAAGTAGATGTATTTACAGAAAACGGTGCTATGGGCCGCGCAGCTGTTCCTTCAGGAGCATCTACAGGGGAACACGAAGCCGTAGAATTACGTGACGGAGGTTCAGAATACCAGGGGAAAGGAGTTCTGAAAGCTGTTGAAAATGTAAAAGAAGTAATTGCAGAGAATTTAGTGGGGCAGCCGGTTTTCGAACAAAACTATATCGATCAGATTATGATTGATCTTGACGGAACGGCTAACAAAGGAAATCTAGGCGCTAATGCTATTCTTGGTGTTTCTCTGGCCGTAGCAAGAGCTGCCGCTGCAGAATTGGGAATGCCGCTTTATAAATATGTAGGAGGAGTAAATGCAAACACACTTCCTGTTCCAATGATGAATGTAATCAATGGTGGATCTCACTCAGATGCTCCTATCGCATTCCAGGAATTTATGATCATGCCGGTAAAAGCTGATTCTTTCTCTCACGCTTTGAGAAAAGGAACTGAAATTTTCCATAATCTTAAGTCAATCCTTAAAGGAAGAGGTCTTTCTACAGCGGTAGGAGACGAAGGAGGTTTCGCACCTACTTTCAATGGAACAGAAGATGCTTTGGATACTTTACTTCAGGCAATCGAAAAAGCAGGATACAAGCCTGGTGATGACATTATGTTAGCATTAGACTGTGCCGCTTCAGAATTCTACAAAGACGGAACTTACGATTACAGAAAATTCGAAGGAGATAAAGGAGCTCACAGATCAAGAGAAGAGCAGGTTTCTTACCTTGCTGAATTGGCCAATAAATATCCGATCATCTCTATCGAAGACGGTATGCAGGAAGATGACTGGGAAGGTTGGAAAATGCTTACAGATAAAATCGGTGACAGAGTACAATTGGTAGGTGATGATTTATTCGTAACCAACGTAGACAGATTATCAAGAGGAGTAAAAGAAGGTATTGCCAACTCAATCCTTGTAAAAGTAAACCAGATCGGTTCTCTTTCTGAAACAATGGCAGCCGTACAGATGGCTCAGAACAACAAGTTCACTTCAGTAATGTCTCACAGATCAGGAGAAACTGAAGATTCTACAATTGCTGATTTAGCCGTAGCAATGAACTGTGGACAGATCAAAACAGGTTCAGCTTCAAGATCAGACAGAATGGCAAAATACAACCAATTATTGAGAATCGAAGAAGCTTTAGGCGAAACTGCGATTTTCCCAGGATTGGAAGCATTTAAAATCAAAAGATAATTAATCGAATTTATAAATAACGGCAAGCGAAATTTTTAGTTTGCCGTATTTTATGGAAAGTGGTATATTTAAAAAAAATAAATAAATAATGTCAGACAACAAAGTAATATTGAATTACGACGGTAATTCATATGAATATCCAATCGTGGATAGTACTATCGGAGACAGAGGGATTGATATTTCAAAATTAAGAGACCAGACAGGTTTGATCACTCTGGATTTAGGTTACAAAAATACAGGAGCTACCATTAGCGACATCACTTACTTAGACGGAGATAAAGGAGAATTATTCTACAGAGGTTATCCAATTGAGCAGATTGCTGAAAAATCTAACTTCACAGAAGTAATGTATCTTTTATTACATGGAGAATTACCTACTCAGGATCAGTTTACTTCTTTCGACAACAATATCAAAAAATATAACTTCATCGCAGACGAAATGAAAAAGATCATTGATGTTTTTCCTCGTTCTGCTCACCCTATGGGAGTTTTATCTTCTTTAACTTCTGCTTTGACAGCTTTCAACCCAAAAGCAGTTAACGTAAACTCTAAAGAAGAAATGGATCACGCAGCTGAGCTGATGATCGCTAAGTTCTCTCACCTTTGTGCATGGACTTACAGAAAAACTCAAGGTTTACCATTAAACCATGGAGATAACAACCTAAACTATGTAGAGAACTTCTACAAAATGGCATTCAGATTACCAAACGCTGATTTCGAAATCGATCCGGTAGTTGTAAATGCTTTAGATAAATTATTAATCCTTCACGCAGACCACGAGCAAAACTGTTCTACTTCTACAGTAAGAATGGTAGGTTCTGCTCACACAGGTCTTTTCGCTTCTATCTCTGCAGGGGTATCTGCACTTTGGGGACCACTTCACGGTGGAGCTAACCAGGCAGTAATCGAAATGCTTGAATTGATCGAAAAAGATGGTGGTGATGTATCTAAATACGTTGCTAAAGCTAAAGATAAGAGTGATAACTTCCGTTTGATGGGATTCGGACACAGAGTTTACAAAAACTTCGACCCAAGAGCGAAAATTATCAAGAAAGCTGCTGATGATATCCTTACAGCATTAGGTATTCAGGATAAAGCTCTTGATATTGCAATGCAGTTAGAAAGAGTAGCTCTTGAAGATGATTACTTCGTAGAAAGAAAACTATATCCAAACGTAGATTTCTATTCTGGAATTATCTACAGAGCATTAGGAATTCCTACAGAAATGTTCACCGTAATGTTTGCATTAGGAAGACTTCCGGGATGGATTTCTCAGTGGAAAGAAATGAGACTGAAAGGAGACCCGATCGGAAGACCAAGACAGGTTTACCAAGGCGCTCAGCAAAGAAACTACATCGATATTGCAAGCAGATAATATTTGCTTACACCATAAAAAAATCCCAAGGCTTGCTTTGGGATTTTTTGTTTTTAATGATCACGAGCTGCCTCCAAATTGTTATCCACAATTATTATCATTCAATAGAAACGGGCTTTAGCCCGTTTACATCATAAAACAGAACATCCATTGGCTTCAGCCAAAACATAAATAAATTTTCACAAAATTATATATCCTGTTGAAATTGAATGCAATAAATGACTAAATTTACTCCTGCAGAATATCAATTCTGGCTAAAACCAGATGAATGATAGGGATCAGTATTTGTATTTAAAATAAGTAAACCATGACTTTCGGGCAACAGATGCTATTTTTCTTCAGTGCAGTGGGAGCTTTCAACGGGCTTCTTCTGGGAATCTATCTGCTGTTTGTAAAGAAGTTGAAATATATTCCGGATTTTTTCCTTGGACTTCTTTTGCTGATGCTGAGCACCAGAGTCGGCATTGCTGTATGCATTTATTTTTACCCGGATCTGCCAAGAATTATTCCGCATCTGGGACTTTCTGCCTTATTTTTTACAGGACCGGCGCTATATTATTATGTGAAATCTTCCTTCCAGCAGGAACATTTTAATTGGAAGAACTGCCAGAGATGGTTTGGAATACTAACTATCATTTTAGGAGCGGTCGGTTTATTATATCTGCTTTTCCCTGTTACATGGGAACATTATTTCGGAACCTTTATTTATACTGTATGGTCTGTATTTGTCTTCCTTGCAGCGTATCAATACTACAATTTTTCAAAACAGAATCACAAAAATCCTAACCAGTTTGTTTTTCCGGTTCTGATCAGTAATATCATTATCTTTTTAACATACCAGCTGATTTCAACAGGCTGGGTACAGATCTACTGCGCTGGAGGAAGTCTGGTATTTTCATTTGTGCTGTATGCCAATTTTTTAATTTTATTCAACAAAAAATATCAGCAGCTTCCGGTAAAAGGAACTGAAAGATATTCTAATAAAAAGATTTCAGGGGCTCAGGCCAGTAGCTTTACCATAAAATTAGAACGGCTGATGCATTCAGAAGAATTATATAAAAATCCTAATCTGAAACTGGGTGATCTTGCATCCAGAATGAATATGTCTGCCCATCAGCTTTCCCAGTTGCTGAATGATAATCTGGGCAAAAGCTTTTCAACTTACATTAACGAATACAGGATTGATGAAGCCTGTGAAAAAATTGAAAACGGGTCTTATTTCAAAATTGAAGAGATCGGCTATGAAGTAGGTTTCAACTCCAAGTCTACATTTTTCTCCACTTTCAAGAAAATTAAAAATACAACTCCGCTTTTATACAAACAGTCTCAATCCCCTTCTGATACAAGGTTTCAGAGTTCAGATTTATAATTTTGTACTTCGGGATTTTAACTTCAAAACCTCTTTTTTACGGTAGCCCAATATTTTTGATCTCATAAATTTAAGAGATATGATCATCAAATTATGGCTGTTATTGCTGCTTCTCTTTTTATCATTTTTTGGAAAAGCACAACAGGTTACAACAGGTAAACCAACCGATTCTCTGAAGCATATAAATGATAAAACGACTGATATTTCAGAAGTCATTATTCAATCTCCAACAAGAAATATAAAGCTGAATGATGGAAATCTGACGATGGCCGTTTCCGGTAATAAAGATTTTAAAACATCTGCCAACCTTCTTGAAGTGTTGAGAAAAACACCGGGAGTAATTGTAGATCAGGAAGACGGTATCTTTGTGGGGGGAAGAGTCACTCCGGCAGTATTTATAGATGGAAAAGCTGTAGTGCTGAGTACGCAGGAGCTGCAGGCTTATTTGCGCTCATTATCACCGGAAATGGTAGAGTCTATTGAAGTAAATACCAATCCATCATCAAAATACGATGCAGAATTCAAAGGGATTATTGATATTAAATTTAAAAAAAACAGCAATCTTGGCTGGAGAGGAAATTATAATGGAAATATTTATGTCAATAGGTTTAATTACAGAGAAAATACAGTAAACCTTTCATATAATACGGAGAAAGTTGCCTATAATCTGCTGATGGGTTATAATGATGGGATTTCCACATATCGCTATAATGCTTTACAGAAATTGGCTAATACCAATATCTTGCGAACCAATACCTATCAGAAAGACAAGGGCTCGGTTTACAGCATTCAGGCCGGTGCAGATTTCAGGTTAAATGCTAAAAATAAATTCGGTTTATATCTGAGGAGTAATTTCAGAACGAATGACCGTATGCGTACAGGAACATTGTATACTGCTGATAAAAGTGAAACACAGGTTGTTTTTAATACCGGAAGCGAAAATCCAATAGACTATTCACAGAATAATTATGGGCTGGCTACTGATTATACTTTTCAGAATAAAGATTTTAAAATAGGTTTTTTAGGGAATTATCTTTCTGTGAAAAACAAACAGCAGGATGAATTCATCAATAGAGATAAACCTTCTTCGGGACTTATATCTTATTGGAAATCTGATCTTTTTAATAAAATCGATATTTATACGGGCCAGATTGATGCCTCACAAAAAATCGGAAATGCAGAAATAGAAGCTGGATTTAAATACAGCCATTCACTTACTCATAATAATATCAGGTATGATACCCTGTCTGTCAACAATCAATTTGTATTTGATCCTACGAGAAGCAATATTTTCACGTACAAAGAAAAAATTATAGCCGGCTATATCGCTTACAGGCAGAAAATTGGAAAATTTCAGATGAATGTAGGGCTAAGATTTGAAAATACTCAGAGTATTTCAAATGCAGTTACCATTGATTCCGTTGTTTCGAGAAACTATCCTGAATGGCTGCCGTCTTTCAGTGCCAATTATTCTTCCAATAAATCTAATGAATGGTCTCTTTCCTACAGCAGAAAAATAACCAGACCCGTTTTTTCACAGCTTAATCCATTCCGGTCTTACTTCAGTCCATTGAACTATTGGATAGGGAATCCTTATCTTTTGCCATCCCTTACCAGCCAGATTAAGGCTACTTACCGTTATAAAAACTGGATTACCAGCTTTAGCATAGGAAAAGAAAGTGATGTAATGACCCGTTATCCTGTCTACAACCCGGAAACCAATGTACTCCAATATCTCGGTACCAATCTCCCGTACCGTAAGTTTGCTTCTGTGGAGATCAGTTTTCCATTAAAAATTACAAAATGGTGGAATGCCAGCAGTCAGTTGGCGGGATATTACAATTACGAATTCAGGCCTTATCTTGAAGAAGTCTTCGCATTGGCTGTTTATAATTATGAAATAAGGCTAAACCAGGTCTTTACTTTACCCAAAGGATATACAATTAACCTGTTTGCTAACTATGAATCTAAAACAGGGAACAGCCTTTACATTATTAAACCACGCTATGCTGTAGATCTGTCTGTTCAGAAATTATGGCTGGATAATAAGCTGAATACAAAGATTGGGTACAATAATATTTTTGATTCCAATGATCAGAATCTTGAATTCAGGCATAAACAGATCATGGACAACCGCTTTACCCATTGGTGGGACAGCAGTAGATTTTTTCTCTCGCTAAGCTATACTTTCGGAAGTTCAAAGTATCAGGCAAAAGAAACTCAGAGAACAGAAGAAGAAAACAGAGCAAGATAAAAGAAAAACCTGCTTAGAAAAAGCAGGCTTATTATTCTTACGGGCAAACACAGTTACCACAAGTCCAGATTCTGCAGCTGCCATCGTCATTCCACTCACAGCAGTATCTTGGTTTAATAGGACCGATTCCTCCGGTTACTGATTTTTGTTGCTCTCTTCCTAATTTTTGAGCGTGCTTAAGCACTGAATTGTTTTTGTTCATGATCTTGATTTTTGATGTTAATAGTAAGTTTTAAAACAATATAATTTCATGTAAATTATATCACTAATATATGAATTTATTTTATTCTGAAAAAGAAATTATATTATTATATGTTTGGAATATAATGAGTTGTATCAAAACCAGTAATAGTAGTCATGTTTTTAAATAATATGCGATCACTCTGTAATATGAAATGGAAAGTTTATGTTGATGATCCGTGATAAAATAATAAAAGCCGTTTCATTAATTTGAAACGGCTTTCTCCATATTTTTATGGGCACTGGCATTTGCTGCATATCCATAAGAAACATTTCCCAGTGGTATCATCCCACTCACAGCATACTTTGGTTCCTGGCATAAATTCTCCTCCCATCACAGACTTTTGCTGCTCTCTTCCTAATTTTTGTGCATTTTTCAGCACCGGATTTTTCTTGCTCATGACTTTGTTTTTTTGATGTTAAATAGTAAAATTTTGTTGTATAATCTCTCGAGAATTATGTCACTAATTTATGAATTTCAAGAGGGTTGTGATTGTTTTTTCAGAGTTGTATGTAGATGGAAAACAGTTGTTTGTAGGGGGGCAATGAATTCTATGCCAATAAACTGGTTGCTGATCTAATGAGACGATTTTCATAGAAATATGATCAAAAATGAGTACTGCCAATATAATTTTACCTGAAAAATGAAACCAATTGCTCAACAAGGACGCAGGCTAAAATTTTAAGTGAAAATCTATGGTGGTATTTTCTGCATATATTGTATTCTGAGGATAAAATAACTGTAAATAAAACCTTCCTTAGAGTAACCGGAATATCGGGTAAAATTATAGGGGATAAAGCAATTCAAAAGTTTTCCAGATACAGACCTTTACTTATATTTGTAGTATTGCATAAATCTTTATGAGACTAAACATTAAAAACGAAACGGGAAGGCTGAGGTCAGTAGTACTAGGCCAGCCTAATTCTTTGGGAGCCGTTCCCACATTAGAGGAAAGTTATGACGCTAAGTCATATTACTCAATCGAACATAATATTTATCCTAAAGAGGAGGATATTATCAACGAAATGAACGCTTTTGAAGCTGTTCTGAAAAAATACGACGTAGAAGTTCTGCGTCCAAGCATCATTGAAGACTACAATCAGGTTTTTTCAAGAGATGTAGCCTTTGTGATTGACGACAAAATGATCATTTCCAATGTGATTGCAGACAGAGCAGACGAACAGGAAGCATATAAAAGTGTTTTTGAAAAAGTGGCATGGAGAAAAATTATCAATCTTCCGGAAACAGCCCATATCGAGGGGGGAGATGTTATTGTATGGAATGACTTTCTTTTCATCGGAACCTGCTTCAGCGAAGATTACAGAAACTATAAAACGGCGAGAACCAACGAATACGCCATCGAAATTTTAAAAGAATATTTTCCTAAGAAAAGAATCATTGATCTTGAACTTAAGAAAAATGATAAAGTCCCGTTTGAAGGAATCCTGCATCTGGACTGTACCTTCAACCCGGTAGGAGAAGATAAATGCATCATCTATAAAAACGGATTTGTAGATGAAAGTGACTACCGCCTGATCATTGATATTTTCGGAGAAGAAAACTGTTTCCATATCAATGACGAAGAAATGTTTGAAATGTTCCCGAATATTTTTTCTATTTCTCCCGAGGTAGTAGTTTCAGACAAAGCATTCACAAGAATGAACAACCACCTGAGAGATGTCTGGGGAATGACCGTTGAAGAAATTCCTTACAGAGAAATCTCTAAAATGGGAGGGCTGCTGAGATGCTCTACCATGCCGCTTGTGAGAGAATAATCGGGTAGGAGTGTTTTAGGGTTTGAGAGTGGAAGTGTTATAATCTTTCAATCTTCAATCTTTTAATTTTTAAATCAAAAAAAATGCAAACAACAGATACAGTACTAATGATAGAGCCGATCGCTTTCGGCTACAACGCGGAAACGGCGAAAAACAATTATTTCCAGGTGGAGCAAACAGGTTCTGATATCCAGTCAAAAGCTCTGGCAGAGTTCAATACTTTTGTAGGAAAGCTTAGAGGAAAAGGAATCAATGTGATTACCATAAAAGATACATTGGATCCTCATACCCCGGATTCCATTTTCCCCAATAACTGGGTGAGTTTTCATAAAGACGGAAAAGTAGTTTTATATCCGATGTTCGCATCCAACAGAAGAGTGGAGCGAAGAGAAGATATTCTTGAAAGCATCGAAAACCTTGGATTTGAAATTGATGAAATTGATGACTGGTCATTCTCTGAAACTCAGGGGCATTTTCTGGAAGGAACAGGCAGTATGATCTTTGATCATGACAATAAAATTGCATATGGTTCGGTTTCTTTAAGACTGGATGAAAAACTGTTCAGGGAATTCTGTACAAAATACGGTTTCACACCGGTTGTTTTCCATTCTTATCAGACAGTAGGTACAGAAAGGCTGCCTATATACCACACCAATGTAATGATGTGCGTTGCAGACAGGTTTGTGGTGATATGCCTTGATTGTATTGATGATGAGCTGGAAAGAGAAAAGGTTATTGAAACCATCAAAAACTCAGGAAAAGAGATTGTTGAAATTTCTGAAGAGCAGATGCAGCAGTTTGCAGGAAATATGCTTCAGGTTCAAAATAAAGATGGGGAAAAGTTCCTGGTAATGAGTCAGACCGCTTATCAATCTCTAACGCATGAACAGGTAGCAGCCATAGAAAAATACTGTGAAATCATCTATTCAGACCTGAATACGATCGAAGTAAACGGAGGCGGAAGTGCAAGATGTATGCTTGCTGAGGTTTTTCTTCCAAAAAAATAATATATTTACGAAAAAATTAATTGAACCCATTATCAAATAAAGGTTTACATATTCTTCTGACTTTGGAAACAGAGTCGGAAGATTTGTTATTAGACAGCGAAGGTTTTCTGGAATTTACAGAACAAATTCTGAGAACCAAAGAAGTGGAAATTGTAGGTGTTACCAGTCATGTTTTTGAAAACCAGAGTTTTACTTCAGCGGTATGCCTGAAAGAATCACATCTTTGTATTCATACATGGCCGGAATTCAGACAGCTTACGTTTGATGTTTTTCTTTGTAATTATACTCAGGATAACACGGCAAAAGTAGAGCAGATAGCTGATGAGGTGGTTCAATATTTTAAAGCTAATACCATTCAGAAACACAAAATTTACAGATAGAATATGCATTATGTCTGCCCAGCATGCGATTCGGAAAATAAATTAGACCTTACATTTCCTGTCAGGGAATATGTTTGTCAAACCTGTTCCCATCTCATTGATGTAGCATTAAATAACCATGCCAGACATCTGAAAGTACCCACTGAAAATGTTGTACTGGATATCGGACAGAAAGGTAAAATCGGAGATACGGAATATACCGTTACCGCAATTATTGTAAGGAAATATGGATCCAGTATTTTCTGGCGTGAATATTACCTTAAAGACAGCAAAGGTAATGATGCCTTTTTGAGTGAAAGTGACGGGCATTGGGTATTCCTGATACCGATACCGGCTACTGATTTTAAAAGCAAGGATTCCCAGATAGCCACCTATGCCGGGAGAAATTACCGTTGGTATGAAACTTCCCAATGCAGCATTCACGCTGCTGCAGGCTTTTTTGATGAAAAGCTGGATTTCAGTCTTGCTACCTACAAAGAATACGTCAATGGAACCCGTATGATCTCTCAGGAGAAAACAGGAAAAAAAATACAGTATTTCTATGGAGCCCACATTCCCAGGGATAAAGTCAAAAGAGCTTTTAAAATAGCGAATATGCCGTTTTATACCGGTATAGGGATCGTGCAGCCATATTACGTAGATACAAGGCAGGCCATCAATATCTTTTGTATAGCGGCATTGCTCATATGCCTGCTTCAGATGTATGTATATACTTCAAGAACCAATGAAACCGTTTTTGCAGAGACCATCAATTTCGCTGATGTACAGGATAAGGAAATGGTCAGCAAAAGCTTTACCCTTTCCGGAGGTTCGGCGCCATTAAAGGTAAATGCATTTTCAGGAGTGGACAATTCCTGGGCCAATATCCAGCTGAGTCTTGTGAATGAAAAAACCAATGAAATTATCTATACCTCCAGAGATATCGAGCAATATCATGGCTATGAAGATGGAGAAAGCTGGTCAGAAGGAAGCCAGGCCGAAGAATTTAATCTTTGCGGAGTAGGTTCCGGAAACTATCATTTTCTTATTTCTGCAGAGAAGGAAGGCTCTTTACCTACCTTTTCCAACCTTCAGTCACCGGATTCAAAAGTGATGATATCACGGGATAAATCAGGAACCATAGAAATTACCGATATCTATAAGGGACAGACGACAACCTTTGCAGACGGGAAGACACTGGAAAAAGATACGTCGGAAGTTGCCCGGTTGACAAAGGCGTCTTTCGGGACCCAAAAGCTGGACTCTCTGATTAATGCTGAAGCTCCAAAGCTCACTACAGATCCCATTTCAAGCAATACTTATGTACAGCTTAAAGCTACCTGGCTTCCCGTATCATTCTGGAATTTCGGATTTATTCTGTTTATAATGGTTGCCCTTTTTGTAGCAATGCTTATCGGAAAACATTTTTTCAATGTGAAAAAATGGAACAATAGCTCAAATTCACCCTATTCTCCATCATAATGATCACCAATATTTTAGACTATATAAGACAAAACTGGATCCTCTGCCTGCTTGGTGGGTTTTTCCTGTCATGGTTTGTATACCTTACCTATCAGGGAAATCAGGTCTGCGACTGTGCCAAAACAGAAACCTATCGTGACGGAACCACCAGAAGCCATTCCAGAGGAAGTGGAGTAGGATTTTACAGATATTATCACAAATAAAATATAAAACTATGGACAACATCAATCTATTACCAATATTCAATTCAGTTCTTTATTCATTTTTAGGAATTGCCATTCTGCTGGTATGCTATTTCGTTATAGAAAAACTCACTCCGGAAAAAACATGGCACGAGATTGCCCAGAATAAAAATATTGCACTGGCAATTGTGTTCGGGGCATTTATCATCGGGATTTCAATGATCATAAGCGCTGCAATTCATGGATAAAAAGAGGATCCCTCTTGAGCTGCTTTTATTGTTTTCGGTATTTGTTATTGCTACATGCGGGTTGATTTATGAGTTGGTGGCGGGAGCACTGGCAAGCTACCTTCTGGGAGATTCTGTAAAGCAGTTTTCTTTCATTATCGGTGTTTATTTATTTTCGATGGGAGTAGGTTCCTATCTGGCGAAATTCATTAAAGGAAACCTCATCGATAAATTCGTTGAGATTGAGATCCTGGTTGGAATAGTAGGCGGAATCAGTTCTGTGGTTCTTTTTATTCTCTTCAATACCTTAGCACATTTTGAAAGCGTTCTGTATCTTTTTGTCTTTTTTACCGGATGTCTGGTAGGGGTGGAAATTCCGCTTCTGATGAATATTCTGAAAGACAGGGTACAGTTTAAAGATTTAGTTTCAAATGTCTTTGCATTCGATTATATCGGTGCTTTACTGGCATCAATTCTTTTTCCGCTGGTTTTGATTCCGAAACTGGGCATCGTAAAAACACCATTGTTTTTTGGACTGATCAATGTTTCTATTGCCATATTTCTTTGCTATTACCTTACTAAAGAACTGTCGAAACCGCTTTCTCTAAAAGTGAAATCAATTGGTGCATTTGCCTTTTTGTTGGGGCTTTTCTTCTTTTCAGATAGGATTTTGTCTTATTCAGAAGAGAAGCTATATGGCGAAAATGTAGTGTTTACCAAAAGTTCACCTTACCAAAGAATTGTATTGACAAGGAATACCCATGAATTCCGTTTATATTTAAATAACAACTTACAGTTTTCATCCACAGATGAATACCGTTACCATGAAGCTTTGGTACATCCGGCAATGTCTATGGCCAAAAATATTGATCAGATCCTGATCCTTGGAGGTGGAGATGGTTTTGCTGCAAGAGAAGTATTGAAATACAAAGACGTCAAAAAAATTACCCTTGTAGACCTTGATGGTGAAATGACTCAGTTTTTTAAGAACAATGAAACGATGCGCAGGCTGAACCAAAATTCTTTTTCTGATCCCAAAGTGGAAGTAATCAATAAAGATGCTTACATTTGGGTAAAAGGGAACAAAAAGAAGTTTGATGTCATCATCATAGACTTTCCTGACCCGTCCAATTACAGCTTAGGAAAACTATATTCCTTACAGTTTTATAAAGAACTTGAGAGACTTGCTACTCTTGATACCAAAATTGTGGTTCAGACTACTTCACCATACTTTGCACCCAAATCTTTCTGGTGTATAGAAAAAACGATCAATCAGATCTTTCCCTTCACGGCAGCCTATCATACCTATGTACCCTCATTTGGGGAATGGGGATTCTCAATGGCTTCATTTGAACCTGTCAATAACAGAATTTACAGAAGGCTTCCCGACTTAAAGTACTATGATTACAACTTTCCACAGATGTCTTATTTCAACAAAGATATGAAGGTGAAAGATGTAGAAGTTAACCGTCTGGATAACCAGATATTAGTCCGTTATTTTGATGAAGAGTGGGGCAAGGTACAGTAGAAAGGATTTCCTTAAAACTATATTTTTAGGTAGCCTTATAATCCCTTTTCTGCAGTATTGCGGAAAGAAGGTAAAATCCTTACTGCTTAAAATTACAGGAACCGATCACGTATTGGGACACAAGCTGTGGGCAAAAGACTTTCCACAGTTTTCAGAAGTTATCCACACAAAATATCTCGTTGTAGGCGGTGGGATTTCTGGACTTTCTGCCTGCAGATTCTTTAATCAGAATCATGAGAAAGATTATCTGCTTTTGGAAATGGAAAACCATTTGGGTGGAAACTCTTCCAATGGGCAGAATACATTCTCAAAATTCCCTCTGGGAGCTCACTATTTACCATTACCCAATAAAGAAAATACAGAAATCATAGAATTCCTGAAAGAAGGCGGAATTTGTCTCGGAACAGAAGAGAACGGAGAGCCTGTTCTGGATGAATACCAGATGACCTTTCCACAGCAGGAGAGACTGTTCTTCAAAAATTCATGGCAGAATGATGTGGTTCCACAAAAAGGAATTTCAGCTGCTACCCAGGACGAACTTACCCGTTTTTTCAAAATGATGGATGAGTTCCGCATCAGAAAAGACACTGAAGGGAAATATTGGTTTGCCATTCCCGTGCATGATTCCAGTAAGGAAAATGAGGTGGTACAATTAGAAAATATTCTTTTCAGAGATTGGCTTAAACAACAGCATTTCCAGTCGGAAGAGTTGTTGTGGCTATTGGATTACTCCTGCAGGGACGATTACGGATTGGGAATAGACTATGTTTCAGCCTGGGCGGGAATCCATTACTTTGCAGGAAGGAAGAATAACTGGAGCAAAAACTATAAAGATCAGGTATTCACATGGCCGGAAGGAAACGCCAGACTGACCCGGCATTTTTTAAAATACACAGAGGAAAAGCATTTATCCGGACATCTGGTCTTTGATGTAAAAATCAATGATAAAGTTGAAGTATTGAGCTTTGATAATTCTTCGGAAAAAACAAAGAAGATCATCGCAGAGAAAGTCTTGTTTGCTACACCACAGTTTGTGAATGAAAGAATCTTTGATAATAAAAAAGCATCATCATTTCATTATGTTCCCTGGCTTCTTACGACTATTACGCTTCGGAATGAATTCGGGGGCGATGAAGAACTGGCCTGGGATAATGTGATCTATGGTTCTTCGGGTTTGGGATATATTTATGATCAGCATCAGAACATCAACCAGATCCTTGGTGAAAAGGTGATTACTTACTACAAAAGCTTTTCTACAGCAGATTGTAAAAAGGCAAGGAAAGGACTCTATGCAATGAAAGAAGCTGAACTGAAAACTTTAGTTTTAGAAGATCTGAAGAAAGCCCACCCGTTGATAGAAGACTTTATCCTGGAAATGCAGTTCCATAAAATAGGGCATGCCATGATCGCTCCGGTTCCCGGACAGATTTTTGGAAAAGCAGCTCAAACAGCCAAAGAAACTATTGGCAATAAAATATTTTTTGCCCATTCTGATCTCTCAGGAATATCTATTTTTGAAGAAGCCTTTTATCAGGGAGCCAGAACGGCGGCACAAATGATATCATAGAAATGAAACAGCCTTGGATACATAATGCGAAAACAGACTGGTGGTTTATATTATCTCCGCCTTTTCTGGTATTGCTGATCATTTTCATCTTTCAGAAGCAGATTCAGGCACTTGAAAACAGCTATTCTTTTTATACATGGCTTTTCCTCATTGTATTTGTAGATGTAGCCCATGTTTATTCTACACTGTTCAAAACGTATTTTGTAAAAGGAGAAGTACAGAAGAGAAAACTTTTATATATCGGAATTCCTTTATTGAGCTGGGGACTTGGGATTGCTTTATTCCAGTTGGGAGGGCTCACTTTCTGGTCAGTACTGGCATTGATTGCTGTATTCCATTTCATACGTCAGCAGTATGGTTTTATGCGGATCTATGCACGCTTTGAACCGAATAACTGGAGAAAGAGGATTGATGAGGTGGCCGTTTACACCGCTACAATTTATCCCATGTTGTATTGGTTTAAAACCCCGAGAGCCTTTACATGGTTTGTCAGCAATGAATTTAACTGGCTTCAGAACCTTCCGGATTACCTGCGTATTGCTACACCGCTGTACTTTGCCATACTGATCATCTGGATCGCAAAAACAGCTGATGAAACTTTTAAAACAAAACAGCTGAACATCCCTAAAACATCCCTAATCACCGGAACATTCCTTTCCTGGTATTTTGGAATTGTTTACTTTAATAATGACCTTCTTTTTACCTTTCTGAATGTCGTCTCACATGGGATTCCTTACGTTGCACTGATCTATATCCGGGAGATCAGGCAGAAAGAAAATCATCAGCTGGACAGATTGCTTATTTTTAAATCTGCCATGGGAATATTCCTGTTTATCGGAGTGATCCTGTGTTTTGCCCTGCTTGAAGAGTTCTTATGGGAAACCCTGGTCTGGAATGAACATTTTTCACTGGATTTTACTGTGCCGGAAACAATACTTCAGTTCCTAATTCCTTTATTGGTGGTCCCACAGCTTACCCATTACCTTCTGGACGGTTTTATCTGGAGAAAACCGAAAAAAGTTAGTTAACTTTGTCCTGAATGTTAAAAATCTAAAAATGAGACAATACCTTTTATCATTAGCCATTTTCCTGGGAATATGGGCAAACGGACAGCAGAAAACATTCTGTAATCCTATCAATGTCGATTACGGTTATACCCCTTTTGAAGCCTTTTCCAAACAGGGAAAACACCGGGCTACAGCCGATCCGGTAATTGTCAATTTTAAAGATAAACTCTTTCTTTTTTCTACCAACCAGGAAGGATACTGGTATAGCGATGATATGCTCGACTGGAAGTTCGTTAAAAGAAAATTTCTCAGAGACAATAAATACATTCACGATCTGAATGCTCCGGCGGTATGGGCAATGAAAGATACCCTGTATGTTTATGGCTCCACATGGGAACAGGATTTCCCGATCTGGAAGAGCACCAATCCTACTAAAGACGACTGGAAAATAGCGGTGGACACCTTGAAAGTTGGCGCATGGGATCCCGCATTTCATTACGATGAAAATAAAAATAAACTGTACCTGTACTGGGGATCCAGTAATGAATGGCCGTTACTGGGAACAGAAGTGAAAGTTAAAAACCTTCAGTCCGAAGGATTTGTAAAACCAATCATCAAGCTAAAGCCAGAAGATCATGGCTGGGAACGTTTCGGGGAGTATAATGACAATGTTTTTCTTCAGCCTTTTGTGGAAGGTGCCTGGATGACTAAGCATAACGGAAAATATTATATGCAGTATGGAGCCCCGGCAACGGAATTCAGCGGATATTCTGATGGAGTATATGTGAGTAAAAGTCCGTTGGAAGGCTTCGAGTATCAGCAGCACAACCCTTTTTCCTATAAGCCGGGAGGTTTTGCCAGAGGGGCAGGGCACGGAGCCACTTTTGAAGACAATTACAAAAACTGGTGGCATGTTTCAACCATTTTTATTTCCACTAAAAATAATTTTGAAAGAAGGCTGGGAATCTGGCCTGCAGGCTTTGATAAAGATGATGTAATGTACTGCAATACGGCCTATGGTGATTATCCGACTTACCTTCCTCAGTATGCTCAGGGAAAAGATTTTACAAAAGGGCTTTTTGCCGGATGGATGCTGCTGAATTACAACAAACCGGTTCAGGTGTCATCCACTTTGGGAGGATATCAGCCTAATTATGCCGTAGATGAAGATATTAAAACCTATTGGAGTGCTAAAACCGGAAATTCCGGGGAATGGTTTCAGACAGATCTTGGTGAAGTTTCTGCCATTAATGCCATTCAGATCAATTATGCTGATCAGGATGCCGAGTTTATGGGGAAAACCTCAGGGAAGATGCATCAGTATAAGATTTACGGATCCAATGACGGCAAAAGATGGAACGTTATTGTTGATAAAAGCAAAAATACAAAAGATGTTCCCCACGATTATGTTGAACTGGAAAAACCTGCAAAAGCAAGATTCCTTAAAATGGAAAATCTTAAAATGCCTACCGGAAAATTTGCTCTGAGCGGTTTCAGGGTATTTGGAAAGGGAGCAGGAGAAAAACCAGGAAAAGTACAGGGATTTGTTCCGTTGAGATCTGATCCTAAAAAATATGGTGAAAGAAGAAGTATCTGGATGAAATGGCAGCAGAACCCGGAAGCTGACGGTTATGTGATCTACTGGGGAAAATCGCCTGACAAAATGTACGGCAGCATTATGGTATACGGTAAGAATGAATATTTCTTTACAGGTGCAGACAGAACGGATGCCTATTATTTCCAGATTGAAGCTTTCAATGCTAACGGAGTGTCTGAGAAAACTGAAATTGTGAAATCTGAATAAGGTCAGGAAGCTGGAGGCCGGAAGTAGGAAGTACTTTGAGTGAAAGGTATAACTATTACAAGTTTATATGATTTTTTAATCTATAATTACGATTGAAATGAGAGTTTATAATAACTTCCTGCCTCTTGTTTCTGCTTACCTCCAAAGCATTTATTTCTTATCAATATGTTTAAGGAAAAGGTCTATTTTGTCAATCAGGAAAGCGTCATTCGGAGACTGGTCCCAGTCCAGGTGGCCACCATTAAAGGAGTAGCTTTCATGCATAACATTATTTTGGGTTAAGACAGAATCCAGAATTTTACCTTGTGTAAAGGGGATAACACGGTCCGTTGTTCCGTAGTAGGACAAAGTAGGAGGTGATGTGTGATCAATCCAGCGGATAGGGCTGGCAAAATCTATCCGGGAAATTCCGGGCTCCGGGACACGGGGATCTACAAGCCTTCTTTCTACAAAAGAATATTCCTGGTAATTTCTGAAACTCTGATCAGAGAGATCTGCAGGTCCTACGATATTAATGACTGCTTTAACCTTTTTCAGAGGATCGGAATGATAAGCATACAGCATTGATAAATGCCCCCCGGCACTGTTTCCCAATAAAATCAGCCTTGGACTATAGCCTAATTTTTTCGTTAAAAGCTGAGAAACCTCCCGAATATCATAAAGTTGGTTGGGTAATGCATAATTCGTTTCCGAAGCGAGTCTGTAATTCATATTCACAAAAATATGCTCCGGGAACTTTTTCATCAGGGAAAGGGTAAAGAAAGTCAATTGAGATTTGTTTCCGGCACGCCAACCACCACCGTGGATTACGATGAAGGCTTCTCTTGTGGTATCTCCTTTTTTGTGGGGAATATATAGGTCCATCACCTGATCAGAATCAGGTCCGTAAGAGAGGTCAGTCTCTTTATTAAAACTGATATGCTCTCCGAAGCTGACCTTTTTATCTTTGCAGCTGATCAACAGAAGAAATAAAGTCAGAAATGCAAATATAGCGGTTGATCCTTTCATGCATTAAAGATAAAAAACCCGATGAAAAATCAACGGGTTATACAAAATAATTAATTGAATATGAAGAAAGATATATTTTATCTGGTTCTGCTCTTAATAGAATCTGACGCCCCTTCAATGTCTCTTACCTTTTTCACTTTTTTGTTTCCGAAATTATAGGTAAGGCTTACTGTTACGCTTCTGTTGTAACGGTTCTGATGAATGTAATTATAGTTTCCGTTAGCCTGATAATCTTCAATTTTCACGATATTGGTATTTAAAATATCATTCACATTCACAGCAAAGGTCCAGTCGTTCCAGAGTTTCTTTATACTAAGATCCAGGCTCATCAGGTTTTTCAGTGAACCAAGCTCAATCTGCTGACGGTCTACAAAGAAATAATTAAGACCGAAGAACCAGGTTTTGGCTTTATCCAGGCGGATGGTATTGTTGGTCTGGATCAGGAGACTGGTGGAATTCGTTTTGTTGGTATAGACGATATATTCACCTTCCCTGTTTTTGAAACGGTCGCCGGTAGTAGGGTCAGTATCAAGACTTCCGTTATTGATGTTATGCTGAATCCCGATATTGAAGTTGGTTGTCCAGTATTGTTTAAAGAAAGACTTTTGAATTCCTACCATTGCAGACATTTCCTGCTTATTTCCGAAATTGGTTCTGATGTATCTGAGAACAGGATTTTCACCTACAGTGCCGTCGGGTGACACAGGATATCCCTGCAGCGGAACCTGGGTAATGGCATCCTGAATGTAAGAATGGTTCAGAATAAGGAAATAAGAGTTTTTATACATATAGGTCAGCTCCTGGTTGTAAGTGGAAGATGCTTTTACAAATGGGTTGTTCTGGGTATAATTATCATCGGTAAGGATATTTTTCACCGGATTCAGTTCCCAGAAGCTGGGTCTTCTCATTCTGCTTGAAAAGGAATACGAAATATTATTTTTATCATTGATGGCATAGTTGAAGCTCAGATAAGGAAGTATATTTTTATAATTTCTTTCAATCCTTTTCAATGCATCAGTAGGAGCGTTGTCTGAAGTTCCCAGACTATTGGTAATTTCGTATCTGGCACCTATTTTTCCGGAAATTTTATCCGAGAATTTTTTCTCTGCCGTTACATAGAAACCGTAAATGTTTTCATCATAGATAAAATGGTTGGGCCTTGGATCCGGATCTTTTGCAGGATCAAAAAAATAAGTGATGTTTTTAGAATCGTTGTCTGTTTTGGTTTTGTTGTAGTTTCCTCCTACGGAAATAGTCAGGTCATTTTTAAATTTCTGAATATAATCAGCCATTCCGGAGAAATTGTTGATAATCTGTGGCAGATTCTGAATCACCTGTGTAGAGTTCTTTCCTATGCCCATATTAGCATCAGAAATAAAAGTTTTGTTATCTGTAAACTGGAATCTTCTGTAATTAAGGTAGGCCGCATTTAAATTCAATTTACTGCCCAATGAATCTGTTTTCAGCTCATAATTTAAATTCAGTGAATTGTTATAAGACCTTGCATCTTCCCTGTTTTTAGACCAGGTATATCTTGTGCCGTCATCATCTTTGATCGTATTAAAAAGATTGACTGTTGAATTATAGCTTTTATTGGCCCATGTGTTCCAGGACAGAGCAAGATTGCTGTTATCATTCAGTTGATAGTCGATGTTCAGATAACCCCCGATGTTTTTGTTCGGATCATCAATGTCTCCTGTAGATTCGTTAGAAGTGCTGGCGGTTCCGTTTCTTAAAGTATAGGTCTGAGCCTCAATGTTCTCTCCTCCGCTAAGGCTGGCACTTACACCCAGTTTCCCTTTTCTGTAGTTGGCAGAGAAGCTGGCCTGGCTTCCGTTGTATTTATTGGTGGTATTAGACATTCTCATATTTCCGTTGAGACCGTCACTCATTTTTTTCTTTAAAACGATATTGATGATTCCGTCAGATGATTCTACCTGAAATTCACTTCCCGGAACGGTAATGACTTCAATTTTCTGAATATTCTCAGCCGGAGTATTTTTCAGGAACTGAACCAGAGATTCAGCATCCATATTGCTTTTTCTGCCATTGATGTAGATCAGGGCATTGTTTTTTCCTGCGATTTTCAATGTCTTATCATCCGTAGATGACAATAATGGGGTCTGCTTCAGGAGATCAAAAGTTGTGTTTCCTTTGGCAACAGGAGAGGCTGCAACATCATATACAAAACGGTCGCTTTGTTTTTTAAAGACCTGTTTGGTAAGAGTGATGCCTTCTATGCTTTTTGTTTTTACCGTATCGGATTTCTTTTCCTGGGCAAAGGCAAAAGTCCCGAAAATTAAGGCTATGGATAAGAGAGTGCGTTTCATTTTTATGGTATTTGAGAGTGGTTGATGTGATAAGTTTTTATAGATCAGGTTCTTGATTTTACAGCGTCATTGGCTGATTTCATCTCCCTTGCTTTTTTCAGTTTCTGATTTCCGAAATTGTATGTAACCCCGATGCTTATTAGCCTTGGATAATTGAAGTTGGTAATATTATTATATTTCCCGTTAGGCTGTATTCCTTCAACTCTGTAAAAACTTTGATTAAACATGTCGTTGACCTCTGCTACAACAGTCCAGTCACCAAGAATTTTTTTCAGGCTGAGATCGAAGCTTTGTCTTGATCCTATGGTGCCTCCTTCCATAGCCACTTTACTTCCGAAGAAATAATTAACCCCTAAAAACCAGTCTTTTTTGGAAGAGAGACGTATAATATTATTGATGGTTACAGACATATTGTAGTTTTTAACATCTACAATATAAGGTTCAAGTTCCTCTGTTTCGTATGGCCCTAGCTGGGAAGTTGGGTCCTGCCAAACTCCTCCTGTAAAGGTATTATAGCTCAGATTCATAGAATAATTGGTCGTCCATATATCGTTAAACCAGGATTTATTCATTCCAAGTGTTAAATTGATTTCCCTGTTCTTACCATAATTGGTTCTTATATATCTCAGGAACCTCGTTTTTTCCATGATCATATTTCCTTGCTGATTGTAGATAATATTACCATTTTCATCTCTTTTAGGCTTGGTTAAAATACCCTGTAGAGGAAGCAGGTCAGAAGCAGCAGCATCTTCTACCATATTAAAACTAAGATTGGCATAGAAAGCATTCTTGTACATATAGTTCAATTCCTGATTATAAAATTTGGCAGCCAGTACAAATGGATTATTCTGTGTATAATTGTCAGGAGTGAAATACGTTCTGGACGGATTCAGCTCCCAGAATCTCGGTCTTCTGATTCTGCTGGAAAAAGTATAGCTCAGGTTGTGATCAGAATTGATGGCATAGTTAAGGTTCAGGTAAGGCAACAGGTTATTATAATTTCTTTCAAAACCCGTTTTCCCCAGAATATCTCCTGTACTTCTTGTCATTTCATAGCGGGCGCCTATTTTTCCGGATAACTTTTCAGATAATTTTCTTTCGTAGTTCAAATAGATCCCTAAAATATTTTCCTTGTAAATGAAATGATTCGTCTGTTTGGAATCCGGTACAAAACCCCCGTTCTGTAATACATCCTGTCTGGTATCGTTATCGGTATTGGTGTGATTATAACTGATTCCCATGAGCCATGTTGCCCCTTTTGACGTTTTTTTCAGATAATCGATATTGGCTGCGTAATTGTTAATGATCTGTGGTACTGATTGATGCAGGGCAGAATACTTGTTATTCTTGTCATTGTTCAAAGGAAAACTTTCGTTAAAGCTTACCTTGTCCCTGTTAAACCATAGATAAGAAACATTAGAGGTCAGTTTACTGCCGATAGAATCCGTTTTTATTTCATAATTTAAATTGAATGAGTGATTTCTGGTTTGGGCATCCTCGTGATTTACAGTTCTGTTAGATAGCTGTCCGTTTTGCCAGTTTGTCATATCCAGAACAGAGTTGAAGCTCTTGTTGTATCTCATATTATAAGACAGCCCCAGACTTTGTTTCTTGCTGATCTCATAATCAATATTGAAGCCGCCGCCGAAATTTTTATTCGGATCATCATTAGACCCGTAAGACTCATTTCTGAAAGTAGGATCTCCGTTAGACAGCGTATACTTTTGTCTTTCCGTCCAGCTGCCCATTCTGAAATTAGAATTCCCGGACCATTTTCCCTGCCTGAAATTGAAAGAACCTCCCGCATTAGGGTTGTTGTAATAACCCTGCTCATTCTGCATTTTCATAGTTCCGTTATAGCCGTTATTCTTGTTTTTCTTCATGACAATATTGATAACCCCTTCCTTAGATTCTACCTGGAACTCACTTCCGGGAACCGTAATCACTTCTATTTTCTGGATATCCTCTGACGGAGTAGATTTCAGCATTTCGATCAATGCCTCAGAATCCATATTGGTTTTCTTGTTGTTGATGTAAATGATAGCATCAGATTTTCCTAAAATCTTCAGTGTTTTTCCATCGATGCTGGAAATCATCGGGGTCTGCTTCAAAAGGTTGAATGTATTGGTTCCTTTGGCAATAGGAGAAGCTGCCACATCATACACCAGGCGGTCACCCTGCTTTTTGAAAACCTGTTTCTTAATATTGACAGCCTCAATGCTGTTAACCTTCAAACTGTCTTTTTTCTGAGCTGCAACAAGTCCGCTGAAAAATAGGGCTGCAATAAAAATTTGAGTTTTCATGATTATTATTTTTTAATTAATAGCTTGTATGGTTTGTTATTTAACATTACAAAGATATGTAATAAATTTAGTATCATGCAATACAAAGTACTTAAAAATATTTTTAAATAAATATAACATTCTGATTTTCAGTTAATAAAAATTCATATTAAAAAAATGATTGTCTGAACTTTCTGTATAATAAGACAACTGTAACAATAATTTTGTTACAGCAAAACTTGAAATTTTATGAAAAATAATTTTATTCTCTGTCGAATTGAGCCAGTTTTTTATCTACCCAAACCGTTGCAAAAGGAAAAAATGCAGCGAGTAAAGCAAACACAAAATCTTCATCATCCCAATGATAAATTTTTCTGGCAGGTAGACAGAGTAAAAGATAAAGTGTAAAAAATAAGCCGTGTAAACTACCAATAACGCTGATGAAAATAATAGAATAAAGATTCTCATCATACCGGATCCAGATCATGGCCACACAATAGAGTAATACACAAGAAATAGCTTCTGCAAGACAAATTTGCTTAAACCATCTGATGATTTTTTCCTGAGGATATTTTGAGAAAAATTTTTCGATGAAGTTCATGAATAACTATTTATAATGTATAAAAAATGAGGTCTCACACTTTATCGGATAGCCTCTGTAGTTTGCAGGGGCAAATTTAGTGGTTTTTATAAACTTTTTAAGCTCTTTTTCAAAATAAGGAATATATTTTCTGTTATTCTCAGGGTAAATGTTGTGTTGAAATTCAGCTTCCTTTAAAGGATTGCCTTTTTCATCCAACATTAATGTAACAACAGTAACTGAATGGTGTTTTTGAGAATCAGGATCAACATTCACATTAAAAGAGCTCCTGCTACTTGTAAAAACTGCTTCCGTCCAAATAGTCAAAAACCTCTGGAGGCAGCATAGGTCTTACATTCTTACCTTCTTTTATCATATTGCGGATCTCTGTAGCAGAAAGTTCTATTACAGGAGCCTTGATCAGGGAAATATTGTCATGCTGTAAATATTCGGAATCCTTTTTTTCTCCTTCAAAAACTCTGGGATACACAATGATATGGTGATTTTCGATCAGAATATCAGAGTTTTTCCACTTGTGAAGACTATCCAGGTTATCTTTACCCATGATCAGGCTGAAAGAATAGTCCGGATGTTTTTCATGAAGGTAGGTAAGGGTGTCGATCGTATAACTGGGTTTCGGTAAAGAAAATTCTACATTCGAAGCCCTCATATTAGGATAGTTCTTTACGGCAAGCTGCACCATATCAAGCCTGTTATGGTCTTTCAGCAAAGATTTTTTATCCTTAAAAGGGTTTTGCGGGCTTACTACAAACCAAAGTTCATCCATATCGGAATTTTCCAGAATATAATTGGCCAGAATAAGATGCCCGATATGAATAGGGTTGAAAGACCCAAAAAATAAACCGATTTTTTTCATTTTTTGTTAATAGTAGGTAGCAGATAACAGGTGACAACAGTTTAGGGTATAAAAATAAGGTTATTAGGTGTAAGGAATTTTAAATTTATTTACCTAAATCCTGCAAGCTTTTTACTCCCTGAATTTCACATCTTTGATATTGAGATAATGCGTTACATTGCCTTTCCAGTGATTTTCCTCAAGGGTGAATGCCAGATCGAAATTTTTATTTTTAAAATCTTCAACAAATTGCCCCAGCTTGAAGCCGACACATTCTATATTTCTTCCCGTAGATTCCTGTTTGATATAAAATTTCAGGTGATTGTTGTCCTTTCCCATTGTTTTTACATAGCCGGAAAGCTTCTGATTAGTCAATGTGAAGATAGGTTTCATATTATGAGGTCCGAAAGGAGCCAGCTTTCTGTGGAAGTTGATAAACTCCCTGTTGATTTCATCAATGCTGATTTCAGTATCAATACTGATAGACGGTTCCTTCTGATGTTCCTTAATTTTTTCAGAAACAATTTTCTCAAACTTTTCTTTGAACGCCGCAAACTTCTCTTTCTCCATTGAAAGTCCTGCCGCAGCATGATGTCCCCCGAATTTAAGGAAGTATTCCGAACACATATCAAGCGCTTCATGTACGTCAAAATCAGAAACCGATCTTGCAGAAGCCACCATTTCTCCGTTATTACCATCAGTAAATACAAGAGTAGGCTTATAGTAAGTTTCAATCAATCTGGAAGCTACAATACCAATGACTCCTTTATTCCATTCAGGGTGGTAAACGATAGTGGTATGTTTGGTTTCCTGCTGGGATTCTATGATCTGGTTTAAAGCAGAAAGGGTAGAATTCATATCCAGCTCACGTCTTTCATCGTTGAGGTTCATGATGTCATTCACGATCTGGTTGGCATGCTTCAGGTTGTCAGAAACCATAAGCTCTACAGCAGCTTTACCGTGTGAAATTCTTCCGGCAGCGTTGATTTTTGGGGCAATCTCAAAAACAATATTTGAAATTTCAAAATGAGAAAGTTTATCCTCAGGAATCAATAATCGCAATCCAAGATTTCTGGTCTTTCTGAGCGTTTTTAATCCCATTTTGGCCAGAACCCTGTTTTCTCCTGTCATGGAGACAATATCGGCTGCAATCGAAATGGCAAGAAGATCTGTAAGTTCAAACAATTCCGCTTCCGGAATTTTATAGATGGTATTCAGGCCCTGGCAGAGTTTGAAGCCTACACCGCATCCCGAAAGCTCTTTAAAAGGGTATCGGCAGTCACTTCTTTTAGGATCAAGTACTGCTGCGGCATCAGGAATTTCTTCTCCCGGAAGGTGATGGTCACAGATAATGAAATCAATACCAAGATCAGAAGCATAATTGATCATATCAATGGCCTTGATTCCACAGTCCAGGGCAATGATTAATGAAAAGCCGTTTTCTTTGGCAAAATCAATTCCTTCCGTAGAAATTCCGTACCCTTCAGAATTTCTGTCCGGGATATAGTAATCCAGGTATTTTTTCTCAACAATTTTGCTGAGGTATAGGTACATCAAAGCAACTGCTGTGGTTCCGTCCACATCATAATCGCCATATACCAGTATTTTTTCACCATTTTCAATAGCTGTTGCAATACGCTCTACGGCTTTTTGCATGTCTGCCATTAAAAACGGGTTGTGTATATCGTTAAGGTTTGGTTTGAAAAATTCTCTCGCCTTCTGATAATTGTCAATTCCTCTTAGAACGAGAAGTTTAGATTCAAAAGTACCAAAACCAAGTGACGAACTTAGTCCGTCCACAATTTCCTCATCGGGTTCGGGCTTATAAATCCATTTTTGACTCATGTTCACAAAAATAAGGAAAAAAAATAGCATTCCGTAAAGAACGAGACTTAAGTTTTGCCTTAATAATTGTTAAAAATTAATTATCTTCGTGCTCCAAATTTTAAATGATTATGAAAAAAATTACTGTATGCCTTATGTTATTAGGGGCAATGCATTCGATCAATGCACAGAAAATCAATCTTGGCAAAGCAGCCGGAATAGTTTCGAATGGTGCAAAAGCTTTAACATTTACCAACGAAGATGCCATTAAGTTATCCAAAGAATCTGTAGATTGGATGGATAAAAACAATCCTGTAGCCGGACCAAAAGATCCGTATACTGTAAGACTGAATAAACTTTTTGGAAAGCACAAATCTCAGGACGGGCTGAACCTGAATTACAAAGTGTATAAAGTAAAGGATATTAACGCCTTTGCCTGTGCAGACGGAAGTGTTCGTGTATTCTCTTCTCTAATGGATATTATGACTGATAACGAGCTATTGGCTGTAATTGGTCACGAGATCGGTCACGTTAAGAATCAGGATACCAAAGATGCCATGAAATCAGCTTATCTGAAAGCGGCGGCATTGGATGCTGCATCATCTGCGTCATCAGCAGTAGCTACCCTTAATGATAGCCAGGTAGGGAAAATGGCCAATGCATTCTTAGATGCTTCTCATAGCAAAAAACAGGAATCTGAGGCAGATACCTATTCTTATGATTTCATGAAAGCCAACAAATATGATGTGGTAGGAGCATATACTGCTTTCAAAAAATTAGCCTTGCTTTCACAGGGAAGTACACAGACCGGTTTTGAGAAAATGTTCAATTCTCATCCGGACAGTGAAAAAAGAGCCCAGGCGATCAAAAAGAGAGCCGAAAAAGACGGTTTATGGAAAGATCCGGGAACAGTAGCTATTCCAACAACGAAACTTACAAAATAATTATTTTATTTATTGTTTAAACGAAAATACCTCAAAGCATTGCTTTGAGGTATTTTGTTCAATACAGATAACTATTTGAAAAATAGAATAATAAAGTTTGCAATTTTTTTAAATAACAGAAATCTAAATAAGAGGAAAAAATATTCATTAAAATATAAAATATCAGATTCAGAATATTTTAAAAATTAATTATTATAATATAATTTTTATATTGTTTTATTGATTTAAATATGTTAATAATAGTTAATATATTATTTATTTGATTTTTAAATTTATATTTGTATTGTATAAAAATATAAATAATGAATAAAAAAATTACATTTTGTCTGTTGGGCTTTATGGCTGCTTTTCTTTGCAGTAAAATCAATGCCCAGAATTATCAAACCTTAAATGTTACAAGCGGTTATAACGAAGACCTGATTGCAAATGGAGCAGGTGCTGCTTCATCAAGTACCACTCAAAGTGTAGATGATCCGGCTAATGGATTTGTATTTATGTCAAAAGACTTTGTCAATGCTTCAGGAGCTAGCCCTGCATCAGGGCTTCCGGATAATGGATTGATCAATTCTGAAAATACATCAGGATTATCGTTTCAATTGGGCTCTTATAGCTCTAATAATTCCTTAAGGCTTTTAAATGCAAATGATTCCGGAACTTTATCATTTGATTCTACTCCAAAAGCTTCTAAATTATATATACTGGCAACTACAGGAAGTGGAAATTCTGTAGCGGATATTCTTGTGACTTTTACAGATGGAACATCTCAAACTTTTGTTGATAATTCTGTGAGTGACTGGTACTGGGGAAGTTTCTTTACAATAAAGGGCATTGGTAGAGTAAGCCGTATCAGTGATAATATTGAAAACGATACATATAACCCGCGATTGTACGAGATCACTTTGCCAATAAGTGCAGCTAATCAGACTAAAAATATAGCAAACGTTAAAGTAACTAAAACTTCATCAGGATCAGAGATATTGAATGTGTTTGGTTTTTCTTATCTAGCTGCAAACAGTTGTATAACGCCGGATAATATAACTTCATCGAATGTAACTTCAAATTCTGCTACCATTTCATGGAGTCCGGTACCAGCAAGCTCTTCTTATGAAATCTACAGGAGTACAAACAATACGCCTCCAATCCATTCAACTGTACCTACGATTACAGGGGTTACGGGATCATCAATAAATATTCCGGGGCTTTCTCCGAATACTTTATACTATGTTTGGGTAAGAAATAATTGCGGAGCGGGAAGCACAAGTGATTGGAGTTCTTTGGTTAGTTTTACAACGGCTTGTGATGCTGTAGATGTGCCTTATTTAGAGAATTTTAATGCGGTGAATAATTACAGTATTCCTGCATGTACTTCAATGCAGTCAACGGGCTTCTTTGGAGGATGGAGTGTGTCTGACCTTACTGGTGTTGTTCCGGGATTTGATTCTAATGGCATTTTTTGCAGTATGTATAGCATGGCTGATTCTGATGCTTGGTTTTATACGCAAGGTATTAATCTGCAGGCAGGAACAAGCTATACACTCAGCTTTATTTATGCTAATTATCAAAGCCCGCAAAGCTTAAAGGTGGCATATGGTGAATCACCTGTTGATACATCTATGGTCAATATTATTGCTGACTACCCTGACGTGAATGTAACATCAGCAACAACAGCAACATTTACCGTTACTCCCATATCTACAGGTGTTTATTATTTCGGATTTCAAAATTATACCCCGGCTGCTAATGTTAATATGTCAGGAACGATTATGTTGGATGATATTTCAGTTACACAATCTAATTTAAGTACTCAGGATAGTGAATTTCAGAATAATAATGTGGATGTATATCCTAATCCGACATCAGACTATTTACAGATAAGAAGCAAAAAGAAAATTACAGAAGCTAAAATATTTGACGTTTCAGGTAAGCTAGTCTTATCATCCGATAAAATTGATCAGAAAATAGATGTTTCTCAGTTAATCAAAGGGGTGTATATCCTTTCTTTCAAAAGTATTGACGGAACATTCTCTCGTCATAAGTTTATTAAAAATTAATAAGCTTATTTAAGTGTTTTTATGAAAATAGCTACTCTGAAAAGAGTAGCTATTTGTTTTATAAATAAAAGCTTCAGTGATTAAGAATACATTTTTTCTCTTAATTCTTTTACCTTTTTATCAGCAAGGTATTCGTCATAAGTCATTTCTCTGTCGATGATTCCGGTAGGAGTCAGTTCGATGATCCTGTTACAGACTGTTGATAGCATTTCGTGGTCATGAGATGCCAGTAAAATATTTCCTTTGAAGTTAGACAGTGAGTTGTTCAGTGTCGTGATACTTTCAAGATCTAAGTGGTTGGTAGGTTCATCTAATAAAAGAACGTTAGCTTTCTGAAGCATCATTCTACTGAACATACATCTCATTTTTTCACCTCCGGAAAGTACTTTACAAGACTTTAGCGCTTCATCACCAGAGAATAGCATTCTTCCTAAGAATCCTCTTACAAATTCTTCGTGACGCTCTTCATCATTTTTAGTGAATTGTCTCAGCCAGTCTACAAGACTTTGGTCTTCCTGGAAGAACTTTGTGTTATCCAGTGGCATGTGAGATTGAGTTGTTGTAACACCCCAGGCAACAGATCCTTTGTCTGCTTCAACGTTTCCAGCTAAAATTTCGAAGAATTCCGTAATCGCTAAAGAGTTTTTAGAAAGTACTGCTACTTTATCTCCCTTTTTAAGATTTAAGTCGATATTAGAGAATAATAATTCGCCATCTTTTGTTTTCTCAAGACCTTTTACATCAAGAATCTGATCTCCTGCCTCTCTTTCCATTTCAAAAATGATGGCAGGATATCTTCTTGAAGAAGGTTTGATATCGTCAATGTTTAATTTGTCGATCATTTTCTTTCTTGCAGTAGCCTGCTTAGCTTTCGCTACGTTTGAGCTGAATCTAGCAATAAAGTCCTGAAGTTCTTTTTTCTTCTCTTCAGCTTTTTTATTAGCCTGAGCTCTCTGTCTTGTTGCCAGCTGGGAAGCCTGATACCAGAAAGAGTAGTTACCTGTATAAAGGTTAAGCTTAGAGTAATCAAGGTCTCCAATGTGCGTACAAACTGTATCAAGGAAGTGACGGTCGTGAGATACTACGATTACGGTATTTTCATAATCAGCAAGGAAATCCTCCAGCCAAGAGATTGTGTCAATATCAAGGTCGTTGGTAGGCTCATCCAGAATCAATACGTCAGGATTTCCGAAAAGTGCCTGTGCCAAAAGAACTTTTACTTTGTCCTTGTTCTCAAGCTCACTCATCAGCTGCCAGTGCATGTCATCAGAAATACCTACGTTTGAAAGCATGGTCTGTGCATCAGATTCTGCAGTCCATCCTCCCATTTCGTCATAGATTACACCTAGTTCACCGGCTTTAATCCCGTCTTCATCAGAGAAATCTTCTTTTGCGTATAACGCATCCATTTCCTCTTTTATCTCAAATAATCTCTTATTACCTCTTAAAACAGCTTCAAGAACAGTATACTGATCATAAGCAAAGTGATCCTGCTCCAAAACTGACATTCTTTTCCCTGGTTCCAGAGATACGTTACCTGTTGTCGGATCCTGCTTTCCTGTTAATATTTTAAGGAATGTGGACTTTCCCGCTCCGTTTGCTCCGATAATTCCGTAGCAGTTTCCTTTGGTAAACATAATATTTACCTCGTCAAAAAGAACTCTTTTCCCGAATTGTAAAGATAAGTTAGATACTGTTAACATATAGTTTTGTAAATTTGGCGCAAAAATACAAAAAGAATTTGGGTATTTTGTAATAATATAATAGTCAAGTTTTTAAATGTATCGTATTTTTTATATATTTCATTAACGAAATTTTAAAATGATGAAGATTGAGAAAACAGTTAGCATATTAAACAAAAGAGCCCGCTTTGAATATGAAATTCTTGAAGAATATGAAGCCGGAATGGTTTTGACAGGTACAGAAATAAAATCTTTACGTTCATCCAAAGCATCCATCACAGAATCCTTCTGTCAGTTTATTGATGGGGAATTATACATCATTAATATGATGATTGATGAGTATAAATTAGGAACTTTTTACAATCACAAAACAAAAAGGGAACGGAAATTGCTCTTGCACAAAAAAGAATTGCAAAAACTTGAAAAAAAGTTAAAAGATGCAGGAAATACGATTATACCTTTGAAATTATATATCACTGATCGGGGCAAAGCAAAGGTGCTGATAGCACTTGGTAGAGGGAAAAAGCTTTTCGATAAAAGAGAGGCGATAAAAGATAGAGAAAATAAACGGAACCTGGACAGAATATTAAAGAAAAGTTAAAAATCATTTGAAAAACTTTGTATATAAAGAAAAATTATATTTATTTTGCATTATCAATTATTTAATCATTTAATTCTATGAAAAATCTAAAATTAGGAATTTCAGCATTGGCGCTTACTGTCGCTTCTACTGTTTTCGCACAGACTACCAACAATCCGTGGTTGATCGGAGTTGGTGCTCACGCTGAAAACCATGTAGCAGCACGTTCTACGTTTAGTAATACGTTCTCTGCTAAAAATTTAACGAAGAGAATGTTCAATATGAACAACTTCTCTATCACACCTCCATTATCTAAGTTAACAGTTGCTAGAAACATTGGAAAAGGTTTAGTAATTGACTGGCAAACTTCTGTTGGAAATGTTGAAAACAAAAGATTCAACATGGGGAAAGAATTTTTCCTAATGACAGGTATTGGTTTCCAGGCTAAAGCTGCTGGTCTTTTATGGAACGAAGAATCTTGGTTTGATCCATACTTAAGAGTTGGTGCTAACTATTTAAGACACGACTATACTGCACTTACTTTCCCAAGAACAAGTGTTGATGCTAACGGTAATGCTATCGAAACTGTTCAAAATGGAAAAGATGGTAACGAGAATGGTAAAGCTAACCACTTTGCTTTAGCTACAGGTGCTGGTGCTAACTTCTGGGTAACTAAAAACTTCGGTCTTGGTATCCAGGGAGATTATGTATCAACTCCAGGTGACAAATCTACAGTTGCTAACTTCTGGCAAGCTTCTGCTTCTATCTTATTCAGATTCGGAAACAGAGATAGAGATAAGGATGGTATCCTAGATAAAGACGATCTTTGTCCAGATACACCAGGTTTACCAGAATTCCAGGGATGTCCTGATACAGATGGTGATGGAGTTCCAGATAAAGATGATCAATGTCCAGAAGTGGCTGGTCCAGTTGAAAACAACGGATGTCCTTGGCCAGATACAGACGGTGACGGTGTAATCGATAAAGATGATGCTTGTCCTACTGTAGCAGGTCCTGCTGAAAACAACGGTTGTCCTTGGCCAGATACAGACGGTGACGGTATCCTAGATAAAGATGATGCTTGTCCTACTGTTCCAGGTCTTCCTGAATACAACGGATGTCCTAAGCCAAAAGAAGTAACAGCTACTGACGTTGAAAAGAATCTTAAGAGTGTATACTTTGATTTCAACAAAGCTACAATTAAGCCTGAATCTAAAGGTGCTTTAGATACTGCTTCTGAAATCATTAAGAAAGATGGGGGTAGATTCCTATTAGTTGGAGAAACTGACAAAAAAGGAAGTGATGCTTACAACTTGAAATTATCTAAAGAAAGAGCTGCTTCTGTAGTTGCTGCTTTAGATGCAAGAGGTGTAGATACTAATGCATTAAAATCAGTAGGTATCGGAGAGCAAAATGCTAAAGTTGCAGAAACTGCATCTGATGCTGAAAGACAAGCTGATAGAAAAGTAACTGTTAGATACATTGGTGATGACAGTGAATGGAACAAATATCAGAAATCTGATGTTGCTCCAGTGAAAAAAGCTACTAAAAAAGCTACTAAAAAAGCTCCAGCTAAGAAAAAAGCTGCTGCTAAAAAGAAAAAATAATTAATTTTTCTAAATAATGAATACCTCCAATTTTTTTGGAGGTATTTTTTTTTTGTTGACTTTTAAGTAATTTTGTTGAAATTTAAAATATAAAATGGGAAGAGCATTTGAATATAGAAAAGCTTCTAAAATGGCCAGATGGGATAAGATGGCCAAGACATTCTCTAAAATAGGAAAAGATATTGCACTGGCTGTAAAAGCCGGAGGAACAGATCCTGAATCTAACCCTGCATTGAGAAGATGCATCCAGAACGCAAAAGGGGCAAACATGCCTAAAGACAACGTAGAAAGAGCCATCAAGAAGGCAAGTGGTGCTGATGCTGAAAACTATGAAGAAATCACTTACGAAGGATACGGACAGGGAGGTGTTGCTTTCTTTGTAGAATGTACTACAAACAATACTACAAGAACGGTAGCAAACGTAAGAGCAATTTTTAACAAGTTCGACGGAAACCTTGGGAAAAATGGTGAACTGGCATTTATCTTTGATAGAAAAGGTATTTTTACCATTGATCTGGCTCAGGTTAAAATGGAATGGGATGACTTTGAAATGGAAATGATTGACGGAGGTGCAGAAGATGTGGAAAAAGACGAAGAAGAAGTAATGATTACCACTGCCTTTGAAGATTTCGGTTCTTTATCTCATAAATTAGATGAGCTTGGAATTGAAGCAAAGAGTGCAGAACTTCAAAGAATTCCGAACAATACAAAAGAAGTAAACGAAGAGCAGTTCAAAGCCAATATGAAAATGCTTGAGCGCTTCGAAGATGATGATGATGTTCAGAATGTTTACCACAATATGGAAATCACAGAAGAGTTGATGAACTCTTTATAAAAAATAATATAGCATTCATATACAGTTAACTTTCAATTAGTTTCTTTGCACAAAACTATGAAACGTCTTGCCGTGTTTTTTACATAAACAGGAAATACCGAGACGTTCCATCCGGCCAAATTAAAAAGCTGAAAATATACGGATGAAAAGAAACGTTGAATTAGTTGTTATATCGGATGTTCATTTGGGAACTTATGGATGTAAGGCTAAAGAATTGTTGCGATACCTCAACTCTATACAGCCTAAAACTTTAGTTCTGAATGGAGATATCATTGATATCTGGCAGTTCAAAAAGTCTTACTTCCCTAAACCTCATCTGAAAGTGATCAGAAAGATACTTTCATTCGCTACCAAAAATACAGATGTCTATTATATTACAGGCAATCATGATGAAATGTTCCGGAAATTCACTGATTTTGAACTTGGAAAACTTAAAGTCTGTAATAAGATCTGCCTGAATATTGATCAGAAAAAAACTTGGATATTTCATGGCGATGTTTTCGATGCATCCGTCCAACATTCTAAATGGATCGCCAAACTTGGCGGAAAAGGATATGATCTCTTAATTATTATCAATAATGTTGTAAATTGGTTCTTGGAGAAAATGGGTAAAGAAAAATATTCATTCTCAAAAAAAATCAAAAACAATGTGAAAAAAGCAGTAAAATATATCGGTGATTTTGAACTTACAGCTTCTGAACTTGCCATTGACAATCAATATGATTATGTGGTTTGCGGACATATCCATCAGCCACAGATCCGTGAAGTAAGCAATAAAAAAGGCTCATGTACTTATCTGAATTCAGGAGACTGGATTGAGAATCTCTCCGCATTAGAATATCATGATAAAGAATGGAAAATCTTCTACTATGATGAGCATAAACATTTGCTGAATGATGATGAAATGGAGGAGATTCAGGATATGGATCCCTCAGCGCTTTTGAAAATAGTAACCAATTTTTCCTAAATGAAGGTTCTTTATGCATTCCAGGGAACTGGAAACGGGCATGTGGCCAGGGCACAGGAGATTATTCCTATTCTGAAAAAATATGCTTCGGTGGATACCCTGATCAGTGGCCATCAATCGCAATTAAAGGCCGGGTTTGATATTGATTTTCAATATAAAGGAATTTCTCTTCTTTATAATAAAACAGGCGGTTTATCATATCTTAAAACATTTACGGAAAATAAATTTTTAGAAGCAGCCAGGATCATAAAACAGCTTGATCTTTCCGGGTATGATCTAATTATTAATGATTACGAGCCATTAACAGGTTGGGCTTCCAAATTAAAGAAGCTTCCTATGATAGAACTTAGCCATCAGGCATCAATGAGTTTTCCTGAGACCCCGAAACCTTTAAAAAAGGATTTTCTGGGAGAAATGATTTTAAAGTATTATGTTCCCAGTGAAAGAAAAATAGGATTCCATTTTGAAAATTACCATCCACAGATAAAAAAGCCGGTCATCAGAAGAAAGATCCGTAATCTTAACCCTTACAAACAGGGGTATTATCTTGTTTATCTTCCAAGCTTTGCAGATGAGAATATTATCAGGGTTTTAAAGAAGATTCCTGTGGAGTGGAAGGTGTTCTCGAAATATAGTAAGGTGCGTGTGAGAGTGAAAAATGTTGAAGTATTTCCTATTGACGAAAATGAATACCTGAAATATTTTGAAGGCTGTGATGGAATTTTATGCAATGCGGGTTTTGAGACTCCTGCAGAAGCACTTTTTATGGATAAAAAATTATTTGTAATCCCTATTCATAACCAATACGAGCAGGAATGTAATGCCTGTGCACTGGATAAAATGGGAATCCCTAATTCCAAAAGTTTAAAGCTTCAGGAAATTATGGAATGGGTAGCCTCAGATCATCATCTGAAAGTCGACTACCCTGATGATATTGAAGAAATACTCAGGAATGAAGTTCTAATTCTTTGAAAAAATATCTTCCACATCATTCATTCTCATCATTACAGATCTTGCATAGGAACAATGAGGATAAACCTTCCAGTTATTTTCCCTTGAAAATCTGATGGCTTCCTCAACTAAATATTTTCCCATTCCTCTGCCTTCAAATTCAGGATGTACCAATACAAAGGAAATGATCAGTTTATGATCTTCGGGGAAGATGGTATAGGTAAGTCTCCCTACTTCTTTTATTTCATTATTTAAAGTAAGGACGCCACCGTTTCCGGATTTATTGTTTTCAAATTTCATAAATCAGATTTTATTAATAAAGATACAAAAAATAGACCGTCGGTTTATAGATGCGTTGAATTACTCTTTCCCTGTATAGTAGTTATAATCTTTAATGATAATACTGATAAACTGCCTTTCAGTCATTTTTGTGGGATCAATTTCCAGTTTCAGGATATTTTTGATTTTGTCGGAAAGCTTAGTGATAATCTGGCGGTCATCCACTTTCAGTGCTTTGGTATAATTGTCTTTAATGATCCTCATATCATTATCACTTAATGCAATTACCTGAGGGAAGGAAGGGACATAATCTTCCTTGATATTTTCTAAGATGGTATGAGAGATGTTAATATTATTTTTTAAAGAAATGACAGCCGTACCGGAAGCGATATCTCCCAGCCTTTGGTTATTTTTGGAAACAACCATTGAAATTAAACCTACAATTCCCGCAAAAGAAACGTCTACAATTCTGAAGATCCAGCGGATCATATAATCTCCGAAACTGGCCTGGTAGCCATCAATCTTCACTACTCTTATTTTCATAAGTCTTTTACCCGGAGTCTGCCCTTCCATCAAGCTTTCCAGAACGACAGGGTAGATATAAACGGGAAAAGTAAGAATGATGTAAACAGCCCGTACAGACCATTCATCCAGTCCGTTTAATAAATATCCCAAATCGAAAATATTGAAGAACAGATAAAGTATAGCAACGATATAGGCAACCCTTATCAGAAGATCAACAATGAATGCAAGCATTCTTTCTCCTATACTGGCAATAGTGAAGCTGATATTTACATTTTGTGAGGTATTTATCGCAATTTGAGACATAATTTTTATTATTTTAGCCTTACAGTTATGAGAGAAGTTTATTTCATTAAACAAAATAAAGAAAAATGGTTGGGAATAGAACAGGTTATTGATGGGAAAATAAAAAAAAATCCTGATGACCTGTCTTCGTTATATATAAACCTGATCAATGATCTTTCTTTTGCCCAGACTTATTATCCCAAAAGTAATACAACGGTCTACCTGAATCATCTGTCTTCTCAGATTTTTCAAAAGATCTATAAAACGAAAAGGGTAGAAGAAAACCGGCTGATTTATTTTTTCAGAACGGAAGTTCCTTTACTGGTATATCATTACCGGAGGTATCTGTTGTATGCTTTTCTGTTTTTTACGCTGTTCACTTCTATCGGAGTGCTTTCTGCAATCTATGACAAAAGTTTCTTAGCAGTTGCCATTCCCAATGGAGAATCCTACGTGAATGAAACCATAGAAAATATAAAAAAAGGAAATGCCGTTGCTGTATACGAGAGCGGTTCTACCTGGGGAAGTACGATAGGGATTATCTTCAATAATATCCAGGTAGGAGCGAAGTTATATATTTATGGGATTACGGGAGGAATAGGGACTTTATTTGCGCTGCTTTCCAACAGCGTGATGCTTGGGGCCTTTCAGTACTTTTTTTATGACTACGGAGCTTTAAAAGACAGTGCCAGGGGAATCTGGCTGCATGGAGTATTTGAAATCTTTGCCATGGTCATTGAGGCTATGTGCGGGTTGATTCTTGGGGCATCTATTTTATTTCCCAGGACTTTTTCAAGATTCAATTCTTTTAAAAAAGGATTTAAAGATTCATTTAAAATATTTCTCAGTACCATTCCTTTCACAATTTGTGCCGGAATTATAGAAGGTTATGTGACCAGACATGCGTTGAGAATGCCTTTGATGGTGAATTTGCTTATTATTTTCGGATCCCTTGCAATCGTCATTTTTTACTATATTGTATATCCGTCTGTTGTCAATAAAAAAACTAATAAAAACATCAATGATACAATTTTATAAAAAAAGAGATTTCGGAACTTTCATCAGTGATAGTTTCAACTTCTTTAAACTCTATGGGAAGAACTACTTTAAGAGCTACCTGCTGATCAATGGTTTACTGTTAATCTTAATGGTAGTAGTGGTTATCTTTGGATATAGAGAACTTTTTTCTCAGATTTTCGGATCCAATATGAATGGTGATACCTATTATTTTGAAAAATATTTTTCCGATAACGCAGGAATGCTGATCGCAGTGGCTTTACTTACTTTTCTGCTTTTTATGATACTTGCCATTGTCAGTTATCTGTTTCCTGTTTTTTATCTTAAAAGAATTGCACAGGGAGCCAATAGCATAAAGACCGATGAAATTGTAGGAGACTTTAAAAATAACGCCGGAAAAATAGCCAAGCTGTGTATTGGTCTGATTTTTATTGTCACTCCATTAGCTTTTTTCGTGATGGGATTTTCTTATATTCTGATATTTCTGATTATAGGAATTTTCCTCATATTCCTTATTTATCCTACACTGTTCAATGTTATTACATTTCTGATGTATGATTATTTCAATTCGGACAGAAGATTTTTTGAAAGCCTTAGTTATTCCATACGGGCGCAGTTCTCCTATCCGAACGGAAGAGAGAAATCACCTTATTGGAAGTATTGGGGAGGATCTATCATCATGATTACCATTATCTCCATTATTTCTTCGGTATTCACTTATATTCCGCTTATATTCTTTTACGGAGCTGTACTGACATCTGCCCCGGACGGTAAGTTTGAACAGAATCCCTTTACCGGCGCTACAGGAATTGTATTTTTTGTATTTTATGGAATTTCTATGCTGTTATCATTCTTTCTTTCCAATCTCATGTACGTGAATGTCGGACTGATGTATTACGACAGCAGAACAGATCTTCATCAGAAAGTAGAACTTGAAGAAATAGATACCATCGGGATCAATGAATAAGATTTTTTTCATACTGTTTTTTCTTTCTCTTGGGCTCGTTCGTGCTCAGGACAACGGACCTGCGGAAGATGACCTTGTAGACTCCCTTTATACCACCGGGCACTACAGGAATATGCTGCGTGCCGATTCGGTATTGGTTAAAAATCCGGTTTCGGAAAATGTGGTCTATCCCAAGCAATTCAAAGAAAATGTTCCGTCAAGGTATAAAGGCAACGAGTTTGATTATTCGGTGTCAAAACCTAAAGAATCTTTCGGGCAAAAACTGATGCGGAAAATAAATAAATTGCTGCAAAGTATTTTCGGGGAAACAGCATTTACAAAATCCCTGGAGTTTACCGGACTTCTTATTCGTCTGTTTGTCATTATTCTTGTAGGATTTCTGCTTTATTTTATCATCAGATATATTCTTGGAAAAGACGGGAACTTCATTTTTGGAAAGAAAAACAAAAAACTGGACCTGAATGTAGAGGAACTCCATGAAAACATCCATGAGATTAATTTTCCTGAAAGTATAGCCGGATTTGAACATGCAGGAGATTATCGTTCAGCAATACGGTATCAGTTTCTGTTTATTTTGAAAAAATTAAGTGATAAAAAGCTGATCACCTGGAATCCGGAAAAAACCAATAAAGACTATGCTGCAGAGCTGAAAGCCGCCCATCTTAAGCAGGACTTCTCAGAACTTTCCTATATTTTCGATTATGTCTGGTATGGAGAGTTCAATATTGAAGAACAAAGCTATCAGAAATTTAAAAACAAATATCAGGCATTTAAACCCTAACCCTATCAACCATGAACAAAACTTTCAAAATATATGCTGTAATCTTCATCATTGTGATGATTATTCTGGCGTTGCTTGAAGTTAATAAAAAAGAGACCGTCAACTGGCGTAAGAATTTCGATATTCATGAAAAATCTCCTTTCGGCCTGTTTGTTTTCAATAATGAAGCGAAAAACCTCTTTAAGAATAACCTGAAGAGAATGGAGCAGGCTCCTTACGAATATTATAGCCGGAATCAAAAAGGCCCTCATAATATAATGGTCATCGAAAATGAATTGGATGCAGCATCCTGGAAAAAAATTCTGGAACAGGTTTCAGAAGGATCTGATGCAATGCTGATGGTAAGCCGTATGCCTAAAGAAGTTTCAGACAGTATAGGATATTATGATTCGGAAATCTCATTTGAAGAAGAAAATGTACTGAAACTTACAGATAAGAAATATCAGAATGATTTTATTAAATTAGATAAACTTCCGTCAGGAAGAGGATTTTCGTTTATCAAGCCCGGAGTTCAGGTATTAGGAAAAACAGTGGAAAAAAGAAATACGGACCAGGCGAATTTTATTAAAGTGAAATTCGGAAAAGGAAATATTTATGTTCATAGCGAACCTCTTTTTCTCACCAATTACTACCTGCTGAAACCCGGAAATATAAAATATGCACAGGATGTTTTTTCTTATCTTCAGGATAGGGAAACCCTATGGTTTGTAAAAAGTAACAGTAAAGAATCCCGTTTCTTTATGAGATTCATACTCTCAAATCCGGCACTGAAATATGCATGGTGGGTTTTACTCGGAGGATTGGTATTGTTTATTTTTTTTAATGCCAAAAGAAAGCAGAGAATTGTGCCGGTAATAGAACCTTTGAAAAACACATCACTGGAATTTGTAAAAAGCATCGGAAATCTTTATCTTCAGGAGGGTGATTTTCATGATATGATGGCAAAGAAAGCCCAGTATTTCCTGAATAAGGTAAGAATGGATTTACTCATCGATACCCAGAGCCTGGATGAAGAATTTGCCAAAAAACTTCAGTTGAAAACAGGAAAGCCTATGGAAATGATCAATGAAGCTATTCATCTTATTAAAAAAGCCCAGGATTCTTACGCCGGAGTAATGAAAGAAGACCTTGTAAGGATCAATAAACTGCTTGATGAAATTTTAAAATAAAACAGCAAAGAGTCCCAACGGGACGATTTAACAAAAGATAGGACACCGTCCTATTAAAAAAATAAAAAATTATGGAAAACCTTGATAACCCGAACATAGAAAATCAAACTTCTATAAATCTTAATAAAAGTGAAGATCAGTTTCAGTCAAGAATAGATATGATTGAACTTCGTGCAAGTCTCGATAAAGTAAAAGCTGAGATTGGAAAAGTCATTGTAGGGCAGGAGAGTATGATTGAACATCTTCTGGCGGCATTACTTTCAAATGGGCACGTCCTTATTGAAGGTGTCCCGGGAGTAGCCAAAACAATTACAGCAAAATTATTAGCAAAGACCATTGATGTAGGATTCAGCAGAATTCAGTTTACACCGGATCTGATGCCTTCTGATATTTTGGGAACCTCAGTTTTCAGTGTAAAGAACTCGGAGTTTGAATTTAAAAAAGGACCTGTCTTTTCCAATTTCATATTGATTGATGAAATCAACAGATCGCCTGCCAAAACTCAGTCAGCCTTGTTTGAAGTTATGGAAGAAAGACAGATCACAATGGATGGTACCCGGTATATCATGGAAGACCCGTTCCTTGTTATTGCCACCCAAAACCCGATAGAGCATGAAGGAACTTACAGACTTCCTGAAGCCCAGCTAGACCGTTTCCTGTTCAAAATCAATGTAGGATACCCTAACCTTCAGCAGGAAATTGCGATCATAAAAAATCAGCATGAAAGCAAAAAAGAAGATAAAACAGAAGGGATTAATCATGTCATTACAGCAGAACAGCTGAAAAACTATCAGCATCTTGTAAAAGAAATAGTTGTGGAAACACAGCTGATGGAATATATTGCTAAAATTATTATCAACACAAGAGAAAACCAGTTTTTATATTTGGGAGCCTCTCCAAGAGCCTCATTAGCCCTTCTTACCGCTTCAAAAGCCTTTGCAGCCTTAAGAGGAAGAGATTTTGTAACCCCTGAAGATATTAAAGAAGCGAGTTATGCAGTCCTGAGACACCGTGTAATTGTTTCTCCTGAAAGAGAAATGGAAGGTCTTACAGCAGACGAAATTATACGCCAGATTTTAGAAGGAATAGAAATTCCGAGGTGAAAAAGCTAATAAACGACCATCTAAAACCTTTCACCCGCAACCTGTAACCTAAACAATGAAAAACTTATACATCAATACACGTTTCTTCTTTACACTCATCGGAGTGGGGGTGTTGTATGTTCTGGCATTTTTCTTTCCGGTCCTGATGTGGGGAGCTCACATTGCCTTATTGATCTGCTTCCTCGCAGCTATGGTAGATTATCTCCTGCTTTTTAATCAGAAGAATGCACTGCAGGCTCAGAGGATATTGCCTGAAAAACTGTCTAATGGCGATGAGAATTTTGTAAAAATTGATATCAAAAATAATTACAGTTTTAAAATCAATACAAGAATTATTGATGAGATCCCGTTCCAGTTTCAGAAAAGGGACTTTTCAATTGAGAAAAAGATAGACTCCGGTGCCAATACCTTTTTTCAATATACATTAGAACCTAAAGAAAGAGGCGAATACCATTTTGGAGGTTTGAATATCTATGCTTCTTCACCTTTGGGATTCGTTTCAAGGAGATATACTTTTCAGAAAGATGCGGCACTGCCAGCTTACCCGTCATTTATCCATCTCAGAAAATATGAACTGATGGCCTTGCAAAGCGAATTTCTGATGGGTGGGATCAAGAGAGTCAGAAAATTGGGGCACACCATGGAATTTGAGCAGATCAAAGAATATGTTCCCGGAGATGATATCAGAACCATCAACTGGAAAGCAACTTCTAAAACCAACCGACTTATGGTCAATCAGTTTCAGGATGAAAAATCACAGCGTATTTTTATGCTGATTGATAAAGGAAGAACGATGAAAATGCCTTTCAACGGACTCAGCCTTCTGGATTATTCAATCAATGCTGCAATGGCATTATCACATATTATTATCCGAAAAGGAGACAGGGCAGGGATGATGACCTTCTCAAAAAAGGCAGAGAATAAAATTGCGGCCGATAATAAATCAGGACAGCTGAAAAAAATATCAGAAGCCCTTTATAATATTAAAACCGATTTCTTTGAAAGTGATTTCAACCGCTTGTATCAGGATGTAAAATATTCCGTCAATCAAAGAAGCCTTATTTTGCTTTTTACTAATTTTGAAACGCTGGACGGGCTTAACCGCCAATTGAAATACCTTCGTGGAATCGCCAAAAACCATTTACTGGTAGTCGTATTTTTCAAAAATGCTGAATTACAGACACTGATCAACAAAAACCCTGAAAATATGCAGGAAATCTATGATGAGATTGTGGCTGAAAAATTTGAATTCGAAAAAAAACTGATCATTCAGGAACTCCGTAAATATGGAATTTATACCGTATATACGCTTCCTGAAAATTTAAATATCGATGTTATCAATAAATATCTGGAGATAAAAGCAAGAGGAATTTTATAACTTTGCAATAAGCAATAAGCAATAAGCAATAAGCAATAAGCAATAAGCAATAATGAAAATAACACTTAACAGAATAAACGACGATTTTTTATTTGAATGTACAAACTCTCAGGGCAATTCTATTCTTTTGGATAACACTTCCCAGCCGGGAGCAAAAGGAGTTTCTCCGATGGAAAGTGTACTGATGGCAGTAGCAGGATGCAGCGGGATTGATGTGGTTTCTATTTTAAAAAAGCAGCGTCAGGAGATCAGAAGCTTTCAGGCGGAAGTAGAAGGAGAGAGAGTACAGGTAGATGATGCGAAGCCTTTTAAATCAATCAATGTGAAATTCCTTTTAGAAGGTGAAATTGATCCTAAAAAGGCACTGAAAGCTGCAGAACTATCTTTTGAGAAATACTGTTCCGTATCAAAAACATTAGAACCGAATGTAGAAATAGGATACGAAGTCTATGTAAATGGAGAAAAAATTTAATCTCTTATTTAAAAATAGAAAAAGCCGGATGATTTATCCGGCTTTTTTATTATTCATTACTCATTACTTATTAAAAAGTAAGTCTCGGTTTTATCAATTTCGCCACGGTGGCTGTCCATCCGGTCTGGTGTGATGCTCCAACACCTCTTCCGTTATCCCCATGGAAATATTCAAAGAAAGTAATATAATCTTTAAAATGCTCATCATAATTGAACTTCGGGTTCCCTCCGTTGAAGGCACGTTGCCCGTGTTCATCCTTTAAAAATATCGAGCATAGTCTCTTGCTGATATTTTGAGCTACTTCATCAAGATTTCTCTTATCACCACTTCCGGTTGGGAATTCTACCTTAAGGCTGTTGCCATAGTAATAGTGAAAACGTTGTAAGCTTTCCACAATCAGGAAGTTGATGGGGAACCAGATTGGTCCGCGCCAGTTGCTGTTTCCTCCAAACATCCGGCTGTCACTTTCAGCTGGAGTATAATAGACCATATTTTCAGTTCCATGTACAGAAAAAATAAAAGGATTCTCTTCATACACCTTAGACATGGCCCGGATTCCATAAGAGCTTAAGAACTCTTTCTCATCAAGCATTCTTGTGAGAACCTTTGTCAATCTGTTTTTACGGAGAATACTCATCAGGTGTTTTCTTCCATGGCCCTCTTCATCCCAGTGTGATACCAGTTTGGTGAGCTCAGGTTTGTTCTTTAAGATCCATTCCATTCTGCTTCTGAAATTCGGCATCTTTTCCAGTAAACGGTGATCTACTATCTCAACGGCAAACATCGGAATTAATCCCACAATACTTCTCAGCCTTAAAGAAACACTTTCCCCGTTCCCGAGCTGAAGTACATCATAGAAGAATCCGTCTTCCTCATTCCAGAGACCTTTTGTTCCGTCACCCAGATTTTCCATGGCCTCTGCGATATACAGATAATGTTCAAAAAATTTGATAGCCATATCTTCATATACCTGATAGTATTGGGCAAGCTCCATTGCTATCCGCATCATATTCAGGGCATACATAGCCATCCAGCTTGTTCCGTCAGCCTGTTCAAGGTGCTGCCCATCCTTTAGTACCATATTACGGTCAAAAGCTCCGATGTTATCAAGTCCCAGGAAACCTCCCCCGAAAATATTTTTACCGTTTTTATCCTTTCGGTTCACCCACCATGTAAAATTCAGCAGCAACTTCTGGAATACTTTTTCTAAAAATAATAAATCCGGCTTTCCATTGTTTTTTTCATCAATTTTAAAAACACGGAAGCAGGACCATGCATGTACAGGCGGATTCACATCACTCATATTCCATTCATAAGCCGGAAGCTGCCCGTTAGGATGCATATACCATTCTTTGGTGAGCAGTAAAAGCTGCCCTTTGGCAAACTCAGCATCAATGATGGAAAAAGGAACACAGTGAAAAGCCAGATCCCAGGTAGCATACCATGGATATTCCCATTTATCAGGCATGGAAATAATATCCTTATTATGAAGATGATTCCACTCTGTATTTCTTACATATTCATTGAAATTTCTCGGAGCTTCAAAATTCGGATCCCCTTTCAGCCACTTTCCGATATTGTAATGGTAGAACTGTTTGTTCCAAAGAAGTCCGGCAAATGCCTGTCTTTGAACATTCCTTTCATCTTCATGTACCGTATCATATTGAACTTCATTGTAAAATTCTTCTGTTTCAGACTTTCTTATACTGAAGGTTTCATCAAACCCTTCAAAAGGCTCCTCTGTTTCGTCAGGACATAATCTAAATTCAAAGACCTTAGATTGTCCGGCTCCAATAATCTCATCGATCAGAAAAGCAGCCTTAGTCCCTTTTTGCTCAGGATTTACCGTATCAGTTTTATGAATGACGAAATCATTAATCCCGTCTTTGTAGTAACTGTTTTCAGCCAATGGAGTACCGTAAAGCTTCGGGGTATTGGTTTCATTCTCACAAAATACACTTTGAGCATTTACGTTTCTCGAATAAAACTTTTTGATCGAAATACTGTCGTGCCCGATATTGATACTTCCGTCATCAGAAGCTGCATTCATTTCCGCTTTATAGGTATTATACCCCCATTTCCAGTTATTTCTGAACCAGGCAGTAGGTATTACGACAATAGGAGCGTCATTCCTGCTTCGGTTACAGATGGTAACTCTGGCCAGAATATCATTGTGATCTGCCTTACAGTATTCAATGAAAATATCAAAATACTCATCATTGTCAAAAATTCCGGTGTCAAAAATTTCGTACTCCGGATCCTGTTTACTTCTTCTTCCGTTTTCAAGTACAAGCTCATCATATGGAAATTCATTGATCGGGTATTTGTACACCATCTTCATATAGCTGTGGGTAGGTGTATTATCCAGATAATAAAAGATTTCTTTGATATCTTCGCCATGATTTCCCTGCGGATTGCTCAACCCGAAAAACCGCTCCTTTACAATTTTATCTTTTTTATTCCAGAATGAAAAAGCAAAACAGAAAAGCTGTTTCACATCAGAGATTCCTGCAATACCTTCTTCGCCCCAGCGATAGGCATAGCTTTCGGCATTATGATGATTGGTAAAGTTCCATGCATTTCCGTTCGGGCTGTAATCTTCCCGTACATTGCCCCATTGCCGGTTGCTTACATAAGGTCCCCAGTTTTTCCATTTGGTATCTTGTAATCTTTCTTTTTCGGCAGTCATAGGTAGTCATTTTTCAATACGAAGTTAGTTTTTTTGAAAAGTAATTCCAATTTTTTTCATCTGAATAATTCTTAATATGCTTCTGAAACACTTGTATTTAAGGGCTTTTTTAAATATTAAAATATTTTTATTTTGAAATTAAAAGAAAAGAACTACCTTTGCACCATTCGTTCATTCAAATATTGAAAATGTTATCAAGAAAGGTTGAGGGATTAGACCCGATGAAACCTTAGCAACCCTTTGTGAAAGCAAAGAAGGTGCTACGTTCTACCAAAATTATTTTGGACAGATAACTTACTGAAGTTCTTTTTCAGCCATTTCCTGTGGCATTTTCAATTGTATTAAAATAATAGAATTGAAAACAGAACTAAACTATATTAATCTTTCGTATCAAACAAATTCCCAAAAGGAATACCATATCCCGTTGAGCTATGAGCTTTTCGGGAAAGAGCTCTTTACGGCTCCCATTATTTTGATCAATCATGCCCTTACCGGAAACTCAACAGTATCCGGCGAAAAAGGCTGGTGGAAACAATTGGTAGGAGAAAATCAGATTGTTGATACCAATAGATACACAGTTCTGTCTTTCAATATTCCCGGAAACGGTTACGATCATTTTTTAATTGAAGATTATCAAGACTTCACCCCTTCAGATATAGCCAATCTGTTTCTGAAAGGGCTGGAAGCTTTAGAGATCAAAAATATATATGCCATTATCGGAGGCTCCCTTGGAGGAGGAATTGCATGGGAAATGCTGGCCAAACAGCCAAATCTTGCTGAAATATTTATCCCTATAGCATGTGATTACAGAACCCATGATTGGCTTCATGCACAATGTCTGGTTCAGAAATTTTTATTGAATGATAAAGATGAACCTTTACAAAAAGCGAGAATTCATGCGATGTTATGCTACAGAACTCCACAATCGCTCAATGACAGATTTCAAAATACATACAATCAGGAAAAACAGCGTCTGGAATCAGAAGACTGGTTGGTTTATCACGGTAACGCACTAAACGAAAGGTTTAGTTTAAAAAGTTACAAACTGATGAATCATCTCCTGATGAATATAAATGTTGCTGAAGAAGCACTGGAGAACATACAGGCACGAATGCACATGATCTCCGTAGATACAGACTTATTCTTCCCGGCTTCTGAAATCCGAATGTGCTTCGAGAGTTTAAAAGAGAAAAACAAGACTGTTTCTTATCACGAGATTCAATCAATACATGGGCATGATGCCTTCCTAATGGAATATCAACAATTAAATAATATCATAAAAAACATTTTATAAAGTAATGAAAAAGGCTAATGAAATAAAATTTTTAAAGAACAGATCAATCGTCAAATTTGAAGGTGAAGATTTCCTGGGAGAAATCGGGATTGACGGACGAATTTTTAAGGCGCTGACTTTAGCAAGGATCAGTGTAGGGGTGATCTCCCAGCAGGCGGTAGAAAACGGAATCTCCATACTGGTACATGAAAATGATGCGGAAAAAGCGGTAGCCTGTCTTATAGATGAATTTGAAGAAGAAAGAAAATCAGGAAAGGTTTCCCAGATCTATAGCATCAACAACGTTTCTGTTATTGGTTTCGTAGCAGAAGATTTCAACAAGGTTTTTGCCGAGCTGGCGAGAAATAATGTATTCCCGTTGCTTCTTAACCAGGTGGCAGGAGAAAACAGAGTCAATATTGTAGTTACTTCTTCTCAGGATGAGAAAACAAAGAACATCATAGAATCTGAAATTTTCAAAAAGCCTAAAACCGTTCATCTGGCCATTATAGGTCATGGAAATGTAGGAAAAACATTGATTCAACAGGTTTTGGAGTCTGCAGAAGAAATTAAAAAACGTAAAAAGATAGATCTTAAAGTAGTTGCAGTAGCCAACTCTAAGAAAATTGCTTTCAACAAAAAGGGATTTGATGCCAATTGGACTGATGAGGTTTTAACAGCTGAACATCCATCGAATGTTGAAGAATTAATCAATTTCTCCAACGAAAATCAGTTGGAAAATCTGATCGTTGTGGATAACACCGCAAGTAAAGATTTTGTGAAAAACTATCATGCTTTGGCAGAAAACGGATTCGATCTTGTTTCTTCCAACAAAATTTTCAATACTCTTCCGATTGAAGAATACAGAAAACTAAGATATACGTTGAGCAAAAACAACAGACGTTATCTGTATGAAACCAATGTGGGCGCAGGATTACCATTAATTGATACCATCAAATTGCTGCATCTTTCAGGAGAAAATATTACAAGAATCAAAGGTGTATTCTCAGGAACATTAAGCTATGTGTTCAACAATTTTTCTTTGAGAGACGATAAATTCTCAACAATCATCAATGAAGCTCTGGAAAAAGGATATACAGAACCGGACCCAAGAGAAGACCTGTCAGGAAATGATGTGGCAAGAAAATTATTGATCCTGGCCAGAGAATTAGATCTGATCAATGAATTTGAAGATATCAATATTCAGAATCTGGTTCCTGAAAGTCTTCTTTCTGTTTCAAAACCGGAATTCCTTACGAGACTGGAAGAGTTAGATGAAGAATACCAGAAAATAAAAGAAAACCAGGAACTTGGTCATGTGTTGAGATATGTAGGTGATTTACATGGTGACTTACAGAAAGACAAAGGCGAGTTGGATGTAAAACTGATTTCTGTACCTGCCACTTCAGCTTTAGGACAGTTGAAAGGTTCAGATTCAATCTTTGAAATTTATACTGAAAGCTACGGTGAAAACCCAATCGTGATTATGGGAGCCGGAGCCGGAGCTCAGGTAACGGCAAGAGGAGTATTCGGAGATATTTTAAGAGTAAGTGAAACAAAATAAATCAATTCATCAGTAAATTGACAATTAAAACTATATGGAAAATTTCGAAACATCAGCAATAAGAACCCAGACTGAAAGAACTCAGTTTGATGAACATTCCACTCCACTATATCTTACTTCAAGCTTTATTTTCCAGGATGCAGAAGATATGAGAGCAAGCTTTGCAGAAGAAAAACCCAAAAACCTGTACAGCCGTTTCTCTAATCCGAATGTAAGCGAATTCACAGAGAAAATTGCAAAAATGGAAGGAGCAGAAGCAGGATATGCATTTGCCACAGGAATGGCTGCCATTTATTCAACATTTGCAGCATTATTGAGCGCTGGAGATCATATCGTAAGCTGTCAGTCGGTTTTCGGATCTACTCACACGCTGTTCACCAAGTATTTCCCAAAATGGAATATTGAGACCACTTATTTCAAAGCTGAAGACGCAGAGAACGTTGAGCAGTATATCAAACCCAATACGAAAATCCTATATCTGGAAACCCCTACCAATCCTGCGATTGAAATTCTTGATCTTGAGTTTTTTGGGCAGATAGCCAGGAAACATAATCTGATCTTTATTGTAGATAACTGTTTTGCAACACCTTATCTTCAGCAACCGATTAAATATGGTGCGGATGTTGTTGTACATTCTGCAACGAAACTGATTGACGGACAGGGAAGAGTATTGGGAGGAATAGCAGTAGGAAAAGCAGACCTGATCAGAGAAATCTATCTTTTTGCAAGAAATACAGGACCTGCATTATCCCCTTTTAACGCATGGGTGTTGTCAAAAAGTTTGGAAACATTAGCAATCCGTGTAGAAAAACACTGTGAAAATGCTTTGAAGGTTGCTGAATTTTTAGAAGCACATCCAAACGTTGAGCTGGTAAAATATCCATTCCTTAAATCCCACCCAAGCTATGAAGTGGCCAAAAAGCAGATGAAGCTCGGAGGAAACATTGTTGCCTTTGAAATAAAAGGAGGAATAGAAGGAGGAAGAAACTTCTTAGACAAAATACAAATGTGTTCATTGTCTGCGAATCTGGGGGATACAAGAACGATCGTTACCCATCCGGCCTCTACTACACACTCTAAACTGTCAGACGAAGAAAGAAACGAAGTGGGAATTACTGCAGGACTGGTACGTTGTTCGGTAGGTTTGGAAAATGTAGATGATATCATTGCAGACCTAAAACAGGCTTTAGATTAATCAAGGTTTAACCCAAAGATAGAACGAAACCCTATCAGCTCACTCAACAACTATAAAGAAGATGACAAATATAGAATCATTAAACAAAGCCCTCAAAGAACGCATCCTTGTCCTGGACGGAGCCATGGGAACCATGCTGCAGCGATATAAATTTGAAGAAGAAGATTACCGTGGTGACCGGTTCAAAGATTGGGAACATCCTGTAAAAGGAAACAATGATTTGCTTTCCCTTACCCAGCCTCAAGCTATTGAAGAAGTTCATAAAAAATACCTTGAAGCGGGAGCTGATATCATTGAGACCAATACATTTTCAGGAACAACAATCGCCATGGCAGATTATCACATGGAAGATTTGGTTTATGAACTGAACTATGAGTCTGCGAAAATCGCCAGAAAAGCATGCGATGAATACACTGCAAAGAATCCGTATAAACCAAGGTTCGTGGCAGGATCCATCGGCCCTACCAACAGAACGGCAAGCTTAAGCCCTGACGTAAATGACCCGGGATACAGAGCCATTACGTTTGAAGAACTGAGAGTCGCCTACAAACAACAATGTGAAGCTTTATTAGACGGAGGTTCAGATATCCTGCTCGTAGAAACCATTTTTGATACCCTGAATGCCAAAGCTGCTTTGTTTGCCATTGATGAATTACAGGAAGAAAGAGGAATTAAAATTCCGATCATGGTTTCCGGAACCATTACCGATGCTTCAGGGAGAACATTGAGCGGGCAGACTGCTGAAGCCTTTCTGATCTCAGTTTCCCACCTGAATCTATTAAGCGTAGGCTTTAACTGTGCTTTAGGAGCAGACCAGTTAACTCCTTATCTGGAAACCCTGGCCCATAATTCGGAATTTTATGTTTCGGCTTATCCGAATGCAGGTTTACCAAATGCTTTCGGGAAATATGATGAAACTCCTGAAGATATGGCCAGACAGATTAAAGAATATGCAGAGAAAGGGCTGATCAATATTATCGGGGGATGCTGCGGTACAACACCTGAGCATATCAAGGCAATTGCAGATCTGGTAGAGACTTATCCACCAAGAAAATTGAAAGAATTTGTATGATCAGATAGATTTTTTAAATTAAAATCAAGAATGAAGGCTGGGTTATAAATATTATCTTTAAATAAACCACAAAATTTAATATAATGGAAAAGCCGAGTTACTTAAAAGATTCAGATGATGCCAGATTGTTCAATGAACTGAGAAAGAAAGTAAATCAACGGGTAGAAGAAATTCCTGAAAACAGGGATATTTATATTAAGATAAAGGCGGTTATTCTGCCACTGATCTATCTCGGTTTATATTTTTTCGCAGTCTTTAATGCCGAAAAACATTGGCTGTATATACTCAGTTTTGTTTTAATGGGAATCTCTCTGGTTTTAATTTATTTAAATCTGATCCATGAAGCAGCCCATAATAACATCTTTAAAAGTAAAAGACTGAATGGGGTAGTGCTGCACATTTTTGATTTCGTAGGGGCCAACTCCTATATCTGGAAGAAAAGACATATTGCAAGCCATCATGCCTATCCGAATGTGGACGGATGGGATACGGATATTGAGCAGAGCGGTTTGCTTTTGATTGTCCCATGGATTAAAGCAAAAGGTATTCAGAAGTATCAGGATAAGTTTTTCTTTTTAGTCTATCCGTTGTATTTGTTCAACTGGATGTTTATAAGAGACTTCAGAGACTTCTTTGATAAGGAAAGGGTGATTTTAAAGACACAGGGAAAAATACCGGTTATTGAAAAGGTAAAAATGATAAGCTATAAGCTGTTTTACTTTTTTTATCAGATTGTAATCCCTGTTGTGTTCTTTAAAGTATCAATAGGATTGGCTTTGGGAGCCTGGTTTTTACAGGTTATTTCAGCAAGTATTTTTGCATTGTTTGTTTTACTGCCTCTGCATCCGCTTCCTGATAATGCCTTTCCAAAATTAAATAAAGACAACGGTCTTCCTTTCAGCTGGCTTCATCACCAGTTTGAAGTGACCAATGATTTAAAAGAAAATAACTGGTTTGTGAGAAACTTGTTGGGAAATTTTAATTTCCATGTTGCCCATCATCTGTTTCCGAACTACAGTTATATGTATTACAATGAGATCACAGAGGAAATTGAACAATTTGCAAAAGAACATGACCTGGCTTATAAAAGATTTCCATTGATCACTGCTTTAAGCAAGCATAGGGATTTATTGAGACAGAATGCCAATAATGCCTACTATATTTTAGAAGAATAAAATGAAATATTTAAGATTATCAGGCCTTGAGCCTCTTATCATAACGCCGGAAAGTAATTTCATCAACGTAGGTGAAAGGACGAATGTTGCCGGGTCCAAAAAATTTTTAAGACTCATCAAAGAGGAAAAATTCTCTGAAGCATTAGACATTGCCCGCCATCAGGTAGAAGGAGGCGCCCAGATTTTGGATGTCAACTTTGATGATGGTTTGATCGATGGAAAAGCATCGATGGTCAAATTCCTGAACTTGATAGCTTCTGAACCGGATATTGCAAGAATTCCAATTATGGTAGACTCTTCCAAATGGGAAATTCTGGAAGCAGGTCTCCAGGTGGCACAGGGGAAATGTGTGGTCAACTCTATCAGCTTAAAAGAAGGAGAGGAAGAATTTATCAAACATGCCAAAGCCATTAAAAGATATGGAGCGGCAGTTATTGTGATGGCATTTGATGAGGTAGGGCAGGCCGACAATCTTGAAAGAAGAATCGAAATTTCAAAACGGTCTTATGACATTCTTGTGAACCAGATCGGCTTTCCGGCTGAAGATATCATTTTCGATTTAAATATCTTTCCGGTGGCGACAGGAATGGATGAGCACAGAAAAAATGCCATCGACTTTATTGAAGCTACACGCTGGGTAAGACAAAATCTTCCTTATGCATCTGTAAGTGGAGGAGTAAGCAACGTTTCCTTTTCATTCCGTGGAAATGATACGGTAAGAGAAGCGATGCACTCCGTATTTCTTTACCATGCCATTCAGGCAGGAATGAACATCGGTATTGTAAATCCTGCCATGTTGGAAGTTTACGACGAGATCAATAAGGACTTGCTGGAACTTGTAGAAGATGTGATCCTTGACAGGAGAGAAGATGCTACGGAAAGACTTCTTGATTATTCCGAAAAACATAAATCAGTAAAAAAAGAAAAGACGGAAGACTTAGAATGGAGAAACAATCCATTGCAGGAAAGAATTACCTATGCTTTGGTAAAAGGAATTGACCGTTTTATTGAAGAAGATGTAGAGGAAGCAAGGCAATTGGCAGAAAGACCACTTCATGTTATTGAAATTAATCTGATGACAGGAATGGGAGTTGTGGGAGATTTATTCGGAAGCGGAAAAATGTTCCTGCCACAGGTTGTGAAGTCGGCTAGAGTAATGAAAAAAGCAGTAGCTTATCTTCAGCCTTTCATTGAAGCTGAAAAAGACGGATCAAAACCTGCCAACGGAAAAATATTAATGGCAACGGTAAAAGGGGACGTTCATGATATCGGAAAGAATATTGTGAGTGTAGTGCTGGGTTGCAACAATTATGAAATCGTTGACCTTGGGGTAATGGTTCCTGCCGAAAAGATCATTCAGACTGCCATTGCCGAAAAAGTAGATGTCATAGGATTGAGTGGACTGATTACGCCAAGTTTGGATGAAATGGTGTACATCGCCTCAGAATTAGAAAGACAGAACTTAGATTTTCCTTTATTGATCGGTGGTGCTACTACTTCAAAGGCACATACTGCTGTGAAAATCGATTTGAAATATAAAAATGCAGTCGTTCACGTCAATGATGCTTCAAGAGCCGTAAATGTAGTAAGCTCATTATTGGGAGACAGAAATAAAGAATATGTTTCCGATTTGAAGAATGATTACTCAGATTTCAGAGAAAAGTTTCTGAGCAGACAGGTAGATAAAGATTATGTCTCTATTGAAGAAGCAAGAGAAAACAAATTCAAAATAGACTGGGAGAACGAAGAAATTTTTACACCGAACAATTTAGGTATAAAAGTAATCGAAAATCAGGATCTGAATGAATTGTTACCTTTCATAGACTGGTCTCCATTTTTCAGAAGCTGGGATCTTCACGGGAAATACCCGAATATCTTAGAAGATGAGGTAGTAGGAGTGCAGGCCAAAGAATTATTCAAAGATGCTCAGGTCATTTTAAAAAGAATTCTGGATGAAAAGCTATTAACAGCAAAAGCGGTCTTTGGAATTTTCAAAGCCAATTCCAATGAAACTGATGATATCATCATTTTTGACGAAAACAATAATGAGCAGGTAAAATTTTTAACCCTGAGACAGCAGGCTCAAAGATCAAAAGGGAAAGATTATCTGGCTTTAAGCGACTTTATTGCACCACAAAGTTCAGGAAAGACCGATTATATGGGCGCTTTCTGTGTAACTACAGGTTTTGGCACCGATGAATTGGCAGCAGAATATGAAAAAGCTAACGATGATTACAATGCAATCATGGTAAAAGCTCTGGCAGACCGTTTTGCAGAAGCCTATGCTGAATTTTTACATAAAAAAGTAAGAACAGAATATTGGGGCTACGCCGTTCAGGAAGAATTGAGTAACGAAGAACTGATTGCAGAAAAATACAAAGGAATACGTCCGGCACCGGGATATCCGGCTTGTCCTGACCACCTGGAAAAGAAAACCATCTGGGATCTTCTAAAAGCAGAAGAAAATACAGGTGTTTTCCTTACAGAAAGCTTAGCCATGTTCCCTACAGCATCCGTTTCAGGATACTATTTCGGAAGCCCGCATGCCAAGTATTTCGGATTAGGAAAAATTACAGAAGATCAGCTTAAGGATTATGCAGACAGAAGAAGTTGTAGCATCCAGGAAGCTAGAAAATGGTTGTCACCCAATTTAGCAGATTAAAATTAAACATGAAGATAACAGAACACATTAAAAACGCAAATGGAAAAACCTTATTCTCCTTAGAAGTAGTTCCGCCACAAAAGGGAATTGGTATTGAAGACCTATACACGAATATAGACCCGTTGATGGAATTCAAACCTCCATTCATCGATGTTACCACTTCAAGAGAGGAATACATCTATTTAGACAAAGGAAATGGCCTTATGGAGCGCCGTATCACAAGAATGCGCCCCGGAACATTGGGAATCTGTGCGGCCATTCAGCATAAATATAATGTAGATACCGTTCCCCACTTATTGTGTGGAGGCTTTACCAAAGAAGAAACCGAATACCTTCTTGTAGACTGTATGTATCTTGGGATTGACAATGTAATGGCTTTAAGAGGTGATGCGATGAAAGGACATCAGTATTTTGAGCCTACACAAGGTGGCCATGCCAGTGCAATGGATCTGGTGAATCAGATTAATGATCTGGGAAGAGGAAAATATCTTCACAATGAAGAACAAGCTTGTGATGAATTGAATAAATTCTGCATCGGTGTTGCCGGATATCCTGAAAAGCACATGGAAGCCCCTTCCATGAATTATGATTTGAAGTGGCTGAAACAAAAAGTAGATGCCGGAGCAGATTATATTGTCACTCAAATGTTCTTTGACAATAAAAAGTATATTGAATTCGTTCAGAAAGCAAGAGAAATGGGAATTACCGTTCCTATTATCCCCGGAATAAAGCCGATTGCCACCAAAAAGCACTTGAAAATTCTGCCACAGGTATTCAAAATAGACCTTCCGGAAGAGCTTATCAGTGAAGTGGAGAATGCTAAAAATAATGAAGCTGTTAAACAGATCGGAATAGAATGGGCCATTGCCCAGTGCAAAGAATTACTGGATTTTGGAGTTCCAGTTCTACACTTTTACTCAATGGGAAAAAGTGATAACATAAAAAAAGTAGCCGGTGAGCTATTCTAATAAAAGTACCAAAAATGAAGGAACCCCTGTGAATCTCACAGGGGTTTATTTTTATCCGTTCATGAAGCTTACCAGTTTGATGAGGTCTTCTTCTTTATTGAATTTAATATTATTCGATTTTACGAAAGTCTCCAGAGATTCTTTTTTTGCCGGGAATAATTCCACAATATCTTTTAGTTTTCTAGGTTTCTTGATAAAACCTTTTTCAGTTTTGATATAATAAACCGGATCTAATGTTTTAAAGAAAGCTGCTTTATCAGAAGCATAGGAATTGGACGCCGGTACAGCATCATTAAATTTGGTCTTTACCTTTTTATAAAGTTTATTTTGGCCATTAGCAATTTCAAAGAAATAACCGTTTAACTCATCATTAGTCTGAAGCAATACGATGGTATTTTTAGGAGAAGCCACTTCAATTCTGGAATATTGCTCTTCTTTAGGTAAAACCCATGGCTTTCCATCCTTCTGAAACTCTATTTCATCCTTGTAGCTGTTATACCTTACAGGAATCTTATCGAAGTTTTCCGCTACTTTAGCAGAATGGAATTCAGTACTGTAATAAGGTGACCCAATGATTTCATCATATTTTAAAGCTCTTCCCGAGTTTTCGGATTTTACTCCGAATACAGCATGATCTCCTCCAAGACTGTTTACAGAAAGCGTACTTGAATAGCTGGCCTGATAGCCGCCTGGTGTTAAATTTTGTGCATAAGTGATAGTGAAAGACACCAATAAGGCGCCCATAATTACTTTTCTCATTTTGATGGTTTTATTTAAGTTTATTCAAAGTTATTTTCAAAAATACAAATATTATCTTTTAATTATAGCGAAAATCTGGTATTTAAAGCAAAAAAGGAGTCAAAATTACAAATAAGGATGTCTTTCAAACATTTTATTCCTGTCAAACAGATATCTGTAGGTAGCCAGTTTTCTTGTCACTGTTGTATCAAGAGTCTCTGCAATTTTGATCATTTTAGGATTGAAGTCGCCAATCCATTGGAGCTCAGTGATGGTAAAGTCCGTATGTTTTCTCAGATGCTGGGTGCCTTCCCAGATCATATATCCGTCGATTCCCTTCTTTTGCCATTCAGGAACCACCCCGAAAACAAGGCCAACCATTTTTTCATTCTTTTTAAACTGTTTCAGGAACCAGAATACAAGCTTTTCAAACAACCCGAATTTCCCATTCAGATATTTAAACCACTGATTCAGGTCCGGAATATTGATCCACATGGCAATAGGAGTCTCATTTTCATACACAAACCATGAAATATGTTCATTAATGATGGGTTTCATCTTGGTAAACATCTTCAGGACTTTCGCTTCTTCCAACTGTTTTCCTTCTCCATGGGCCGCCCATGCTTTATTATAAATTTCTGTAAAGTCTCTGGCAAACTTTTCGAGATTGTTTTTCTTCATCGGCTGTGCAGAAATGGCAGGATTTCGTTTATTCCTTTCATAGGCAATGGTGAAAATCCTGGAAACTTCCGCAAAAACAGGTCTTGTAAAACAAAGCTGCTCAAAGTAAATCTCAAAACCATAATTTTCAAAAAGTTCTTTGTAATAGGGAAAATTGTAGTTCATTCCAAATAATGGTTCAATGAAACCATCAGTCAGAAGTCCCCAGAACTTATCCCTTTCTCCGAAATTAATAGGACCATCCATTGCTTCCATTCCCTTTTTCTGAAGCCAGTCTTTACAATGATCGAAAATAAAATCGGCTGTCTGCTGATCATTGATACAGTCAAAAAAACCGATTCCTCCGGTAGGTTGCTTTTGTTCATAGCAGTTATTGATAAAAACAGCTACCTTACCAATGGTTTTGTGATTTTTTTTAAACAGAAATCTCTTACATTCCCCATTTTTGAAGAACTTATTTTTTTTGGGATCGAAAATTTCTTCAATATTCTGATCCAGAGGACGAATATAATTTTTGTCGTGCTGATAAAGTTGTGCCGGAAATTCCAGAAATTCCTTTTTTTGGTCTTTGCTTTGTACTTCTTCGACAATAATCATAGGCTTTTTAATCAGAGTAGGTTATAAAAGATAATCTTTTTCGTCCCAATTGAATATAGAGGAACAGATATTATCCGTATTTTTGCTGCAAATTAAATAAAAATGGTTGATTTTACTGATAACGACGATGATATTTTCACTGGAAAAGAACATACGCCTATAAGAAAAGATGCTTTTGATAAATCGCCACAGGAAAAAATAGAAAAGATTACTGAACTTTTCGGGGAGATTATGGAAACCCTGGGACTGGATATGACAGACGATTCCTTAAAAGATTCTCCAAAGCGTGTTGCCAAAATGTATGTCAATGAAATTTTCGGAGGACTTCTTCCGGAAAACAAACCGGGTATCTCAACATTTTCCAATAAATACAAATACCGCCAGATGCTGGTGGAAAAAGATATCACGGTGTATTCTTTCTGTGAACATCACTTTTTACCCATTATAGGGAGAGCTCATGTTGCCTATATCTCCAACGGAGAAGTAATCGGACTTTCTAAAATTAACAGAATTGTTGATTACTATGCGAAAAGACCACAGGTTCAGGAAAGATTGACCATGCAGGTTGTAGATGCTTTAAAAGAAGCGCTGGGAACAAAAGATGTAGCTTGTATCATCGATGCAAAGCACCTTTGTGTAAATTGCAGAGGAATTAAAGACACAGCAAGCTCCACCATTACAGCAGAATTGAGCGGGATCTTCAGAACAAACCCTATCACAAGACAGGAATTCTTACATTATGTAGGAAGTCATGCAAAACTGGATTACTAATTATGGAATACCAAATCCTTAAAAATATTATTGACTCAGAGCTTCTTAGATTTCAGAATATTTCTGAAGAAGAATGGAGCTATAAAGCCACACCGGAGAAATGGTCCAAAAAAGAGATAATTGGGCATCTTTGTGACAGTGCTTTGACAAATATCCGTAGATTTGTAGTCACTCAATATAAAGAGAACGAGAATATCGTATACGATCAGAATGCCTGGGTAAAGGCCCAGAACTATCAGAATGTTCCCACAACAGAGCTTATTGCTCTCTGGAAAGCATTAAATTATCAGATTGTTCATGTCGTAGAAAATATTCCTGATGAGGCACTGCAAAGAACCTGTGATACCACCAAAACAGAACCTCAGAGGTTTACCTTGGAGTTCATCATCAATGATTATGTAGATCATTTGCAGCATCATTTAAAAGCGATTTAATTATGATAAAATTTAAAAAGGTTTCCGATAAAATTTTCATCACAACAATTATCTGTTGTGACAGATTTTTATTTTAACTAATTTTTGAATCTTAAAACTATTGAATCTTTTAATAAAAAATAAATGCAACTAAAAATATACAACTCGCTTACAGCGGAAAAAGAAATATTCAAACCCATCTTGGAAGGAAACGTAGGAATGTATGTCTGCGGACCTACAGTATACAGCAACGTGCACTTGGGAAATGTAAGGACTTTCCTTTCCTTCGATTTTATTTACCGTACCTTAATGCATTTGGGGTATAAAGTAAGATATGTAAGAAATATTACCGATGCAGGGCACCTTACTGATGACGGAGATGTAAATAATGACAGATTCGTTAAGCAAACCCGTCTTGAAAAACTGGAACCCATGGAAATTGTACAGAAATATACAGTGGATTTCCATAAAGTTCTGGATATGTTTAATCTTCTTCCTCCGAATATTGAACCTACAGCAACCGGCCACATTGTTGAACAGATTGAGCTTACTCAAAAACTGATAGACACAGGCTTTGCTTATGAAAGCAATGGTTCCGTATATTTCGATGTATTGGAATACAATAAAAGAGGGTTGAACTACGGTGAACTGTCAAAACGTAATATTGAAGAACTTTTCGCCAATACCAGAGACCTTGACGGACAAGGAGAAAAGAAAAACCCACAGGATTTTGCCCTTTGGAAAAAAGCATCCCCAGCTCACATCATGAGATGGAACTCTCCTTGGGGAGAAGGCTTCCCGGGATGGCATCTTGAATGTACTGCAATGAGTACTAAATATTTAGGTGAAACATTCGATATACATGGAGGTGGAATGGATCTTAAATTCCCTCACCACGAATGTGAAATTGCCCAGGGGAAAGCCTGCAATGGAGCAGCTCCGGTACATTACTGGATGCATGCCAATATGCTGACGATGAACTCCCAGCGTATGAGTAAATCTACAGGAAACTATATCCTTCCGATGCAGCTGGTAGCAGGAGATAATGACTTCTTTGAAAAACCTTTCCACCCTTCAATTGTACGTTTCTGCTTCCTGCAGGCACATTACAGAAGTGTGCTGGATATTTCAAACGATGCCATGATTGCCAGTGAAAAAGGATTTATCAGACTGATGGAGGCTGTGAAAGTATTGAATTCCATTACTCCTGACGATACAAAACAATCTGGTTTTAGCCTTACAGAATGGAAGAACAAATGTTATGATGCCCTCACAGATGATTTTAACTCTCCAATCCTGATCGCTCATTTATTTGAAGCTGTAAAATATATCTTTGCCTTAAATGATGGTAAAGAAACAATCTCAACGGCAGATATTGAAGATCTAAAGTCAACATTGAATGCCTTTATCTTTGATGTTCTAGGATTACAGACTGTAGAGGAGAACAATAATGAAAAGCTTGATCAGACTTTGAAAGTATTGATCGAATTAAGAAATCAGGCGAGAAAATCCAAAAACTTCGAACTTTCAGACCAGATCAGAGACAAACTGCTTGCTGAAGGCATAGAATTAAAAGACGGAAGAGACGGAACATCCTATGTTCTGAACTAAAAATAAATATACTTCGTTTTAAAATCATTCCGTAGGAGTCTGCTTTATCAGGATTCTTACGGAATGTTTTTTTAGACACTTCTTCAATGTTTTCTATCTATTATACACGCAGAATAGCAATTCGCAAACTCTCAAACCCGTTCGCTCATCTTTCATATTCTCAAAACCTCCAATTTTTTTCAGGAGCTATTTCCTGCTATCCACTCATACTCCTCACGCCTTGCGCTTCCATGGGCCAATCCAGCAGCTCTCCAACCCATGTTGCGGGGTAACCGTTCCTATCAGGGCTAGGGGAGAAGTACACATTAGTATAAGTAATAAGTAATAAGTAATAAGTAATAAGTAATAAGTAATAAGTAATAATAATAGTAAGGTACACCGTATTCAATAGGAACGGGCTTTAGCCCGTTCTCCTCAAAAAGAAAAAATTCCACAGGCTTTAGCCAAAACCTGAAAACACAAACTGCCCACGTGAGGCATATGCGTCCAGTTTGTCATGCCTTAGGCATGTCAACACTCATTTCATACATGCTTCTTTATATTAAAAAATCTAATAGCATAGTATAATATAAGTATACCATCACTTATACCCTCATTAAACATTACTCATTACTCATTACTCATTACTCATTACTCATTACTCATTACTCATTACTCATTACTCATTACTCATTACTTATTACTTATTCTCATTATATATACTCCAAAAAAACCTTCACCTTCCCATTTTCTCGCCCTCCATCCCCCATCCTCAAACAATCGTTTAAAATTTTTCTCTCTACGGATCAGTTCATTATGATAAAATACGTTCCGAATATGAAATTTATGTTAAATAAACTTGCGGGGTAATGATGAAGTTTCTATCTTTGCCCCACTGAAAAACGAAAGAGATTCAGTAA
>NZ_JBQEOA010000002.1:751561-800782 GCF_052044975.1 Chryseobacterium sp. 22458 | reverse complement strand
AAATCACATGAATTTGATTTAATATAAAAATCATTAGTTTTTCTATAGGTTTTAAGTATCAATCTTTCATTCTAATGGTTTGTTATGCAAAGCTAGTTCTGCACTGCGACAAAATGTGTCGTATTATATAGTCTTTATGTAAAAACAATGCATCATTCCGTACAATAGAAGTAATAAATTCCGTTATTAAACTGTTATTACTATATGAAAACACTCATCCTATTTTTTATTTTATTCACAAGCACCATTACTGTTTCAGCTCAGAATAAAGAACCTGAAGGCTTCTATGAGACTTCAGACCATGTCAGGATAAAGTACAAGATTTCAGGAACAGGAGATCCCTGCATCTATATTCCCGGAGGGCCCGGACAGGGATATCCGTCATTTGAACTTTTAGGAGGCAGCAGTCTTGAAAAAAATATGCAGATGATTTATATGGACCAAAGAGGCTCAGGAGAATCCGGAAAGTCTGCAGATTATCATCTGGATAAAATGGTTCAGGACATTGAAGAATTGAGACAACATCTGAAGTTGGAAAAGGTATTTTTGCTAGCCCATTCATTCGGGGGAATTATTGCTGTTAATTATGCCAAAAAATATCCTCAGTACACCAAAGGACTTATCCTTTCCAATATCACTCTCCATTTCATGAATGATGACTCTGTACAAGAACAGATTGAATATGGAAACAGTCTTTTACAGCATAAAAATAAAGTTATTCCTAAAGACAGTCTTTCTTCAGAGCTTTCAAAAATAAGCACTGCATTAAGAAAGAAAAGAATCGGATATAAATTCCTCACAGAGGATGTTGAAACCATTAAAAAGATGGATAAAGTGGATTCTCTTCACCCACGAATTATCGATTTCGGGATGGCTGTGATTTCAAAACCTAAAGAATTTCCGGAATATTATTCTGATTACACACCAATGACAAAAGACATCAAGGTTCCGGTGCTGGTAATCACAGGAAAAAAAGATAAAGCTGTAGGAACCCGGCATTATAAGACCTTTCAGTTTCCTCATCAGAAAGTGGTAGTTATTGATGGCGGACATCTTTTATATTACGAGAGAAACAGGGAGTTTGTGAGTGTGATTGAAAGATTTGTAAGTGAAGTGAAATAAAACTGTTTCGGCGCAGCCTCTGGCTGCGCCGAAACATACAAAAAGCGGCATCCAGAGGATGCCGCTTTTTTATATCAATTCAAGACATTAGAATTTCAAATCTCCATTCACTTCTCTCACTGCATTAGCAGCTTCAGCGAATTTCAATTGCTCTTCAGCAGTCAAAGTTACGTTTACAATTGATTCTACTCCGTTGGCTCCGATGATCGCAGGAACTCCTAAACAGATATCGTTTTGTCCGTATTCTCCTTCAAGCATTAAAGAACAAGGGATCATTTTTTTCTGGTCACATGCAATAGCCTGAACCATTACAGAAACAGCAGCACCTGGAGCATACCATGCAGAAGTACCTAATAACTTTGTAAGGGTAGCACCTCCTACTTTAGTTTCTTCGATTACATATTTTTGCTGATCATCACTTAAAAACTCAGTTACAGGAACACCGTTTCTTGTAGCTTTGCTCAATAATGGAAGCATACCTGTATCACTGTGAGCTGCGATTACCATACCGTCTACATCAGAAATCGGAGCTTCTAAAGCTTCAGCCAATCTGTATTTGAATCTCGCAGAGTCTAATGCACCACCCATTCCGATGATTTTGTGCTTAGGAAGACCTGAAGTTTTGTGAACAAGGTAAGCCATAGTATCCATTGGGTTAGAAACTACAATGATGATTACTTCCGGAGAATGTTTTACTAAGTTTTCAGTAACTTCTTTTACGATACCAGCATTGATACCGATTAATTCTTCTCTTGTCATTCCAGGTTTTCTAGGAATTCCTGAAGTGATTACAGCCACATGAGAACCTGCAGTTTTGCTATAGTCTCCTGTTGTTCCGGTAATTTTTGTATCAAATCCGTTAAGAGATGCTGTCTGCATCAAATCCATTGCCTTCCCTTCAGCAAACCCTTCTTTAATGTCTACCAAAACTACTTCTGAACAGAAGTTCTTCATTGCGATGTATTCTGCACAGCTTGCTCCTACAGCGCCTGCACCTACTACAGTTACTTTCATATTGTTACTTTTTAAATTATTTTTTGTTAGTTAAGTTTAAATTTGAAACTCCCCAAATTTAATAATTCCTGAAAAAATGCGCAATTTTTCAGAAATTTAATTAGAATTAAAAGAAATTAGTTGACGTTCAGCAAAAACGTGTACAGTTTTTTCGCTCCGGAAAGGACTTTATTGTAGTTTTCTTCAGCCACTTCAGCATCCAGAATTTCCTTAAAATTCTTCCACATCGGCCCGGTATTCTCCTGATAACATCCGAAAAAGTTGAAGGTAATCCCATCAAACCCTTCCGTTTTGGAAAGCTGTTTGGCAATTACATTACCTCCAAGGGTTGAACCTTCGATCACATACATCGCCCCCAAAGCTTCATGTTCATTATCAAATTCAAGATCATGAGAAGCGGCTTTGTTGTCCAGAGAAAGACTTTTCAGGTCTTTTTCAATAAGTGAAAGCTTCTTTCTTTCATCAAGCTGAAGTTTTTCACCGAATTTATCAGCCAGGCTGCTGAATATTTTATCTTCACTGTGAAGAAGCATCAGATAATTGGTATGGATGATTTTTTTATAATCTTCCAGGGTGAAAGTTTTATTGAAAATTTTCTCAGAATTAAAGAGTTTTTCTGCTGCATCGTGATAGTCTGCCGTATTTTGCTTAAGATATTCTGATACCATAATAACGTTTTAAAAGTTTCTCAAATGTAAGGCTTTTTGAACGTTAAAATGAAAGAAGTTCCCTCTTTATTGCTCTCATAATCCACATTTCCCCCTATCCTTTTCATGATACGGTGTACAATAGACAACCCTACTCCATTTCCTTTAAACTTCTTCGCATTGTCCATTCTGTTGAAAATTTTAAACATTTTATGCTTCTCCTCTTCCGGAATACCGATTCCATTGTCAGAAATACGGTAAATAATGGTTTGGCCGTCTTCCGTGCCTTCAATTTCAACTTTAGGATAATCTTTGTGAGAAGAATATTTCACAGCATTGTTGATGATATTAAGAAATACCTGGTGCAGCATGGTTTTATCTGCCATTACATCCGGGCATTCTTTAATAACGATCTCACTTGTGGGACTGCCATAGGTCATTTTTGCATTTTCTGAAATTTTCCTGATGGTAGGGACCGTGTTAAGACTTTCAAGCTGTATCTCACTGTATTTGGCACGGCTTAGCTGCAATACATCATGCATCATTTCAGCCATATTATCAATCTCTTCGATGATGGTATTGATCTTGGTTTTACTCTTTCCGGAATCGTCTTTAAGATTACTTAGGAGCATCTGCGCATTAAGCTTCATTACCGTCAAAGGAGTTCCAAGGTCATGTGAAATTGTGTAAGAAAAACTGTCGAGCTCTTCATTCACTTTTTTAAGCTCATCATTAAGCCTTTTGATCGCATTATAATTCTTATGGGAGGTCTCTAAAATCAAATCCCTTACCGCCTGAACGGCACTGATATTTCTGGAGTTCCATCTTTTGGAATGTCCTTTGATATTTTCTGTAAAAATACGGAAAGAAGTTCTGGGTGATACCATTTGTCTTTCTTCTCCGTTCTGAGAGAATACCCCTACTGTTTTTTCAGGATTTCCGGCCCAGTTGATATGCTCGTCAAATTCTTTACGGAACCAGATCAGCATTTCGTTTTTATCACGTTCAATAAAGTAGATGATAATACCTGCCGCATTGTCAGAAAGATTCAGTTCTTCACCGTAATGTTTAAGAAAATTCCGGCTCACATAGATACGGTCTTTCGTATTGGCAAGCGCCCACTTTGTAATTCTGTCAATACTGCCTAAATCCGGAGTACTTCCTGCTGTTACAATACTCTCATCATAAACAATGGCAAGACCATCAGCTTCCGGTAGATTTTTAAGTTCTGTTTTACTTTCAATCAGAGAGTCGGATAAATGATGATGTTTTAAAAATTTTGTTTTCAGATGAGACAGCTTTTCATTCAGTTCCAAACGGTAATTCAATTCACTTTTGGATTTAAATGAAGAATAGGCATTGGCTGCCAGAGCAGTAAAAATCCCTGCCTGTACCCTGTCCTCAAGGTCAATATGCTTAGGCTTAATATTCTGACAGGTCACCAGCCCCCAAAGATGATCATCAATGATGATTGATACGCTGAAGCTTGATGCTACCCCTGAGTTTTTAAGATATTGCGCATGCACAGGAGACATTGCTCTGGATGCAGAGAACGTGAGGTCAATATTTTCTTCTTTTTTACTGAGAACAGGAACAGTATCAGCATATACGTTACTGAAGATTCTTTTTCTTTTTTTAAGATAAAGCCCCCGTGCCTGTTTTGGAATATCAGACTCCGGGTAATGAAGACCGAGAAAGCTTTCCATATCTTCATTCTTTTTTTCAGCGATCACTTTTCCCGAACCGTCCATCATAAATTTATAGATCATCATCCGGTCATAATTAACCACCTTTGAAAGCGTTTCCAGAAGATGATCCCACAGCTCCTGTTCATTATCAATGATATAAAAATTATCGTATTTGTTCGAAATCCTTTTATCCGGATTGATGATTACTTCTTCAAACTCAAGAAAAATATACGCGTCACTTCGATACACTGAAAAATGATAGTCTTTACCATCAATGAAAATCTTATCAAAATAGGTTTCATTTTTACGTCTGGTAAACTGTTCCAATGAAGTATAAATCTCGGAATCGATAATACTCTGAAAACTTTCCGGAAAGTCAGAAATCTCTCTTCCGAACAGCTCATCTGAGCGCTCGATTTTAAATATATCCGCAATATTCCTGCTGAAGAAAGTAATGGTACGGGACTCTGCATCAATGCCAATCAAATAACCAAAACTTTGTATGGAACCGGGAATATGGATAGGTTCTTCATGACATTCTACAAAATTCATATATATTTTCAGTCTATCTATCAAATATAGCGCTTTTTTCGAACAGCTCTCTCTTTTGTGGTAGCTAATTTCAAAGCATGCATCAATAGAGGGACACCGCCTGTTTCAAGCTTCTGACCATCAGGATAAACCCATTAAAAAATTTTCTTTTTTTATCACTTTTTAGTACGATATTTCTAAAAGTTACAAAAAAAATCCCAGCAATCAAATATTTTCTCCTTTAAGCATGATTCATAACATGAATTACACATTATCAACTAAAATTATTATGTTATCTAAACAAATTTAGCTAAATTTATATCACCAAATAATGAATATGAGAAAAATCCATTGAATTATTCACAATAATTTCAATATAAATTTTAAATTCAAATAATACTATTATGAAAAAGTTCCCATTAATTTTATTTTCTTTGATTCTATCAGTAGGATTATGGAATCCTTCAGAAGCATGTACACGAGTGGTATATAAAGGCCCTCAGAATACCGTTCTTACAGCCCGTTCTATGGACTGGCGTGATGAGATCCCGACGAATCTCTGGATATTGCCAAAAGGAATTGACCGCACCGGCCAAACCGGGCCTAAATCTATAAAGTGGACCTCTAAATACGGAAGCCTTATCAGCTCTTCATGGGACATTGCTTCAGCAGATGGAATGAACGAAAAAGGACTGGTGGCCAATTTGCTTTGGCTGGGAGAATCCCAATATCCGAAATTCGATCCTAAAGGAAGTAAAAAGGGACTTGCCATCTCATTATGGGCACAGTATTATCTCGATAATTTTGCAACAGTGAAGGAAGCAGTTGACTTCTCAAGAAAAGAACCTTTTGTGGTAGTAAGTGACTATATCCCGGGAACAGAGAGATTTACAACAATCCATCTTTCTATTTCCGATGCTTCCGGAGACAATGCCGTATTTGAATACATCAACGGTAAACTTGTGATTCACCATGATCCTTCTTACACAGTAATGACCAACTCTCCGGTTTTTGAAGAACAGCTGGCGCTCAACAATTACTGGAAAGGAATTCCGGGAACGGTAATGCTGCCGGGAACCAACCGTGCCGCAGACCGGTTCGTGAGAGCATCTTATTATGTCAATGCCATTCCGCAGACTGCTGATACCCGTACTGCTGTAGCCAGCGTGTTCAGTGTGATCAGAAACTGCTCTGTACCTTACGGAATCACTTCACCCACAGAACCTAACATTTCTTCTACAAGATGGCGTTCCGTTTCAGACCAGAAGAACCTTGTTTATTATTTTGAAACGGTTTTCACTCCGAATACCTTCTGGGTAGATCTTAAAGATTTTGACCTGAGCGCAAAAGGAAAAGTAATGAAACTGGATCTGAGCAACAACCAGACTTACAACGGTAAATCAAATGCAAGCTTTAAAGAATCTGCACCGTTTAAGTTTCTGGGGTTAAACTAGACCTTTCAGCGACAAATACAATACCACATTATCATTTCATCTGCCCTCCGTATATGAACGGACAAAGTACGATGAATGATCACTGAATATATAATCATTTCCCTCCTTGAGCCTGTCAAATCTCTGATTATGACGGAACGGCTAAGGAAATAAAAAACAAAAAGATATGGCCTTTTTTTCAATCAAAAAGAAAAGCCTGGTCCTCTGTATGCTGGTCTGCGGATTAGCAGCAAATGCACAGATCCAGGATTCTCTGAAGACCCAGCCTCCTCAACAGGAAGAAGACAATGTAAAATATCCGCAGCTGCAGATCAAAGGGCTTTTTCAGGCACGTTATCTCGTTGGGATGTCCAAAGATGTAGATGTAAACGGACTTCATCATACGGATGGCTCCGGGACGGATAATAATTTCATGCTCAAATACATGAGAGTACAGGTGCGGGCACAGATCAGCAAACGTACCGAAGTGGTAGCCCTGGCTAACCTTGCCGATTTTAAAAATGATCCGAAAAGCAGAGTGCTGGAAAATGCTTATTTAAAATATTCCTTCAGTCCCAAGTTGGCATTCACTGTAGGGCAATTCAGGCCCTGGTTCGGTATTGAGGAAACCTACCCTATAGACATTATCAAATCATTAGACTGGTCTAACCAATACTCTGAATTTGGAAAACTGGGCTGGACGAGTTTCCAGATCGGGATGTCAGCAACAGGGCAGCTTCAGTTGGGAAAGATCCCATTCCAATATGCAGTTTCCGTAGTGAATGGAAATGGTAAAAACCAGATCAATGACAATGATAACGGGAAACAGTATTCTACCCGGATGGTCTTCGGGCTTTATCAGAAATACAACTTCAATGTTGGTCTGAACGGAGGAATCGGGGAAGTATTCAGCAAAAAAGTATATGCTCTGGGTATTGATCTCAGTTCACTGATCAAATTCGATCCTAAATGGAGCCTTGATATGCAGCTCGAAGCTAAGCAGGCCACCAACCATGTACTGTACAATTCCATCGCACCTGAATTAAGACCTGATAATCCCGACCAATATCTGATACGTGGTGTTTATTTTCTTCCGAATGTAAGATATGAGATCAACCACAAAAACCTCAGCGCCTTCGAATTATCCTGCCGGTACGAATACCTTGATACCAACTTCAGAATGGCTTCCAATCCAAGACAGACGATCACCCCGATGTTCGGCCTGGAATTCCTGAAGAATTACGGAGCCAGAATCCAGCTCGGTGTACAGTTTGACCGCTACAAATATCAGGTGGAAAATACATCACAATACAACAATAATCTATTCATTGTACAGGTACAAAGTAGGTTCTAACCTTTAAACAGTCATTATCATGAAAGAAATAAATAGTAAAAACGTAGCGATCACCTTTGCCGTTGCGTTGATCATATGGTTCATTCCTGCTCCGGAGGGAGTTGCCGAAAATGCCTGGCATCTGTTTGCCATCTTTGCTGCGACCATTTTAGGAATTATTCTTAAGGCTGCTCCAATGGGCACCATGTGTATGATGGCAATTGCCTTTACAGCTCTGACACAGGTTGTTGCTCCCGGAGATGCGGGAAAATCAATCACAAAAGCTCTTTCCGGTTTTGGAGATAAAGTAATATGGCTGATCGGGATCTCATTCTTTATTGCCAGAGGATTTATCAAAACAGGATTGGGAAACCGTATTGCCTTTCTATTCATCAGGGTTTTTGGTAAAAGTTCACTGGGATTAGCTTACGGACTGGGGCTTGCAGATGTGTGTCTGGCTCCCGCTATTCCAAGTAATACTGCAAGAGGTGGTGGAATCATCTACCCTATCATGAAATCTATGGCCATCAGCTTTGATTCTGTACCGGAAAAACCGGAAACCCACAGAAAATTAGGGTCATTCCTGACGTTGAACAGCTATTATATGAACCTCATCGCTTCTTCCATGTTCCTTACAGGGACAGCGAGCAATCCGATGTGTCAGAAATTTGCTGCCAATCTTGGTATTGATATTACCTGGATGTCATGGGCTGCTGCAGGTTTCATTCCGGGTGCGGTAGCGTTCTTTGTCGTTCCTTTGGTATTGTACAAACTATATCCGCCTGAATTGAAAAAAACAGGTGATGCCCCGAAAATGGCTACCCAGAAATTAAAAGAAATGGGACCTATCTCCAGAAATGAATGGCTGATGTTATTGGCATTCTTCATTCTGCTGGGACTTTGGATCTTTGGTGGTGCACTTTCTATTGATGCCACTACAACAGCTTTCATCGGATTGACCTTACTGTTATTAACCTCAGTATTGACCTGGGAAGATGTAAAAGGCGAAAAAGGAGCATGGGATACCATCGTTTGGTTCGCTGTTCTGGTAATGATGGCAAGCTCTCTGAATGAATTGGGCTTCATTGGCTGGTTCAGTAACCTTATCAAGGTACAAATCGGAGGTTTGAGCTGGCAGGTAGCCTTCCCGGTGATTATCATAGTCTATTTCTTCAGCCACTATATTTTTGCGAGTGCTACAGCTCACGTAGCGGCTATGTATGCTGCATTACTGGGTGTAGGGGTTTCTTTGGGAATTCCACCTATGCTATTGGCCATGATGCTGGGGTTCATGGGTTCTATTTATGGAGTACTTACCCACTACGGCCACGGTCCGGCTCCGGTATTCTTCGGAAGCGGCTATGTTGACCTGAAGGTCTGGTGGCTCAGAGGTCTTGAAATAGGAATTGTCTTATTGATCATCTACATGGCTGTAGGTGGGTTATGGATGAAAGTTTTAGGATATTATTAATTATTAAATCAAACATATGTTATCAACATTGTCAAGAAAAATGCTGATGTGTCTTACAGGACTCTTTCTGGGATTCTTCCTGTTGATCCATTTCCTCGGAAATCTTCAGCTTTTTCTTCCACAGGAGCAGGCCCACCTGCAGTTCAATGCCTATTCGCATTTTTTATCAGGAAATATCATTATCAAAATAGTATCTTATGTTTTGTATGCAAGTATTATTTTGCACGCAGTAGATGGGCTGATCATTACTTTAAAAAATAAAAAATCCGGAGGCGGCTATCAGACTGACAGACGTGGAAGAGCCAGCAAATGGGCTTCCAGAAATATGGGAATCCTGGGAACATTAATCCTGATCTTCCTGGTCATTCATTTTCAGAATTTCTGGTATATCTATAAATTCGGGAATCCTCCTTTGGACGAAAACGGAAATAAAGATTTATACATTCTGGTAGTAACGGTTTTCAAGGAATGGTGGTACGTCCTTATTTATGTACTTTCTATGGTTGCCCTATGCTATCACCTGATCCATGGGTTATACAGCTCCGTAAGAACGCTGGGGGTATACCATCCTAAGTTTGTGAAATGGGTTAAAATCATTGGAACAGCCTATTCTGTTATCATCAGCTTAGGTTTTGCACTGATGCCTATTTATGTATTCTTTACCTATCATTAAACAGATTGATCATGATTTTAGATTCAAAAATACCTCAGGGTCCATTGGAACACAAGTGGGAAAATTATAAAAAGAAAGCAAAACTCGTAAATCCTGCCAACCGTAAAAAACTGGATGTAATTGTGGTAGGAACAGGTCTTGCGGGAAGTTCTATTGCAGCTTCACTGGGCGAGATGGGATATAATGTGAAAGCATTCTGCTTCCAGGACAGCCCCAGGAGAGCGCACTCCGTGGCAGCACAGGGAGGTGTAAATGCGGCTAAAAATTATAAAAACGATGGCGACAGTGTCTACAGAATGTTCGTAGATACCCTGAAAGGCGGTGACTTCAGAGCCCGTGAAGCCAATGTCTACAGAATGGCAGAATGTTCTTTGAACCTTATCGATCAGGCTGTAGCACAAGGAGTTCCTTTCGGGCGGGAATACGGTGGATATCTGAACAACCGTTCATTCGGAGGAGTTCAGGTAAGCCGGACATTCTATGCAAGAGGTCAAACCGGACAGCAGCTGCTTCTGGGAGCCTATCAGGCTTTGATGCGGCAGGTAGGAAAAGGTTCCGTACAGCTGTTTTCAAGACATGAAATGCTTGACCTTGTCACTGTTGACAGCAAAGCCAGAGGAATTATCGTAAGGAATTTAGACACAGGAGAAATTGAAAGACATGCTGCCCATGCTGTAGTACTGGCAACTGGAGGGTACGGAAAGATCTATTATCTGTCTACCTTAGCAATGGGCTGTAATGGTTCTGCCATCTGGAGAGCACACAAAAAAGGGGCCTTAATGGCCTCTCCGAGCTGGATTCAGGTGCATCCTACTTCCCTTCCGCAATCAGGAGACTATCAGTCTAAACTCACTTTGATGTCTGAATCATTACGTAATGACGGAAGAATCTGGGTGCCTTTACAACCGGATGAAAAAAGAGGCCCTAATGATATCCCGGAAGATGAAAGAGATTATTATTTGGAAAGAAGATATCCGGCTTTTGGAAACTTAGCCCCAAGAGATATTTCATCCCGTGCTGCTAAAGAAAGAATTGATGCAGGCTTCGGAATCGGTCCCTTGAAAAATGCAGTATATCTGGATTTTTCTAAAGCGATAAAGGAACAGGGAAAAGACAAGATCGAAGAGAAATATGGAAATTTATTCGATATGTATCTGAAAATAACGGGTTATGATGCGTATAAAGAACCCATGATGATTTCCCCGTCAGCTCACTTTTCAATGGGTGGTCTTTGGGTAGATTATGAGCTAATGACTACCATTCCGGGGCTGTTTGCACTGGGTGAAGCTAATTTTGCAGATCATGGTGCCAACAGATTGGGAGCCAACTCTCTTTTGCAGGCTTCTGTAGATGGATATTTCATCGCCCCATATACCATTGCGAACTATTTGGCAGACGAAATTCATACCGGAAAAATTTCACCCGATACTCCTGAGTTTGAGCAGGCTGAAAAAGCTGTTAAAAACCAGATTACTGATTTTATCAATATCAAAGGAACCAAAACCGTTGATTATTTCCATAAAACATTAGGAAAACTCCTGTACGATTATTGCGGGCTGGCCAGAAATGAAGAAGGGCTGAAATACGCCATCCGTGAAATCAGAAAACTGAAACAGGAATTCTACAAAGACGTAAGGGTATCAGGACAGGGAAATCAAATGAATGCTGAGCTGGAAAAAGCAGGTCGTGTTTCCGATTATTTTGAAATCGGGGAACTGATGTGCTATGATGCTTTAACCCGTAATGAATCCTGCGGAGCGCACTTCCGGGAAGAATTCCAGACTCCTGACGGAGAAGCCATGAGAAATGATGCAGAATATCAGTTTATTTCCGCCTGGGCATGGTCCGGTGAAAATGATGAACCTGAACTGATCAAAGAACCTTTAATCTTTGAAGAAATTCAGCCAACGGTAAGAAGTTACAAATAAAAAAACAGAAATTATGGATTTACATCTTAAGATATGGAGACAGAAAGACAGAAAAAGTGAAGGAAAACTGGTCAGCTATGACCTTAAAGAACTAAACCCTCACATGTCTTTCCTGGAAATGCTGGATAGTCTGAATGAAAAACTGATCACTGAAGGCGATGAACCTGTAGAATTTGATCATGACTGCCGTGAAGGAATCTGCGGGCAATGCGGAATGATGATCAACGGCATTGCTCATGGGCCTTTAAAAAATACAACCACCTGTCAGCTGCACTTAAGGTCTTTTAAAGATGGGGAAACGATTCTGATAGAACCATTCCGGGCAGAAGCATTCCCGGTAAAAAAAGATCTGAAGGTAGACCGATCTGCTTTTGACAGAATTATCTCTTCGGGAGGTTTCGTCTCTGTGAATACCGGGCAGGCACCTGATGCTACAGCTATACCTGTTACCCATCAAACGGCTGAAGAAGCTTTTGATTCTGCTGCATGTATCGGATGTGGGGCTTGTGTGGCCACCTGTAAAAACGGAAGCGCAGCTTTATTTACGTCTGCAAAGATCACTCATATGGCACTCCTGCCCCAAGGAAAAGAGGAAAGAAGCAAACGGGTGCTGGATATGGTTGCCCGGATGGACACAGAATCATTCGGACACTGCTCCAATACGGAAGCCTGTGAGGTGGAATGTCCGCAGGGAATTTCCGTACTCAATATTGCCAGAATGAATTTTGAATACAACAGAGCATTGTTTTTCAGGAAAAAAGCTTAGATACATAAACGAAGAACGCTAAAAATGATAATGTGAGAAAGGGTGAATCTGCAATGCGGATTTGCTCTTTCTTTTTTTGATTTACTTCTATTCGTTCATCATGGCCACTACCCTTGCCGGAGCTGCAGAACCACCTACAATTTTTAACGGAAATACACAGATTTTAAATCCGGATGGAGGTAATGCACTGAGGTTTGTAAGCTGCTCGATGTGTAAATATTCTTTTTCAATGCCTACACGATGGGCTTCCCAGAAGAATTCTGGATCATTGAGTTCTTTGGCCTTCTGAGCCATATATTTCAGAGGAAGATCCCAGCCCCACTGGTCAATTCCCATTACTTTTACGCCCTGGTCAATCAGCCATTCCGTAGCTTCTTTACTCATCCCCGTTCCTTTTTCCACAAAATCCGGAGTTCCCATCATTTTGTCACGATCGGTTCTGATCAGTACAATATTTCTTTCCTGTATGGTAATTCCGTTTTTATCAAGATCTTTTTTCAGGTCATCTATGGTGATGGCAACAAAGTCTTCTTTATGGGTACAGTCGATCACAATTCCGTCACCATAACACCATTCCAGCGGAATCTGATCTATCGTTTTAGCAGGTTTCCCTTCTACTACAGGTCCATAATGCCATGGCGCATCAATATGAGTGGTAGCGTGAAGCCCCATATTTTTAATCGTGTCATCTGCCCAACCTGTCCAGTTTTTAGGAAAAAGCCTAAAGGGAAGGTTTAAGGCCAACCGGATCAGCCAGTGTGATTTTCTGTGAGATTTATGCTTGATCTTCACTCTCATGAACCATGGGTCTCCTGCATTATATTGAATAGGCTTTGTCAGATCAACAATTTTTGTTTTCATATGATTTAGCTAAGAAAACAAAGATAATGAATAAGGTAAAAAAACGAATAGATATTAGCAAACGAAAAAAAGATTAGTAACAGCTAATCTTTTTCTAATTCTAATGGGTTTTCGTATTTTTTGTTTTCTTCCCGTTCTTTTTGTCTTTGCCTTATCATTTCTTGACCTTGTATAATAGTTGTACCGTAACTAGCGAGTACACCGGCGACATTAGATTCTACATTCTGTTTTGCTTGTTTTAATTTTGCTTGTGTAGTTTCTGTAGCTCCAGTATATCGACTTTCCTTAATATTAACTAATTTACCTTTTAATTTAGAAGTAGGTACAGATTTTACCAATTCAAAATCATAATCTCCTTTATCATCTGTTATTTTGACAATTAATCCAGGTAATCCGCTAAATTTCATCGGACCATAAGGAAATGGAATTTCAGGAGAATACCATGCTATCCAATGACGCCCTTTAAAAGTAACTTCTGCTTTTTTACAATTAATTGTGTTAATTATTTTTGTTTCATCTATAAGTTTCCAATTTTTTATTACAGGTTCTTTATACGTAAGTAATGACATAAGAGCGGAATCAAAATATTGTATATTTTCATTAGATTGTATAATTGTAAAGTTGAAACTCGTTTTTGGAATCACGACCCCTGCTTTCCAACCAAGAGTTATACTTCCATCAGGATTATTTGATGCTGTACCTGAATTTGTCATTACTGAATCACCCTTCAACGATACAGCACTTGCAAAAAAAGCTCGTCGATTTGCTATTTGTAAGATGAATAGTTCTTCATATCGGTTGTCAGTTCGATTATCGAATTTAGCTTTTAATTGATAAGTGAATTCACCTTTTAAACTATCAGCCTCTTTATATGATTGCGTATAAAATAAAGCACCATAAAATAAAATGAATAGTTGCAATAATTTTTTATGGTAATGCATTAAAAAAATATTTCTTATTAAGTGCAGAAATTTTCACATTAATTAAGCTAAATTATAACTAGGACCAGTATGAGTAGCTGGTTTACAATAATTTGCTTCAATCTTCGCTTGCCATTCATTTGCTTGTTGAGCAGTCCAATCTTGTGTAGTTGTGGCTGTAAAACCGCAAGAAGTGATAGCAATCCAAACCTGACCTCCTTTTACAGTTTTAAGATCTTCACGAGTCATTTTTTTTAATTTTTTCATCAATATGATTTTTTAATTAGTTCTCAAATATATAGAACTAAATCAAACCTATAGGATATTTTTTATTATGTTAATCAGTTATTTATCTGGGGAAAACATATTTTTTACTTAAAAATTTTTCATGTAAAATTAAGCTGATTTGATGATATTGCTTAAACAAAAAAGTAGCTATTAAAAAAATGCTCTTGGTTATTTTTTTATATGTTAAATAATAAATCTCGAACTGCAATTTTCATTTAAATGTTGTTAAGTTTGGCAGTTAAAGCCCTTTGGGGATCATAATCTTTTTCGGATCATTTTCGTCATACATAATCTCAATTATTCCTTGTTTAGGAATGGAAGAGAGTTTCAAAAGGCTGACAATCTTCTTATAAACAGCAATATGTTCAGTACCTCTGAAATCTTTAAAACTTACCTGAAACATGATTTGTGGTTGGTCATTCACCGTAAGGCCTGTCTGGCTTACACTGATGATAGTGGCTTCAGCATTTCTTCCTGAAAAAAGAATCTGTTCTTCTTTTGTATTTTTAAAAAACCTGCTGAAAATCAACTGAAAAACCAATACATAGATAATGGTCATGACCCCACTGAAAATAATCGGGTGCATAAATGTCAGGAATCTCCAGCCAAAATCAAAGGATTCATGTATATAGAAATAAGAGTATAAACCAATAACATAAGCAATCAGCAATCCTGTAAAAATAATTCTCAACATCATTCCTGATGCATTGAACCCTACTTTCTGATCACTTAAAATAAAATAGGGTTCCTGTGAAACATTGGGATTTAGCAGTACTTTCACCTTATTTCCGGCATCAAATCTTCTTTCCTGTGGTTTGGAGTCATGAAACATCATTGTATGCTCTATCACAGTATTGCTGAGATTGGGGAATGAAAGTGCAACCTGAATGAGATTCATATTGTCTTTAGGAATATACTTGAGGAGTTTATAATCAATGATTTGGGCTTCTCTTGGAATTCCGTTTCGCAGAATGGATTTAATCGTATTTTTTTCTTTAAAAGTTGTAATGAAAAGCTTATTGATAAAGAAAATAATTACATATCCCCATATCAACAAAGAAAAACCGAGATACCCATAGCTCACCGCTAATGAATTTCTCGGTCCTGTTGCGAATTCTCCGGTCATCATATAAATAAAAATCGGAAAAGGAACGCAGAAAAAAAAGAGGAAAATTCCCCAGAAAATGAGCATAAATTTCATAACCTGTATTTTGCAATCTGCAATAAAGTTATGATAATATTATGAAATGATCTTCGTTTTTATTACACTTCTTTCTCGAAGTAAAGTCGGTAGTATTTTCCTTTATCATCCTCTCCCATCTCTATTTTCTGTCTGTCACCGTGAATGTAGATATGGAAGTTTTTATCAAGTTTGATAATGCTTTTGAAATGCCTCTGTGTCTTTTTTACAGCTGCTTCACTGATCGGGAATTCCTCAGCAATATTCACCTGCATATCCTGTTCGTAATCTGTTTTAAAATTCACAAAACTTTCAATCACATGCTCATCACCCAATACTTCATTCGCAAATTCATCCAATTTAAACTCTTCTTTTTCTTTGAAGAAATTAATCGATTTATTCAGGAAATCCGCCTGGTCAGCTTTTGAAACCTCAAATTCCTGTGGAAGCTGCTTGGTAATATAATCTTTGTAAACCATCAAAGCTTCCTGCGTGTGGAAATATTCATCATCACGCTGTTTTACTTTTAAGAAATCCTCGAACCAGTAATACATATCCCCGTTTTTGTTGTTGTCAACCACAGAAAGTACATATCCTGTATCCTTATTATTATTGTAGATCAAAGCTGCCTTATCAATTTTAGACAAACCAATTCCCTGATCTTTTTCAATATCAAACGTTTCTTCTGCTGGGTTGATTTTCAGGAAAGATTCTCTCTTTTCTGTTTTAAAGATCCCGATCTTGTCTACTTTATCAGGACGGTCGCTTTCGTCTTCAAAAAGTACGATGAACAATTCCCCACTCTGAACTCTAGGGTTTTCAGCTGCTTCGAAAAGGTGTTTTGCAATATTTTCAGATTCCCAAAGGAATTTGGATTTATCATCAAAAATTTCTGATACCGCACTGTAAACCGGATTATTTACCAGATAGGTATCACTGTAAAAATGAAAGGTTTCTTCCGATTTGAATGATCCTAAGAAGTAATCTTCAAGCAATTCTGCCATTCCTTCTTCCAGTTTCAATTCCTCTTGTGAAAGCGTCAGGGAATCTCCGTTGATCTTATTGCCGACTCTGTGTACTATTATTTTTGAAAACATTTTTCTGAATATTTGGACTGCAAAGATATTCATTCTAATTCTTTCTGCGAAACTTAAAAAATGTCACAAGTTGGGGTAGACTTTAAACCACTCTTCAAAAATTCTTTGAATTTTCGCCACCCCTCCAAAGGGGAATTCTCAGCCGTTCATTTGTGGTGACAGGTCATATAAGTTTTGCCCTTTCGTTTTTCCAATTTGATAAAAACCTTCTCATTTTGACAGGCTTTTGGTATTAAATATTTACACTTAAAAACCACAATCATTTAATTATCAATATTTTAAATAAAATTCATATTCAACGGAATGGCATTGGCATCATGATTTGAAAACATCAGAAAATGGACTTAAAAACATTAAACAGAATTGATAAACTGCGAAGATTAAAAAGCAGAGGTCCCAAAACCCCGGCATGGCTGAAACCTTATCATATGCTCTTCTTTGCTTTCCTGGTCGTTTTCATCTTTGGAGCATTCATGAAACTGCTGGAACAACATCCCAATTAAAATATAATACTATGAATTATTTACAAGCCGTAAAGGAAATCACTGATGTGGTTCCCGACTTTGAAAAAGAAGTAAAAGAAATTAAAATTCAAAACTCATACAGCATCATCCGCACCTTCACAGAACGTATTAAAAACATGATCCGACAGAATGACAGAAATCTGCTGTTCAGGAGTTTACAAAAGATGGACAAAATTTACACTGACGGAGATACAGTATTAAAGAATGCAATTGAGACAACCTTTATCTATTCTCTGGACAATTGTACTGCTTTCTGCAGTGAGGAATACAGAAAAGTGATTTTTAGTCACATTTCTGCCAACCTTCAGAAAGTATATTCCAGACAAATTTACAGTCACGGCATATAAAGCTTTTGTTACATTTTTTATCCGTTTCATTACAAAGTGTTTAAATTAAACAAAATTAAAAATAACTCACAATCAATAGATTATGAAAAATAAAATCAGAAAAATTTCAGACTGGAAAACCTGGAAAACTACGACCAGCAGACACAATACAGAGATATTGCTCACTCACATTGCGGTGATCATAGGGGTATTTATTTTTGCAGCCTGTATTTAAATTTTGGTATACATTTCGCTGCAATAAAAAGTGTTTGAAAAATTCTTAATTATGATGAAAGTACAAATGCAAACTATTAATCAAAAAATAGCTGTTGAATACTTAAAATTTTTCTATCCGCCACTTCGCAATGAGATCACGCAGTTATCTGTACAGGATAATTTCGCCGGGATTATGCAGGCTACGGTCAATTATCTGAAAAATCTTCTTCAGGAATCGAAGATCAATATCATTGCCCATCACATCAAACTGATGGACTGGATTTACAGAAACGGGAATTCCTATGTAAGAACCATGATCGAAAACCTTTTCGTAAGATCTTTCGAAAGTTTTAAAAAGCATGCCAAGATCCAGCATTGGAAACTGCTTTACCAGTATATGCCTGTGAGCTTCCAGATCATTTATAATGAACAGCAGAAGCAGGACCAGATGTATTTCGGAAAGTAAATTTTCAGAGTTTACAGCGATGAAGGCTGAGAAAGTAAAGAACAATTCATGTATAGGTATAGGGCAGATCCAAATCTGCTCTTTTTTATTTTTAGGATCAGTCACTTTGTGAAATTTTAGTTATTTTTAAATATTGAACAGATTCAATTTCTCACCATGATTGAAATGAGGAAATACTCTAATCAGGAAGTACATCCTGAGGCAAGACGGGTTATAAAATATAATTTGTTGTGGTGTAACAATGATAATGCTGAAATTCTGAGCGATAAAAATATTTTCACTTTGAAAACCGGCCACCCGGTGATTATTACTTCAAGGCATTTTCATCAATTGAGATCTGTGGAAGGAGAACTTACCGCTCTTGAGTTTACTTTAGAATTCTTCAGTAAAAGCGACAGTGATATTCAGCCGATCTTCCACAATGGACTGTTTTGTCATCTCGGGATGAATGAAATAATCAGGGTTTACAATTAATTATATAACTTTCTATAGATGAACGGGAGCATTGATATTTTTGACGCCATTGTTATAGCTGGTGTAATACAGGGTATAGCTGCCACAATAGCCGTCTGGTGCTATCCTTCCAATACCTTCGGCAGAAAACTTTTATCCGCATTATTGCTAACCCTGGCCTTCCTAAGTATCAAAATATTGCTACATACTTCAGGTCTATGGCAATATCCCGGTTTTCGTTATTTTCCTCTGGCTATTGACACCCTTATTCAGCCTTTATTTTACTTATATACCTGTTCTCTTACAGAAAAGGATTTTTCGCTTCGTCGCCGGCAATTATGGCATTTCGCTCCGGCAGCTTTATTTCAGATCCATGCTATTATTGTATATATCATTACCATGTCACAGCCTGACATACATACAAAAGATCTTATTGCTGAAAAGGAATTGCATTACAATGCTGTTAAATGGACGGAGGATATATTTGCTCTTTTTTCTGCGGTCATTTACTGGTTTATGAGCTTCCGGAGGACACAAGCCTACCGTAAATGGTTATTTACCAGCCAGTCTGCTACACAATATTCTGAATTTGCATGGCTACGGAATCTTCTTATCGGTACCGGAATATTAGTTGCTGTACTGTTTTTATCTTCATTATCTTCCAATATTTTACAGCTTAAAAACACGTTTTTTTATCTGGAAGTTTTCTATATCTATCTCACTTTGCTTATTTATTTTTTATCCTTCCAGGGTTACCGGGCCTTGGTGGCTGCTGAAACATATATTCTGAGAGCATCAGGTGATGCATCATCTTTGGTACTGATCATACCGAAAGATTTATCAGACGCCGAAATAAAAACCACAGAAGATAAAGAGAACTTTTCTGCAATTCAATCTGCATTAGAGGAAATAATGAATAAGGAACTGCTTTTTTTGGAACCTGAATTAAACATTAAACAGATTGCAATAGCAACGGGCTTCCCATCAGCACAGGTTTCAGCTGCCATCAATGCACAGTTCGGGGTAAATTTCCGGAGCTGGGTAAACGGTTATCGTGTGGAAGAAGTGAAAAAAAGACTGGCTGACCCTGCTTACAAACACCTCAGCCTTCTGGGAATCGCATTCGATTGCGGTTTCAATTCTGAGGCCAGTTTTTACCGTATTTTCAAAAATCATACAGGACATTCTCCCAAAACCTATTTACAAAATATAAAATAAGAGTTTTAAAAGAACTCTCAAAACCTGTTTTGAGTGGGTTATGGATTCCGGATAACCTTCATTTGCACTAAAAAAATCTGCTTATGAGGCCAATACAATTATTATCCGTTATCCTGTTGATGATATATAGTACAGGATATTCCCAGATCAGCGCAAGCCAGATCCCTGCACAGAAACCCGCTATTCTGAATGCCCCTTTTCTGTTGAAAACCGATTGGGACCAATGGGGTATTTATGCAAAATATACTCCCGAAAACCAGGTATTAGGCTGCTGGAGTACAGCCATGGCACAAATACTTTATTACCATCGTTTGAAGCCATCCGGTATTGTTTCCTACACATGTTCTAAAGGATATGTGATTAAGGATACTTTATCTCATTATTCCCCGGTATGGAAGAACTTTACCGGGAGTCTCAACAATCACAGCAATCCTGAAATAATAGAGGCTGTAGCCCGGTATTCTTATTTTACAGCTCTTGCCGTTCGCAAAGATTTTGGAACTTCCCGGTACCTCGAAATGATCAATCCTGCACCACAGATCGAAAAACATTTTGCCTGTAAAGCAGTCTTCTATGGAAGTTTCACGGGAGATATTCCTTTTTCACAGGAACAGTTGAAAAGTATTTCCGAAAAAGAAGAAATCAGACATATCATTGGTAAAGATGAAATTATTCTATTGATTAAAAACGAGATCGGGCATCGAAGACCGGTTTATTTTCACATGGGTAATTTTACTACTTATGGCCATTCAACAGTTATTGACGGATATGTGGAGAAAAAAGGTATTTTTTACGTACACCTTAATTATGGTGCCGGTGGTTTTCGTACCGGCTGGTATGACCTCTTTAAGCCTATTGATGTAAAAGATGATATCCGTTTGCGGGCATTTGTAAGTATTGAACCGGAAAAATAAAAAACTCTTCCGGATATTGGGAAGAGCTTTTGTTTTCATAGAATCAGGGAGCTGGAGCCTGGAAGGGAATTACATTCTTATTTTGAAGATTAACTTCCGGCTTTCCACTTCCCTCTTCCAGCGTTTTCCTTTATTTCGGTAATTCCGGCGGACGCATTTTGTATTTGTAGCTGTTCAGGGTTTTTAAGAATTCCACAATATCAAATACTTCCTCATCGGTCAGATTCAGTTTTTCAATCATTTCAGACTTGTGTGGAAATTTAGGATCATTGATCTGCTCTCCTTTTGGAGTTTCCCTGCCCATTCCGGCATTGTACATCATAACGATATTAGCCAGCTCAGGGAAAAGCCCGTTGTGCATATAAGGTTTATTTTCAGAAACTTCTCTCAGAGTCGGAGTTTTGAATTTCCCCACATCTTCATTTTTATTGGTAACGATATACCTGCCCAGGTCTTCATATTTTTTTCCATAATAGGTAAGACCCAGATTATGGAATTTCTGATCGGAAAAATAAGGGGTATTATGACAATTGATACAGTTTGCCTTGGTCCGGAATAAGTGCAGGCCGTTCACTTCAGAATCCGTCAGGGCATCTTTTTTCCCGGAAATAAATTTATCAAATTTTGAAGGCGGACTTATGAGAGAACGTTCAAATGTCGCAATCGCTTTTGAAATTTTATCTTCCGTAATGTCTCCGTTTCCGAAAGCTTTCACAAAGAAAGGTTTATAGTCTTTAATTTTTCTGATATTCTTTACAGCCAGCGACATGTGAAGGTTCATTTCCACCGGATTTTCTATCGGGGCTTTTACCTGTTCTTCCAGCGTTGCCGCACGTCCGTCCCAGAAAAAAGTTTTTGCATAGCCTATATTCAGTAAGGTAGGTGCATTCCGGGTTCCTGTCTGCCTGTCATGTCCGAAGGAAACCCTGCTTCCGTCTGACCATCCTATTTCAGGATTATGACAGTTGGCGCACGAGATCTGCCCGCTTCCCGAAAGTCTCGGATCAAAAAACAACATTTTTCCCAACTCCATTTTATCTTCGGAATAGGGGTTATCTTCTGGAAATTTCATTTTGGGAAGAGATCCTATATCCTGAAAGCCTTCTTTAGCTTCATTGAATAAATGGGGAACCGGCCATTTGGACTGGTCTCCGCTGCTGTAAAGGGTACGCAGTTCTTCTACGGTATACCCCGTAGGATCATTGGAAGTATAACTCAATAAAGATGCTATACCGGCAATGGCCAGAATAGCAAGATATCTGTCTTTCATTTTTTAATAATAAACATTCAGTCCTACAGAGGCCATCTGATTGGCTCTTCCGTTGTAGTCCACTTTATTTTTATAGGTACCATTCGCCAGCCATATCTGGGTAAAATTTCCGAAGAACTCATACCTGATTTTATTTCTGTCCAGGATATAGCTTGCGTTCAGGCCAAGCCCGATTTTTGTGGTACTGTCATACGCAAAGTCAGGCTGTGCTATTTTGGTTACAAATATATTCTCTTTTGTACTTTGATAAGGAGCATAATTGAATTCTTTTTCCAAAGGCACATAAAGATTTTGGGTAATTCCCACAGCCAGTTTATGTGAAGGCATTAAGACCAGCTCTTTTTCCACTCCCAGACGGTATTGAAAGAAAGAAAGTTTTCTCTCCATCACTACAGAAACATCCTTTACATGATTTCTACCGTATGCGGCATCCAAAACCATCTTAAATGCTTCATTCCTGTGATTGAACCAAGTGACGCTGTTCTGCCAGGACAGGTTCTGCTGGTCCAGACGATACGTTCTGTATTCCAGGGCATAATTGTAGTTATAATCCTGCTGATCCTGATAGGTTAATGCAGATGCCCATTTTTTTCCATTATAATTTCCTAGAAAATTAAGATAAAAACTATGAAGTTCTGTTTTCAGCCCTGAGTATTTTACATAATCTTTCTGGTAGATAAAGTTAGGGTCCTGATATTCGAAAACCTTGTAAAAGCGTTCAGTCACATTTTTATAATCATATCCTGCAGAGAAATGAGTGCTGGCAGTATTGAATGCATACTCTCCACCCAAGATATAGCCTCCCATTTTGTATTCGGAGGTTTTGTACTGGGTATTCCCGATATACTGGTTTCCGTAACCTTCATTATAGCGGATATAAATACTGTCATTTGCCGGTACATGCGCTTCAATGTTCACAAATAAGATATTATTCATCTTATAATGGTTCACATAGCTCAATTTACCAAAAAGTGAATGTTGCCGCCAATTCAAGCCCAGTTTTGCGAATGCTTTGTATTTATAATCATCCACTTTGGGTCTCGGATCAGCATTTTGCCGGTACGATTTAGCATACAGCCCTTCTGCTCCCATCTGAAGGATTACAGGTTTTACAGGATTATAAGCTACCTGTCCGTTGATAAAATAACTCTGTTTCTGCCACTTTGCGGTACGTGGCACCCAGTAATATGATGGATTGTAAATAAAAGAACTGTGGGTGGTTCTTTCATCATTCAGAATATAAGGAACATTATCCTCGGCTGTTTTATCTGCCTGAAGCCTTCCTGAAAGGGCTATTTTAGAATTAAGTTTATAAACACCTTCCGAATGAAAAATGAAACTTCCTGTTTTTTCAGGAGACTGAACTCTTTTAAAATTCTGTTTCATCGTAGAATACTGAAAACTTGTTTCCGAAAAATCCAGCGGCTGGAAAAAAGAAATATAAGGGTTGTCTATCCTGATATTTTTCTCTGCAGAACTTATATTGATACTGTCTAAATGGGTGGTTTGTGCATGAAGGAACTGGCTGCCCAATGTGACCAGTCCCAGTATAGTGGACTGAAAGATACTAATCGTCTTCTTCTTTTTATTTTGCATATCCTCGAGGGTTTGCTTTAATGGTTACAAAATCATTCGCTGAGTTATTGGTATCCTGTAATACAATACGCCCGTTAATATTTTCTTTGGTCTTACGGATCACCGAAAGTCCTGTGAAATTACCCGCTGCCAGTCCCTTTTCATTGACCACAAAAGTACGGGTGGCATCAATATCTGAAGGAAAATCTTTAGGGGCTTTCTGCTCATCGTCTGTAATATCTACCCCGTCAATAATATATTCTTTAGGGATTTGAAGGAAAAGCGTTCCTGTTACGGGAGATTTAGGAGTAACCACCTTTTTCCAGCTTGCAACTTCTGCATCTGTGGCTCTCAGAATACCTAATCCCAACATAGAGGTAACATTCAGTACAAGGTCATTGGAGGCTATACTCCAATAAGAGATCAGCATATCCGGCACCATGATATTCTGAATATCCCATGCAAAGGGCTTTTTACCAATACTGATATTATAAGCTCCAAGATAGGCTTCAAAATCTGCATGGCTCAGATCAATTGTTTCATCAGGATTTTGTATGGAAATGGCTGTCCCGTTGATGTCATTATAAGGAGCCTTATGATTGAGTGCCGTCTGAGCAATGACAATACTTTTCCCTGGTAAAATAGGATACTGGTCTCCATTTCCAGGAATTTTAATGAATATATTGGCATACACATAATCCGTATTGGCAGAACTTCCGCCTCCTGCAGTCTTACTCCAGTCATATTGCCCGTTGGATAAAGTATAATTGGTTACATTATTGTTTGTGTTTCCTTCCAGAAATACAAGGTACAGACCATCTGCATAGATCGCCTGATCGGAATTATTATGAATTTCGATAAACTGGTCCCTGATATTGGCTCCGGTTTTTGAATTTGATCCTGCATAATAATATTGCTTGATAACCAGGTCACCAAAATTCCCGCTGGAAATACTCAGTATTGTGGAAGATATTTTGGAATTGACAATTGCTTTTTCCTGAAAACCTCCGAAATGGACAATTTCGTAACTGGTCTCTTCTCCGATTTCCTGTTCGTATTCGGATTTCTTCAACTGAAGTTCGGCTTTAATGCTATAATTTCCGGGGAGTACAGCCTCCAGCTTCAGATCTCCATTGGCATCTGTCTTTCCGGTAATTTTATCTCCGGTAGCTGCGTTTTCCATCGTAACCGTTACATTCGCTACTCCTTTATCTGCAACGTCAGGATATTTTGAAGCATCATATCTGAGGCTGACTGTATACGGAACAGGTTTGATTTCGTTTTTACCAAAGTCATCGTCCCTGTTGCACCCCAACAAGGCAAGAGCAGGAATGATGAGCCAGAATATTAATCGTTTCATTGTTCTTATTTTTTAGCAGTATTATTAAAATTTGTAGGAAATATTAGCTCCGAATGAGGTTGATGTAAAGTTGGCGTACAAATAGCCTCTTTCGTCATAGGCTTTCAGATTGAAAACATTACTCACATACACCGATAATCTGAAACCGCTCAGAAAATCTTTTGTTACCCTCAAATGAACATTATGCAGGGTTTTATTGTAAAGTCCCGAAAGTTTTTCATCTGTAGGTTTTCTGAACAGATTCTGATATAACTGATTCGTATTTTGCCCTTCCGGAATCATTTCAATGTCTCCGCCATGTTTGATATACCCTATCGGATAAATATCACTGGCATGAGTAAAAGTTCTGTCTGAAAGAAAATGATCTGTTCTGAGACCAATAATCAGCCCTGAAGGAGCAAGGTGATAATCGAAACTGAAACTGGCCCTGGCCATCGACTTTTTACTTTTGGTATCATTATAAATTCCGTATTCGAAATTCGGATCTATGATTTTTGGAGGTTCGTATTTATAAAGTCCCTTATCTTTTTCCCCTGAAGTCTCCACATAGCTGGCATTGAAACCGATAACGAGGTTAAGCGCTTCTATTTTTTTGAAATTCGCCATCAATTCCAATCCTTTATCTACTGAACTGTATCCATTGATAATTCTGTTCTGCAGGTAAAAATATTTTTCGGTTCCGACGATTTCAAAAGTTGGTACTTCCGTTCCTGTTATATTGACGTTCACTTTAGCTTTATTCATAACCTTAGGAACTGACATGGTGGTGAATCCGTCGAATAGCCTGTTATAATAGGCAGTAAGGTTCACGGTTGCAAAAGGAAACCTGTAATCAATTCCTATTTCGGTTTTCCAGCTGCGTGAGGGTTTAAGGTCAGCATTATCTCCCGGAGTCACTACCGTCTGCATAATCGCAGCTGAATAGTATCCGGGTAAACGGTAGTCTCCCAGCAGGAAGTCGAAATAACGGGGTGAAGTATACATCTGATTAAGGGACGGTGCTTTGGAGGTAAGCCCAAAACCTCCTCTCACAGAAAGGTTTCCTAATTGATAAGATGTATTAATCCTTGGTGAAAACGTAGAGAATGAATTCTGCAGGTCATAACGAAGTCCTAAATTGGCTCTGAAAATATTTTTATTGGAAAAAACTTTGGTGATATTATCCTGAATATAAAGGGCATACTGCTGAGAAGAATGCACATTGTCCCGGTAATTGAAGTCCCGCATTCCATCAGAGCTCTGGCCGGCAGCTTTGATTGTGGTAAACTGACCTGCCGTACCGTATCTTCCTCTTCCGAAATTATCACCATAGCGGAAATTGGCCCCCACACTATACATATGCACCCATTTGGAGGATGTCACCCTGCTGCCATTCAGGCTTAAGTTTGAATAAATATTGAACGGCTTCCCATCAGCATAAGCCAGATTTTCATAAGCCGGTAAGGTATAAGGAGCATAATATACCTGGTTCTCAGTAGCATTTCCATAAGGTCTTGCGCCCTGATTCAGCCAGAATTTACGTTCTGTAAACTGTGTGGCATAGCTGAGTCCTACATCTGCGCTGATTGTTTTGAAAAAGGTTTTTCTGACTTTCTGATCGAAAGAGTAACTGATATTATTGCTCAGTGAAAAACTCTTATTATCTACATTGATCACAACTCCGTTTACATCATCCGGATCTTTTTTTCCCTGGCTGGAATTGGCAGAAAATGCTGCCGTAAGTTTATTTCTGAAACCGCTCTTGCTACGGGTAGACCAGAGTAGATTCACACCGGTTCTGTCATATCCTACCAGGCTGGTTCTCGGATCTGTAAGTGAATTCATATAATTCACAGAGACATTCAGTGCATTGCTTTTATTGAGGCTGAAACCTTTGGTAAGTCCAATCTGGTAAGTTCCTTCCCTTAATGAAGCATCAAGGCGGAGCGGAGAGGCACTGGCTGTTGTAGTCACTTTGATAAGGCCTGAGGTAAGATCTCCATACTGGGCATCCGGAACTCCCTGTATCACTTCTATACTTTCTATATTTTCAGTGGGTATTTCTCTCAGGTCAACACCATAATTGGGCTGTCCGGGCATCAATGTTCCGGCTTTTGTTGTAGTATTAAAACTCAAACCGAAAGCTGCGGCATTGGCAGAATCATAACTCTGCATGTTTTCGTTATTGGATAAGGCGATATCATTCACCATAAGCTGTACACCGAAGGCCCTGTTTCCGAAATCATCACCTCCGGGAATTCCCGAGGTACCGGTAACAGAAGGCCCGCTTGCTGTCCGGAAGACAATATTTTTAAACTGGGTATTATCAAACTGCTGAACATACTGTCCGGGCAACTGCTGCAATACATCTCCCAGTGAGAAAGACTGAAGGTTCTGAAGAGCTTCCTGTCTGATCTGGATCTCAGAGAATTGTTTTTTCTTTGCGGTAAGCTCTACTCCTTCTATTCTGATAGTAGATTTTTCATTCTGATATTTTGGAGACGGAAAGAATCTGAGATTCAGTTCTTCGCTTTCACTCAGGACAATGGTCTCCTGATTATTATTACTGTTGTTTTTAAAGACAAAGCTGCAATCTCCTTTAAGAATGATGATGTCATCTTTTAAAGACAGTTCTCTACATTTTTTCAGGCCATCGTTGATGATTTCCCCTTTTTTGAGTTGTCCATTATGGTAGAACTCCACTGCCTGAGCCGATATGCTTCCACCTGCTGCCAGAAAAACAGCGCCAGCTAATAACGATACTTTCACCTTAGAATATTTAAGGCCGCAAAATTAATTATAATTATTCTAAATAAAAAAAGTAATTTTGAAATTATTTTAGTTATTATTTCTTAAAACAAATTAATATATATACACAATTCCCTATATAAAGAATAAAATAATAAAAACATTTTTCATTCCTTTTAAATGAAAATAACCTATAAAGCATCCATAAATACGTTATTTTTATTTTTTTTAAACTGGTAAAAAGACTGTAGAAATAACCTGATGAAAAATTTGCTCTTTTTTAATTTACTGCTGTTCATACAACTGTCTTTCGGGCAGGTGATGATGGCTCCGGCAACCTTATCCCGTAATGAAAAGCTTGCTGCAGATGCTTATAATGTTTTCAAAACCAATAAATTTCTTGATTTTAAGAACAAAGATTTTATGGAAGAACTCATCGATGGAAATGTTTATAAGAAGTTTGACCTGCATCAGTTTTTTGACCATAAAAAGAATTGGGATGCTATAGAAAATGAAACCTTCAACACTTATAAGCAGGATCGACCGGGATACAATTATATCTTTGCCAATACCACAATGACTGAAACCTATACTAAAAGCGGAAGCTATGGTGTACGCAGAGAAATAAGTACCGTTTACAATGCCAAAGGCTTTATACTAAGTCGTGAAGAAAAAATATCTGTGAATGATTTTCATAATGAAACACGAAGCATATTCAATGAATTTGACCAGGAAAACAGAGTGGTAAAAATTACCAGCACCACTGAGCGGATGGTAAAAGAAGAGAATAAAAAATCTGTAACAGATATAGTTTATGATACTGACCAGATTAAAATAACCAGTGAAAACGGAACGATAATCTGCAGATTTGGCCTTGATAAAAACACGGTTGGCTCTACATCCCAGCTGAGCCCAAGGGAGACTATATCTCAGTTTATGTATGCTTTGGCCGGTAATCAACCGGAACTGGCAAAAGAGCACCTCTCGGACAAGAGGCAAAAAGACAACAGATCTCTTCCAAAGCTGGCATCAGTACGTTCTATGGGGGGAACAGACACTCATACTTCTGATAAAGTAATGACCGAAGATACCTGGGAAATAGAATTTCCAGGAGAGAAGAAAAAACGATATCATGTTTCTTTTACGCTGATAAAGCAAAAGAACGGATGGAAGATCGATGATTTTACCATTCATTAATCATCTATCAATCGGCATTGATAGATTTTCTGCTAAGGCACAGTTTCTAACCCTGAAAATTTAAGACCGTCTTTTTCGTCTTTCAGCCAGAAAATAAATTGTACACCTTCATGACCGTCTCCCAGTTCATTAGGCCTATCAATTGTATACAGTACAATATAATCCCTTCCACCTTCTCTAGCCTTAAACTTATCAACAGAGAATTTTATTTCTTTCCGTTTCAGTCTTTCCATCAAATCCTTATTAAAAACAGGAATTAGATATCGGGTATAAAAAGTCTTTTGATCAACAATCGGGGGCTTTTCCGGTGCGGCATCAAAACATACATAACAGTATAATTTTGGAGTGGTGAGTTTCTTTAAAGCTTCAATATCTCTTTTCTCAATCAGTGTGATCAGCTGCTGGGTAAATTCTTCGGACCGCATTTGTATTTCCTTCTTTGATTCAGGTGTTTTTTGTGCACACACCGCAAAGTGAAGACATAATGCTAATAATATGGACAGGTGTTTCATTATAAGATAGATTTAGTGTGATAAGAAAAAATACGGTTTAAATTCATACTGATAATCAGCCAAAAAAGATACAAATTTTCTTTTTATTAAGTTACTTATTTTTCCGGAATATCATTTTTACATTACTGATCTTTTACATGAATTTGGCATTTAAATTTTCTGATTTTTCCCTCTGAGATTAATAAACCTTATTTCCTTTGATTGTTAAACTATGCTTAGTTTTTATTGAAGGGCAGCATCTTCCATCCTCTTCAGTGTACTTCAGTTTTTCAACAATGATTTTTCCATTTTTGATGGTGTCAAAAGCAAACAGATAATCCGGTTCATATCCGGCAATTACCTTTACTTTATGCCCATTGTTTTGGTATAATGACAGCCCTTGTCCTATAATTGCATTTCCTCCTTCAGGCGCAATATCCCAATATATGGCCACATCATCTATCCCATCACCTGTAAAATCTCCTGTGTGGGGATCCTGAAGATCGATGACACCGTCATAAGTTTTGAGGATCTTAGGTAAATAATCTTCAAATTGTTTCATGGCCAATTTTACAGCTTCTTCTTTTGAAATTCTGTCTCTGGAAGATTCTGTTTCTTTGAATTCTGATTCTTTTTCTTTAGATAAAGCTTTTTCTTCTTTCAGTTCATCTTTTACATCTGCTTTAGTCTTCAACTTATTACACCCTGCCAATGTTCCCGCCAAGCATAGTATACCGATGATCTTTTTCATAAATTTTATAATGAGTATAGAGTTTATAGTGAAATTGGAGGTTAAATATACAGTAAAATAACAAAATCCTGCTATTCGAACAGTCATTATATACACTCAATGTAATTCTTTCTGCATAATATGTATTAAAAAATAATACATGTTTTAACCCCATAAACAGACACATTAAAACAAATTTTTCAAAAAAAGATCATAAAAAATTTGCGCAACCAATTGGTTTCATATAAATTTACAGTTGTAAAGTTTTATGATCATACATGACAAGACGAGATATTTTCCAGGCCATTGCAGATCCTACCAGAAGAGCCATTATAGGCCTTATTGCAGTGCAGGCAATGACACCGAATGCTATTGCAGAACATTTTGATACTACGAGACAGGCCGTATCTAAACATCTGCGTATTCTAGTGGAATGTGAACTGGTAAAACAGGGACACCAGGGCAGGGAAATCTACTATTCACTGGAAATAGACAAAATGAAAGAAATAGATCACTGGCTGGAGCAATTCCGTAAAATCTGGGAAACAAAGTTCAGCCAACTGGACGACTTATTAGCAACCATCAAAAAATAATATAATGAAAAGCAACCTCTTATTTGATTTTTCCGTGAACAAGGAAAACAATACCATTGTTGTAAAACGTGAATTCAATGCCAACCTTGAACTGGTTTGGCAGGCATGGACAACAGCAGAACTGCTGGATCAATGGTGGGCACCCAAACCCTACCATGTGGAAACAAAATCCCTAAACTTTACTGAAGGTGGAATGTGGCTGTATGCCATGGTAAGCCCGGAAAACGAAAAACTATGGTGCAAAGCAGATTATGAAAAAATAGAAACTCTGAAATCTGTGACCTGGCTGGATGCTTTCTGTGACGAAAACGGAAAGGAAAATACAGAAAAGCCCCGCTCACACTGGACCAATATTTTTTCGGAAGAAAACGGCATCACAATGGTTAACATAACTCTTCAGCACGACAGTTATGAAGATATTGAAACAATGATTGCCATGGGATTCAAGGAAGGCCTTACCATGTGTCTGCAAAATCTGGACGAATTGCTACCCACATTGAAAAAATAGCATGAATTGTATCTTCATACAAACTAGAGATATAATATACAAACCCGGCGGTAAACTTCGTTTACCGCCGGATTGTTTTATAATTAAATGTTAGTGTTTACTACATCTATTATTTTCCAAGACATTAGATGGTTTATTGCAGAATCATAAGATTATTAGCTTTTGGCTGCATTCCATTTATTTTTGTAAGGGTCAAATCCACAACTTTCAATCTTAGACCAACTTGTTCCGTTAAATTCAATATCAGAATTATCTAAACAAGAATATCTAAACTGACAGTCTTTACAAATATCTATATTATCATTATTAATAAACCATTTTTTAGTAAATTGATTATCACCGATTAATTTTTTTATACTTTTCTTATTAAAATTTCCATACACATTTTTATGAGCCAAAAAGTTCTTAAAGTTTCCATCATTATCAATACAAACTTTTCTGTTTAATGCAACATTAAATTGTTGAGCTTCACAAAAAAAATCTACATTAACAACAAGATTTTCCTTATTCTTTGCATCCTTTGTTGAAGAATTGATAACTTTTGTAGTAAATAGCAGCCTTTTTTGCTCATAGAATTTGGATTTCCCATATGTTTCTATAACTTTATTTTCGTCAGAAACACTATGAACTATAAAAATTGATATTCTATTCTCTATATCTTCAAGATACTGACAGAATGAAAAATCAAATAAAAACTCCGGGATCACAATTTCCAGACTTCTTATACGCGATGTACGTGTAGCTTCAAGAATTTCAAGGATAGTTTCTCTACTATTTATCTTATTAATTCTTAATTGTAAACTGGAGCAACCCAATGCGTTTAATTGCATTATTGCGGAAATATAATTATAGTTACAATTTTCATTTATTTCCAAAATAGCGTTGTTTACTTCCAGTGGTGAGAACCATTCTAAACTCAATGGAGGAAAACTTTCTACATTATCCAGAAAAAAGCCATATCCTATTTTTGTCAAATATTTAAAATAGTTGTTTATTCCTTCATCTAATTCGTTATTGAAAAAGTTTTTGGTATCTTTAACTGTTTTATTTTCATTAATTTTTAATACATCGAAGAGTAAGTTTGGAACATCTATGTATTCATTGTTCTGTAAATCTATTATAATACTCTCCTGGTTTCCCCTAACAGGAATACAGTTAGCAAACAGTCTAAAAAAATTACTCATAATATATTCATTATAGGCTTATGATTATGAAAAATATCAAATATTGTAGTTTGATGAAACTTACTGTGCGCTGAGTAATAAAGATTAAAACGTTTAACCTCTTCTTTTGTGTAATAAACATTAGTTATTAAATGATAATTAATGGGAAAGTATTTATAGCTTTCACGATTAAAAATTTCAACAAAATTATTTTTCTTCATTTTCTACTGTGTTAAATATTCAGCAATTTTCATTTGTAAGTTATAATTACAAGCTCCAGAAACAAATCCAAATTGTCCAACAGGATTAACCTCCAGAAAAACGTATTTATCCTTTGTCTTCACTATATCCAATGATCCACAATTCAAATCCAACTCTTTCATTAGACTGCAAATCTTTTCTTCCAAATCAGCAGGTAACTGATAGGGTACCCTTCTATTCATATTTTCTCTGTTATACTTTCTAAAATCGACACTGGTACGACTATTTTGCTGGGAAAACATAGCCATTGAATAAATTTTACCGTCTAAATAAAACGACCTGATCTCATAAACTTTCTCCAATTTCTCCTGAAAGTGCGCAATAAAAAAATACTCCGGTAGCTGATTAATAAAATTCAGATCGATCTTTTCCGTGTATGTTGCATATGTTGAATATGTTTCTTTTATATCACATATCATTATATCATGCATCTTTGTAATAATCTCATCGTTACATTCGTGGAAAAAATTAATTAGTTTCAATTTGCTATTAGTTAAAATTGACCTTGGTATATCAATGCCTAAATCTTTTGCGATTCTTAAAGCTTCAAATTTATTAACCTCATACTTAAGAGCAGTTCCTAATACTTTTTCAGATTTATACTTGCTTTTTAAATCATAAGCATTAATATTTTCAAGTTCTTTATTTGTAGAATGTAACAATCTTGTTTCTAAATCTCTGTTATCAATCTTTTTCAACAGTAGGTTTTCAGAAATTTTCCGAACAGGGAATGGCCTCCTACCAGGTCTTCTATACCAAATTGCCTGTACATTAATACGTTCACTTAAATCAATAAAGTAATCTTCATTATCAGGTACTTCAAAATAATCAGTATTAATTCTTTTTATTTCACCTTTATATAAATATGAAATCCAATCAATTACCTGATTGGTTGTGATATCATTATCTTCAGTATAAATAACTATCATTTTTTAACAATTATATTATTTGAAGAATCTACAATTTTTAAATAATCATCTATAGGATCCAACTCCATTTTCTCTCTCCTTGAATTCAAATGTATAGAATCAATTAAATTTTCCACATAAGCCCTGCCATTATTTTTGAACGATAATTGTGTACCATAAATCTGTTTTCTATTATTTAACAGCTCTACTCTATCAATCAGATATGCCAGTTGCCTTTTTTTAGCATTACCATTTTTTACAGCTACTTTCATAATGGGCAAATATTTTTCCATCGTTTCAACGTCATGCGCATGCTGAATTGTTACAAAAAGTGCAAGGTTGGCATCTTTACCAACTTCATTTTCACCTAACCATCCCAAACTATCGATAATTTTCGTAACGATTTTAATGTTTTTTCTATCTAATGAATCTTGTTTGATGTGATCATAAATAGGATCCCGAAACTTCTGGTCATCCACCAAAACTTCTTCCAGTATTTTTTTTACCTCGTTATACTCCTTTTCTTTTTTACAAGAAAAACAACAAAGAAATAACATTAACAAAATTTTACATTTTGTAATCCTTAATTTATTCAAACGAAACATAATACTGTTTTTAATTGAGATTGAAGATTCTTCGAGTATTAAAAAAGGACAGAAAAATTCTATCCTTTTTAGTAAATCTATATTACTTATTTTTAAATAGTCCCATCATAATATTTATCTGGTGGTGTAATCGTATTATCGTGGTTACCACCTGAAGTTACACCAGTTGTAATATCGGAACCAGCAGTTGTTACCAGCTTACCTCCCAAAACTCTGTCAAGTTTATTTCTTTCTATTCTACTTGATTGAAACTTGATCATTAGCTCATCTTTTTTTTGATTCTTTTTCATGATAAAAATTTTTGATTGTTTTTTGTTATTATTAACATATCGAATTTAGAAAAACAATTTTACAATTAGAATCAATTTAACAATATTTAACGTTTTTAAATCACTAACAAAATCATATCTAAATGAAAATAAAAACAAATAAGGGTGTTTTTTATTGTAAATATTAATCGATAATTATTTATTAATTACAAAAACAACAATTACACTATCTAATATTTTGAATTTAATAACAAAAAATTCTTGTAAACACTATTTGGGTTACTATAATAATTACCAAACAAAGTTTACAAAAACAAAAAACCGTTATAAATATTGTATTTATAACGGTTTAAATTTATCTTAATTGATACTAATCAATCATTATTTCACTTCTTCGAAGTCTGCATCCTGTACATCTTCACCTCCTGCATTGTTAGCCCCTGCATTTTGCTGAGCTCCTGCATCAGCACCCGGCTGTTGACCTGCTGCATATAATTCTTCAGAAGCTGCCATCCATGCTGCATCTAATGCTTCAGTTTTAGCTTTTACATCATCAGCATTTTTAGCTTCGAAAGCAGTTTTCAATTCAGCTGCTGCACTTTCGATGGCTGCTTTTTTGTCAGCAGAAAGTTTCTCACCGAATTCTTTCAGTTGTTTTTCAGTCTGGAAGATTAATCCGTCAGCTTTGTTGAAGATCTCAACTTCTTCTTTTCTCTTAGCATCTGCTGCAGAGTTTTCCTGAGCTTCTTTTTTCATTCTTTCGATTTCTTCGTCAGAAAGACCTGAAGAAGCCTGGATTTTGATAGACTGCTCTTTACCTGTTCCTTTATCTTTAGCAGATACACTTAGGATACCGTTTGCATCAATATCGAATGTTACTTCAATCTGAGGAACTCCTCTTGGTGCAGGTGGGATATCAGTAAGATCGAATCTACCGATTTCTTTGTTATCGTTGAACATTGATCTTTCTCCCTGTCCTACTCTGATGCTTACAGCCGGCTGGTTGTCAGAAGCTGTAGAGAATACTTCAGATTTTTTAGTTGGGATCGTAGTGTTCGCTTCAATTAATTTAGTGAATACAGAACCCATTGTTTCAATACCTAAAGAAAGTGGGGTAACGTCAAGAAGTAATACGTCTTTTACATCACCTGTCAATACACCTCCCTGGATAGCTGCACCAATAGCTACAACCTCATCAGGGTTTACTCCTTTAGATGGTTTTTTACCGAAGAATTTTTCTACTTCTTCCTGGATAATCGGGATTCTTGTAGAACCACCTACCAGGATTACTTCGTCGATATCAGAAGTTGATAAACCAGCATCTTTTAATGCCTTAGCAACAGGCTCCATAGATCTTCTTACAAGATCAGCAGATAATTGCTCGAATTTAGCTTTAGTTAAAGTCTTCACTAAGTGTTTAGGACCTGTAGCAGTAGCTGTGATATATGGCAAGTTGATCTCAGTCTGTGGAGAAGAAGATAATTCGATTTTTGCTTTTTCAGCAGCTTCTTTCAATCTTTGAAGAGCGATTGCATCAGCTTTTAAGTCTACTCCTTCTTCAGATTTAAACTCATCAGCCATCCAGTTGATGATCACATCATCAAAGTCATCACCTCCTAAGTGAGTATCACCGTTTGTAGACAATACTTCGAATACACCGTCTCCTAAATCAAGGATAGAGATATCGAAAGTACCACCTCCAAGGTCATATACAGCGATCTTTTGATCTTTATGGTTTTTATCAAGACCATAAGCTAATGCTGCAGCTGTAGGCTCGTTGATAATTCTTTCTACTTTAAGACCTGCAATTTCACCGGCTTCTTTAGTAGCCTGTCTCTGTGCATCATTGAAGTATGCAGGAACAGTGATTACCGCTCTTGTTACTTCCTGACCAAGATAATCTTCAGCAGTTTTCTTCATTTTCTGAAGCGTCATTGCAGAAATTTCCTGTGGAGTATATTCTCTATCGTCAATTTTTACTTTTACTGTATCGTTTGGTCCGGCAACTACTTTATAAGGTACTCTTGTGATTTCAGAAGCATCATCTTTAAAGTGTGTTCCGATAAATCTTTTGATAGAGTAAACAGTTTTTGTTGGATTCGTTACAGCTTGTCTTTTTGCAGGATCACCTACTTTTCTTTCACCATCTTCTGTAAATGCTACGATAGAAGGAGTTGTTCTTTTACCTTCTGCGTTAGGGATAACAACAGGGTCTTTACCTTCCATTACAGCAACACAAGAGTTGGTTGTTCCTAAGTCAATTCCAATTATTTTACTCATAATATTTTATATTTTTTCTATTTTTAATTTAATTTACACTCTCAATTTCTCAATATCTGTACCATTCAAAAAATTATGACAAAATGACACAATAAAAATAAAAACCCCGATTAACTCGGGGTTTAAATAAAAATTATAAGGCATTTTTTCTTATAAATCATGTTAATTCCTGGTTTTAATTACCATGATGCTGAATAATGATTTTTTCCGGTGCCTGTATTATTATAAATACTGACTCTGTAGAGTTTTGTTCCGGCATAGGTCTCATTATTTCTCATATAAAGCCTGTTTTCTTTCAGTGTACCGAAATATTTATTATATCCATAGCTCGATTTCATATTCCATTCTCCTTTTTTCTGATAAATAAATACGATGATCTCTCCGTTATCCTGAATATAGTAAAATCCTCTGCTTCCGTTATAGTTCGGATTAAGGTTTAAACTTCCTTTCAGGTTGGTAAATACATTCAGGTTTCCGTTTTTATAAAAGTAAAGGTATTCTTTGGTATCATAGGTCCATTTATTTTTTTCGTCGGGAATACTATAGTCTTTATTTCCTTTTGTAAGGTACTCCAATTCATAAAGACGGTCTTCTGAAAAAAAATTCCGGGTTATCTGTTCCTTCTTTTTTATCTTCTCGAAGCTTAGAGGAACTCTGGTAACACCATCATCAAGCAGTCTACCGGGTGCATTCTGCCCAAACGCCCAACTCATAAGAAAGATCCCTATACTTTTAAAAATTACCATAATGAAAAAGGATTAATTGTCTGATACTGCATATAATTGGTATATCCGCCGCTAAGCATTTTAAAGCCAGGCTGTCTGGTATCTATTAAAAAGTTATCCATATCATGGGCCCAGCGATCCTGAATAGCATGTCTGAACCAATCGGAGTCCTGACCCATACGCATAGCTCCCACATTCATATATACAGCTCCCATTCTATACTGAGGGCCTTCTTCTTTCACGAAGTTGTGTGGATAAAATTCTCCATTATCGCCATATACCCCTTGTCCTATCTTCTCATCGTCTCCGCTATAATCACTTCTGTATCCGGTAAACAAATTAAATCCGATTCCGAACTGCTTATATCCCAAATGAGCAGAAGCTGTACGATAGCTGTCATTTCCATCACCAAGATAAGGAAAACCTTTCTTTATAGAAAATGGCATCCCATCATTTTCATATCTGAAACTAAAATCTCCGTGTCTTATCATTAATCCTCCTATTCTCTGATCAAATCCACCACCTCTGAAAGTTGTAGAATAAATAGACAATCCAAGTCTTCCATTATCATATCCAATACCTCCGGAGTATCTTTTTTCCCAGAATGAAGCTCCGCTACCTGCTGCCTCAGACTGATTGGCAATGCTGAAACCTGCAGAAATATTCCAGTTCCCTTTTTTATAAGACATATTAAAATTAAGTCCAAGACTGCTGCTGTTGCCCAAAGCTATACTCGGGGATATTCCTATACTGAATCCACCGCCCAGATTGACATTAAAACTCGGCATAAAAGATCCCATAAAGCCTGCCAGTGCAAAGCCTCCCAGCGTGCCGACCGGTATTGCATAGGGTGCAATAGCTCCCATAACTGCCCCGGTAAATGCACCTCCTAAAATAGACATTCCAAATTTGCCCCAGCTCCAATCACCTGTCTGTATGGCCTGCCCTATATAACTTGCAGCACCGGTAACGGCTCCAATAATGGCACCGGCAAGAACTGCCAGCCAGAATATCTCACCACTGGGATCGGTATACATCAAAGGATTATTCAGCACATATCCATATCTGTTATAATTTTGCGTATTAAAAGGATCCTGTATAAAATTATCTACAGACAGGAAGGTATGCAGTTTAGGATCATACATTCTGCCATTCATATGAATAAGACCAACCTGGAAGAAATGCTCATGAGCAGTATATCCACGCTCAATCAGCAGGTCAGGATTCGCTTTTTTAAGATCTATTTTTATTCCGTTTTGTTCAAGATATACCAGATTTCCCCATGGGTCAAACTGTCTTCTCTCTTCAATTTTTCCTGATCTGTCTGAAATTGCCATAATGGTTCCCTGGTAATCCCTGTGAAGATAATGCAGGCCTCTACTTATTGATTCATCGTTAGGATCGAAATCTTCGATATAGGCAGCCGGAGCAGAATAAGGGTCACCTGCGATATAAGTCACAATCCTTGTCCGTACAAAAAGCGGAGGAGTTTTCCCGATAAAAGAGTTTTCAATAATTTCTACTGAAGTGTTATCCGAGTAGATCTTATGTCTCATATAGTATGCGAAATTAACATTGTAATTATAATCCGAAGATGCTCTTGTCTGATGGATGTTATACCCAAATTTCGCCATTTCATTCCCGTCCTGCGTGATAGTGACCGGATTTTTAAATGCATTATAGGATATCATCTGAAGCTGATTTACTTTATAATATGCATCCCCCACAGCATTTAGATTAATTTCTGTTTTTCTATATCTGTTGGTATCTGCATATTTATAATCTCCTACAGTACTGTTGTTATCAATTCTTCCAAACGAATCATAGGTCTGAGACTGGGCTCCGTTAGGATTGGTCCATGAAACCAGTCTTTGTAAGGCGTCATATTCAAAAACCTCATTCCAGCCATTGGGTATAGCCAAATTTTTCCGGCTTTTTAGCAATCCTGTATTTCCTACGAAGCTGTATTCGTTTTCCAGGATAAGTCCTGAAGTGCTGTTCTTATGTCTTATCTTTTCGATAAAATAATTATTGTCATAGGTGTTGTTGATATCCGTCCCATTTCCGAAATATGCTGAGATCACCTGCCCTTTTTCATTTACACTTCCTAATTTCCATATTGCGTCACCGTTACCGTCGTTGATGGCTACCAGTATACCACAGGAAGCATAAACATTTTCAATAACAAAAATACTGGAAAGATTACCGAAAATTGTTTCCTTGGTTTCTTTATTGATTCTTCCCAAAGCATCATAAGTATAATGATTTCTGAAGATTGCCGAGCCATTATTTTCTTCACGTTCTGCGACTCTGTAAAAATTATCATACTTGTAGGTGTAAGAGTTGTTTACTCCATCAGATGTTCCTGTTTCTGAAGCAAGAAGCCCCTGGGCATTATAATTATAAGTAATCTTGATATCTGTGTTGGCACCGGAAACTTCTTTCTTGGCCGTTCTTCCATACTGATCATAAACAAACGTTGTTTTGCCTTTAGGATTTTCTTCTTTCAAAAGCTGCCCTAAGCCATCGTAAACATAGATATAATCACCTCCTACAGAAGGATCAGACATTTTTGTTTTCTGTCCCCATCCGTCCTGTTCTACATTGATAACATGCCCTGCATAATTTGTAGATTTCAGGCCTCCGTTGGCATAGTAAGTATAATTTATTACCCCGCCATTATCTGACATTTTAATCTTATTTCCCCACTCATCCTTAGTAATGGTTTGTGTTCTCTGACCTTCTACTACAGTTGCAGATAATCCGTTATAAGAAGTGGTGATAATTTTTCCGGTCGGGAATATGTTCTTGACAGGCCTTCCGTACAGGTCATATTCCGTAACAGTCCATTTGCTTGGAGAAACCGTGGAGAAGTAAGGTTCACTTACTTTGTAAGCTCTGTCTAAAACATCATATTCTGTTCTTTTTTCTATCCATTTACTGTTTATAGAAAGCCCTCTTTCAAGACGTTTCCTGCCCCAGTTATCCACTAATGTCTCTTTGGTTGCTCCTGAAGCGTCAACGATTCTTGATCTGATCCCATTTATAAAATCTCCTGAAGTAATCCACTCATAGAAATACTCGGTAATATTATTATAAATGTCTTTTTCCTGCGCTTTTCTCTGCCAGGTATCATATACAAACGATACGGTCTGATTCAGGTGATTGGTCTTGGACAGTAAGGTTCCCAAATTAGATTCATAGGATAACAAAGATGAGTTTCCTAAAACATCTGTGGTTTTAATGACAAATCTTCCGGAAGGATCATACTGTGTCTTCTCTACTCTTGAAACTATGCCGGGAGCAGAAAGGGTTTTCTGGGTATTATTACCAAACTGGTCATATTCCAGATCTTCGGTAATATAATCTGTATTATTTCCTTTTTTTCTGGTTTGTGTAACAAGTCCGTTGGTATAGGTAAAAAGCATTTCTTTAGAGAAAACATCTGTTCCCAAAGTCTGTGTTTCGGCTTTTTTCACAGGTCTTCCTATATAATACTGAGAACCGGTTCCCGTAGGGTTGTCTTCATAGTCAATCAGGTTTATTTTTTCACCACCATTGGCTACGATTCTTGTTTTTTTAGGATTATTGTAAGCATCGTAAATGTCTACATACTGATTGGTCGTAACCCCTGTCAGGTTATCAATTTGCTGTATCTGCGACTGTAAATTGACAAAAACCTTATTAGGCAACAGCGACGTGGCATACGTGTTAATTGTTTTTGAAACAAAAGAACCTGGAGAATTGAAGTCTGGTGTTTCGCTCATATAGCTCTCTTTAACAGCTCCTCTTTTCTGCGGGTCCTGTAGAGAAACTGCCCATAAAGGCTGAGTTACAGTACCCCCATACACGGAAGATTTGGCAATTCCATTAAATCCTATAAAGCCAAGACCCTGTAAATTCATTACAGCACCTTTATATCTGTACTCCTGTATTTTGGTTTCTCCGTTAAAGCTTTTCTCAATTTTTCTTACCAGCTTCATAGACGGAGCTATATTCAGATTGATATAAGGATATAACTCGGAAGAATCTCCGGTATAGGTTCCTGAACTGCTTCCATTATCTATTGCGGTATCATAGGTAATTTCCGTTACCAGATCATTTGTTTTGATTCTTTTCAAAGTAACATCTATACGGTTATCTTTTTTGAACGAAACATATTTGATCTTATCCCCACCAAAAAAAGCATAATCTAAGTTCTGATTGGCAATATTAGGATTGTTTAAAAATATCGGTGTTCCTTTATTGATTGCTCCTCCATAGGTAAAATTATTCTGCCAGCCATCTATATAGGCTGAAAAAGTAGGCATACCATTGACATTGCTTCCCATATTGTACTTCACCCCTCCTTTATCTCTGATGCTGTAATTATCTCCATAAGCGAGATAAGCACCATTCGCGTTGGGTCCTGCTTCCGGCACATTATGCGGAGTCAGGATATCGTGATAGAACAAATCTGCTTTTGCATCTCCGTTGATGTCTGTAAAAGTATAGTAAGTCTGCTGAAGCATATATCCGCAGATATTACCGCCTGACGGGGCCGGATAACAGGAGTTGACTACCTGAGGCTTAAAATAATTGGTTCCTATATCCCTTACATTACCCATAAATGTCTCTCCGGAATTGATTATAAAATACCAGTTCGTAGTTGCATTTTCTATAGGAGTTACCATATCAGTTTTACCATCTCCGTTAAAATCAGCAAGATAACACGGATATTCATTTTTGATAAGACCACTGGAAAAAGTTGCTTTTTGAACAAAGGCTCCGTTTTTCATTCCATATACATAGAGTTGGCCGGGATTGATAATATATAAATCCGCTACACCATCTCCTTCAAAATCTGCTACGTAAATTCTGGAATCTGATTTTACAACATAATTATACCCCAAAGTAGCCGGTGTCTGTGCACTGGAATTGTTAGGATCCAGCTTCAGTAAAAAAACCTGAGAGATATCAATCGTTGTATTTTGTGTACAGCAATCCGGCGGAGGTCTGTTGGCATCCGTACTTTGTTTTGCAGGACCACAGTAATAGGTCTGGGAAACGGAATAAGGACGAACCACAGCCAGAATATCAGATATTCCGTCACCATCAAAATCTCCGGTGAGATAAGTCTTGGGAATTCTGGAATTGTAGGTTGTGCTTCCGTTAATCACAATACATCTTTCATTCACAGCGGTCGGAAACCTGTAAGAATTTGTAAATACCAGATCAAGTGAATTGGCATTGCTGCTCGAAGTATAGTTGTTTATTTTTATAATCTCTTCGTCCGTAACAGGTGTCGTAGTGTCACCGATTATGGTAGTTATTGCATCCAGATTATAAAATTTATTATTAGGCAGCACTAATTTTGTTGAAAAAATATTTGTGAATTTTTCTACATTAATCAGGGTGCCCGCTACATTGGAACTGGAATTGGTAAGCTGGCTGGAGTTGAATCTGTAAAGCTGATCCCTGGAATTGGGATAAGTCATAAAGTCTATCGAACTGTCATTATCAAAATACCCTGAAGTATACTGCCAGTTGTTTCTGTCATAAGCCGGAGAAACGCTCGTTATTGTTTTCGAATTATTGGTAATTCCGTTATCTGTAGTGTCATATTCTAAAATAACCGGTTTAATACTTTCATTACTCCCGTTATACTCCTGAACAGCTACGAGTCTTTCGTAATTTAAAGAAGTTACATTATAGGTGAGCTGGTATTTTCTGAAAAGCTGTCCGTTGCCCGTTACCTCTACCCGGTCCAGTTTTCTGTGTGAATAAATATCCCGGGAACCAAAAATATAAGCCTGGTCTGTTCTTGCAGCATCTTTATAGTAAAACTTTATTTTATTGGGACTGTCATTAGGGCTAATGGCCGCATTATTCCCATATTCTATCGTCTGAACATAGATATAATTGTTGAAACTGTCGTAGGTAAAGCGAATCCTGTTCTGTTGAGCATCTTCGATATAATTGATTTTCCATTCAAAGCTGTTCATTCCCAAGAAGCCACTTGGTCCACCGTATTTGGCGGTTTTACCATCCGGATAGTATACCATAAAATACTCCGGTCCATTGGCTACATTACCATGTGAAACTATTTTAATATTGGAATATGTTTCCGTTTGATACTCTGCTCCGTCTGCTCCATAAGTTCCGGATTTTAAGAGCAGCCTTTGCCCGTCAAACGCAAACCTGTCCTTATCATTATAGTCTACCCCATCAATGATCCCGTCATGAAACTTTGTTGATGGTATTCTTGTAATAGATGATATACCTGCGATATTCCACCCCCATCCTGCAAGACCGTTTCCGCTCTGACTGGAGTAAGCTAAGGAAATCCCCGGTACCATATCTTTGATTCCGGGAAGATTGGCAATAGGTATTGTATAATTGGCAGCTCCTGATGAAGAAACAGACAAATCACCAGGCGTCTGACCTACAGATTGTCCGTTGAATAACCCTGATATAAAAAGCAAGGTTATTAGAAAGTAGATTCTGATTCTCATGTTGTGTGATATTGGTTATTGTTTCAAGATCTTGTAAGTAAGTTTTTCTCCACCGTTCAGATGAAAAATCACAACGTACATCCCTATCGGATGTTCTGAAAGATCCAATAAGATCTTATTCTCTCTCCTATCGAAAGGAAGCTCCCTGTACTGGGTGAAATTATAGGCAACAAATTCCACTTTTTGAATCATCTTGCCCAATTCATCGGACCAGACCAGATTTACTTTACCCTTGGTAGGATTTGGATAAATTTTAACCTGGTATTCCCCGGGAGGAAACTCTTTTTCAATGATCCGCTGCTCAGTCATTGCATTCTTAAGAGCAACACACATTGCACAATATTTCCTTACAATCTGATTTCCGCCACTTTCATATTCAAAGGTGAGCGTCTGTGACTTTATCCCTCCTATTGAAACCAATAAGAAAAGAAGTAATGATAAAAATTTTCCCATAAGTCCTGTTTAGATTATTAGTATATACAAAAATCCAGAAAACAAATCAGCTGCGAAAGGATAATACATCCTGGAATGCAAGATCATATAAGATTAATTATCTAAAAAATAACCATTATTTGTTTTTTTTAGATATTTTTGATAATAAAACACTAATTCACATGAAAAATTATCAGAAAAACCTCTTTGATCTGTTATTAAAAGAATCCGGAGGAAAAAAGAATCTGGTAGATGTAATGATTGATAAGCTGGCGCTTTCTAATGACACTGCTTACAGGAGAATCAGCGGAAAGAGTCATATTACTTTAAACGAGGGAATTTCCCTGGCCTCCCATTTTGGAATATCTCTGGACCTCATCCATTCTTCCCATCAGAATAATGTTGTTTTAAACAAAACCCATGATATCTACAATATTGATGACCTGGAAACGTATTTCGAATCATCTATCCGGAATCTTCAGAAAGTAAAAAATAAACCGGATGTTGAATTTATTTATGCTGCCAAGGATATTCCTCTTTTTTATTTCATGAGGTTTGAAAATCTTAGAAAATTTAAAATCTATGCATGGCTGAAACTTATGGATGTAGCTTTTTTCTCACAAAGAATAAACTTTGAAAATTTTGAAATCCCGGAAAACATTACCCGGAAAGCCATTCTGTTGTCTGAAGCGTATAATGATGTCAGCTCTACTGAGATTTGGAGTAATGTTACCATTTATACCCTTCTTGAACAGATTATTTATTTTCGCCAGCTCGAACTGATTACAACTGACAGTGCTTTAAAAATTTGTAAAGAGATCGAAGAAATGCTAAACCTGATCGAAGAAAGGATAATCGGTGAACAAAAAACACCTTTCAAACTATATCAAAATGACCTTCTCATCATGAATAACAGTGTTTTTATCAGATTTTCAGATCAGAAAATGCTGTTTTTACCTTACAATATCCTGAGTTACTACTACACACTGGATGAAAGGGTTTGCGGAAACTATGAAAAAAGTCTTGAATTGATTCTCAAAAACTCCGAATTACTTTCTACCAATAATAAAGCCCGATATATTTTTTTCAACAAAATGTATAAAAAAATTGAAGAAATAAAGAAATTATCGCAGAACTATGATCAATGATAAGCTTACTCTCCATTGCAAAGAATACTGTTCAGAGGGGTTAAAATTAATCAAAGTTTAACCTAAAAAATACGGTAAAATCTATCCGAATTATTATTTTTGATAAAATATACACATTCAGAATGTCATTACACTTTAATCCACGAGATATTACATGGCTTGCCTTTAATGAAAGGGTTTTACAGGAAGCCATGGACGAAAAAGTTCCTTTACATTTAAGAATACGTTTCCTCGGAATCTTCTCCAACAATCTGGATGAATTCTTCAGGGTGCGTGTTGCCGGATTAAAGCGTGCCATGGATTTTAAAGAAAAAGTGATTGCCGAGTCTTTTTACCAGCCACCTTCCAAGATTCTTCAGAGGATCAATGAAGTGGTTATGAGGCAACAGCAAAACTTCGACAAAACCTGGAAAAAGATCCAGACAGAAATGGCTGACCATAAGGTTTTTATCAAGAACTCGAAAAACCTTACCGCAAAGCAGAAAGAATTTGTAAGACAATATTTCGATGAAGTGGTGGAATCTAATGTCATTCCTATCCTTCTTCATGAAAATACTCCGATGCCTTACCTCAGAGATAAGAGTCTTTATCTTGGTGTCGCTATGAGAAAAAAAGACTGGCAATATTCCAGCAATTATGCCATCATTGAAATTCCATCCCGGTTTGTAGGAAGGTTCGTATTGCTGCCTACAGAAGATCCGGAAGAGAAAAATGTAATGCTGCTGGAAGATGTGATCACTTTTAACCTTCCGCATATTTTCTCGTATTTCGGATATGATGAGTTTGCGGCCAATGCGTTTAAAGTAACCAAAGATGCTGAGCTTGATCTGGATAATGATATCAGGACCAACTTCGCAGAAAAAATAGAAAAAGGACTTAAAAACAGAAGAAAAGGGAAACCGACACGTTTTGTTTTTGATAAAGATATGGACAAGGCTCTGCTGGAACTTCTTATCAGAAAACTGAATCTGACCAAAAAAGACAGCATTATCCCGGGAGGAAAAATTCATAATTTCAAACACTTTATGGATTTTCCGGACGTCTTTGAGACCTATGAAAGACCTGTAGAAAGAACTTCATTTACCCATCAGGCTTTTGAACATGGGGAAAGAGTGACTGATGTGATTCTGAAAGAGGATGTACTTCTTACCTTCCCTTACCATAAGTACAATCCGGTGATTGACCTTCTTCGTGAAGCGGCTATGGATCCGGATGTAAAATCGATACAGATTACAGCTTACCGTCTGGCAAGCAACTCTAAAATCAGCAACGCTCTGATCTACGCAGCAAGAAATGGTAAAGAAGTGACCGTTATGCTGGAGCTTCAGGCCAGGTTTGATGAAGAATCCAATCTAGAATGGAAAGATATGCTGGAACCGGAAGGAATCACCGTTCTGATTGGAATTCCCAACAAAAAAGTACATGCCAAATTGTGTGTTATCAAAAAAAGATCTCACAACAAAACCATTCAATACGGATTTGTAAGCACCGGAAACTTCAACGAAAAAACAGCCCGCATCTATGGAGACCATTTGCTGATGACTTCTGACCGGGGCATCATGGCAGACATTAATAAGGTATTCAATGTGCTGAAGAAACCCAAAGATGACTTTCTCCCGGTTTTGAAAACATGTAAAAATTTATTAGTTTGCCCTCAGTTTATGCGTGAAAAGATTTTTCATCACATCGACAAGGAAATTGAAGAAGCCAAAGCAGGAAGAAAAGCCGAAGTCATTGTAAAAGTAAACTCTTTAAGTGACAGACTGCTGATTGAAAAATTATATGATGCAGCCAAAGCAGGGGTTATCATAAGACTGATCGTAAGAGGAATCTATTGTGCCGTTAACCAGAAGGAATTTAAAGAGAAAATTAAGGCCATCAGTATTGTAGACGAATATCTGGAACATGCCAGAGTCATGTATTTCTACAACAAAGGAGCAGAAGATATGTATATTTCTTCCGCTGACTGGATGACCAGAAACCTTGATTACAGAATAGAAGCCGCAGCCAAGATCACAGACAAAAATCTTAAAAAAGAATTGAAAGATATCCTGGACATTCAGCTCAGAGATAACGTTAAAGCAAGAATCTTAGACAAAAGGCTAAGCAATGAATATGTAAGAAATGATAAAAAAGAATGCCGATCACAAATAGAAACCTATAAATATTTGAAAGCTAAAACGAATAAGAAATGAAAATAGCAGCGATAGACATAGGAAGTAATGCAGCCCGACTTCTTATCAATGAAGTAAAGATCAACAACAGAAAGCCTGAATTCATCAAACTTAACCTTCTCAGAATTCCTTTGAGACTGGGAATGGATGTATTCACCATCGGAAAAATAGGCCCGGAAAGAGAAAAAATGGTCATAGATTCTATGAAGATCTTCAGTGACCTGATGAAAATCTATAAAGTAGACCATTACAGAGCCTGTGCCACCAGTGCCATGCGTGATGCTGCCAATGGAAACGAGATCATCAGCCAGGTGAAAGAAAGTTCCGGAATCAATATTGAAATCATCTCAGGAGACGAAGAGGCAACCCTGATCTATGAAAACCATGTAGCCGAAGGTCTGGACAAGGAATTCGCTTACCTGTATATTGATGTGGGAGGAGGTTCCACAGAGCTTACTTTCTATGAAAACGGTAAAATGGTATACGAAAGATCCTTCAATATCGGAACGATCCGCCTTCTGAACAATCTGGTGACAATAGACAACTGGAAAGAAATGAAAGAGGAGATCAGAAAAAATATCAACAGCAAAAAACCAATCGTAGCCATCGGTTCCGGAGGAAATATCAACAAGGTATTCTCCATGAGCAAGACAAAAGACGGTAAACCTATGTCTTTATCCCATCTCAAAAAGGTTTATAAGGAATTCAATGAACTTTCTGTAGAGGAAAGAATGACAAAATACAGCCTCAGAGAAGACAGGGCCGATGTTTTGGTTCATGCCCTGAATATTTTTAATAATATCATGTCATGGTCGGATATCAACCGTATCTTTGTTCCGAAAATCTCAGTAGCAGACGGTTTGATCCAGAATATCTACAGTCAGTTACAGCACAAAAAATAGCTGTATACAACAATATAATAAAACCGGTTCATCATTGAGCCGGTTTTTTTTCGGGAGCAATTTCCCGCTTTCCGTCATTGCGAGCACAGCGAAGCAATCTCATCATCGCTACAAAAAGAAATAATTCACCCAGAATATCATATTTTTCAGGTTTTGGCTAAAGCAAATGGAATATTTTAAATTAAAATGGCCGGGCTAAAGCCCGCCCCTATTGATATTGATATCCTGATGATATACAAAGCTAAGAGTTGTTTAATGACAAGATCTTTTATCTTTTATCTTTTATCTTTTATCTTTTATCTTTTATCTTTTATCTTTTATCTTTTATCTTTTATCTTTT